>JABSOW010000046.1 GCA_013215465.1 Colwellia sp. | reverse complement strand
GTTAAGACCGATTGATCATAACTATCAGCTAGTTATACGAAAAGGTGATCAAAAGGTTTTCACACAGTCTGTGGCAACAGCGGCGATTGTCCCCATTACCTCAAGAGGTTTAGTTTTTGGCACTAATATTTATTAGTGCCAATGTTCCCTTGGTGCTGTGATTTCAAACGGTCAGTGCAACACACTCTATTCTTAGTTAAAAAGAAAGGAGTGTTAAAATGGTCCATCGTTCATGAATTTAATACACCACAGACAGCACAAACGGGTGCGGTAACACTGATCCAACGATTTGGCTCAGCGCTGAATTTAAATATTCATTTGCATATGCTCTTCTTCGATGGGGTTAAAAGTCATTTATGCTGCGTTATTAAATTAAAGAATGGAACAACCATTCTATCAATTTAAGGCCTTGCCTAAATGGCTTTTAATTCCCACTGAAATCACGCACTTTGAATGATAACGGGTATACAAGTAATAAGTCATCCTACTTCATGCACTTATAAACATTTCCAGATAAAGTCACATTAGTTTGTTGGCTACCACCACCAAAACCTGAGTCATAGTGACCAGTTTGGCCTGCTCTTTGAGTTAGCAAATATACGGTATCTCCGCCAAGTTGCATTGCTTTATTTTTTAAATCGTTACGAGCACCTGTTTCTAAATCAGCATTGGAAGTAAATGAGCCAGTAAAAAAATCACCTTGATTTCCAGTAATATCACCTAAAAAGGCACATTCTTTTCCAGGTTCATTGTGAGTTAAACGAATATTGTTTGCGGCTTGTTGTACTGGTATTGCTGAGCATGCAGAAATGGTCATTACGAATAATATTATTAAAAAGTTTTTCATTTTATTGCCTATTAATCAATTTATTTAATGACTGCTATTTTAAATTTATCGCTGAATAATAGTATTGATAAAGTGTAGTAATATTGTAATAAATACTTACATTTACAGAACATTATCTTACATTTGTTGGTTGAATCAGTTTTATCTTTATATTAATTTTGCTATGGGGAAGTTGCAGTTTGAATACGAACCCTGAGTATTCGTTAGTGAGCTTGAGCGTACGATTAGTCTCGAAAGCAATGCGGTAAACATTAAATGTTATGTGGCAAAAGTGTCGGTTAGCTCTTATCTCACTTTTATGGCGTTTTTATCGCTCGGTAAAAGCCATATTGCCAATTAGGCTTGAATCTTAAATACCTCTTAGATAAATGGGCAAAGATCATTGTTACTGCAACCATATAATGTGCAATACCCAAAAGAAGTACCGCTAGGGATAGCGCTAGCGGTACTTCCAATGTATTGAATTTTTAAGCATTCATTTTTATCAGTGCTATTAGGCTCTCTTTCAATAACCTTGCTTGTCCTGAATCTAATTGATCCAGTAATGTTTTTTCTTCATTTAAGGCAATTTATTTCATTTCTTTGGCAATCGTTTGACCTTTTTCGGTTACTTTCAGGGTGTTTGTATTTTGATACTCGATCAGTCCTTTTGTCACCATTCGGTTGGCTGTTTCTCTAAGATTTAACTCAGGTTGCATTACCATATTAGTCAGTTCACTAATTTTAATTGAAGATGCGTTGACCATTCGAGCTAAAATACGCCACTCTTCAGGAGTAACATTACACTGCTTGTTTAGTTTCGGGTATAAGTTTGTACTAAAACGTTGATAAGTCTCTCGTAATAAATACAGTAAGTAGTCATTAACAAAGTCGTCATCATTGTCATTGCTATTGGAGGTTGATGACTTAACCATTTCTGGATGCTGTGCTGAAATAGCATCGCTACCACGTGAAAATACCAAGGGCTCTGCATTATCGTTAGAGCGATATTTTTTAACTTATCCAACGAGAATCTAATGATCGCCGCCTTCATATACCGCCCAAGTTTTACATTCGAATTGTGCAGCATAGTGATCAAAAATTGGTGTGTTGCCTAAACCTGGTGAATATTGTGCATTGGCAAATTTGTATTGTCCTCGGCTAGTAAAATTATTTGAAGTACTCACTTGGTCACTTGCCAAGACATTAACGGCAAAGTATTCCGCGTTTTCAAAAGTTTCGTGACTATTTGCTCCTTTATCAATACTCCAAAGTACTAATGTAGGCTCCAGAGAAACGGAATTGAAGCTGCTTGCCGTAACTCCAACGGGATAGCCTTCGGCATCTGTAGTCGTTATAACCGTTACGCCAGTTGGAAATTGCGATAGGGCACGACGCAAGTTGGAAATTGCGATAGGGCACGACGCAAGTCTTTAACGTGTTAACTAATTGCAAGGGGTGATGTTTCTCTGGAAAGATAATTTTCGTTGCTTTAATGGTACTTTTCATAGATAAGTTCTTAACTCGGTAATAACATAATTATTAGCCATTCCGGTATTTGCTTGCCGTAACACCAGCCTTTTTCCGAAAAAAGCGTGCAAAATATGCAGGGTCTTTAAAGCCAAGTTCATAGCCTATTTCAGTAATAGATACCGACGAAAAGGATAATAATCTTCGAGCTTCTTGAATTAATCTATCCATAATAAGGCGTTTTGATGGCAGCCCAGCTAATCTGCGACAAATTTCATTAAGGCGGGCTTCGGTGATGCTTATTTTTGCTGAGTATTGACTTAAGGTTAAATGTTCTTTGTAGTGGTTTTCAATAAGCTGATTAAAAAGATGAAAAATGCGGATATCCTCTTTACGCGTTTTTTGTTGAGGCTGACTTTGATCTGCTAGCCGTAAAATATCTATTAATATCAACTGTAGTAATGCCTTTAAGGCAAAGCCCTGTTCTATTCCTGACTGCTGGTTTTCGTTAGCGATTAACAAAAGTAACTGAAGTAGATGAGCAGCATTTGTATTTTTTTCTGGTAGCAGTGCAACACACAAAGGACTTGTCAAAAAATTGCTTTTATCCCATCCGGTTGCCATCATACTTTCCATTAGTTGCCACACTACTTGTTGTCTTATGGTAATAACATGCCCTTTGGCATTATTGTCGGTAATAAATGCATGAGGCACTGTTGGTGGGGTTAAAAAAAACATCGGTGCTGGTACCACATAACTCCGCTCATCTAAATTAACATGAATAGTTCCGGTAAGGATGACATGTAATTGATAAAAACGGTCATGATGATGTACTGGCATATTACGCCCAAAAAAATTAGCCAACTTTTCATGGCTTTCGTAATGAATATCAGTATCAATATAACGTTGATCGTAGGATTGACCTAAATCTATGTTAGGAATATAGTCATCAGTAGGTACGTTAGATAGTTTCATTTTGCTTTTAATTAATCCCTATTCTAGCTGTATTCTTTATTTGTTAAAATTCAATTAGTTCTATACTTTGTACTATTAAATAATTAGATAAATTTATGGGTTTTGTTTTTATTGCTTTTTAATCAGTTAGTTACCGGTTGGTTATGGGGTATTCAGCCATTGTTTTATTTGAGGTTATTAGATACCTCTCCTATGTAAAGTACAATAAAGGCTACGAAAGATCCATTTATTATTACCATACAATCCATAATACTGTTAACGCGTTAAGCAAACCTTGTGTTACAAGCGGCTCTGTTTATATATCAATATAAGATTGACTAGCAAATTACACAATATAATAAATAAGGTAATGAATAATGAATAGAGCCAATCCTATGCTTGATGAATTGCAGAAGATTCTTCCGCAGATTGCTGCTAATGCAGTGACCGCTGAGCAAGGGCGCAAAGTGCCTTATGAGAATGTTCGTCTGCTGAAATCATGCAGCTTCATCGCGCTTTTCAGCCTAAGGCTTACGGCGGTTTAGAATTGTCATTACCAGAAGTGGCTGATTGTGTTGCCGCGCTTACGTATACTGACTATGATGTTTGTAAGCAGATCCTTGGTCGTTCTCTGATGGGGATAGATCCAGATCCAACCATGGTTTAATAATCAGTTTTACATTTTAAAGCCCACTGTTTGTGAGTTTTGTTATTTCAGTCGATCAAAATATGCAAAATTTTAGTTATATTCTATCGTTAACTAGCCCAACCTTTATACTTATTACCATTGGCTACATCGTGGTGAAAACGGGTTGGATGCCGAAAGAAAATGTTCGCCCTTTGGCTTGGTTTGTCGTTAATATTGGCTTGCCAGCGGCTCTGTTTAAGGCCTTAAGTTCTCGCTCTTTTCAAGATATTTTACATTACGATTACTTATTGGTATTTGGCTTAGGCTCACTTTTGTCTTTTGCAACGTTATTTTTTTTGGCGCGTTTTCGGAAAAAAACGCTCACCGAATGTGCGTTATTTGGTTTAGGGGCAAGTGTCTCTAATAGTTTAATGGTTGGTTTTCCCATTATTATGCAGCTATTTGGCGAGCAAGCTTTAGTACCTTTTGCTTTAACGTTAATTGTTGAAAATCTGTTTATTTTACCATTAGCTTTAGCATTGGCAGATACCGGACAACAAAAAAACAGTCATTTTTTTACTGCTTTTGCTAAATCATTACCTCAGTTGCTTAAAAACCCGATTATTTTATCCATCGCTTTTGGTATAAGCAGTACTGCTGTCGGTATTCAACCTCCAGCATTATTAAGTAAAGTGATCGATGTATTAGCGGTAACGGTTGCTGGCGTTTCTTTATTTGCGATTGGTGGTATGTTGGTTGGCTTGAAAACAAAGGGCATGGTTACTGATTTAAGTAGCATTGTTGTGGGTAAACTCATTATTCACCCCTTATCTGTTTTTGCGTTGATATTATTTTTTCCAGCAATGCCGCAATTATTTCAGCAGGTTGCCATTATTCTCGCTTGTATGCCGATGTTCAGTATTTTCGCTGTTATTGGTATGCGATATCAATATGGTGGCCTTTGCTCAGCAGTACTTCTGCCAACAACGTTAGTGTCTTTTATCACTATCAACTTAGTGCTTTGGTTTATTACCACTTGATGGTTGATATATTAAATGAGTTGGCCTGCTCGCATCATTTTAGATCATTCTAACTTTTTGTTGATGGGATATTACCATTAGCTTAACATGTTAACTATATTGTATTATAGTATATATACATTTTTATACTCTTGAATATGATGAGGGCGGAAAAATAAGCGTGCTAAACACGGTTATTTTGATAATGCACATAATATTTTAGCTTCATTCAGCGGTTCATCACCCTAATTAAAATAGAGGAATATATGACAATACAACTTCAAGATCCTAGTCTTTTTAAAACTCAGGCATTTATCTGTGGTCAGTGGATCGATAGTGATAAAGGTGAAACATTTTCAGTCTACAACCCTGCAACAGGAAAAATATTAGCTGAGGTCGCCAGTGTTGGGTTAAACGAAACTCGTCGCGCAATTAACGGTGCGCAAACAGCAATGGCTAATTGGCGAGAGCTTCCAGCTAAAACTCGCTGTGATATTTTAGAGCGCTGGTACCACTTAGTGCTCGAAAATGTCGAAGATCTTGCGCTATTAATGACAGCTGAACAAGGTAAGCCGTTGTTTGAGTCTCGTGGTGAGATTGCTTATGGGGCTTCCTTTATTAAGTGGTTTGCAGAAGAAGGCAAGCGCGTCTATGGCGATATCATTCCTGCTATAAGTGATCGACGTAGCATTGCTATTAAACAGCCTATAGGGGTTGTTGCAGCAATTACACCATGGAATTTTCCCAATGCGATGATAGCACGAAAAGTGGCTCCTGCGCTTGCGGTTGGTTGTGCCGTGGTACTAAAACCGGCAGCAGAAACACCTCTCTCAGCTTTAGCTTTGGTCGAATTGGCAAACAGGGCAGGTTTGCCGCCTGGGTTATTTAACGTATTGCCAACAAGCGATGCAGCGACGGTTGGCTCTGAAATGACCTCAAATCCAATCGTTAAAAAGCTTACCTTCACTGGCTCAACACAAGTAGGTAAGCTTTTGATTAAACAATGTGCCGACACGGTAAAACGCACCTCGATGGAGCTGGGAGGAAATGCACCAATAATTATTTTCGATGATGCAGATCTCGAGATAGCGGTCGCTGGCGCACTGGTATCAAAATATCGTAACTCCGGTCAAACCTGTATTTGTGCGAATAGGATTATCGTACAAGAAGGAATTTATGATGCTTTTGTCGAAAAGTTTGTCGCAGAAGTAAATAAATTCAATATCGGCAATGGTATGGACGATAATTCAAGTCACGGACCTGTGATCACTCCAAAGGCAGCCATCGAAATTCATTCGAAGGTTCAAAGTGCCATAGCAGAGGGGGCTTCTGTTGCAACGGGTGGCAATTTCAGTGAACTGGGCGAGTGTTTTTATCAACCGACAGTGCTAACCAATGTAAGCGATAAAATGCGAGTTTTCCGAGAGGAAATTTTTGGCCCTGTTGCGCCTATTTTTAAATTTACTACTGAAAAAGAAGCGATATCGATGGCCAATGACACCCAGTTTGGCTTAGCTGCATATTTTTACACTGAGCATATGGGTCGATGCTGGCGCGTATCAGAAGCGCTGGAATATGGGATGATTGGTGTTAATGAAACGGAGATAAGTTCTGAAGTTATTCCATTTGGCGGTGTTAAAGAATCAGGGCAGGGTCGAGAAGGTTCTAAGTATGGTCTGGACGACTATTTGGAAATAAAATATATCTGCATCGGCGGTCTGCAACGCTAATAATCTGTTTACACTGAAATAAAAGGAACCATATATCAACAAAAAAAGGCATCCATCAATGATGGATGCATTGGCTTATGGGGTGTTTTTTTCTTAGAAAGAGTACTTCGCAGAAAACTGAAGACGACTCATATCACCGGTATTACCGTTGCTTTTCTCAAGTTTACCATAGATATATTCACCACCTAAAGTCAGCTTAGGCATTGGCGAAAAGAGCAAATTTACGTGAATACTTTGTGATTTAGCATTGTAAACACCTGCCGCTGCATCGGCGTCAACATCATAAATTGCATACCCTAAAGTAGAACGAGTAGTATCACTCCAAAAATGGCGGTAGCCGATGTTGGCAGCGGTTTGATCAATAGTCGCTAGCGCGTTGTTTCCATCCACATAAGCATCAGCATTTAATGCTAGTCCAAGGTATCGACCCAAGCCTTTACCCGAAGTAATCGTAAAACGAATATCATCCTTACCCGCAGCATTTATGCGACCAGAGATACTAATACCACCAGCACCTTCTGAAGAATCAATGTTCAAGCCAGCATCTTTGTACTTCAGCTGACGCATAATACCAGTAACAGAAACATTACCCCAATCACCTTTGAAGTTATACTTGGCGATTAAATCAGGAATACTGCTGTCATTAGTTTTAACATGGCCAACAGTGGTCTCTGGATTTTCAAGTGATATTGATAGTGGCCCGTTGGTATAACGAACCTGCATTTGACGGGTATCGATCATGCCTTCTGAAAGCGCAAAAAAATCTAATGTTTCAGCGATAGCAGAGCCATTAAGCGCATTAGTCCACGTTTGACCAAATTTCCATTTACCATATGAAATTACCGCGTGTCGTAAATCAACACCACTTCGATTAGTCGTTACTTCACCATTTGAGGCATCAGCCCCTGGACCAAAATCCATTTCAATAAATCCGGTGATTTTTTCACCATTGGCAAGTACCGTTGAAGTGCCAATATTGAAACGAGATTGCTTCGCATGAGAATTGAATTTAACCCCCTCGCTAGTGTTTACTAAGCCAGCTGCACGCGTTGGTACTAAGGCTGGAATATAGAAGTCATCAATTGCTTTAACAGGTGGAATACCGTCATTGTACTCGGTGAACATAGCATCGACTTTAATAAAACCATGAAAGCCAATCGTTGTTTTACCTATTTCAATTTCTTGAGCTTGTATCGATGTTGCGCCTGATAATGCGATGAGGGTGACAAGGGATAGTGTATTCTTTTTCATGTTTTTCCTTTATTTAGATATTATTAGTTTTATAAATTTCATGGGGTATAAACTCTGGACGCCTGAAAGCAAAACGACTAAAAGTTAGCGTTGTACAATATTTTAAAATATACTTTACATGTTAACCTTATTTATTATATAACGCGTTAAGCAAAAGTCGATATGTTTATTTATATTTTTACTGTGGTTAGGGTTTACTTATCTATGACATTTTAAAATGTAAAAATAGAATTATGTATTACTATCTTATTTGATGTTATGTATGATATTTATTGATTTTATTTAAATAACAGAGTGTTTAACATATCAACTAAACTTATTTTTTATAGATGAATATTAGAGAAGAGTCATTTTAATAAAGGATTTATGATCTGTTTTATTTATGTTTTTTATTTAACGTGTTAATTAATGCGGTGGGTGAACAGTTAAAAACTAGCTCTCAGTAAGTATTGATTATATACCGCGGCCAAACCGTCGATGCTTTGGCAAAATCTCCACCGATTAAGCGAGCCACCGATAATATGTAGCCAGTGGCGACGGAGTTTTTTTATGATGGATAGGGCTTGTTGGCATAAATTGATGGGGGTTATGTGCTTTAGAGGGTTAATACTATGCTACTTTTAAAAGGCAGTAGTGATGAATTTTATTACTGAAATTATTAAAAATAGTTATAATCATTATGGAAAATGCAACCGATGATCCCCAGTATTGCTGAGCCTAAGGTAATTAAAATAATATTTCTTAACTCAAAACTGATTTATCTCATATAAGACTGAAAATGATAGGATTTATTCATTATTTAGGGTCTCCTGTTTAGGTATCGTTTAAACAGGAAAGTTATCATGAATAAAAACTAGCAGTGAATTAACTGCTAAGTCCGCCTAAGCATATATTTTTTCATCAAAAAGGCATAGTTCATTATTATTTAACCCGTTGCAGGATTAATTACCTTCGCATTATATTTGGATGCTACCGAACATTTTCCATTAAGGTAACTATTTGACTTTAATAATGTCGTATCAATTCGGTTTTTATGAATCGTCTTCTTCCAACGTTTTAATTAGATCATCTAATAGTTCGTAAAGTAACTCTAACTTTCTTACGCCATATTTTTCTTCTATCGCCACATATCTTTCAACAGATTTTGGCGCTACTTTAGCAAATAACTCTAGGCCAAGTTCGGTCAAAAGTATTATTGAACGGCGTTGATCACTATCAACAACTTGACGTTCAATTAGCTTTCTTTTATCTAAATGATTAATAATTCGGGAAAGACTTGGCATAAGTAAATGACAACGTTGTGCCAAGGTACTCATGTCAAGGCCACTTTCATGCTCCAAAGCTCGAATCACTCGCCACTGTTGTGCTGTTAAATCATGTGCCTTGAGTGATGGAATAAATTTTTTCATCACTGCTTCCCTTGTTTGTAATAAGGTCATCGGCAGCGAGCGTTTGAAACTACGGAGTGTTTTTGTCATAACTATAAAGCTTCGTCCTTAACACCATTAACTAGGGTACCAACACCCTCAACATTTATTTCAACAATATCACCAGGAACCAAATATCGTGGTGGTTCAAAACGGGCGCCAGCACCATTTGGTGTTCCTGTTGCGATAACATCACCCGGTTTTAAATGGAAAAATTTTGAAAAATAGCTAATGATATATTTAAAAGGGAACATCATACTCGCAGTAGTATCATCTTGTCTAATTTCACCGTTAACATGAGTGGTTATACGCATGTTTTCAAATTGCTCAGCGGTAAATTCATCCGCACTTACCATCCAAGGACCAATTGAACCTGACTGGATAAAGTTTTTACCTTGAGTAACGTTAAACTTAGCATGGCGTACCCAATCACGAAGCGTACCTTCGTTCATTATAGTTATCCCAGCAATATGATCATAGGCATCTTCTTCAGCAATGCGGCGGCCTTCTTTACCAATGATAATGACAATTTCGCCTTCATAATCTAATTTATCAGATTCTGGAGGACGAATAAGTGGTTTGTCATGACTGGTAAATGAATCTGGCGTACGCATAAATAAGCTTGGAAACTTAGGCGCTTCAGAGCCATCTTTATATTCTGCATTGCGGTTCGCATAGTTAACGCCAACACAAGCTATTTTTCCTGGGTTGCTGATCGGTGGCAAAAATTCGATCTCTGCTACTTTATAATCAATTTCTAGAGCGTTGGCGAGTTTTTTCATGGCATCAAGCTTGTCGTTCTGTAGTACTTCTAATAGGCTACTGCCAACTAAGTTACCTAAATCAATAACTCCTTCGTCGGTGATAACACCCCATGACTCTTTTCCTGCATGATTAAACGTTAAAAATCTCATATCATCTTCCTATATTAATAATGTTAAAATGTTTGTATATATATAACACGTTAACTATATTTGCACAATAAATTGCTTACTAAATAATACGTCACGGCTATAGAATTATTAATTCTAGGCTCTAGTAAAATAGTGCAATAATCATCATCTAAATTTGAATTTATTTTCTTAGCTATATTTATTAATTTTGGCTCACCTTTCTTGAACAGTACTAAAGTTAAAGGTGTATAAAGAAAAAAGCCGGAGAATAAATCAATTACAATTTTTCACCTGCTAAGCATCTTAATGTTAGCGTTTTCGATAATGTTAACTAACTTATACCCGCTCCACTTGAAGATGCTCGTTTCAGGAAATCTGAGCGATTTATAATCAAGTGGAGCGGGTATATATCATTTAAAAGTTATACGTAACTGTCGCTAAGAATGTTCTACCTGGAGCATAGTAGCTAGTAGCACCTAAAACACCGAGATCAAGCGTATAAGCTTTGTACACAACATCGAAAATGTTTTTAGACTTTAAACTTATACTCCAACTTTCAGTATCATAAGAAAAGCTAAGGTTTGAAATATTATAGCCATGTTGCTTTGTACCGGGGCCATTGGTGACTTCTAAGAATTGTTCACCATAAAATGCGCCATCAAATTGAATAACAAAATTTGCTTCTCCAATTTCAGTATAGTGGCGAGCTAAATAGTTACCAGAAATTGCTGGGGCACTAGGGAATTCAGCATCCAGGATAGGAACACCACCGGCTTCTACCGCTTCAACTTTTGAATTAATAATAGATAGGCCAAACATGACATCTAGATTGTCAGTAACAGAGCTTACTAATTCAAACTCAGCACCCGCTGATTTAGCGTCTGAGTTGCCTACTTGTGGGTTAGGTGAAGTTTGACCTGGAGGAACAGAGACAAATGTTTGATAATCATCATAGTCATAATAGAAAACAGTAGCATTTAAACGAGTAGAATCCGTTATACTTGCTTTAAAGCCCGCTTCATAAGAGTTTAATATTTCAGGGTCGTGAACGAATCTATCTGGAGATACACCAGAAGATAGCGTCCAGTTACCGCCTTTAATACCTCTATTCCATGAAACAAAGCCCATTACATCTTCATTAAATTGATGTGCTAGTGATAAACGAGCAGCATAATCACTATAGTCTATGGTATCTTCTGTGAAAAAGTTCAGTAAGCCAGCTTCCGCAACGCCCGTATTTGCAGTAGCACCATATAGTACAGGGTCACTTTGATCGTCAGAAGTAAAGAAAGCACGCCAGGTAATTTCTTTTTCATCTTTTGAATAGCGAAGACCAGCCGTTAAGGTTGTTTGTTCAGTTAAGCTGTAATCAATTTGTCCAAAAATAGATGAGTTTTCAACCGACTCAACAAAAGGCCTGCTTGAAAAACCATCGAATGGGTTGTCATCACCAACAACAGGCTTGCTAATCACCCCTGCATCAGCTAGTGCAAAAGATAAATCAATGTTTGGCGCACCCAAAGTGGTTGTTTTGCCATCAAGTTCAAAATCCATATAGAAAGCACCCACTTGCCACTTTAACGCGCCATTAATACCTGATAAACGAAGTTCTTGTGAAAATTGTGAGATATCGGCATCTTGGCTAAGTACAACAATAGGGTCAGGAAATGCATCACCATCTTCTAGGTATGTTTTATCCATAGACATATAATTGGTAATAGAAACAAGCTCTACATCATCAAAATCTTTGACAAATTTTGCCGTGTAATTCTGTGTTTCTCTGTTTAGAAAGCCTCGTGTGTCATTTTGATGCTTATGCACATCACCAGAAGCTACTCCACCGGTTACAATAGCACGACCATGAGTGTCTACAGCACAAAAACCATCAGCATCGAGAGGACAGTTTTCAAAAGCATATCCACCAGTAGGCACATCGTCATCTTTTGCGTATTTAGCAATAAATGTACCTGTTAGCGTATCTGAAAAGTCTACTTCAACAGTGGCTCTCATACCGTAACCGTCAGCACCACCAATTGCGCGAGGGTCTACCGTTGGAATACTCGTATCTGCTTCAATATAACCATCGGCTGTTTCATGACGAAAAGCAAAACGGCCACGAACATTGTCGGCTAATTCGCCACCAATAGCACCTTCAAGAATTTGTCTATTAAATGAACCTAACCCTAACTCTATATAACCATTGGTGTAATCATCGTGTGCCCCCGCACTAATATAATGTACTAAGCCACCTGTGGCGTTTCTTCCGAATAATGTTCCTTGAGGTCCACGTAATACTTCAATCCTTTCAATATCAAACATTTGTCCAGAGATAGCATTCATGCTGGAGATATATGATTCATCTTGGTAAACAGCAATAGGCCCTTCTAGATTATCAAGAAAGCTATTTTGTGAAATACCTCTTAAATTAAAGATAGTAAGTTGAGGTGAAAACGCATTGACTTGAAAACCAGGGATTTGTTGAGTAATTTCAGTTGTATCACTTAAGCCTAATGCATCTAGTTGACCACCACTTAATGCTGATACTGAAATTGGGACAGTTTGGATAGATTCAGAACGTTTAGTTGCAGTAATTTGAATTACTTCAAGTATACTTTTCTCTTTCTTTGTTTCCTCTGCTGCATATAATGGGGCTACTATTGAAGTAGCTAGCGTAATAGCAATTATTGTTGATAGTTTGTTTTTTCTCATATTATTTATTTCCTGTTTATGTTTTTACTTATGCTTTAGTACTTTTATTAATACATTTAAAACTAAATATCTAAGTATTCTTCTGTTAAAAAGATCTTCCCCTCATCCTTAGTTAACACGTTAACAATATTCAAAGTCTCTTCATATCAACCAAAAGGTTGAAATTCGTATTTACAGGGGAAGTAATTGTTGAGCCCGTCTTTGTTTAATACTTAACAACATTCAAAGTGTTTTTATATTAATTAAGAGGTTAATTTATTGAAAGTCTCTATGTCTATGTCTATGTCTTTGGCTCAGATCAAATTCACAATCGAATGGATTATTGTATAGTACTTATGGCCAGGGATAGGATGTCGAGGTACTTATATTTTTACAGCGTCCAGTACATGGGGGGGGGACGTATCAAAATGTGTCAGAAAAGTAGCGTTCATAGAAAGTAGCAAGCTTATATTATGCCTTGCTCCAGACACTGCTTTTAGAAAAGGTTAATTTACTCATGTAATGAACTTTCTGTGGGTTTATTGGTGATCATTTTATAATAAATTCTTGACATGTATAGCTCATTGTATTTAACATGTTAAATAAGTTGATTCTTTCGATTTAGAAAGAACAAAATAATTTTATATAGATAACTTGGAGCGGCTAATGTCTGAATTTGAACAAAACCTTAGTAGAGCAAAGCAATATTTAACGCGATTTAAAGATGCCCCTTTAGGGCAATTCGTTGGTGGTGAGTTTTATACTAATGAAAAGACTTTCACTAACTTAACGCCAGTGGATAATACTTCTATTGGTGAGGTCTCAGAAGGTACTGAGATGGATATGGATAAAGCATGTGAAGCAGCAAAAAAAGCCTTTCCTGCTTGGCGTGATATGCCAGGTGCAGAGCGAAAAAGAATACTGCACCACTTTGCAGATAAAATTGTTGAGCGTGCTGATGAGATTGCTTTAGTTGAATCAATGGATTGTGGTCAACCTATCCGCTTTATGAAACAAGCCGCTATACGTGGTGCAGCAAACTTTAGGTTTTTTGCCGATAAAGCACCTGAAGCGGCTAATGGTTTGTCACTTCATCAAGAAGATCACACTAACTTTACCGTACGTTCACCTATTGGTCCTGTAGGCATTATAACGCCTTGGAACACGCCATTTATGTTGGCAACATGGAAAATAGCGCCAGCCTTAGCGTCAGGCTGTACTATTGTTCATAAGCCAGCTGAGAAAACACCATTAAGTGCAATGCTTATGGCTGAAATCGCAAAAGATGCCGGTATTCCTGATGGTGTATGGAATACCATTAATGGCTATGGTGCAACGGTTGGTAAACGTTTAACTGAACATCCGGCGATTAAAGCTGTTGCCTTAGTGGGTGATTCTGCTACAGGTCGTCGCATTATGCGTCAAGGTGCCGATACCTTAAAACGTGTGCATTTTGAATTAGGTGGCAAAAATCCTGTTATTGTATTTGATGATGCTAACTTTGACCGCGCATTAGATGCCGTGGTATTTATGATTTATAGCCTTAATGGCCAACGTTGTACTTCTTCTAGTCGTTTATTAATTCAAAATGGCATTAAAGATAAGTTCTTAACGGCATTAGCAAAGCGTGTCGGTAATTTAAAAGTAGGGCATCCACTAGATCCTAATACTGAAGTTGGACCGCTAGCTCACCAAGAGCATTTTGATAAAGTAATGAGTTACATGGCTATTGCCAAAGAAGACGGAGCAACCATTAAAGTGGGTGGTACTAATCGTGCTGATCTCGGTAATGGTTGTTATGTTGCGCCAACCTTATTCACCGATGCTGATAGTACTATGCGTATTGCCCAAGAAGAAATTTTTGGCCCCGTGCTAACAACGATTGGTTTTGATACTGAAGAAGAAGCGATTACCATTGCTAATGATACAGATTACGGCTTGTCAGGCTATATCTGGACCGAAAATACCGGCCGTGCAATGCGCATGGCTAAGCGTGTTGAGTCGGGTATGTTGTGGATTAACTCAGAAAACAACCGTAACTTACCGTCACCATTTGGTGGTGTTAAGTCGTCAGGTATCGGTCGCGACGGTGGTGATTGGAGTTTCGATTTCTACATGGAAACAAAAAATGTTTGTATTGCACATGGCACGCATAAAGTTCCAGTTTTAGGTGCATCTTAAATTATTATTAGGAGAGTTGAATAATGGGTAAACTTGCATTTGCTGCCAAAATAACACATGTGCCATCTATGTATTTATCAGAAATGGATGGCGAACATAAAGGTTGTCGTGAAGCGGCGATTAACGGTCATAAAGAAATATCACGCCGTTGTCGAGAGTTAGGCGTGGATACCATTGTAGTATTTGATACGCACTGGTTGGTTAACTCGGGTTATCATATTAATAACGCACCGCATTTTGAAGGCGTTTATACCAGTAATGAGTTACCACATTTTATCAAAAACATGCCCTTTAGCTATGATGGCAATGTTGAATTGGGTGATTTAATTGCTAAAGCCGCAACAGATGCGGGCGTGCCAACTAGAGCTCATTCGGATACCACCTTAGGCATGGAATACGGTACTTTAGTGCCAATGCGCTACATGAATGCAGATAAACAGTTTAAAGTGGTCTCTATTTCCGCCATGTGTCAGGTTCATAATTTAGACGATAGTGCTAAATTGGGTGCCGCATTAAGAAAGGCCATTGAAGAAGATTATGATGGTACTGTGGCTATTTTTGCTTCCGGTTCATTATCACATCGTTTTGCTCAAAATGGTGTTTCAGAGCAATATTTACATAAAGTATGGTCGCCGTTGTTAGAAAACATCGATCACCGTGTTGTTGAAATGTGGCAACAAGGTGAATGGAAAGAGTTCGTGGAAATGTTACCTGAATATGCCTTAAAATGTCATGGTGAAGGTTTTATGCACGATACAGCGATGTTGCTTGGCGCTTTAGGTTGGGATGAATACAAGGGTAAAGTTGAAGTGGTTACCCCTTATTTTGGTAGCTCAGGTACCGGCCAAATTAATGCAATTTTCCCCGTTGAATAAGGTAGATACTTTGTTATGCCACATTTTATTTTAGAACACTCTGGAAACCTAACTAACGAGTCACTTGACTTAGATGGCTTGTTTAGCCGTTTAATTGATGAAGCCGTTGGTACTGGAATTTTTCCACTAGCGGGTATTCGCTGTCGAGCACATAACTGTGAATATTTTAGAGTTGCCGATGGCACCCCTAGCTTTGGTTTTGTTCACTTACATGTACGTATTGGCTCAGGCCGAAGTGAAGAACAAAAAGCCAGCGCAGCAAAAATGTTGTTTGGTGTGTTAACCGAGCATCTATCTGCACTTTATGAAAGCCAAGGGCTAGCTATTTCATTTGAGCTAACTGAATTACCGGTTCATAAATTTAATCAAAACAACCTTCGCGATTACTTGTAAAGTAGTCTGGCGAAGTCAAAATACTAAAGGAAATAATGCATATTCAACTCATTACTTCCTTTGGTATAACAAGTATTTTAGAGGATTTTTAGCATGCTTAGTGAAGACATTATTGAACAAGCAGCAATAGCGCACTTAGAAGCAGAAGTGAATAGTAAGCCGGTTTCACCCTTATCAATAAAGCATCCAGAAATGACGTTAGCCGATGGCTACGCTATTCAAAAAAGTTGGGTGAGTAAAAAAATAGCCCAAGGACAAAAAGTTGTCGGCTATAAAATTGGCTATACCTCACGTGCAATGCAAAAAGCATTAAACATTAATGAGCCTGATTTTGGTGTGCTGTTAGATAGCATGGTTTATAACGACGGTGCTCAAATTGATGTATCAAAATTTTGTGATCCACGCATTGAAGTTGAGCTAGCCTTTGTTTTAAAAGATCGCCTTGAAGGTGAGAACGTTACTATTTTTGATGTGTTAAATGCCACAGATTATGTAGTGCCTACCTTAGAAATTATTGACGCAAGAACACACCGTAAAGATCCTGAAACCGGTTACACCCGAAAAGTTATGGACACGGTTGCTGACAATGCCGGTAATGCCGCCATTATTATCGGCGGACGACCCATTAAACCCTTAGAAATGGATTTACGTTGGTGTGGTGGTATTTTGAATATTAATGGTGTGGTTGAAGAAACGGGCTTAGCTGCCGCCGTACTTAATCACCCTGCTAATGGTATTTGTTGGGTAGCTAAACGTTTTGCTCCCCATGGTGTTTGTTTAGAGCCAGGTCAAATTATATTGTCAGGTTCTTTTACTGCACCTGTGCCAGTAAAAAAAGGGGATACCGTTAATGCCGATTATGGTCCGTTAGGCACAATTTCTTGTCATTTTATTTAGGCCTTTTTATTTAAGAGAATATAATCATGAAATTACCACAAAATAAATTTAAAAAGGCGTTAAAGTCCAATAAAACACAATTTGGTTTATGGATGGGGCTACCGGATAGCATTTGTGCTGAAATTGGTGCCGGTGCTGGTTTTGACTGGCTGTTAATTGATGCTGAACATGCTCCTTATGATTTACGTGGCATTCAAAGCCATTTACAGGCGATAGCCCCCTATGACGTGCCTGCACTCGTTAGACCGCCAGAGGGTACCACTGCCATTATTAAACAGTTACTCGATATTGGCGCACAAACCTTACTTATTCCTATGGTTAATACCGCAGATCAGGCACGTCAATTAGTGCAAGACTCGCTCTATCCACCGCAAGGTATTCGTGGTTTAGGTACCTCTATGGCCCGTGCTGCTCATTGGAATGGTGTTGAAGGCTACTTACAAAAAGCCAATGATGAAATTTGCTTAATAGTACAAGCAGAAACTAAGCAAGCCATTGATAATTTAGCTGAGATCGTCGCAGTTGACGGTGTTCATGGTGTGTTTATTGGGCCATCCGATTTATCCGCCTCTATGGGCTACGTCGGTAATCCTGGGCATCCAGAAGTGGTTGCTGCAGTAGAAAAGGGCATTGAAACCATTGTTAAAGCGGGTAAAGCCGCTGGTGTATTAGCGGTTGATAAAGTATTGGCTGAAGGTTATGCCGCTAAAGGTGCTAGCTTTGTTGGTGTTGGTGTTGATGCTAGCCTACTGGCAACCTCAGTGCGTAATTTAGCGAATCAGTTTTGTAGTGCTGACAAGGATAGTGAGTTAACTGCGGGTTATTAATTACTAGTAGCAAATAGATAACACCTTTTAATTTATAGATTTAATCTGATAAAAACTCGGTCGTAAGCGACCGAGTTCTAAATATGTCCAGCTGAGATTAATGTATTTATTTGGCTCTGTTCCATAATACTGTTGTCTACCCGTAAGCAGCTATCAGAATTTGCTGTTTATCTAGCTTTGCGTTGC
>JABSOW010000045.1 GCA_013215465.1 Colwellia sp. | reverse complement strand
TTGCTTCCCGCGGTTTCTTCATTGTGGGCTTTGTCGACATCAGTTCCAAAAATCATCATCATCACGCCTTAGAACATAACGCTGATGATCAACAAACCTTCACTAAGCTGCCATTAATTTTTTGTGAAGCCATGAGCATATTAAGGGTAATACTAACCGAAATTTCCTGCTCGTTTGTGGGGCAGGTTTAAGCTAAAAGCTACCGTTGACTTCCATCACTGAATGTTATCTTAGAGCGATAACCAGACGCCTTCTTTCGATATTTAACTTATGCCCATCCCAACTGTTGAAGGGTAATCGTATCGTTCCAAATTTTTGTCATATGCTTGATGAGATCACCTTCAAACTGCATCACATAAACATAATCGGCTTCTGCTGTTTTGCCCGTTGGCTCAGGGCCTCCTGGACCAGTGTTGGTACCACGAAATACAGCAAAAGCGGTGACACAATCACGTTCTTTATCTTCAGCAAAGAACTTTAAGTCATAACTCCCATCGGGTATAGATGTAAGCAAACCTTTCATCCAGTCGGTATATGCCTCAAGCGTATTTATTTCAGCAAGTGCTGTCGTTTGTGCAGAGAAAGTAGCATTAGGATGACAGTGATTTTTGCAAGCATCCCAGCCTTTTCCTGTTTCACATGATTCAAAAAATTGATTGGCTATCTTTAATCTATTGCTCATTGTTGACTCCGGTTATTTGATAGTTCCTGTTAAGCCAGAACATATGAAAATATTGGGGGATTTGGAATTATTATAGATGAAGATTGTTTTTTTTCCATTTTATTGCAGTAAATACTGTATCAATGAACCTACAGATTAGAATAACTGCTAATGCAATGTAGTTGTTATGCCATGTCCGCTGTAGATCAAAACATACTAAAAATTTCAGTGAAAATTATCAAATGCTAATGTCCGTTATAAGCTCTAACCTGAAACTATAAAATTAAAGCCAAAACGACTACTTCAAATGCTTTGACCCATTGGTTTACTAGAGTAGCTTAATTTTCTTTGTATAGAATCGAAAGTTCAGTTAATTCATCTTTGTTTTTTTTGAAAATTCAGTAAAATAGTTAGTCTTTAACAGTTCTGTAAAGGTTAGTGATGAAACGCGTTGTTTTATATATTTCAGATAAATGCCCCCATTGCCGTGAAGCTCAAAAATACTTGGATGATAATAGCATTAAATACAGATTAACAAATGCGAAAATGCAGCGCGGTAGAAAAGAGCTTGACGCGATAGGGGCTAGCTCTGTACCAGCCCTTAAAATTGGTAATGAAGTAATGATTGGCTGGAATCTAAAAGATTTTAGGAAACTCTATGCCGCAGGTTAAGAAGCAGAATTATCTAATTAGATAATTGAGCAACCACTCGAAATAGAGTTATTGATTACTCTATTTCGAGTGGATAACAAAATATAGAGGAGCAGAGCATCATATAATCCGCCCCTTAGCATTATAACTCCATAATTTCTTTATCAATCAGCACAAGTATTGTTGCTCAGTTTTCACTAGGTAGTTCATATGTTCGCTGCGTCAACTTGTCGTGTGAGAGCTGCTGCTTTGATTAAAAATCTCTATGACAGCAAGTGGCTTAAAATCTTTCCAGATTTAATTGACCATTACAATTCAAAGAATAAGAAAACACCTGAAAAATTTATAGCCCCATTTTGCGTAATTAGTTCTGTTTTAAATTGCATAGTCAAAAAAACACGAGTATGGTTTTTAGTTCTCCCCTCTCTTTTTTATTTTACGGTGCCTTGATGAAAAAAATAGTTTTAGCGTTACTTTCCAGTCAAGTTTTATTCGGTTGTGGTGGTTCAGGTGATAGCCCTGATAAAGTTGAAATGCCCGTTGCTGTTATTGAAAGCCAAGTGGTTAATATTATTGTTGGTGATAATACCACTTTATCAGCGAATAAAAGTACAGGAGAAGGTACGTTAACCTATCAATGGCAATTAAATTCAAAGCCTAATTCAAGTACCGAAACATTATTAAATTCAAGTACAGTGAATGTTGAAATTCAACCTGATGTGCCTGGTGACTATCTATTAACGCTTGTTGTAAGTGCTAACCAATTAACAAGCTCAGCAACTTTTACATTAACTGTAGGTGAAAATACACAACCGCAAATATCAACCGATTTACCATTAGGCTCACTATTAGAAAAGAACACTGTTATTTTAAATGAGCTGCTACGTATTGATGCTAGTAGCTCTATTGATACTGAAGGTCGTGAACTTACTTTTGATTGGTCCGTAGTGAAACAACCAGAGCAAAGTAGTCTTACTGATATTACAAATGTTGATTATTTTGATTTTATTTCTGAAGTTACAGGTAAATATCAGATTTTATTAACCATAAATGATGGTTACCTTTCTAGCTCAGCGTTGTTTGACTTTGAAGTGATTCAGTCAAAGGTCGAGTTAATCCCTTCTTTAGCGTCAAACCTAACTGCTGCGCAACAAGTTGAGAATAAATTTGCTAGCGGTAGTATCGATTTACCTGAAAGTCATGATGCAATACATTAAATTATTGAGAATAGTAGCCTTATTGGTGACCATTTTGTTCATGTTCTTCACCTTGAAGAAGACGGTGATCGAGACTTACCAATTGAAAGTACTGACAGACAACGGGCAGAAATTAAAACTTATGCGAATAGTTCTGATGACGCTTTATGTACAGAAAATGATCGCATGAGACTTAGCTGGCAATTTAAAGTGGATAATTTAAACCTAAGCACAAGTTTTACTCATTTCTTTCAAATAAAAGGCAGTGCTGATCATCCATTGCTAACCATAACAGCTAAGCGCAGTGATGGGCTTGAGGCTTTAAGAATTAACTATGGAGAACAGGACACTATTTTAGGTAGTGTTGATTGGTCTAAAGCCAATGACCGTTGGTTACAAGTTGATTTAGAATGGCGGTGTAATAATCAAGGCTATTTAAAGTTGGTAATTACTGATGTTGAAAACCAAGATAAGTTAATTGAAATTGATGAACCATCTTTAGCTATGTGGCAAAACATTGAAAATGATATTCTTGGCTATAAGTTTGGTTTCTACCGTAAAGTAAAAGCAAGCATTGGAGATCTAGACTTTAAAGCTGGCTTAGAGTCGCTTGAAGATAAAGTACGGATTGGTAAAATCACTATTGAAAAATTTTAACATATAGGATCCTGCATGAGTGACAGTAATAAAAAAGAATACTTGGATAGGGGCTATGACTCTCAAGTTAAATAGCTTTTTACCTAACCATTAAAAATACTCGGCCTTATTTTGATAGCCTTGTTTAATATGTTCTATCAATAAACGAATTTTTGCTGGCAAATGTCGAGTGTAAGAATATACGGCGTAAACGCCTAAGTAACGGGGTTGATAATCGGTCAACAGTGCAACCAAGCTGCCATTTTGTAAATCTTCATAAACACTGCATTTAGGTACATAAGCGATGCCATACCCCGCTAGTGCTGCTTTTCTTAAAGCTTGTGCATTATTGGTGGCAAAGTTACCTGAAATACGAATACTTTGCTCTTGGCCGTCTTGCTCAAAACGCCAATCATGAGAGCCTTTTGCTTGACCAGTATACGCAAGGCAATTATGGCTTAATAAGGCCTCAATATTTTTTGGTTTACCATGCTGGTCAATATATTGTGGCGAACAACAAACCACCCAATGAGATATAATGAGCGGTTTGGCAATTAACGTAGAATCTTCCAAATCCCCTGTTCGAATAGCAAGGTCTAAGCCTTCCTTTACCAAGTCAGCAAACTCATTTTCAAGACGTATATTGACACTGATACCTGGGTGTTGATGACAAAAGTCGGCGACAATTTCGGCTAATAGTAATTCCCCTGAAATAGTAGGCACACTGAGTTTTATTTCCCCTGAAATTTTTTCACTGAAATTACTTACCGCGCCAATCGCTTCATTCACTTGTTGATTTATACTTTTAGCGTGTCGATAAAGCGTTTCCCCTGCCTCACTCAAGCTCAGCTTACGAGTGGTGCGGTACAACAGCTGCACCGACAGATCTTTTTCTAACTTAGATATTTTTTTACTTAAGGCTGGTGTCGATATACCGGCAATGGCTGCGGCTTTATTAAAAGAGCCCGCTTCAACCACTAACACAAATAAAAATAATTCATTAACACCGACCATATTTTACCTCTCAATGTTAGTCAAACATCAATTACACCGTTTTTAGAAACAATAAATTAATAAATGACGTATATATTAACAATAACATAAACGGTATGTTAGTTATCTTGTAGAAATTATTATTAAATAGATCAAGTATGTGATTTATTTTCATATACTCAAACAGTCACCTTCGTTTATAAGGGCGGGTAAATGTCTCAAAAAATTACTAATGCTGGTAGAACTCAATCTAATACCATTGAGTGTCTAAATATCTCTGAAAAAAAAGTAGGTTTGTTTGTTACCTGTTTGGTAAATACCATGCGCCCTTCTATAGGCTTTGCTTCAATAACACTACTTGAGCAGGCTGGGTGTACTGTTGAGGTTCCAGAACTTCAGTCTTGTTGCGGACAGCCCGCATTCAACTCAGGTGATGATGAAGGAACACGCCAGATTGCTTATCAAACAATTAAACAATTTGAAAATTTTGATTATGTTGTGCTACCTTCTGGCTCATGTGCAGCAATGATCAAAAAGAATTTTATCGAAGTCTTTAAAGATCAGCCCCAATGGCTGGCCAGGGCAAAGCATTTAGCCAGTATAACCCATGAGCTGCTTTCATTTTTGGTTGATTTTTGTCACTTTCAGCCCAGTAATATTGAGCTTGATGGCTCATATACTTATCATGATAGTTGCTCAGGATATCGTGCTCTTCATGTTTATGAGCAGCCCCGCAAGATGTTGTCAAAGGTGAAGGGGTTAGAGCATAAACCATTGAATAATCATGCTGAATGCTGCGGTTTTGGTGGCACATTCTGTGTGAAATACTCGGACATTTCAAATGCGATCGTCGCTGAAAAAGTCGAACATGTTTTAGCTACTGAGGCCGATTATCTGCTCGGTGGTGATATGGGCTGCTTAATGAATATAGCGGGTAAACTTAACCGAGAAGGTCACAAGAAGATAAAGGCATTGCATACCGCTGAAGTTTTGGCAGGTTTAGCTCCGCAGATTTTAGGAGGCAAAGATGCAAGTTAATAAACCTGAAGATTTCAACAAAAATGTTAGCAAGGCTTTAGCCCAGCCTGATTTGAAAAAGATTATTCGGCGAACAACCGATAAAGCCGAAACAAAGCGTGCCGAAGCGATTGCTAACTTCCCCGAGTTTGAAAATGCACGGTCGCAGGGACAAAAAATAAAAGATCATACCATTAAGTATATGGATCATTATTTGGCTGAGTTCGAGAAAAATGCCCTGGCTCAAGGAACTATTGTTCACTGGGCGAGTACCGGTGAAGAAGCGTCAAAAATTGTGTTAGATATCTGTCGTGCACACAAGGCTAAAAAAGTCACCCGAAGTAAGTCTATGTTGGGTGAAGAAATTGGCTTAACACATGCTTTTGATAATTCAGAAATCGAACGAATTGAAACAGACTTAGCCGAACATATTATTCAGCTTGCCGGTGATCCACCGTCGCATATTGTCTGGCCAGCGATGCACCGCAGTAGAGAAGATGTGGTAAAGCTCTTTCGCGAGTTTCACGCAGACCCAACCTATTCCGAAGAAATTACTGATCTTGTCAGGAGTGCCCGTCGCGACCTTCGTACTAAATTTTTAACGTCAGATATCGGTATTAGTGGCTCTAACTTCTTGCTGGCTGATAGTGGTTCATCTTGTACCGTAACCAATGAAGGTAACGCTGAGCTCACCATAACGCCACCTAAAGTCCATATAGTAACCGCAGGAATTGAAAAGTTAGTCCCTTCAATGGCTCACGCCATACCTTTACTGCGATTGTTGACCCGCTCGGCTACTGGGGCAGAAATAACCCAATACATAACCTTTCATAACGGGCCTAAAAGGCCTAATGATGCTGACGGGCCACAAGAATGCCATATCGTTTTGGTCGATAATGGCCGTACCAAAATGCTTGCTGAGGGCATGGAAGAAATGTTGCGTTGCATCCGCTGTGGCGCATGTATGAATCATTGTGTGGTATATAAGCATATTGGTGGTCATGCCTATGGCTCAGTTTATCCTGGGCCAATGGGCTCTGTACTGACTCCTCATTTAAACAGCCTTGAGGTAGCAAACAAACAGACCCATGCCTGTACGATGAATGGTCGCTGTGAAGATGTTTGTCCCGTTAATATTCCACTACCCAAATTATTGCGCTCGCTGCGAGCACAGTCTTGGCAGAAAAAATATGAGCCGTTAATAAACCGTTTTATTGTACAGTCTTTCGCCATGTTAGCTAAAAGACCGAGGTTATTTCAATTGCTTTCTTCTTGCGGGGTTATCGTTATGAAGGTGTTTAGCCGTAAGGGGTGGATTAAGACTATGCCCTTTACTTCGGGTTGGACTCGTAACCGTGACTTGATTGAACCAGAATTGACCACGTTTATGCATCAATATAAAAAAATAAAAAATGAAAAAAGCTAAAAGTGGTGGAGCGTAAATAATGAATAAACACATAAGTGAACAAAGTAGAGCAAAGATATTTAGTGCGATTCAAGCGGCGGCGCCAACCGTCACCATGGATGCCAAGACCATTCAACAAGAGGCGCTTGAAATCCTCAAAGAAAGTGAATTTGCCCGTCCAAAACTTTTATCTGCAGATGCCACACAAGCCCTAGTACTTAGAATTGAAGCGGGGTTGGTTATCGGCACTAGCTGTGAAAGGCTGTCGACACTTGCTGATTTACCTAATGCGGTGAAGCAATTTTTTAACAAAAATTCTTTACCTCAAGCGCTTAAAGTACAGGATCTAGAGCAATTACAACAGCTGAATTGGCAAGACATTTCTATAAATATAGATATTCAACAAGATAACACGGTTGGCTTGTGCTGGGCAGAATACGGTGTTGCAGAAACGGGCTCGTTTGTTGTTCATTCAAGTCCCCAAATGCCCATTTTGCTCAATTTTTTACCCTTGTACCTTATTGCTGTTATTCCGAAATCAAAAATACTTCACTATATGGATGACTATGCCCTTATCGCAAATGAGATTGCTAAAAAGGGTGAGACGCCGCGAAATATGTGTTTAATATCGGGGGTTAGTGGCACAACTGATATAGAAGGAGTGTTAGTTCAAGGTGCTCACGGGCCTGAAATTTTGCATATTATTATTGTCGAAGATCAGTAAAATATGGTAAGGATTATAGGAAGTCATCGCAAGTAATAAAAATTGCTTGTTGTTCGCTCCATGCCGGTGTTATTCCGGCAATAGTTGACATGCATTGAGCATGTAATATTGTATCCCCTCTTCACTTGAAGATACTTATGAACAAATTTAGTGTTTAACATTGCCCATTCTGGCAATTTACTGCTTAAGTAATACTTTTATCCTCAATCAAGCACTACTGACTAATAATGTTTTTATTTCCTTTAAAATCAATAAATTAATTTACAGCAGTGTATTAGTTATCACTTAGCATAAGTCTAATTAAAAAATTTTCATTATAAAAACTAAGTGTAAACACGTAGAGAAAATACGTGCATTCGCCGATTTCGCCTATCCCGCAATTTTACTATCTTAGTTGAGGCAACAAGCTAGATGATTGATTGAAACACTACAATCATCTAACTCTCAACAAAAAGGTAATAAAATAATGAGAAATATAATTAGATCCGGTTTGATGTTGACAGCATTGGTATCGGCACCCTCTTTTGCAGGATATACGTTTGATTTAACCGATGAAGATACAATTACTTTCGGTGGTTTCATCAAAGCCGACGTGCGTAGCATAAGCGGTGATGTTAGTTCACCAGCAACAAATAATGCTTACTGGATTGGTGCCGCTGCCGTTACGGATGATATTTCAACAACCAAGTTTACCGCAAATGAAACTCGCTTCAATGCTAAATATGTTCATGGTGATGTTACTGGTTTTATTGAATTGGATTTTTACGGTGGTGGTGGCAACCAAATTATTTCAAACTCATCAAACCCAAGATTACGTCACGCTTTCATCAAATATAAAAATATCACTGTGGGTCAAACATGGACCACCTTTATGAATACCAGTGCTATAGCTGAATCTGCTGATTTCGGTGGGGCTTTAGTTGCCTCTTCATTCATCAGACAAGGTCAAATTCGTTATACAAATGGCGGCTTACAAGTATCTTTAGAAAACCCTTATTCAGATAAAGGCGATAGTAGCCAAGATTCAATACCAGATTTTATTGCTAAATACACCTTTAAAGGCGACTGGGGTAATGTTTCTGTCGCTGGTGTAGCACGCCAATTAAACACTCTTGGCGGTAATACAGAGTCTGCTGTTGGTTTTGGTATTGCTGGTCGTATTAAAACATTCGGCAAAGATGATTTCCGTTTCCAAGTACATGATGGCAAGACTGGCCGCTATGTTAGCGTAGTTACCGCACGAGATTTAGTCGGTGAAAAAGCAGAAGAATCAACATCATTCATGGCTGCTTACCGTCATTTTTGGACTGACGATATGCGTTCAACTGTATATTACGGCAGCACTGATACTGACTTAGGTGATGTTAAAAATAACCATATAGCGGTTAACTTATTCAAAAACTACACTAAGCAACTTTCTTTTGGTATTGAAGTAGGTAATTTTGAAATGGCGAAAGTCAATAAAGACTCGAACTACTTACAATTCTCAGCAAAATACATTCTTTAACTTTTCACTAACCACTACTGGAGAAAGACCATGAAAAAATTTCCTTTATTATTATTAAGTACGTTAATTGTAGGCAGCTTCTCAGGTGCTGCCATGGCTGAAAAGAAAATGCTTCTTAAGACGCCTATTTATTATAACTCGGTACTACCTGGCTTAGGTTCAACCATTCAATATGTCTCTGACAATATTCAAACATTAAGTGGCAACACTTTAAAAATGAAAATTTACGAGCCAAAAAAATTAGTTAGCCCAAAAGAAATACTCGATGCTGTATCGACAGGTAAAGTACAAGCGGGCTATGCAACCGCAGGTAACTGGGGGGGGAAAATTCCCGCTGCCCGTTTGTTTTCAGCGGTACCTTTTGGTCCTGAGGCATCTGAATACCTAGCTTGGTTCTATCATGGCAACGGCAATAAACTGCATCAAGAGTTATATGATGACAACAACCTCAATGTGAAAGTTCAAGTGTGTGGTGTGTTAGCGCCAGAAACGTCAGGCTGGTTTAAAGATGAAATTAACAGCCCTGAAGATTTAGACGGTCTGAAAATGCGTTTCTTTGGCTTAGGTGCGCTAGTAATGGAAAAATTGGGTGTTAGTACCGTAGGTTTACCCGGTGGCGAAATATTCCCAGCGATTGAAAAAGGTGTTATTGATGCCACTGAATTTTCAATGCCGGTAGTTGATCAACGTATTGGTTTAAAGAAACTTCTAAAATATAACTACTTCCCTGGTTGGCATCAACAAGCCACGATAATGGAACTCATTATCAATAAAGATACATGGAATAAAATGAGTGACCGTCAACAATCAGTGATTGAACATTTATGTAAATCAGCAACCTTAGAATCCATTGCACTGGGTGAAGCAATTCAAGCACCCGTAATGAAGCAGAATGTTGAAGATGGTGTAATAAATAAATATTGGTCGCCTGAGATGTTAACTACTTTTAAGACTAAATGGGATGAAGTAGTTGTTGAGCAATCAGCTGCAGATCCAGCCTTTAAGAAAATACATGATGATTTAGCTAAGTTCCGTAAAACTTACGACTTATGGGAAGCAAACGCTTTCTTACCTCGTCCAAAACCTAGCCTTTAAATTAAACACTTACTTACGTGCAGTAACGTCCATTATTTGCACAACCTAGAACCTTAGGGTTCTAGGTCTTTTATTGAATTAGGAGAATCTTATGACTGATTCATCTACCAACTCTGTAGCACGATTAATGCTAAAAACAGCCGACATTTTTGAGGCAGTTATTCTGAAAGTATCTGCCGTTTGTTGTTGGTCTTCAGCGTTATTAATTGCTGTCATTATCCTTAATGTAACCATGCGATACGGTTTTAGCAATGGACTAATTTTATTTGAAGAAATTCAATGGCATTTATATGCTATAGGTATCATGTTCGGTTTATCGTATGCCGAAATCACCAACTCACAAGTCAGAGTTGACGTAGTTGCTTCCATGTTAAAACCAAAAACAGTGCTGAAATGGGAAGTATTTGGTGCAGTCGTTTTTGTCTTTCCAACCATTTTTGTCATTTTATTTAATAGTTTCGATTATGTAGCCAATTCATACATGCTTGGCGAAAGTTCATCTTCACCATTAGGTATGCCATTTCGATGGGCAATTAAAGCGGCCATCCCAGCAAGTTTCATTCTCCTAGCCATGGCAGTACTTGCACGTATGTTTCGAAATATTATTACCATAACCCAAAAGGAGACGTGATCATGGATATTAATCAAATTCTAGTCCTCAGCATGTTTTTAACCTTTATTGTCTTTCTGTTTACGGGTATTCCAATCGCCTATGTTTTAGCCGGTGTTGGTATACTATTTGGTGGTATAGGCTACCTAACAGATATACATTTGGATACGTTTACAGGCCTTGATCTAAATGTGTTAGGTCTCGTCGTTTCTCGGATATTTTCCTTAATGGAAAACTGGGTACTGGTTGCCTTGCCCATGTTTATTTTTATGGGTTTAATGCTTGATAAATCAGGTGTTGCTGAACGCATGATGATGGCAATGCAAGAGCTATTTGGTCGTGTTCGTGGTGGTTTAGGTATTACTGTAACCTTAATTGGCATTATTTTAGCTGCCTCTACTGGCATTATCGGTGCTTCTGTTGTTTTACTTGGTTTGCTATCGATTCCTGCCATGATGAAACAAAACTATTCAAAAACTTTTGCTACGGGCATCGTCTGTAGTGCCGGTTGTTTAGGTATTTTAATACCACCAAGCATTATGTTAGTGATCATGGCTGATCAGCTAGCACTTTCAGTGGGTGATTTATTTACTGCCGCAGTATTTCCTGGATTAATGTTAGGGGTAGTATATCTTGCTTATATTTTAGGCTTATCATTCTTTAAACCCGAAGTAGCTCCAGCGCCTGAAAATCGCCGCCCATTAACGGCTAAGGTATTAGTCGAAGTATTTAAAGCGATATTGCCAACGCTTGTATTAATTCTTGCGGTATTAGGTTCTATTTTTGCAGGTATTGCCACACCGACGGAAGCTAGTGGTGTTGGCGCATTAGGTGCAACTATCTTAGCTGCGATGAATAAAAAACTTAATTTTAAAATATTTCACGAAGTGTTGATGGCATCTTATAAAACCACGGCTTATATCTTTGCCATTTTTATTGGCGCGACGGTTTTTTCATTGGTTTTACGCGAACTAGGTGGCGATGAAGTTATATCAAACATGTTAACGGGCTTACCATTTGGCCCTTACGGTGTTTTATTTGTTATTTTACTTATCGTATTTTTATTAGGTTTTTTATTAGACTGGATAGAAATTACTTTAATTGTATTACCCTTATTGGCGCCAGTAATTAGTCTGCTAGATTTTGGTATAGGCAGTGTTAATGGCTTAGATCAACCGGTATTAGTGTGGTTTGTTATGCTCATTGCGGTGACCTTACAAACGTCATTCTTAACCCCCCCTGTCGGCTTTGCTTTGTTTTATTTAAAAGGTGTTTGTCCACCAGAGATTAAACTAACCGATATTTATAAAGGCGTTGTACCCTTTATAATCTTGCAATTAATGGGTCTAGGAGTATTAATTATGTACCCTGAAGTTGCCTTATGGTTACCGTCCATGATTTATGGGAAATAAACTAAACTGATAACGGATAAATTCATAAAAAAGGCCAAGAGCATCATAAAGGTGCTCTTGGCCTTTGATTATGAATACTAACGTTACTACTACACTGAACATTTTAAGTTCTACTTTTTATTATCACAACAACATCTATAAACTTATCAATACTCAGTTAAATGCCATTGTCATAATAAAATTATTTATGGATAAAAATTACAGTTTTATATGTTGCTTAAATATTGGCAGGTACTCATCTTTACGATGACTAACTAATAACATGGTACTGTGTTTTTGCTCAGCTAAGAGCTCTAAAAAATTAAGTAACCTATGTCGATTAAGTTCATCTAAACCTTGGGTCGGCTCATCTAAAATCAATAAATAAGGAGATTTAACTAAGGCTCTAGCTATTAACGCTAACCTTTGCTCTCCATAACTTAAGCTTCTAAAAGCACTATGTTGATGAGCTAATAAGCCAATTTTTTCTAACCAGTGTCGGGCAATTTCTATTTGATGATGTTCTGGTTGTTGGTAAAGACCAATAGAGTCATAAAAACCAGAAAGTACTACCGTTAATAAGTCACCGTTTACTCGGTATTGTCGGTGTAATTCTGAGCTGACAATGCCCATGTCTTTTTTAAGCTCCCAAATGCTTTCACCTGAGCCTCTTTTATAGCCCAAAACGTGAATGTCATTACTATAACATTGGGTGCAATCGCCGGTAATTAATTGCATTAAGGTAGACTTACCACTACCGTTGGCACCTGTGATCAAAGTATGCTGCAATGGCTTGATGCAAACATCTAAATCCTCAAAAACGCTTACCCCATTGTAATGAACTTTACCCTTATTCAGTTTGACTAAATAGGGGTGTTTATAGTCTGATAGTTGTTGCATGTTAATAGGCCAACTAACATCATCAGACACCGGCATTAATAAAGCATCAAGCTGACGCTTGGTTTCGTCATTGTCTAGCTTGCCGACAACATCAAGCTGTCCACGTTCAATAAAGGCAATGTTATTACACCATACGGGAATATCTTGTCGGTTATTAAGCATCAATATAACATTAATGCCAGTGTTTGATAAACGCTCTAACGCATTTGACAACGCTATACAGGAAGCTTCATCTAAACTATCAAAGGGGTTATCGCATACTAAAAGCTCTACACCATTAAATATTGCCTGTAAAATTAACAGCTTTCTCCCCTCACCAGTACTTAGCTGCCGATAACCACTTTCAAGTCGGTGGCTCAAACCAAACTCACTGATCAGCACATCATTGAGTTTATCTTTGGGTAAAAAATCTTTTGCTTTAGTGCCAATATCATTGGCGTCGGTATAATCACTAGCATCAATTTTTAATTCATGTTCGTAAATGTCTTGTTGGCTTTCAAAAGAAACCATACCGACTTTATCTACATGGGGTAAGATAAACTCATCTACTGCTTCAGGCTGTAAAGCACCAGTTAAAAGTTGATCAAGATATTGTTTTCCAGAGCCATTTCGCCCTAAAACACACCAACTTTCATTTTCAAGTACTTGCCAGTTTTTAATCGCTAACTTGGTGTGTTCAAAATTTGTAATGTTAATCATAAGATTGTTTGGCTCAATGCTAGGTTTAAGAAAATGGTGATATTAAATATAATGATTTAGATTTTGGTCATTTTTTCTTTTACACAATCAAATCATATTGTTGAATATATTGGTAAACATTACATCATATTCTATAGCCGATAAAGCAGACATCGTAAAAATAAAAATGCCCAATTAATTGTGATATAGAAAAAAGCCAGTAAATCATATGACTTACTGGCTTTTTATTTTTAAGCGCTGTTAATTGACAAGTCCCCTAAAGACTAGAAGTACCAAGCTAAAGATAACTGTGCATGATCATCACTACTTAGCGTATAAAGTAAATCATTTTCATCATTACTCTGTAGCAGCCTGACATCTAAGCTAGCAATAAAATTATCACCAATGCGGCGACTTGCTTCGATGATAAAACTAAAAGCATTATGATCTAGGTCACTGCCTATCCCCATTAATAGCTCACTACTTTGCATGTCATTAAAGGCTAATCTAGCCCCTAAAAATAAATCATTTTGCATTAAGGAGCCTTGAGTACCAAGTTCAACTTCACCGCGAGAATCCCAGCTGTGCTCCATCAATAAACCTAAATCTAGGTTCGAGTCAAAAACACCGATAAAGCTGTATTCAAAACCTGTTTGTGTTGCCCAAAAACTTTCAAAACTAGTGTTACGGTATATGCTTTCAAACTTCCATAACCAGTCACCTAAAGTTGCTTGTATATCAACACCTAGTTGCTCCATTTGTACGTAATGTTGTTGTAGTGAGTACTCAACTAAACTTGAGGTTGGATCTTGTAATGATGGCGTTAAATAAGCTTCTCGGTTGGTGCCATGAAACCAATACGCGCCGAAATCAAAATCTCCCATACTGTGTGCCCAACGTATGGCAAAATCAAGGTGTTGTTGACCCGCTGAAGATTCATAGCTGACATTATTTTTGTCTACCACTAAAGCCCCCCGTAAGCGCCCTTCGCCTCCTGCGTAGGTTCTTTCGCGAAAGCCCTGTAGTAAAAACACATCAACAATGCCCCAATCATTCACCAATGATAAGTTGACCATTTGCTGGCCTAATTTGTCTTCACCATCGAAATCCTCCACGCCATCGGTTTGGTTAATAACATCAACTAGGTGTTGAAATTCAGTAACGCCCCAAAACTCTTTACGAATACCAACACGCAGCTCCCAATCATCACTAGCGTGAACATAAGCAAGTTCACGAATATCGCCATGGGTTCTGTTTTCATCTTGGCTATCAACACGGTAAAAAGGAGAAAAAACAAGGCTATCGCTACCGCCATTCCACTGCCAATAAAGTTCAGGCTCTATTGATAGTGACGATTGATTATGGCTTAATTGCTCTGCGTAAAGCGCTTCTTTAAAGAAGTAGCGCTGCTCCACAGTAATATTACCTGAGGCTTCAAATTCAACATCATTCGCTACTTCGCTCGCTGACAAAGGCTGAACTAGCAGTACGCTAGTACATACTGCTAACGCCGTCATTGTGCGTGTAAACTTGGTGTTTAACCTTGTATGTAACAAAAGTTCCATCCTATTAACGCGCTCGTTTTAATGAATTACGGTTAAAATCACTATCACTTAGGCCAGTTTTAAAATTGTAATGACTCCATTTAAGCTCGGTACTTTTCCCGTTTTGGTGATTGATCATTTGTTGTTTATCAGCACGCCAATGTTTCGCGAGGTATTGCTTATAATCGCTAAAGGTTAACGTTTTAAGCAATGAGTTTTTACGATCATAAAAATCAATTTTCTGCACACGGTATTCTTGTGTATCCAACCAGACAATACGACGGGTATAGCCGGAATTTTCATCTGCTGGATATTGCTCAACTTTGAACGTTTTTAATCCATTAAGATCTTCTTCAGCCAGAAATTTATAGCTATACTTTTCAACTTCGAATGAACTTAAATCTTCAAAGGCGAATTCTGAGCCCATAAATGGTCCTGACTTATTACGTGATGAAATGCGCTTAACACGTTTTAATGCCGGTAAAAATAGCCATTGTTCATCTGCTTCAATCGGATGAGAAAAGCTTAAAAATGCCGTGCCTTTTACGTCTCGGGGTTTGTTAAAAATGGTTAAACTTTTATCGCCATCATTTTGTACTTCTAATGATTTCATTTTAATTTCGCGGATACTTTGTTGACCTTGCTTGTTACGTAATAACATCACCATATCAGCAGTACTATCCTGCCAGCCTACATCTCGTTTTTTCGCTTCTATTGAAATATCCAAGCCTTTTTGCTCTGCTGGAGTTAAAGCAAATGACACAGTAGCGACTAACGATAAACTTAATGCCGATACTGCACTTAATAATATTTTCTTAATTAACATATACAATCCTTATAAAACCATTACAAAATATTTAAAAATTATTTAAAAATTATTCATAAACTTATCAGTAAATGTAGCTGATAAGTTTACTTGTTAGATAGCGGCACGTTTAAGTCGCTTCAATCGCTTTTTTAATCGGTGTATCAACTACTGCATTAGCGTTTTGTGTAGCTTCTTTCCTATCTTTATCAAGCAACATAAGTAATGGTGGCAAGAATAAGAAATCAACCACCAGTGCTACAAAAATGGTCAGGGCTGTAAGGAAGCCCATATCAGCATTCATTTTAAATGATGATTGTGCCAATACGGTAAAGCCTGCAACTAATACAAAAGTGGTGATCCATAGTGCTCTACCGACATTATCAAAGGCATAGTGCACGGCTTCTTTAGCGCTAGCATTTTTATCACGTCGTGCATGTAAGTACTTACTTAAAAAGTGCACGGTATCATCAACAACAATGCCTAAGGTCATGCCTATAACGACTGATAAACCTAAACCAACTTGTCCGCTATGTAATCCCCAAATACCAAAAGCGACGGCTGCTGGAGCTAGGTTAGGTAACAGGCTAATTAAACCGAAGCGCCAACTTTTTAACGCTACCCCAAGTAAGATTGAAATTAACACCAGTGCTAGCGTTGTACCAATAAGCATACTGATGATGTTACGTTGTCCTATGTGAGCAAACATTAAACTAGGACTGGCAAAGTCAACCTCATATTGTGGTGCGTGTTCAGCAAACCAACGTATCATGTCTTGTTCGATATTGATTAATTCGTTACTGGTCATATTTTTAAAGGTGATCACTATTCTTGATGACGACTTATCAACATCTAATTGGTTATTTAAGTCTAAGCCATAAGGTAGTGACATTTCATACAACAATAAATATTGTGCTGACATTTCTTGGCTGTCAGGTAATTTATACCAATTTGGATCATCACCATGCATATTTTTATTGAGGCGTTTTAAGGTATCAGTAATGGTATTTACATGATCAGTTTCAGGACGTTCCCTAAGCCAATCGCTAAAGTCGCTAATACTGTTCAAGTATTTAGGATTGTTAATGCCACTTGGTTTACCTGTTTTTACCGAGACTTCAACCATCATCATGCCAGATAAGTTCTCCTGCATAAAATCAGTTGCGGTGCGATAAGGTACAGTTTCATCAAAATATTTTACAAAATCATCATTGAGTTCATTATTAGGAATAAAGACAACGGAAGCGAGAATAAGAACACTGGTTAACGGTAATAATATTTTTCGTTTACCTATAACAAAATCTGCTAATTTAGCCATAATGTCTTTTTTGTTTTCATTTTGCTTTTTAACGTGTACAGGTAAAACAGTCAATAATGCAGGGAAAATAGTAACAGAAAAAACAAACGCTAGCATGACACCAATAGCCACTAAGTTACCTAAGTCTCTAAACGGTGGTGAATCGGAAAAATTCATACTCAAAAAACCAATAGCGGTTGTGATACTTGTTAAAAAAACAGGTTGAAGATTAATACGAATACTTCGGGCAATGGCCGTTTTTTTATCTGCACCTTGGCGCATTTCATAAAACATTGAGGTTAAAATATGAATACAATCAGCAACGGCTAAAGTCATTATCATTGTCGGTGCCGACGAAGAAGGACCGGTTAAATAAAACCCCAACCAACCCGCAAGCCCCATAGTGGTAACGATACTCATTATAATAATAAGCACAGTAGATATAGTTCCGGTGATGGTTCTTAGTAATAATCCTATGGTAACAATAACGACAAGAAACATTAATGGCACGAGCGTAGAGCTATCGCTAATTGATGACTCACCAAATGAGGTATTCATCATAATCATTCCTGAAAGGTAAACATCAACTTCAGGATTTTCAGCTGAAAATTTCGCTTGAATAGCCCGTACGCTAGCAGCAATCTCTGGCGTTTCAGCCATAGGATTCACACCAGGTAATTGCACGGTGACATTAACGATAGAAACATGACCTGTTTGTGAGATAATCTTATTAACAAGTAAAGGTTCGCTGATCGCAACTTGCTTAATTTTATCAAGCTTTTCAGGCGTTAAGTTCTTGGTCGACATGACTAAATCTTCTACGATCATGTCATCTTCTTCAGCATAGGTGTATTGAAAATTAGTCACTGAATCGACACGGGTCGAATATGGAACTTGCCAACTAGCTTTAGTTAATACTTTTAATGCACTTAAATGCTCTGCCGTAAAAACATTGCCATCTTTGGGTGCAACAATAAAAGCAACGTTATCACTTTTACTGTAGACTTTTTGCATTGATTCAAATGCGGTTAACTGAGGATTTTCTTCACTAAAAAAAACACGATAGTCATTTTTAAATTCAAGTTTCCCTGCGCCCATGCCGGAAATCGCGGCAAAGGTAATACAGACTAATATTACCCAAAATGGATGTTTCCCTATAAAACCATAGAGTTTATCTCTCATGACCTTGTTCCTCTCCTATTAAGTTTGTATACAACAGTGACGAATCGTCATCTGAATTTTGTAAAAAATGCCGTATTATACGACACTGTTATTAATGCATATATTTCTCTAATTGAAATTAAGTTGTCTGCCCTTTTCTTTCATCAAGGCTAACTCTTGTGGGAATAAACCTTGTAAAGCTATTGTCAATTCTGTGCAGTGCTTTTTATCTTTTGTTAATGGCTGCCAACCCATGCCATCAAATAGCAAATTACTGTGATTAAATAATTCACGCTCAACTATTAAGTCAGTACGACCGCTACACTCTTCTACTTCACCAGATAATAAGGTAATTGCGCCATAAGCCATGGACCAATTGGCAAAACATAACTGTTGAATATTCATGTGCTCAGGTAAGGTTAAACTATTCTCTGCTAAACCATCCTCAACAATGCCATGAAGAGCAGTTAATAACTTCACTTCAAGTTGATCATGCTCATTTAGCCTACGCTCACTAGACTTACCGATTACACTTTGCGATTTTGCACAAATGACTGTTTGAAATAGTTCTGGATATAAAATGGCATAGATAAGATATGAGAAGTTGAGCAACAACATACGCTCGCGAGCACAACCTTTAAATTTATATACGCGATAAAACAAATCTGATAACACGTCTATAGCATGATTACTAATCGCAAGTAAAAGATCTTCCTTGCCAGTAAAGTGTTTATAAACAGTACCTTTAGAAAAAGGAACTTGCATAACCACTTTATCCATAGTTAAGTTTTCAATACCGAAACGTTGTATTAAGGTAATAGCAACAGTAATGATTTTTTGCTCACGCTCATTTAAAGCGCTTTCATCAAGTAATTTTGGAGGTGTCATAACTTCTCTTTTTTGAAAATGACGAAACGTCACTGACGATTCGTCAATAATAAGGGAATGATAATTTTTGTCAATACAAATGAAAGTAATTTGTATTATTTTAACCATGTTATGTACAATTATGATCTTAGAAATAAATATTCATTAACTGATTATTTAACTTTTTTTATAGTCTTGACAAATTTTTGATTAGCTCGTATACAGCAAAAAGCCCGACTCTTTCGAATCAGGCTTTTCTTAATAGAAGCTTAGTAATGTCCTACTGCGTTCTCGCATGGGCTTTACTGCAACCTAAGTCACACAACCATCGGCGTTATTGTTTTCCCAATCGATGATTTCAGCTACTTTTCTAAAACCCCAGACAGCAAAAAGCCCGTTACATAAGTAACGGGCTTCTCTAAATAGAAGCTTAGCAATGTCCTACTCTCACATGGGAACTCCCACACTACCATCGGCGCTACTGCA
>JABSOW010000044.1 GCA_013215465.1 Colwellia sp. | reverse complement strand
GCTTTGTCGACATCAGTTCCAAAAATCATCATCATCACGCCTTAGAACATGACGCTGATGATCAACAAACCTTCACAAAGGCCTGACAGCGTTTGCAATGGACGCAATAATTAACGTCTAGATGAAAAAATAAACCTGTAACCACCGAGCGTCCGCTTTATGATCATAAACCAGTCGTTACCTAGATTTCTGATTTAGTCAGCAAAGCGCACTTTGAAGTCATCCCAATGCAACTTTCGCGACTGACGGCAATCTGTCCTTTATATTGCTTATGTAATTTGATTATCCAAGCATTTATCGTATTCGCTGAGTGCTTTATTACCTTAAATTTTCGTATATCTGAATTAGCTTGCTGAACGCATAGATCATGTTTGTCGTTTGCCCAATCTATTCCAACATAAACAGAATAATTACCATTAAACTTAGCCATAATAACCTCCAATTAGTATTGTCAGCATGTATGCCAAAGCCCTTCGAAAGCAATATAGATAGCGTTTAGGGGCAAGCCCTGAGTATTCGTTAGTGAGCTAAGGCGTACCTATAACATCGAAAGCAAAGCGGAAATCATCAAAATAATTAGCGCACTAGTGTCCATAAAATAATTCTCTGAGCAAACCAAATTTACAACAAGCCATAATTAAAAAAACGTGCCTTTTGGATTAGGTGAATGGAAGCCCGGAAGAGAATTATATTCTAGTGATTCACTCCAAATTGTCAGGAGTTGATTGAACTCTTTAAGTTCACTGGAGGAGATAATATCATTCATTGCTTTTTCTGACAGCGCATTTAAACGGTAGAATTCTTCTGATTGCATAACGGTCTTCCTTGATAGATGTGAATATCAATATATAAGTTATTTTAGGTTAATACAAATCTAAATAAAACAAACCTTAAAAATTTTTTTAAAAGCCACTTTTCTACAAGCCTTTATTGCCAAAGCATACAGAGGAGTGTAGAAAAACTTTACCCCCGTATTACTGCACGGCAAAAGTTTAAGTGATGAAAAAACCACATTAAAAAAACTAAACAATATATGTAAAAGGCTTAATAACCCTATCGCTAGAAAATTAACACTCTCAATATGGACAAACTACAGGTCAATAAGACTTGAGAAAGTATCAATAAAAATAGTCAATAATGAACAAAACTTATCAAAGCAATTTACAACGAGCTTATCAGGCTTGATGAGCTTAAAGAAAATCCAATCAAAAATGTGAGAATGCTCAAATATAAACAACCTGAAATGGGCTTTTCACTAAGAACGAAATTGATGATTTATTAAGTGAATTAAAAAATTCAAAAAACATTGATGCTTATTATATTGCAAAAATAGCCTTGTCTACTGGCTGTCGATGGAGTGAAGCAGAAAACCTTACAGACAGAAATATAACTAACGTCACGTACTGTAATTTATGGAAACGCCCAATACACAAGCATTAAAAAAGGGGCCATTGCCCCTTTTAAAAGTTATTTTTGTTGTTTGGCTAACTTAGTTAAAAAGCGACATAATTTCATCAATAGCAAGTAAAGACTTTTCACCAGTAATACGGTTTTTAACTTCTATTTGTTGTGCATCTAAATTTCGCTCGCCGATGATGAGTAATAGCGGTGTGCCCATTAGTTCATGATCAGCAAACATAACGCCAGGACGCTCTTTTCTATCATCAAATAACACCTCAATACCCGCTTGGTTTAACTGTTCATATAATGCTTCTGCGGTTTCTTTTACTCGTGCAGATTTTGCCATGTTCATTGGCACAATGGCTACTTGAAAAGGAGCAATTGCTTTTGGCCATTTTATGCCGTATTTATCATGGTTTTGCTCAATTGCAGCAGCAACAATACGTGATACGCCAATACCATAACAACCCATGGTTAAGATTTGGTTTCTGCCGCCTTCGTTTAACACTGAGCAGCCCATAGCCTCGGCATATTTTGTCCCTAATTGAAAGATATGACCTACTTCAATACCGCGTTTAATAACAATATTACCGTTACCGCAAGGGCTAGGATCACCCGCAACGACATTACGAATGTCGGCTACTTGATATGCAGCACAGTCTCTTTGCCAGTTTACGCCGGTTAAGTGTTGGTCATTTTCATTAGCGCCACAAATAAAGTCACTTAACTGTGCAGCACTGCGATCTACAATAATATCAATGTTTAAGCCAACGGGGCCAATAGAGCCTGCATTACAGTTGGCAGCAGCTAATATTTGTTCTTCACTGGCAAACGTTAGTGGAGAGGCTATTTGTGCTAAATTTTCTACCTTGATGTCGTTAACTTTATGATCGCCTCGCAGCACTAATGCGACAATAGGGGTGTCACCTTGCTCATTTTCAACACCACAAACAAGTAACGTTTTAACGGTAGTGTTAACATCAACAGTTAAAAACTTAGCTACCTCATCAATTGATTTAACATTTGGCGTCGCAACTTTTGTCAGAGCTTGAGTTGGCTCTGCTCGAGCTTTTTGTGGCGCAAGTGCTTCAGCTTTTTCAACATTGGCAGCAAAGTCACTGGCATCACTAAAAGCAATGTCATCTTCACCTGAGTCAGCAAGTACATGAAACTCATGACTGGCATCACCACCAATAGAGCCTGTATCAGCTAATACTGGACGATAATCTAAACCTAAGCGATCGAAAATTCGACAATAAGCAGCAAACATTTTTTGATAGGTTTTTTCTAAGCACTCTTGCTCTAAATGAAAAGAATAGGCATCTTTCATTAAAAATTCTCGACCACGCATCACACCAAAACGAGGGCGAATTTCATCGCGAAACTTAGTTTGAATTTGAAATAATGATAAAGGTAATTGCTTGTAACTATTTAGCTCGTTTGCCACTAACTTGGTGATTACTTCTTCATGGGTCGGTCCTAAAACGAAAGGGCGCTTATGACGATCATGTAAACGTAATAGCTCTGGACCATAATCATTTAAACGGCCAGACTCTTCCCATAAATCAGCCGGTTGCACCATTGGCATTAATATTTCGTTAGCACCGGCACGTTGCATTTCTTCTCGAACAATGTTTTCTACTTTTTTCAACACGCGCAAGCCCGTTGGTAACCAAGTATATAAACCTGAAGCTAAGTTACGCACAAGACCCGCACGTAACATTAATTGATGACTAATAACTTCGGCACTGGCAGGAGTTTCTTTTAAAGTAGATAGTAAATATTGACTAGTACGCATCACTAAAATTTCCGTAAAATTCATGTAAGCGAGATTAATTTAGAGCTAACATGAAGACAAATAAAATTGTCGCTATTCTAGCAGGGAGATTAGTGATGAAAAAGTAATAAATAATAAATTTTTCATCTGGTTATTTTCTTAACAAACACCACCACAAATAACGCAATAGTAAAACTACCGGTAAAGGCCTCAATTACCGCAATAGTACGGGAAATTCCCATAGGATTAAAATCGTCATTTCGTAAATATACTTTCATAATGCTGGCGTGAGCTAAGTTAGCTCTTTTTAAAGTAACCCCTCGTAATAAGCCGCCCGATTTTGCATATTACTCTATTTTTTCTTTGACGTTTTTACCTGTTTTATCATGCGTATGATCATGCCAGTAGCAAAAACCTGAATCACCGGCTTCTTCTTGACAGCAAAAGTGTTGCTGTTGAGAATTTCCTGGATCTTAATACCGGCATAAAGACTTTATTTTGTACATAGATAAAGTATAGTGCGCCTTATTGAAAAAGTATGATTCCACTATTAACGAGAAATAAATGAATATTAATTTAGTAAGAGCCGACTATCATAATGAGCAACACGCAAAAGATTTAATATTGTTATTAAATGGTTATGCCCTTGATGAAATGGGTGGCGCTGAAGCGCTAAGTAGTGATGTACAAGAAAACCTGGTAGCGACTATGGCTAAACGAAGTGATATATTTACCGTACTTTGTTATGTTGATGAAGCGCCAGCAGGTATTATTAATTGTGTTGAAGGCTTTTCTACCTTTAGTTGTAAACCCTTACTCAATATTCATGATTGTGGCGTGTTAGCTAAATATCGTGGTCTTGGTTTGAGTCTAAAGATGTTTGCTGAAGCAGAAAAAATAGCAATAGAAAGAGGTTGCTGTAAATTAACCCTTGAAGTTTTACAAGGTAATCAGGTCGCTCAAAATGCCTATAAAAAATTAGGTTTTTCTGGCTACGAGCTAGACCCTAAATTAGGCCATGCGCTTTTTTGGGAAAAGAAATTATAATAGCCAGAGTTAGGGCGCGTACCACGCTAAAATGAGATGGGTTTTCTCTTACTCTTTTTAGCAGCAGGTTCATTACTGGCAGCTGCGCTTGTTGTTTGCGTCGCTTGTGCTAGTTTTTCGTTACCTCTTTTTTCCTTAGTGGAGTTGTCATTAGTTAACTTTACTGCAGGTAAATCAGCTTCAGGTAACTCAGCTGCTAAATTTTCATTCACCATAACCTGTAAAGTTTCACCATTAAATTCCACGATGTCATTATGATAAACTTTTTTTCGTTTTTGATATTCGACTTCACCGTTAAGTAAAACATAGCCTCCACTTATAACCACCTTAGCTTCACCGCCGCCAGCGACTAAGTCGGCAATTTTCAAAAGTTTGCATAATTCTATAGGTTGTTGATCTAATTGTATTTCTAAATAATTTTCTGACATTGTATTATTGGGTTCGTTGGTAAATTAAACACTGCTATTTTATCAGTAATCTCAGTAATAAAAAATATAAAAATAAAAATAGCTTGCTTGGGTGGTACGACCAGTGCTTTAATCAGGGTATTATTCTTTAGCTGATAGCATATATTTATGACTGCAGCTATTAAAATTATCCAGTGGTAGGAGCAAAACATGCTTAGTTACAAGGCACCAATAACAGATATTAAATTTTTAATTGAAGATGTTTTTGATTATTATGATCATTATAAAAAATACCCAGAATTTGACGATGCGACGCCTGATCTAGTTGATGCTATTTTCCAAGAATGTGCTAAGTTTTGTGAGAATGAATTATTACCATTATACCAAAGTGGCGACAAAGAAGGCTGTACTTTTGATAATGGTAAGGTAACAACGCCTAAAGGCTTTAAAGAGGCGTATAACAAGTATGTTGAAGGTGGCTGGCAGAGTTTATCTCATCCTATTGAACATGGTGGTCAGGGTTTACCGCCATCATTAGGCATGGTTAAATCTGAAATGTTAGGCACGGCAAATTGGTCTTGGGCTATGTACCCAGGATTAAGCCATGGTGCTATGAATACGGTACAAACTCATGGTAACAAAGCGCAAAAAGAATTATACCTAACTCGGCTAACTGAAGGTACTTGGACCGGCACTATGTGTTTAACCGAACCTCAATGTGGTACTGATTTAGGCCAAGTAAAAACCAAAGCCGAGCCAAATGGCGATGGTACCTATAATATTACCGGCACTAAAATTTTTATCTCTGCTGGTGACCATGACTTAACCGATAATATTATTCATATTGTTCTTGCTAGGCTCCCTGATGCGCCAGCGGGCACCCGTGGTATTTCTTTATTTATTGTTCCTAAAATAAAAACAGATATTCAAGGTGATTTAGGCGAAGGTAACCATGTTACTTGTGGCTCTATTGAAGATAAAATGGGCATTAAAGCCTCTTCTACCGCGGTGTTAAATTTTGATAATGCGGTTGGAGAATTAATAGGCCAGGAAAATAAAGGCTTAGAATGTATGTTTACCTTTATGAATACTGCTCGTGTAGGTACCGCCTTACAAGGTGTTTGTAGTGCCGAATTGGCTTATCAAAATTCATTGATTTATGCTAAAGAGCGGCTGTCTATGCGCGCACTTACCGGCAAAAAATTTCCCGAGCAAGTAGCAGATCCTATTATCGTTCATCCTGATGTACGTAAAATGTTAATGACCCAAAAAGCCATCTCTGAAGGTGGTCGTGCCATGATTTATTACACGGCTAAAATTGTTGATGATATTGAAATGGCGAAAACTGATGCGCAGCGAAAGGCTGCTGATGACAGGCTAGGTTTTATTACCCCAATTTTAAAAGCATTTTTAACTGAGCTAGGCTCAGAAAGTGCTAATCATGGTTTACAAATATTTGGTGGTCATGGTTATATTAAAGAGTGGGGCATGGAGCAAATTGTTCGTGATGCTCGTATTGCGACGCTATATGAAGGTACAACCGGCATTCAAGCATTAGATCTGTTGGGTCGTAAAATTTTACTGTCACGAGGTAAATCGTTAAAAGCGTTTGCCAAAGAAGTCTTAGTATTTTGTAAAGATAAAAGTATGATTTCGAGTAACCCTCATAAGCGTCAAATGAATAAATTTATTTGGCCATTAAGTAAATCAGTTGCTAATTGGCAGCAATACTCTTTACGTTTAGCGTTAAAAGCTAAGAAAGATAGAGACATTATTGGCTCGGCTTCTGTTGATTATTTGATGTATTCTGGTTATATCGTTATGGCTTACTTTTGGGCGAAAATGGCGCAAACGGCTTATGAAAAGTTAGCCACTGATGTAGAAAACCGTGACTTTTACCGAGCAAAAATTAAAACAGCTGAGTTTTACTTTGAGCGGATGTTACCAAGAACTAAATCATTAGCGAAAACCATGATGGCAAGTCCAAAAACCTTGATGCAACTTGATCAAGAATTACTATCATTTTTATAAACGTTATTGTTAAATGAAAATGCACAAGTTATACCAATTACACTTGTGCATTTTTAAAGAATAATGGCACCGCTAACGCCATGTTATTCAAGTTCTATTTAAGCCCTATTTTGTAGCGCATTATTTCAATTGGTATTATTACCTTTATTGCTGATAAGTTCATTATGATCAAAATCATCAACAGCAATAACTGCTTTTCTACCTTGTTCTGTTTTAATTAATAGTGCCGCTTCAGTTGCTGAAATAGCATTTGCCGCCAAACCTAGTTTCGCCACATTATCTAGATGATAAAAGGGTAATTTTTTATCTAAGGCAAGACATACTTTGCTGAAAATAGGTTCGCAGGCAATGATATCTTCTAACGTTTGCTCTAATAGGCCAAAAACATTGTTGCCATCACGGCTTAAATATTGACCTTTACCGAGTCGTGTTCTTGCTTCACTCGGCGTTTGCAATAACGACGCTATTTGATGGTCTAAATTATCGCTTGGTTTGGTTAACCAGGTGCCAAACGGGAAAATAATCATCCGTAAACTGTAAGTTAACCACTTATTTGGGAAATTATTTAATAAGGCATCAATAGCTTGTTGAATGTTAAATAATGAATCTTCAACCGCCCATTGTAATAACGGTAAGTCATCCGCTTGTCGACCCTCATCATTAAAGCGTTTTAAACAGGCACTTGCTAGATATAAATGGCTTAACACATCACCAAGGCGCGCTGAAATTCGCTCTTTTCTTTTTAAATTAGCCCCAAGTGCTAACATAGCGATATCACTGAGCATGGCTAAGTTAGCACTAAAGCGGGTTAGCAATTGATAATAACGTTTAGTTTCATCACTAAAAGGGCTGGCTAATAAACGTGCGCCGGTAAATGAGCACCATAAACTACGGCTAGTGTTACTGAGACTAAAACCAATATGGCCAAATAATGCATGGTCAAAATCACTTAATGCTTGTTCGCCATCATTATTATTTGCTGCTTGTAGTTCGGCTAATACATAGGGATGACAACGAATAGCGCCTTGACCATAGATAATTAGGCTGCGAGTTAGAATATTTGCACCTTCTACGGTAATGGCGATAGGTGCACCTTGATAACTTCTGGCAAGGTAATTATTCGGTCCCATACAAATACCTTTGCCGCCATGAATATCCATGGCGTCAATAATAGAGGAACGCATTTTTTCAGTTAAATGATATTTTGCAATAGCTGATATTACCGATGGTTTTTCACCGAGATCAATTGCCCCGGTAGACATTATTGTTACTGCATCCATTAAATAGGCATTACCGCCAATACGCGCTAACGCTTCTTCAATACCTTCCATTTTACCTATCGGTAGTTTGAATTGTCGGCGTATACGGCTATAGGCACCTGTAGCTAACGCTACCGTTTTAATACCGCCAGCACTGTTTGAAGGTAAAGTAATAGCACGACCAACAGATAAGCACTCTACTAACATGCGCCAACCTTGCCCGGCCATGTCAATGCCACCAATAATATAATCAAGGGGTACAAAAACATCTTTACCTTGGGTAGGGCCATTTTGAAAAGGGATATTTAATGGTAAGTGTCGCCGACCTATCGTTATTCCTTGCATATCCGTTGGAATAAGGGCACAGGTTATGCCTAAACTTTTCTTATCACCAAGTAAATTATCAGGGTCTTCTAATTTAAATGCTAATCCGAGCACGGTAGCGATAGGCGCTAGGGTTATATAACGTTTATCCCAATTAAGTCGCATTCCCAATATTTCTTTGCCGTCAAATTTGTCTCGGCAAATAATGCCGGTATCAGGAATTGCCCCTGCATCTGAGCCAGCCTCTGGGCTAGTTAGGGCAAAACAGGGGATTTCCTGCCCTTTAGCAAGACGAGGCAAGTAATAATCTTGCTGATCTTTGGTGCCGTATTCTTGCAATAACTCCCCAGGACCTAATGAGTTTGGTACCCCAACAGTACTGGCTAATACTGAACTTACTCCGATAAGCTTTTGCAATACTCTTGATTGGGCAAAAGCTGAAAACTCTAAGCCACCATATTTCTTTTTGATGATCATGGCAAAGAATTGATTATCTTTTAGAAATTTCCAAACCTCTGGCGAAAGATCGGCTATTTCATGAGTGGTATGCCAATCATCTACCATGGCGCAAACTTGCTCAACAGGCCCATCTAGGAAGGTTTTTTCTTCTGCGCTAAGTCGAGGCTGTGGGTAATCATGCAACTTGCTCCAATCTGGATTACCACGAAACAGCTCTGCATCAAACCAAGTAGTGCCTGCCTCTATGGCCTGCTGTTCTGTTTCTGACATGGTAGGCATTATTTTTTTAAATAAATTTAACAACGGCATACTAATAAACTGCAAACGAATAATGTCAATATTTAAGGGCAGGGCAATAACCGCAAATAATAACCAAAAAACGAAACCGATAGTATTTAAAAAGGTGCCAACAGCTAATAGCGCGATAAATGCAAAGGTAAAGGTTGATAGTGATGCTCTCACATAAGTCATAAACCAAATTAATGAAAATGCTGCGATAAACCATAGATAAGTATCCACTAAATATCCTTTTTACCAATGAATGATTTTTCCAAAGGAGAAACTACTTGAGTTTGAACTCGGTTTTAACGGTATAATATAGTTATAGATTAAATTAATAAGATAGCCAAGAAAAATTTAGGTTGTTTTATTATAAGTTGTGGTTTTCTTTAGGTTTAGTTTTAGATTTTATTTAGGGTTTAGTTATGTGTGAGCTTTTAGCAATGTCAGCCAATGTACCAACAGACATCTGTTTTAGTTTTAGTGGTTTAATGCAGCGAGGGGGGAATACCGGCCCTCATAAAGATGGTTGGGGAGTTACTTTTTACGAAGGTAAGGGCTGTCGAAGTTTTAAAGACCCTAAACCAAGTGCCCATTCTCCTATCGCCGAATTAGTCACCAAATATCCAATAAAAAGTGAAGCCGTGGTTTGCCATATTCGTCAAGCTAACTCAGGGGGCGTTTGTTTAGAAAATACTCATCCTTTTATTCGACAAATGTGGGGAAAAAATTGGACTTATGCTCATAATGGTCAATTAAAAGGCTTCACCGAAATACTGCCAATTAAATTACATTTACCGATTGGAACTACAGATAGTGAACATGCTTTTTGTTGGATTTTAGATCAACTTTATTATAAGTTTGGCACACAACAACCCTCCCCAGAAGTGTTGTTTAAGTTTATTGCTACCCTGACATGGAAAATTGATGAGCTTGGCGTCGCCAACATTATTATCACCGATGGTGAGTGCTTATTTGCTTATTGCTCAAATAATTTACACTGGCTCACTAGGCGTGCTCCTTTTGGTAAAGCGAGTTTGATTGATGCTGAAGTAGCCGTGGACTTTAATAAAGAAACAACGGATAAAGATATAGTAACCGTTATTGCCACTAAACCATTAACCGATGATGAAAAATGGCACAAAATGAGTGCTGGTCATTGGCATTTGTTTTGTCTGGGTGAGTCAATTGCTTGTGGTGTTGAAAGCTAGTTTTGGCGTAGCAAGATCATAAAAAATATTATGATCTTGCCTTGGTATTACAAGTTCTTAACGACTTCTCCCTCGATTGTTAGACTTGAAAGTTGCGCTTCAAACTGTTCGGTACCCGCTTTAATTTGATAAAGTTTTACTAATAAATAATCAAGCTCAGGGGCGAACCAAGCATAAGTAACTCGCTCTTTTGCTTTCACTTCTCGTTTAAAGCGAAGGGTTTTAATTAAGCCATAAGGCAAAAATAATTCTTCTTCACCATCATATTGATAAACATAATCTTTAATTGAGCCAGAAGTGTTGATAACTGGATATATATAACGCGCTTGGCTAGCATTGGCTATTAAATTTAAGCGATGCTGTAGATGGTAACTAAGTTTGTCTTGTAGATTATTAGAGAAATCAACTTGATGTTCTCTTTTTCGTTCAATATCGTTAGCGGTTCCTGTGGCGGCATCATAACGCCACTCATAGCGCTTATCTCTGCCGGTGCCTTCTCTAGTATAAATATAATGCTGTGGCGTTACTTTGTTGTTATCTATGGTAAGTATTGAAGTTTCACTGCGAGTTTGAGAAAAAACAAGCCATTCAATATCGGTTTTATAATGATACTTTATGCTGCCATCTGCTTGATAGCTTAATTCTCTAGTGGCACGGCCAACAGGATCAGATTTATGTAATACCGTATATTGTGCAGAGAATTCAGATAATATCTGTTGGCTTTCGATTGGTTGCTTGGTAGTAGCGAGACTGAAAAAGCAAGTGAGCGATAACAGAGTAAGTAAAATAGATAAGGGAAAGGTAATTAACACAAATAATCCAGTATAAAGATAAGAAGGTGACTTACCTTTATACTAACAGTTTATTCTTCGTTCGCATAACCACAAGCAGGTAATGTACAACCGTCTAAAATAGCGTACTCATTTTTACTTTCTATCGCCATACTAAGGCGTTTTTGACATAGCCATTTTACCACTAAAGGATAAATTCTGTGTTCTTGCTCATGTACGCGTGCGGCTAAATCATCGCTAGAGTCACCTTCAAATACCGGTACTTTTGCTTGTAAAATTACCGGGCCACCATCAAGTTCTTCGGTAACAAAATGTACACTTACACCATGCTCTTTATCGCCAGCATCAATAGCCCGTTGGTGTGTGTTAAGGCCTTGATATTTAGGCAATAATGAAGGATGTATATTGAGTAACTTACCTTGATAATGTAGTACGAAAGCAGGTGACAGAATACGCATAAATCCCGCTAGGACGATAACATCAGGAGAAAACTGGTCAATTTTAGTGATCAAGGCTTGATCATAATTTTCACGACTATCAAAGTCTTTATGGGATAAAGCAACGGTGGCAATACTTGCACTCTCAGCGCGTGTTAACCCGTAAGCATCACTTTTATTCGATACTACGCCAACAACAGAGCCTGGGTAATCAGCTAATTCGCTAGCATCCATTATCGCTTGTAAATTAGTGCCACTGCCTGAAATTAATACCACTATTCGGCTAGACATTTGTTTTCCTTATTCTCTTTAGATAAGTCTTCAAATAAACTAAAGGGGCAAATTAGTAGCCCCTTTAATTATTTTCTGTAATTTATGTTTATTAATGTATTGCGACTAGCTTAAGAAAAAACTACTTGCTCTTCACCATCGGCTTTATCGCTGATTGCGCCAATGTGCCAAGCTTTTTCACCGTGAGCGCTAAGTATTTCAATACTTTGCTCTACTTTATCTGCAGGTACGACGATGATCATGCCGACACCGCAGTTGAAAGTACGATACATTTCATGCTCAGTGATATTACCCTTGTCTTTTAACCAATTAAAAATCACCGGCCATTGCCAAGTATCACCATTGATCACCGCTTGTGCTGTTTCGGGTAGAACACGTGGAATATTCTCCCAAAATCCGCCACCAGTAATATGTGATAAGGCATGCACATCAACGTCTTTAAGTAAGGCTAATACTGACTTAACATAGATTTTAGTGGGTTCAAGTAAATGCTCACTGATAGCTTTACCATCAAGTTGCTCGCTAGTATCTGTATTGTTAACTTCTAATACTTTACGAATTAATGAAAAACCATTTGAATGAGGGCCAGAGGCACCTAAGGCGATTAATTGGTCGCCAGCAGCGACTTTAGTACCATCAATTAAGCGTGATTTTTCAGCAATACCAACACAAAATCCGGCAATATCATAATCGCCTTTATGGTACATCCCTGGCATTTCTGCTGTTTCACCACCTACAAGTGCACAGCCGGCTTGAATACAGCCTTCAGCAATACCTTCTATTACCGATGAAGCAACCGCGACATCAAGTTTTGCTGTAGCATAGTAATCTAAAAAGAATAATGGCTCAGCACCTTGTACGATCAAATCGTTAACACACATGGCCACTAAGTCGATACCTACTGTGTCATGTTTGGCTAAATCAATGGCTAAGCGTAATTTGGTTCCCACGCCGTCAGTACCGGCAACTAAAACCGGCTCTTTATAGCCCGTTGGTAATTGACAGACACTACCAAAACCACCTAAACCGCCCATAACTTCAGGGCGAGTTGTGCGCTTTACGGCACCTTTAATATTTTCAACAAGGGCATTACCAGCATCAATATCAACACCAGCATCTTTATAGCTTAAAGACTGTTTTTGTTCGCTCACAGGAAACCTCAAAAAATTACCGATAGAATAATACCTAGACAAGCTCAGATTTTAAGCTTAGTTAGGTTTAAAAGATGCGTATTCTACCAGTGCCTGAGCACATACTCAAAATCTTTATATCAAATAGATAAAATTTTTTATTTGGCGGTATAAAATGGCATGATTGTGGTAACATTAGCAGTAAAGTTTTACCTCACTAATTCACTATGTTCAAAACATTAATTTTTTTACTTTTTGTTATTGCTAGTTTTTTACCTTTTTCAGCTATAGAAGCGGTAGAAGTTAAAGATTTGTACCAAGCAAGTGTTACCATCAAGTCTCGAAATAACACTGATAGAGCCACCGCTTTAAAAGAAGCGTTAGCGGCCATTATGGTAAAAGTGGGTGGTAACAAAAGTGTCTTAGCTAATAAAATCATCAAAAAATCGTTGCTTGATTACCGTCTTTATTTAAACCAATACCGTTACCAGCTAAAAACACTCCACACGATAAAGTCGACAGGAGAAAATCCAGCACAAAGTAAGCAATTGTTTTTATTAGCTAGCTTTAATGAAGATAAAATAAACCAATTATTTCAGCAAGCCAACCTAGCATTATGGGGGAGTTTACGACCACAAGTATTGCTGTGGTTAGTGAATGAAGATGGCTTAACTCGCACTATTATGTCTAATTCTACCGATTCTAAGTTAGCTGTTATGGTTAATGATTTCTCTGCTCAACGAGGTCTACCTATCATGATGCCGTTAATGGACTTAACTGATGCTAGTCAAATCAAGCTAAGTGATATATGGGGGCGTTTTGAACAACCGGTTAGGAAAGCGTCGAGTCGGTATCTTGCTGAAGCCATCGTGATTATGAGGATATCGAATTCAAGCTTACTGGCTTTTGATGATGTTGAACCTAATAATTGTGGATTATTGTGTACACAAGCGCCATTGAAAGAAAAACGTTATACACTTGATTGGAGCTTACTAGGTTGGAGCATCGCAGGTGAGCAGCAAATATTTAGTCAACAATACCAAGGTAGTGAACGTCAAAAATTATTACAGCAAGGTTTAGCAGATATCACTGAATTGATTTATCAACATTATGCGTTATCAGCAACAAGTCAAAATAACTTTATTATTGAAGTGGTCAATATCGACTCGTTAGCAACTTATGTTGATGTTTTTGAATTCTTAACGAATTTATCAGCAGTAAAAACAATCACTTTACTTAGTGCTGAAGGTGCTTCAAGGCGTTTTAATTTACAACTACTTGGTTCAGCAGATGCTTTACTTGCTTCATTAAAGCTTAATAAACAACTTAAACAATTTATAGACCCACTTGCTAGGTTTAATACTACTACATTGGATAACGAAACAGGCGATATAGCGGTGCCTGTTTTTTATTGGGGTAATTGATGAGAAACACTTCACAATTAACATTGTCGGTTCAATTAGCTGATGACGAAACCTTTAGTAGTTATTTGAGTAAATCTAATCGTTCGGTGGTGAGCCAATTACAATTATTTATTGAACAAAACCAAGTTACTAAGCCCAATAAGCCCAATAGTTTTTATTTATTTGGCTTAACGGGGGTAGGGAAGTCTCATTTATTACATGCTTGTAGTTCTTTTGCCGCAGACTTAGATAAAACCTCTGTTTGTTTATCTTGTGCTGAATTACTTTTACTGTCAGTGGAAGTGTTAGATGGCTTAGAACATATTGATGTCATTTGTTTAGATGATATTCAACTTATTGCAAACAATAAACTTTGGCAACAAGCGATTTTTGATCTATATAACAGAGTGATAGAACAAAACAACTGTTTACTGATCAGCGGTGATCAAAGTGCTACCCAGTTAGGACTTACTTTGCCGGATTTAGTTTCCCGTTTAAGCTGGGGATTAACAGAGCAAGTTAAACCGCTTGATGATGAAGAAAAAGTTTCTGCATTACAGTATCGAGCTTCTAAGCGTGGTTTAACCTTAAGTATTGAAGCTGCTAATTTTTTACTAAAACGTTTATCTCGTGACATGGGCAACTTGATTGCCTCTCTTGATATACTTGATAAAGCTTCAATAAGAGAACAACGTAAAATAACCATTCCTTTTATTAAAGATGTTTTACATTTAACTTAACCCTTTATAGTGAGTGCATAATGAAAGCTGTTATGGTTGATGAAAAACAGGTTACGCCATCGAAGATTATCTGTATTGGGCGTAATTATGTTGATCATATTGCTGAGTTAGGTAATGAAGTACCTGATGAAATGGTGGTGTTTTTAAAGCCTAATTCTGCTATTTCAACACAGTTACAGTCTTTTCACCAAGAAGCCTTACATTATGAAGCAGAGCTGTGCTTTTTGTATCAGCAAGGGAAATTTACTGCTGTGGCAATAGGCTTAGATTTAACCAAGCGTACGCTACAAGCTAAACTGAAAGAAAAAGGCTTACCATGGGAACGTGCTAAAGCGTTTAATGGTGCCGCTGTTTTTAGTAAATTTGTGCTTATCGATGAAATTGATAATAGCTTGAGTTTAACCTTAGCGATTGATGACAATATTATTCAAGCGGGTGGTGTTGAATTAATGATGGTTAAACCAGCTGAAATTTTAACTCAGCTACAAACCTTTATTGACCTTGAAGATGGCGATATTGTTATGACTGGCACACCTAAAGGAGTTGGGCAGATAATAAGTGGCAGTCAATTTGTTGGTAAAGTTATTTGCCAAGATAAAACACTTGTTAGGGCTACTTGGCTAGCTAATTAACGATCAATTAATAACTTGAGTTACCGCTTCTTCTTTTGGTTTACTTGGATCAAAGCGCCTTATTTGTACTATCATGCCAATATAAGGGTGATCAAAGTAATGTATTTCGCCAGTGATCACGCGTTTATTTTGATTAAAATTAATCAGTTTTACCTGGGCGCTGTCAGTATCATTATTACTGTTTTTATTTAGGGATTGATTAACTAGATTAAAATCCGCGGTGATATAAAGATAGTGATCTAAATGTACTTTTAAAAAGCCATCTAAAAACCAAGGCTGCAGCGGTTTTACGGGTGGATTATTTACGTTTAACCGTTCATTTTCATCCATACTGACATTATCAATAGCAATTAATTCGCCAAAGGTTTGTCTTTCAAGCTTAGCAATTATATTATTGATATTGGCACTCTCTATGCGCTTTATATCAGTAAACAGTTGTGTTAATTGTTGCTGTTTAATTGCTGTATCATTGTTTTTATTGTGCTCTGCTGGTAGCGTTGTCTTATCTATTTCTTGCTGTCCAGCAAGTGTTAATTGTTGGGCGATTAATTGCTCTGCTAGTTTAGTTTCATTAAGTGCTGACTGATAGTCATCTAATGCGTGTTGATATTGATAGTCTAGATGCTCTCCGGCAAACAATTTAATAGGTATAGCTTTTTTTCGGGTAACAGCCACTTGCCGCCAACCAAAATGTAATAAAGGCTTAAACTCTTTGCTCCACCGTAAGCGTTGTTTTATATCCGCTAATCGTAATGACTCGTTGGCTATTAGGTAAGGACTATCACTAATATGCGCACCTGAAGCATTAAGTTTACTTGGCAGCGCGGCAACGTCGAAAGCATCTAATTGAAAGTTTGTCACTTGTTCATCACTAAAGAGCTGTTCAATATCTTTACGACTAATAATACAAAGGTTTTGAGTGGAGAAAAGTGGGCTTGCAAGTTCCTCTTCTTGTAGATCAAAGCTAAATTCTAGCTGATAATTTAATGTTCGTGACTTGTTATTATCGGTTAAATTTTGAGGTGTTTTTAGTTTAGTATTTTTAGTCGTCGCCCTTGCAAGTTCAGAATTACTGCGACTTACATCAGTTACCTTATACTCTGGTTGTTCAATCGCTTTATTGTCAGTGGTGAATTCTGGCATGTTGAAACCCTCAACATGCTCAATGGCTTTTATAGCATTGGGAAAAGGAGTGTTAACCTTTTGTAGTGACTCAAGAAAAGCATGCTGTGCATCCTTTTCGCCACACAAGGGCATAAACTGTTTTATAGCCGATAAATTAGGTTGTAAGTAGGGCGTTAATAAATCTACATGTTTTTTGTACTGAGGTAAGTTTGTTGAACTAATATTGTCAGGAAATTGTTCTTTTAATAATTTTTTATCGCTTAGTTGTTTAAATAAAATTACTTCTATTTCAAACCATCGCGCAGGTTTATCAGTTTGAGTTGCTGATACACTACTGCTAACACCAACGCACAGTAGCGATATATAAAGTGATGAGAAAAACCTGACGCTAAATTTCATTAACTATCCGTTCGTTAGGGCTGATAAAAATTCTTGAACTTCCTGCTTTAATTCTTCACTATTGATGTTCTGTGCTGCGGTATTTGCCAAGTTTGCGTATGCTAGTGCTTTACTGCTTTCTTCAAACTCTTGCTGTCTTTGTGCCATCGCTAAATAAACAGAAGCAGTAAAGGTTTCAAGTTTTAACTGCTCAGCAATCGCTAAAGCTATTTGATAAATGTCCATTGCTTGTTCACCATCTTCAGTAAAGTCAGCGAGCGCTTCCCATTGTAGAGGATGATCTTTAGGAGAATTTTGATTGGTTGCACATAGTTTTTGTAAATCGTTACAAGCACTAGTTCTCGCCTCATCGTTATCTTTCGCCGATGCATTGGCGATGTTTTGACAGATATCGAGAATTTCATTGTATAAAGGAGCTTTCATTCGTTTCCTAATTAACCTTAATTAAATAAAGATCAAAAATATTAATGTAAATTATTTTGTCATTGTATCGCATAATATTGCACGTGCGTGATATATTAGACGCTTATTTTTTAGTTTACTAAATTTCAAATAACCCCATAGGTCTCTATTATGCTATGTGCCATCTATAAAAGTGCTAAAAAAGCGCAAACATACATTTTTGTTAAAACTCGTGATGATTTCTCTTCGGTACCTGAAGCATTAATGACAACCTTTGGTACGCCAGTTTTGGTTACCTTAACGAACCTAGCAACCAAAAAAAAGCTCGCATTTGCCAATTTAGAAAGAGTAAAAATAAGCTTAAATGGTCAAGGATACTATCTGCAATTACCACCGCCGCCAGAAGATCTATTAAAGGAACATAAAACCCAAATGGATAACCAAAACGAAGGAGAGTAGCTTTATGATAAAAGTACATACGCTTTTATTTAGTTTACTTACATTAAATATATCATTGCTTTTTACCAACACATTACAAGCTAAAGAGCTAACAATAATTGGTTTTGAACAATATGTTGTTACGTTAAAAGCTGAAGCATTAACACATGGTTTTACACAAGCCCTAATTGATAGCAGCTTTGCAAAAGTTAAATTTCATCAGCGGGCGGTATCGGCAGATCGTAAACAACCAGAAAAAGTTGAGACCTTAGATACTTATTTACCTAAACGTGTCCCTAGCTGGAAGGTGCAAAAAGCCCGTAAATTATATAAACAGCATCAAGTTATATTGACGGAAATAGGCAATAAATATGGCGTACAACCACGATTTATTGTCGCTTTGTGGGGATTAGAAACTAATTTTGGTAAATTCACTGGTGGTTATAATGTAGTTTCTGCTTTATCTACTTTAGCTTATGAAGGGCGTCGAGAAGCCTTTTTTAAAAAGCAGTTATGGGCAGCGTTAACTATATTAAAACAAGGGCATATTGATAGTGCTAATATGAAAGGCTCTTGGGCTGGGGCTATGGGACAAAACCAGTTTATGCCAACGTCATTTTTAGCTTATGCGGTTGATGGTGATGGTGACGGTAAAAAAGATATTTGGCAAAACCAAGTAGATATTTTTGCTTCTATGGCAAATTATTTACAAAAAGAAGGTTGGGATGATAAGTTAACATGGGGACGTCAGGTTAAGTTACCCTTAAATTTTGACACGGCTTTAGCTATTCCAAAAAATACCGGTAGTCGTAAAAATTGGTTAAAAGCATGGGCTAAAACTGAAAAAACATTAGCCCAGTGGCAAGCGCTTGGTATTCGCCGTACTGATGGTACTAATTTACCTAATGTAGATATTAAAGCGGCGTTGGTTTTTCCTGATGATGAGAAAGGGCGTGTTTATTTAGCTTATAATAATTACAAAAGCCTTATGCATTGGAATTTGTCTTATTACTTTGTCAGCTCAGTTGGTCACTTATCTGATCGTATTAAATTCCCCCCTATTCACTAATTGATAAATTTGAAGAAAATATTGAAAAAAAACATGAACAAACACGATACAAATATTGTGCCTTTTTGGCAAAACAAAACGCTAGCACAAATGTCTAAAAATGAGTGGGAATCATTATGTGATGGTTGTGCTAAATGCTGCTTAAATAAGTTTATTGATGACGAAGATACTGATGAGCAAACAGAGTTACAGCCAACTGATCATTTGAAAGCCGGTGAGCAAGTACATTATTCAAATATTGCTTGCTACTTACTGAACGAAAAAACATGTCAATGTAGCCAATATAACAAGCGCACTACCTTAGTGCCTGATTGTGTTAAGTTAACGCAAGACAACTTAGCAGATGTATTTTTTATGCCGCCAAGTTGTACTTATAGACGTTTGCAAGAAGGTCGAGGTGTGCCATCTTGGCATCCATTACTGCATAAAGGTAAAAAATCAGCCATGCATAAAGCAGACATGTCAGTACGAGGAAAAATAATTAAAGATGACGATGTTGCACTGGCAGATTTTGAAGACTATATCGTTTCTTGGCCTTTAAATGATATAGATTAACGTTCACTCAATACTAAATTATTTATTAACTTCGAAATTACTTATGAATCCCCAACAACAAAGTCTTATTTATTTACATAGCGCAGTATTACTTTTTGGTGGTACCGCTTTGTTTTCAAAGCTCATCGGTTTACCGGCACTCGATATTACCGTTTATCGTACGGCAGTTGCGGCGATTGTTTTATTTATTGTGTTAAGTTTACAAAAACAAAAGGTAACATTGACTAGCGCTAAAGACTACGGGATTGCTTTGCTGCTTGGCATTGTCGTGGGAATTCACTGGGTTACTTATTTTGCTGGTATGCAAATGGCGGGTGTCACCATTGGCGTTATCGCTTTTTTTACTTACCCTGTGATCACCGTTTTTTTAGAGCCATTGCTAAACCGTTTGATTAGTAAAACTAAAGCTAATTGTAAACCAAAACAAAAAGATATCATCATTGCGGTTATTGTAATGATAGGGATTTTTCTATTAATTCCTGAACTAAGTTTTGGTAATCAAGTTACTTTAGGTATTGCTACGGGGGGTTTATCCGCGTTTTTGTTCGCTTTGAGAAATATTCTTCATAAAAATTATTTTAGTCATTATTCTGGGCCGCATACCATGTTGTATCAAACGTTAGTGGCTTCGGTAATGTTATGCTTATTCGTTGAAGTGCCACCAATGGATGTTACTAATAATGATTGGCTGCTTATTTTATTAGTCGGTGTCGTGTTCACGGCAATGCCGCATTCCTTATTTGCTTCATCTTTACGTCATTTGTCGGCAACAACTGCAGGGCTTATTTCTTGTTTACAACCCTTATACGCTAGTGTGTTGGCATTTCTATTGTTAAGTGAACGAGTTGATATGTGGACAATTATTGGCGGGCTTTTAGTTGTTAGCGCGGCACTTTTTGAAACCTGGTCAATAAGCCGAGGGTGATGATTCGTTTTATTGCTTACCAATATGATCTTACATGCCTATGTACCTAACTCAGGAACGTCATTCCCGTGGTTACTTAAGCGGGCATTTTAGTCTAAAGTGGCGAGATCTTCGATTCAGCTTTGTAGTTCCAGACCAAAGCTAAGTACCTACGTCCTGTCTCTTATACACAACTTTTAAATCGGT
>JABSOW010000043.1 GCA_013215465.1 Colwellia sp. | reverse complement strand
GGAAGTTAAACCTAAAGATTAACTCATTGATTTTAGCCAATATTTCGTGGGGATACCTCAGACTCTGACCCCTTTTATGTGACCCCTTTTATGCAAGGTAAGGGGAGGTGTAATCATCCATATTTTCTCCGCATTTCCTCGATGAAATCATTGAGTTCTTCACCGTCTACCACAGGGAAAAATCGTGGAGTGAGTTTAATCAATACTATCCTATCGATGCGAAAATTTCGAAAGTCATTTCTAAGTTCACACCAGGTTAATAGTGTCCAACAGCCTCTCCATAAATGGATAGCGAGTGGACGTACTTCTCGACTGGTTTGTGCTTGTTTAGCGTCTTCATAATCCATTTGAAGGTATTGTCTATCGGTGGCCGCTTTACGTAAAAGGTCTAGATGTTGAAATTCATTTGATTTGGCATGAAACTTAGGTGCAAACATTAAAGAGTTAAATGTTTGCAGTCTTTCAGGTAATACGGCAGATATTTTGATCATTGCTTGTTTGGCTGCACTGGCGAGTTCGCTACCTCCCCAAGCTTCTACCATTCTCATGCCTACTTGAATCGCTTCAAGTTCTGACTCGTTAAACATAAGTGGTGGAACGTCTACTTCACGACGTAATAAATACCCTACACCTGCTTCACCTTCTACAGGAATACCATTGGCAATGAGATCTTGAATATCTCGATAAATAGTTCTTGTAGACACCTCGAGTACTTCTGCTAATAAACTCGCGGTAGTTAAACGGCGCGTCTTTAACAACTGAATGATTTGAAAGAGTCTGTCGGCACGGCGCATTATTATCCCGTTGAACCATGGCTATGCAGTTAACTCAGGATGTAACTGTAGACGTCATCTTCGAAGTCTCTGATCGAAGATCTATTGCGCTTAATACACTAGATCCCCGATTAAGAAATCACGGGGATGACGTTCCTGAACTACCTACATAGGCACGTATTATTTATATACTGTTAAGAGTTTAAGTTACATTTTAGTGGCAAAATAAGCCATTATTTCATCGGTAGTCATTTCTTTTGTTTCATTTGAAAAACAGTAATAACTCGGTCGCATGTCACTAAAATATTGCATATCCATTTTTAGCCCTTTCAAATCTGGAAACAAACCTACGGGCATATTGTATTCACCTGTCGCGTTTAATTTATAAAACAGATGCGTTCCACATTCGGTGCAAAAACCACGAGATGCCCAAGAGGATGACTTGAACATGTTAATTTTATCATCACCTTCAAATTTTACTTTTGTACCACATTTCACTGCGAAAAATGGCGCGCCACCCCATGTTCTACATGATTGGCAATGGCACACTGTAAAGTTAGGATTAATGTTCTCTACCGTAATTTTTACCGCGCCACAAAGGCAATTAGTTGTTGAGTTAGACATGCGGATGATCCCTTAATATAGATAAATATATCATTACAAACTTTGAGACCATAACCCAACTTTATTTCCTTCGCTATCTACAAAAATAGCAATGTAGCCACATTCGCCATCTTTAATAGGCATTGGAGGTAATAAAATTTCAACACCCGCTGCTTTAATCTCATTCACTTTATCATTTAACGTCAAACTAAGATGTAAATACACGGTGCTGCCATCTCGGCTTGGCACCATCATATCGTGTTTTAACAGAGCAAAACTTGGGTCGCCTATGTTGGCGGTTTCAGCAATAGACATTTCCATGTCATTCATTACTTCTTGCTTAAACGTTAAATCAAAATGCGTTTGATAAAATGCAACTGCTCGGTTCATATCAGTAACAGATATTTCAGCCCAAACCAATGGTGAATGTTCTAACATAATGTATTCCTTTAATTAATAAATTCGCAATCGGTTTGATTGCGATAAGAGAACAATACCACTGTGCTACTGACAGCATGGTGTCAGTAGTGATTAGTTTTTTATTGAAAAGGTATTTATACCCGTTCTACTTGAATATGCATGATTCAGCAGGAATTAGAAACGCCTTGCCTCTAAACCTTTTAATTCTCGACGTTGCGTCCTCCGTCATTCCCAAAGCCCAAATTCCGTCATCCCCGTGGTTTCTTAATCGGGGATCCAATATCTTAAAACCATGAAACTCCATTACCCACGAATTATAAAAGGGATCCCTCAGGCTCTAATCCTTTTTAGTACTCTTTTATTATTTAAAAGTGATTAGAATAGCAGGGGTGCAATCATGACCATAAAATATAACTGGCAACATGCCAAGTGGTCTACATAAAATCATAGATGAATACACTAAAACTTCCTCACACCTTCAAGGGCAAGTTTCACAATTAGATCAAGATAATAAGTCAGAAGCCTGAACCAAGATAGTTCTCCCCGCAATGTATTGTTAAATAACTACGCTTGACATTAATTGTTGTTTACAATGGTAAAAAAAATCATCTAGTTAGGTTTTAATGTCATATCTTATTTCGGTTACCCTATTGTGGGCTTTTTCATTTAGTTTAATTGGCGTGTATTTAGCAGGGCAGGTTGATGCTTGGTTCTCGGTATTAATGCGTATTGGTTTGGCGATGTTACTCTTTTTACCCTTTTTACGATTAAATGAAATTAGCTGGCAAAGCGCCGTTAAATTAATGGCCATAGGGGCTATTCAACTAGGCTTAATGTACGTTTTTTATTATCAGTCATTTTTGTATTTGTCTGTGCCTGAAGTTTTATTATTTACCGTGATGACCCCTATTTATATCACCTTATTAAATGATGCTTTTGAGCGAAAATTTCACCTCAATTTTATGTTAACCGCCTTACTGGCAACCTCGGGTGCTATTGCCATTCGCTTTAACACCGTAGATGCTGACTTCATTATTGGCTTGGTCTTAGTGCAAGCGGCTAATTTATGTTTTGCTACCGGGCAGGTCTGTTATAAACGCTTAATGGCTGCGCAGCAGTTACAACAGTCTATCAATCAAAAAGCAATATTTGCCTGGTTTTTCATCGGTGCGTTTGGTGTGGCTGCCATTTGTTATTTAATTTTTGGTGATGCCAATAAACTACCGACCACTGAGTTGCAATGGGGCATATTAGTTTATTTGGGCATTATCGCTTCAGGTGTTGGTTATTTTGCGTGGAATAAAGGGGCTACCTTGGTTAATGTAGGTGCACTGGCTATTATGAATAACTTGCTGATCCCTGCGGGTATTATCGTTAATTTAGTGATTTGGAATCGTGATGCAGATATTGCTCGATTAGTCTTTGGTGGCTCACTCATTGTATTGTCGTTATTACTGAACCAATGGTTAGAGAAACGCAGAAACGCGTTTAAATCCAGTGAATAAATAGCTGAAGCCTTAATAAAGCCTGCTTGATGATAGCCAACAAACTATCAGTAAAATGAAAAGTACTATGTGCTTAAAATAAAAAGTGGCCATCTACAATAATAATCCTTTAAATGTTAATCATTTGATTAACATTTAAAGCCCAAACCTAATTTAGGAATAGTTGAATAATAATCGCATTGGCTATATCGATGAAAAATGCTCCTATTAATGGGATAACAATGAAAGCTTGTGGTGATGCTCCATGCTTTTGAGTTATTGCTGTCATGTTCGCTACCGCAGTTGGTGTTGCTCCCAAGCCTAAACCAACATAGCCGGAAGCCATTACAGCAGCGTCGTATGTTTTTCCTAACGCATAAAAAACAATAAATATCGCAAATAACGCAGCAAGTAGTACTTGTGCAGTCAGTAAAAGAATAATAGGTAATGCTAAGTCAATTAATGTCCACAATTGTAAGCTCATTAATGACATAGCTAAAAACAGACCTAAACTGAAATCAGATAATAATGCTAGTGTCGACTTTCCTGATGACCAGGGTACAGATTTCCAAAAGTAAGGAATAGTATTAGTCAGGATAATGCCGCCAAATAAACACGGCACAAAAACAGGGAGTTTAAAACCTAATTCGTTACTAAGATCGTGGAGTGATAAGCCGATACCAATAGCAATACAAACGGCTAGCAAAACATTATAGGCGGTATTAACAGTGATTTTTGTTTCTTCAATTTTTGTAGAACCCTCTGTTGGCAATTCAACGCTATTGGGCTGTAAGTTATGTTTCTTTGATAAATAGTTGAATATTGGACCACCAGAAATACCCCCCAACACTAAGCCAAACGTAGCGCAAGCAATAGCAATTTCTACAGCGTTTGATATGCCATATTTTTCTACAAAAATAGGAGACCAAGCTATTGCTGTACCATGACCACCGCTTAGTGAAACAGATCCACCTAATACACCTATTTTAGCAGGTAAGCCTGTTAGGTAGGCTACTGCTACTCCGGTCAGATTTTGAAGGAATAAGAAAGTGACCGCGATAATGAGTAGAATCAACAATGCTTTTCCCCCCTTCATCAGGGTAGATAGTTTAGCTGATAGTCCAACACAGGTAAAAAACACAACGAGAAGTATGTCACGTTGTTCTAAAGAAAAAGAAATAACTATATCAGCAAAAAAGAAAAAGCTACTAAAGATGAGGGAAGCAATTATCCCTCCAATTACGGGTTCAGGAATATTATATTTTTGAAAAAAAGGAATCTTTTTTCTTAGTGCCTTACCAATAAGTAAGACAACTATTGCGATAATGACTGTTTGTCTTGAATCAAACTCCAAGGGTAAACTCCTTTTAGATTTTTTTTAGTTATGACTTTTTAGCTATTGATTCAATTATATATTTAATATTAGTTAGATTAAAGTTATAGCGAGAGTAAATTAATAACACAGCAGTATTGTTGTGGAGAAGAAATTCCCGATTACCTTATGGCTTATTTGCTCGAAACGGTTGCAGTGTATCGCCACTGTTAAAGCATGGTATGCATGGTATGCATGGCGTGCGCTATACTGCTTGTAGCTTTATCTTCAATATTTTATTTTCAACATAGGGAGGCGTTAATGTTAGATTTTGGCAAGTTTTTACTGGTACTTTATTTGATAACAGTAACGCTGTTATATTTTGGTCAGCGAAAGATGTTGTACTTCCCACCGGTAAATAACGCTACCGCACAGCAACACGAAATTGCTTTTCAGGTGAATGAGCAAACAATACAAGCGTGGCAAATAAACGCAGAGACAAGCCATGCCTTATTATATTTTGGCGGTAATGCTGAAGACGTTACCGCGAATATTGAGCCATTTATTCAGCTATTTCCTCATCACACGGTTTATCTGATTAATTATCGCGGCTATGGCGCCAGTACCGGAGCGCCAAGTGAGCAAGCATTGACTCAAGATGCGCTGGCAATATACGACCAACTAGCCAGTGATTATCAAACAATCAGCGTTATAGGGCGTAGTTTAGGCTCTGGTGTTGCGGTTAATCTAAGCGCAGTTAGAGCGATTAAAAAGATGATTTTAGTGACCCCTTTTGACAGTATTCTCAATGTTGCCCAAGACATTTACTGGATGTTCCCCTTATCCTTTTTGCTAAAAGACAAATTTGAATCATGGCGTAAGGTAGAAAATATTAACGCGGATAGTCTACTTATTATTGCTGAGCAAGATGAGGTGATTGCGCCTAAATACGGTCATAACTTAGCAAATTACTTTGCCACAAAGCCAAAATTGAAAGTTATTGTTGGCGCAGGTCATAATAACATCGCAGAATTTTCAACTTACCAGCAGGCGCTCGCAGAGTTTATGCAATGAAGAAATGATGAGAATAACAATGCTAACCTCATCATTAATTAGTTTTTTTGATTAGAATGTTATTTTGATTAGAATGATGACTGTATTCCAATCAAAAATACTTGTAATATGATTAGAATAGCAGGGGTGCAATCATGACCATAAAATATAACTGGCAACATGCCAATTGGCCTAAATTTACATATCAGTCAAGTGGTCTACATAAGATCATAGAAGAATACACTCGAATTTCCTCACACCTTCAAGGGCAAGTTTCACAATTAAATCAAGATAATAGGTCAGAAGCCTATATATTTTTAATGGTGGAAGAGGCCATTAATACCAGTGAAATAGAAGGTGAAAATCTGAATCGTGAAGAAGTGCGTTCTTCCGTTGCACGTTATCTAGATCTAGATTTATCTCAACCGAAAGGCATTTTCCATAAAGAAACGGGAATAGCGTCATTGCTCATTGATGTGAGAAGAAACTTCACGAGTGAGTTATCAAAAGAAATGATATGCAACTGGCATAAATTATTACTTACAGGCCAAGGCAGCTATTATGCAAAGCGTGAAATTAACATAGGTGAATACCGTACTGGCTCTGTCGATATTGTTAGTGGCAGTGGTGACTACGAAGAAGTGGTTTTTGAAGGTCCTCCGGGGGATATTGTTGACAGTGAAATGAAGGCATTTTTTGACTGGTATAACAGTACATCCCATTTAAACGATAACAGTGATTATGTTTCGGGGCCGGTACGATCAGCTATTGCTCATATGTGGTTCACTTCAATACATCCCTTTGGTGATGGTAATGGACGTATTGCACGTGCAATATCAGAACACGCATTATTTCAAGATTTTGATATACCACCATTATTTAGCATATCTACTGCTATTAATGACAACAGAAATGATTACTATAAAATGTTGGCTGAAAGCTCTCGTATTCATCCATCGGTTGATTTAACGAATTGGGTTAAATGGTTTGTAGAAATCACTAAAAATGCTCAAATAGACGCCAAGAGTAAAATTGATTTCATTCTTAAAAAATCTATCTTTTGGGATCATCATAAAGAGACTAAGTTGAATAAGCGGCAACAGAAAATCACCAGTAAATTCTTCGAGTTTGGTACCCGCGGCTTGATTAAAACGGGGATAAATTCTGAGAAATATCAGGCTATGACGGGCTGTTCGTCAGCTACTGCAACGCGTGATTTAAAAGCTATGGTTGAAAAAGGAATTTTAGTTCCCTCTCAATCAGGAGGTCGTAGCTTACGTTATTTCATTAACTTGGTGGAAGAAAAACCAGTATTTAACGCTTTCCAGAAAGGCCATGATAAAAACCTAATAGAAGTTAGTATTAATAAGCTTCTTGACGATATTGTACGCAACATTAATTTTCATCAGGGTCAAAATAAACAATTAGCTAGGTTAATTGATAAGTACAAAGCTTTTGCTGATGGTGAGCAGGCTCATTTAGAAAAGTTGGATAACATCTTGACTCAGTTACCTAGTACAAAAGAATAGAAATATAGCCATGGTTATTCAGGAGAATATGCTCAGGATAGTTGCTCCTGCATTATCTAATAAGATACTTCCTGTATCGTCTGCATTCTCTAATAGGCTCCATCCATGGAGCGTCATTATAAAATTGATGTAACGATGAAGTGATGTTGCTCAAGCGCTTCTGCTATGGGTTAAAAAACAAATTTGAATCATGGCGTAAGGTAGAAAATATTAACGCGGATAGTCTACTTGTTATTGCGGAACAAGATGAGGTGATTGCGCCTAAATACGGTCATAACTTAGCGAAATACTTTGCCACCAAACCTAAATTGAACGTTATTGTTGGCGCAGGTCATAATAACATCGCCGAGTTTTCAGCTTACCCGCAGGCGCTCGCAGAGTTTATGCAATGAAGAAATGTTGCGATGACTTGCTTATCAAATAATGCCTGACACTTTCTTTGTGTTTCTGATTGAAAATAGGCCTATGTTTTTCAGCTGGCGGTTCTTTATAATCCACAATCCTGTTTACTTTTTATACAGCGGTAGGTAGTGTATAAAACATATAAGGAAATACAAAAGGAAAATAATGGATGTTTCAATAAATGGTACCAAACTAAGGTGTTTTTGCATTATGTTCATGATGCAAAAAATCATAACACTTCCTAATGAATAAAAAATGAACTTGGAGATAGTTTCCAGGGGCGTTACCTTTGGTCATTGCTTGTGACCTAGCCCAACATTTTAAAACTACACTTGTTAAATAAAAGGAACTTATTATGCCAAAACTCATTTTGTCACTAGATGGTGGTGGTGTTCGTGGAGCGGCGACCACTCAATTTCTGTCCAAGGTCGAAGAGCAATTGCAATTAAAAGGCCGTTCAATTCGAGACTGTGTCGATTTCTATGCGGGTACCAGTACTGGCAGTATTATAGCCTTGGCACTGGCGACAACCGATATGACGATGGATGAAATCAACGAATTATATAACTATGAGACAGCACAAAAGATTTTTACCGATAATAAAGGCTGGTTTGAAATAGACGGTGTGAACGCGCCAAAATATCAAGGCAAGGATAAAACACAAGTACTGCAGGAAAAATTTAAAGAGGCCAGAATTGAAAATGTGCCTGAAGGTAAACATGTTTTGGCGGTAACTTATGCGATAGAAAAACGCCGACCAATGATCATTAAATCCAGCAAGCAAGTCTATAAGTCACTGTATTCTTATCAGGTGGCTGATGCGTCTAGCGCAGCACCAACCTATTTTCCGTCAAAAGGCTTGGAAGTGCCACCAGAACTAGATGAGTCTTGGCTTATCGATGGCGGTGTGATCGCTAATAATCCAACCATGTGCGCCATCGCTGAAGCACGGCGATGCTGGGCAGATGAATCCATCAGCAACCTACGTGTCTTGTCAATCGGCACAGGTTTTATGACCAGAAAAATTAACGGTCCAGCATCTAGAGGGTGGGGCGCATTACAATGGATGACCAAAGGTAAAATCCTCGACATTCTCAGTGACGAACGTGTAGTTGCCTATCAGGGCATCACAATTATGGATCAGGGCACCTATATTCGTGTTAATGCCAAGCTGTTAAAGCAACCGGGATTACCTCTGCCACCTGATGACGCTATGGATGATGTTAGTAAAACAAATATTCGCAGGCTGAGATTGTTAGGGGATTTCTGGTTTGATCAATATGGCACAGCCGTAGTTAACTTGTTACTGGACGACTATCACGGTCCATCGTTGGACCGCATCAACCCTGAAACAGGAAGGCCGATAGAGCATGGGGCATAGTAAGTAGCGGTGTTTATGCAATGAACAAATGTTGAGATGACTTGCTTAGCAAATAATGCCGCAGCAGTAATAGGTGGTACACCTTCGTCATTTCCGAGGTTACACCCTTAGTCATTCCCGAAGTTACACCCTCCGTCATTCCCGAAGTTACTGATCGGGAATCCAATCTCTTAAAACCACTAAACTTTAATTTTTATGGGGTTTACGGTTTGTTATTGATGTAACCTATTGATAAGTAACAACAGTTATATTGTTTTCTTGGTGTTAGAATAGAGAGGTAGCAAACTAAAACTACCCACGCGCTTGTTCGCTAGATTTAATAAAAGGAGGGTACTAAGGTAATAAACTTATTCAGTTATACAGCGAGCGAAAATAGCTTCAAGTAATGAATAGTCACAGTGGACGCTATTGATATTGGCCTCATTGATGTCTAATTTATTAATTAGTACGTCAGTATTATCATAGCAATATGGATCATTACCAGTGCCATATTTTAAAGACGTCATTTAAGAGGCAAGCGCCTTATACTTTGCAATAACACTTGTTTTTGTTGCATTGTTAGACTTTCCCAGAAGAACACCTTCTAACCTCAGGCTCTCACGATAATTAGCAGAGCGAGTTTTTCTGACAAAAGCTATCTTTTCAGCAAGGCTTGTAAGTGCCATGGGTTCACCTAAATATTGTTTTAAAATCTAATATAATCTACATATAAATATACTATATTAGCCCCCTATATTCAAATGAGCCATTCACCTTGTAATTCAGTAATCTGAAATAATTATTAGGGCCCTTATAGTGTTTTCCGTCTTGGCTAGATCACTAAAAAACTACTGTCGCCGTCATCATGGAAAATTGAGAATAGAGAAAATACCAGACATCCCCATCAATTTTTATACAATCAACGAATGCAGATAGAAGAAGGCTTTAGAGATACAAAAAATGAACGTTACGGCCTAGCACTAAATTTTTGCCGAAGTTCAGGTTTAAAACGAGTAAATATTTTACTGCTCTAAATTTTATCGGCTTTGGTCTGGTGAAATACATCAAAAACACATAATTGCAACAAGATAAACAGCCCTAAATAAGCGACGGTTAACATGTGAGAGCTGTAGCTATTGGGCTGATCGTTGATCGCCTGCATGATAGTGGATAGATCGAGAGAGATTTCCTGCCTGACGATTTGATCAGCAATAATTTGCACTTTGCTCATGATATTGTCGAAAATCACATAACTACCGCTCACAAAACTGCTGATAAAGAAGATCGCGCTCTTGTAACGTTTTAGCTTGAGATGTCCTGCACCGGGAAATGAAAATATCGAGAGCAGTAGTGCTGATTTTCGTAATGAGTGAGGCTTAGCTGCCCGCTTGTTTTTTGGTAAAGGCATCTTATTGTGTTCATTGTGATGGGAAATCGCCCATCAGTGTACCGACTGTACGCCAAGCAACGCAACTTTTTTGATTGATTGATTAAGGTTGTGTGCTGCTATGATTTCAGTACTTTTACCTAAATCTGATGGCTTACCTCAAGTGAGGGTACCACCGTGGCTTATCGTGGCGGTTGAACGTTACGGATGAGACTGCGTGCAAAATATTGTTTTAAATAATTGAGTGACAATCTGAGCTTCTTGGTATTAGCAGTTCCTGGCGGGTATACGCCGTAGACATTAATGTCATTAAGGCTGTAATAGTCGCGTCATTAAAGTAAAGAGTTGCTGGTGTTTTGGTAAGTTTACATCGGTATTCAGGGCTGATATTGAGAAGTTGTTATCACACAGCGCTTTAATAAAACGTAAATATGAAATGGATGAACAGTTTTAGAGGGGTGTCTTCTATTTTTGTTCTTCGTCATTCCCGAAGTTACTGATCGGGAATCCAATCTCTTAAAACCATGAAACTTTGATTTTTATGGTATTTATGGTTTTGTTTTTAGTACAACTTATTGACAAAGAACAATAACTAGGCGATTGTATTTGTGTCACAAGAGATGAATAAAAATACCTACGCGAAAGGACCACGCGCTTGCCCGCCAAATTTTATAATGAACATGCCAATGAATTAGCCCAGCAATACCTATCAACGTCATTTGATCAGGTACATCAAAGCTGGCATCAACTATTGCCTGCCATTATAAGTAATCCCAATGCCCGACTTCTCGATATCTTTCAAAGTATGCTTTTTGCCCGTTGGCCTAATAATGATTTATGGAACTTGCTACCAACCGATAGCCAAATAAACAATCAAAAAAGCGATAGATTGCCAACAGAGCACAAACTAAAACAGGCAAAAGAAAGAATTCAATACTGGTGGCAAGTAGCTTGGCTTGAGCCTTTAGCTTCAGAGTCTTCAACATCACTAATAAAAAGCAATGAGCAGAGCAAACGCTTTTTCGCTGAGGCTAACATTGCCTTACCGGGGTTAAGTTTTGATAACTCATCAGTAGATGACTTGTTCGAAGCTTTGGTGATGCAACGTGGGCGATTGAAAGAAATGCAGCAGTTAAGGGAGTGTTGAGCCAAGTAACAATGGATAACTACGGATGTTTTAGTTAATTATTCGTCTATAAATTTGCCGTAAATTGCAGTTGTTATATTTTCAGGATGACTATGTTAGTCATAATAATAAGGAAAAAATATGGATTTTGAAGTACTAATTGATGATTTCTTCATTGATGTTTGTTTCGATAAAACACTGAAACCGATTAAAAATAAAAAATTACTTAGTCTTATCAATGATTTTGAAGATGGTAATTGGAGATATCAAAAATTTCAAAGCTTTATTTGGGATAACATTGCCGAAACTTCATTATCGTTTGAAGAAAGAAACTGTCTTGTAGATCAATCCCATAGTCTTTTGACTGCGGCAGCACAAAATCTACGACTTACCGATAAACTAGGAGATATTAGTAAAGGAAGTGAACTAGCTGAAATAGTTTTATATGGGATCATGAAGCATCATTATCATGCGCTTCCAGTAGTGCCTAAAATATTCTATAAACAAAATTCGCAAGACAATGCAAAAGGAGCTGATAGTGTCCATATCGTAATTGAAGATGGTGAGTTTTCATTATGGTTTGGAGAAGCAAAATTTTATAACAGTATCGCAGATGCAAGATTATCGAGCATCATCACATCTGTAGGTAACTCTCTTAAAACAGACAAACTGAAAAAAGAAAACAGTATTATTACAAATATATCTGATTTAGATAGTTTAGTTCTTGATGATGATATGAAATCACAAATAAAAAAGGCGCTTTCAAACAGAAATTCTATTGATGACCTAAAGCCAAAAATAAACATTCCCATTTTCATATTATATGAATGCGATATTACGAATCAAATTAATAGACCATCAGAAGAATACAAAAATGAACTCATTGCTTACCACAAAGAAAGAGCGAATTCCTATTTTAAAAAGCAAATAAAGAGTATCAGCCATATCTTTGACTATGGTGAGGTTAAATTTCATATAATTTTATTTCCGGTACCTAAAAAAGATATTATTGTTAATAAATTTGTCAAAAATGTTGAACATTACAAGGAACAGTAAGAATGGATGCATTTAATGCTTGCCGGCAAGTGAATGACTTTCTTCATCAAAAAGATGAAAATAGTGCAAGAAATGCACTTATAAAAATTCTCGATTATTATGAACAACAAAATTTAAAATATGATCCTGTTGTCAATCATCTAATTAGACAAGTTGGCTTATATCCATATTTACAGATTGAAACTGCTTCATGGCAAGATAGATTTGCATATGAGTCTTTTAAATCTGATGTAGGTGCTGAAAAACCGGTAACCCTGCATCGGGAACAAGCATCAATATTAAAAAAATTAATGATAGGTAAAAGCTTAGCCGTGAGCGCACCAACGAGTTTTGGTAAAAGCTTTATTATTGATTCATTCATTTCTTTGAAAAAACCGAAAAACATTGTAATTATTGTGCCAACAATCGCATTGACTGATGAAACTAGAAGAAGGTTACAACGAAAATTCTCTAGTCACTACAAAATAATAACTACTTCTGATGTTGAGCTGGAAGAAAATAATATTTTAATATTTCCTCAAGAACGAGCTATACACTATCTAGGGAAAATATCTGATCTAGACATGTTAGTTATTGATGAGTTTTATAAAGCGAGCCCAAAGTTTGATAAAGAAAGATCATCATCTTTATTGAATGCAATATTGAAGCTTGGAAAGAAAGCAAAGCAAAAGTATTTTTTAGCTCCGAATATTACAAGTATAAATGAAAGCATCTTTACTAAAGGCATGGAATTTGTTCATGTTGACTTTAATACCGTATATTTAGAAAAATATAATTTATATAAACATATTTGTGGTGATGAAAACAAGAAAAGTGATGAGCTTCTTAAAGTATTAAGAAATACCAATGGTAAATCACTGATCTATGCAGGAACATATTCGAATATAGACAAGGTATCTAACCTTCTAATTGATAATAATGATCTAAGTCAAAGTAAAAAACTAAAAGATTTTGAGTATTGGCTGACGAAAAATTATGGAAGAAACTGGCATCTAACTAACTTAGTAAAAAGAGGTAGTGGAATACATAATGGACAACTTCATCGGTCATTAAGTCAAATACAAGTTAAGTTATTTGAGGAAGAGGATGGCCTCAAAAACCTCATATCAACATCATCTATAATTGAAGGAGTTAATACTTCGGCCGAAAATGTGATTATTTGGAGAAATAGAAACGGGAGGTCACGTCTTAATGATTTTACTTATAAAAACATAATTGGCCGAGGTGGCCGAATGTTCAAACACTTTATTGGTAAAATATATCTACTGGAAGAGCCGCCGGAATCAGCTGAAACTCGCTTAGAACTTAATTTCCCTGATGAGCTTCTAAGTGAAGTTGATGAAATTGATTTTAAAAATGAACTCTCAAAAGAACAAATAGCAAAAATAATTTCCTATAAAGAAGAAATGACGGAAATATTAGGTGAAGGTGTTTTTAATGAGCTTCAAAAAGAAAAAGCATTTGAATCAAGTAATTCATTTTTAATTCGAGATATTGCAATAGATATTTCAACAAATGAGTCAAGCTGGAATGGGCTTGGTTACCTCAATTCCAATAATATTGAGGATTGGGATAGACTTTTGTATAAAGTTATAAAGTTACAGCCAGGTGGTTGGGGAATTGAATATAACAAATTTGTTGGCTTTATTAAAATCTTGACGGCTAACTGGACAAAAACCATCCCAGAACTATTGTATGAATTAGATGAATTAGATATTGGCGTTGATGACTTTTTTAAACTGGAACGTAATGTCACATACAAATTCTCCTCTCTATTGAACGATGTAAACGTCATTCAAAAGAAAGTGTTTTCAGATCAAACGATAGATTTATCTCCGTTCATTGTCAGAATATCACATGCATTTTTACCGCCCACTGTATATCAGTTGGAAGAATACGGACTTCCTAGAATGATATCTAAAAAGCTACATGAATCAAGAGTTATAAATTTTGAAGACAGTGAATTAGATTTACACAAAGCAATAAATATACTTAATAAATTTACATATCAACGAATTAAGGAGATAGTTCAAGACCTTGATAATTTTGATTATTATATACTAGAGTATTTTTTTGATGGTATATCTATAAATAAACCCAAAATAGCAGATTGAATAACCTGATAAGCGCCTCAAATCTGATTCAGTAAGTTTAGGCGAGTGTTATGGCTCACAAGGAGAGTTGAAGTAAATGAGTAATCTCGAAGATGTCTTTGGTGTAAGTGGTAAGCAAGTTGAAAGTTATGTTGAAAGGGAGCATGTAGATGATCGATTTAAAGATGCGTTACGTACCGATAAGCAAATAATTGTATTTGGTGCATCTAAGCAAGGTAAAACAGCGCTTGTTAAGAAATATATCGATTATGATAAAAACATATTGATAAGCCTGTCCCCAAAAACAACACTTAAAGATATTTATCAATCAATTTTAAGAAAATCAGATATTACATTAAAAACTAGCTATACCGAAGGAACAGGTGATTCAACTAAAATCAAAGCTAGGGCGTCAATTCAAGGGGCCGTTGCAATGATTTTAAAAGGAAAAATAGATGTTGGAATTGATAAATCAACAGAAAAACAAGTTGAAGATAAATACCAAGAAATAGAGTTTAATCTAGAATTACCAGATGATGTGGCTGATTTAATACATCGAGTTGGAAATAAAAAAATTGTTATCTTGGAGAATTTCCATTATTTACCTGAAGATTTGCAGAGAAGTTTTGCTTTTGATTTAAGGACATTTCAAGATTTAAAAGTTAGGTTTGTAATCCTAGGTGTTTGGAAAGAGGCAAACAGGTTAAATCAATATAATGGTGAACTCCAAGACCGTATTGTGGAAGTGCCCGTTGAACCATGGGAGGATACCGATTTCCGGCGAATAGCGGATAAGGGGTCGAACCTTTTAAACATCACTTTTTCATCTTTCATACTTCAAGAGTGTATTGAAAATGCTTTCAATAGTGTTGGTGTCTTTCAAGAATTATTAAAGGTTACATGCCAAGAGCACGGGTTAATTAGAAGCGAAAATCAAACGAAATTGCTAAGTGATGAGGAAGCTTTTGAAAGAGCTATTGATCAAAAAACAGAAGAATATTCGGGACGACATTTAAGAAATCTTGAAGCTATTGCATCTTGCACTGGTTCATCTATCCCCAAAGATGGACCTTTACCATATTTTTTACATTATTATATAGTAATGCATATTCTTAAACTTGGTTTTGATGGAATCAATGGAGGGGTTACTAAGGAAGCCCTCATGCTTGGAATAAGAGAGATTCATCACAGGAGAGAAGACTTGAAAGGTTCACTATTAACTAATGCTTTAAAATCTTTAACAGCTGCCCAATCAACAAAAGGCATATGCCCGCCGGTAATAGCATATGATTCAAATTCTAGGTTATTAAAAGTTATTGATTCCACATTTTATTTTTTCTTAAAAAATGCAAATTTAGAACAAGTCAAAGATGAAATAGTATGTCCTTTAGATGGTATGGATGGTTAAAAAAACATAATAATCGTCTTAACATTGATTCCTCATAAAATGAGGTTGGTTAAGCATAAAACGGTACTGAATTCGTTTGTAAGCTAACCAACCGCCAACTTAGCCGTCTCATGCCATAAATATGCTGGCATGGGATGTTTTAACTTCCAAGTAATATTCATCGGCTGACTACCTTCATATTTAACAAAGTCTATCGGGCCAAAATTAACAAAACCCATGGTTCTACCGTTTTCATCTTTGCCTTGCTCACGCACAAATAACAGGAAGGTTTTATTGGTTTCTTTCTGTGTGATGTAGCCTAAACCTCGGCCTGAATTCGGTCTGGCGCTATTTTGCGTTTGCCAATGAAACAAGGTCGGGCTAATGGCATAATCATGGTACATGGTAGTGGCTGAAAATTGCTTTTCACATTTATCTAAGGTGACAAAGAGCAACTCGGTATTAGCATCAGCGATATTTAATACACCTTCACGACTCGAAGATTTTTTAGCAAAGGTACTATCACCAAAGGCGACCAGAATATGCTCTTTCGGATAACGCACATGCATTTTTAGTGGCGATGCATCTACTTTCGAGTTATTGACCGTTGGCATAGCAAACTCGCTCACTTCAAGTCGCTCAATAAGTAGTGCAATAACTTCGGTTAATTCCGCAAGCAGAGTTGTATTTTTCAGCGCTAATAAGCTTGTCGTCACGTCACTAAAGCCAGCTTGTTTTCCTGTTTTATCCCAAAAATCATAATGAGTCATTAAAGCAAAGAGTTGCTGGTGTTTGGGTAAGTTTACATCGGTATTCAGGGCTGAGATTGAAAAGTTGTTATCACACAGCGCTTTAATAAAGCGTAAATATGAAATGGATGAACAGTTGAGTAATCTATTATTAATGGCTCGATAATAAGCTGCATAAAGCGCTTTTTCTTCTGCCGCTATTTCCTTGTTTTTGCTGGCGGCAAGTAATACTGACCAGCCACCTATTTTTCCACATTTAACCTTGTATATATCTTCTAGGGTAAGGTTAGGGTTGAGCTGTAAAAAGTTAGTTAGCGTTAACGGTAAGTTGGTATTATGCGGGAAGTTATTAATTAAGCTCAGCAGTTTATTTTTGTTCAGTGTCGCTTGGCTAATATTTTTCAAGATCATCGCTTGAGTTTTTTCTTGTAACTCAATGCGGCAACCCAAGGGCAGGTGAGGGAAGCCTTGTTTAACTTCTTTCGCTATCGCCTGATTGGTTTTACCGACCAAGGCTCTGAATTTATGGGAAAAGTCATATTCAGGGCGTGAATTACCAACAAAATCTAAAATAGTGCAACATTCTTTATCGTTGGTTAAGCGTAAACCACGACCAAGTTGTTGCAGGAATATAGTTAAACTTTCGGTAGGGCGTAAAAATAGCAAGGTATCTAATTCGGGAATATCGACCCCTTCATTAAATATATCAACCACAAACAAGACGTTTATCTGTTTGGATTTTAGTTGTTGTTGCAAAATTTCACGGTCTTTACTGTTATCGCTGGTTAATACGCCACAGGCAATATTATGCAAGGTGAACTTTTGCGCCATAAATTTTGCGTGATCTTTACTGACACAAAAGGCTAAGGCACGCATTTGTGCTATATCAGTAACCACTTCTTCAAGGCTTTGCAAAATGCGTAAAACCCTTTGGTCGTTATAGGTATAAAGGCGGGTTAATTCAGCAATGTCGTAACGACCTTTAGACCACGAAATTTTAGTTAAGTCGGTATCATCATCTATGGCAAAGTATTGAAATGGGGAAAGGTGACGCTGATTAATGGCTTCCGGTAATCTTATTTCTGCGGCTATAACATTACAAAAATCACTGAGTATATCGGTACCGTCATGCCGCTCTGGTGTAGCGGTTAAACCGAGCAATATTTTCGGGCTAAAGTGTTTTAATACCGCGCGATAACTACTGGCTGAAATATGATGCACTTCATCAATAACAAGGTAATCAAAATAATCTTCACTTAGCGCTAACTTTTCCGTTTGACTGTTAAGTTGAGCGTTTAAACTTTGGATAGAGGCAAAGAGGTGCTGATATTTATTTGGCTTGTGATTACCGACCCATAACTCGCCAAAAGCGCTATTTTTTAATACGCCACGATAAGCCGCTAGTGCTTGCTTTAGTATCTCTTCTCGGTGAGCAATAAACAAAAACTTTGCTTCGGGATTTTCATGATAGAAACGAGCAAAATCAAAAGCAGAAATAATGGTTTTACCTGTGCCCGTTGCTGCCACCACTAAGTTGCGATAACGCTTATGCAGATCCCGCTCAACCTGTAACTTATCTAATATGGTTTGCTGATGGGAATGTGGTTTGATATCAAAATAGAAACTAGGTGTTGAGGTACTGAAGCTGCCTTTTGCCTCTCGCAGGGCATTGTTTAATTTTTCTTTGCTTGGTGCTTTGCCATCAAAGTGTTCAAAGTCAGGTGACTGCCAATAGGTTTCAAAAGTGCTTAGCGATTTATTAATGATATGAGGGATTTCTTGCGAAGTAATTTTAAGGTTCCACTCTAAACCACTGGTTAATGCTGAATGAGATAAATTAGATGAACCAATATAACCCGTGTGAAAGCCGGTATTACGCATAAATAAATAGGATTTAGCGTGCAGGCGTTCACGGTTGGTGTTGTAGCTAAGTTTTACTTCGGTGTTGGGCAGTGAGGCTAAAAACTCGACCGCTTTTGCATCAGTAGCGCCCATATAAGAGGTGGTGATTATTTTTAATTGTTTACCGCTACGGGTGAAAGACTCTAATTCCTTTTTAAATATTCGAATACCGGTCCATTTGATAAAGGACACTAACCAATATATTTTATCAGAGGATTGGATCTCTCTTTTGATCTCAGTTTCTAGTGAAACACCAACATTGCTACCGCAAAACAATTCACTCTGCGTTAACCCTGTTAAAGGCATTATGGACTCAACATACTTTGGCAGATCAGCCGCGATAGGGTTGGATTTATCAAACAGTGCGGTAAGGATTTTACCTTGGCTAGCAATTAAGTTTTCACTGATTAACTGTTCATCTTTTATATGTTTACTAAGCCACTGCACAATGGTGTTTGCTAGGTTTATTTGGTCATAAATTCTAGATTCGCCCTGTGGCACTGAGTCCATAGCAATTTCAATGAGTCGGGTTAAGAAACGCGACAACCAAGTAGCCGCTTCGCCCGCTTCCAGTGAGCGCTCGCCCACATGGAACGTTTCTCGGTCTAAGTTTTGTTCAACTAATTGGGTAATTAGCTGCTCATAGAGTCCCGTAGTGTTCATGAAAATCCTTTTTTTAGCGCTATTATCTAGTAGAGTAACTAAAAAAATTGAAAGTTACAGGTTTTTATCAGTAACTTAGGTGATTGGCTAAGGTTATTTTTTGCTGCGTACAACTTGATTTCTGGATTCCCGAACAGCCACTTCGGGAATGACGGCTGATGGGTTTATGCACAACTACCACAACTTAGCCGTCATCTTCGAGTGTCTGATCGAAGATCCATGTTTTCTACAAAAGGAAAAATCATCAGAGCTGACAAGCGTAGTTATATAGATGAAGGCGCTGTTCCTATCCTGTAACTGGCTCAACACTTTGGTAAACAGTACCACCAAGCGGTTGACTCTATAAAGGAGCTAGCGGCCTTTGCCGCACATACAAATAAAAGGTGGATAGGCGGTCAACGACAGCAAGCTGTGCTATTTTCATTCATGGCTGTCCCGCTTTTTGGCGACTGTCCTTTTGTCTGCACCTTTAAGAAATACCCACCCTTGGCTAATATTGCTAACAGCGGTCAGTGAAATTATACAGTTCCATGGATACTCTCCACCATCCCAGGTAAGTAACCTTCAATCTCTTGGAGTTTCATTCCAAGACTTTGTAATTTTGAACAATTTAGACACCAGTCTCCGGTATTATTATAAGGTGATACATTATTCTCTAATTTCTGCTTTGCCGGAATGAATTTTGAATCTGTAATTTTATCAATAATATCAATAAATCGTTGCAGCGTTATGGGCTTAGCGCTTGCAGCATTGATCGTTCCTGAGAAATCATTTAGGCCTAATTCAAAAAGAGTTTTAGCGGTATCATCGGCGGAGATAAAAGAAATTTTACCTTGAAGATTATCAAAGTAGAGCTGCAGTCCATTTTTAATACTGTTGACATGGAGCTGCAGCCTTAGGGAATAATCCTCAGCATCTAAAATAATGGGAAGCCTGATGCTGGTAACCGGAAAAGTGGCAAATTTGATAAATGAAATTTCCGCCTGTCGTTTTGCCTCGCCGTAGTGTTCCTTTCTACTCACTTTATTGGCAAGTTCAAAATCCAAAGGATTGAATTGCTCTTCAGATAAATCATCATTCCGTTCTATATAAGCAGAAATGCTGGAAGTAAAAAGATATTTTTTCACTCTACCGCGGAAGACTTCGCAGGCGTGTTTTGCTTGATCAAAATCAAAACATGATAGATCAAAAACTAGATCATAGTCCTCCTTGATGGCCTCTTCTAATGCGGTTTTGTCAGTACGGTCACAAATAATCCTCTTAATTTTATCTCCCAAGCCATCAGCGTGATTGCCTCGATTTAATAGGGTCACTTCATCGTTATTCTCTAAGAGAAGCTTCACAAGTTTTCTTCCAAAAAACTGACTGCCACCCAAAACTAATATTTTCATTTAAGTTTTCTAACCCTCTAAATCTAGCTTTTAAATGAATGTATTCTATCATCATTTATAGAAAATCGAGGCACCAGGTTAAAAGAAATAAAGTAGAACACCCAGAAAATTGGACTAAAAAAAAACAGCTCACTATAGTTAAGAAACCTCTTGTTTTTTGTTTGGTGTTTGTTGTTTTTTGCTAAGTTTATTTGCTCATGAATTCTAGCGTCGCCATGTGGAACTGAGTCCATTGCCATTTCAATCAGTCGGGTTAAGAAACGAGACAACCAAGTGGCTGCTTCACCAGCCTCTAAACGAGAAAGATTGCCGATCTAATTTTTGTGCAACTAACTGGGTAATTAGCTGTTCATAGATACCCGTAGTGTTCATGAAAGTCCTTTTAAATTATCAATATTGCTAACAAATAGAATATATTAAAATGGTTAGTCAGTTAACTTATTAATTTAAAATCAATAAGAACAGTCGCTTAAAAGCAGTAAAAGGGGTCAGAGTCTGAGGTATCCCCACGAAATATTGGCTAAAATCAATGAGTTAATCTTTAGGTTTAACTTCC
>JABSOW010000042.1 GCA_013215465.1 Colwellia sp. | reverse complement strand
AAAGAAAATGGCAGGGCTAGACGATGAATATCGCTCAACCCTGCTGGAATCTGGGATTAAAATGCGCTAGCCGTGCCCTGTGCATGGCGCAGCAATAATATTGCTATTTCTTACCGAACTAAATAGCTAACAACTCACTAAGCTGTTAGCTGCCGTTCGCGCTAAATTTAATTTGTCGCTCAATGATCTTTCCGGCAATCAAATTCGTTATTTTTTTGATGGTATACCGATGGAAGATTTTGGCTCAGCGCTAACCTTTCTGGCTAATTTAGTTGAGCAAATAGAAGTTTATAAAGGTGTAGAGATTAAAGGTAAAAACATCAAAGGTTTCTACGACTTATATCATTAATTTGAGACTAAAAAAGATAACATTAGGATAATAATGTTCAGGCTAGGGTTTTCTTTGCTGAAAGTTATTCAATAGCGATCATAAAATCGACTCACTTAGTGCTAGAATAGCGGCATAATTGACCTTTACCTCCCACTGAGAATGCCGTGACCCTGCAAGAAAAAAACGTGCTGTTGTTTGATCTCGATGGCACCTTAGTTGATAGTGCCCCAGATCTCGCCTTGGCATTAAATAAAACCCTACGAGATTTAAAACAGACTCAATATAGTCAGCAGATGATTCGTCACTGGGTCGGTAATGGTGCAAAAACTTTAGTTGAGCGAGGATTATCTGGCTCAGCAAACATTAGCGAGCAATTAGATCCCGCACTGGTAAATGATGCTTTAGGGATTTTTTTACAGCATTACCAAGACGGTTTATGCATTGAGTCAGCACTGTATGACGATGTCAAAGAAGGTCTATTAATATTAAAAAGCTCAGGCTTTCGCTTGGCTATCATTACCAACAAACCAGCAGTCTTTATCCAGCCTATCTTAGCGGGTTTAGGCATAGGTGGATTGTTTGAAATTCTCATTGGTGGTGATACTTTAACTGAGAGCAAGCCCCATCCAGCACCATTAAAATACGCTTTAGCGCAGCTTAAAGTAACCGCCGAGCAGTGTTTAATGATTGGTGATTCTAAAAATGATATTTTAGCGGCAAAAGCCGCCAACATAGACAGTGTCGGCTTAACCTATGGTTATAACTATGGTGAAGATATCGCTAACTATCAGCCACAGTGGTGTTTTGATAGCTTTGCTGAGTTATTAGCCGCACTGCAACGATAACCTAAGCTAATTGACGCTTAAGTTAATATGGCTTACTTTATCCAGGCTTAGACGGGCTTATTTTAGCAGCGGCGTTACAGGTTTTTTGCCAAAGCAATAGGGTAGTCACGCTGCTTGGCTAAGGCTATTGCTTGTTCAGTGACCTCGGCGGCAGAACATTGCAGACTTATGGGGAAATAATGCTCGGTTAAATAGTCACCCAGCTCTAACTCGGCAACTAAGCCACACTCAACTAAGTTTGCCAAAATAGCATCGGCTGCTGCTAAAGCCGATGAAGCTTTAACAATTTCTGCCCTAGCATAATGTTGACCATAAAAAGAGACATCGGCAGCGCGTAAGTCAGCATCTTCTCCTGGAATTTGCTGAGCGCCAAATAACGGCTGTGCCGCTGCCACTGCTGTGCTAAAAGCGGGGATAAACTGGGCAATATGGGCAATTGAGCCTAAAGTTCTATTACTGACCACTTGTTCAGGCCATTGTTTATCAATCTTCTCGATAAATCGTGGTGCTAGTTTGGGCTGGGCACTTTGCTGACAACTTGCCACTAGGCCTTGATCAAACAGGGTAATGTCTTGGGTCATACCATGTAGTTGAAAATAGCCATCTGGGTAAGGGGTTAATTGCGCCATGCCTTGTGGAGTGCCCCGTTCACCATAAAAAACAACTTCAGGCCATAAGCCTTGGCATTTAGACCAATGGGCAACATAAGCGGCTTTAAACTCCACCATACGTTGCCGTTTAGCACTTACCATGTCATCAATTTCACCGCTTTTAAAGCCACAAGCATTAATCACGTAATCATAATGGCTGTGTGTAATAACTTGGCTTTGTTGATGCAGAGTCGATATTTTCCAACCTAAAGCATTATCTTGCTGAATAATGGCGATAACTTGGCTGCTCGTTTGCAGGTGGCAGCTGGGCAAACGCGCTATCGCCAAATTGGTAATAGCAGCAAAACGAAATGCTGATAAGCCATATTCTTGTACTAACAGCACTGGAAATTTAAGACGGTCTAATTCAACATGCTGGGCAAAGGCAACTAACCAATCAGTGTCCTCTTTTGCCTCGCTTGGTAACGGTAAATCAAGTAGCGCATCTAACTCTGCTCGCGAGTAGAATCGAAAATAATGCTCTGGCTCACCGAGTACCTTGTTACTCACATCTTGTGCCACTAGCTCTGTATATCTAGCCCTTAGTTTTTCTAAACGAGGTAATAAGTCTTCCGGTTGGCCATGATCCGTTTTAGGCAAGGCAATAAGCGTCGGGCGAATATTAACGCTGTGTGGATAGACTTTAACAGTATCAATCGATTGCTGTAATAACGTCAGACATTGCTGATCACAAATCTCACGATACAAGTTACCGCCAGCATGTAAATGGCAAATAGGTGGGCCATTGACTAAACTCGGACCTTTTTCTATAAGTGTGGTATCTAAACCTAATTCAGCAAATCGCAACGCTATGGTTGAGCCAGCAACACCACCACCGATAATGGCAATTTTAGCTTTTGAACTTAACAATGGCTGGTGAGTTGCTTGGTTTACTTGGGCTTTATTCATAATGGTGACAAGAAAATGTGTTTATGGGCAGTATTTTACTTTGCTGGGCGCTATTTTCGTAGTGCTTAAGATAAATAATTATTGTTCCTAGGTATTTTTCTTTTTACAGTTTATAAAACGGGTGTCATAAAAATGAATTATTCTGCACTATGATTTAACGATTTTTACTGCAGATAACGGGAAATACAAGCATTACAGACACAACTTATGCCCTTAAGGTGAGTGGGGAACTTTGCCAAAAGTGCTTCAGGCTCTTGGGTATTCAATTTTTTCATTTCTAATAAAACGATAAACGGCCTCAATAGCCGCGGGGCTTTCATACCAATCAGATTAATTAATGGTTCAAATTTTAATAAGAATAAATTTTCAAGAACACAGGTTTTTAGTTCCACGGCCAAATACAAGGCATTTATTTTAATAACTAGTTGTTCAGGAGAATATGCTCCGGTATTGCCCGCACAGACTGCTCCAACAATACCGCAGGGGGCAATTCTTACTAGCTCTAAAATCTTAATTGAGTGTCACTGTTGGTTTTTCTATTCTGATCAGTGTTATTGGAATAAGTGCACAACAGGATAATAGAGCTGCAATCAAAAAAATCGCAGAGAAGTCGCCAGGTACTAAGTTTATCAAAAGTTGTCCGTTCCCATGGCAAAATAAAAAACGACTTGGTGAAGTGGCATTAATCGACTTCTATTAGCGTTTTGACTCAGGATATTAAACCAGCTTTCTATAACCATTAGCATCACTGCTGCTGACAAGCCACTCACGACTCTGAGTAGGGCGTAAAATATTACACTGTTAGTTAAGCTATGAATGATAGCTGCAGATATTGCTATAGCACCAAAACCGGCAAATGTTCTTATATGTCCTACCCGAGCAATGTTTTTTTCCTTGGTAACTACCAATGACTAAACCAATAGAATAGAGAGCCATTACTTGGCCAACCGTATTGGTAGATATTTCGTTATTTGAAAGACTTAAGGGAATGGTAATACCCAGTAAACTAATAGCCTGCATCTGCTGCAAATAAGCTCACCAGTAGGGCTATGATCGTTACTATGGAGCTTTTATCGTTAACGCTATATCTCATTGATGGCTGCCTCCTATTGACTTCGAAGTCACTTGGTTGAGATCATAAAGTACGTTAATAGCCTGTAAAGTACACTTACAGGGTTTTAATTGAATGAAATGTTAGTGTTATTGTAGAATGTGACAGAATCTTTAACTTAAATGGATCGTAAAACCAAATAGATGACGTCGAAGTCATCTGGGTTTTTGTTTTGTTTTGATGTTTTCCATCTTTGTTATTCTTTCATTAAAACAAGTGCTTATTGTATTTTTATTGTCTTTTGATGATCTTAATCATAATAAATAGATATAAACATTAAAGCAACACTCTTGACATCAAAGTGACTTCGAAGTATAAATATATGCATGGGTAATATATAAACAATAAATAGCCCATAACTGACACTAATTAAAATAATATACACTTAATTCCTTAAGTGATAGAAGAGGGTTTATCCATGAAGCCAGTTACACCAAGAAAACTTGTTAAATCGGCTATTGCGTTGGCAGTTGTCAACGCTTGTTTAAGTCAATCAGTATATGCAGAAGAAGCAGCTAAAGAGGATGACGCAGGTAGAATTGAAAAAATAATTGTTACTGCTAACCGCCATGCACAAGATTTACAAGAAGTATCTTCTTCTATCACTGCATTGGGGGCTGATGATGTTGAGCGCGCAGGCATTATTGATATCACAGGTTTACAACAAGTAGTACCTGGTTTAAAAGTTGGTAGCTCTGGTGGTGAGGTAAGACCTGCGATGCGTGGTGCTCGAACCAACGAAGTGGGTGTAGCAGGAACGGGAATAGCCGAACAAATCATTGGTATTTTTCAAGATGGTATATATGTACCAACAACAACAGCGGGCATGGGCGCGTTTGTTGATATTGAACGAATTGAAGTATTAAGAGGTCCACAAGGGACGCTTTATGGTCGAAATACCTTTGCTGGTAGTATAAATATTATCACTAATCGTCCGGTAATGGACGAAGTAGAGGGTAGTGTTAAAATTACTACAGGTGCTTATAATCGTAGTGCATATGAAGGTATATTAAATATACCATTGGCGGATGGCTTAGCTACGCGTTTAGTTATGGCCTCAGACAGACATGATGGCTACATCAAAAACCACTTTATCCCAGGCCCTTCTGACGACTTACGTGAAAAAAATCAATTTTATCTTCGCTCAGTAACTCGTTATGAAGTAAGTGATGATTTTAATGCTACTTTCCGTTTGGACTACTCGAAAAAAGATGCCAACTCATCGGCTATTTGGGGATATCAACAGATTGCGGGATATACCTTAACAGAAACTGCACCTGGCTCTGGAATTTTTAATCCTAATGCAACCGTAACTAAAGGCCATATTTATCAACCAGGCGATGTTGAACGTGACGACATTGGTCCGTATGACGTATACCGAAATGCAATGTCATGGGATAAGCAAGAAGCATTTTCTGCGACGGCTATTTTTGAATGGTACACCGACTTTGCCGACATAAAATGGACTTCAAATTACTCAGAGTTAAGTGGCAAGCAGTTCTATGATAACGATTATAGTGATGGCGGTTTAGATGCTGTTGGCGGCTTTGGTCGTCAAGATGATCAAAAAACAATCTCAAGTGAACTACAGTTATCTTCTAATAATGATGGTCCGCTACAATGGATTGCAGGTTTGTATTACTTTGATCAAGAAGCTGATTGGGCATGGATATGGCGCGAAGATACCACAGGAAGTGGGGTAGCCGATTCGTTAGTTGTTCCAAGCTGGGGAAATCCAGATTATGACCCACATACGTCAGATTCAATCGCGGTATTTGGTCAATTACGTTATGAAGTATCAGATGATCTGCGTTTGGTCGGTGGCCTGCGTTATAATAAAGATGAAAAAACCTTTACCGGTGATAATATCCCCGATTGGGATGATTCAGCGGTATTGTGGAAAACGGCAATTGAATATGATCAAAGCGATGACTTAATGTTTTATGTTTCAGCCTCTACAGGTGTTAGAACGGGTGGTGCTAATGATGGTCGCGTTGTTTCTCGTGGTGCAGCCCCTTTATATGATAATGAAGAAGTAATGTCTTATGAAGTTGGTATGAAGAGTACGTTACTTGATGGTGATATGCGTTTAAATATTTCAGCATTTGTTAATGAATACGATGATGTTAAAGCCCAGTTATTTGCTGTGGCGTGTAGTGATACGACAACTTCTGATACAGTATTAGAGTGTGTTGATGCAGGTACAACACAAAGTTTTGAATATTATGAAAATGGTGGCAGTATTGATACTGTTGGCGTAGAGGTTGATATACAGTGGCATCCAACTGACAATTTGTCATTTTCTGGTACGCTTGCGTGGTTAGATTCTGAATTTTCTGATGACTTTGCCGTTGGTAACTCATTACTTCGTCCATTACTTGGCTTAGGTAACCTTGACGGTCGCCAGGACATTAATGACAATAACAGTCAATTCAGTTTTGCTGGCTGGTCACCGGCAATGTCTCCAGAATATAGTATTGGTTTAGCGGCAACGTATGAAGTTGATTTGGGTAATGGTGCGTTCTTAATCCCTCATATTCAACTAAATTACAGTGATGACTACTATGCGTTCGATACTAACATTCCAGAAGCAAAAGTAGATGCTCACGCTATGGTTGATGCGCGAGTGAGTTGGATTATTAGTGAAAATGTACAAATGGATTTCTTTGTTAAAAACTTAACTGATGAAGCAGTATTAACTCGTGCTGTTGTGCATTCACAAATTCGTGATGCTAAGCCTCTCAACTCAGTACAAGCTAACTGGAACGACCCAAGAACTTGGGGTGTAAGTCTTAAGTATACTTTCTAACGTAGACTTCTTTAGTTTCATGATTATAAAGCCGCAGCTTAGCCTGCGGCTTTTTTATGTACACACGGTACGATATGTTGCGGTGTTATCGTTGGTAAGGAGTGTGTGCACATATCCTTGGCATAGTACTTCATTACTAGAAGGTTAAAATTGAAAGGGTAGTGTATTTTTGGCAAAAGTGTATCACTTCACCTTTTAGGCAACCATTTTGTAAAATCACTTGTATTTGGCCGTTTTCCCTATGTATAAAATAGATCACCTAATTAATGAAACTGGTATTAGTTGGCCATTATTTGGATCCAGAGCGTGAACAATACTGGGAAGTGAATGATGCTTTATTTGAACAAGCCAAAATGACTTTCCTAAAGATCAGAAAACATTTTTGACGATTATAAAATGACTATAAAGTCTATTTTAAGCTTACATAAATAACATTATGCTGCGCTTTCTCTTTATTGTGGTATATCAGTTTTAATCAAGTAATCAAAACCGCCAGCACAGTCATATTTACTTTAGTGAAAGCTGTTCTGTTAGGGAAAGGAATTATTAACTGCTAATGGGAAGTTACAATTGATAAAAACTGCTAGCGGTTTTCGCCGCTAAATAGTTAGCTTCATCAATAGTGTAGGCAGAAGTGATTTTTTGCCATTGGACGAATAAATCAGCATAAGAGATATACAGTTTATCGACAGGGAAGTTAGAGCCAAACATGCACCGTTGAGGGCCAAAAATCTCGATAGCAGCGTGTGCGTAACGTTTATAGCTTGCGCAATCAAACCCATGGCTAAACATTGAAAATCCAGAAATCTTCATATAACAATTTGGCAGCTTGGCAAAGGCTCGCATTTGTTTTTGCCAATAATTAAAGCCTGAATTTGATTGATCCCAAGGAGAAGCAAAATGGCAAATAGCTACCTTTAACTCGGGTACCCGCTCAAGTGTTTTTAATACAATTTCATATTGTTCACTGGTTAATTGCAAATCAAAGCTTAGTGATTTACTGGCTAAATATTGCCAATTATTTAACCAAACATCGGGAATAAATTCAGGTAGTGATTTATTCTCTTCAGGGCTCTTACCAATAATGTCTCTAGCACCGCGAGTGATATCATAGGTTAAATGAGGGGCAAGTTGCTGCTCAATAGATGGCTGCCGCATATCAATAGCCACAACCGCAGCATTTGGGAAGTGCCTAACATCGCTTTGAGCTGATTGTGATAATCGGTGAATAAGTTCTGTTTCTGCTAATGAATTAGCAGCACCCACTTGGATATGCACACTTTGCGAAATTTGCTGTTGATGATCGCTAGCAAAGTCTTTGAGAAGATAGTTTTTTCTGATTGGATCGGGTTGACCGAAAAAGCGCTTTTCACCCTTGGCGGCTAGCCAAGGGTAATGCACTGTATCTAAGTCCCAAAGATGATGGTGGGCATCAATCCATGATGTTATTTTGTTCATACAAAAGGGTAAGACAAATTAAAGCCTTTACAAAGTGCTAACCAATCTACCTGCAATTGTTCATCGACAATTAAATTGTTTTCTAATCGTATTATCGAGGTGATAGGTAGTCTAATGCGTTTAATGGTATCATTTTCAAGGTAATCACCATCAATATGCCATTGAATGGCAATTGTATTTTGCTGCTCGTCAACACACAGTTGTTCTAGCTGACAATAATTGCGATTCATTCTATTATGTAATTTCAGCTGGAATTGTCTTAATGCCTGGTAACCTTGGTTTGAGCCAAAGCCAGCGATATTCACTTGGGCATCAGTATGATAAATTTTTTCGAAGCTGGCTAAATGCTTTTCTTGCCATATGCTCCACCATTGTGTAATTACCTGGTCAATATCCTTAGGCATATCACAGATATCAGATGGTCTCGCGTGATAGCTTTGCGGATGCATTTGATGATCAAATTGGCTCAAAAACAAAGGATCCGGTGACGGTAACTCAGCAATTACTTGCTCAGGAGTCAGATTTAACAACTGTGCTAGCCTTACCGTATCAACGATGCAGTGTAGGCGTTTTATATAAATATTATTATGTTCTAAGAAAAACGTTATTGAAACACTTTGATTAGCTTCATCATTCTTTAATTCAAAATAGAGGGCTGAAAACTCTTTTCCTTGCACTGTTTGCTTCTTTGAAAGGGTGAAAAAGCCAAACTGCTCAAGACTTTTTAACCATAGCTTTTCAATTTGCATATTACCATAGGCGGTAAAATCATGCTGTTTCCAAGACGAGCTATGCAGTATATTTGAAGATAATTGCGCGATATCGCCTCGTGTATACAGCTCAATAAGATTATTAAACATAATTAAGCTCCTTTTTGTAGTAATGGTAACGACACGCCAGAGTCTCTAATAATATTGGCGTAAAGAGAAATTTCATCAAACACAGTCACTTCTTTAATGATCTTTTGATCTCTTACTCTCAGATGACTGCAACCGAGCACAAAAAAGTTATTACCTTTGAGTGTGGCTAGTCGTTCAACATGTGGCGAATAAGTACCAGCAACTGACCAACGAAGTGCAATATCAATGGTATCTTTATCAAAACCGACAACCCCAATATGATCTATTGTCATTTTGGCATCAGGGCATTGTGCTAGCCATTGAATTAAGGTGCCGCTAATTTGTGCAAGGCCGGTTGATTTTCTCCCGCCTGGCCATTGATGTGCAGCGGCAACGTGGTAAAAATCAGTTAATGTAGAAAATTGCTTTTGATTGAATATGGTTTGCGCCCATGAGTGGACGAAATTCTCAACGGTCCAATTTTTATCGGTAAAAGTTAAGGGTATTCTATGTTCTGTTTGTCGAACACGATCAAACTCATCACTGTACCAAGAATTAAAGGTGTCATTTGGTATTATCTTAGCGAATTGAATAGCGGCGTCAATCAAGTCAATTCCAAGCTGAGCGATTAAAAAACTATTGTCACGTACTAACCATTCTTTAATTATTTTATTTTCAAAACATACACAGTCGGCAATGGTGGTTACTCGACCGGTTTTATTGGTGGCTAAACCAAAATCAGAGTTACCAGTATTGGTCATGATACTGGTGATTAAATGCGATGAATAATAAGTTTTATCTTCTTCTTCTTCCTTCCAAATAACATTTTCACCAATTAAGCTTCTGTCTGGAAAAGCAGCAATGGTTTTTAACGTACCTTGAACGACTTGCTCAACACATTCAAAATATCCGCCTAAAGTAAAAACAGGACAAATATCGCTATAGTATTGATAGCAAAGGCCGACGTTTTTTTGCTCCCAAATACGGTGGGTTATACGAATGATATAATCAACAATATCAATAAACTCATCATCAAATCCATGCAGTGTTTGCTGCTTTTTCCCCGAAGGCTCTAATAATTTAGTGAGAGGTTGCCAATGTACTTTGGTGATTTTATTATTAAATTTAGATGTCATAGTGTTATCCGTAGCCCTTAAATAAAGAGCTCAAAGGAGAATAAAAAAACTAGGGTGAATATAAAGAAGCCAAAGAGTGTGTAGCACACCTTATCTACTTTACCCGGTACTAGGTACCAACCATTTTCAGTCGTTGGAGAGCCGCTATCTGCAAAGGCCTTTATTTGACCTTTAATCGTGTAAGGCGAGTATTCCGCTTGCTTGCCATCTATGGCGATACTGGCGATGATGGTTACCACAACATTGACAAAAGCACCTATTGCGGCATACCACGGCCAAGCAACATCAGTATAAATTGCAGTGTAAGCAACCGCTATTACGCCCACTAAGGTACCTACTAATAGCCCACGTTCACTAGCATGTTTTGAAAAGAATCCTAGACCAAACATTCCCAGTTGCGCACCAACAAAATAAGAGCCAACCTTACTTAATACTTCTAAAATTGAGCCGGTACTGTATAAGTGATACATAATGGCGGGGAAAATAATAATCACAGCCCAAAATACAGTAAAAAGACGTGACACTTTGAGGTAATGCACATCACTTTCGTTAGGCTTATAGTATTTTTTATAAAAGTCTAATGTTGACACGGTAGATAAAGAATTAAATGCCGAATCTAAGCTCGACATGGAGGCAGCCATTACGGCGGCGGCAATAATCCCCATTAATCCGGGCATGCCATATTCAGCGGCAAACTGTAAGATGATAGTATTTTCATTTTCGAAGGTCTTACCTTGGTAATGGTTATAAAATAGGATCCCCATAATGATAAAAAAGAAATAAACGAAGAATGCGAGAAAGCCCATCAGTAGATATGATTTTTTTGCATCACCAATGTTTTTAGCGGCTAGGGTGCGCTGAACCATCATTTGGTTAGTACCATAAACCGTAATATGATAAAGCGTCATGGCAATAATTCCAGACCACACCGTGGTGACATTGGTGAAGTCGAAATCAAAATTAAGTGGGTTGGTTTTACCTTGTGCCTTTAACTCGGCTAAGCTTTCCATTATGGGGGTTGTGCTACTATCGATAAGGGCATACATAATGATACCGGCACCAAGTAACAAAATACCCGATTGAATAACATCCGTCCAAATTACTGCGGTAATCCCCCCCATCACGGTATAGATTAAGGCAATGATAGTCACGATGATAATGCCGGCAATTTCAGGAATACCGGTGATGTAACTGAGCACGATTGCGGTGGCGTATAAAACGGCTGCTGAGCTCATTGTTTGGGATATTAGCCAAATACCGGACACTAAGGCACGCGCTTTTTTGCCAAACCTTTTTTCTTGGTATTCATAGATTGAGGCAACACCTGCGTTATAGAAGAAAGGGAAGAAAAAGGTGATAACGGCAATAATAACCAAGGGGTAGTTTAAATGTATGGCAATAACCGATAAGCCATCTTTATATGCCCATGCCGGCGCACCTAGGAAAGTCATGGCGCTGACATAAGTTGCAATAACTGAAATACCAATTGCCCACCAAGGTGTTTGTTTACGGCCTAAATAAAAATCATCGGCCGTACTGACTTTTTTACTAATAACAAAACCAAGTAAAAGGTTTGCTAAAATATAAACTATTAAAATAGTCCAATTTAAGGTGCCAAATTCAGTCATGAATATATCTCTTATTGTTTTTTCGTTGAAGTCTTATTATAAACTCACACAGTTTGACTTCGAAGTCAAATGAGAATAGCATTGTTTAAAATAATTTGAAAGTCAACATTATTGAAATCCATAAGCTATATGAGTGTTAATTATTTAATTTATCTCTTTTAAAGAAAAGTTTTTATAATGTCGATTTTTGTAAAGTAACTGAATTTTAACTAAATATTTTATTCTATAACTATAATGGAGAACTTCTATCATGAGTGCCGAACAGAAAAATAAAGAGCTGATTTTAGAGTATTATCAAGCGTTAGAGAAAGCAAACTCCGAAACCATTGGTGATGTTTTATCTCACTATATGAGTGATGACTGCCAATGGTATGGGGTGCATCCATTTAATGAACAAAAAGGCCCTGAAGCGGTAAATCAAGTCTTTTGGCAACCTTTTATGCAATCATTTAAGCATATCCAACGTCGGCAAGATGTATTTATGGCAGGTGTTAGTGGTAATGATGATGCCAACTGGGTTACTAGCATGGGTCATTTTATGGTGCAATTTGATCAAGATTGGTTGGGTATTCCACGCTCGGGCAGAGTTGTGATGATTCGTTATGCTGATTTTAATTGTATTAAAGATGGCAAAATTGTCCGTTCAGGTTTCTTCTGCGACATTATCAGTGTGATGAATCAAGTAGGCATCAATCCATTGCCGCAATCGACAGGCCATTCTTTTATTTATCCGGGGCCAAGAACTCATGATGGAATTCAATTACAGGATATGGATCCCGCTGAAAGCGAAAAAACGATGGCTTTGTTAAATCAAATGATTGACGATTTTTCACAGCTTAATAAAACAGCCAATGATAATTACCCACCTGAGGTATTGGAAAAAACCTGGGCTAAGGATATGGCATGGTATGGCCCTGCAGGTATTGGTGCGACTTATACTATTCCAAAATTTCAAGAACAGCATTCTTACCCATTTAGACAAGGCTTAAAAGACAAAGTCTTTAACGGCCATATTTGCCGATATGCAGAGGGAAATTATGCCTGCTTTTTTGGTTGGCCCAACTTAACTAACACCGCTATTGGTGGTTTTTTAGGATTACCTGGAGCTGACATTCGTGCTGATATGCGAGTGGTTGATGTTTATCGTCGAGAAGGTGATAAGTTAATGGAAAATTGGGTATTAATTGACATTCCTTACTGGTTAAAACAACAAGGCTTAGATATTTTAGAACGTAGCAGAAAAATTAATAATCCGAGTTAACCCTACCTAAGGCAATGTAAGCTAAAATCTGTGATAAAGATACCCGCATTAAAAAGGAAGCTGAGTAAGCTTCCTTTTTATTTGGTTTTAACCAGTAGAAATGCTCACATAGTTAGTGAGATTGATATTAATCAGTCATTAAGCATCATCGCCCAGTTGCTCTCTCATCATCGCAAATACGTCAAGACCCATTTGCATGCACATATCAATAATATCAATAGCCACCCAATTTTCTTTGAGTAAATCACCTTCACGACGCCAAATATCCATTACTCGTAATGATAACTGTTTATTACAAGGAGGTAGTCCTAACCAACCGCCGGCGCTATGGGTACCGTGCATGTGTGGCCAACCACCCGTTGCCACATAATTACCGTCAGCAACCAAGGTTGCTTTATGGTCTACATCTCTATCAGGAAAACTAAATACAAACGGCCCTTGATGGTCTCTTCTAAAGCCTTCAATACCACGAGTTGTACCTATGCCTGCGGGGCCATACCACATAAAATCTGGATGCCAGTAGTTTTCTAATTTCATACTTGATAAGGACTTACCGTCAAAACGGCCTAATTCATCAAGCATATCAAGTATGAGTTGTTGAGATTTTTGTGCCGCATCTACGCTACTTACTTCTCTAACTATGCCGTCCATAGTTGATGGTGGCATCATTAATCCGCTATGACCTAAACTTTTTCTTAATGGGTTAACGCCTACTTGGTTCATCGCATCAAGAAAATCTACAATAATAAAACACTGTTTAATTTTGTTATTTTCTAACTGCACAAGCTCTGTGTAACGTAAGTATAGGGTTTTATTGTTGGCGGGTATTCCCCAAAGTGATTGGCTTAACGTACCGACAAAATAGCCAGTACTTGCGATCCAATCTTGACCTTGGTATTCACTTTGCACATTAATAAAGGGTTTACGTTCTATATCGGGTAGGGCCTTGAACAAAGGTTGCCAAAATGAGGTTAATACCTCGGTCAAACCTAATAAATCATTGATGGGGGCACTGACATGCCACGCTACATCATGGTGAATATATTGTTCAATGTCGGCGGGGGATGATTTGAGTTGCTGATACAACTTATCGATAACGGTTAACATAATTTTCTCCACTTAAATAAGTTTTACTTGAATTACTATTAAATCAGGTTATCATCGAGTGACTTCGAAGTCATTATTATTTTGATATTAAATGGTATGTAGGCAAAATAAGCTTATGCCTCAGTGTGATACCAAATGAAATAATGAATGATCTATTCATTATTTCATTTGGTATTAGTGCCAGAAAAAATATCAATCACTAGTGGCTGTTTAACTATAGGGGAAGACGAGTGTCTGAAAATTTACATAGTGTTAATAAGAATATAATAAAACCACTTAGCCAAGCATTATATGACTATGACGATAAGGTTGTTTATCAGGCAATTAAAAAAGTGTTTGCACCTGACGCTAAAATTCAACTTTCATATCCCTTTGAAACGTTAGCAGGGCCCGAAAGTTTATACCAAGATATTTATCAGCCTTTGCATTATGCAATTCCTGATCTTGAACGCCGAGAAACCATTGTGATCGCGGGCACCAGTGAAGATGGCAGTGCTTGGGTAGGGTGCTGTGGTTATTATACGGGTAGCTTCGAAAATAGTTGGTTAGAAATTCCTGCTACAGGCCATCAAGTTTCTATGCGCTTTCATGAATTTTATCGTATAGAAAACGGCGCTGTTATTGAAATGCAAGCCCTGTGGGATATTCCAGAAGTCATGATGCAAGCCAACGCATGGCCGATGGCGCCAAGCTTAGGTCGCGAATGGCATGTACCTGCACCCGCTACCCAAGATGGGCTAGCTGTTAAGCATGATGATGAAAAATCGGCTCGTAGTTGTAAGCTTGTTGCCGATATGTGTCACTCATTAGGACATTACGCCACAGGTGGTGTTGAAGCTATGCAACTTGAAAAGTATTGGCATCCACGTTGTAGTTGGTATGGACCGTCAGGGATCGGTACTGGCCGTGGTATTAAAGGCTTTAGAAATTGGCATCAAATTCCTTTTTTAAATGGCATGCCTAATCGTGTAGGCGATGTGGGTAACGGCTATATATTTGCTGATGGTGATTATGTCGGGTTTACCGCCTGGCCGGGTATGCAAATGGTGTTGAGTGATGACGGTTGGTTAGGCATTGCACCTGCAAACCAGCAAATTACCATGCGAAGTTTAGATTTTTGGCGTTGTGAAAACGGTTTAATTCGTGAAAACTGGGTTTTAGTTGACTTGCTCCATGTCTATCATCAATTAGGCGTTGATGTGTTGGCACGGATGCGAGAATTTAATAAAGCGCGTCGATAGGTTTTGAAAAGGCACTAGTTAAGCGCCTTTTTTTAATCATTTACTTTGAAATTGTATCTTGAAGTGAAGCGGATATATAACTACTTCTCTGCTTGTTTTATTGCATCCGTAAATTTTTGCTGAAGTTGTTGTGCACCACTTAGCATAAAGCCGTGATCTGAGCTCAGTAAAAATAAGCTGACACCTAAAGAAATCCAGTGAGGAAGTTCAGTTAAATCGCCAACAAACATACCGCAATTTTTACCGTGCTTGTTAGCTGCATTAACGACTTTTTCAACCGCAGCTAATACATCGCCATGGCTGGCATCGGTATGCTCTAGAGCAACAGTTAAATCCATTCGGCCAATAAAAATGCAGTCTATGCCTGCTACTTGGCATATTGCATCGATATCATCGACAGCCGTTAAGTCTTCAATTTGAGCGATAATACAGGTTTGATTTTGACTGTTGGCTAAATTCTCAGGAAGTTTTTTCGTGGTGTAGCCAGCAAATCTAGTCGAGCCTGCATATCCTCTACCATCAGGGCCGTAGAAACATTTTTTAACAACACGGCGTGCGTGTTCTGCATTTAATATGTGTGGTAAAACAATACCGTCTGCACCTAAATCGAGGGCATTTAAAATAGTGGCACTTTCTGTATCGGGTATACGTATTACCACTGGCATTTGTTGAGATTTGGCGGCTAATACACAAGTGTCGAGAGCAGAGCGATCAAACGGAGCATGTTCAGCGTCTAGGCACAAAACATCAAGGTTTGTATGAGCGAGCACTTCGGTATTGTGAAAATGGGGGGTTTTGATAAAAGTGCCAATTAAGGGCTTCTTTAGCGCTAAAGATTGTTTTAAAGACATAATAGACCTGTGAATAATGTAACTGTAGTGATCAAAGAGCGTTTGATAAATACCAGTGTGTTAATAAATTTGAGACCTTTTCGGCTTGCTCTAATGGTGCAAAATGGCCACATTGATCAAGCAGTTGTAAGCGACTCTTGGGTAAGTTTTTGTGCATCATTTGTTGATGCTCAATAGGACATATTTTATCTTGCTTACCGCCAATAATAAGTATGTCGATTTTTAGCTGTTGCAGTACTGATAGGGAGTCTGGCCGATCTTCGATAGCCATTGCTTGGGCAGCAAAGCAATCAGCACCTAGAGTTTTTGCCATTCCTATTATTAATTTTTCGTGCACGTTATCTGCTTTGAATAAATAGTTAGGCAAAAATGTTTTTGACAATAATTCGATTAGTTGCCCTGATTTTACTTGGGTTATTTGTGCTTTACGAGCTATTTTTCGCTCAGGAAGATCCGCATGACAATTGCTGTTCACTAAAGCCAGTTTTGCGATAAGTTGTGGGTGTGTTCTTGCTATTTCTAATGCAACTATACCACCCATAGAAAAACCTATTATTGCACAAGGTTCATTTTTAGTCGCTTTAATGACTTTGTTGGCCATTTCGGTAAGTGATTTTTCAGTGGTAAATTGCACTACTGTAATATCTTGGCAATATTGCTTTAGCTGATTTATCTGCTCGATAAACATAGCACCAGTGCACAAGGTGCCAGGTAAAAATAATATGGGTAGTTGAGTCATATTTAATTGCTTAATAATAGTATTTAACTAACCTACACAACTAATTATTAATTAGCACTGTAAGTTAGCTATGGACGTTTAACAGAATTACCTTTAATTAAAGCACCGGTTAATACCCGTGCTTCAGGAGGCGAGTCAGGATTTTCAATGTGCTCTAATAATACCTCTACTGCGGCTTTAACCAACTTTTCTACAGGCTGCTTAATAGTTGTAATTTGATAACTTTGCCAAGCTGAAGAAGTAATACCATCGAAGCCAACAACCGATATATCATTAGGTATATGAAGTTCATGATTCTCACGAGCCTCATCAATAACGCCAATTGCCATGGTGTCATTACTACAAATAATCGCATCTGGGGCAGGGTTATGCTGTAGCCATTTTGCTAGGCAGTCACGACCAGATTGATAAGAATAATCACCATAAAGAATAGAAACGTCTTTAACCGCAAATTGCTTTAGTAACTTAATGGCAATTTCTCGACGTTCATTGGCAACATCAGAGTCTTTAGGGCCTGATAGCACCAAATATTTTTTCGGATTGTTTTTTTCTAATTCGGCAATAAGTTGTTTTATACCTTGCTCATGATTACAACACACAGTATTGGCCATAGCATCTGATACATTACGGTTATATAACACAACCGGAATTTCATGCTTCTCAAATTGAGCCAGTCGGTGGCTTTCAAAATGGGCCGCAAGTGCGATAACCCCGTCAACTTGGAAAGTCAGAATTTGTTCAAATAACTCATCTAGTCCTTCGACGTCATCTAGGGTAAACAATAAAACACGTTTATTCCTAGCCGCAAGTTGCTTGCTCACTTGTGAAAGTACTTCCGGATAATTAACGTTGGCGCGTGAGGAAACAATAACCGCAACCATGCCAGATTGCTTAGTGATCAGCATTCTGGCGATAGCGTTTGGTCGGTAACCCATTTCATTCGCCGTCGCCATTACCTTATCACGTGTTTTTTGCGAAACACTTAGACCTGGGCGAAAAACACGAGATACCGCTGATTGAGATACGCCAGCTTCACGCGCCACGTCATAAGATGTTACTTTTTTATTTTTAGCCAATGTTTATCCTTTATATCTTCTCAAACGGATATCCGCCTGCTCCTTATGGCCGGCAAAGCCTTCAACTGCACAGAGTCTTGAGCAGTATTCGCCAACGATAACAGATGCTTCTTCCGTAGCACTTTGGAAAGTACAGGTTTTAATGAATTTACCCACCCATAAGCCGCCAGTATAACGTGCTGCTTTACGAGTTGGAAGTGTATGATTCGTTCCAATACATTTATCACCATAAGAGACGTTAGTTTCTGGTCCTAAGAATAAAGCGCCAAAGTTACGCATATTCTCTTTAAAATATGGTACATTTTTAGTCATAATTTGTACATGTTCAAATGCGAGGTCGTTTGCAACTTCAATCATTTCTTCATAAGTATCACAAACAATAACTTCTCCGTAGACACGCCAGGCTTCACCGGCAATTTCTGCCGTTGGTAAAATGGTTAACTGACGTTCAATTTCTTTAATCGTATCATTGGCTAATTTTTCACTGTTGGTCAGTAATATGGCAGGTGATGTTGGACCGTGCTCTGCTTGACCAAGTAAATCGGTAGCGCATAACTCGCCGTCAACGCTTTCATCAGCAATAACGAGGGTTTCTGTTGGGCCGGCAAATAAATCAATACCAACGCGGCCAAATAATTGACGTTTAGCTTCGGCAACAAAGGCATTACCAGGGCCAACAATCATATCTACTGGTGGAATAGTTTCCGTGCCGATGGCCATCGCAGCGATTGCTTGAACTCCGCCAAAACAATAGATTTCATCTGCGCCTGCTAAGTCCATTGCGACAACAATGGCAGGAGAAGGTTTTCCATTAAATGGTGGAGCTGCGGCAATAACGCGCTTAACACCAGCGACTTTAGCGGTAACGACACTCATATGAGCTGATGCAACTAAAGGATATTTTCCACCAGGTACATAACAACCAACACTTTCCATAGGAATGTGTTTGTGACCTAAAGTGACGCCTGGGATGGTTTCTACTTCAACATCTTTCATTGAGTCACGTTGAATTTGTGCAAAGTTTCTTACTTGAGTTTGTGCCCATTTGATATCTTCAATGACACTGTCTTCAACTTCTTCATAACATTTCGCAATATCGTCCTTACTTAATCTGAATGACTCCGGATTCCATTTGTCAAATTTTTCAGAATATTTTGCTATAGCTTTATCACCATTAGTCTCAATATCCTCAATGATAGTCTCTACAGTAGCCTTAACTTGCTGTAAAAACTCTTTTTTATCACCTTCTTGTTTGCCTTTCTTTAAGTAGTTGACCATTTTATAATCTCCTGTTTGTTTGACTTGAATCAAGTTTTATTTTGATGAATTACTTGAATATGAATAAATCTTACGTAATAATGACTTCGAATGCAAACATTAAATTAGAGATATTTTATGACGGGTTTTAATAACGAATTGTTTATTAATAGAACAATACTTGTTGCAGGTGCAGGTAAAGGAATTGGCTTGGCATGTGCGCAAATGGCTGCTGCCCATGGTGCAAATGTTATTGCTGTGGCGAGAACACAAGCGGATCTTGATGTACTAGCGGGGCAGTATCCTGACAATATTACTAGTTGGGTAATGGATGTAACCAGCGAGGCGTTTTTTGAAAGAGTTAAGTCACTCCCTGTTTTACATGGTTTGGTGAATAATGCAGGTATCAACCGCGTAGGCCCGATGGAAGATCAGCCTAACGAAAATATAGATGCGGTTATCGATTTAAATGTTCGTACGCTGTATAAAATATCTCAAGCAGCAATAGCGCCGATGAAGCGAGCTAATAATGCCTCAATCGTTAATATGTCTTCGCAAATGGGCTTTGTTGGCTCACCTAACCGCACGCTATATTGCATGAGTAAACATGCCGTTGAAGGCGTAACAAAAGCGATGGCAGTAGAGTTGGCTGAATATAATATCCGTGTAAATACTGTTGCACCGACCTTTGTATTAACACCTATGACAAAGCCAATGTTTGATGATGAATCCTTTAAGAAATTTGTCTTCGATATGATCCCCCTTGGCCGTTTAGGAAAAGTAGAAGATATAGCGAACAGCTGTACGTTTTTACTCAGTGATTTAGCGTCGATGATTACTGGCACAAGCATTAAAGTTGATGGTGGATGGACTGCTCGTTAGTCATATTAATGGGCAAACATCTTTGAAATTTATCCCTTGAAAATAACAGGAAAAACGAAATGACACTTGAAAATAGATTGATTAGATATGTAGACTTAAAACCATGTACCAGCGCGTTTATTGATACCCGTAGTCCTGGCAGTGATCAGAAAGAGAACTTTACCTTAATTGGTCCAGGGGTTGCGGAAAATCCAGAGCAGCATGTACACATCTCAATTCCTCATGGTTTTAATATTGGTGGGGCAAGGCAGCCAAGTGGTTGCTTAAACTCACAACATAGTCATCTAACCGAAGAAGTCTTTGTTATACATAAAGGCACTTGGGCATTCTTAAGTGGTGTTAACGGCGATGACGGTAAAATAATCCTAAACGAAGGCGATATTATTTCTATCCCTGTGGATATTTTTAGGGGCTTTGAGAATATTGGTGACGATATAGGTTACTTGCATGCTGTATTAGGCGGTGACGATCCGGGAAAAGTATTATGGGCACCTCAAGTATTTGATCTGGCAAAAGAGTATGGTTTAGTGCTGTTGGAAGATGGTAGCTTAGTTGATACCACAATTGGTGAAGAAGTGCCTGGTGATAAAAATATAATGCCGGTGACTTCTGCGGCACAAATAGCTGAGCATAGAGTGGTAAATAGTGATGCGATGGAGCCAATTGTACAGCGAACAGAAAACTTTGTTTGGGCAAAAAATAACTGTTTGGCACAATTTGAAGGGGTTGAAGAAGTCGCTTTGGTGGGACCAGAAAACTCAGCGGAAGATTTACTTGCTGGTAAATTAAATTGGTCACATAAGTTTGTTGTTCGGGCGTTGAAAATGAGTGACGGTGCGAAAGTTAATGACCATATTCGCTATGAAGAAGAAGTTATTTTTGTTCATCAAGGCAAGGTAGATATTATCGTTGACGGTGAAACTCTTACCCTTGGTAAGGGAGACACCTTTACCACACCGATTAACGCCGTCCGTTCCTTTAAACAGCAGGGTGATGTCGAGTGTATTCTTTATATTACCCGTCGACATGATCAGCCACAGGCACCAACATTTATGTAATACCGCATTAAGCGGTAAGTGATAATTGGTTACAATGTGAAGCAAGCGGAACCGGGCCAACTGTTACGAATCCTTTTGCATACCTTGTAATACCAATGAGTTATGACATGGCTCATTGGATCAAACTACCCCAGTTAAGCACGGCTAGCGCATTTTAATCCCAGATTCCAGCAGGGTTGAGCGATATTCATCGTCTAGCCCTGCCATTTTCTTT
>JABSOW010000041.1 GCA_013215465.1 Colwellia sp. | reverse complement strand
GAAGGCGTTATTCCTGTGGGCTGTTGGGCACACGCCAGACGTAAATATGATGAAGCATTAAAAGCAGAATCAAAAAACAAAGGCCGTGCCCATAAGGCCATTAGCTTTATCAGCCAATTGTATAAACTGGAAACCCAAGCGAAAAATAAAAAACACTCCCCCCAAGCTCGGTATCAGCTACGACAAGAAAAAGCGTTACCTATTTTAATAAAATTCAAAGCATGGCTTGATGAAGCCAGTGATAAAGTATTAGCGGGCAGCTATATTGGCAAGGCTATAAAGTACAACCTCAATCAATGGCATAAACTCATTCGCTATATTGACGATGGGCATTTAGGGATAGATAACAATATCACCGAGCGTGATATTAGACCGTTTACCACGGGCAGAAAAATTGGATGTTCTCAAAATCAGTTAACGGTGCGCAGGCAAGTGCGACACTTTATAGTATCGTGATGACGTGCAGAGCCAATGACATCAATCCCTATTATTACTTCCAGCATTTATTTAAAATATTGCCAACGCGTCAAAGTGACGATGATGATTTTACCGACTTAATGCCGTGGAATGTGCAGCTAGACTTCGATTATAGTTAAGCGCACTGCTTAATTGCGCGCTTACGTATAAATTAGGTTGTTCATAACGAAATGATTTCATCACAGTTAACCATTGTACGCAGTAAACGGCGAGTAATTAAATCTGAAGAGGTCAAACTGCAGAATATTTACTGTTTGGTTTGATAAGGTCTGAGTTTCCACACTATGACTATTTCGGCACATCCTTTAGCTTCTATTATAGTGTGTTAACCATAACGACTTCTTTAGTTTTGATAATATTGCTCTAAAGAAGCCATCTGATGGATTATATGAAGTGGTCAAATTAAATTTTAATTGCCCGTTTTTCAATTTCAACGTCAAGTAAGCGAACAAATTGTTGACCTGCATGCATATCTCGCTCTATTTCGCCTCCTTGAGGTGAGGAGCGGCCATAAGAAATTTTGACCATATTTAAACTAGGCACCGTAAAATGTTTAACGGTAGCAGGATCAGCACCAAACAATTTTTTAAACAATTCACCATTTAAAGAAGAGCTTGTACTATAGTCTTTAAATTTTTCTTCACCATCAAAAAACAAATCGAAAGTAATCCAGAAAGGACCAGCATTTTTTGATCTCACATGGCGACAAACATCGTTTATAGTTGTCATAAAATAGTTTCCTTTATTTATAGTTGTAATAATTTGATTCTAACGAGTTCTAATGGATCATCTAGAGATACCACATGGTTTAATTTGAACTCATACACGGGACCTCTATCGATATCAGCAGGTGAGAAAGCAAACCCATAACTAGGCAATTCTTCGTCTAAATCAATCGGGAAGTGAAAGAAATATGGATTACATGCTTTAGCCATTTGAGAAGCAATTTCTTGTGTTTGAGCTGTCGCCACAAATAAAATGCCAACCTCCCTTGGCGGTGGAGTATTTTCAGGTAATTTTTCTCCTGATACGCCATTCCAGCCATACATTCTAAGAGAGATATCAAATTCATCAGAATTTAATCCCATGGTTTTGATCACTCTTTCATTTAATGTTGCCAATAATTTGTCATGAAATTCATCTAACCTACTTAAGACCTTAGGGTCTTGAATGCCAATTAACATAATAGTTTGATATCTACCAATTGCAGCGCCTTCCAATTTCAAGGTATAAGGCATCTCCTTCCAAACGGATCCTGTTACTTTAACTTTACGATGATCACACTGAACGTATTTGGCGTTAGTAACGTCTAAAATGCCACCCGGTTCGATTAACTCAAATGGGTTGGAGTTTTCATAAAGCATATGCGCCGAAACACTATCTGGACTACATTGGTTTTCCACATTGAGTGGTTCTACTTCAAAACCATCATTGTCGATACTCAAAAGAACTCCAGCACCATTAGTAGGTGAAACACAACATTGAGCACCACACTCTGCAATTTTTGCTGCATGCCATGATGCTCCCCACGGAGCGCCTTTCCATAAGGCATAACTTGCAATTACCGCGGTGTCAGTTGTGCGTCCTCCTAGGATAATATCTACTCCACTTTCTAATACGGTTGTATATGGTTCAACTCCCATCGCCACAACAATATGCTCACAGGCTTCAAGAGAGTTATTATCTAAAGCGCCTAGCGGTGGTAAAGGGAAAATTAAGCCATTCTCATTTTTCTGTTTGAGTACCGCTTTATCTTGTTCTGAATACAAAATAGCTATTTTTGGAGTGAAATTTATTTCTTTAGCAATCTCAATGACAATTTCTCTGGTCCAATTGACGTTTTTGTCACCACCCGCTTGACCACAAGTTCCGATAATAAGTGGAATTTTAGCTTTCATAGACGCTTTCATTAATATCGTTAGATCGCGTTTAACCGAACCTCGATTATTTTTGGAAATACCTAAGGCTAAATATGCTGCTCCGCTATCTGTAGAGCCAGCATCAGTTGCGATAACATTAGCTCCCTGACTCAAACCATATTCTATTTCTTCTTCTCTAACCCCTGCACCTAGCGATCCAACTGGTACAATAATTTTGATAGGTTTAGTTAACATCTGATTTCCTCAATTAGTTTGGTAAATTGGTTATGCAACTTTGTTGCTCTTTTGATTCATTTCATCAAGAACGTCACAAGCCGCAGCAGAACGGTTACGAAGGTGTGCGCGCATTTTTCTTTCGGCTTGATAGCCTTCACCGGCCATGACGGCATTTATTATTTCGTTATGTTCTTCTAATGAATCTTGAGTGCGAGATTTACCCGTTGCATCATTGAAATAAATTCTTTGTAGTGGATAGGTGAGCTTTAGGCCCGTATCTTTCAATAATGAATTTCCTACTATTTCGTATAGCAAATCATGAAAGTATTGACGAATATCAGTAGATTCTTTTAATGTGCCATCAACCATTAATTTATTCAGTTGAATTTGACACTCCTTCATTCGATCGGAATAATCAACTCGAGCTATATTTTCAGCCGCAAGTTTGGCCACAAATCCTTCAATGGCTTCACGAGTCTGAAAAAACTCTCTTATTTCTTTTGCTCCAAACGCTTTAACTGAAGCACCTTTATGTGGAATAAACGCTAAATATCCTTCTCCTGCAAGACGGCGAATAGCCTCCCGTACTGGTCCAAAGCTCACACTAAACTCTTTACTAATATCGGCAACGATTAGACGTTGTCCCGCTATCAATCGACCATCTTTAATCGCGTCTCTTATGGCATTGATGATTTGCTCAACAATAGTTACTGAATTAATTGAATTTGTGGTCATTTTTTTTCCTAGTTTAGGTATTTAACAGAACCACACTAACATGCAGCCCAACTATCAACCAAATTATACTACAATGTAATCAATATTATTTCCATAAATATAATTAACATCACACACAATTATGAATATTACGTTAAATTACATCAACTAACACATACAAACAGAACGAGACAATCAAAAAAAATCACAATGACAAATAAAATTATATTACAATCTACTTTATTTTGGTAAGATTTATCTGTCAGTTTATTCAAGGTTCGCTTCTGACTAATTATTTTTGGTTATGCTCATCTTTAACTTTATTAATAATAATTGATGAGCTCTTGGTTAAATCGAGAGAGCAAATATAGTGAGTAGGTTTAACATTTCCCGTTGTTTATCTATTTGAATAGCTGGGGGACATTTCTATTTCATCAATAAAGAACGGTTGTCACACTGGTTTGTCACGATAATGCAGTGTGGCTAACCCATAGTAGGAGATAAATATGGATCATATAACTTGGTTTAAAGATTTTAAGACATTAAGCGAAACTGAGAACTTCTCCGCTGCTGCAAATCTGCGCTTTACAAGTCAGTCTGCATTTAGTCGCAGAATACGAAGCCTCGAAGAATGGGTTGGTGAGCAGCTTTTTCATAGAACGTCACAAAAAGTGATTTTGACCTACGCTGGAATAGCATTTTACCCTTATGTAACAAAAGTACTAGAGACATTAAATCAAGGTATAGATGAAGCGAGAAAAGCAGGCAAAACTGAAAATACAACATTACGTATTGCCGCAACACATGCTTTATCTTTAGTTTTTTTTCCAAATTGGTTTAGACAATTTGAAACAGAGATCACTGCGCGAAGTGTCCAACTTTTTTCAGACACTTTAGATGCATGTGAAAACCATTTAGTAAATGGTGATGTTCAATTTTTAATAGGTCATGAGTATTCCTGTGATATAGAGAATCAGCAAAAAAAACAATCTCAATCTATTATTGTTGGCAAGGACTGTCTAATACCTGTTCATGCTATTTGTTCAAAATTGCAGTTTAGTTTGTCTGGTTTAAACTCTAGCGCCGAAATCCCTTTATTATCGTATTCAGCTCAAAGTGGTTTAGGTAAAATATTAAAAGATTCAAAAGTTATAGAAAAATCAAATTTATCCTATAATAAGTATTTTTCATCTCATTTAGCAACGGTATTAAAAGAAATGGCCTTATCTGGTTACGGAGTTGCTTGGCTACCACAAAGTTTGATTGAGCATGAACTCACTGCAGAGACCCTTATTCCTTTTACTAAAGAATTTCAAAAATTGCCAATGAATATACGATTATTTCGAACTAAAACTGAGCTTGGGGATACAGCAGAGCAACTTTGGAGATACGCCAATACGCGCTATCAAGGATAACAGGCGTAGCATTTATGGATGATTCATGAAAACGTACGTAGCGAAGGCAGTACCTACCGTTGATTCGGCAATCTTTTATTCAATCTAAAACAATGTGGTAAATGAGTTATGCAACATTGTTGTTATTGTGATTAAGTCCATCCAAAATTTCACAAATGGCAATAGAGCGATTACGAAGATGTGTGCGCATTTTTCGTTCGGCTCGGCAACCTTCACCAGCTAAAATTGCATCTATTATTTCATTATGTTCTGCTAATGAATCTTGAGTATGATCTTTACCAGATACATCATTGAAGCAAATTCTTTGTAGCGGATAAGTAAGTCTAAGTCCCGCCTCCTTTAATAATGAATTACCGGCAATTTCGTATAGTAAATCATGAAAATATTGCCTAATATCTGTAGACTCTTTTGTTGTTCCATCAACAACTAATTTATGCAGTTGAATTTGGCACTGCTGCATTCGATCGGCATAATCTAATCGAGTTATATTTTCCGCTGCAAGTTTAGCAACAAACCCTTCAATGGCTTCACGAGTCTGAAAAAATTCTCTTATCTCTTTTTCTCCAAACGCTTTAACTGAAGCACCTTTATGTGGAATAAATTCTAAATACCCTTCTCCAGCAAGGCGGCGGATCGCCTCTCGTACTGGTCCAAAGCTGACACCAAACTCGTCACTAATATCTGCAACAATTAAACGTTGCCCAGCAACTAACCGGCCATCTTTAATTGCCTCTCTTATAGAATTGATGATTTTCTCAACAATAGTTACTGAATTAATTGATTTTGAGGTCATTTATTTTCCTAGTTTAGGTATTTAACGAAATAGCGCAGGTAGATACCAACATAATACTTTCTTTTGCCCTAAAACTGAATGATTACAGATAAACGAATAAAATTTTCACTTTGATTTAATTACTATTTTTATCATATTTTTAATTTCAGTATTAAAATATCTTTTATTTTAATACTGAGGGAACCCTTCTAATTTAGCTTAAACTGTCAATTTTTATATTCAGTACTGTTAGTCTACAACACAAAAATAATGACGCTTGATTGAATAATAACGGGTTGTTGTGATTGCAAGCAACGCCGCTATTGTTAACTTTAGCCAGCAAGGTTGAGTAAAGGGTAGGCTGATTGGTATAATAATGCTTAATCACGAAAAGATCGATCCAAACGATCTAACTTACGCAGCAACCCAGGCCATGCCAATGCGCCACCTAAACCTTTAGTAACCGCTTTTGCTTGCTCACGCATTGTTGCTAGCACTTCATTCGGCACGAGAGTGAGCTTTTGAGCGCCTTGGGCTCTTAATTGAATCGAACAGGATGCTTCCATAATGTACATTGCAAGAAACGTATCAGCGATACTTGGTGCACAGGTCAGTAATCCGTGATTACGTAAAATCATAAAGTTATTACTTCCCAAATCATTCACCAGCCGTGGCTTTTCATCTTCACGTAAAGCGACTCCTTCATAATCATGATAACTAAGACCAGACAATACAAACAGTGATTGTTGTGATAAGGGTAATAAGCCTTCTTGTTGAGCTGAAACCGCAACACCATTAATGGTATGGGTATGCATAACACAATGAGCATCTTCCCTTGCGTCATGAATCGCACTATGAATAGTAAAGCCAGCAGGATTAATTTCATAAGGTGAGTCCAATACTTTGTCACCATTAATATCAACTTTAACTAAGCTAGTGGCGGTGATTTCTTCAAACATTAAACCATAAGGATTAATTAAAAAATGTCGATCAGTACCTGGTACCCTAGCTGATATATGGGTAAAGACTAAATCATCCCAACCATAAAGCGCCACAAGTCTATAAGCAGCGGCTAAATCAACCCGTAATTGCCACTCTTGCGCACTCACTCTTCGTTTAACTAATTCGGTAAATATATGATTTTTATCAGTTATATCCATCTTTAATTTCCTCTAATGATAATGATAATGATAATGATAATGATGCCAGCATTCTCTCATGATTATTAACACCAAATTGTCAACTAGTTTACTATTGTTTGGATTTAATGATATTCTGATAGCATTACCTCTAATATAAACTTCCTATAGAATGACAAAAAAAACCACACTGAATAAGTTAATAGGAAATACTTGGCTTGAAAATCTTCCTTTAAAAGCAAAAACTGAACTTCTTGAGGTGGCAAAAATTAAAACCTATCAAGCCAATCAACTAGTACATAGTAAAAATAGTGAAGCTTATGGTCTTTATGCTGTGATTAGTGGCGAAGTAAGAATCAGTGCAACAACATCCTCAGGTGAAGAAATTGTTTTTACACGGATCACAGCCGGTCAATGGTTCGGTGAAGTTGCTTTACTTGATGGTGGAGTAAGAACCCATGATGGATTCACGACGGTTGAATCCGAACTCGCCATTTTACCTAAAGAATCTGTCCTCATTATTTGCAAAAAATACCCAGAAATTTATAGCGCCTTAGTTTCTTTACTTTGTGACCATTGTCGACAAGCATTTAGTGCCATTGATGATTTTTTATTATTCACACCCGAACAACGAATCGCAAAACTTTTACTTAAACGATTCAAACTTTCGAACCAAAAGCGAGTAAATATTAGTCAATATGAATTAGGAGCTTTAATTGGAATATCCCGACAAAGCACTAATAAAATTCTAAAGTCATGGGAAACCAAAGGTTTTATCAAGAGATACTACCGTAGTTTAGAAGTCATTAAAGCCTACCAGCTCAATGAAATTATTGAATGTTAGAAGAGGCTTCATTTTATAATACTAAGGTTGTCGTGGTTCAAGGGGGACTGATGAACTTGACACTTTACCGTGGAGACTCCCCTTGATGGTTAAAAATATTAATTCAACACTAATCAAATTAAGTGGTTGCTATATAAAACATACAATCCAATCATTGTTGTAGGAATTGATACTATGGTACTGACTACAATTATATTAGCGGCCAATTTACCATCACTACCAGACATTACCGCAAAAATATAACTCGCGGAAGCGGTAGGACTAGCAAAAAACAAGAAAAGTACGCCAAGATATTGACCTCGAACGCCTAAATATAGCAATACTGAAATAATAATTAACGGTGACAATATAAGCTTTACTAAAACAGCATAAAAAGCAACCGCTCTAGATGTTTTAAATGCATCGATTGATAGTGAAGCTCCAATGCATATCAATGCTAATGGTAGGGAAAGTGACGCGAAATTTTCACCTGCGCCTAACACTACATAAGGAATTTCCAACTCCAAAAGAGAAACAAATACACCTAAAAAAATTCCTATATTTAATGGATTAAAGATAATATTTTCAACCAATTTCTGTAAATTAGGCTTATAAAAATCACTGCAAGCGTAAAACACTATAGGTGATAAAATATTATATAATATCGTCGATACGCCAGCTAACATTCCACCAATTTGTAAGCCTAAATCCCCATATAGACTAGCAGAAAATGCTAAACCTATAATACCGCAATTACTTCTGAATCCAGCCTGAATAAACACACCTTGTTGATATTTTTTATACGTTTATGAGAAAATAACCAACAAGCCAACATGGTAATTATAGTACCAATACAAAACCATAAAATTAAGTATCTGTACAATTGAAATTGTAATTCAGCTGTAGCCATAGTTAGAAACAATAACGTAGGCATAGTCGCCTTAAAAACTAATTGTGATGCTACCGTCACAAAATCACTATTTATTAATCGAAATTTTTTCAACAAAGCGCCGAGAATAACCATAGAGAATACTGGTACAGTAACTTCTAAAACATTTAGAATAAAGTTTTCGTTCATTTTCTACAATCACTCACTGTTATAGCCTAGGCTCACTTTCGGCATTTAATATTGAATGAACACTATCAGGATTCAATAGAGGAATGCGCATCATCATAGGTAATGTAGATGTAATAAAGCGCCCATAGGCTAGAACTAAAGAAATGCACCGAAAAGATATCCCGCGAAAAGCAGCACAATACCCCCACCTAAACGTGATGATATTTGAGCATAAGGGAATAGTTGCATACGTCTAGATGCTGTTAACACTTCCAAATCTCCTGAGCCGCCTCTATTTGCCATACAAAGTCCTGCGCTAATAGCCGCTTCAATGGGATAACATCCAAAACGCCCCGCTACCAACATGGTTCCTAGTACGGATCCTAACACCACACAAAAACAAATGAGTAAATTAGTAAACTTAAGCGCATCCATCATTTCATTAAGATCTGTTGTTAAACCCACAGCGACTAGAACAAGAACCAAGAAGATTTTCATTCCCCATTCAGAAAAGGCAAATAGTGACTGCTTTTGATCAATAGAAAGTATGTCCAAAAGATTAATAGCAACAATCAATAGAACAACCCAAGCAAATAAATGAATCATTGGAAATATTGCATAGAGAAAGAAACTTAATAGAAGAACTCCAATGATAAAAAAGAGAGCTCCATGCGTATTCAACTGCCCCTTAGACGAACCTTGTTCGTCAAAATCTGGAGCATTGTTATCTAACTTAAGAAGCTTTCCCTCGCCACTAAGTGATGGAAATTTATTTCCTAGTTTATTAAGTAGAGAGGCTATTAATATCGCTAATATATTCGCTAGGGTAAGAACTGATATAGCAAAACTATAATATTGTGCACCATCATTTCCTGTTATATCGCTATAAATTTCAGCCATTGGTATGGCACCTGCGCCATTTCCTCCCCCCATAATAGGTAACACATAATGAGTAATGATCCGAGCTGGTTCAACACCAACGACTAAGCCCGCGCTAATACCTAGCATTGCAGCACCGGCCAATCCGGCAAGAATAATAGGAATGTAGGCAGCCAGTGATCTCATAAGAACCTTAGATGGCACTGAAAGAATACTTGAGGCAATCACGCCAACTAACAATAAATACAAAAATCGATTATCGAGAACCGAACTTTTTAGAAAGTTTGCATCATCACTCGAAATTACATTCCAATGAACAAGAAGGGCAGATCCAAAAAAGGCCATTATCATCCCTCCTCCCACATATTCCTTCCATATAGGTAGTTTTTCACCGAAAGCGAAAAAAATAAAACCTATAGACCACATAAAGGCGAAAGCTCCGACTATACCGGTATCCTGTAATTTTCCAGATTGCCAAAAAAGGATAATCAGCGCGGCCATAGTGACGAAAAAAACAATAGGTATACCCGATATTTCATATTGAAAAATATTTTTAAAATTACTCCTTTGTTCAATGTTTTCTTTCATGTTATTTACCCTATTAAAATGTAATTATCTGAAGTTCTATATAAAAACCATGCTGTTGTATCGCCATTATGTAACTAACATAGCATTGAATAATGAGACGTAGTCTGTCTGATTTTCCAAATTAGCAACAAACTCTAATACCCTATTTTGCGCAGCACTGTTTATGTGTGGTTTCGCCATTTGTCTAAACTTTCGCTCGAAATCACTATCGGTCATGGGGGTTTCAAATGAACCTGGACCACTGATCATTTCACTGACAAATTTTTCTCCAGAGACCAGAGTTATTGTCACTCGATTGGCTAAGTGTTGCGGAAATAACTTAGTTAACGAAATGTCTTCGCTCACGATAGTTTTATCCATTAGAACCATAACAAGTGGATCAGAAATTTTATTCAACGAATAGGATTCTAAAGTGATATCACTATCAAGTAGTGCCCTAGCTACGTTATACGGTAAACTGTGATCAGCAGTTTCACGGGTCTTGGGACGCCACTTTTCATGAGAATCAGCAAGCACACGTTTATTGAATTCAGATGTTTCAATATGAATAATTTTAATTTTTCCTAAGTCAGAGATCTGTGTACTCAGTTCAATTGCCGCCCAAACCGCAGTATGGAGCTCTCCATTGGTTGGAAATGTTTTAGTAAGCGAACGTTTAATTGCATAATCCCCATTGCTATTATTACCAAATGAATCTACCTCTAAAAAAAATTTACCCGTAACTTGCTTAAAGAAACCCATTGTTCCTTCAAAGACTGGCGAAGGACCCGTCATTCCTGCGCGTGACAATTGAGCCGAGAAGATAGCGTTGCGCGCAGCATTAGCTGCAGAACATCCCTTCCAATCAGACAATGTACCAGAGCGAACTTGACGCATAGCCAAATGGCTACTTAGTGCAATGTTTATCGCTTGCTCAGTTTTTGTTTGGTTCAATTTCATCAATTTAGCAGCAGCAGCAGCCATAGCGACATTAATATAATTTACGTGATCCCAACCACACTTGTTCAGGCTGGCAGCATCTTGTAACCGCATCTGTATTTCATAAGCGAGGACAATAGCCGAAATAAACTCCTCACCAGTTGCACCTTCAGCTTCTGCCAACGCAAGACATGCTGGAATATTATCACTAGGATGACCAGGCTCTAGCCCCATATATCCGTCATTGTAATCCAGAAACCGAACCATGATGCCGTTAGTAAATGCGGCAAGTTCAGGAGTAGTTCGTAACGTGGTGCCAAAAACACTAGATGAATCTACGGGAACCATAGATGCGAGGGTGATTGCAGATTTAACGGGAGCAGAGCCATAGGCACCCAATATACATGCTAAACTATCAATAACACGCCTTCGAACTATGGCTGTAATTTCTTCTGGTAAACCATCATTTGTAAACTCGCAGGTATAGCGTGCAATACGTTGTGCAATTGTCATCTCAGACATTATTTTCTCCAAATTATTATGATTACCGCAGGTATTAGGTAATCGTTAACGATCACGTTAAGCCTAAAATAGTGAAATATTCTGTATTTTATCCTGAGATAAACCTATTAGAGGCATTACCTAATTATCAAATTTTTTCATTTCTCCGCTCTTTCGCTCTGACGATAGACGTGAGAAGCTTATTAGCAGGAGCTTCCATGCCTATTTTTTTAGCTGCTTTTGGAATGGCTCCATTGATAAATTCAATTTCACTTTGTCGGCCAAGCTCCACATCTTGCAATAACGATGGTCGTGATGCTGGCATGCCAGCAGCAAATGCTTGAACATGTGCAATGGGATCAACAACAGTTAACTCTATTCCGCTAGCTTTTGCGACATCCCAAGCTTCCTGCGCGGCAGCTCTGCTTATTGGCCCTATATCAGGATCATTCATCACTTGACCCGTAGTCATTCCAGTAAGCGCACACGGCGCACTATATGCGACGTTACAAATCAGCTTCTCCCAAAGCATAACTTCGATATTTTTTGCTGCTTCAGCTTTAAAGCCAGCATCTCGCCAAAGTGATGCTATGTGATTTACATCGGTGAAGCCTAAAGTAGAATATGCGCCAATTCGGACAATCTGCATATTATTATGAAAAGTATGACAAGGTCCTTTAAGTTCCGCACCAAAACCACCTGCAATACCAACCATAAGTCTTGCTTCACCTAAGATTGACGCGACAATATCGGCGCTTCCTAAACCATTTTGGATGGTAAGAATCAAGCTTCTATTGCTAATAAACGTCTTTACATCCATTGCAGCTGTTTCAATTTGGGTTGCCTTCACCGCTAATATAACGAGATCAAAATCGGAACTACTATCATCTTTAGTGAAAGCGGTGACTTTTTGTTGTGTATCCCCACTTGCTCCTTCAACCCTAATACCATTTTCGTTAATTAAATCCGCAGTATCTTTATTTCTGATAAGTACAGAAATTTTATTTCCAGACTTTGCAAGTAAACCAGCGAAAATAGCGCCCATAGCTCCACAACCAACAACTAGAATATTCATGTTTTTCTCCTCTATTAACCTTACGCGTCTGCTATATCTTCAACTAACGTCTTTAATAACTGATGTAATTTATGTTTTTTTTCAAATCCAATACCTGGTATTTCCGGTAAAGCAACATATCCTTCATTAACCTCAATATTGTCGGCAAAACCACCAAATGGTGTAAATACATCTGGATAAGACTCATTACCACCTAACTGAAGACCAGCAGCAATATTTAGAGACATTTGGTGTCCACCATGAGGTACTACTCGCCTTGAAGACCAGCCTTTTTCTTTAAGAACATCTAATGTTTTAAAATATTCCACTAAGCCATATGAAAGAGCACAATCAAATTGTAAGTAGTCTTTATGCGGATTCATGCCACCATATTGAAGTAAATTACGGGCATCTTGATGAGAAAATAAGTTTTCACCTGTTGCCATTGCACCGCCGTAATGTTCAGATAGTTCAGCCTGTAAATGATAATCGAGGGGATCGCCTGCCTCTTCGTACCAGAAAAGATCATATTGCTTAAGTACTTTCGCATACTTAATTGCAGTATCCAGATCGAATCGGCCATTTGCATCCACTGCTAAATATTTACCTTCACCGACAACATCCAACGCGGCTTCAATGCGTGGAATATCTTCTTCTAATGAATTGCCTATTTTCATTTTTACTACTTGATATCCTCTATCTAAGTAGCTTTTAAATTCATCCTGAAGTGCGTTACAGTTTTTACCTGGATAGTAGTACCCCCCTGCAGCATAGACCCATACTTTTTTGTCTGCTTGCCCATTTCGATATCGATCAGCAAGCAATTGATATAACGGCTTTTCAGCAATTTTTGCCACAGCATCCCAAATAGCCATGTCAATAGTACCTACCGCAACAGAGCGCTCACCATGCCCCCCTGGTTTTTCATTCTTCATTAAGATGTCCCAGATCTTGAACGGATCAAGATTGGCATTAGCCACATCAATTAAATCACCTGGATCCGCTTCTAATAGCCGAGGAATGAACCTTTCACGCATTAATGAACCTTGCCCATACCGACCGTTCGAATTGAACCCAAATCCAATAACCCGCTTACCATCCCTAAATTGATCCGTGATCACTGCAACAATTGAACAAGTCATCTTGGAAAAATCGATAAACGCATTTGAAATAGGCGAAGCTATTGAAACTGTCTTTTCTCTAATATCTATTATCTTCATTAGTAATACCCCTTTTTGACTTCTCAATATAAAGTACTAAACAAACCTGAACCAATGCTGAATTTGCAACACACTATGCAACACTTGCATACCTAACAAAATACAAAAATGAATCCAATAATAACAACACCCTATAAATAACACGATATTAAACTGTAAATATCGCCATGTTATTACAGAAACAACACATAAATATAATAGCGTTAAAATACATCAAGTTATACTGCATTCGTGGTTATAATTGTATTCAATAACCAATAAATTACTATTTATTTAGTTTATTAAACCTAAATTGAATGCTATCTTAACCATGATTGAACAACAATAAAACACAAAATTGAATTCAATAATAAAAATATAAAATAAATAAAAATATATTAAACACAAATTATTCAGCAGGTGAAGCACATGAAAAAAGGTAATATATTACACTTATCAGCATTATCAATAGCCGTTACATTAGCTATGCAGCCAGTTTTAGCAGTGGAAATTATAGAGGATGAAAAGAATGCCAGAGCTATAGAAAAAATAGTGGTTACAGCACAAAAGCGTGAGCAATACTTACAAAGTACACCTTTAACTATAGATGTTTTTTCAGGTGACCAAATAGAGAAGAACAGAATTGAGAGTGTTCAAAATGTTGCGAATTTGACCCCCGGTCTATCAATGGATGCTTTCCCTAGCTCTCAACCACGCCCATTTATCCGAGGAGTTGGTTCGGCAGATACCGGTGCAGGTGGTGATCAGTCAACAGCAGTATATGTGGATGAAATTTATATGTCTCGTCCTGCTTTTCTTTCTTTCGATTACTTTGATTTACAGCGCATCGAAGTTTTAAAAGGGCCACAAGGAACACTTTGGGGAAAAAATGTTGTAGGCGGTTTAATACATGTAATTACTAATAAGGCGGATAGTTATTTTGATGCTAAATTACAAGCAACCGTAGGTAATGATGGGATTGTAAACACTAATGGCATGATAAACGTACCATTAATTGAAAATAAACTGTTTTCTCGTTTTGTAATCAGCGCTAGTCAGAATGATGGTTTTGCTAAAAACATCAATACTGGTAGTCAATTAATGTCTGAAGATCGATTATCTGGTCGTGCGCACTTTTTACTTAAAGCAATGGAAGATTTAGAGCTAGGCTTATCTTTTAATGTGGTAAATGAAGATAATACCGGTTCCGCAAGAAATCTATATGATGGAAATATTACTGGTTTATCAACAGATCCAGATAATAATAACCGTATCACCTCAGGTGAAATCGATGGCTTTGACGAACGAGATATATTTAGTATTACGGCCACAGCAAAGTGGTCTACAGAAAGAGCAGATATAAATATTACTGCCAATCACAAAGAATTAGAATATGCTTTTAATGAAGACTTTGATGGTACCAATTTATTAGATTTTGCCATGTCAGGTAATAGCATAGGTGACCCTTTACAGATACAGCGTGGTGGAAGTGAAGAAACAGAAAGTAATTCTTTAGAAGTACGTATTTCAGGTGATACAGAAAATGATCTATTCTGGCAAGCAGGTATTTTTTATGAAAAATCTGATATAAATCAAAACTCTATATCCGGATTGTTTAGTGGTTTATGTGCAGTAGATGCCCTTTTGACTTCTGCAGGGGCTATTCCATCAGGTGCATATGCAGCGGCTTTACCCACATTAATAGCGCAAGGTTTTGGTTTTCCTACACCATATGCCACCGCCTATGGCCTAGGTGTAGCTTCAGGTTGTGATAGTTCAAACTCATTAGCAACCCCTGCGGCAAAACAGTCATTTCACCAGGTTGCTATTAATGAAAGTTACGCTATTTTTGGCGAGTTAAGTTACCCCTTATCAGATATTTATACCTTAACCGCTGGGAGTAGATATAGCACGGATCAGAAAGATTATACTGTAGATTCATCAGATTCTTTTATGGGGATACAACTTGCGGCAAAGGGTACTCCAAATGGTTATGAACAAGTTAATGCAAGTGATGATTGGGATGCTTTTACATGGAAGTTAACTTTGGATGCTCAATTTGACCCTGATCTATTTGGTTATGCAACTGTATCAACCGGCTACAAAGCTGGTGGTTTTCAAGACGGTCCATTAACGGCTGAAGACGCTGCTATTAGTTTTGATCCTGAGCATATTACAAATGTTGAATTGGGATTAAAAGCTGAATTACTGGATGGCAGTATGAGACTAAACTCTTCAGTCTTCCTTATGGTACAAAAGGATTTACAAGTAAGAAAACTTGAAGGAACGGTAGTCACAACTACAAATGCAGGTGAAGCAGAAATAAAAGGGCTAGAACTTGAAGTAATGCTTTTACCCATTGATGAATTATCACTTGGTTTAAAATACACCTATTTAGATGCTGTTTTCATTGATTTTTTTGATGGTCAAAATGACTATAGTGGCAATAGATTGAGTCGTACTCCTGAACATTCTTTTGTGCTAAATATTGCCTACGATATTGAAAGCCCTTTTGGTATGAATGGCCTACTTTCTTTAGAAAGTGACTATTCATGGAATGACTCTCGCTTTGAAGATAATTCAAATGAAGCTCCTGAAGTCATTGCAGCTTATGGGCTGCTAGATGCTCGTATTGTTTATGATTTCGATAATTGGCAATTTTCTGCTTGGGCAAAAAATATAACTGATGAAGAGTTTGAAACCCACTACATTAAATTTGGTAATAGCTCTTATATTACTTTTGGACAATCACGTACGGTTGGCGTCACTGCTAACTGGAGATTTTAAACCTAAGCATATTCAAAGATAATAACAGCTTTCGTATAGGACATCTTTCCTATACGTTTTTTAAATACACAATAAAGAAAAATTTAAATGAATGAAATAAAAGTATTAACCCCTACAGGCATGCTTGGCTATGGCTTTCCCGTTGAAGACTTTAATAAAGGTATAGAGCGTAATCCTGATGTAATTATTATTGATTCTGGCTCTATTGACAGTGGTCCAATAAAGATTGGTAATGGCAGTATGACTTGCCCAACAGCTTCTTATAAAGCTGAATTGTTAATTCTACTTAAAGCTGTTTATGAACATAAAATACCTCTTTACATCAGCTCTGCTGGTGGTGCTGGTACAAATATTCAAGTAGATAAAATTCAAGAGATGGTAAAGGAAATATGTGAACAACAAGGTTATTCACTTTCATCGGCTAGCATTTACGCAGATATCCCCAAAAAAACAATAAAAGATAAGCTCATTAAAGACCAAATAAGCCCCTGTGGTAAACATGTTCCTGCATTAACCCTATTAGAATTAAGTAATGCAACAACGGTAGTTGCTCAAATGGGAATGGAGCCTTTTGTTGAAGCAATTAAAAACAATGTCGATGTTATTATTGCAGGTCGTGCTTATGACCCTGCCCCACTTGCTGCTTTTTGTATAAGTAAAGGTTTTGATGAAGCGTTAAGCTGGCATATGGGGAAAATTTTGGAATGTGGAGGACTATGTGCGCAGCCATCATGCCAAGTAATGCTGGGGACTATTCGTCATGATCACTTCATATTAGAACCTTTAAGTGAGCAATCCATTTGTACTGAAACATCTATCGCTGCACATACAATGTATGAAAAATCGCATCCCTTTTTACTGCCTGGACCAGGGGGGATTTTAGATGTATCTGCGTGTAAATTTGAACAGATCGATACACGACGAGTAAAAGTTTCTGGTAGCCTATTTAAGCCGACTCCCTATTCAATAAAATTAGAAGGAGCAAAACTAGTTGGTTATAGATCAACCACCATAGCTGGTGTACGTGATCCCAATGTAATTGTAGCGCTTGATGAAATTGAAATGATGGCAAATGGTTATGCTTTACAAAATTTCCCTCACTTAGAAGGAAAATTTAAACTTATTTTTCATGTTTACGGGCGTGATGGTGTTTTAGGGACTTTAGAAACAGATTTAACGATAGCGAAAGAAGTGTGTGTGGTAATAGAAGTATTAGCTGAAACTCAAGACATTGCTACTCAAGTATGCTCCAAAGCGAGAATAGCGTTATTACATGCGCCATACAAAGGACGAATTGCTACCTCTGGTAATTGTGGCCTTATTTTCTCCCCATTAGAAATACCGTTAGGTGAAACCTATGAGTTTAATATTTATCACTTAATGGCAGTGGATGACCCTTGTCAATATTTTCCTATTAATTATCATCAACTTGGATAAGGCAATAACATGACCAAAATGAAAAAAGTAAACTTAATGGATTTAACTAGTATTGTGCGTAGTAAGAATGCTTCTCCTTTTGAAATAACTTTTGATATTTTATTTAAAAGCAAAATAATTTACGATGAAATTAAAAAAAACAATGCAATTAACCCAATTATTCTTGCTGATTTATTTGGCGTAGGTAAAGAAAAAATACTCGACGTTATTTATTTTGATGCTGCCAATGCCGTTAAGTTTAATATGCCCCGAACCGTACCTCATGCTAGTTTTGGTGAAATTGACATGCACTCAGCACAACAACATGTGCCCTTACAAAAATTAACATTAGCGATGGAAGATTAAGATGTCAATAATTTCAATAAAAATTACTGCCCGAAAAATGATAAGTTATGAAGTAAATGGATTACCTTTATTTTTTTATAGCCTAATGTCCGTGCTTATTATTATATTTTGGAAATTGGGAAAGCTTGAAGCTATGGGGATTGTCGGTGCTTTTGCTTTTATGTGGGCTATAGGCTTTTTCTTCTACGCTATTGGTGAAAAATTACCGATTTGGCGTGAGTATGTTGGCGGTGGCTTAATAATGGCTTTTATTGGCTCTGCTGTTTTAGTGCATATGAATATCATATCTGCCGATGAAGCTGACTTTTTAAAAGCAGCTGTTATAGATAATAAACTGCTGTACCTTTTATTAGTTGCATTAGTTGGTGCAAGTGTTCTCTCAGTACCTCGTAAAGTCTTACTTAAATCTCTGGTGTTATATGTACCCATTATTATCGCAGGTATCACCTTTGCAATGGCACTTGGTGTAGCAGCGGGAACTTTTTTTGGTATTGCACCCGGTAAAATCATTACCATGTATGTTTTGCCTATTATGGGAGGTGGCAATGGTGCTGGTGCTATTCCTATGGCTGAAATTTACGCTGACGTTACTGGCAAAGATGAGAGTGTTTATTATAGTTTTGCCATATCTATTTTAACACTTGGCAACATGATCGCTATATTAATAGCTGCATCATTGAATAAACTAGGAAAGATATATCCATCATTAACCGGTAATGGCAAACTATTAAACACACCAGATGAAATTGAATTAGATGATGAGCCTATTATTGAACACTCAAAATTAAACACACAAGGTTCGCTTTTTTTCGTCACCAGTATTTTATTACTTTGTGCATTATTGTATTCAATTATACCTGCTGTTCACCTGTTCGCTTGGTCTGTTATTATTTTTATGCTATTCAATGCATTAGATATACTTTCAAGTGAGATAAAACAATCTATGCAAGCATTTAGTGAATGGGGTATGAAAGTATTTTTAATCCTAGTACTTGTCGCTATAGGTTTAAAAACAGACTTAAACACACTTATTGATACTTTTAATATTGCCAATATTACTATCGCATTTTTTATTGTTTTTGGGGCGGCATTAGGTACAGGTTTAACTGCCAAACTGTTCAAATGCTATCCTATTGAAGCTGCAATTTCGGCAGGTTTATGCATGGCAAACAGAGGGGGCTCTGGTGATCTAGAAGTACTCGGAGCAGCTAAACGTATGGAATTATTTCCTTATTCACAAATATCCTCACGTATTGGTGGTGGAATAGTATTAATGTTAGCGGGCTATTTATTTAGAATATTAGTTTAATCAGCTTTTGTATTGCTTTACTATTAAACCTAGAAATGGTTTTCGCTATAAAATTAGCTTGTAGAGTCGAAAAATGATACAAAAAAATATGAAAAAATCTATGGAAATATCATCACCAAGGAAGGTAAAACAAAAATCCATTGAACATGATAAATCATCTCAATCAAAAACAGTCTTAACAAGTTTACGTGACTTAATTCTGAGTGATGGAATAGAGGCTGGTAGTCGTTTACGTGCTGCAGCTTTGGCAGATAAGTTAGGTGTTTCTAGAACACCTATACGTAATGCCTTAGCGGTCTTAGAGTCCGAAGGTGTAGTCGATTATTCTCATAATTGTGGCTATACGGCCCGTGAATTTGGCATGCAAGATACCCTTGATGCAATAGAGGTTAGAGCAAGTATAGAGGCGTTAGCAGCTCGAATTTTAGCTGAACGAGGCTTACCCGCTGAGATAGCACGTTATGCCAATGAACAACTTAAAGCTGGAAGAGATGTTTTAGATGCAAATGACTGGTCTGATGAAGTAGAATCAATTTGGTATAATCTTAATTTTAACTTTCATCGAGCATTAATCCGCGCTACCGAAAATAGATATTTGATAAAGGTAATTTCCTTTACTTTAGTCTCTCCAATTTTAAGAGAAGGTTTTAAAACAGAAATATTAAGTACAAATAATAACGAGAACGCTAAAAAAATCGAAGATATTCCTACCCATATATGGGAGTCACAAATCCATCATGAACGGTTATTAAAAGCAATATTGGCGGGTGAGTCGAACAGAGCTAAAAATATTATGTTTGAACATGTAATGCTTTCCAAAGATAGAATAGTTGATGCTTTAGCAAATACTAATTTATAACAAATATAAATTAGTATTTGGAAACTAAAAATAAACGTCAACTATTGCTAATAATATAATTTCTCATATACGACATTTAAAAAACATATTATCAAGTTAATCTATTGATAAAAAATATTTAATGGATAGTGACCTTTTGCTAATAGAAAAACGCTAATATAATGTCTTACTTTTACCTGATTACCCATAAAGCTCAGCCATACTCAATAGTTTATTCGGCATAGGCGGTGTTCGCAAAGCAATATAAGTAAATCGCGGTAACAGGTCCTCTAGCTGGAAGCGTCGGTTAAAGCGGTAACTAAATTCAGCTAAATAACGAGGTAGGTGCTTATGTTTAATTGCATGATAAGTGCCAACAATAGCGTTTTTAACATTGCCTATCATCGTATTCACCCAAATGAATTACGCTTTCTTAACACTCTCTGGCCCACCGCCTGTCACAATAGAAAAATGCTCACATTGAGTCTCTGTCACGCCTTTAAAGCAAGCTAAGCCATCAGAAACAACGTAAGCGTCCGAGCAAATGCGTCTAGCCTTGCTTGACGTTCCAAGGTAGCAAATGAGTAAGGCTCTCTGGCTTTTTAGCAAGTTCATCCAAGCATGTTTGTAAATAGTTGTCGACCAGCAGGCCGTTGGCTTTTGCTGTTTCAATAACGCTATAGAGTACTGCACTAGCTCTTGCGCCCCGTGCAGTATTAGAAAATAACCAATTTTTTCTGCCAATGACAAACGGTTTCACTGTAAGCGTATAGGGAACGGCACCTAGCCGTGCTCAATATTCCATGGTAGCAGCGGTTCAAGGTTGTTTGGTTGCTCAGCAACATACTGCAAGCATCTTGAGATATAGTCATGCACGACTAGGCCGTTAGCCTTAGCCGTTTCAACAAGACTATAGAGAATAGCACTCGCATGAGCGCCATTGCAGGTATTTGAAAACAGCCATGCCTTGCGACCTATCACAAACGGTTTTATTGCCCGCTCTGCTCGATTGTTATCAATCGAGAGTCTGCCATCTTCAAGGTAGCGTTGGAATTTATCAAACTGATTTCATATGTAGGTACATAAGCCTGTTTTTTGAACAGCACCCAAATATCCACCAGTGAAATCACCCCAAATTGATAGAGTCCATCCTTTAAATCTCGCTTAGGATGGGCTCGTTGACA
>JABSOW010000040.1 GCA_013215465.1 Colwellia sp. | reverse complement strand
AAAAGAAAATGGCAGGGCTAGACGATGAATATCGCTCAACCCTGCTGGAATCTGGGATTAAAATGCGCTAGCCGTGCTCTGACCCGATTAAAATCTACATAAGCCATACACATATAAATGCTCCTTACCATCAGAATAATGTGCTCAGGATAATTGCTCCTGCATTATCTAATAAGGTACTTCCTGTACCGTTTGCATTATCTAATAATCCACACGCCATGTGGCGTCATGGCATTACCGTTTATCCTGAACATAAAAAAGCCCATCTTGAAGATGGGCTTGGTATGTTAGCTGAGTAACAGCTTTATCTATTAACCTTTAACTTCTGCGTTGTGATAAATATTTTGCACATCATCACAATCATCTAGCATGGCGATAAATTTTTCAAAATTAGCGAGATCATCTTCGCCTTCTATATCGATATAAGTTTGTGGTACCCAGGTGATTTCTTCAACTTCTAGGTCAAACTCAGGCATAGAGTTAGCAAATTCTGTTTTGATTTTAAAGAATTCAGTATGCGGCGCGTAAACGGTAATAATGCCGTCTTCTAATTCTACATCACTAATATCAATATCAGCCATCATTAAATTTTCTAAAACGGTTTCGTCATCTTCACCTTTAAAAGCAAACACTGCTTGGTGATCAAACATGTGTGAAACTGTGCCAGATGAGCCGATTTTAGCATGAGTTTTGCTGAAACATTGGCGTATATCTTTAATCGTTCGGTTACCGTTATCGGTTAAACAGTCAATAATTACCATGCAATTACCAGGGCCAAAACCTTCATAACGTGCTTCAACAAAATCTTCACCACCTGCACCAGAGGCTTTTTTAAGAGCATTATCAATTACATGAGTAGGTACTTGGTCTTTTTTTGCTTTATCAATTAAGCTACGCAACGATAAATTACCATCGGGATCTGTTCCGCCATTTTTAGCACAAACGTAAATTGCTTTACCGTACTTTGAATAAACTTTGGTTTTTGCACCGGCGGTTTTGGCCATGGATAATTTGCGGTTTTGGTAAGCTCTGCCCATCTTAAATGCTTCTTCTATTGGCTAAATAATAATGTCATAGATTCTACAGTTTGAATGTGCTGTTGACTAGCCCATACGATTAACTATTGTGGGGTTTTTTCAGCAATGGCCTTCGTTAGTCGCTTGCTAATTATAATTTTGTCTCCTATTTTTAATACGTTATACGAAATGAAGGATTTATTACTTCAATTGTTATTAATCTTTATGGAAGAGAGGATATAAGGTTAAATTTTTAGCGGGATACGGTCGCGGCAACGCGGGGTCACTTGATTTTAATCCTGATACTTATTCCAGGCTAGTGGTATGGTTTTTGAACATGGCACGCTAAGTTGCTCTGTAAAATTGTAGATGATCAAGGTAAAACTACCAATTAGGCCGTATGGCATCAGTAGTTTGGATTAGTTAACTAATTTGCTTGCTAGTAGTTTAGCATTGTGAAATTGCTTGGTATAATAATTATTCATTCACGTATCGTTTTTGGAAAATTATTATTTTATGAATAACTCTCTCTCTAAGCAAAATAAAGTTCCTGATATTTCTATCGTTATTGAGTTTTTAAAACAATTACAAGATCAAATTTGCCAAGCATTAGCACAAGCTGATGGCAGCGGTAAGTTTATTGAAGATAACTGGCAGCGTAAAGAAGGCGGTGGTGGTCGTACACGCGTTATGACCAATGGTGATATCATAGAGCAAGGAGGCGTTAATTTTTCAGTTGTTTCAGGTGAGCAATTACCGCCGTCAGCAACAGCACATCGACCTGAATTAGCCGGCAGAACATGGCAGGCTTGTGGCGTGTCTTTAGTTATTCATCCAAAAAATCCTCATATTCCTACTTCACACGCTAATGTACGCTTTTTTATTGCAGAAAAAGAAGGTGAAGAGCCTGTGTGGTGGTTTGGTGGCGGTTTTGATTTAACGCCTTTTTATCCGGTAGATGAAGATGTTGTTCATTGGCATCAAGTGGCAGATGATTTATGCACGCCTTTTGGCGAGCAAGTTTACAGTGATTATAAAAAATGGTGTGATGAATATTTTTACTTAAAGCATCGAGATGAAACCCGTGGTGTTGGGGGCTTATTTTTTGATGATTTGAATAAGTGGGATTTTGACACTTGTTTAAATTACATTAAAGCCGTGGGCCAAGGTTTTATTGATGCTTATGTTCCGATAATGAATCGCCGTAAAAATGATGAATACACCGAGCAACAGCGACAATTTCAATTATATCGTCGTGGTCGGTATGTTGAGTTTAATTTGGTATTTGACCGTGGTACTTTATTTGGCTTACAGTCAGGCGGTAGAACTGAGTCTATTTTAATGTCGATGCCACCATTAGCGCGATGGGAATATAACTATCAACCAGAAGAAAATAGTGATGAAGCTAAACTAAGTCACTATTTGGTACCGCGTGATTGGTTGTAAATGCTGAATTCACTTCAATTTTTTACTTATCTATAGGGAGCTTTAAGGTAAAACAAGCACCAGGTAAGCGTTCATTATTACTGGTGGTAATAGTACCATGATGCCAATCGACTACTTTAGCGCAAATAGCTAAGCCTAAGCCAAAGTGGCCTTGCTCACGTGAACGGTCGGGGTCTAGTTTTACAAAAGGGGTAAAGATGACATCAAGTTTATCACTGGCTATGCCTTTGCCGTCATCTTCAATAGTAATAATTAAGTGGTTATTGGTTATCGCAACACTCAATAAAATTTGCTTGTTAGCATAACCAATAGCGTTACTTATCAAGTTAACTAATGCACGGTAGCACCAGTGATAGTCAAGTGAATAGTGAATGTTTGGGCCTGTAGATGTTAGTTCAAGGTTGATTTTTTTTTGGATTGCCAATATTTGGCAATCATTAATTGCTGAGTTTATTAGGGCATTAACGTCTGTTGTTTGTTTTTTTAGATGTAACGCTTGCCGCTCCATTGAAGCATATTCGAGAAAGGCACTAGTCATTTCTTCCATATTGGTTAGTTCACTATCCATACGAATAAGGTAACTATTTTTTTTCTCTAAGGTTTTACTATCAAGGGCCGCTTCTAAGCCAAAACGAAGACAGGCGATAGGCGTGCGTATATCATGAGATAAACTGCGCGCTAAAATTTTGTTATCGGCTACTAACTTTTCAATTTGACTAGCCATATTGTTAAAACTTTTTTCTAACATTTTAATGTAAGAGAATCGGCTCGGGGCAATACGGACATTAATCTGACCTTCACCAATTTTTTCTGCCGCATTATTTAATAAAAATAACCGTCGACTTAATGGCAATACCCATAAAATAAGTATGCCGCAAATACTCAGGTATAAGGCTGCTGTTAAAATAAAATTAAAAGGGTGACTTTCTTCTTGCTCTAAGGGAAAGTGAATTTGCAATAAGTAACTGGGATGTTGCTCTAGTTTTTTTAGTAAATATTGGTCACTTTTCGACGCCAGTAATAGTCCCCCGTTATCAGCGAGTTGCGCCAACAATGCTGCTGGTAAAGCAACATCATCACTTAAGACTAGTTGACTATTAATTTTATATTGCTGCTGAAATTGACGTACTGAGTCGGTAAGTGATTTTTCTGGCTGCTTATTTAATTGTTGAGTTAAGCCTTGCGCCAATTGGCGATATAATAAAGTACGCTGATTTTCTTGATGGGGCTGCTGGTCAGACTCTGCATGTTCGGCAAGCTTATCTAACCCCCAACCAATGAAAAACAATGAGCCAAGTACCGTGAAAATAATGCTTAAATAAAGGCCACGCATTGCTAGTGGTTGTCCTTGGTATTACTTTCCTTAGCATTAGCTTGCCTATTTTCATCTTGATGGTCGCCACCCCAGGCATCACTGACAAACAAATAGCCTTTTCCCCATACGGTTTTAAATTTTTTCGGCTTTTGCGGATCATCATTAAATATTTTTCTCAAACTGGATAACATCACATCAAAGCGTCTATCTTGGCCATCATATTCACGTTTTTTTAAGGCGATAAAAACAGAGTCTCTATCAACAACATTACCAGCATGCTCTGCTAGAAAAGTTAAAAAATTAAATAAACTTGAAGAAAGTTGTATTTCTTCACCTTGGTAGATGACTCGCTTAGCTTCTTTGTTGATGGTTAATCCACCGAAGGTTAAGGTGTTTTTCACTGGGGAATTATGCTGTAAGTTTGATAATTGCCTATTGATCCTAGCGAGTAAGGCTCTTGGCCTAACGGGTTTAATCACATAATCATTAGCACCAGCTTCAAGACCGATGACTTCATCAAATTCATCGGCTCTGGCTGTCAGCATAATAATAGGTACCTGACAGTGTTGACGAATAAGTCGACAAACCTCAATGCCATTTAATCCAGGTAGCATCACATCGAGCAGCACTAAATCAATAACATCCGTTTTTATTTTGTCCAAAACTAGATCGCCACGTTCAACATGAACAACATTAAAACTTTGCTCGGTTAAATATTCACTTACCCAGTCAGCTAAGCTGATATCATCTTCAACTAATAAAATAGTACTCATACAGTTACCCTTGATTTAACATTTACCTTTGACTCAGTACAACTAAAATAAGCGCCAACGACGCCTTACCGTTGTGTTTTTATGTACCCAACTGACCACTATTTCTGCTTCAGCAACTAATTGTTTATCTTGCAATGTGCGCAATTGATAAGTGAGGTTATCGCTAGACTCAAAAGCCACACTAGCTTGTCCTTTATTGCTTTTTGGCCAACATATTAACTGTTTTTGACTAGCAGTTTGCTTGGTATTTATTTGGTACAAGCATAGTGATTGCTCTGTCAATTTTTGCCAGTGTACGGTTATAGTTGCAAAGCAATCACGCCCCTGTCGTAATGTTACGCACTGTTGAGGTTGCACACTAAAGGCTACCTTAGTCGATACAGTTGTATTATCGTCAGCTTTTACCGCTGAGATAAAGCCGATATATAAACTATAAACAAGCAGAGAAATTCCTTTGCTAACGCTAGAATACATAAAGTACCCCAATCATAAGTTGCGTTAGCTTATTTTTATCAACCAAAGGACTTTGTTTGATATTGTTCGAATAAAAGGTTTGGGTTAAGCCGGCATTAAAAGACCAACTTTGAGATAAAGGGTATTGTGCGTAGACTTCAAGTTGTGCCCTAAAACCGCTATCAGCATCATGTAAAGGTCTATTAATTGTTACTTCGTCAGCATCAATGCCAATATAGTAATCAACCAGCGCTTGATCATAATAAGTGAGACCTGCGCCTAGATAAATATCCCAATTGCGATAGGGCACCAAGTGGCTATAAAAACTGTCTATGATCAGGCCATAGGCATAATCTTTTTGGTCATTTTTACCTGTGCGTGCATTAGCGAAATCTATATAAAAAATAGCGTTATCAAAAAAGTGTGAATAGCGTAGCGCAATGCCACCGGTATATTCACGTTCATTAAGACCTGCTAATTGTGGAATGTTTTGCTTTTGATTATTGATAATTTCAGCAGGATCAAATCCTTCAATATAGGCTTTTAAAATAATATCAAGCTGCCAATTTTCTTGAACAGTAATTTGATAGCCTAACTCTCCACTGCCTATTGCAGTCAAAGACCGTCTAGAGTTACTTTGTAAGAAAAAACCTTTATAAGAGATGTCTAACAAAAGCCCTAATTGAAAATAATCCCATGGCTCTGTTTGCTCTACGTCGGCTAATATTATCTGAGTGCTAGCCAGTGATAAGTCCACCATAAACTGCCATTCAAAAGCATCTTTTACTACAGGGGCACTAGCATTGCTTGTTATACCGTTGTTTGTTTGCGCAGCATAACTTGCTGAGGCTGTGGTAAAACAAAAAATGACAAATAAGCGGGTTAACCATTGCTGTAATGTCAGCAGGTTAAATATTTTAATAAGCATAGTTAGCGTCAATATTCGTTACATAAGAGTTACAAAAGTGTGAGTATGTTACCACAGTGCTAACGCTTATTTACTCACTCAGCGGTTTGAAATGTTTAAAAAATGTAAGAAAACTAATGAGCGATTGAACGTTATCAAATCACTCATCATATTAATGCCCTAAGTTCCTTTCCTCTTTAAGTGTATAAACAGCCGTTAAAAGCTCATTTTTAAACCAATATAGGGGAAGATACCGATATCTTCTTCGCCACTAACGGTAAATTTAGTAGGACTGTCACCATCTTTAGCTTCATAGTAATAACCTGAAATGTTTTCTTGTGCCATGGCGTTGATGATTGCAAATGTCCATTGAGCATCGTACCCCCAGTAAAGGGTTTTATATTTCGCTTCTAAGTCGAGGCGATGATATACCGGTAAGTTTTTTGAGTTAACGTCACCATAGTTAGGTAAATAATGCTCTTCATAATCAGGGTTTGCTCGCAGATCAGAAATTGGTGTGTATTTAGCACCGCTACGTAGGGTGAAGCGTAAGCCAAAATCCCAGCGCTCATTTAATTGATAATTAGCCACAACATTGGCAACTAAGGGGGTATCAAGATAATAATCGCTGCTGATATTGGTTAAATCATCAGTACGGTCACTTTTAGACCAACTTAAAGATGCCCAGCCAAACCAGCCATTTTGTCGCTCTCGTCGAACTAACCATTCAACGCCGTGCGCCGTTCCTGATGTATCTGCGGTGTAATGATTATCTTCGCCTGTGATCGGGTCAATGGTAAGCTCGTCCGTTGAGCGGGGCAAATTAGACAAAGACTTATGGTAAATATCGATTGATGTGAACCATAGATCATTAACATCATATTCAAAACCAAGGGAGTAATGTGTTGCTTTTGGTGACTTTATTTTAGGATTGCCAAGCTTTTTTATCGCGGTATCAATGTCAGGAAAACGACTATAGGTACCTGCTTTAGCTTTGATGGTTAAGTTATCATTCGCCAGCCAATTAAGGGAAAACCTCGGATGAATAAAGCTTTGCTTGGTATAGTCATTACGCTCACCTCGAACACCTAATACTAACTGCCAGTTATTGTTTATATCCCATGTTTCATCAAGGTAAACCGCAATATTTTGATTGGTTAGTGAGGTATTATCTTGAATGCGTTCACCTTTATGTTGGCGGCAATCACTATCAAACTCAGTGCAATAATAAGGAATAATATCAAAACTATAATCGGCTTCGGTTTTACTGTAATCAATTCCAAAACCTAGTTTGTGATCTTCTAACCAAGCTAACTGATAGAAAAATCTGAGGTTATAGCTTTCTTCCTTAATATCAACAAACTGACCTTGACCAAACTTCTCGTTAGCTTGCTCAACATTATGCCCGAGCACTAAATGCATCATCTTGTGATCATCGCCATAGTATTGCCATGAGATGTTTTGGTTGTCAAAACGTGTGGATATTTCCAGATCACCGATACTATCGGGATCAATTCTACCTTCTTCAGATTCTGCTGAAATATTCACACCGCCAGTATCACTTGCGCCGGTCGCGCTAAAGGTAAGTTTATGGGCATCGCCTAGCAACCATTGATATTTTGCTTGATAGTCATCGCTAACGGGGGCTTTAAAAATAGTATAGCCTTCATCTTCTTCACCTTCGGATAAAAATAAATGAATTTGGCTACGGCGATAAGACAGATAAAAAGCAGTGTTTTCAGTCACAGAGCCTTCTACCATAGCGCCACTTTTTAGCATGCTCAAATCTATTGTTGTTTCAATATCTTGATGACGAGGATCACGAAGTTTTACATCAAAAACACCGCCAGTAGCATTACCATATGCACTGCCAAATGCCGCGGGATGTAAACTAAAATCACCAATAAGGTTTTCATTAAAAATGCTATCACCAAATAAATGAAAAAGGTAACTGGCAGGCATGTCATCAATATAAAAGGCATTATCATCAGGAGAAGAGCCGCGCACTGCCGGTGAGCCGGTATCGCCACCAGCATAAACAATGCCGGGTAAACTATAAATAGCACTGAGTGGATCATTACCAATCCCCGCGACACTCATTAATTGTTTAGTCTCTTCGCTCATTTCACTATTCGCTTGATTTCGTCTGCCAATAATTTGAATAACTTCTTCTTGAACGCCTTTATCTGCGGAAACATCTGGCTCAGTCAAAGTTGCAGAGATAGCTAATGGCGCATATAAGCTACAAATAACGGCACTTGCTACTGCGGTTAAAAAAGTTTTTTTACCAATTGATTGTTTTATTCCTAATGATGTCATGATGAGTCCTGTCGTTTTACTGGTTACAATTTTGTTACGCTTATTGTGCGAATTAATTGTGTTTAAATCAGTAACTGAAATGTATAAAACTGTCGGAATTTGTCAGAAAATGTAAGTTTTATTGAGACTATTTAAGAGGTGAGTTGAAGGTTCTTTGTGGACATAATAAGCTAAGCGTACTTTGGCTTTACCCCCGGTGCTAGCATTGTTCGCTTAAAAGCAGTTGTTTTGTAAGTCACTAAAAGCTTGCATAAGTTCTGTTTTAGTATTCATTACAAACGGGCCAGCACGAACAACAGGCTCATTTAATGGGGCGGCTGAAATAAGTAAAAAGCTTGTAGCGGTATTACTGCAAACATTAACGGCAGTACCGTCGGTTAGAATGCCTAACTGATTTTCACTCAATTTTTTTTTAGTATTTCCTATGCAAATACTACCAAATATCATAAAGATAAAGGCATTATCTGCTGCGCTGAGCTTTTGTGAAAAGTTTGCATTTGCTGGCAGGGTCACTTGCATAAAGGTTGGCTTGACATAGTTATTAACAATGACTCCCGTAGTGCCCTTATTAGTTTTACCGGATATTACTTTTATTTCACCGCCATCTTCGCGTTTTTCAACGGTGATTTTTTCTGCTGAAAACTCTTGATAATGAGGTGTGGTCATTTTGTGTTCTTTAGGTAAGTTAACCCAAAGTTGCAAGCCCTTTAATAAGCCAGATTCCTGCTCTGGCATCTCAGCATGCACTATACCGCGTCCGGCAGTCATCCATTGAATGCCGTTGGCTGAGATCACGCCTTCATTACCTATATTATCTTTATGACGCATATGACCTGCTAACATATAAGTGACGGTTTCAAAGCCACGATGAGGATGACTTGGAAAACCAGCAATGTACTCATGCTGCTTGTCTGATTGAAATACATCTAGTAACAAGAAAGGGTCTAACATGGTTAATTTTTTGTGACCGATGAAACGGGTTAATTGAACACCAGCGCCATCAGAGCAAGGTTGACCTGAAGTAACTAAGGCCAACTCTCTGTCATCATAATTATTCTGATGGTCGTTGTTCATAAATAAGTCCCTAACTAATCGTTAACGCTACTGCTTTATCCCTTCAATATGTAACTCTAATTGCACGTGGGTTGACGCTGGGCCTAAGTTCATTTTGATGGCAAAATCAGTTAATGCGATGGTAGTAGTGCCACTGAAACCTGCGCGATAGCCACCCCAAGGGTCTTTGCCTTCACCGATAGCTTGTGCATCGATAGTGATCGTTTTACTAACACCATGCAGGGTTAACTCACCAACTATGGCTAATTTCCCATCAGTTTTTTTTGTAACGGATGTACTAATAAACTTAGCATTTGCAAAAGCACTGACATCAAGGAAATCATCACCTTTTAAATGTTTGTCACGTTCAGCATGGTTAGAATTTATGCTGCTAGTATCGATATTAACTTCAATTTTTGAAGCTGACACATTGGCAGGATCATAGCTAAACTTACCACCGAATTTATCGAAGCGTCCAGTTAACCAACTATAACCTAAGTGCTTAATTTTAAAGTTGATTGATGTATGAGCGCCTTTGTTATCAATTACATAGTCGGCCGCATTAACTGTAGGCATAAACATTGCGCTAGTTAGTAGAGATGTTATGGCTAGTTTAGTCATCGTTTTTTTCATCGAATATTTTCCATTTTAATTGTTGGTTAATTAATTTTTTTGGCGTCTGCCAATCATTCTATTTAAGGTATTATCTTTATCAATAAAGTGATGTTTAAATGCTGCTACTGCATGTAATAGCGCAAGTGTTATTAGTAGGTAAGCTAACCATTTGTGTATCAGGCCAGCTAAGTCTTCTTGGTTTTCAATAAAAGAGCCAAAGCCAGGTATTACAAAAAGCTCAAACACGCCAATACCACGATCATCTGCGGTTGAAATTAGATAACCGGTGATCATAATTACGAATATAGTTAAGTAAAGTACTGAATGTATTAATTTGCCCGCTTTACGCTCTAAACTGCTGTGGCTAATTAAATGCGCTGGTGTTAATTGTTTATAGCGCCAAATAAGTCTAACAACCATAAAAATAAATAATAAAACACCAATACTTTTATGTAGTTCAGGTGCTGTTTTATACCATTGATGGTAATAGGTCAAATCTACCATGTAATAGCCTAAAGCGAACAAAGTAATGATGCTTAGCGCGGATAACCAATGAAAAAAAATACTGACATAGCCATAATTGCTTTGAGTGTTATTCACCGCTTTGCTCCACCATATATAAAAGTTGTACTTCATTAATTGGCAGTAGTATGACATCAAATAAATAAATAAATATTGAAGCTTTATTTATAAGTTGTTAAGTTTTACTTAATGTGTTTGTTTCTTATTGAAAATTAAATGGAGAAAGTTGATGACGCTTGAACAATTAAAAATGCTAAAGCAAGTAGCAGAGCTTGGTAGCCTTAAAAGTGCTAGTGCCAAGCTTTTTAAAACGCAACCGGCTATTAGCCAAGGTATTAAACAGCTAGAGCGGCAGTTAGGGTTACAGCTATTTAATCGCCAAGGTTATCGTTTATCATTAACCAGTAATGGCCAACAAATATATCAACACGCATTACGTTTACTTGATGAAGCTGAACATCTGCAACAATTAGCGACTTTTTTAACTGCCGGTAATGAGGCTTCTATTACCATAGCAATAGAAGCTTCTTATGACTTAAAAAAAATATTGCCCGTGCTAGAAATGACCCAAAGTGAGTTTCCGCATACGCAAATTATTTTAAGACAGGAATATATTAATGGTGCCTTAGAGGCGGTAAAATCAGCCCAAGCAGATTTAGCGCTAACCACTATTGATAATTTAGCATTACATTCTGGGCTTTTTGAAACCAATGAACTTTATCAAGGCTATTTATGTAATGTTGCCGCACCTCGTTTTGTTGAGCGTCACCCCACGCTAATGCTAGTGGCCGAATTAAAAAATGAATATCAAATAGTTGTGCAAGATTCAGGACAAAGCAGTCAAGGCATTAATTATAGTGTACAAACAGGACAACGATGTTGGTACGTGAATGACTTTAGTACTAAAAAAACCTTGATAATGAGTGGCATGGGTTGGGGACGGTTGCCTGATTACATGATTAAAGATGAGTTAGAACAGCAGACTTTATTAGCACTGAATATGGAAAATTTTGACACAAAAATAGCGTTGAATTATCAAGCGATAAAACTAAAATCTACTTTATTAGGGCCAGTAGCGGCGACATTATGGCAAAATTTAAAGTTAGTGCATTTGAATGAGTGAACATTTTAATAGTGAAAACAGATGACATTTTTATGAAATTAATTTTATTTATTGAAGCATTGTCATAAAAGTGTCATTTTTGATGTGCACAATAGCGTAATAAGAAATTACATTCAGACTATTTATTTAAGGGGTATGTATGAGTGGGTACATTTTAGTTGTTGAAGATGAAACACCTATTAGGGAAATGATCACTTTTGTGTTAGAGCAAAATGGCTTTAATTCAGTTGAAGCTATTGATATTAAACAGGCTAAGGATAAAATTGTCGAGCCATATCCTGATTTGATATTACTTGATTGGATGTTACCTGGTGGCAGTGGCGTTAAGCTTGCTAAAGAGTTAAAACAGAATGAATATAGCCGTAATATTCCTATCATTATGTTGACGGCTCGTGCCGATGAAGATGATAAAGTTAAAGGTCTTGATGCGGGTGTTGATGATTATGTGACTAAGCCTTTTTCTCCTAAAGAGCTTATTGCCCGAATCAAAGCGGTTATTCGTCGAGTGTCACCAACATCATTATCAGAAAAAGTAGAATTTCATGGCTTGAAATTAGATCCCGTTGCTCATCATGTCACTATTAATGAAGAGCCTTTGGATTTAGGACCGACAGAATTTCGTTTATTACACTTTTTTATGACTCACACTGAACGCGTTTATTCGCGCGAGCAGTTACTTGATAATGTCTGGGGCACCAATGTTTACGTAGAAGATAGAACGGTTGATGTACACATCAGACGTTTAAGAAAAGCAATTTCGGGCGCGGGACATGAAGAGTTTATTCAAACTGTCCGCGGTGCAGGTTATCGTTTCTCTGGCAAATTGTCGGGTAAAGTTAAAAAATTAGCTTAGTAGATTGTAAAAATGCCAACTCAAACTCCTAGCAAGCAAGATTTCCGTTTTCATTCTGGTATTGAAGCGTTACCCGATGCAGCGTTAATTTTATCTCCTGATCTAATTATAATGTCAGGTAATAAAAAAGCGCAGCGTTTACTCGGAGTACGTTTTCCTGAGGATGTTGGCAAACATATTGAGCAGTTACTCATAGATCCAGAGTTTTCAGCTTACCTTCAACAAGATAACTTTGAAACACCTTGTTCTATTACGTCGCCTATTAATGCTGAATTGCAGCTAGAAATATCTGTTATGTCCTTTGGCGGAGAGCGCGTTATTCTTATGTCTCGTGCGGTTGCTAAGTATCATCGCCTGAAAAAAATGCGTCGAGAATTTGTCGCTAATGTTTCCCATGAACTAAAAACCCCCTTAACTGTGGTACGCGGTTATGTGGAAATGATCCAAGAAACAGAACATGCGTTAGACCCCCATTGGAATAAAGTGTTTGCTACCATTGAAGGTCAAGTATCTCGTATGGAGCGTTTAGTTGAGCAATTGTTAAGCTTATCGAAAGTTGAAAATAATCGTGACGACGACGATATGAAGCCAGTTGATATGCCTGCATTAGTTGAAAATCTTGTTGAAGATGCTAAATGGCTTAATCAAACCAAGCAACACCAACTTCGTACTCATATTACCCAAGGGGTTGGTGTTTTTGGTATTGAAACAGAATTAAAGAGTGCTTGTGCCAATTTAATTTCGAATGCTATCGCCTATACATCAGCCAACGGTATCATTGATGTGAGCTGGCAACGTAATGGTGATAAGGTTATTTTTAGCGTTAAAGATAATGGTGACGGTATTAAAGCTGATCAGCTAAATAGACTTACTGAGCGCTTTTACCGTATTGATAAATCGCGCTCTCGTGATACGGGTGGCTCAGGCTTAGGCTTAGCGATTGTTAAACATGTGCTACTACATCATAAAGCTGAATTAGTTATCACCAGTGAATGGGGGCAGGGTAGTGAGTTTGCTATTTATTTTGATGAAGGCCTAGCTTGTTAGTGTAGTGCTAAACCTACTATGCGTATTCTGTTACTTAGCTTGATTACGATGACTTCGTTATATCTACCATTAAATCATCAGCAATATGCTCTAAGGCGCTAATTAAGTCATCTAAATTCTCGTCTTTCATTGCTACTTGTACTGTTGCCATAAACATTAGCTGCCCTGTATGTGGCGCACTGGTTTGTGAACTAACAAGTTTAATTAAATTGCCACCTTGGTGGTGAATTACCGATGATATTTCTTGCACTATACCCGCTCTATCATTTGCGGTTAATTCCAATACTAAGTTGCTAGTTACTTGCGCTAAATTCGGCTCAGCTAACTCAATTTGACAGTTTAAACCTACTATGTTGTTAAGATCATCAGTTAATGCTTGCGTGTTTTTTATCTCCACAGCTACTTCTATTACACCAGCAAAAAAACCTGATAAATGATGTAAACTGCTCACTTGCCAATTACCATTATGGCGGCTAATAATGGTAGATAAAGAGTCAACAATGCCTGTTCTATCTGGGCCAATACAAGAAATAACAAGATGGTTCATACGGTTTCCTTAAATGCGGTAATAGGGGGTTTAATAGGTGTTACTAATAGACGTTTTGGTAAAGTAAATAGAATTAAATAGTACGAGACAGTTGGCTAAGTTCTTTATTCAACTGTTCGCTATCACCTAAGTTCAGTTCAATTAGGCGACGTAAGTGAGTAACACTGTCAATATCAATAGCATTACACTGTAAACCTGTTTCATCATCTTGTTCATGTACAACGGCAATATGCATAGTGACGGCTGATTCATTATCAGACAGAAAAAAACTTAAGGTACCTATTTTTCCTTTTAGCGGTTGCTCAGATTGCACTGCTGTGATTAAGGCACCATTAAGAGAAATATCATGAATAGATACCGGATAGATATTACTTTCCACGGTGAGCTCTGCTTTGATTGAAAATAATATACGGGTGAATTGTCGTCTGTTCTCCATCCTAATACGCCTATTAAAGTTATTGATAAAACATACTATTAGCATAGACTGATTTTTGTTGAAATGGTATAGAAAAGGTTGTTAAATATTAATATTTTAATGATCTTTATATTGCTGATCTAATTAGTTAAAAACACGATTTTATAGAGGGTAGAATGAGTTATAAGTAAGGTGCATCTTTTTATTCATGGTTAATTTTTTTAAAATAGCGCTACAGATTATTTCTAGTGCGGTTGTCGCCACGATTGCTCAGCATAAACAGATATATTATACCCATGTTACCTCAAGATGCCGGATTCAGCTGGAATTAGAAACGTCTTTAGGTAAGGCATTGATTGAAGAGAATGGTTGTTCTCCTTGTCGAAATCAATAACGTAGCATAAAGCGTTTCTAAACCAGCCCTTTGGGGATGACTGAGCAAATCATGCTCTTCGTTGCATCTATTTTTAATGGAACAACCATTAATAAAAAGATGCGCCTTGATCATGAATCGCTCAGTCATCCTGAAACTCGTATCTTGAAGTATCATGGGTATATGTTTGTGCTGAGCTTCTCTAGCCGGTTTTATTTAGCCAATTTTTTTATATTTAATTCTATGGGGTTCAGTCGCTGCAGGGCCTAAAGTTTTCTTTAACCAAGCTTCGTAATCAGTGAAGTTACCTTCATAGAAGTTGATTTGACCTTCATCTCGATAATCTAAAATATGAGTAGCAATTCTGTCAAGGAACCAACGGTCATGAGAAATAACCATGGCACAACCAGGGAATTCTAATAAGGCTTCTTCCAACGCTCGTAGGGTTTCAATATCTAAATCATTGGTCGGCTCATCTAGTAGCAAGACGTTACCGCCAGTTTGTACTAATTTGGCTAAATGAACACGGTTTCGCTCACCACCTGATAATTGACCAATCACTTTTTGTTGATCGTTACCTTTAAAGTTAAAACGACTGACATAAGCACGACTTGGAATTTCATAAGTGCCTATTTGCAAAATTTCATGGCCTTGAGATATCTCTTGGTAAACGGTTTTACTGTTATCCATATCATCACGGAATTGATCAACACTGGCCAGTTTTACCGTATCACCTAAGGTTATTTCACCTGAATCGGGTTTTTCAGCCCCGGTCATCATTTTAAAGAGTGTCGATTTACCGGCGCCATTTGGGCCAATAATACCAACAATAGCGCCTTTAGGGACACTAAAACTTAAATCATCTATTAATACTCTATCGCCAAACGATTTTGTTAAGTTAACAACATCTAAAACTTTATCGCCAAGGCGAGGTCCCGGAGGAATGTAAAGTTCATTGGTTTCATTACGTTTTTGGTGCTCTTGGCTGTTAAGCTCTTCAAAGCGAGCCATACGGGCTTTACTTTTTGACTGACGCGCTTTTGGATTTGAACGAACCCATTCAAGCTCTTGCTTGATGGTTTTTTGTAGTGCGCTTTCGGTTTTTCCTTCTCGTTCAAGGCGAGCATCTTTTTGCTCTAACCATGAAGTGTAGTTACCTTCATAAGGGATTCCGTGGCCTCTATCAAGCTCTAATATCCAACCAGCAACATTATCTAAGAAGTATCTATCATGAGTGATAGCTACCACAGTACCTGGGTAGTCATGTAAGAAGCGCTCTAACCAAGCAACAGATTCAGCATCTAAATGGTTGGTAGGCTCATCAAGCAGTAACATGTCTGGTTTTTGCAATAATAAACGACAAAGGGCTACACGGCGGCGTTCACCACCACTTAATATGCCAATTTTTTGTTCCCAAGGTGGTAAACGTAAAGCATCAGCAGCACGCTCAAGTACGTTATCAATATTATGACCATCATTGCTATTGATGATATCTTCTAACTCACCTTGCTCTTTCGCTAGCGCGTCAAAATCAGCATTTTCTTCAGCATAGTCGCTATAGACTTGGTCAAGACGGGCTAAAGCATTTTTTACGGTAGCAACGCCTTCTTCAACGATCTCTCTAACTGTCTTCGCTTCATCAAGTATTGGCTCTTGCGGTAAATAGCCAATATTGGTACCAGCTAATGCGGTAGCTTCACCTTCAAATTCAGTATCAAGACCTGCCATAATGCGAAGTAGGGTAGATTTACCAGAACCGTTTAACCCTAAAACACCTATTTTAACACCAGGAAAAAATGAAAGAGAAATGTCTTTTAAAATAGTACGTTTTGGTGGAACTACTTTAGAAACTCGATTCATCGTCATGATGAATTTATCTGGTAGTGGCTGAGCCATGTAGAGACCTTTTTATTTGAAGATAATTATAATTGTCGATATTTTAGGGTAAAGGGGCAAGGCAAGCAAATATGATTGAGGCATTGATTGAAGAGAATGGTGCTCCCTTCTCAAAATCAATAACGCAGCATAAAGCGTTTCTAAACCAGCCTCTTGGGGAAGGCTGGGCAAATCATACTCTGCATTACCTTTCAATAACCCTTAATAAAAAATGTGCCTTGATTATGAATAGCTCAGACGCCCTGAAACGAGCATCTTCAAGTGGAGCGGGAAGCATTCTATGGTTATTGAAAAACTGTTACGAGAAGAAGGGATAATCCCTTCTTCTTTATTGATAAAATCTTTTAGATTTTAAATTTTAGGTATAGGCATTAGTGCCTGAGCCAACCTTTCAACCCAATCATCAATGACTAACTTAACACTTTCAATATTACTATCATTATCACTAACATTAACTTCACTTGTTTTACTATTAACAATTACAGCGAGAATACCTCGGTTCGAGTTAGTATCTACGAACTCTACTTCTAAGCTAGCCGCGCCAATCACTGCTTTTTGAGCCGTCACAAGTAAATAAACTTGTTCTCCTGCCATCATGGCAATTCTAAAAGGCAGTGCATCTAGAGGGCTTAATCCTGGCTCTAATTCTTCAATATTAGTTAACGCCATTTTTATTAATAATGAGTCTTTGGTTCCTGGTTCTACAAACTCAAAGCGATCAGCTACTTTATTTTTGATTTGCTGTTCAAAGTAAGCCGTTAGTTTAGCTTGTTTTAGGGGGTCAATAATATTGGTTTTCTTTGTAGAGTCTAACCAGATCTCTATAGGGTTAAGTGCTATTTTTTTATATTGTTTTAACTTGGTCAATCTAAATCCTGGTTTAGTGCGGATCCAAGAGTTTTCGGTATTAGGGTTGGCTTTAAAAAAGCGATAGTCTTTTAAAAATCCTGATTTAAATTCGGGTTGTGCTAAGCGATTAGTACAACCCGATACTAGGAGACTAGTAAAGATGATAGGGAGTAATAATTTCACGTTAGTTACCTTCGTTTCGTTAAACTATTTTTAACTTATAGTATCTTTTGCTATTTCATGTGAAAGCACTGTCAGTAAGTTAACCACTTCCACACTGGCACTTTCCATTACTGATAAATCTTTTACCGTTTGCTCTAAGTTACCAGCCTGCATTGCTTTTAAAGCACTTAACCCATAGTTATGAACTTGCGCATGGGGGGCGTCAAGCTGTTTAAATGCGCTATAATTGGTATATTTTTTAGCACCACCACCAGTAAAGTACCACTTACCTAAACGGCAACTTTTGTGATCAGAAAAATTGTCTACTGTTTTGTCCGATACGCCCAAAATCACTTGATATACTTCTAATTTCCATACCACATGATCCATTTTAACCGTTTGAATAAAGGCGTCAGCAGTTGAGCTGTTAATAACTGAATACATCTTTTGTGAAACCGAGACGATATCAGTAGCAGTTGTTTCTATTGTCGCAGTGCTCTTACTTATTTCACTGCTTTTGTTGCCTACTTGATGTATCCCTTCAATCACCTGTTCCATTTGCTGATTAACTTGCTCAATTAAGTTAGATATTTCATTTGACGCTTCAGCTGAACGTTGGGCTAAGTTTCTTACTTCATCAGCAACAACGGCAAAGCCTCTACCTTGTTCCCCGGCTCGAGCGGCTTCAATGGCTGCGTTTAAAGCAAGTAAATTGGTTTGATCAGATATACCTTTGATTATGTTTACAAAGTCATTAATGCCAGCCGTTGCGGACTTTAAATTATCAACTGACGTTGAAGCCTCTTGGCTATCACTACTAATTTGTGCAGTAGCGACTATGGTTGAAGCTAGCATAGTGAGAATTTCGGTAAATAGTTTTTGTGATGATTGAAAATCATCACGGTGGCTTATTAGCTCTGTAGAGGAAGCAGCAAGCTCTTCTCTAATATTGTTCACTAAGTCAGATGAAGTTAACAATAAACCGTTTATTTCTTCTTGATGGCGATAGCGCTCTGTATTGCTAGCCATATCTTGCGCTAATTGTTGACTTTCGTCATTGGCATTTGTGACTTCTCTTTCTAATGTCAAGAGTTGTTGTTTTAGTTGCTTATTTTCTCTTTTTAAGGCAATGAATTCTTTTTTACTAGGGAAACCAAACATATATTAAATACCTTAACGCGATTAATGAATGTAACAAAATGAAAAGCTTGTCAATTATAACGAAAGCTTTTCATTAGACAAATGCTATTTGTTAAATCATAAGTTGTTTTGATGTAAATCATGATGTTGTATTTATATTGATATTACTTTATCACCAGGCTGTAAGCCTGAAATTACCGTGATCATGCCCTTTCTTTCTTTACCCAATCTAACGAAGCGGCGTTGAATTTCACCATCTACACTAAGCCAAACAAAATCTAGCTGACCAACATGAGCGACTTTGTTTACCGGAATAGTTAACAGGGTTTGTTCGCCTGCGGGAATTAACATGCGTGCGTACATGCCTGGCAATAAATTTTCATGATAAGTAATGCGTGCTTTAATTAAAAAACTGCGAGCACCGGTATTTGCCGCAGGGACTATTTCTTCTATTTCACCGGTAATTGTTTTATTCACGCTAGGTAATTCAATTTCTATTTGTTGGCCGTTGATTAATGTTAACGCCAGTTGCTCGCGCACTTGTGCTTCTACGCGTAAAGATAACGGGTTGTATAACGATAATAATTTTCTTCCAGCTTGAGCTGTGTCGCCGGGCTCGGCAAAACGGTCAACAATACGCCCGTCAATTGGCGCTATCAAGCTGGCATAGCTTAAGGTGGTTTGTGCTTGAGAAAATGCCTGTTTAGCTGCGGTTAATTCAGCATGAATAGTTTGGTAATTAGCACGATTTTTATCTAATTCAACTGCTGAAATTAACTTTGTTTTAAATAACTCGACCGCGCGATCAAGATTTTTCTTTGCTTCTTTATCGCGAGCTTGCATGCCATTAACATTTTGTTTGGCTTGTAGCACTTGTGATTGTAAGTCGCGTTGCTCTAGTTGAATTAATAGGTCGCCTTTTTTTACTCGTTGACCTGCTCTAATGTTTATTTGCTCAATACGCGCTAAAATTCTAGCGGAAATAATGGTTGTTTGTTTTGCTGCAACGCTAGCTGCTACAGGCTCGAAAATCGCCTCTTTACTGGCTACTAGGGTATAGCTGTTGTGCTTTTCTACCATCGCCGCGTTTATCTGGCGATGAGCCGTTTCATTCAATGCCGGTGATACTTTTTCATCAAATGAGCCAGCAAGCCATGCCACCATCAACAACAGAATAGTTAAGGCTATTACTGGGGTGATTATTTTTTGTACTGTGCTTTTATCTGTTTTTGTGTGAGTCATGACTATACCTTAGCCTCTGTAGATTCTTCTGTAGCGAGAGTTATTACCGCTTGTTTATCAGCGCTGCTAGTTTGGTTTGATTGTTCAGGGTCAAAAACTAATAGATAAACAATAGGAACAACAAGTAGTGTAAAGATGGTTGAAGAAATGATGCCAAAAATAATGGCGATAGCTAAACCACTAAATACAGGATCTAAGGTGATAATTAAATTGCCTAATAAAGTGGTGCCAGCAGTTAATAGCACAGGTCGCATACGTACCGCGCCAGCTTGAATTAACGCTTCTTTAATTGGCTCTCCCCGATCACGGGCTTGGTTAATAAATTCAATTAAAATTAATGAATTTCTAACGACTATGCCTGCTAACGCGATCATGCCGATCATCGCGGTTGCGGTAAATAATATTGGCTCAGGGGCGTTGGCAATTTCACGTTCGCCAAATTGATTAAGCAAAAAGAAGCCGGGCATAATACCAATAACAGTTAATGGTATTGCTGACATAATAATGCCAGCTAATGCTGCTGAGCCTGTTTGAATGCTCAGTACAAGGTAAATTGCTATTAGTGCAAAGGCAAAGGCAATACCCATGTCGATAAAGACCCGTATGGTAATACTCCATTCACCTTCACCACTCCAAGATAAAGTAATGTTGTCAGGTAGTTGCCATAATTGACCGCCGCCACTTGTTAAAAAAGTGCGTTTTTTCCAATCATTTGGCTCTGCCGTTGAGACACTATCCCTGGTACTGTTATTGTAGGTATTGCTACTGTGAGCACTGTTGGCACTAGCGCTTTGTAAATCACTACTTACATCGGCAATAATAGCCGCAGGTGTTCTTCCTGAAATATCAGCGGTGACATAGACAACAGGTTTTAAGTTTTTATGGAAGATAGCTTTATCGCTAATTTGTTGTTCAAATTGTCCTAACTCGCCTAATGAAACCAGTGACTGCGGTGCTATATCAATCCCTTGAGGCGTAGTTTTTTGTACAATACCCGCTTGTCCCTTGATGGTTAAGCGGTAAAAATCAGCGAGTGTTTGTCGTTGTTCAATCGGTAATTTCACCTTAATTGCCAGTGGGCTTGCTTCATCGTTTACATGCAGGTAACCCGCAATTTCCCCCGCATTCGCTACGGCTAGCGTTTGATTAATATTTTCTGTAGAAATGCCTGATAAAGCGGCTTTTATTTTATCACTAACAAAACGAATCTTTGGTTGATCACCACCAACAGTTGAATCTACTTCAACCACATGGGGTTCTTGTTTTAATCTCTGCTCAACAATTTTTGCTGCTTGTTGTAGTTCGCTGTATTGGGTAAATTCATCACCATACAGCTCGGCCACTAAGGTGCTAAGTACTGGTGGCCCGGGGGGCACTTCTACTACTTTAATATTTACGCCATCGACGTTAAGCGCTGCTAAGTGCTGCCGTAACCTTAATACAATGGCATGTGATTGGTGTTCTCGGGCGTTTTTATCTAGTAAAATTATCCGCAAATCAGCCATGTAAGGCGCTTGTCGCTGATAATATTGACGCACCAACCCGTTGAAATCTATCGGTGATGGCGTTCCTACATAGCTTGCTATCGCTTTTATTTCAGGTAGCTGCTGAACTTTGCTTGATACTACTTTGGCCATCGCGGCGGTTTGCTCTAACGTCGAATTTTCTGGCATATCAATAATGATCTGTAGCTCATTTTTATTATCAAAAGGTAATAATTTTAGCGGTACAAGACGCATAACGGGTAACATGGCAGCAATAATAAATAAGGCTAATACCGCCCAAAGCACTAACTTGCCTTTTTTTCTATCTTCTAATAATGGCGTCAGTATACGGCGGTAAAATTGATTGAAGCCTTGGCTTTGTTCCTTACTTTCATCAAGCTCTGTAGCTGATTTTGATTTGATCAATTTTGATGCTAACCAAGGGGTGACTAAAAAGGCTACTACAGTGGAGCTGATCACGCTTAAGGGCACATTAAATGCCATAGGAGCCATGTAAGGCCCCATCATGCCGGTTATATAGGCTAAGGGAATAAAGGCTAATACTATTGTTAAGGTGGACATTAACAAGGGTACTCTAATTTCATTGATGGCAGCCACTATTTTATCTTGTAAAGAGCCATCTTTCTTTTTTAGATAGCGTTCAATATTGTCAACAGCGGTAATAGGATCGTCTACTAATAAACCCAGCGATAAAATGAGTGCGAATAAGGTGACACGGTTAATCGTGTAGCCAAAAGCTAAATCTAATGACAAGGTAATGCCATAACAAATAGGTACCGCTAAGCCAACCACAACTGCGGCGCGCCAGCCTAAAAATACCGCGATAAATACCACCACGGTAAACACTGCAAACGCTAAACTAGTAGTGAGGTTGTTTACTTTTTCATTAGCAGTTTCACCATAATCACGTAATACTTCTACATGAACATTTTGTGGGAAAATAGCTTGCTGTAGCGCTGCTATTTTATCATGTACCGCTTGGGCTACGTTAACGGCATTACTGCCCAATTGTTTGGCGACACTAATAGTTACCATGGGATGATCGCCATTATTATTTGCATAATGTTGTTGCTGATGACCATTAGCAAAGTCAATCCAGGTATAGCTATTTTGCTCTGCTGGGCCGTCGGTAATGTTTGCGATATCTTTTAATAAAACCACACTGCCATCAATGACACTAATAGGAGTCTGTTTTAAGGCGGCTATATCACGAAAAACATCACCACTTTCCAGACGAAAAGATTGATTTTCTAAGGCGAGGTTACCATGATGTAGTAAGGTGTTAGAGGCTTGAATGGCATGTAAAACATCTGCAATAGTGACTGTTCGAGCGGTCATTTGTTCGGGATCTAAATTAACTTGTATTTCTCGTGAGCGACCACCGACA
>JABSOW010000004.1 GCA_013215465.1 Colwellia sp. | reverse complement strand
AAACCCGTAGCTAACGCTACGGGTTTTTTGCTTTCTGCTTTTTAAAAATAATAACCTGATCCCATTCACCTTTTATGCCGCATTGCTTCAGAAGTGAAATGCAGTAGCGCCGATGGTAGCGTGCTTATATTGCAGTAAAGCCTATGCGAGAGCGCAGTAGGACATTGTTAAACTTCACTCACTAATTAAAAATGCAATGATAGTCTATTAATTGTCAGATAGGCTTATTGGCCCATAGCCATTTAGCCACCGATAAATTTTACTTTATATCCATATTTTTCAAGTGTTTGTTTAATTATTTCGCGTTTATCTCCCTGAATTTCAATTACTTCACCGATAACTGTTCCACCAGTACCACAAATTTTCTTTAGCTTTTTAGCTAAGTCTTTTAATGATTTACTATCAAGCCCCAAACCAGTGATAGTAACAACCCCTTTACCTTTTCGGCCTTTAGTTTCTCGGCGTACTTTAGCAAAGCCGTCACTGGGGGTTATATAATTGTCTATCTTTGATTGTTTAATGCGACCGGTATCAGTGGAGTATACTAAGGAGTTGTCATCAATTTTAGTTGCTGTAGTGATGTTATTTGCATCTTTTCCAAAAGCTTGGGCTAAGTCACTGAGGCTGGATAATTTTTCTTTCATTTACTGTTACCTAGATTTTTGAGTGGCATATGCTTATATTTACTAAAATTTAAATAAAATAAAACCACTACGAGAGTGGTTTTATTATAGCAATATAATGTTTAGCTTAAAACTTATCAAAGGCGTTTTAGGACTATGTTACAGCTTACTCTCTAATTCAGGTAAAGCATCAAATAAATCAGCAACAATTCCGTAATCAGCTACTTGGAAGATTGGAGCTTCAGGGTCTTTATTGATGGCAACAATAACTTTAGAATCTTTCATACCGGCAAGATGCTGTATAGCACCACTGATACCAACGGCAATGTATAAGTCAGGAGCAACAATTTTACCTGTTTGACCCACTTGCATATCATTAGGAACAAAGCCTGCATCAACCGCTGCACGAGATGCACCAATAGCTGCGCCAAGTTTATCTGCAATACCATCAAGTAATTTGAAGTTATCACCATTTTGCATACCACGACCACCAGAAATGATAACGCTAGCAGCGCCTAGTTCAGGGCGCTCTGATACGGTTAATTCATCACTAACATGACTTGAGTTACCGGCATCAGTTACCGTGTCTAAAGCCACTACTTCAGCACTACCATCGGTCACTACGGCATCAAAGCCGGTAGTACGCACGGTAATAACTTTTTTACTATCCAAAGACTGTACAGTAGCAATTGCGTTACCTGCGTAGATAGGACGAATAAAGGTGTCGCTACTTTCAACACCAATAATGTCAGAAATTTGGGTGACATCTAACAAGGCGGCAACGCGAGGCATAAAGTTTTTACCTGTTGTTAGTGCTGTGGCTAGAATGTGTTCATAATCGCCAGCAAGTTCAGTGACAAGTAAGCTAACATTTTCAGCTAATTGATGTTCATAGACCGCATTGTCTGCAACTAATACTTTACTTACGCCATTAATTTTTGCTGCGGCTTCGGCAACGCTTTGACAGTTACTACCGGCAACTAAAATGTGAATATCGCCACCAATAGCCTGAGCCGCAGCAACAGTTTTTAAGGTATCAGCTTTTAAACTGTTATTGTCGTGTTCTGCAAATACTAAAATACTCATGAGATCACCTTCGCTTCATTTTTTAACTTTTCGACTAATTCATCAATGCTTTCAACAATGATACCTGCTTTACGCTCTGCAGGTGGAGTCACTTTTAATGTTTTTGTTCTAGGGGTTAAATCAATACCGAAGTCTTCAGCATTCTTAACATCTAATGGCTTGCGTTTAGCTTTCATAATGTTAGGTAATGAAGCGTAACGAGGTTCATTCAAGCGTAAGTCAGTAGTAACAATTGCAGGAAGGCTAAGTGCTACTGTTTGTAAACCACCATCAACTTCACGAGTGACATTAACTTTATCACCGTCAACTTTTACGATTGAAGCAAAAGTACCTTGCGGCATGTTAGTTAATGCAGCAAGCATTTGGCCGGTTTGGTTGTTATCGCTATCAATGGCTTGTTTACCTAAAATAACTAATTTTGGCTGTTCTTCTTCTACTACTTTTTGTAAAAGCTTAGCGATATTAATTGAATCAAGCTCTAGATCAGTTTGAATTTGAATAGCACGATCTGCGCCTAATGCTAATGCGGTACGAAGTTGTTCTTGGCAAGCTTTAGTGCCAATTGATACGGCAATAACTTCGGTTGCAATACCGGCTTCTTTAAGACGAATAGCTTCTTCAACAGCTATTTCACAGAACGGGTTGATTGCCATTTTAACGTTAGCAAGATCAACATTTGAGTTATCTGATTTAACGCGAACTTTGACATTAAAGTCAATTACACGTTTGATGGGTACTAATACTTTCATCGTCGCCTCTGGTTATGTTTGTTTAGTAATAAAGAAACTAAATAGTTATTAAAACTAAAGAGTAAAAAATATAAAAATTGAGCTAATACTCAAAAGACTACCTTTAGTTTACGTGAACGTCAACGTAATCTTGGTGAAAACATTTAAACTAATATATAATACCCATGTTTGAAATAAGATAAAGGTGATTTTGTTTTAAATTGTTTTATTAAGCAGAGTATTAACAGACTATATAGCGATAAGAATAATGTTATTTTTAAAGCGATTGACGTCTTGCTTGGTATCCTTTAATGGGATACTATCAAACACCCGTTTGAATATCAAACAACTGTTTGAAATTTTAATAAATAAATAAATAATATATATTGGGAGATACCATGGAACGCGAATCGATGGAATTTGACGTAGTAATTGTTGGTGCAGGCCCTGCAGGGCTATCAACTGCTTGTCGTTTAATGCAACTGGCACAAGAAAAGCAACAAGAGCTTATGGTGTGTGTTGTTGAAAAAGGCTCAGAGGTCGGTGCGCATATTCTTTCGGGTGCTGTGTTTGAACCAAGGTCACTGAATGAGTTGTTTCCTGACTGGCAAGAGAAGGGAGCTCCTGTAACCACCAAGGTAACTGGAGATGATATTTATTTACTAAATAGCGACACTAATGGTATTAAATTACCCAGTTTTTCGGTACCGAAAACGATGCATAATGACGGTAATTATATTGTCAGTATGGGTAATGTTTGCCGTTGGCTTGCTGAGCAAGCGGAAGGCTTGGGCGTTGAAATATTTCCAGGTTTTCCTGCGCACGATGTTATTTATAATGACGACGGTAGCGTCGGCGGTATTATTACCGGTGATATGGGCTTAGATGTTAATGGTAATGAGAAAGACTCTTTTATGCCTGGTATGGAGCTACGGGCAAAATATACAGTTTTTGCTGAGGGCTGTCGCGGTCATTTAGGTAAAGAAGTCATATCGAAATTTAATTTAGATGCGGATGTCTCTCCCCAGCATTATGGTTTAGGTTTTAAAGAAATTTGGGATATAGAACCCGCCAAGCACCAAGAAGGTTTGGTTGTTCATACCGCTGGTTGGCCTTTAGATAAAGATACTACTGGTGGTGGTTATTTATATCATGCTGAAAATAACCAAGTGTTTGTGGGATTGATTGTCGACTTGAATTATAGCAATCCACACTTGAGTCCGTTTGATGAATTTCAGCGTTATAAGCATCACCCCAAAATTAGCCAATACCTTGAGGGTGGTAAACGTGTTTCTTATGGTGCCCGTGCTATGGCAAAAGGGGGTTTCAATTCATTACCTAAAATGACTATGCCAGGTGCATTATTAATAGGTTGTGATGCGGGTACGATTAATTTTGCCAAAATTAAAGGTAATCATACCGCGATGAAATCTGGTATGTTAGCAGCTGAAGCTATTGTTGAAGCGCTTATTACTAATGACGGCATCAGTGAGCAAGGTAAACAAGATCTAACCTCTTATACCGATAAATTCAAAGATTCATGGTTATACGATGAATTGTATAACACCCGTAACTTTGGTCCTGCTATGCATAAATTTGGTACCATATTAGGGGGGGCATATAACACGGTCGATCAAAACTTCTTCGGTGGTAAATTACCATTTAATTTTAAAGATGATAGTTTAGATTATGATCAACTTAAGCTTGCTTCACAAGCGCCAGTTATTAACTATGCTAAACCAGATAATAAATTAAGTTTTGATAAGCTATCTTCAGTTTTTCTTTCTAATACTAATCATGAAGAAGAGCAACCCTGTCACTTAAAACTCACTGATAGCAGTATTCCACTAAGTGTAAACTTTGTGAAGTATCTTGAGCCGGCACAACGCTATTGTCCTGCAGGTGTTTATGAAGTTGAACAAACAAAGGAAGGTGATAAGTTTGTTATTAATGCTCAAAATTGTATCCACTGTAAAACTTGTGATATTAAAGATCCAAGTCAAAATATTACTTGGGTAACACCAGAGGGAACAGGTGGTCCAAACTACCCTAATATGTAAATAGTAGTTTCGAGTAGCGAGTTAGGAAGTTACCAATAAAACAGTAATAAACTGCATACGTAACTTGCGTGTAGTTTTTCGCTACTCGCTACTTTACGAAAGCCTTATATATAAAGGGATAGAAAGAAAATTAACATTTAAGTCAAAATCCTTTGTATGCTGGCATCGACTACAGCGATTAATATTGACCCAATAGTGTATATGGCTTGGATCTATGATAACGCCATAATTGAAATTAATTAGGCGTTGTTAGGCTTGAGTATTAAAACTTGGTAAGCTAAATAATGTCGAGAATAATAAAGTAAAAATTTTGGTCATAGATATATTTAGGTATTTACTATGGCATCGATGTGAATTTTTCTTTCTTTGTAAATCATTTTACTAGGTCCATATTCACGGCGTGACCTATCATTAAAGCTATCAACAATTAGTTGAACGCCATGGTGTAGCTTTTCAGTCGCCTCTATATATACGCTTTCCATATAATCTTGAATAGTTTTCTCTAAAGCTTCTTTTTCTAATAGAATTTCACCCATGCGCTTGGCGTGAAATTGATAAGTAGAAATAACTTTTGCTAACATTTCTGGTTTTACTTTATCTTTGGGTAATTTTTTTAATTTGTTTATTGCGGCTTTTAGTTCGTTAGTTTTGGTTGAGTCGAATTTTAAACGTGATTCAATCGCTTGCATTTTCTCTTTGAATCTTATAACTTTATACTCAAAATTAATAACGGTATTACTACCTGCTGTTGCACCAACTACTCCGGCGGTAACATAAGAGCCAGCTTTGATATAACCACCAATTAACTTACCATTAGACTTTTCTTTGGTACCAACTTTCAGTCCACCTTGAATGTTCAATAAGCTATGCAGTAACTGGTTTTCTATACGAACATCTTTTGAACAGTTGATTTCGGCATATTGGCAATATTTTGCATAAATATTGCCCTTGGCATTGACGCTAACACTCATTTTTACATCGGTGACTTTGTTTTTTTCAATGTCATGTTTACGACCAATTATGCCACCATTTATGGTGATATCACCACCAGCTTCAATTATAGCCGATTCAACAAAGCCGCCAACAGTGACATCGCCACTAGCAATTACCTTCATACCTTCGTTTAAGTCACCGTCAATAATTACACTACCCGTAAAGTTAATATTGCCAGTCGCCACAGTAACATTTTTTATTTTGTATACTTCATCTACTTCCATACCATTAGAAATTATTTTTGGTAAACCCACTTTTTTTGATACTAGTACATTTTGATCTTTAGGACTGATGGCGGTGCCTTCACCTGAAATTAAGGGGATGTCATTACCAGGCTCAGCAGGCAGCAAGGTCGCGGTAACGGTATAACCTTTTTTTCCTGTGGTTAAAGGGATTTTTTTCGCTAAGGGTTCACCTATTTTTACACAGATAATATCGCCTAAATCACGCATGTCGACGCTACCATCTTCTTTTCTTTTTGGGCGTAAAATGCGAGATTGGGCACATTCAACAAGTGGCTTTATTTCAGCATCTTTGCCCTTGATTGCTAACTTTCCTGTGGCGATTTGTAAATACACTTGCGTGTTTGGGGGGGCTTTAGCCGCTAAGCGGGCTAACTTGATTAATTCTTCTTTACTAAAGCCTTTTTTAACGCCAATCTCTTGAGCCGCCGTCAATATTGCTTTAGCGGATAAGTTCTTACCGCCTTGTGCCGGCATTATTTCGGCCGTAGCTCCCATCTCATCTTGGTCAATGGTGACGGTAATAGTGGCATCAATTCGTTCTAGAACTTGATACTGTATTTCTCTGCCTGTTTCTTTGTTTGGCAAAGGTTTTAATATATCATTTAATTCTGCAATTGCATTTTTTATGTTAACAGTATTAGGGCGTAATTTGCTATATTCAGACTGTGAAATTAGCTCAATAATATTTGCTTCCGTGATTGCATTGCCCCCTTTAATGGGGGTTAAATGCAAATCAATATTATTTTTGGCGTTAGCAATTAAGCTGAGCTGGGTCATAAAGATTTACTCCGACATCATCATTAGAAAAGCTAATGAACTACATAGATGACTAAAAGGCTAATTAAATTTTACTGAATTACATGTAATTATCTTGGTGGATTCTAATAAAGCTTTTAGTGTTTATTTTGCTATAGTCAATTTTATATTCTTTTCCATCAAGCGCTTGCACAAATAACAAAGTCTTTTCTTCACCAAATATTTCACTAGACTCAATATAAACAACATCTTGATAAGCTTTTTTTGCAATAGAGCGCTTAGCGGGTATTTCACCCTTATATATGCCAATACCTCTGTGGCTTACTATTACTACTGGTTTTTCGCTATTAACAATTAATAAATCGAACTTTTTAATTTTATGTATTATGGTATTTCGACCGCTGGTTATAAAGTTTTTCTCAATCAAAATAGACTCCGTAATTTAATGATTTCCACTGATTTTTCATTAGTTATTTTCTATTATTATAGCACTAGCGTAGCACCATAAAAAAATTATCCTTTTAAATTTTTTTATTTACTTAGCAATGAGTTGTTCAATAATACTTACTGGGTGGTTAACTAAACTTACATTCAATAATATAATGTGCGGTCTGTGTACTACTCATTAATTCTCGACGAATTAGATCTAAACCGATATTAGCGACATACTTTTGAAAATGACTTCTTGGTAAGGGTATTAGTAAGCCTACCATTTTTAAGTTATTTTTATGACCCCAAGCAAGCCATACGGTGCCAACTGGTTTTTCTGTGCTGCCACCATCGGGGCCAGCGATACCAGAGACGGCAATGACAAAGTCAGCAGATGATTTTTCTAAAGCTCCTTGAGCCATTGCCAAGACAACTTCTTTACTTACTGCACCGTGTTGTTCTAATGACTCTTTGGAAACATCTAACAGTGTAGTTTTCATGTTGTTACTGTAAGTGACAAATCCTGCTTCAAAACACGCTGAAGCACCCGCTTCTTTTGTCAACAAGCTAGCTATCATACCGCCAGTACAAGATTCTGCTGTGGTGATTTTAACATTATTATCCGCTAATTTTACTAGTATATGTTTCGCTAAAGATAAAGGTTGATGGTCAATTTCGGCTATTAAATGATCGCCCAACACGTTAACTAGTTTAGTGTACCACTGTGGTTTACTATTATGACCTTCTTGGCACGTTGTGGTGAGTTTTACTTCAAGCAACGGCATACCTGCTCTAAAACCTAATTCAATATTTTCTGGCCAATCAGGTAGTTGCTCATTTATCATTTTTTGTAATGTTGATTCACCTAGGCCAAATACTTGTAATCGAGTTACATCGGTAATTAATTTTTTAGGAAGTTTTTTAGCAATATCAGGTACTATTTGCTCGGCCAACATGGTTTTCAGTTCTCTTGGAACACCAGGAGTACAATAAATATCACATGCTAGGTGAGTTACCTTGAAACCTACCGCGCTACCCTGGCTATTAGCGATGATAGTGCAACCCTGTGGTAATATTGCTTGCTTTAAATTCGGCGCGTTTAATTTAGCGCCGCGTTTTTTACACCAGGTCGTAAGGTGTGCTAATGCTTCACTATGTTCAATTAATTCAACCTGAGTTGCTTTAGCTAAAGCGTGAGCGGTTAAATCATCAATGGTAGGGCCTAAGCCACCGTTAATAATTAAAATATCGGCCTGTTTGGCTAGTAGGTTTATTTCATTAACTAATGCGGAAAGGTTATCTGCAATGGTTACTTTACGGGATATGTCTAATCCTAATTCTTTAAATTGCTGTGCTATCATGGCTGAATTGCTGTCAACAATATCACCGGTCATTAATTCATTGCCGGTTAATAATAATTGTACATTAGGTTTTAGCATTACTTTCTCTACATGATATGGCTTTTTATTTTACCTAACTTAACCCTTTTTAGCGCTAGTTACATCTTAATTATTTAAATTAAACCATGGCGGTAATATGGATTATGATATATTTAGTTAATGTTGTTATATGTGAATAACTTATTCAGATTGGCATACACAGTATTTACATTTAAAATAACCAGCATCTTACTGTGGTAGGGTGGTTTTTTATTTTTTGATAGCATAAAGCAAAGGAAAGATGTTTCTCTATGAATTATAACCGTGCGCTATTGTTTGGCCGTTGGTATCGAAATGACATCGACGCACAGGGTCGACAAATTGTTGAATATGCCGAATTAAGTGCTGATGGCAGTTTTGAATTTACTTTTGTCTCAACAGAGCAAGAAACTAATGTTACCGAGCAAATTATTGAACTGGGTGATTGGGGTTTAGTTGGCGATGTTCACTTTACCATCACTAAAAGTGAGTTGATTGAGCAACAGCTATATGCGGCAGATCTTAATGACAGTGAAAATTATCAAGCTTATAATGTTATTCAGTTAGATCACCAAATATTTAAGTATCAACATATTGAAACCAAAGAAATTTTTATGATGCGTAAAATAACTGATAATATTGGTCACTGTTAGTTAACGTTAATAATGCGTGTCTGTTTATCCATTTAAATTATAAAATTAGGAATGTAATGAAACGATTAAGAGCAGCAAGTTTAATTACCGCAATCAAAACCCCATACAATGCAAAGGGCGAGGTTGATTTAGCCACTTATGATAAACTAGTAGCCAAACAAATCGCTGCGGGTGTCGATGGTATTGTTGTTGGCGGCACAACGGGTGAAGGACACTTATTATCATGGGAAGAACATTTAATATTAATCGCTCACAGCGTACATAAATTTGGTGAAAAGTTACTAATTATTGGTAATACCGGTAGCAATAATACTAGTGAGGCGATAAAAGCAACGGAAAATGGCTTTGCTGCGGGAATGGATGCTACTTTACAAATTAACCCTTACTATGGCAAAACGTCAACAGCAGGGGTTATTGAACATTTAACGCGTACATTAGATATTGGCCCTGCCTTTATTTATAATGTTCCGGGAAGAACTGGTCAAGATATTACCCCTGATATTATTGAACCACTATCTAAGCATAAAAACTTTATTGGTGTAAAAGAATGTGCTGGTAACGAGCGTATCGCACATTATACAAAACAAGGTATTGCTTGTTGGTCGGGTAATGATGATGAAAGTCATGATGGGCGTCATATACATGGCTCTAACGGCGTTATTTCTGTTACCTCAAATATTGTACCAAGTTTAATGCGCCAATTAATGGATAATAAAAACACAGAGCTTAACAGTAGCTTGCAAGGTTTAATGCAATGGTTGTTTTGTGAGCCAAACCCTATTGGTATTAATACTGCGCTGATGATGACAGGTGCAGTATTACCTAACTTTCGTCTACCTTATAAAGCCTTATCTAAAGTGCAACGCCAACAGGGGTTTGAGTTGGTCGCGGCGCTAAATTCAGCTGATATAGTAGGGGATTCACTATCTTTACTTGATGACAGTGATTTTAAATACTGGGTTTAATGGATAACAAAGTTTAGCTTACGTTAGCTTTATGCCTAAACATCACCAAGAGGATTATTTATCTTTTTGGTGATAAACATTACTTTGCCAGTTTTCTCTTTGAGGGTAAGTTTGCTTGGCTTCTCTAAGTAATTGTTGATGCTCAGTGTCTTTGTTTAAGATCTTAAGTGCTAAAAGTAGGTTTGCATATATACTATCTCTGGGTAGGTATTTTATTCTTTGTTGAGCCCAAGCTACATACAACTCTAATTTTTCACTGTTCTTTTCTAATAATCCTGAAACTAAAATATGAGCATAAACCGCCGCATCTAATCTATTTTGCCAAGCAATAGGGTTGATTATATCATTCAGTTTTTCTATTGATTGATAGCCGTTTTTTTTATGCTCAACTAAAATGTTAGCGGTGTGTAAGCTTGTTGCTAAAAAAAGGATAAATATCGTTGGAATTAATAGCGCAATAAAGCGGATTAAGAACGTTTTTGTGCAGTTGATAAATAAACTGTTTTTTGAATTTTCAGTATCCGTTAACCAAAGTATTAACAGAAAAATGACCAAGTGGCTTACTGAGCTGTAAAACGGAAATTCCAGTGACTGTGTAGTAAAATCGGCAATAGTAAAGCAAATAACGCGAAAGCTTTACCTCTACTAATGCTAAGCCAAGTGGTAATGTAAGCGGTGGTGAATAAGATAAAAGCCAACAAGGCTATTATTCCCCCTTCAATTACCCAAAATAGCAATTCATTATGAGGGTGAGATAAACGTTGTATGGTATTGCCCGCTTCGGGGTGTGCTATCGTATATTGATTAAAATGATCAATAAAACTCCGTTCAAAACCGCCATAGCCATAACCAAGCAAGGGTTTAGTTTTAAATATATCAAGGCTCACTTCAAAGATAATACTTCGAGAACCAATGGATTGATAATTATCACCACCCCGTTTGGCAACATCTGAACCGTCAAAACTCATCAAGGCGATAACAACAGCGAGAGTGATAATGGCAATGTTGCGGGCTAATTGTTTGCTGTTTTTTTTATATAAATAAGGGAATATAAGCGCTAAAACTAATAAGGCACTTAAATGCCCTGTTCTTGATTGCAATATCACTAATAAAAAGCTAGTGGAAAATAAAGTGAAATATATAAGCCCTTTTAGCGGAGTAGCAACACGAGATTTAACTAAGGTAAAGCGAGTTGAGATAAAAAGAGCAATAGCCAGCCCTGTCGCCATAAAACTGGCCATGACATTAGGTTGTAAAAATACGCCATGTGGTCTGCTAACACCTACTTTATAACCACCCCAAAAACCTTCGGCAAAGAAAAAGTATTGTAGCAGTCCTAACGAAGATTCTAAGGAAACAGCAATTAAAATAACTATCAGCAGCTGGTATTTATCAGATTCCTTAACTGGAAATTGATATAAACAAAACAACAACAGCAAACCGCCGATTAGTGCTAAAAGGCGCGGAATAGCGTGATCAGTAAATTCAAAGGAGTAAAAAACTGGCGTTAATAAGCAAAGATAGCCGAGCAATAGTCATATAAGCATTTTGCTATAGTAAATTCGTTTATTTAGGGTTATTTGCCATAGGCCTAAAGCAACGAGTGTGACAATAAATAACCAAGCGATAGTATTAAAGGATAGATACAAGCCAGTGCCACCGGGTGTATCTAAAATAATATGCATGCCGACTAAAAAATAGCTAACAAGAAAAAATTTGAAATATGAATAAACTGACCACATAGGTTTAGTGATAAGTAAATTTATTTGTTTATGAGTGTTAAATAAACAATAACTTACCCTTTGTTGATGAAATATTGTAAGGTATCATAACAGAGATATAACGTATTTTATCTAGAATAATTAAAGTATTAGCATTAGAGAATGTACAATGAATAGTAAAGGATTTACCTTAATTGAATTAGTGGTGGTTATTGTTATTTTAGGTATCTTAGCGGTAACAACGGTACCTAAATTTATTAATTTGCAAGCTGATGCGAAAACTGCGACATTACATGCGATAAAGGCTTCTTTACAAGGGGCAGCAGCTTTAGTACATGGTAAATCTCTTGTGAAGGGTAATCAGAATAAACAGTTTTCTGAAACTAACTCTATTAATATTGGCGATGGTAAAGGTTTAAATAATGATGGGGAGCTACTAATCGTATATGGGTATCCTGTTGGAATTCCTGATGAGTTTAAGCGTTTGGTGGATATTGATAGCCAATATGAGTATAAAGCATTAGGAACTAGCTTTTCTACTTTTGTTATCTATTTTAAAGAGGATAGCATTCCGACTTCTACTAGTGAGGATTGTATTGTGTATTACATTAATTCTACTAGTGTTAACCAAAAACCTACTTTTCAAGTTAATGACTGTATTTAGTGAAAATGGAAAGATTGAATGATTTCAAGCGTAATAGTGAGTATGGCTTTACTCTGATAGAGTTGGTGGTCACTATCATTATGATAGGAATTATGGCAGCAACTATTGTGCCACGACTTTTAACGTCGAAAGGTTTTGAAGAACATGTTTACCGTGATGAGCTCATTACTAAACTCAGGTATATTCAATTACGTGCTATGCAACAAAGCAACGACGTTACCTGCCAAGTTATTCGTGTTAATGCATCTGATATTGGCTTATTAGCTACTGAAATAAATACGAATACATGTGATAGTGTTCTCGCTGGTGATACCACCACCGTACGTATTGTCAGCGATAATGATATTAGTTTTTCTATAAGCGAAAACTTATCCTCATTTCGCTTTTCTTCCATGGGGCGACCTGTTGGTTGTATTGCTATTAACCCTTGTAAAATAACATTGACGATTACCGGCAGTGATGCATTGGGTGTTTTGATCAATTCAGAGGGCTATATTTATGCACTCTAATTTTGTCTTTAATTTAATGAAGAATAAAGGCTTTACCTTAATAGAGACCATTGTTGGTATTGTCGTATTAGCGGTTTCTTTTTCTATTCTTACAACACTTATTTATCCTATTGCTGAGCAAAGTGCGGAACAGTTACATCAAATCAGGGCTGCAGAATTAGGACAATCAATGCTGAATGAAATTCAAAATAAAGCCTTTGATCAAAACTCGGATATGGCTGGTGGTCGTATTCGCTGTGGAGAAAATACTGTAGAGTGTTCTATCGGAATGGGACCAGAGGATGGAGTGGATAGTCGTCCTGACAATAACGAGGATAGTCGTGATTTATTTAATGATGTTGATGATTACCATGGTTTGACTTATAGCGATGGAAATATTAAAAATTCACAAGGACAAGTGCTAAATTTATACACCGGTTACGCTATAAAAGTTACCGTGTGTAATGATAGTGATTATGATGGCGATTGCTTAACTAACAGTGATAATTCAACGGCTAAACTCATTACTATTATAATCACCACGCCAACCGATTTTGATATTGTTTTCTCAACTTATCGAGCGAACTTCTAATGAAGAGGCTATCGTTTAATAAAGCGTCGGGTTTTACCTTAATAGAATTAATTTCCGTTATTGTTATACTTGGTATTCTTGCGGTAGGAGTCAGTAGTTTTTTAAAGTTTGGTACGCAAATATATGTAGAAGCGACAGCAAGGGATCAAATTATTTCATCGGCACGTTTTTCTGTTGAGCGCTTAAATAGAGAGGTTAGGCACGCACTGCCTAACAGCCCAAGCACATATATTAATTTTGCAGGCTTTTCTTGTTTACAATTTACGCCAATTATAGCAAGTTCTACTTATATTGATTTACCCGTTTTACCTGAGCTTAGTCGTTCAACTCTAGCTATAATTCCATTTAATGATGATAATTTTGCTCAGGCCACTAAAGTTATTGTTTACCCTTTGGCTATAGCTGATTTAGCGGGTGTCTCAGATAAAAATCATAGATTTTCTAGCTTAGATAAATCGACTGAGCCATGGGTACTAAATTTTGTATCACCAATTCACTTTGAAAGTGATTCACCGTCACAGCGTGTCTATTTTATTAGTGATAATGTACATTATTGTTTGGCAGGAACCAATTTAACGCGTAATGGTATTTTGATGGCGCAGAATATTACCAACAATGCTCCTTTTCAGGTGGCATCTGCATCATTGCGGCGAAATGCTTTAGTACAAATACATCTTCAATTTGAAAAGAATTTTGAAAAAATTACCTTTAATAATGAAGTGCAGGTGCTAAATGTACCCTAAAGTGATGCCAACGAATGGCGTTAATCAGTATCAACAAGGTAGTGCCTTAATTATTGCCGTTTTTATTATTGTAATAATGACCTTGTTAGGAACTGCATTGGTTAGAATGATAAGTTCTAGTGCTGAAACTGTTGTCTATGAAGTGTTAGGCATTCGTGCTTATCAAGCGGCTCAATCGGGTTTACAAAGAAAACTCGTTGAAGTTTTCCCTCTTGAGCCAGCAAACGGTGACTGCAAGGCACCAGTTCTTTATGATTTTTCAGCTATTCAAGGTTTGGAAAATTGCCAGGCAATAAATGTAGGATGTACTGAGTCCGTGATTTTAGATGTTACATATTATACAATAACAAGCACAGGTCGGTGTGAAGTTGGTGGTGTGTTAACTACAAGAGTATTGGAAGTTAAGGCGCGCAGACTATAACCGTTTCCCGATATATTATTGTCGGTTTTTTTTACAAATAATATTTTTGATAAATAAAATTTATTTTAACTAATTGAAAAATAAAGTGTTAATTAAGTTGGTGTGTTTTTTTCCTTGTAGTGGTTGTAATGTCTCTTTTCATTTATCGTCGAGGTTTTTAATGATTAAGTTTACAGTTAAAATATTAATGTGTATTACTTTACTTTACTTTATTTTATTTTGTTTCTTTTTCCAATGCAACGCTGATTATCAATTTAACGCAAGTTGAGTTAGATGCACATGATTATACTAATGCAGAAGATGAACTTGTTGATAGTTTATTAGGTGTCAACTACATTAATTATAAAGGCTATGATTGGGCTTCTCCTGTTAATGTAGAATATTATGATATTAGTAATTCTATTACTAATACTTTGTATGCACCTGAATTACAGAAGAATTGGCAATTTGCAACTGAGGATTTACTTCATATTCTAAGAACTGAGTTAACCGTAGTTCAGCACTTTACCGCACTCAATGATGGCATCATCCAAGCGGCACAGTTTTTCAACTCTGATTTTGATTATGTAGATAGTTCTGAGTTTAATACAGCGAGCAGTGAATGGATTGCTCAGAGTGATCCTTTAATTATTTTTTAAATACAGCAGAAACTTTTTATGTTCGCCTTTCTCAAGTTCCAGAGCCTGCAACACTAATAATTTTTGCATTAGGCTTAATTGCTTTAGTCAGTAAAAAAGATTATTTAGCTAAGCTACGCTTTGACAAACTTCAGATACTCGAGAAACCTCGCCAAGGCGGGGTTTTTTATTGTCAAAAATCAGGTTTTAATCTGTTAATTCAAACCTCTTTATATTGCATATTTAGGCACTTAGCGTTACCTTTACGATACCTTTTTTAACAATCATCTGATGCAGGTAACTGCGAGGAATTTGTTGATGTTCATTCGCCTTTACTTTGGTGTTTTTCTTTATCTTACTTTTTTAGTTTCAGTTGAAGCAGCGCAATGCTCGGCAACGTTTGCAGATGGCTTAACTAATAGTCATGCAAACGGAAAAATTAAATTTGAAAACTCTTCTCAACTGTTAAATAATCCAGATAAAATTTTAGCGACAACATTTATCGAGCATAAAAATACATCTTTGAGCTGCCAAACAACTAACTGCAAACCCGGTGGTTTTATTATTCCAGCGCTATCAGCTAGTTATCTCAGCTATAGTTCAAACACTAATTTAACCGTGAATAACGGTTCACAAACAATAACAACAAATAATTATAAAGATGTTGAAGTTAAATTAGGCGGTAGTTTAACTATGTCTAATCGCTTTTCTACTTACCGTTTCAAGACACTTAAACTCAAAGAAACTTCAACTGTTTACTTAACTGCCGGTGATTACTATTTTGACAACATTGAAGTGAAGAGCTCTAGTAAACTAATTGTTATTGGTCCTGGCTATGTACGACTTTTTGTTAAAAATAAAGCTAACTTTAAAGAATCTGCAGTTATTAACGGAGGATTATCAGGAGATCCACGAAAGCTTATTGTTTATCTTTTTGCTGATCAAAAATCCACAATTAAAATTCAAAGTGGCGCTACCTATGCTGGTTATATTTATTCTCAGAGTAAGGTTGAAATTAAAGGGGGTAGCTCTCACGTTTTTGGGGCTATTTCGTCTATTGGTGAGTTGAAACTTAAAAATGGTGCAAAGGTTACTTATGCCAATTTACAAGCAGATTTTGGTGATCTTTGTAGTGGCGCTGCTGCGCCTATTGCCGAATATCGCTTTGATGAAATTGAATATCATGATGTTGCAGATGAAGTTATTGATACTATCGGTGATTATCATGGGCAAGCAAAAAATGCTCAGCCCATAGCCGGTAAAATCTGTCATGCAGTAGATCTTTCGGCTAGTGGTATTGATGATTATGTTATTTTAGATAAAAGGGTTTTATCAGGAAAGTCTGATTTTACCGTATCTTTATGGGCTAAAACAGCAAAAAAATCTAATCAAAGCTTAGTTTCGGGAGCTAGTTCTTTTAGGGATAATGAGTTAATCATGTGGTTTGATAACCATAAGGTTTTTAGGCCTTATTTAAAAGGTAGCTCTAACGGAGGCAGAGCGACAGAATCAATTGCAGATAATAATTGGCACCATTTAGTTTGGACACGTAAAGGTTCACAAAGCTGCTTATATCGAGATAAATTGTTACAAGGGTGTGTAACACAATCATCCTATGCTTTAAATATTCAAAGTTTATTATTAGGTCAAGAACAAAACAGTGTTGGTGGTGATTTTGTGTCGAGTCAAGCTTTTGAAGGCTTAATTGATGAAGTCTTAATTTTTGATAAGGCAATTTCTACCGGACAAATTAGCGAAATTTATTATAACCAAGATATTGGTTTAAATTATGATGGGACAAGTCGCGATACTGTCATTTGCGGGATGCCATTACCTATTGTTGATTATCGTTTTGATGAATGTAGCTACAATGGCTCTAGTGGTAAGGTTCTTGATCAAATAGGCACTAATCATGGTAAAACCTATGGTGTACCTGATCCAGTGAATGATGTTGTTATTAATAACTCAATAGATTTAACTGCTACAGGCATTGATGACTGGCTTACTGTACCAAGGGCTGTTGTGGATGGCTTGGATGACTTTACGGTTAGTTTTTGGGTTAATACCTTAGTAAATAAAGACCAACAGGAAGTTTTTCATGCTTTGGGCGATAGTGCTAGTGATGACGAACTCGAAATATTTCTGAAAGGGGGCAATCAAGTATATATCAAAGTCAGAGATAATAGCGAAACGCTAACAAGTAATATTAAGCTCACTGACGGTACTTGGCATCATATTGCCCTGACTCGAGTAGGCGAAGATGTGTGTTTATTTGTTGATGGCAAAGAGCAAGGCTGTAATGACGGTGTTGATAGCGGCGTTTTATACGTACCTAAGAGTAACGCAATTGTTATTGGCCAAGAACAAGATGCATTTGGTGGTGATTTTTCAGATGAGCAAGGTTTTGAGGGTAAGTTAGATGAATTCAAAATTTACAAGGTTAGGCTTTCTAGTCGTCATATAGATACCATTTACCAAAATGAATTAGCTGACAATAATTATGATGGTAGCTCTCGTGATGAGGTAAGGTGTGATAATAACTGTGAAGCCGGTACACTATATGCCGTGGGTATTAGAATTGGCGGTGGTGGTAGTAACTCTCAAATAAACACTACAACGGAAGCACTAACCATTTATGATGCGTGGCTTGCTGCAGGTTCGCCTGTGTTTGGTTTAATAAATGGTGGTACATATAATGTTGTTGCCAGTGGTTCAAGTACAGTTGACCGCATAGATTTTGGTGGCTCTGATCACGACTTTTCAGGCACACTACCTTACCCCAGTACTGGTGTAAGTGGTGAAGATTTTTTAGTGCATGCATCAGGTACGCTCAGTTTACCTGCAGGCGATTACACCATTTATGTTGAAAGTGATGACGGTTTTAGTTTTATCATGGATACGCTGTCTGGTGACACTGTTTTATTCAATAAGTTTGGCGGCTCAACTAGCGGTGGTAGTAATGAATTAAGGTTTGAAACCCCAACCGCCAATTCAAATACAGGAGGATCTTTTACCTTAAATCAAGACTCTGTCTTCGACATAACAGCGATATTTTTTGAACGTGGTGGTGGCGACTTTTTTGAAATATCTATTGCAAATGACATCCGTACTTATTCCGCGTCTCGCACTTCTAGTTATGAAATTTTAAAACACGGTGCTCTCAGCGGTAAGGTAAAATTTGGAGATTGTGTCGGCCCCTCACAAATAGATCATTTTAAAATAACTCATAATGGCCAAGGGCTAACCTGTGAAGGAGAGTCAGTAACTATTGAGGCCTGTGCCACGAGTGATTGTTTAACCTTGAGTACTGAGCCGGTAAACTTAGATTTTCAAGCAGATGGTGCGACGATTAGCTCGCCAACTTTTACTGGCTCTACTACGGTTAACGTTAATCATATCATAGTTGAAACGCTAACCTTATCAGTGACTAACCCAACAATCACACCTGGTAACGCCTTGGTTTGTGTAAATACTAGTGGTGGTTCAAGTTGTGATCTAAATTTTGTTGAGGCTGGTTTTGTACTTGAAATTAATGGTGCTAATGATGTTGAATCTTGTGATTTAACAAAATTATTGTTAATAAGAGCGGTTAAATTAAGTGATAATGGTGTTAGTTGTGCCCCTGCTTTTACTGGGAGCCAATCACTGAATTTTGTCTTTAATTACCAAAATCCTAGTACGGGTACAAAAGTACCAACGTTGGGTATCACTAATATGTTAGCAACAGGAGTGAGTCAAACTAGGTCGGTAACTTTTAATGGTGATGGTGAGGCGACTCTTGCTATACAGTACCATGATGCTGGCGAGCTTAGTTTTTCAGTTTCAGAGCTGGTTTCATCAGGAGTTAATTCAGCGACATTAAGTAAAGAGTTTTATCCGACAAAATTAGTTGTTTCTACTGCATTAACATCTACAGATAGTGATGGTGTTATAACCCAAGTCGCAGGAGAAAACTTCCCGATAAACATCATAGCACAATGTCAAAATGGTGATCCTACTCCTAATTATTCACCTCAGTCGAATAGCGTATTGCAATTATCTGTTCAACAAAAAGAGCCAATTACCAATACAGGTACATTGACCATAGGAAGTGTTGATGTTGGTGCTACAAACCTTGTAACGACAACATGGGCAGACGCTAATCAAACTACCGTTAATTTTAATGGTAAGTATAGCGAAGTTGGTATTATAAACCTTGCGGCTCAAGATACTAATTATTTGGGTAACCCGATAAACTCAGCTAGTTATAGTACGGTTGGTCGCTTTATTCCAGATCACTTTGATGTGGACATCACCAGTAATGCTTTTGCTGATACGTGCACTACAGGTACATCAGACTTTACTTATATCGGGCAACCATTTACCTACTTAAATCCCCCTAAATTATTGATCACTGCAAAAAACAAATCAGGAATAACAACTAAAAACTATACAGAAATAGGCTATCAAAAATTAGTCGCAACTAATATTGATCGTACCTTTCCGCTTATAGATTCCACTATTGACGGTGCTGATGATGCTAGCAAAATGGTTGTTTCAGCTTCTCCTAATGTGGGTGGTTTGGAAAAAGACTCGGCAGGGGTATTAAAATATACCTTTGATGAAGATGACACTTTTACGTATACAAAAAATTCAAACTCAATGGTTAAGCCTTTTCAGGTAGATTACAATATTATTATTGATAAAATTCAAGACTCCGATAGCGTTAATGCTAGTGTTGCTTTAAATGTAAGTCCTTCATCAGATTTAGTTTCACCAACAGGCGTGAACCTTCGCTTTGGCCGATGGGCTGTTAAAAATGCATTCGGCCCTGAAACTAGTGATTTACCTGTGCCCATGGCTGTTCAATATTACGATGGTAGTAATTTCATTACTAATACTTTAGATAACTGTACAAACTACAATAAAAATGGCTTAACTTTATTAAGCATTAGTCTTGCTCCTAATGGTTATGATGGCTCACCTGCAACAGGAATGTTTAGTGATGGTGAAATAAATGCCTTATATTTGAATGCAACAGGTGCTGGTAATCAAGGAAAAGTGAAAATCATCTATACTGTGCCTGCTTGGTTGCAGTACGACTGGAGTTGGAATGGTGTTAATGCAAAAGAGTTTAATGAAAACCCAACGAGCACCGCTACTTTTGGACTATTTCGTGGTAATGACAGAATTATTTATCAGAGAGAAGTACATTAGTTACGAGCAAGCAATATATGAGCAAGCAAAGTTACGAGTAATAAAAGTGCAGAAAATACCACACGCTTAGTGAATTGTTTTCAAAACTATTCAACTCGCCACTGGTAATTGTTTATTCTGAACTTTTATTCATTAAAAAGAACCGACACAATAGAATTGGCTTTAATACTCAGGTATGATTGTTCGATCTGTTATAAGAACAATTTTTCGCGCTAACTATTTGCACTTATCAAGTCGCATTTTTACAGGACATTTCGAACTTATGTTTAAAAAAATACGTGGTATGTTTTCTAATGATTTGTCTATCGATTTAGGAACAGCCAACACCCTTATTTATGTGAAAGACCAAGGCATTGTTTTAAATGAGCCTTCAGTGGTTGCTATTCGTCAAGACCGTTCAGGTGGTTCTAAAAGTGTTGCTGCGGTAGGTATGGCGGCAAAACAAATGTTAGGTCGTACACCCGGAAATATTGAAGCTATTCGTCCGATGAAAGACGGGGTAATTGCTAACTTTTTTGTTACTGAAAAAATGCTCCAGCACTTTATTAAACAAGTGCATAGCAATAACTTTTTACGTCCAAGCCCACGTGTTTTAGTGTGTGTGCCTTGTGGCTCTACTCAAGTTGAACGCCGTGCTATTCGTGAATCTGCGATGGGAGCTGGCGCTCGTGAAGTGTATTTAATTGATGAGGCGATGGCAGCAGCTATTGGTGCCGGTATGCCGGTATCTGAAGCAACCGGCTCTATGGTGGTTGATATTGGCGGTGGTACTACAGAAGTGGGTATCATTTCATTAAACGGCGTGGTGTATTCATCGTCAGTACGTATTGGTGGCGACAAGTTTGATGAAGCCATCATCAACTATGTACGTCGTAATTTTGGTAGCTTAATTGGTGAAGCTACCGCTGAACGCATTAAACATGAAATTGGCTCAGCTTACCCAGGCGAAGAGGTTATTGAAATTGAAGTACGTGGCCGTAATCTAGCTGAAGGTGTACCACGTAGCTTTACCCTAAACAGCAATGAAATACTTGAAGCTGTACAAGAGCCATTAACGGGGATTGTTAGTGCTGTTATGGTGGCTCTTGAGCAATCACCACCAGAGCTGGCTTCTGATATAGCTGAGCGTGGTATGGTACTTACCGGTGGCGGCGCATTATTAAGAGACTTAGATCGCTTATTAATGGAAGAAACGGGGATCCCTGTTGTTGTTGCTGAAGACCCATTAACCTGTGTTGCTAGAGGCGGTGGTAAAGCCCTTGAAATGATTGATATGCATGGGGGCGATCTTTTCTCCTATGAATAAAATTGATATTTCTTCTTTGTTATTTAATCCAATAACGGCGTTAAAAGTACTTATTGACTAACGTCAACTCCGTGCTTTTGCCTTGTTCTTGGAATAAATTCCTGTGAAGAAACTACCAATTTATTAAAAAGAGTTGAGATAGATAGAACTTACAATAAGAAGCTTGTAACTGGTTTTATATGAACCCAATTTTTAAACATGGTCCATCCCCGCAGCACCGACTTGTCTTGGTGCTGTTTTGTTCTGCCTTATTGATTTTTTTCGATCATAAAATGGCCAGTTTTGAATCTGTACGTGGTTATTTGCAATCACTAGTCAGTCCATTGCAATATTTGGCTAATACCCCAAAACAGTTGATGACATGGGCATCGACAAATATTACTACTCGTGAACAGTTAATGACTGAAAATCAACAATATCGTTTAAATGAACTTGGTTTTCACGAACAAGCGATGCAACTTGATATATTAAAGCAAGAAAATGAACGGTTACGCTCTTTACTTGCTTCGCCTTTGCGCAGTGAAATAAAGAAGATGGTGGCAGAGGTTATATCGGTAGATAGTGACCCATACAGCCATCAAATAGTGATTAACCGTGGTGCTGGCGATGGTGTTTATGAAGGACAGCCGGTACTTGATGCGCTAGGTATTGTTGGGCAAATATTGCATATAGGACAAACGAGTTCTCGGGTGATACTCATTACTGATATCTCGCATGCTGTGCCAGTGAGAGTTCAGCGTAATGGCTTAAGGTTACTCGCCTCAGGCAGCGGAAAAATAGATCGATTAATTCATAATTTTGTCCCACAAAGTGCCGATATAAAAACAGGTGATTTATTGGTTACTTCCGGCTTAGGTGGTAAATATCCAGAAGGATACCCTGTTGCTAAAGTTTCCTTTGTTAGTGACGATGAGTCGAGAGAATTTGTTCGAGTATTTAGTACACCAGTGGCGAAAATTGATCGATTACGATATTTATTATTATTATCAGAAAAAGAACCGCAAAATATTTTCGCGCCTAAAACTAGGGTGAAAAACTTATCAACCAGTGTGAAAGTTCAAGCAAAGGCTGCTAATTAATGTTTGCTTATAACGGTGTTATTATTCTTTTCACGTTATTGATTGCGTTAATGGCAAGCATAATGCCAATGCCATTAAGCGTTGATGTTTTTCGTCCAGACTGGGTGCTTATTGTTTTAATATATTGGTGTATGGCATTACCAGGTAGGGTGAATATTATCACTGCATGGGTCATGGGTTTTTTACTGGATGTGCTGTTAGGATCTGTTTTGGGGGTTCACGCTACCGCCATGGCAATATCAATCTATATTATTGTTGTAAATCATCAAAAAATACGTAATTTTTCTATTTGGCAACAAGCACTGATCACTGGTGTATTAGCGGCTTTGTATCATTTAGTTGTTTTTTGGTTACAACGCTTTTTAATCGATGTGGTTTTTCTGACCAGTTACTTATATCCGGTTATAACAACCATTATATTATGGCCCTGGGTGTTCTATTTATTGCGCAAAGTGCGCCGAAATTTTTCTATTAAATAAGCCGTGAATATATAAATGATGAAACAACTTATTCTTGCTTCGCAGTCACCTAGGCGAAAAAAACTTTTAGGACAATTAGGGTATCAATTTAACACGTTAGTGGCAGACATTGATGAGTCAGTATGTGATCATGAAAGCCCTAAAGAGTATGTATTGCGACTAGCTCAAGAAAAATCGCTCGCTATTTTTTATACTTTAGCGGATGAGCAACAAAAAAAATCGTTAGTATTAGGCGCAGATACGTGTGTGGTTATTGATGGCACTATATTAGGTAAACCAGCAAATGAAGCGGAATGCATTGAAACATTATTACGCCTTGAAAATAACCAACATCAAGTGTTAACCGCTATTGCTGTCGCCAGTTGTGATGCTATAGGTGTTACTAAGGTATGTAGTAAAGTAATTGAGACGCAAGTTTGGTTTAAAGCGTTAACAATAAGTGAAATTAAACGTTATTGGCAAACAGGTGAGCCCTGTGATAAAGCTGGGTCATATGCCATTCAAGGAATAGCTGGCCAATTTGTCACTACCATTAACGGTAGTTATTCTGCTGTAGTTGGTTTGCCTTTATATGAAACAGCACAGTTATTAGCTAAATCAGGCTTACCAACTACTATTCAAGATAATAGTTAAATAGTACCGAAATACCAATTACGCTAGCAAAAATAGCAAGGATCAAAAGCAATATGAGCAGTGAACTATTAATCAATGTAACTCCCAGTGAAACTCGGGTCGCTTTAATTGAGCATGGCTCTTTGCAAGAAGTTCATATTGAGCGTGAAGCGAAACGTGGCATTGTCGGCAATATCTATTTAGGCAAAGTGATTCGAGTTTTACCGGGTATGCAAGCAGCTTTTATTGATATTGGTTTAGATAAAGCCGCCTTTCTCCATGCATCAGACATTAATTCGAAACTTATTTTGAAAGAAGAAACCCAGCAAGTTCCTGATATTCGAGCGTTAGTTCATGAAGGTCAACATATAATGGTACAAGTGGTGAAGGATCCACTTGGTTCAAAAGGTGCGCGTTTAACCACAGATATTACTATTGCCTCTCGTTATTTGGTGTTAATGCCACATGCTAGCCATGCTGGAATTTCTCAGCGCATTGAAGATGTAAAAGAACGCAAGCGTTTAAAAGATATTGTTAGTCCTTATTGTGATGAGCAACAGGGTTTTATTGTTCGTACTGCTGGTGAAGGTGCAGGTGAACAAGAACTTAAACACGATGCAGAGTTTCTCCGCCGTGTTTGGAAAAAAGTACAAGAACGTAAACAACGTAAACAGGTCGATATGCCGTTATATCAAGACTTATCATTATCTTTGCGGGTACTACGGGATTTTGTTGGGGTTGATTTTGAACGTATTCGCATTGACTCTAAACTCACCTATGATCAATTAGTGATTTTTGCCAAAGAATTTGTACCTGAACTAACAAAGGTAATGGAATATTATCCAGGTGAACGGCCTATTTTTGATTTGTTTTCAGTTGAAGTTGAAATACAACGCGCCTTGCATCGTAAAATTGAATTAAAGTCAGGCGGTTATTTAATTATTGATCAAACCGAAGCAATGACTACAATTGATATTAATACTGGCGCTTTTGTTGGTCATCGCAATCTTGAAGATACTATTTTCAGTACCAATATAGAAGCAACTCAAGCGATTGCTAGGCAGCTAAGGTTAAGAAATTTAGGCGGGATTATTATTGTCGATTTTATTGACATGCATAATGACGATCATAAACGCCGAGTGTTAAGTAGTTTAGAAATGGCGATGTCTAAAGACAATGTTAAATTTAGTGTGCAAGGCTTTTCTTCACTTGGCTTAGTGGAAATGACCCGTAAGCGCACTCGTGAAAGTTTAGAGCATGTCTTATGTGATGAATGCCCTATTTGTACTGGCCGTGGTAATCTAAAGACGGTAGAAACTGTTTGTTTTGAAATATTACGTGAGATTGTACGAGTGAACCGTGCTCACGAGGCGGATAAATTTATTGTTTATGCTTCCTCTTTGGTTAGTGATTTTCTTGTTAATGATGAATTTCATAGCCTTGCTGAGGTTGAGGTGTTTATTGGTAAATCAATAAAGGTAAAAACAGAAACCATGTATTCTCAAGAACAGTTTGATGTAGTGATGATGTAGTCAAAAGCCACATGTTTTAGGAAAGTTTTATACTCATGATACTTCAAAATATCTGTTCCAGCACGCTTGAGCGATTTATGATCAAGGCGCATGTTTTGATTAATGGTCGCTCCCTTAAAAAAATAAGCGTATCTTAATGTCAATTGCAAGCGTCTCTAATCGTTGGTTAAACCGTCTTTATAAAATACTCGCTATTATGCTGGTCTGTTTGGCGGTGCTAATTAGCGCGTTCCGTTTGTTACTACCTTATGTTGAACATTATCGTCAAGACTTTCAAAACTATATAAACAATAATAATCAAACCAATATTGTTATTGGCGGTTTAGGGCTGAGTTGGCGAGGCTCTGGCCCAACGTTGATTGCCAATCAAGTGAGCTTAATTGATACTAAAGATGCCCATATCTATATTGAGCATCTAGAGATCCAGGTCGATTTTTGGGCAACTATTACGGCTCAGCAATTGATTTCAAGTAATTTGATCTTAGAGGGCGCGATAGTCAATGTTGATCAAAGTACGTGGGATTCGCAGAATATCAACAACAATACTCAGGAAAAAACAAAAAAATCTATCACAACAAAAAATAAAAAAACTGATGCTTTCCAGCAACTAACAGATATTTTTTTAAATCGAATTAATCGTTTTTCCTTACGAAATAGTCAAATCTCAATCCGTAATGAGTCGCTTGAGCGTAGTTTTCATATTAATAACTTACATTGGCTAAATAAGGGCACCAGGCATCAAGCGCAAGGTAACATTATTGTTAATGAGCTAAGCAGTAATAACCTTATTTTACAAATAGATATTAGCGGTTCGTCGGTAGATGAGTTACAAGGCTTAATCTATATTGAAGCTAATCACCTTGATATTACTCCTTGGCTTGATAGTGTTTTAGTACTTGATAATGATAACACTAAAGCTGATATTGGCTTCTCTACTTGGTTAAACGTAAAAGCGGGTGGTATCGAACGCTTACAGTTCTCTTTACATGAAAATAATATTAGTTGGCAAACCGAAGGTAAAGCGCATAATTTAGCACTAAGTGCGGGACAATTATTGATCGTTAAAGGCAAGCAACCAGCAAGTTTTAAGCTTTATAGTACGCCACTTTTATTGCAATTTAACCAACAAGAAAAACAAGAATATATTGTACAAATGAATAAAACAGCAGATGATTTTTCAATTTATTTATCTGCTTTTGACCTCGCGTTAATTAGCCAGGTATCACCGCTATTTATTAATACTCAAGAGATGCGTGAGCTACTGTCTGAATTAGCTATTCGTGGTCAAGCAAGTGAAATATATTTCAAAAAAACAGCAGGTGAAATAAAAGCACTGGCGAACTTTACGAATACCTCAACCCAATATAGCCAAGGTATTCCAGGCATAATGAATCTTTCAGGGCAGTTAAGTTATAGTCAACAAAACTTACACCTTGAATTAGCGGCAACAGCAGGTGCATTAGACTTTAGACAACATTTTATTGCCCCAATTCCTTACCAATCACTTAACGCTACTGTTGACTTGTCTTTTGTTGAGCAAGGTTGGCAATTGCAGGTTAATGATATAGCGGTCAACTCTAGTGAGCTGAATTTAACCGCTGATTTAGCTATAGAATCATTTAAAAACACCGATACTAGACTGTCATTATTAGCGAATGTTACCGAGCTAGATATCAGTAATATCGGGCATTATTACCCATTAACCTCGATGAGCCGTAATTTAGTCGATTACCTTAATAATGGCTTAATTGACGGAAAAATAACGCAAGCACAAGTATTATTAAATGGACCTTTGGCTAGCTTTCCTTTTAACGATAACGAGGGTGTTTTTGTTGTCGATGCTGAATTAGCAGATGCTATTTTTGAATTTGATGCGCAGTGGCCGGCAATAACATCTTTTTCAGCAAATTTGAATTTCACCAATAACAGTATGTTCATTACTGGCCGTTCAGGAAGTTTAGTCGGGCTTGATATAACTGGCGTGCAAGCGACTATTGATGATTTAGCCAATGAACAAATACTGCTGTTAGATACATTAATTAAGTCATCTCCGGCCAGTATAGTTACCAACTTAATGGCTCAAAGCCCATTAAAAGAAAGTGTCGGTACTGTGTTAGAGCAATTACAAGTGAGTGGCGATATTAATGGCGAATTTCATTTAAACTTACCGTTGAACGCAACAGAGCAAGTACTCGCCAGTGGTGTAATTAACTTTATTGATAATAACATTGCTTTGCAAACGCCGCGGATGAATTTTAGTCAAGTACAGGGCCAGCTTAGTTTTGAAAATGAAAAATTATCAACTAAAAATGTAACACTAAACTGGCAAAACTTGCCGTTGAAATTAGCGATAAAAGGGCTAGATAAAGCTGATTATTACGATACTAATATTGCCATAACGGCTGATTGGCAGGCCAATGCTTGGCAACAACATATCTCACCGAATTTGAAAAAATATTTTGATGGTCAATTACAGTTTCAAGGTGATTTATCACTGTATCAACATCACAATGGCGGTTTTTCATATCAACTTACTATTGACTCAAACTTACAAAAAATAGCGTTGAAGCTGCCACAGCCATACAATAAAGCAGCGCAAATCAAAGTACCGTTAAAAATTTCCGTCGCTGGGCAGTTAGAGCAATCGATTTTTAACGCATTTTACGGCGATCAATTGAGCTTTTTTGGCGTATTAGCACATGATACAAGTCATTTTTCTCGTGCTCATATAGTATTAGGTAATGAACAAATGCTATTGCCTATGGATGGCTTTCATATTACCACTAAACTCGCCCAAGTAGATTTTACCGATTGGCAGCCGTTGATTAGCGATATTATTGATACGGTTGCTAGCGTTGCTGAGCCTAAAAGTGCCAAAGTGGATGTGGAAAATGCAACTACTTTGTTTTCAACACCTGAACGTATTCGAGGAACTATCGCTAAATTAGATCTTTTAGGGCAAACCTTAAACAATGTTTCTTTTAACTTATTAGATAAAACAGATTGGTGGCTTTTACAACTCAATGCGAAAGAGACGCGCAGTCAAATTAAATTTTATCCAAATTGGTTAGAGCAGGGAGTTGATATTAATGCCGACTTTATTCATTTAACTACTAAAATTGATAATGAAATAGCAGCAGAGTCGCAAGGGACTATTACTTCGTCATTATCGGATGACGGTGTCTTTGATAATATGCCAAAAATTAATTTACATTGTGACCGTTGTCAAATTGATGAATTAAATTTAGGAGAAGTTAATTTATCTATATCGCGCAGCGGGCAAGATATTATTGAAATTGAGCATTTTAATGGCAAACGTGAACAAGCTCAATTTAGCTTGTCGGGGCAATGGCAGAAAAATGACCAGATATCAATTACTAGCATTACTGGGGAGTTGGCGTTAAAAGATATTGAATACGAGTTAGAGCAATTAGGTTATGGCTCCATTATTCGTGATAGCGGTGGTAAATTAAATGTTGATCTTAATTGGCAAGGTGGTCCACATGACTTTAGTTTTATCCATCTTAATGGTGAACTTAATGCCAGCATTGATGATGGTTATTTAGCGGATGTTAGCGATAAAGCACGTATTTTTTCTGTGTTAAGCTTGCAGTCTATTGTGAGAAAGTTAACCTTAGATTTTCGCGATATTTTTAGCGATGGTATGTTTTATAAAGACATTAAAGGCGATTATCATATAGAGGACGGGGTGTTATACACGGATAATACCCGTATGGATGGCACCGCAGGTAATTTATATATTAAAGGCAATACTAGTTTTGTTACCAATGCCCTTGATTATAAAATGTCGTATAAACCAAACCTAACCGCAAGTTTGCCCGTTTTAGCTTGGATCGCGACCCTTAATCCAGTCGTTTTTTTAGCTGGCGTAGCAATTGATCAAGTGATCACTTCTCAAGTTGTTTCAGAATTTAATTTTGAGCTTACGGGTAGTCTTAGCGAGCCTAATTTTAAAGAAGTTAATCGTAAAAGCAGAGATGTGAGTGTTGGCCGTTCTACGCCACCAAAGTTTATTGATTTTACCGAAAAAAGCAATATCGAACAAAAAAATATTCAAGAAGAAGATAACTTTAATAAAAAGTCGATTGAGCAGTATCCACCATCTCTGCCTTATAATCAGTTTAAAGCAGATGATCATAAACTTTTTAATCAAAATAATTATCAAGGTGAACTAAATAATGGTTAAGCTCAGTGCTATTCAACTTAACTCTACGCCAGATGTTGAACAGAATATTAAAGCGATCACTAAGCAGTTAGCAAAACTAATACCGCTAGAAAACAACGGAGAAGTTGAGCATATTGTGGTGCTGCCAGAGTGTTGTTTGTTTTTTGGTGCCAATGATCAAGCGCAGCTATCACTAGCCCAGCAATCAAAAAATAATAATGAACTGCAATTAGCCTTAAGTCAGTTAGCTAAGCAATATAAGGTTACCCTTATTGGCGGCACTATTCCGGTAGTTACTGAAAGTGGCGATAAGTTTACTAATACCAGCTGTATTTTTAATTCACGCGGTGAACTTATTACCAGTTATGATAAAATTCATTTGTTTGATGTCAATGTTGCTGATAATGCCAAGACCTATTGTGAATCTCGTTATACTCAAGCGGGTGATAAAGCTTGCGTGGCAAAAACATCAATAGCAAATATTGGTTTGTCGGTATGCTTTGATATACGTTTTCCTAGTTTGTATCAAAAACTTAGCGAGTTAGGTGCGGATATTATTACCGTGCCGAGCGCATTTACTCGCGTAACAGGCAAGGCACATTGGCAAACATTATTACAGGCCAGAGCGATTGAAAACCAAGTATACATTATTGCTGCTGGGCAAGAAGGTGTACATGCTAACGGCCGAGAAACATGGGGGCATTCAATGATCATTAGCCCTTGGGGTGAAATATTAGCTTACCTTGCACAAGGCGAAGGGATTATTACTAGTGATTTTATCCCCCTAGAAATACAGAGAATACGAACAAGTATGCCATTAAAGCATGCTTTAATATCCAATTAAAAATCGAGTTTTAAATGAATAATGTTGAGCAAGCCCTATTAGCCGATAGCCACATTGATGATGCTATTTTATCTAAAATATTGAAAAGCATGATGGGACGACAAGTAGATTTTGCTGATTTGTATTTTCAATCTAGCCAACATGAATCTTGGATGCTTGAAGACGGCATCGTTAAAGAAGGCTCATACAATATGGAGCGAGGGGTTGGCGTACGGGCTATTTCTGGTGAGAAAACAGGCTTTGCTTATTCTGATGATATTTCGCCATTAGCGCTTCAGCAAGCAGCAGATGCGGCTAAAGGCATTGCTGACAGTGGTAAAGGTGCACAAGTTCAAGCATTTAAACGCCAGTCTCCTATTAAAATATATCAAGCAATTGAGCCGCTTGGTAGCTTAACGCAAGAGCAAAAAATTGATTTGTTACACCAAGTTGAAGCACACGCCAGACAAGTAGATAGTCGCGTCAGTCAGGTTATTGTTAGCTTATCTGGTGTATATGAAAAAATATTAGTCGCGGCTAGTGATGGCACCTATGCCACTGATATTCGTCCTTTAGTGCGTTTGAACTGTTCTGTATTAGTGGAAGAAAACGGTAAACGTGAACGGGCTAGTGCCGGAGGCGGCGCTAGAACTGATTATAGCTATTTTTTTGAATCTGAAAATAATGCTGCTGGACAAGGACAAGCCCGGTATTTAACGTATGCTGAAGAAGCGGTACGTCAAGCCTTGGTTAATTTAGTTGCCGTTGATGCACCCGCAGGCACTTTTCCAGTAGTACTTGGTGCCGGTTGGCCAGGCGTGTTATTACATGAAGCGGTTGGTCATGGTTTAGAAGGTGACTTTAACCGTAAAGGTTCATCGGCTTTTTCAGGAAAAGTTGGTCAGCAAGTTACCTCAACTCTTTGTACTATTGTTGATGATGGCACCATGGAAAATCGTCGAGGCTCAGTTAGTATTGATGATGAAGGCACACCGGGGCAATATAATGTATTGATCGAGAAGGGTATTTTGAAAGGCTATATGCAAGATAAGCATAACGCGAAATTAATGGGCGTTAAACCAACAGGTAATGGTCGTCGTGAATCATATGCGCATTTGCCTATGCCGCGTATGACCAATACTTATATGCTTGCCGGAGAATCTAGCCCTGAAGATATTATTAAATCAGTGAAGAAAGGTATTTATGCACCAAACTTTGCTGGTGGGCAAGTGGATATTACCTCGGGTAAATTTGTCTTTACTAGCTCAGAAGCTTATTTAATTGAAAACGGAGAAATTACCACACCAATAAAAGGTGCTACTTTAATTGGTAGTGGCCCCGAGGCGATGAGAAAAGTTTCTATGGTAGGTAATGATCTTAAACTAGATGCGGGTGTTGGCGTCTGTGGTAAAGATGGTCAAAGCGTTCCTGTTGGCGTTGGTCAACCAACATTGAAAATTGATGAAATAACCATTGGTGGTACGAAATAGACAACAGTTCTTAGTGACGAGTTTATAGTTACGAGTATCAAAGACAACTTGTTGAGGGTATGGTGCTTGCGCAACTCGCAACTTCCATTACTCACAACTTTTCGTCCATAACTATTTAGTAAACGAGTTTATAGTTACGAGTATCGAAGACAACTTGTAGAGAATATGGTGTTTTCGTCACTCGTTTACTCGTCACTCGTTTACTCGTCACTCGTTTACTCGTCACTACTTTTTAACTATTTTCTTTCAGGTAAGTGAATAAATTACGGTAATGTTTACCTATTTTTTCTGCTTTTTTCTCTTTAGCAGCATGACGAACCAGTTGTTTTAGTTTTTGTCGCTCCATCTGTTTAAATTCAGTCAATAATGCTTCTACAGCATCATTGCCTTGTTCAATCAATTCATCTCTCACGCCCTCTAAGCGTAAAAATTTAGCGGTTTCTTGTTGATGTTTATTTGCCATAACATCAATAGCTTGATGAATGGGAGCAAGATCGGTTTCTAATAATATCTTGGCAATATGGCGGATATGACGACGTAGTGCTTCATGTTTATTTCTAATTCTATCAGCCACAACCATCGCGTATTTTAACTCTTCGGTTAGTGGTAAGCGACTACGTTGGTGTTTAGACATTTCTACTAATTTTTGGCCGAAATCCTGCAATTGATGCATTTCTCTTTTAATTTCGGTTTTACTCTTCAATTCTTGGTCTATTTCCGAGGATAAACCGTCGATATCGTTGGCTGACTGGGGCATAATGGTTGTTAATATAAGTTAATTTTAATTAATATCTTTATTATACTTAAAAATTAATAAAGTTGATATTTTAAAAGCCGAAGTAGACAAAAAACTATGAGCCAAGCAAAACAATTTAGTGACCCATTAATCGAACAACTTGACCAAGTAAAAGTAAGAGTTGCGCAAGTACTTGAATTAGCTAAATCATTAGGAGCCGATGGTGCAGAAGTAGCCATGAGTCGCCAACAAGGTTTAAGTGTAGGTACTCGCCTTGGTGAAGTCGAAAATGTTGAATTTACCAACGACGGTGCTTTAGGTATTACCGTTTACCAACAAGGGCGAAAAGGTAGTGCCTCTACGGCTGATTTATCAGAAAAAGCACTAGCTCAAGCTGTTGAGGCGGCTGTTAATATTGCTAAATATACGTCGGTTGATGATTGCTCTGGTTTAGCTGATAAAGCGCTATTAGCGATGCAGTCAATCGATCTAGATCTATATCATCCGAAAGAGCTCACTACCGAGCAAGCGATAGAAATTGCTAAAGAATGTGAACAAAGCGCATTAGACAGTGATAGCCGAATTACAAATTCAGATGGTGCTAGCTTAGATTGTTTTTCAGGTTTTAAAGTTTACGGTAACAGTAATGGCCAGTTAGTCGGTTACCCAAGCTCTCGCCATAGCTTAAGCTGTGTAGTTATTGCTGGCAGCGATGATGAAATGCAACGAGACTATGCTTATGATGTTAATCGTGACTTTGCGCTGCTAGATAGTGGTATTAGTATCGGTAAAAAAGCGGCTAGTGAAGTACTCTCACGGTTAAATCCACAAAAATTATCGACACAAAAAGTGCCTGTATTGTTTCGCGCCGATATTGCTAATACGCTTTGGGGGCATTTTATTGCTGCGATTAGTGGAGGGAATTTATATCGTAAATCATCTTTTTTACTTGATGCGTTAGGAAAAGAGGTATTTCCTGAGTTTTTAACTATTGTAGAGCGCCCGCATATCAAAAAAGCGTTAGCAAGTAGTGCCTTTGATAGTGAGGGGGTACTTACTCAAGACCGAGATATTATTCTTGATGGCGCTTTACAAACTTACTTATTAACCAGTTATTCAGCACGCAAGTTAGGACTTACGACCACGGGTCACGCGGGTGGTATTCACAATTGGTTAGTTAAGGATAAAAATGCTCAGACAAAAGGCTGTGTCAGTGCCGATTTTGATGCCATGTTAAAAATTTTAGGCACAGGGTTATTAGTTACCGAATTAATGGGTCAAGGTGTTAATGTTCTCAATGGCGATTACTCTCGTGGTGCAGCAGGTTTTTGGGTAGAAAACGGTGAGTTGGCTTATCCTGTAAGTGAAATCACTATTGCCGGTAACCTAACGAAAATGTTTAAAGGCATTATCGCCGTAGGCTCAGATATTGATAAGCACGGTAGTATTGGCACAGGTTCGATACTCATTGACGAAATGCAAATAGCAGGGCAGTAGATAGCCGAGCAGTGTCGAGTGACTAGTTACGAGCAAAGAAGTAATAGTGTTGAAAATTTTTTATTTATTTCTTCGCTACTCGAAACTTTCTTGCTCGTAACTAAAAGCCTCGTAATTAAACTCTTCTTAAGTTAATAATAGGGTTGCGGTACCCAAAAAAGCAAAAATCCCTACTACATCGGTAACGGTAGTGATAATCACGCTACCCGCTAAGGCCGGATCAATGTTAAAACGTTTTAACATTAACGGTATAGATACGCCTGCCAAACCTGCGGCAGTCATGTTCATTAGCATAGCAAAAGCTATCACGCCACCTAACATTAAATCTTGCTTCCAAATAGAAACAAAGGTGGCAATTAATAGTGCCCATATGATGCCATTAAGAAAACCAATCGCGACTTCTTTGTTGAGCAACGCTCGAGCGTTACTGTCACCAACATGACCTAGTGCCATACCACGAATAACCAAGGTTAATGTTTGATTGCCCGCAACTCCCCCCATACTTGGCACCAGTGAGTTTAGTACCGCTAAAATAGCTAATTGCTGAAAAATCCCTTCAAACATACTGGTAACTGCTACGGCTAATAACGCGGTGATTAAGTTTACCCCTAACCATAAGGAACGCTGTTTAGTACTTTTTATTACTGGCGCAAAGGTATCCGCTTCATCACCTAAACCAGCCATACTCATCATCGAATGCTCGGCATTTTCACGAATAATATCAATCACATCGTCTATGGTTATCCGCCCAAGTAAATGCCCGTTTTTGTCGACTATTGGGGCTGAGAACCAGTCATGGCGTTCAAATAATTGCGCCACTTCTTGTTCGTCCATATCAGCTTGAACCGCTTCAGTTTCTGCATCTATAAGGGTTGAAATGATGATGTCTGGTTGCGCGGTAACTATGGCTGCTAGTGATACTGCACCAATAAAAAAATTATTTCTGTCAACTACATAAAAAGAGTCAGTTGCTTCCGGTAATTGCCCTTTTAACCGGAGATAACGTAGTACCACATCAACACTGACTTCAGGACGTAAGGTAATGGTATCAGTATTCATGATACCACCGGCAGTGTCTTCTTCATAAGACAGTGCCGTTTCTACTCGACTTCTATCCTGTGAGTCCATTGAGTTGAGAACTTCACGGTAAACACCGTTGGGTAGAGTACGTAATACTTCGGCAATATCATCAACATCCATACCTTCAGCAACAGCGGCCAGCTTTTCAGGTCGCATACTTTGTAAAATACCTTTACGTACTTCTTCGTTTAGCTCTTCTAGTATTTCACCGTGATGTTCGATATCAATGAGTTGCCATATAACCTGGCGACTTTTAGTAGTTGAAGACTCAAGGATCAAGGCTAAATCATAAGCAGACATGCCTTGTAATAATTTACGCACATAAACAAACATACCACTATCAAGCGCTTCATTGACTTGATGTAGAGTTTGATGAAAATTTTCTGCTTCTAAAATTTCAGACATAAATATTACGTATATTCGCTGCGTTTACATGATATGTGACTAACTTACATTAGCTTATCGTAAGTTAGTGATTTTAGCAGTTTTTTGTTACCTTATTGTTACTCACCTTCATCAAATTTATCAGAGATCAGCTGGCTAATGGCTTGTAATGCTTGTGGCGCATCTGCTCCTTGCGCGGTGACTTTAACTCTTTTTCCTTGTCCCCCTGCTAGCAACATTATCGCCATGATACTACTGGCATCGGCTTCTTTTTCCTCTAACTCTAAGATGATAGTTGCGCTAAATTGTTGGCAAAGTTGTGCTAGTTTACTGGCAGCACGGGCATGTAGGCCTAATTTATTAACAATAGTTAATTCTTTGGTGGCGATTATCGAGTTATTGCTTGCTCCAATGGTCATATAGAGGGCAATTGCTTTGTTTTTTCAATATCTCGATGATGAGTTTGTACGTCTTTTTGCTCTTTACGAAAGTTATTTGCTAACAGTTCAGCAATATAAACGGATCTATGTTTACCGCCGGTACAACCAATAGCAATGGTGACGTAGCTGCGATTATTACGTTCTAAATGTGGTAGCCAAGTCATCATAAAGCTATTAATTTGCCAAACGAATTTGGTCACTATAGGTTGGCTTGAAAGGAAATCTTTTACCGGTTGTTCTAAGCCAGTATAAGGTTTAAGCTCTTTTTCCCAGAAGGGGTTTGGCAAAAATCGAGCATCAAAAACATAATCAGCATCGGCAGGTATACCATGTTTAAAGCCAAATGATTCGAACACCAAAACCATAGCACCGGTTTTTTTACCTAAAATACGCTCTCTAACTAAGTCCGCTAACTGATGTGGAGTTAGTTGGCTGGTATTAATGTATAAATCTGCATTGGTTGAAATAGGAGTTAATAATTCTTTTTCTAAAGCAATTGCTTGATCAAGCGCGATATTCTTTTTGATCAAGGGGTGTAAGCGACGGGTTTCGCTAAAGCGACGAATAAGCTCGTTATCATCGGCATCTAAATAAAGTGTGCTAACTTCGACAGCATTAGGAAGATATTCAATAATTTCAGGAATATCGTTGGGGTCTTTGGGTAGGTTACGTACGTCTAAGCTTACGGCAACATTTTCATAGTCATTAATAACGGTGTGAGTTAATGCTGGTAGTAAATTAATGGGTATATTGTCTACGCAGTAATAACCTAAATCTTCTAGCACTCTTAACGCTACTGATTTACCTGAGCCTGAGCGACCACTAACAATAATAAGTTTCATCTATTTAAGCTCCGAATTTCGAGTTTTCTAGTTTCGCACACTGTATTTACAACTCGTAATTTAACTTACTTGCTGAATTAATTTTAGTTTATTATTTTCTTGATTATGTTATGAGTATATTAACTTCGAGTGCTACCGTATTCGCAACTTAATTCGTTTGTTGGATAAAATTGAACAGTTGTTGGTTGTTGGTACATTTACGTACTTGCTTGGCTGTTTTTCTATCACTGAATAATTTTGCAATACTTTGCAAGGTATTTAGGTGTTCTTGGGTACTATTTTGAGGAACAAATAAACAAATAAAAATATCAACTGCTTTGTTATCAATAGCATCAAAATCAATAGCTTGTTCGGTTGTTAATAACACTGCCATCGCTTTATCTGTGTTACTTAATCTACCGTGGGGTATTGCAATACCATTACCTATACCGGTACTGCCCATTTTTTCTCTATTAAGTATGCTCTCTAATAAATCACTTGCACTACTACCTATTTTTTCGGCGGCAAGTAGACAAATTTGTTCAAGAATGCGCTTTTTACTGCTAGCAGGGACTGCACATTGAGTGCAGTCCAGTGTTAGGATGTCTTGTAGTGTCATAAGTTTCTGTGGTGTTAATGTTGCGAAATTTTGCCTTTGTATTTGAGAACCTGGCGATCTAATTTATCAACTAAGGTGTCGATAGAAGCGTACATATCAGCATTCGTTGCCGAAGCAAAAACTTCCGTGCCATTCATATGAACAGTTGCTTCGGCCTTTTGGTTTAATTTTTCTACGATTAAGACTACGTGCACATTATTGATATGATCGAAATGTCGTTCTAATTTGGCAAATTTATTATCAACGTATTCGCGTAATGATGAAGTTACTTCTACATGGTGGCCAGTAAGATTAATTTGCATATGCATGTTCCTTATAGGGTAAATACAGATATTAAGTTTTAGAGTAAACTCTTACGTTGATTAGACGGCGGAATAGACAAGGATTCTCGGTATTTGGCTATCGTACGTCTAGCAACGTTAATTCCCTGCTCGGCCAATAATGTGGCCATTTTACTATCACTTAGCGGTTTAGCAGGTATCTCCGCTAAAATGAGTTTCTTAATGAGTGATCGAATCGCAGTGGATGAACATTCACCACCATTTTCGGTACTTACATGGCTTGAGAAAAAATATTTCAATTCAAAAATTCCTCTTGGCGTATGCATATACTTTTGCGTTGTTACTCGTGAAATGGTTGACTCATGCATGTCTACTGCTTCAGCAATATCATTTAATACCATAGGGCGCATTGCCTCTGCCCCATGTTCTAAAAAGCCTTGTTGGCGTTGTACAATGCAATTTGAAACTTTTAGTAAAGTATCGTTGCGTGACTCTAAGCTTTTTATAAACCACTTAGCTTCTTGCAAGTTTGCGCGAATAAACTGACCGTCATCACTGGATGATTTCGTTGTTTTTGTCATTGCCGCGTATTGTTGATTGATCGACAGCTTGGGCGCAGTATCTGAGTTTAATTCTACAATCCAGCGACCATTTTTCTTTTCAACGGTAACATCTGGAATAACATATTGATCATCGCCCTTAATTATCACATCACCAGGGCGAGGGTTTAAACTTTGAATTAAACGCATTACCTCGCGTAATTGCTCTTCTTTAAGTCGCGTTTTACGCATCAGTTGACGGTAATCGCGATTACCGAGTAAATCAATATGTTGGCTGATAATTAATTTACTTTCTTTGAGGAAAGGCGTACTAGAGTCAAATTGATTTAGTTGAATTAATAAGCAATCCGCAATAGATGGTGCGGCGACGCCGATAGGATCAAAAACATTGATACGTTTTAATACCGCTGCTACTTCATCTAGTTCAAGGTTTTCAATACCAACACTTTCTAAAATATCTTCACATGAAACTGTTAGGTAACCGGCATCATCAACCGCTTCAATAATAGCAATGGCCACCGTTCTATCGGTGTCAGAAAAGGGCGTTAATTGCATTTGCCAAAGTAAGTGATCTTGAATTGAATCAGTAGTTTCTCCTTGGTAAGTATAATCTTCACTTGGGCTACTGATAGCACCCGTATTAGATACACCTGCGCTATAGCTCTCTTCCCAAGTAGTATCGATATTTAATTCTTCAGGAATATCATTCTTTGCCATTGCTTCTGAGGTACTTATTTCATCAATAGTTGCTGTAGCATCTTCTGTACCGTCAGTCACTTCTTTTGGCGTATCGGCTACGGTTGTTGAAAAAGCTTCTTCGAGGCGATCGGCAGGATTATTATCTGAGTCAGACGTTTGATCTTCGTTAACTTCAAGCAAAGGGTTGCTTTCAAGTATCTCTTGAATTTCTTGTTGAAGTTCTAACGTTGACAACTGCAATAGCTTGATAGCTTGTTGCAGTTGTGGCGTCATGGTTAGTTGTTGTCCTATACGGAGTTGCAGAGTTGGTCGCATCTACCTTATGTACATCCTATTTGTCTTATTGCTTTTATTAACTTTGCTTGCTTGTAAATATTTGCTTTCGTAATAAGCATAGCTTAAGTTACCCATGTATGTGTTAACTATAACGTGAATTGTTCACCTAGGTATACATCTCTTACCTTTTGATTCGCAAGAATTTGATCCGCATCACCTTCAGCGATTATTTCGCCATGGCTGACAATATAAGCATGCTCACAAACATCAAGTGTTTCACGGACATTATGATCGGTTATTAGTATGCCAATACCACGCTCTTTCAGGTGAATAATTATTTTTTTAATATCACCAACCGAGATAGGGTCAACCCCAGCAAAGGGTTCATCAAGCAAGATGAATTTCGGTTCGGCGGCAAGAGCTCGGGCAATTTCTACTCGGCGCCTTTCTCCGCCAGACAAACTCATACCTAAGTTGTCTTTGATATGGCTGATATTAAATTCTTCCAGTAGGTGTTCTAATTTTTCTTGTCTGTCTTGTTCATTAAGGCCCTTTCGCGTTTGCAAAATAGCCATAATATTGTCGCTCACGGTAAGTTTTCTAAATATTGACGCTTCTTGTGGTAAGTAGCCTATACCTAAACGCGCTCGCTCGTGCATAGGTGCAAGCGTGACATCTTCGTTATTGAGAATTATTTTGCCATTATCATTGGGCACTAGCCCGACTATCATATAGAAAGAAGTGGTTTTACCTGCACCATTTGGTCCTAATAAGCCAACAATTTGTCCAGCACTAACGGATAAACTGACGCTTTTAACCACTTGTTTATTTTTATAAGATTTTGATAAGTTTTGGGCAATTAAAGTTGATTTTGCCAACTTGCCATTAGTGATGATAGTTTGAGCTGCGTTATTTATTGTCACTGTCATTCGCTTTCTTTTTTTTAAGTTCTGAACGATCTTGTTGCGCTTTTATTTGGACAGGTTGTAAAATGGTAGTAACGTGTTCATCGTTATTACTTTGTCCCTCTAACTTTTCGCTTAAGGTGTTGTAGGTGATGATATCACCACTCATTTTACTACCGGCTTGTTTTACTTGAGCATTACCTGAAACGGTAATACTATGTTGATCTGGTTGATATTTTATCTCATTGGCTTGTAAGCTAATTAAACTACCATCTTCTAATTGTTGTTTGAAAATTGCAGGCTTGCCCTTGGCAAGATAAGTGTTAGATTTGACACCAGTTTTTTTATCAATAGTACTATAAACTTGTACTATGTCGGCAATAATAGAGATAGAGCCTTGGGTGATGCTAACATCATCTAAATAACTCGCTATTTTGTTTTTTAAGTCAGCAGATTGACGTTTAGATTTAATGGTGATTTCTTGATTTAGATCTTTTTTAGCTGCATGTGCAGGCGCTGCTAAACCGAAAATCAGTGAGGTAAGCAATATACCAGTAATGAACGTTTTAATTGTCATTAAGGGCTTAGCTATTATTTTTTTTATAAATGGTGCGTACATGCTCTGTCAGTGTCATTTGTTTGGTGTTTAAGTCAATTATCAAGCCAGAGCCATACATGATGAAGTCTTTCCCTTGTACCATCACGGTTTGATCTGAACTGATAATATTGGTATTTAAATCTAACTCTAAATATTTACAATGTATTTCTTGTATTAAACTACTTTCATCGGTAGCCGCTAAGTGTACGCGATGATTTAAAATAACCCTATTGTTTTTATACAGTGTCGCTTCTTTTGCGCTAAGTTTCCATGGATAATTCTGCTTTTCAATAGAAGATGTTTTTGATTGAGTATTATTTGTTGGATATAAGGTGTAATTTGGTAACTCAAAGTGGGTAACTTCAAGTTTAGCGTAGTGCTCCATACGATCAGCGACAATTGTGTGGGAAAGTTGTCCTAGTTGAGTATAAATATTACTTTTTAGTGCTTCGGCAATAAAGTCGGGGGTTAATTCACTTTCAATACTTTCGCCGGGAGTTATTTGCCCGTTACGCCACTCAATAATTCCGTAAGCCATAGCACCTAATAACAGGGTTAATAAGGCTAAAAAGTTTAGCCTGGTCATATACTAGCGCCTGTTGCGCGCTCAAGTGAACCTTGGCATTGCATGATTAAATCACAAACCTCTCTGACTGCACCAAAACCACCGCAAGTAAAGGTGGTGTAATCGGCTTTTTCTATAACCATAGGGTGTGCATCTTGTACGGCGATACCTAAAGCAATCCGCACAATACAAGGTAAATCTGGGATGTCATCGCCAATGTAGGCAATTTCGTCGAGACTAATAGCAAGCTCTTTTGCCAAAGTAAGTAAAGCTGGAAGCTTGTCTTCTTGCCCTTGAATAATATGTTTAACATTAAGCGCCGCCATGCGTTTGGCGACAATGGCTGAACGTCGGCCGGTGATTATCGCGACAGTGACACCACTATTGCCAAGTGCTTTTATGCCAAAGCCGTCTTTAGTATGAAAGGCTTTTAATTCTTCACCGTCATTGCCTAAGTAGATCCTGCCATCAGAAAAAACACCATCTACATCGCACACTAATAGTTTTATCTTTTTAGCTTTAACTAGCACGCTTTCGTTCACCATACCGTATAAGGTATTTGGGCTAGTATTTAATATACTGTTCATTAAAGTACCCCAGAGCTAAGTAAATCATGCATATTCATAGCACCAATAGGTTGTTGCTGTTCATTAACAATAATTAAGCCATTAATTTTTTTATCTTCCATTATGTTCAGTGCTTGTGCGGCTAACATATTACTTTGCGCAACCGTTGGTGACGTTGTCATTACAGAAGAAATAATGTCTTGATGTATATCAATTCGTTCATCTAGAATACGACGTAAGTCGCCATCGGTGAACAAACCAACCAACTCTTTATTGTCATTAATAATGGCGGTCATGCCTAAGCCTTTTAGCGACATTTCTACTAGAGCATCTTTAATTAGCGCTTGTTCATTAACTACGGGTAAGCGTTCACCTTGGTGCATGATATCGTTTAAGCATAATAATAAACGTTTACCTAAGCTACCGCCGGGGTGCGATAAAGCAAAATCATCAGCAGTAAAATCTCTAGCATTAAGTAGCGCAACGGCAAGGGCATCTCCCATAACAAGCGTGGCAGTAGTACTTGATGTAGGAGCTAATCCTAATGGGCAAGCTTCAGTCGATACTTTAATACAAATATGAGTGTCGGCTAATTTAGCTAAGGTAGAGCTGGTATTGCCTGTCATGGCAATAAGTTTAGCGCCAATACGTTTTATCACCGGGATAATAGCTAATACTTCGCCAGTTTCACCTGAGTTGGAAATGGTCAGTACCACATCGTCTTTGGTGATCATACCCAAGTCACCGTGGCTAGCTTCGCCGGGATGAACAAAGAATGACGGTGTGCCAGTGCTGGCTAATGTCGCGGCAATTTTACCACCGATATGGCCGGATTTACCCATACCTATAACGATCACACGGCCTTTACATGCAAACATTAGCTGACAGGCATATTCAAAATTATCATCAATATATTGTAATAATTCGGCAATGGCTTGTTGTTCAATGTTAATAACATTTTTGGCAAGTTGTTTAAAATTTTTCATGGCTCTACTTCAGTAAATAAGCGTTTAGCTAAAAGTGGTTTGGCTAAAAAGTAATACTTGATAAGCAATAAAGCTTACTAATAATAGTGCGCCTTTTGCGCGAGTAAGTCTAAAGTATCCTGATTTACGACTAAAACATAATATAAATAGCAAACCAGTAATAGCAATCATCACCGGGGCATCTCGAAAAGATGCTTCTGGGTTTATCTGTCCTGGGGCTATTAAACCGGCGAAAGGTAATACCGCTAAGATATTAAAAATATTAGAGCCAACAATATTGCCCATGGCCAAATCGTCTTCTTTTTTCATTACGCTGGCAATACTCGCCGCTAATTCGGGCAAACTTGTTCCTAAGGCGATAACCGTTAAGCCGATAACTAAGTCACTTATACCGTATGCTTTAGCGATAAATATAGAAGAATCAACTAGGAAATGTGCACTTGAAACCAACAGGCTGATACCAACAATTAGCCAGAAAACAGATTTCACCGTACTGGTCGCTTCAGGTATTTCGTGCTCAGCTTCAATAATCATTGGGTCATCAAGATTATTGTTTTTCCGTTGTTTTAACGCTTTCATCAGCAATATAGAGATAAAAGTAAAGAAACCGATCATTAAAGCTAAACCTTCATAAAAGCTAAAAAAATCATCAGAGAGTATCCAATAGCTAAATATCGTTAATATCAGTAGCAGTGGTAGCTCTTGTTTAATGGTTGAAGAGGAAACCACTAAAGGCTTTATCAGCAGTGTTATGCCAAGTACTAGGGCTATATTTGTTATGTTAGAGCCAATAGCATTACCAATAGCAGTATCAGGGTTACCCTGAAGAGAAGCCGCTGCGGCTACCATCATTTCTGGCGCTGAGGAACCCATAGCAACGATTGTTAAGCCAATAATCATTGGAGAAATCCCAAGGTTTCTTGCTAAAGAAGAAGCCCCTAACACAAACTTATCAGCACTCCAAACGAGTACTGCGAAGGCAATTAATAAAATAATAACTTGTTCTAACATTCATAACTCCAATTAATATACCTAAATAACTTTAGTGCGAAAGATAAGAAGTTCTAAGTTATTTGGCACAACAAGGTTAAATTGTCGCTGTTTGGGAGCGAAAAACAAAGTAATTAATGTCTTCAAAGATAAAATAGTTTTATTTTGTTGTAATTTTATTCATTAGTTGGCATAAAAACCAAAAAAAGATGCTTTCTTACATTTTCTGACATTTTTTTTGTTTTTAATTCTTAATTTTTAGTGAACAATGATAAGTGCTCAGGTAAAATCGCTTTCTATTTAGAAGCAGGACTTTCTGTAATCTTTATTAATAAGAAACTAACTAACTACATTGATGTTATAAAATGACACTATCAACGCTAGAAAATCTAATTGAAATTGAAAATCTCACTTTTACCCGAGGTGAACGCATTATTTATAATGATATTAGCTTATCTATTCCTATCGGGAAAGTCACGGCTATTATGGGGCCAAGCGGTATTGGTAAAACAACCTTATTGCGCTTGATTGGCGGACAAATTAAACCAGATAGCGGTAAAATTTTATTTTCAGGTAAAGATATCCCTCGCTTATCCCGTCATGATTTATATGAAACACGTAAGCGCATGAGTATGTTATTTCAAAGTGGCGCTCTTTTTACTGATATGAGTGTTTTTGACAATATCGCTTTTCCTATTCGTGAACATAGTAAGCTACCTGAAAATATTATTGAAAAAATAGTACTAATGAAGTTAGAGGCGGTAGGGTTACGTGGCGCACGAAATTTACAACCTAATGAACTTTCTGGGGGAATGGCACGCCGTGTGGCACTAGCACGTGCTATAGCACTTGATCCAGAATTGATTTTATATGATGAGCCTTTTGCCGGCCAAGATCCTATTTCAATGGGGGTGATTGTTCGTTTAATTCGCTCTCTTAGTGACGCGTTAGGATTAACGTCTGTTGTCGTGTCGCATGATGTTCCTGAGGTGATGAGTATTGCCGATTATATTTATATTGTGGCAGAACAAAAAATTATTGGTCAAGGTACACCTGCTCAAATCAGCGCAGATAAGTCGCCACTGGTGAAGCAGTTTGTGCAAGGGAAGGCTGACGGCCCTGTACCATTTCATTATCAGGCGCCGAGTTATCAAAACGAACTCTTTAAATTGTCACCCAAGGCAGATGGTCGAGGGAAAATATAATGTGGCAATTACAATTATTAGGTCGAAATACCCTAGCACTTATTAGCGGCCTAGGACGAGCAGTTATTGTGTTGCTTTCGGCTTTGTTGCATAAGCCGAATCCTCGTAAAGGCATTCCGTTATTATTACAGCAACTTTATAGTGTTGGGGTAATGTCATTAGTTATTATCGTGGTTTCAGGTGGTTTTATTGGCATGGTGTTAGCTTTGCAGGGCTACACCATCTTGGTTGGTTATGGCGCTGAAGCTAGTTTAGGACCTATGGTAGCGTTGTCTTTATTACGTGAACTAGGCCCAGTGGTTGCGGCATTATTATTTGCTGGAAGAGCAGGCTCTGCGCTAACGGCTGAAATTGGTTTAATGAAAGCCACAGAGCAATTATCTAGTTTAGAAATGATGGCTGTTGATCCTCTGCGCCGTATTATCGCACCGCGTTTTTGGGCTGGTTTTATTAGTTTGCCTTTATTGGCGGCTATTTTTTCTATGGTAGGTATTCTCGGTGCGCATTTGGTTGGGGTTGACTGGTTAGGCGTTGATGCAGGAATATTTTGGTCTGTTATGCAAGATCAAGTAGACTTTAATAAAGACATTTTAAATGGCATTATTAAGAGTGTTGTTTTTGCTTTTGTCGTCACTTGGATTGCTGTATATAAAGGTTATGATTGTGAGCCTACTTCCGAAGGTATTTCTCGGGCGACTACCTCAACTGTGGTACAATCGTCGCTATTAATATTAGCATTAGATTTTATTTTAACGGCATTAATGTTTGCAAGATAACTGAAATAGAATCGTTTTGAGTTTTAGAAAATTTATAAGGTGCTTGGTGAAAAACATGACGTCAAAAAAAGTAGAATTAATGGTAGGTTTTTTTGTTGCTTTAGGTATTGCAGCATTACTTATGCTTTCACTAAAAGTCGCGAATAACGGTATTTCAGGCGGTGGAGAAAGCTACAATCTATTTGCCAAATTTGATAATATTGGTGGTTTAAAGGTACGTTCACCAATAAAAGTTGGTGGTGTTGTTGTTGGTCGTGTTAGTGATATAACGCTTGATGAAGAAGATTATACGCCCGTGGTCACTATGAGAATATATAGTGAATACAATCAGTTTTCAGAAGCAACCTCAGTGGCTATTTTAACAGCAGGCTTATTAGGTGAACAATATATTGGTTTACAGCCGGGCTTTATGGATGAATCATTAGAAATTTTACAGCCGAATGATTTTATTGAAGATACTAAGCCAGCTTTAGTACTGGAAGAATTAATAGGACAGTTTTTATTTAGCCAAGGGAGTGGTGATGAGTAATGAAAGTGAAATACGTAAATAAGATGAATTTAATCACCCCTTTGTTATTGATAGTAACTATAGCAGCGAGCTTATGCAGCGTTAGTACCTTTGCGTATGAAAAAGCACAAACAATTAAATTATCAGCGGACAAAACACAGCAATCTCCAAGCGCTACTCGTATTTATGTAGATAAAAAAAATCCTTATTTAATGATTAAAACCGTCGCCGGTAAAACATTTAAACGTTTTGCTGATGAACAACAAGCAATACAGAAAAACCCTAATATACTAAAAAAGATAGTTCGAGAAGAACTAATGCCTTATATCAATTATAAATACTCTGCATTTAAAGTGATAGGCAAGCACTTAAAGAAAACAACGGCAGAAGAGCGCAAAAATTTTGTCCCTGTATTTCGAGAATATTTAGTGACCTCTTATGCGCAAGTATTCACTTTATATGATAATCAACCCGTTGAGTTCGCACCAGCAAAAAACTTTAGTGATAAAAAAATTGTTGCTGTTAATAGTCGTGTTATTATGCAGGGAAGAAATGATATTGATGTGTCTTTTAAAGTAAGAAAAAACAGAAAAACTAAAGAGTGGAAAGCATTTGATATGGTCGCCGAGGGGGTTAGTTTACTTGATAGTAAACAAGCTGAATTGGGTAGTATAATTCGTCAAAAAGGACTTCCTTATGTGACTGAATTATTAAAGAAAAAAAGTGCACGTGATATAGTTTTTAAAACTAGATCAGTGAAAAAGAAAGCGGGTTAAAGAGTGTCTGAACTTACGCCAAAAATAGTGTTGAATATTACTGCTGAACTGGTAGAGCTCAGTGGTGAATTAACTCGACACACGATTATGAAAATAACTAAAAAAAGTATTAAACAATTATTTTTACCATCGTCTACGATACTTGATTTAACGAGCATAACTCGCATTGATACCGCAGGATTAGCTTGGCTTTTTTACTTATTAGAGCAAGCAGATCTTGCTAATTGCCAATTATCTTTTGCTAATATACCGACTAAACTAGATAAGCTTATTAGCTTAAGTGGTGTTGAAGGCTTTTTGCCAGTTAAATAATAGATGTTATTATTTTTTATCATTGGCACAATGGGCAGCTCTACTCTTTGTGATAAGTGTTTCTCGCAAATAAATTAAACCCTATTAAGGAATTCCCCTTGGAAGTAAAAGAAATTGAAAAATTAATCAATGACGCATTAGTGCTTGATGAACTGCAAATAAAGTTTGATGGTTCACAATGCAGTGTTGTAGCCGTAGCTGATATGTTTGGTGATTTATCACGTGTTAAACGTCAACAAGTGGTATTTGCTACGTTAGCTGATGCCATTAAAGACGGTAGTATACATGCCGTGACGGTAAAAACCTTTACGAAAGCACAATGGCAACGTGACAAATTGTTTAATCAATAATAATTACATTAGCCGATACTATTAAAGAAAACAGTATACATGCGCATAGCTGATAAACGTAAAAACCTTTACGAAAGCACAATGGCAAGGTGACAAATTGTTTAATATGTAAAGGCATGCAATACTGGTCACCTAGTCAATTAATTTTATTCATTTATAAGTAAGAAGTAAGCCATTTTGGACGCATTTAAAGTTATTGGTGGTAAGCCACTACGTGGTGAAGTCACTATTTCTGGGGCTAAAAACGCCGCACTCCCTATTTTAATGTCAGCACTATTATCAAAAACACCGATTGTTTTTCGTAATGTACCTCAACTAAATGACATTTTAACCACGGTAAAATTATTAGGTCAGTTAGGAGCTAAAACTCAGTGGTTAAATGATGATACCTTACGTATTGACGCGAGTAATATCACTGAATGTTGCGCCCCTTATGATTTAGTAAAAACTATGCGCGCTTCAATTTTAGTACTTGGTCCTTTACTCGCTCGTATGGGACATGCTGAAGTTTCTTTACCTGGTGGCTGTGCTATTGGCGCTCGCCCAGTGAATTTACATATTCAGGGTCTAAAAGCGATGGCCGCTGATATAGACGTTGAAAATGGCTATATTGTTGCTAAGAAACAAGGTCGCCTTGAAGGCGCTAATATCTTTATGGATATTGTTAGTGTCACCGGCACTGAAAATTTAATGATGGCTGCTACGTTGGCCGATGGCACGACAGTTATTGAAAATGCTGCCCGTGAACCTGAAATTGTTGATCTTGCTAATTGTCTTATTAGCATGGGCGCAAAAATTACGGGTGCAGGTACTAATACCTTAACTATTGAAGGTGTTGAAGAGCTTCGTGGCAATGAATATAGGGTAATGCCTGATAGAATTGAAACAGGAACTTTTCTTGTTGCCGCTGCGGTTACTCAAGGGAAAGTTAAATGTTTGAATACTGACCCCTCAGCTTTAGAGGCGGTATTGTCGAAGTTAACGGAAGCAGGCGCAGATATTACAACCGGCGAAAATGCTGCTGGAGAGGGATGGATTGAACTATCCATGACCAAAAGACCAAAAGCAGTTAGTGTTAAAACCGCGCCACATCCGGCATTCCCTACCGACATGCAGGCACAATTTATGACTTTGAATGTGTTAGCAGAGGGTACCGCAACGGTCATAGAAACTATTTTTGAAAATCGCTTTATGCATGTGCCTGAATTACAACGTATGGGTGCAGATATCGAACTTGAAGGTAATACCGCTATAGTAAGAGGTGTTGAATCACTTAACGGAGCTCAAGTTATGGCAACTGATTTACGTGCATCAGCAAGTTTAGTGATTGCTGGTTTAGTTGCTAAAACACCTACGCAAGTTGATCGTATTTATCACATAGATCGTGGTTATTTACGAATAGAAGATAAGTTACAAGCATTAGGTGCCGATATCACGCGTATTAATATCGACTAATTATCTACATAGCTTTTCATTCTAAATAGTGAAGCCATCATTAGCAATAGAACATTCTATTGCTAATGATAGTTTTTTCCATTTTTAATAAGGTAATAAACGTAAAATAACCAGCACATTCTGCTGTCTTCACATTAAAATCCTCCTCAAACTTATTCACTTAAATAAAGTTAATACCAATACAAATAAATATGTGCTCATTCTGAATGGACTAAATATTCCAATAACGTCGTTGCTTTCAATCCCAATAGCCAGCTATTGCTCAATCAAGCGCCTTGTTCTTGAATATTTTCCCTCATTAATATTTAATCACTAACTTACTGGTATTGGTATAACTATAATAACTATAGATAGTTTAATAGCAATTGAATCGCGAAGTAGTGAATTCATTAATTCAAATGCTATTACGCACTTTTGAGGATCTCCTATGCTTTTTACTGGCTCGTTAATTACTGATTGTCCTATTAGACAAAAAATTCGTGAATTTTATCGTATTGATGAAAACGTTGCTGTTGACCATCTTCTCCCTTTTGCCGAAGTCAATGTAAGTGCTAGAAGTCGTGCTTGGGAACGTGCTCGTAAAATGGTTTTACAAATTCGCCAAGATGAATCGGGTAATGGGGCTATTGATGCCTTGTTAAATGAATATTCATTATCTAGCGAAGAGGGAATAGTATTAATGTGTTTAGCTGAGGCTCTATTGCGGGTACCAGATAAGCACACCCAGGATGTATTAATACGCGATAAAATTTCTCAAGGCCAGTGGAGTTCACACTTAGGCGCAAGTGATTCACTTTTTGTTAATGCTTCTTCATGGGGATTATTAATCACGGGCTCTATGGTGAATTATGCTGACAAACGTAAACAAGATAGCTTTGGTTTATTGAAAAAGACTATCGGTCGATTAGGTGAGCCTGTTATTAGAAAATCGATGAACTATGCCATGAAAATTATGGGTAAGCAGTTTGTTATGGGAGAAACTATTGTTGATGCGACTAAACGAGCGGCAATTAAAGAGCAACAAGGTTATGTTTATTCTTATGACATGCTTGGCGAAGGCGCCCGTACCATGGCAGATGCCAAACAGTATTTAAAATCCTATCAAGATGCTATTACATCGATAGGGCAGGTGGCCTTAGCATCAGGTAAAAATGATCCCCGTCGAGTGCCCGGAATTTCAATAAAACTATCGGCTATTCACCCTCGTTATGAGTTTACCCATAAGTTACGGGTTATGGCTGAAATTGTTCCTAAATTGAAAGCCCTTTGTATGCAAGCCAAGCAATATAATATAGGCCTAACAATTGATGCTGAAGAGTCTGAGCGTTTAGAACTTTCACTTGATATTATTGAAGCGGTTTTTACCGATACTGATTTAGGCGACTGGCAAGGCTTTGGTATTGCGCTGCAAGCGTATCAAAAGCGGGCGATGTTCGTGGTTGAATGGCTTCGAGAACTAACACTACGTACTAACCGTCGCATGATGGTACGTCTAGTCAAAGGCGCTTATTGGGATACTGAGATTAAAAATGCTCAAAAAGATGGTATGTCGCATTTTCCAGTATTTACCCGAAAATCATCAACCGATGTTTCTTACCATGCCTGCGCCAATAAATTACTCGACTATAGAGATAGTATTTATCCGCAGTTTGCTACTCACAATGCTTATACCGCTGCGACTATTATTGAGTTAGCTGGCGATGATAAAGAAGGTTTTGAGTTTCAATGCTTACATGGCATGGGTGATTCTTTATATGATCAAATTGTTGCCGGTGACGGTATCCAGTGTCGTATCTATGCTCCTGTTGGTCACCATGAAGATTTGCTGGCTTACCTAGTACGCCGATTATTAGAAAATGGTGCTAACTCGTCATTTGTTAATGCCATTGTCGATGAATCGCTACCAGTGGAGTCGTTACTTGAAGATCCTGTTGAGAAAACGCAGCGCTTGAAAATAAAATATAACAGGCAAATTATTATGCCTATTGATTTATACCGTGATGAAAATAAGCGTAGTGGTAATGGTGTATTAGTTAGTAGCGATGTTTTAGCAAGTAGAAATAATTCTAAGGGTTTAGATTTAACCGATGTTAATGAAATAGTGCCGTTGAAATCAGCATTAGATAACTGGTTTGCGGACAATCTACTCAATAAAAATGCAGTGCCAGAGGGCGCTTATGCGGTAAAAAACCCTGCTAACCATAGTGAAATAATAGGTTTTCATTATCATCACAGTGAAGATGATATGAGGGCGATGATAAACAAAGCTGAAGTTGCTTTTACTTCATGGTCAACCACACCGGTAAATGAACGAGCGGCTTTGCTGTGCCGTATCGGCGATATTTTAGAACGACATATGAATGAGTTAATTGCTCTTTGTATTAAAGAGGCGGGAAAAATTGCTCAAGACGGTATTGACGAAGTACGTGAAGCGGTTGATTTTTGTAGATATTATGCTACTCGTGCTCTTGAGTTAAGTGCAAATGAACGGATAGAAGCCCGCGGTGTAGTTTTATGCATTAGCCCATGGAATTTCCCATTAGCGATATTTTTAGGACAAGTAGCAGCAGCTATTGTTACCGGTAATACTGTTATAGCAAAACCAGCAGAACAAACTGGGCTTATTGCTTTACGTGCTATTGAGCTAATGCACTCGGTTGGCTTACCGATAAATGTGGTACAAGCGGTCATTGCGCGAGGAAGTGTTGTTGGCGCAGTTATTGTGCCAGATGAACGTATTGCTGCGGTAATGTTTACTGGCTCTACTGAAACCGGAACCCGTATTTCACAAATCTTGGCACAGCGCGGTGGTGATCAAGTGCCACTTATTGCTGAAACAGGTGGCCAAAACTGCATGATAGTCGACTCAACGGCCTTACCTGAACAAGTAGTGGATGATGTTATCTCGTCGGGCTTTCAATCAGCAGGTCAACGATGCTCCGCATTAAGAGTATTATTCTTACAAGAAGATATTGCCGATAAAGTTATCACTATGCTTAAAGGCGCTTTAGCTGAGTTATATATAGGAGATCCGGCAAAATTAAGTACTGATATTGGTCCGGTGATCGATCAAAAAGCGCTTGATGCGCTTAATGCTCACAGCGATTATATGCAAACTAATGGCAACTTATTGTATCAGTGTACTTTATTCAATGAAAAAACGGATGAAAACAGTAATGAAGAAAGTACTAACCAAGATGGTCACTTCTTCTTTGCCCCACGTTTGTATGAAATTAGTGATATCGATATATTAACGAAAGAAGTATTTGGTCCTTGCGTGCATATTGTACGTTTTAAAGGCTCTGAAATTGAACAAGTTATTGAAAAAGTTAATGGTACAGGTTTTGGTTTAACTATGGGTATTCATACCCGTATTGAACACCGAGCAATAGAATTAGCTAAACTGTCACGCGCGGGCAATGTTTACATAAACCGTAATATGATTGGCGCTATTGTGGGCGTGCAACCTTTTGGCGGCCGTGGTCTTTCGGGTACTGGCCCTAAAGCAGGCGGACCAAATTATTTAACCCGCTTAGTGAAAGAAAAAGCCACGCCTAATGAAGAGAAATTTAACTTCTTACCTTCGCAAGCTGCTGCTTTAACGGGTGATGTTAACGCTCAGCAAGAAGCTAAACGGTTAATGGTTCAGGCCGATAAATCAGAAAAAAGTTGGCGGCTAAGCGAGTTAAATACACGTATATCTTGTGTCCGTCAACTATTAGCAAAAATTGCCCATGTAGAAAGTGTCGATGATCTGGCTGATGATCTAAATCGCACTTTAGCTGCTGCACGTGATCAGTTAATCAATATTGAAAAACGTCTTAAAAAACCTAAAATATTACCAGGGCCTACTGGCGAATCGAATATACTTTATTTGGAAAATAGAGGGGTAATTATCTGTTTTGCAGATGAAAAGGTCAGCTTTCATTTTTGGGTGATGTCTATAGTTACAGCACTAGCGACAGGCAATAGCGTGGTAACCGTGGTATCTGATTTATTTTATGATGAAGCATTAGTGTTTAGAGATAAATTTATCTCTACCGGGGCGGAGCAGGGAGTATTTCAAGTAGCTAGATTAGGTCATTTAGAAACTATGCTTGCCCATTCTGCATTAGCCGGCGTAGTGGTTGAAAGTCATTGTGACCGTAAACATTACATCAGTGAAAAATTAGCACAGCGTAGTGGTGCAATATTACCTGTGATCACCTCTGAGTATTTTGACAACTTAATACAGCGACTGTTAACAGAAAAAACTATTAGTATCGATACCACAGCATCTGGCGGCAATACATCGTTAATGACTCTAGTTGAAGAAGAGGAAGTGTAGCATCAAACTTTGCTAAAAATTTAGTGGCTAATACTCAAGCTAGTTGGTCACTAAATTTCAAACAACATACCAACATACCAACATACCAACATATTGCACTTTCGTGATTGATATTATCGTAGCACTATAGATAAAATATGTGCAAATAATACTGTATGTTATTGCAAAGAAAACCCCATAAACGAGCGTTTACGGGGTTAAAATATCAAATAAATACAGTGATTAGTTTAATAAAAAGTATCGTCTCTATTGTGCGCTTGAGGGTCTTCGATGATTTCTTCAAACTCTACTTCAAAATTATTGTTGTTGCAGCTATCTGCTAAATAGATTGTACGGGTTGAACCGTCGATCCAAGTCACGGTACCACTGCCTTTGGTGCTGCCACATTTCATACCAATATGAATATCATTAAATTCCATAGCTCCTCCTGCTACTTATTGTCAAGACTAGACGTAATAACTTAGAGTGCTTATTTTATGATTAGTTCAATTTTTGTACAAATACACACTGAGGCCGCAGAAAAAAGCTCCGAGATTTGCCGTTTTTTGTTCTTTAATGATTGATAGTAATAAGTATAGCGGTAACGTTAATATTTACGAGTGGTATTTATGGGAAATATGCGATGCCAAGTGTGCAACTTTTACTAGCTCCGGTGACTGCTGGCATACTACTTAAGAGCTTGTGATCATAAGAAAATGCTAACCAAGCAAAAGCGATTGCTTCTAATTGATCGCTATCGATACCTTTTTGATTAGTAAGTAAGAGTTGGTACTTTTTATTTTCTGATACTAACAGTTGATTTATTTGGCTTGCTAATGTGTTGTTGTGAGCACCACCACCACAAAGGTAAACCTTAGTAGTGTTGGTATTATTAGCGCTATGTTGCTTAATCGCCTTTATAATGGTTATTGCGGTAAATGCTGTCAGTGTTGCTTGCACATCTTGCTTGGTGATTGGCTTAACACGGCTGAGTTGTTTTTTTAACCAAGATAAGTGAAAGTATTCTCGGCCGGTACTTTTAGGTGGTGCTAGCTGAAAATAATCATCAGACAATAATTGTTTTAATAAATCATCGTTTATTTTTCCCTTTGCAGCCCAATCACCATTTTTATCATAGTTAGTTTTACTATTGGGATTGTGTAACTGAAACCAATCATCCATTAAGGCATTACCTGTGCCGGTATCATAGCCAATAACAGTTAACTTATTCGTCGCAGGGAGAAAAGTGAGGTTGGCAATGCCGCCAATGTTGATTACAAAAACATCACTGCCATTTTTTATCGAGTTTTCACTAAATATGGTTTGATGAAAAGCTGGCACTAAAGGGGCGCCTTGTCCACCAAGTGCCATATCTTTACGCCGAAACTGACCAATAACGCGAATGTTAGTTAAGGTTGCTAACGTTTGACAGCAACCAATTTGTAAGGTGAAAGGGCGCTTTGCTAGTGGTCGGTGACGAATAGTTTGCCCATGGCTGCCAATGGCAATAATATCATGACAACTTAGTTGTTCTTGGACTAAAAAGCCGCTGATAGCTTTGGCAAAAAGTTGGGCTAGCTCTACATCTAATTCAAAAGCACGGTCTATTTCATTATTACTAGGGTTGTTATTTTTAGCGCAGTACAAGGCGGTAATTTTAGCGGCGGTTTTATCACTGTAGGCTTGATAATAACTAGCATGATGCTCAAGCTTATTATTTTCATCAAAAGTAACTAAGGCTAAATCAATGCCATCGGCACTGGTACCAGACATTAAACCAAGGTAATAGCTATTTTTATTTACCGGAGCTGTGCCCATCTTAATCATCACTGGCTTGTGTGTTTATTTCTGCAGTTGTCAGCGATAGCATGGCACTTTTAGAACCCGCTAACGCTTGTATGCGCTTTTTAGCGAGTGCTATAAATTCAGCTTTATATTTTTTTGCTATAGGTTTAGCATCAGGAAGTTTCACCGTTCTTGGGTTACGATGCACGCCATTTAGTAAAAACTCATAATGTAAGTGCGGACCTGCCGCTAAACCAGTAGCGCCGACATAACCTATCACTTGTCCTTGCTTAACACGTTGACCTTTTTTAACTGCACGTTTGGAGAAGTGAATATACTTTGTTTCTATACCATTGCCATGCTGAAGAAAGACATGATGGCCATTATATTTATCATAAGTAGCACGAATAACTTTGCCATTGCCTGCGGCAACTACTGGCGTACCTGTTTTAGCCGCATAATCAACTCCTCTATGTGCCTTCCAGCGCTTTTGTACCGGATGAAAACGTTTACGTTTAAAGCTTGAGCTAATGTATTTAAAATTAACGGGGGCACGCAAAAAAGCTTTGCGCATGCTTTTACCATCAGGAGTGTAGTATTCATCATCAGTAAAGCGCACCGCTTGAAAAGGCTGGTCTTGATTAATAAATTCTGCGGCGAGAATATTGCCGGTACCTATATATTCACCTTCAACATATTTTTTCTCAAAAATCATATGAAAGCTATCACCAGTGCGGAGATCTAAAGCAAAATCAATATCCCAACCAAAAATATTGGCAAAGTTAATGATTTGCGCATCAGTTAAACCCGCAGTAGTACCAGCATTCCAAAAACTTGAACTGATAGTACCGTGTGCGAAAGCTTGACGAATTTCGACTGTTTTAGATTCTTTATGTGATTGAAAGGTATCACCAACAAGGTTGATATATAAAGTATCGGTTTTTGATAATGGGTATTCTAGGGCAGTTACTTGGTGTTCGTCATTGCTCGCTATGCGTAAAATATCGCCAACATTTATTTTTCTTAGTAATTTACTGTCTTTACCTTGTGCCGTACTTACCGAGTAAGTTTCTTGGGCAGTAAAACCTAAGCGTTTGAATATTCTTGCTAACGAATCGCCACTACGTACTTTTGCCGTTCGCCAAGATATATTATTTTGTTGTTGTGAGTTAACCGTACTTACTATAGCGCTAGGAGTTGGCTCATCTGGTGTAATACTCCCTGAAATAGTCTCTTTAATAGATGGAATTTTTATTAGGTTATCAGTGCTTGCATCACTGCTGTTTTGAGGCATAGCAACTTGGTAGCGTTTGCCTAATTCGAAACCCCGACTGCTAGCATCTTGCGTGGTTAGTTCTTGCTTGGTTGGTAACATCATCAAGAGCATTAAAAAACCACCGATGAATACAATGAATAAGCGATGTTTTTTGGGAAGGCGCAGAAACATTTCGCACAAACTTAGCAATATGCTCTGAAGGCTTTTCAATTGGCGCTGTATTATTTGTTGTTTATTCACTGATATATTTGTTCTTGAATGCAAGTAGGTAAGTGTTAGCTGAAATACGATAACTGTCGTTTACTACTTAGCACTATACCAAATTTTTTATAAAAGTTTTAAAAAAATAAGCTCACAATTGCTTTTCTCCTGTTATGTAGTAGATAAAGTGAGTAGAATTCGGCCATTGAATTATTTTATATCCTTAATCTCGGAGTCGAGTAATGACTGATGTTAGTCAAGCGTTTGCAGAACTAAAACGTGGCACGGAAGAAATCTTAGTAGAAAATGAGTTATTAGAAAAGCTAAAAACAGGTAAACCATTAAAAATTAAGGCTGGTTTTGATCCTACCGCCCCAGATTTACATCTTGGCCATACAGTATTGATTAATAAGTTACGTCAATTTCAGCAGCTTGGTCATGAAGTTATTTTCTTAATTGGTGATTTTACCGGCATGATTGGTGATCCAACCGGTAAAAATGTTACCCGTAAGCCTTTAACCAGAGAAGATGTGTTAGCTAATGCCGAAACGTATAAAGAGCAAGTATTTAAAATATTAGATCCGGCAAAAACGACCGTCGCTTTTAACTCTACTTGGATGGATAAGTTAGGGGCGGCAGGTATGTTGAAACTGGCGTCGCGTCAAACTGTTGCCAGAATGATGGAGCGTGATGACTTTAAGAAACGTTACGCTAATGGTCAAGCTATTGCGATACATGAATTTATGTATCCGCTAGTGCAAGGTTGGGATTCTGTAGCCCTTGAAGCTGATGTAGAGCTAGGTGGTACCGATCAAAAGTTCAATCTATTGATGGGACGTGAGTTACAAAAATCTGAAGGCCAACGTCCACAAACAGTGATTATGACACCTTTACTTGAGGGATTAGATGGCGTGCAAAAAATGTCTAAATCATTAGGTAATTACATTGGTATTACTGATAGTCCGAGTGATATGTTTGGTAAAATAATGTCTATTTCTGATGTGCTAATGTGGCGTTATTATGAGCTACTTAGCTTTAAGTCACTTGAAGTAATAGCGGGTTATAAAACAGATATTGACAATGGTAAAAACCCTCGTGATGTTAAAATAGATTTAGCCAAAGAGCTGATTGCCCGTTTTCATGATGAAGCTGCTGCACAAGCTGCACATGATGAATTTATCAATCGCTTTCAAAAAGGTGCTATGCCTGACGAAATGCCAGAGTTTGAGCTTAGCCCTGAAGCAGGTGAAATCGCCATTGCTAACTTATTAAAAGAAGTGGGCTTAGTTAGTAGTACTTCAGATGCATACCGTATGATTAAACAAGGCGCAGCCAAAATTGATGGTGAAAAAATAACCGATAAAGGGTTGACTATCACTAGTGGTAGCAAAGCAGTATACCAAGTGGGTAAACGAAAATTTGCTCGGGTGATTGTTAACTAAATGATTTTATCTTGTTTTCTTTAAATTGAAAGTAACGTCATTATTAATAATGAATACTGACGTTATCGATAAAAACGTTTAAAAAAGTTAATAATTAGAATTGAAAATGAGCGCTTGTTACTTGTTACTTGTTACTTGTTACTTGTTACTTGTTTTATTTTTCTTCTCTTCTCTCTTTTTTCTAATCTGTGAAAATCGGTGGTAAAAAAGTTCTTTTTGTTTTAAATGACTTTCCTCTTAATAACCTTATTCTAATTAAGGTTATATCACTTTGTTCTTATTCAACTTTTTAAAATCATATTTCGCTATGGTTTTTTGATCTACATCATAACGATAAAAATTTGAAAGCGTAGACTGTGTCATATTGTCGCAGTTGCTGCTTTTTTATGCTCTGCAATTTCCTTATTTATATTAAAAATAATAGAAGTTGATTAATTGATGTTTTTTACTTTGTTAAATACAGTGACTAAGTCCTTACTTAAAACATTAGTTTACGCTCTAGTGTTGTGTTTGGGTGTGATCTTACCGGCACAAGCACTTTTTGTTAGCCCTCCTAAAGATCCTATGCCACTTATCAAAGAGATCTTTGTAAACCAAACGCGTATTTCTGAAAAGGTGGCAGCCAAAGAAGATGCACCATTAATGTGGACTATTTATGGTGAAAAAGAGGGTAAAGACGATGTAGTTGTAGGCTACGCCTTTGAAACTAATGATTTAGCTCGAATCCCTGCCTACTCGGGCGAACCAGTAAATATGTTAGTGGCCATAGACCCTAACGGCATTTATCTCGGCGCTAAAGTATTAGAGCACCATGAACCCATCATTCTTGCCGGTATTCCAGAAAGTAAATTACACGCTTTTACCGATCAATATGACGGTTTAAATGTCCGCGACCGCCTAAAAGTGGGCGGAAACAAAAGCGAAGGCGTTATTCATATCGATGGTCTTTCCGGCGCGACGGTAACCGTTATGGTGATGAATGTTGGCATTGTTAAATCGGCCACCATAGTCGCTCGCGCACTCGGTATTATCAGTGCCAGCCAAGAAGCTATCCAGCCTATGGGCACTATCTACCCCGAGGTATTTGACCAAGCTAATTGGACCACCCTCACCGGTGACGGCTCAATTCGTAAGTTATATTTAAACAAAAAAATCATTGATGAGGCTTTTGTTGGCACCGAAGCCGAACATATTGATAAAGCAAGCGCAGAACAAAAAAAAGAGTTGTTTGCTGAAGTGTATTTTGCCCAAGCAGATATTCCCACCGTAGGTCGAAATTTATTAGGTGATAGTGAATACCAATGGTTAATCAGCAGCTTAAAAGAAAATGAACATGCCATTATCATGTTAGGTAATGGTTATTCTTTTAAAGGCTCTGGCTATGTACGCGGTGGTATTTTCGACCGCATTCAAATTTTGCAAAATAATGAAGCCTTTGCTTTTCGAGATTTAGATCATATTCGCGTCACTGATATTTATGTAGAAGGTGCACCGCACTTTAAAGAAATGTCATTATTTATCGTACGTGAACACCATGAATTTAACCCAGCATCTGATTGGCAGTTAGAATTACTGGTTCGCCGTCAAACTGGCCCCTTAGATAGTATCTTCACCAGCTTCAAAGCGGAATATCACACCTTAGATAAGTACCTTGATAGACCCGCCCTGATCCTGCCTGAGCCTGAGCAAACCTTAGTGCAACAAGTATGGCAAGAGAAAGAAGCGGAAGTAATTATCCTCATTATTTTACTGGTCATTGTCGTAATGAGCTTGTTTTTCCAGGATATTCTAGTACGTCACCCAACCTTTATGCACAATTTCAGACACTTGTTTTTAATTATTACTGTGGTCTTTATTGGTTGGTCATGGGGCGGACAGTTATCTATCGTTAATGTATTTACTTTCTTGCAAGCCCTGATGTCTGATTTTTCTTGGGACTTATTCTTACTTGACCCGGTGATTTTTATTTTATGGGGCGCAGCAGCCGTCACCATGCTTTTATGGGGTCGTGCGGTTTATTGTGGTTGGTTATGTCCCTTTGGCGCGCTGCAAGAGCTGATGAATATATTTGCGCGTTACATAAAAATACCGCAGTTTGAATTTCCTTGGGCTGTGCATGAACGTTTATGGGCAATTAAATACCTTATTTTATTGGCGCTATTTGCTTTGTCGATGGAGTCGCTATCACTAGCTGAACAGTTTGCTGAAATAGAGCCTTTTAAGACCACTTTCTTATTAAAATTTGATCGTGAATGGCCATTTATACTGTATGCCAGCGCTTTACTGATTATTAATATTTTTAATCGCAAGTTCTTCTGTCGTTATTTATGCCCGCTTGGGGCGGCGTTATCTACCAGTAACAGCATTCGTTTATTCAGCTGGTTAAGACGTCGTCCAGAATGTGGTCAGCCATGTAAAACCTGTGCCAAAGAATGTGAAATTCAAGCAATCAACCCTGATGGTGAAATCAATATGCGGGAATGCCATTACTGTCTTGATTGCCAAGTAACCTATTTTAATGAAGAAAAATGTCCGCCATTGAAAAAGTTAGCGCGTAAAAAAGCACGTTTCTCTAAAGACAATAAAGAAACAGCAATTGAAATAACCGAAGTAGCTTAATTGATTACTTAATCAAGTGAGCTAAATAAAATATTTAACTAATTTAAAAGTTTATTAAAAGTGGAGAAAACCAATGAGTAAAGAAGAATTAACTGTAATTAATGACTCCAATGACGTGAAATTGGAAGATGAAAGTCGCCGTAAGTTTTTCGGTAAAACTGCACTAATCGGCGCAGGCGCTATAGCGGCACCAATGAGTGCTGCTATGTTCACCTCAATGGCACAAGCAAAATCGAGTAAAACGGCTAATTCACCGCATGTAGCTCCTGGCGAATTAGATGAATACTACGGTTTCTGGTCTGGTGGTCACTCAGGCGAAATCCGTATTATGGGTGTTCCTTCAATGCGTGAATTAATGCGCATCCCTGTATTTAACCTTGATAACGCTACCGGTTACGGTTTAACCAATGAATCAAAAGAAATCTTAAATAGCGATTATGTTACCGGTGATTGTCATCATCCACACATGTCTATGACTGATGGCCATTACAATGGTAAATATGTTTTTATCAACGATAAAGCCAATACCCGTGTTGCCCGTATCCGTTGTGATGTAATGAAAACCGATAAAATTTTACATGTACCTAACATCCAAGCAGTTCATGGCTTACGCGTACAAAAAGTACCTTACACTAAGTACATTATTTGTAACGGTGAATTTGAAATCCCGATGAATAATGATGGTAAATCTGGCATGGAAGATGTTAGTACTTACCGTTCACTCTTTAACGTCATTAACGCTGAAACCATGGAAATGGCTTTCCAAGTTATGGTTGATGGTAACTTAGATAATACCGACGCTGATTTTGATGGAAAATATTTTGCTTCTACTTCATATAACTCAGAAATGGGTATGAATTTAGGTGAGATGATTTCTGCAGAACGTGATCATGTCGTTGTTTTCAGCCTTGCTCGTTGTGAAGCAGCGGTTAAAGCCGGTAAATTTAAAACGTATAATGGTAACAATGTGCCAGTTTTAGATGGCCGTAAAGGCTCTGAATTAACGCGTTATATTCCTATTCCAAAATCACCACACGGTATAAATGCCTCACCAGATGGTAAGTATTTTATGGTGAATGGTAAATTATCACCAACTGTATCAATTATTTCTATTAAAAAATTACCTGATTTATTTAACGATAAAATCAAGCCACGTGATGTTGTAATTGCTGAACCAGAGTTAGGTTTAGGACCATTACATACCGCTTTTGATGGCCGCGGTAACGCATATACAACGTTATTTCTTGATAGCCAAGTGGCAAAGTGGAACGTTGAAGATGCGATTAAAGCCCATAACGGTGAGAAAGTTAATTACCTTCGCCAAAAAATCGATGTGCATTATCAACCAGGACATAACCATACCTCACAAGGTGAATCACGTGATGCTGATGGCAAATGGTTAGTGGTATTATGTAAGTTCTCTAAAGATAGATTCTTACCTACTGGACCACTTAAACCAGAAAACGATCAATTGTTTGATATTTCTGGTGATGAAATGAAACTTGTACATGACGGTCCTACTTTCGCTGAACCACATGATTGTATTATGGTACATCGCAGTAAAATCAAAACTAAAAAGGTTTGGGAACGTGATGACCCTATGTTTGCCTCTACTGTAGCAAGGGCTAAAGCAGATGGCATTGACTTAATGAGTGACAATAAAGTTATTCGTAAGGGCAAAAACAAAGTTACCGTTTACATGACGTCAGTAGCACCAACCTACGGCTTAACTGAATTTAAAGTTAAATTAGGTGACGAAGTTACTGTCGTTATTACTAACCTTGATATAGTTGAAGATGTAACTCATGGTTTCTGTATGACTAACCATGGTGTGCAAATGGAAATTAGTCCGCAACAAACTGCCTCTATAACTTTTACGGCGAATAAACCAGGCGTACAATGGTATTACTGTAACTGGTTCTGTCACGCATTACACATGGAAATGCGTGGAAGAATGTTGGTTGAAGCTTAAGACCAAGTAAACAGACCGCGTGGAAATGCGTGATCGTATGTTAGTAGAAGCGTAGACTTTAATATAACAACAGTAAACTAAGTATATTCAAAGCCCGTTATTTTATAGCGGGCTTTTTTGTATCTGAAACTCAGTAAAACTGGTTCGGTCATGCAGTCGTACTAAATCAACAGGCTGATATAAGCAAAAGTGCGTGCCTTGCTTCTAATTGCAGTTTAATAATTACAATTTTAAGCCTGAAAATAAGCGATATATCGTGGTATAAAGAAAAAAATAAACCAAACCACGACATTACAAGTAATTTATCATTTTTATTACTCAATCCAGACCTTAAATGCAACTTATTTAATCGAGATCAATAGCCATAACAGTAAAAATGCTATGCTGCCTGCAGTTACCCTTTTCAAGAAGAATTGTTTTGTTAGTCTTCAAAAAAATACTTTTCCTATTATTTTTTTTCGCCAGCTTTTATGGCCAACAAATAAACGCGCAAGAAATTCAATTATCGCCCAATGATGATTTACAGAAAGTACTCGATAATAGCCAAGACGGTGATGTAATTACTTTAGGCCCCGGCAGTTATTTCGGTAACTTCATTATCTCTAAACAAGTAACATTACGCGGTGCTACTTTAAAGGCAGGTAAAGGCGAAGCCATTATTAACGCTCAAGGTAAAGGTCATGCTTTACGGTTAAAAAATTCAAAAATCACTATAGAAAACCTCAATATTATTAACTGGGGTGATGATCTTACCGAGCAAACCTCTGGCATCTATTCTCATGATAAGGTCAACAATCAAAAAGCAACGGGCTTAGTGATTAAAAATAATACTTTAATTGGTGATGGTTTTGGCATCTGGCTTAATCATGTTACTGATGCCAAGGTGCTGAATAATCGTGTTAAAGGCAACTTAAACATACGCTCATCCGATAGAGGCAATGGCATTCAAGTGGCCAATGTCACTCATAGTCATATTTTTAATAATGAAGTCAGTGAAACACGTGACGGTGTTTATGTTATTTCCAGTCAAAACAATCTCATTGAAAAAAATACCATGCACCATTTACGCTACGGTATTCATTATATGTATTCTTACGATAATACCGTCAAAGACAATACTGCTTATAACATCCGTGCCGGTTATGCGCTAATGAGTTCACGGCGTTTAACCATTACTGGCAATAAAACTACCGACAGTGAAGATTACGGCTTTCTGCTTAACTTTATTACTCAATCTACTTTTACTAATAATCATATTAAAAACGTTTGGACCAAACCCGAAAACAAGGTATTAGGCCGCGATGGTAAAGGTTTGTTTGTTTATAACTCGGGTTACAACACCCTCACAGGCAATATCATTGATACCGCAGAAATAGGCATTCACCTCACTGCCGGCTCAGAAAATATCAAAATATATGGCAATAGTTTTATTAATAATCCAACGCAAGTGAAATACGTTTCCAATAAAAAACAAGAATGGAGCAAAGACGGTCGTGGTAATTATTGGAGTAATTATTTAGGTTGGGATATGGACAATAATGGTGTTGGCGATACTATTTTTGAACCCAATGATGGCATTGATAAACTGGTTTGGCAGTACCCCGAAATGAAGATGATCATGGACAGTCCAGCCATTTTAATTTTACGTTGGGTGCAAAGGCAATTCCCCGTGCTTAAACCACCGGGCGTTAAAGATAGTCACCCGTTAATGTTGCCTCATTTTGCTCAAAAAAACCTAGATGAAAATGACAAAAACACATCACTGGCAAACAATGCAACGCCGATGAGTTTGAAGGAAGAACAATTATGAATACACCGTTAGTCTCACTGGTTGAGGCAGGAAAAAGTTATGGCTCGTTAGATGCTTTACAGTCGATGACCATGAGTTTAAATGAAGGTGAAGTGCTCGGTTTATTTGGTCATAATGGTGCCGGTAAAACCACCATGATGAAGCTTATTTTAGGTGTTATTTCACCAAGTCGCGGAAAAGTTGAAGTCATGGGCATGGCTCCTGACTCAAAAGAGGCTTGGCACTGTCGCAGTAAGGTAGGTTATTTACCTGAAAATGTCAGCTTTTATGAGCAACTCACCGGTTTGGAAGTACTCACTTATTTCGCCAAACTCAAAGGATTTACACGTAATGGGGCTAAAAAACAAGTTACTGATTTGCTTGAGCAAGTTGGCATTACCCATGCGATGAAAAGACAAGTTAAAACCTATTCAAAAGGTATGCGCCAACGTCTAGGGTTAGCACAAGCTTTTATTGGTCAGCCGAAGTTATTATTATTGGATGAACCCACCGTAGGTTTAGATCCTATGGCAACCCGTGATTTCTATAAAACAGTCGACCAGCTGAAATCAAACGGCTCTAGCATTATTTTGTGTTCACATGTTTTACCCGGTGTTGAGCAGCATATTGACCGAGCAATGATAATGTCGACCGGGCAATTACTGGCCATGGGCACCTTAAAAGAATTACGCCAACAAGCGGCCTTACCCGTAGCCATAAAACCATCTGGCTTAAACGGCTCAGTGGCAAATGACAGTAAACTCAATGGTTTTTTAACGGGCAATTGTCCACATACGCTAATGGTACCCGAGCAGGAAAAACTCACCGTATTGAGGCAGTTACTAAGCCATGATGGTTTAGATGATTTGCATGTAGAAACCGCTAATTTAGAACAAGTTTATCAGCACTTTTTAACCTTACATGAAACTACTCGGCAAGAACAAGGAGTACAAGGCTAATGAGACAAATACTTACTGTTGCAAATAAAGAATTTCATGATGGTTTAAGAAACCGTTGGTTAATTTCTATCACCCTTATTTTTGCTCTACTGTCTATTGGTCTGACTTACTTTGGTTCTGCCGCCTCAGGTGCAGTAGGCGTTGCCTCGCTATCAACCACAGTGGCCAGTTTAGCCAGTTTGGCGGTATTCATTATTCCATTAATTGCCTTATTGCTAAGTTACGATAGTTTTGTTGGTGAGCAAGAAAGTGGCACCTTGTTGTTATTACTCACTTATCCGTTAAGCAAAAGCCAATTATTACTGGGTAAATTTATTGGCCAAGGCAGCATTATCGCCCTAGCCACTCTATTAGGCTTTGGCGCTTCAGCAGTATTACTCTATTTTCAAACAGGGGATATCGACATAATCAGCAGCTTTTCGTTGTTTATTTTTAGTGCTATTTTATTAGGGTTAAGTTTTACCGCCATTTCTTATTTAATTAGTCTTTCTGTAAGTGAGAAGTCTAAAGCTGCCGGTTTTGCTTTGATCACTTGGTTTTTATTCGCCTTAGCCTTTGATCTGGCTTTATTAGCTTTACTGGTTGGCGTTGAAGATGGTATTTCACAACAAGGCTTAACCCAGTTAATGATGCTTAATCCTGCTGATATCTTTCGTTTAGTTAATCTCGCCGGACTTGATAGCAGTGATGTTAATGGCGCCTTAAGTGTGGCCATTAATGCCAGTTTACCGCAAGAACAGTTAATTGCCGCTTTATTGGCTTGGGTTGTACTGCCCTTGACCCTAGCCATTTTTATTTTCAAAAGGAAGAAACTTTAATGCCTACCATTTCCAAAACGCTTGCGCTGATATTTTGCTTAGCCACGTCCTTAACTATGCTATCCGCCTGTTCAGATAAAGCCGCTCAGCAAAAAACTATTCACCAAGCAGTCGCCATGGAAAGCAGTGATGAATGCCATTTATGCGGCATGTTAATCACTCATTTTGACGGCCCAAAAGGCGAAGTATTCAGGAAAGAGCAAGGTGATAAAGTTTTCAAGTTTTGCTCAACTCGGGACATGTTCAGCTACTACCTTGATCCAGAAAACACCCGCAATATCAGCCAAATATTAGTGCACGATATGAGCAAAATGCCTTGGGGCAGTGATAGCATAAATGATAAGCATTTTATTGATGCTAAAAAGGCTTGGTTTGTCACCGGATCAAAGAAAACTGGTGCTATGGGTAAAACTCTGGCTAGCTTTAGCTTGCAAAGCGATGCCCAAGCATTTGCTAAAGAGTTTGGTGGAAAATTTTTAAGTTTTGCCGATGTTAATTATGATGCTTTAATGTAGGCTTTCCTATTTGATTTGGTATTAATAAAGAACTTGCTAGGCTAAGATAAAGTTCTGTTATTTTATATTTGTCATCTTTACATGCTTAAATTACTTTCTATAACCCTGTTATTTACTCTTCTTAATGCTTGTTCGAGTGGGCACAATGTTGGCGTGGTTTATCATAACAGTTTTGATTTTTCACAAGTGAAAAATTACAGCTTATATAATCGAAATTCTGCTTTTACTGACAGCCAAAGTCTCATTGATATACGTCGGAATACGATTGAAATTGCCATAGAAGGTAACATGAGTAATAAAAAATTTAATTATGCTGAGCCAGAACAAGCTGATGTAATTGTGACCTATTATTTACTTAATGACATAGCCGAAGAGTACGAAAAATATAATGCGGTAGTACGGTTTTGTGTTCAATGTTTACGTGCCAATACTTGGCAAACTACTAACCAATATTCAAAAATCACCAAAGGAAGTCTAATTATAGATCTAGTAGATCCAAAAAAGAAGCGTTCAGTTTGGCGTAGTGTTTATCCGTTAAATATTGACGTTAAAGACAATAGTGCAGAGGTAAATGAAAAAATTCTACAGGCAGTAAGCTTAATGTTAGCGCTGTACCCTAAAAGCAAAGCTAATTAGTCGTTATGCGCACATTATTTAAATGGTTGCTTATTACCGTTGTTGTTTTAATGTTTTTTTTCATGGTGTTATTAGGTTTGGGTTATTTATTAAAAGAAAATGAAGAAGCAACTAATCAGTTAAAAATAAAATTAAACCAAGAGGCGCAACTTAAACAAGAAAAAGAAATATGGAAACAGGCACTTTTTCGAGTTAAACCGTCATCTTATCTAACGGAAAAACTAACCGTATTCGAACAATCACAGCAAAAAATAATCGCGAATAACGCTAGTTGTCAAACCCCAAAAGACTGTTTATTGGTGCATACTAATAGCCAAGCTTTAGGTTGTATTGTGGCAGTGAACTCAACAGGGGTCGCAATTTTATTAAAAACAGCGAATGAAGAAAAGGGTTCTAAAGTGCCCACTAATGACTGTCAGCAGGCATATTCACAGGAAACAGTATTAACCTTGTCTTGTAAAAATAATACTTGCGCGTTTGACCGTTAATAATTTAACCAAAAAACTATTCAAGGTGTTCTTCACTGTTTATAATGCCTTTCTTAAGTAAACAATTAAAATCAAGCAGAGAACAAAGCGTATATGAACTTTCCTTCTGATGAAACGGGTCAAGTATTAGCAGAAATGCAGCAAGCAGGCATTGATCTTAGCATCACTCATGATGTGGTTTTTTTTCATTTGTTTGAGCAACAAACTCAAGCACAAGCAATGGCTGACTTTGTTAAGCAAAATATAGCCAATGTTAACGTAAGTGTGCATGCCGATGAAACGCCTAATGTTTGGGACGTTGATTGCACCGTAAAAATGGTACCAAGCCATGAAGCGGTAGTAAAACAAGAAGCTGATTTTGAACAATTGGCAATTAAATTTTCTGGTTATAATGATGGTTGGGGAATAGAAGCTTAAACGATACTTGACTAAAATTCATACTGTCTTTTATCCTCAATAAATACAAAGCCTAGTTAATTATTGCTACTGAATCAATTGCGCTTTCTTTGTGCCCGCGACACGGTTGTTTATTTAATAAATCAAGTCGCTTTTTTAGTATTACTATTGTTATAAATGCAGGCGCTTCTTTTAAGTTAACGGGCATTATGGATCAGTGGCCTATTTCTCGCCTTGTTAGCAGAGTGGGGCATATCACCGTAGATCAACAAGACCGACGGGCAATCATTAAATTACTCAAAGACGTGCGTGCCTGCAAAAGAAAAAGATGATTATTTCTCCTGAAGGTACGCGCTCCCAATCAGGTAAAATAGATAACTTTGAACTAGGCACTAAAATTTTAGTTGAAAAATTAAACCTTAAAGCCCAACCCGTGGTCATTAAAAGTATTTTAGCTATTTATAATGAATCAAAGGGCACGGTAAAAAGTGGGATCATTGAAATAGAAGCCTTACCCAACGGTATCTGTAAAAGAAGGATGGTATGAGCAAGTTCATCACGATATGAAGAGGGTTTTTGAACACTAATTATACCAATTATATTATTTTTCTTTATTCTATCTCTCAGTAATATTGAATGCGGGTAGTGATACTTTCCAATAAATGGCTGCTAACCTTAACAGCAATGCGCCTGAAATAGCCGTTATGGTAGCTTCATTTTCTGGCCAATCAAGTAAATGAAAGATCACAAATAAACCACCACCAAGCATGGCTGCTAGTGCATATATTTCTTTTTGTAAAATCATCGGAATAACATTACATAATACGTCACGGATCATTCCGCCCGCTACGCCGGTAATTATTCCCATTACAATCGCGACAGGTAATGGTGAGCCTAGTGCTAATGACTTTTGTGTACCTAATACAGCAAATAGTGCTAAACCTAACGCATCAGCAATAAGTAAAAACCGTTTAGGAATACGCTTTGGCTGACGAATTAGTACTATGGTGAGTAGCGCGGTGGTTAAAATAACATAAAGGTAAATAGGCTGAACAACCCAAAAAACTGGCGTTTGTAAAATAACATCACGAATTGTACCACCACCGACAGCGGTAACTGAGGCAAGTACGACAACGCCAAAGGGATCAAGTTTATACCGGCCAGCCATTAATGCCCCAGACAGGGAAAAAACGATAATGCCAAAAATATCTAGCCAGTATAAAAGTTCATTCATTATTAAACATGCCTATGCACTTGACTCAGGAAGAAGGATTTAATGTCTTTATTTTTTGTAGGTCGTACTTTAGTGCGACAAATTAGCACCAGTTGATGGTATTGTCGGAATAAATTCCGACCTACATTTGAGCCTGAGTAATCTACATAGGCACGTTATTAAAAAATATCGTTATTAGTGGGCACTTTTAGTCGTTACAACAGGTAGATCTGCTTTAAGCCAACCATTCATATCGCCAGTGAGATGGCGTAAATTTTCAAAACCATTTTCAGCTAATATTTGTTCAGCAATACCTGCACGTCGACCAGAGCGACAGTAAACTACCACAGTACTATTTTTATATTGAGACAATTGATTTAACTTTTCTGCAACGGTGTTATGACTAATATTAATTGCATTAACAAGATGACCATTTTGATACTCTTCCTTAGAGCGTACATCTAACACCACTATATTATGGTTTGGTGCTTTAAGTGCCGTTAATAATTCTTGCTGTGATATCTGTGGTGCTTCACCAGCAAATACCACAGTAGCAAACAAACTAAATGCTGAAATGATAAGGTTTTTAATGGTAAACATAATTGATCTCCAAAGGTAAATTAAAGTCGTTTGAGTATATTGACACCGTTATTTTACCTGACAGTGTTATTTTATACTAAGCACATGGCGCTACCAATAGCGCATTCTATTATATATTAGCAAAAGCTAATTCAAAACAAAAGGTGATAAAAATAATGAAAAATAAACTGATATAAATAATGCTTTTAATTTTATTACTCGCATGAATAATATCGGTAATTTGTGGTTGTCTGGCTAAGTCATTAAAACTTACTTTGCGAAGCTTTTGTTGTTCTTGGTTTTGATCATTATACAAAGCAACACCGCCGAGTTTAATTTCTAAATTCAAGGCTAATAGTAATAGGGCGATATTATTATCGAGTTGGAAAAAATGTTGTTTACTCAGGCGCCAAAAAAGCACGAAATTTTTCCCTACACTAGTAAAGAGTAATAACAAAGAGAAAATTCGCACAGGTAACCATTGCAGTAAATTAACCAAGCGTTTGCTATAAAAGCCAAAGTATTTATAGCTAATTAGTTTTGTATTCCAACAATAGTGCATTTCAAGTAACAGTCGGTAGCTTATAGCAGTTAAAGGTCCACCAATAAGAAAGATAACAGCAACCACGTAACCTTGTTGTAGCGTACGTAATAATTGCATTTCAATACTACTTTTACTTAGCCCTAAGCTAGATAATGGCTCAGTTTCTCTAAGTACCCACGGATTGAGGGTTTGTTTAGCAAAGTAGTTTTGTTTAGCAACCAAAGCTTGAGCAATTGTTTTATTTATCTGGGTTAAGCCAAATGAGCCAATCGCGATATAAAGCAACAAAGCTTGCCATAGCATATTAACTTCAATGAAGGCTTCGAATAAATAGAGAATAATAGCAATAGGTAATAAGGTCACTAGGATAGCAATTAAACCTGCAATAGATTGTTGCTGTGGGCTATTTTGAGCTTTGTTAACCTTGTCAGCTAATTTTCGACAATAGAATTGAAAAAACCGTAATGGCTCATGACGAATAAAATGACTAATAGTCGCCTTACCGCTTATTACTATTATTAATATTAATAGCTGATAGCTAAAAGAAGATAGGGTGATGAAATCAATCATTATTTTATCCATTAATCATTTACTTGATTCATTACTACATTGACTTATACATTAATTCAGGGTTTTACCTTTTAGGGCGTTAAGTATATTTAGCACTAACTGAGATGAATTAACTGATGCTGTTTCTAAGTATTCATCAAACGAAGTGGGTGATTCTATACCGGCAATATCAGATAAAGAGCGCACTATAACAAAAGGAACTTTAAATTGATGGCAGGTATGAGCAATAGCAGCGCCTTCCATTTCTACCGCGGCCATCGTGGGAAAGTTAGCGCGAGCTTTGGCAATATCATCTTCTTTAGTCATAAAAGTATCACCTGTAGTAATCAAGCCAAGCATGGCGTTGATGTTATTTAATTTTTTTATCCCGGCTTGTGCGGCGTTAATTAATGTTGGATGAGGAATATACGCGGCAGGGTTTGCTGGTAATTGACCTATTTCGTAACCAAAAGCAGTAACATCTACATCGTGGTATCTTACTTCTGAACTGACAACAATATCGCCTACTTTTAATGAAGGATCAAAGCCACCAGCTGAGCCAGTATTAACGACATAGTCTGGTTGAAATTTATCTATCAGTATTGCTGTTGCTAGTGCGGCAGCTACCTTGCCAATGCCTGACTGCACAATAACTACATCGCAGTTATCAATTTGTCCTTGATAAAAGTTATAACCCGCGTGAGTAATGGTTTCACAGTGAGAAAGTTTTGCTTTTAAAATAGCGACCTCGGGCTCCATGGCGCCAATAATACCTGCTTTCATGTTAATATCTTCTTTATTTTTTACTTAAATATGAAAGAATTATAACCTGACTTTAGCTAAAAATCTTTAGAAGACTGATTTGTTTTAATCAGGAAGTTAGCAATTGAAATGATGGCGTGAAGTTTGAACAATTACTGGAATGAGTTTATTGCAATCCCAGTGAATTTATCTGCGTGGGGGCTAACGTAATGGACTTGGGATTATAGTAGGGAATTAATAAAAACCAGCAGGTTGCTGGTTTTTATTAAAATGTTTGCTTATAAAGCTAATGAGGTAATGCAGTTAACGGTTGACCGGATAATTGCGGTGTCAATTGCGCTTGTGCTGCCGCAGGAGTTAAAGCGCCAGAGGTTTTTGAGCGAGCTTTTAGCATAGGCGCAGGAATTATTTTTCCTTTTATTTTAGGTTGTGGTGAGCGATTACCTAATAAACGAGAATTAATACAGGCTCTAATTTCATCTAGAGTGTAATTGGCTTTTACTTTAATGCGCAGGTGAGGAATGGTAGCTGCTTCTAAAGCGCCACTAACAAACCAGTCTTTTTTAATTTTATAACCCTTGCCCTGAGTATCAACTAAATCAATAGCCCCTAAAAGCTTCATGGTACTCCTATCACAAATAACAAAGTCTAAATATTTCCCTTCGGCATTTGTGACTGCACTTTGACTTGCTCGGTTAGAAATACCATTGCGAATAGTGACAATATCGGCTAATTTTACTCGGTTGATAATACGATATTTTGGTCCTACGGCTTGTTCAAGTAGGTTTTGGAAGTTTTTCTCTGCAGCAGTGAATACTGAAGGTTTACTATCAAAAGGAAAGGGAAAGCTGCTGTCATTTAAACGACTTGCCAACACACCCACAATAACAATTAGGCTAATTAAAGCAAATAAAACAAGTTCCATAAACATCTCCGGCAATTCAAATTCTTGACGCTTTACTCTTTATATAGAGTAAAGTATCTTACTTAAGCTTTATTAAGCATAATTTGTGCCAAAGACGGATATCTTCGAGGTTTTAGTTTCAAGTAGCGGGCTAAGTAATGCAGTAAGCTGTAAGAGTAGTACTTTGCCTATCAGCAAAGCTTTTCGTAACTCGTGACTCGTAATTCGCAACCAGTAATTACGCTGTTGGATATTTTTCTTTCAATGCCGCGTATAGCTGTTGTTGAAAGTCATCAGCACTGGCATCTAAGTTATTGACTAAATTGGCTAATACTTCATTATCTTCTTCGCCATGCCAAATTTTAATGTAGCTGCCATCTTTGTAGCCATGATCTTGACGGAAAAAGTTTAAAGTATTTTTGCCAACATATTGGCGGAATAATTCATTTAAGTCCATGTTCATTAATGACATACAGTCAGCTAATGCTTTAGCATCAAAGGCTTTATTGGTAACAGCAGCAGACGCTAAATTTTCTAAGGCGACTTTAAAATCATTTTCAGCGGTACCTTGATGCAATTCTTTCGCTAATTTTGCGGAAATACTGTCAACAGAATCACCCGTCATTAAGCGTAAACTTAAACCGAAGTGGAAAATATCAACTAATTCTAGTTGTACTTGAGCGATGTCAATTTCTTGGTGTTTCCACCATTTCCAACCATGGTGATCTAGCATTTCAGCACATTCTACCCAAATGGCGCGGTACCATTCGTAACCATTGTCACGCCATGTTTCACTTACGCGGCTGTTCATGGCATCTTGCATGGTTAGCATTTGATTGATTTGCTGTTGGGCAATAGATAGTGCTGTAGATAATTTTTCGCTCATTATATTCTCTGATAGTTAATCTTGACGAGGTTATTTTGCCTAAGCTTAGCGCTACTGACAAGTATTAGTGTAATTTGCTTTGATTAACTTTGACTAAATAGCTTTTTCCTCACCATGGCCCGATAATCTTTTGGCGTTAATGCCAGGCTTTGTTTAAATAGGCGAGCTAAATGTCCTTGATCATGATAGCCAACATGATAAGCAATTTCTTGAATAGACAAATTACTTGCGGCGAGTAAGTCCTTTGCCGTTTCAATACGTAATTGCTGCCAGTATTGGGTGGCACGCATACCCGTTGCTACCTTAAAACGACGAGAAAAAGAGCGTGGGCTTACGCCAAATTGCTGTGCTAATTCGGCCAAGCTCAGTTCGCTATTTAAGTTAGTGCGCAGCCAAAATTGAACTTGGGTAATTAATTCATCAGCATGCCTATCAACAGCCCCCTCAAGATAACGCTGCTCTTCATAAGGTTTTCGTATTTCATGAGAAAAATTACTTTCCACATTTTGCGCTGCCGCTCGGCCATAAGTTTGATTGATAATATGAACAATAATATCAGCTAAGGCATTTAAACTAGCAGCACAATATATACGTTCAGATTGGGTGATGAAAAAATCTGGTTTTAAGGCTACTTTCGGATAGTCACGCTGAAATTGCTCAACATAATGCCAATGAGTAGTGGCGCTATGGTTATCAAGCAGGCCGGATTCAGCCAAAAAACAAACGCCAGTACCCACGGCAAGTAAGGTTGCGCCATGTTGCCAGCAGTAATGAAGCCAAGCAATCAGCTTTTTGTGTTTTTTTAATACCGGTCTGGGGTTACGCCATAAACTAGGCACTAAAATAATATCTGGCACCGCTATCTGCTCTATGGGTAGTTCGTTTAATACTATATCAGGATAAAATGTTAAGCCGGCGCGAGAAGTAACTGCTTTACTTTCTTGACTAACTAGCTGGGTTGTTAGTGTTACTGCTGATTTATCATAGCGGCGAGCAAACGCTTCACCGGCTAATAACATCTCTAATGGCAAGGTTAGCCCTGTGGCTAATACATGTTGGTATATAACTAAACTTAACCGTAATTCGTTTTTTTTGACGGTAGACATAAGAAAATGTTTCTATTTTGATTATCTTTGGCCATTATGGCATATTTTATGGCTGTTTTTGCTTATTATTATATTACCCTTAGCTTTACACTAGCTATATTAGATTTATTACTCATTTTGTTAAATTAGGTTTTATCATGACTTCATCATTACCTGTAATTATTGGTATGGGTGGCATTAATGCTGCTGGCCGCACTTCGTTTCATCAAGGTTTTCGTCGTATTGTTATTGATAAAATAACTGCCGAAGCGCGCCAAGAAACGTTTGTGGGTTTGGCTAGCTTAATGAAATTGGTGTCTTATAAAGATGGCCAATTAGTTGATCAACAAGGTGATAAAATTATTGCCAGTGACATTGAAGCAAAGTTTGGTCAGCAAATTCTTGATGGTACCTTAATTAGAAAAATAGAAAAAAATCACTTTGATCCTGATGCGACTCATTGGTATCAAAAAATGCATGTTAGCCCTGTTAATGCGATTAATAATGGGAATATCTGTTTTGAATTACGCGCTAAAGAATTACCGCATCCATTACCTCATGCCTGGCTTGTTACTGACATTGGTGATGGCAGAGTAAGCGTTGAAATTCCTGAGAACTTAACTATCTCTCATGACGCATATCGTGACAACCCCATTAAAGCGGCAGGACAAATGCCGACTGGTTTTGACCCTGGCGCGCTTTATAAAAGCCATTTTCAGCCACGCGGTTTACAAGCCACTATTTTTGCGGCTACTGATGCTATTCGTTCAACTGGTATTGAATGGGATGCTATTTTAGATAAAATCTGCCCGGATCAAGTAGGCACTTACTCTGCGTCTATCGTAGGGCAAATGCAAGCTGAAGGCTTAGGCGGTTTGTTGAAAAGTCGTTTGTCGGGTTCTCGTGTTAGTACTAAGCAATTAGCACTAGGATTAAATACCATGTCGACGGATTTTATTAATGCTTATGTTACCGGAAATGTCGGTACCACTGTTACTTCTTCGGGCGCTTGTGCCACTTTTTTATATAACTTACGCTCAGCTGTGCTAGACATGAAAGCAGGCCGAGTTCGGGTTGCTATTGTCGGTAGCGCTGAAGCGCCAATTACCCCCGAAGTTATTGAAGGCTTTGGTAATATGAGCGCCTTAGCGAATGAAAAGGGTTTAAAAAGATTAGACAATACCGACCAGGTTGATCACCGTCGAACTAGTCGTCCGTTTGGCAATAACTGTGGTTTCACCATTGGTGAGTCTGCACAATTTGTGGTGTTAATGGATGATGCCCTTGTTATTGAAATGGGTGCGAAAGTAATGGCGTCAGTCGCCGATGTTTTTGTTAATGCAGATGGTTATAAAAAATCTATCACCGCTCCAGGTCCGGGTAATTATATCACCATGGCAAAATCGGTATCATTAGCGCAAAGTGTTTTGGGTAAAGAGTCACTACAACAGCGTAGTTTTATTTTGGCTCATGGCTCAAGTACACCGCAAAACCGTGTTACAGAGTCATTAATTTATGATCGCATAGCAACGAGCTTTGATATTGATAATTGGCCTGTTTCTGCAGCTAAAGCCTTTGTTGGTCACACCTTAGGCCCTGCTAGTGGCGATCAAATGGCCATGGCCTTAGGTGTTTTTAGTGACAACATAATGCCCGGCATTACCACCATAGATAAAATTGCTGATGATGTGCACAGTGACCGTTTAAACATTGCTACCGAGCATTGGCATTGTGGGGATATGGATATCGCTTTTATTAATTCGAAAGGTTTTGGTGGTAACAATGCTACTGCCGCGGTATTCTCAGCTAAAGTGACGGTAGCCATGATAACAAAACGTTATAGTGCACAAGTAATGGCTGAGTATCAGCAAAAACTAATACTAGTCGAGCAAGCACAAGAGGTTTATCGTCAACGCGCTAACCAAGGTGAGTTTGATATTATCTATAAATTTGGTGAGGGTTTACTCGATGAAGACGCTATTGAAATTAATAATGGCAGCCTAACTTTCGCTGAATTTAAACATGCCATTGACTTACCGACAGAAAACCCATTTTCTGATATGGTATAACTCTTGATATGGTATAACGCTGTGCGTTAGTCAATATAACGCAATAAAAAGCCAGCACTCATTTGAGGCTGGCTTTTAGTTTTTTTACCGAATGATTTTTATTACTGCGCTATTTTTACTCGAATTCTATTGTTGGCAATTCGGGTTTCATGTAAGGCAGAAATTGCCGCTTTCGCTTCCCTTTCAGTAGGCATTTCAACAAAAGCAAAGCCTTTTGATTTACCTGTTGCTTGGTCTAAAACTAAGTCACACTTAGTGACATAGCCATGAGTAGAGAATAAAGTACGGATCTCTTGTTCAGTGGTTGAACGTGAAAGGTTACGAACTAAAAGTTTCATAATGAGCCATGTGGTATATTATTGCGATCTGAATTGTCTCATATATTTGCAATAGACCAAGTAATATTATTTATTTATATTAAAAAACTATTTTTAATATAAATAAATTGATGAGAAGTCACCATAAACTGTTTACTTAACCCTCTATTACCTATATAGTTAAGCCGTTATTTACTCTCCTCTCGTTTATTTAACTGATTATCTCTAGTGATAGTCTATGTTTTGTCTTTCCCTTTCACAGTCAGTCATCACTCAATTTATTAAGCTAAAATTATTGTCTGAGTTATCGAGATATATTCTCGTATTGAGTTGATATTTATAAAAATATCTAAAATTTTTCACACAATAATATAGCTTTTCTTATTCATGCGTCTAACGCAAATTAAAAGAGTTTTATTATGTCTTATACATATAAAGGTATGATTTATTCAATTAAATCACCAGTAAGATCCATTTCAGTTAACAAACATAATATTGTTGTTACAGATCAAAATGGTTCGAAATTAATCAAGTTTACTAATGCAATCGATTCAAAACGTTTTTTAGCGTGGGTTTATCAAGTTTAGTTTGCTAGTGCCAGCGCCTAACCTACATTAGGCGCTTGTGTTCTTGGTCGCCACTCTGCCACCATTGCTGTTCACCGTCTTGTATATACTTTTTAGTTTTATCTTCGTTTTGTTTATCTTTTAACTGATAAATATCCCAAGTACCGAATAATCAGGGTTTACTATTTTTACACCAGCTTGGCTAGTGTGAACGTTGCCTTTAGGGGCGTTAAACCAACATGATAAGTCAGTCGGTAAAATAAAGTGTGCGTGCTTTGAGCTGAGTTATCAACTTTCTTGTCTAGGCTAGATAATTCAATGGTGATACCTATTTCACTATCTACCTTAATAACACGGCCAGAAACTATATTTTGCTTTAATTGTTCACCTTGCACATTAAAATAACTGTACAAAAAAACAGTAATTGAGCTATGCTTGAACTTACTCATTAAGAACTACTCAAACGTGGATCACTGTTGAAGTTATATATTGCTGAAAAACCCAGTTTAGGTCGTGCCATTGCCGCAGCATTGTCGCATACCTTGGCAAAGCCACATAAAAGCCATAAAACTCATATTGAACTTGCCAATGGTGATGTGGTTAGTTGGTGTGTTGGGCATATCCTCGCGCAAGCGGATCCAGAAGATTACGATGCCGCGTTAAAAAAATGGCATATGGAAACATTGCCGATAGTACCACAGCAATGGCAATTAAAACCTATTACCCGAACGCAATTAACAGTACTGAGGAAATTGGTCAAACAAGCTGATGAAATTATTCATGCTGGTGATCCTGCTCGTGTAACAATCAATCTATATAAGTTTGATGTCAGCTTTTTGTTATATAATTCAATACGTAAGTTTATCTCATCACTATATAAGTTTGACGCCTCCGCTAGGTTAAATACCTTGACAAAAACACCTTCCATTATTGACAAAAGCATACGAAAAAATAGTCAATTATTGACTGTGTTTGACAATTATCACTCCCTGTTAAACTAGGTTGAATACTCATGAAATTATTTATTGCAGAAAAACCTAGCTTAGCAAGAGCGATTGTTGACGTACTGCCTAAACCTCATAAAAAAAATGATGGTTATATAGAAGCGGGTAATGGCGATATCGTTACCTGGTGCATAGGGCATTTATTAGAACAAGCTCCACCTGAAGATTACGATGTTAAATATAAAAAATGGCTAGTAGAACACTTACCAATAATTCCTAAACAATGGAAATTAAAGCCCAAACCAAAAACACGAAAACAACTAACGGTTATAAAGAAGCTAATCAAACAAGCTGACACCATCGTAAATTCGGGTGATGTTGATCGTGAAGGGCAAATATTAGTTGATGAAGCGATTAGTTTTAGCGGTGCATCTAAAGCCAAAATAGATAATGCCTTAAGGTGCCTAATAACTGATATGAATTTTACCGCAGTTAAAAAGGCAGTAAATAACTTAAAACCGAATAAAAATTATATTCCTCTCGCTGTTTCAGCATTATCAAGAGCTAGAGCTGACTGGCTTTATGGTTTAAATATGACTCGACTTTGTACTTTACAGGGGCAAAAATCGGGCTATCAAGGCGTATTATCAATTGGTCGAGTACAAACCCCAATATTAGGTTTAGTGGTAAACCGCGATATTGAAATAGAAAACTTCATATCAAAGCCCTTTTATGAAGTACTTGCTCATATCTCTACAGCAAACGGTGAAAAATATCAGGGTAAATGGAAACCGAGTAAAGCTTGTGAACCTTATATGGATGAAGACAAACGTGTATTATCAAAAAAGCTAGCTGAAAACGTAGTCAATCGTATTAACGACCAACCGGCAACAGTTAAAAAGGTTACACAGGATAAAAAACAGCAAGTGGCACCATTACCTTTCAGTTTATCTGGCTTACAAATAGCAGCAGCTAAAGCTTTTGGCATGAGTGCAAAGCAAGTGCTAGATATATGTCAGCAACTTTATGAAAAGCACAAATTAATTACTTACCCTAGATCTGATTGCCAATACTTACCAACGGAGCATCTCAATGATGTACCTGCTGTAACGAATGCCATGAGTAACGTATCTGACAAATTAGCAAGTATGTTAAAAAATGCAGATTTAAATAAAAAAAATAGAGCCTGGAATGATAAAAAAGTAAGTGCGCATCATGCCATTATACCTACAGCTAAAAATAGACCAACTGGCGCACTATCAAATGATGAAGCTAAAATTTATGAAATAATTGCTCGCCAATATATTGCACAATTTTATCCAAACTTTGAATATATGGACAAACAAATAGACACTATTATTGATGGTGGTTTATTTATCAGTAAGCAAAAAGATATCATTAAAAACGGCTGGAAAGACTTATACCCTACCTCCAATAAGAGCAAAGAAAATTCAGAATTTTCAGCTATAAAATTACCCAATGTTATAGCGGGTGATTCAGTGCATTGTTTACACGGCGAGTTAGTAGAAAAAAACACTAGCCCACCAAAATATTTTACTGATGCAACGATATTAGGTGCCCTTACCGGTATCGCTCGTTATGTGACTAATACTGAAATAAAAAAGTTATTAAGAGATACTGACGGACTAGGCACAGAGGCCACACGTGCTGGTATTATAGAACTACTATTTAAGCGTCAATTTTTAGTAAGAAAAGGAAAAGATATAAGAGCCACGGAGATTGGAAAAAAACTAATCACCTCTTTACCTGCTCAAATTTCCCAACCTGATATGACAGCACTATGGGAATCACAGCTAGAGTCAATAAGCAGTCAAACACTGAACTATCAATCATTTATTAAAGGCGTAGAACAAAATTTACAACAACTTATTATTGAGGTTAAAGACATTGTTTTTACTGGATTACCACAATCAAATACCCCAAGAAAATTTACCAAAAAGCGTAGAAGTAGGAAGGTAAAACCTTAAGTAAAAGTAGAATAAAAGTTCTGCCTTATAAATTTAAAGTATTAACTATTTGAGGTTTATACCCATGATACTTCAAGATACGAGTTTCAGGGGGACTGAGCGATTCATGATCAAGAAAGATGTAATAAATAGACTCCAATAACTGGTAGGTGACCACTGATTAATTAAGGATTAACCTTATTCGAAAGCTGACGTTATCTTTTGAGCTACTAACGTCCACTTTGAGCCTAAGCGGTCATTGAACTTTTGTGAAACCATGAACATATTTAGGGTAATATTAACCGTAATTCGCTGCTCGCTTGTGTTGCATACATCGGTTGAACTTACAGCTCATAGTTGCCGTTGAAAAATAATTATTGTCGCATTTCAAAGTTGATACTAAGTGCTAATATCAGATATTTTTGACTGAAAACTATAATGAGGAAAATTAAATGAAATACCTCGCTCTATTTTATATTTATCAACAATAAAGTCTTGAATAGATTTTTTATCGCTTCTAGGTAAATCAGTATCCGCATAAAACATCTTACCTTGTTCTTCTAATTTAATAGGATCATATATATACCCATTAAATCGACTTATAAATTTAGACGAAATTACTGATTCATACCTTGGTGACTTATCATTGTTCAACAGCTCCATATAACCATTCGAGACTAAAAAAGCCCCATCAATAATGTTTTTATGTCTAAAAAACTCACTATCTGTAAAGTAATAACACTCTTTAGAGTTATCCATGTTTTTAGTATCTAAGACGTGCATTTTACCATATAGAGTGGTCGAAAATTGAGACAATTCTACACTTGGGGTCATGCCATTTGCTAAAATAAAGATGAAACAAAATTCACTTTCTGTTTTTTCTTTTTGAGATTTAAGTTGTTTTGCTGCCGATTTAATTATTCCTGACAAGCGATTTCTATAGCTTAATGCTTGAACACGCTCAAACACTTCATCATTTTCAAAATATTCTGCTCTTGTATTTACTAATTGCTCAGTATTCTTATTCTTACTTATGCTGCCACCCATAATAACTTGGGAATATCTTCATCAATAAACTAGACTTAATTTACCCTGATTAAATCTGGTGATTGTTATGCCTAAGCCTCGTTCACAACAAATTAGTTTATTGGATACGCCGTTTTATCACATTTGTAGCCGCACGGTACGAAAGGCATTTTTGTGTGGGGTAGACCAAGAAACGGGTGTCAGTTTTGAACATAGACGCGCATGGATTGAACAGCGACTTTTTCAATTAGCGCAAGTCTTTGCCATTGATATTTGCGCCCATGCCGTGATGCATAATCATTTACATCTGGTATTACATGTTGATAGTGAACGAGTAAAAACCTGGTCAACTGCACAGGTACTAGAACGTTGGCATCAGTTATTTAAAGGCACATTACTGACTCAACGATATCAAAATAAACAACCCCTTGATAAGTTCCAACTAGCAATGGTTGAAAGCACCGCTGATATTTATAAACAGCGGCTAATCGATATTAGCTGGTTTATGCGTTCACTCAACGAGCCTATCGCCCGACAAGCCAATCGCGAAGACAACTGTACCGGACATTTTTGGGAAGGACGATTTAAATCTCAAGCCTTGCTTGATGAAGGAGCTCTGCTGGCGTGTATGGCTTATGTTGATTTAAATCCCGTTCGTGCAGGTATTGCCCTCACACCAGAGCAGTCAGATTTTACCAGTATTCAATTACGGATAAAAGCAGCGATAAAAGCGGAACAACCTAAAGCCTTACTGCCTTTTTCAGGTAATGAACATCAACAAAAGAAGAAGGAAATTTACTTTAACTTAAAAGACTACTTAACACTTGTTGATGAAACCGGGCGTATATTGCGTAACGACAAACGCGGTGCTATCAATATGAAAACAGTCAACATTTTAGCAAGGTTACATATCAGTGATGAAAGCTGGTTAAAACTGACCACGAATTTTGAAGGTGTATTCACCGGAGCCGCAGGTACTGCTGAACACTTATGTGAATTTAGCGAACATGTTGGCTTACAGCGTACGCATGGGTTAGCCAATGCTCAGGCTTGCTTAAATAGCGCATAATTCCTTTTTTCATCAGCTGAAAACTTAATGTTAACTTAGGGTGATAGGCATAGCTGAAACCAAATTCAGCTAATATCCAATAAATTGTAAAACATGAATGATAACTGACTTGCTAGCGTCTGTTTTCGTCATAAGTTTTTACTTTATTAAACCAAAAAAACGATAATAACTGAGACATTATTGATTTAAGTTATCATGGGTGGCATAAGAAGTTATTGCATAAGAAGTTATTATTATTGATTGAAGTTATCATGAGTGGCATAAGAAGTTATTAATGCAACCCTTAATTAATACCGTGACGGAAATAGTGACAGGGGCAAGTCAGCAATCTTTTGCTGGATTGCCTAAAATGGCATTTAAACCGAAGCGAGCAAAAAGGAAGTTTAAGAGTAGAGCGGTAGTTAAAAAAGCTGGTTAAGTATTAAAAATAGACTTTAGTAAATAAGCTGCTTATGCTCTTTATACTACTTTTATATTTTTAATATGGAGTTACCTATGCTCGAATATGTTGCCCTAGGTATTTTAGTATTTGCTGCAATCACTGTTTTTTATGGCATTATTGTTATTCATGATATCCCTTATGAGATTGCTAAAAAGCGTAATCATCCACAACAAGATGCATTGCATGTGGCGGGCTGGGTAAGTTTATTTACTTTACATGTGTTATGGCCGTTTTTATGGATTTGGGCAATGTTGTATCGTGAAGATAGGGGCTGGGGTTTTTCTCATCAAAATCAGGCTGGTAGTAAGCAAAGAGATCATGATATAACCCCTCAACAATTTGCTGAATTGACCAAGCGAATTGAAATACTAGAGCAGCAATTAGTACCGAGTGTAAACAATGCTGAGTCTGAGAAAACGGGAGCTAACTAATGGATTTATTGTTGGTTTTAACTTACGCCGCACTTTGTATTGGCATATTTAAGGTGTTTAAAATTCCATTGAATAAATGGACAGTACCTACCGCTGTGTTAGGGGGCGTTATTTTAATTGGCTCCTTGATTATGATGATGAATTATAACCATCCATACTCGGAAATTACTCGTCAATATTTTGTTTCTACCCCAGTAATACCATCCGTTCGTGGTGAGGTTGTTAGCGTTAATGTTAAAGCAAACACACCAATTAAAGCGGGCCACTTATTGTTTTCAATTGACCCTATTCCCTATCAAAATAAAGTTGACGCGCTCAATGCACAAGTTTTATCTGCTGATTTAGATTATCAGCGAGCGTTACAATTAATGAAAACAAATATTGGTAAGCAAAGGGATGTTGATGTAACTAAAGCGGCTGTTGATAATTTGACTGCTAAATTACATGATGCTGAATATGATTTAAGACAAACAAAAGTTCGTGCTGGCGGCAATGGTTATGTAACTCAAATGATGGTTTATCCGGGGCTGTATGTCGTACCTATGCCACTTCGTCCTGCTATGGTGTTTGTTCAGCAAGAGTCTTTTACTTATATTGGTTGGTATCGCCAAAATAGCTCTATGCGTTTAGAAGTAGGGAATGAAGCTGAAATAGCTTTTGATGCATTGCCTGGAAAAGTATTTAGTGCACAAGTAATCGCCGTTCTACCAGTATTAGCAGAAGGTGAATTGCAAGCTAACGGTAGTATGATAAGCCTTAGTCAGCGTGGGGGAATGCCTGGGCGTATTCCCGTGAAAATTAAAATAACCGACCCTCGCTTTGCTGATTTAGCAAAATATGTACCTGGAGGCTCTTATGGTCAAAGTGCTATATATTCAGAACATTTTCATCATATTGCTATTATGCGTAGAATTATCTTACGTATGTCGTCATGGATGAGTTATTTTTTCCCATTTCACTAGTTAAAGTATATTGGGTAATTAAATCACCGGATAAACATAGGAGTGAGCCAATTGTTCGGCTCTAATTTCAGCTGAATCCTGCATATTGAGGTAACATGGGTATATACTCATTTTTCTTGTTCTAATGTCGTCCATGCAATTCTAAGTGGTCACTTCTTTATATGGTGTTAGCTGTAATTCAAGTAGGGATTGATGCTGAGTTTGTCAGCATTACTATTGAAATAGTGTTAGTTTTAGATCACTATTTTTATGAGCATTACTGCCGATGAAATGAGTGTACAACCACTAACCAATTGATATAGTAGACACTCGGGTAGAAGTTGATGAAATCACGTTGAGTTAAAAGAGTCATATAATGATAATACTGCAAAATGCTATGGAAAAAAGCCACCTTTATAAGGTTGATGAGTTTGGTGTCAAAAACTATAACTATGGGGTGTTGGGTGGTGTTTCTTTAGGGTTGTTTTCTTTGTTAAATATGGGCTTAGGGTATATTACTTTTTTAGCTGAAACTAACGTGACCGGCTCTCCTGTACAAAATTATACCGATGCCTTGTGGTTGATGTTAATGTCTTCAACCACCATAGGATTTGGTGATGTTTATCCCATTACTTTTATTGGTCGAGCAGCCGTTTTTCTTATGTTTATATTAGGTGTTGGGATCTTGGGTGGCGTTGGTGCAGTTTTTGCGAATAAAATTTTTGGCTTTGCTGATACGAACGTCAAGAATAGGGAGTTAAGAAAGCAGAATGATAATATTTTTGCGCAAAACATTGAGATTCACAAGAAACTGGAAAAATTAGAAAAAAAGTTAGAGTCGTTAACTAATAGCAAATAGTTTAAGAGAACTTATATCAAGACCGTCAACTTGCCGCAATCATGTGCACCGACATTGTTGGTTACACCAATTGAAGTAATGAATTGATCATTCAGCATAAAGACAGGGAAACCTACTATAGCAAAAGTGGTGTTGGAACTTCTTTTTGATTCTATACTACACTTAAATAAACCCTAACAATTATTGGAAGTGCCAAATAAAAATGGATAACTTCAAACAATTGAGTACAGCCTTCGATGTAATCATTCTGTGCCAAAGCCAACGAGGTTTTAAGTCAGAGAATTTAAGCCGTACTGAGTTATGCGCTTACTAGTGACAAAAAAAGAAATTGCTAAACATATTTTTACCATGACCTTGGTATGTCTTTTATCAATTTCATTCAAGGCTCACTCCTTTGAGCAAAATTTATACCAATATGGGCATACAGTGCACGAGCAGGAAACCTTGCAATGGCTGTGGCGAAACGCGCAAAAATTTTCTGGTATTCAATCGATATATCATACCGATTGCCCTCACCACCTACCTATTTATATGATGACTAAAAGTAAAATGAATAAAGAAATGTGTCCGGATGAGCCGCAATACTGTCGCAATTTTATTGGCGCATACGACACTAAAGCAAAACGCATTTTACTACATCATGGTTTTATGCCAGAAGAAGATATGATAGCAGCCTCATTTTTGCTGCATGAATTTATTCATGCTCTGCAAAATGAAACTATCTCTAATGAAAATATGTTAGGCAGTTGTGCACGCCTGCGCATTATGGAGCAGGCCGCTTATGATGGGCAAAACGCCTTTTTAAAATCTGAAGGGGCACTTTTTCGTGCCGGTATTGGCATGCGTATGATGGTGTGCCCAGATGACATAGCCTTGTATAGTTGGTTTTGAGCAAGGTAATGCTTAGCGAAGAAAGTAGTTTTGTTAGCTAAGCAACTCAGGTATCGGCTTTACTTAGCTTGACTTAGCTTTTTATTAGCCTTTTCTTGACGACGTTCTTCAATAATCGTTTGAATATCACCACCAATATGATTTTCGCCACGCTTTTCAGCGAGTGCAATTTGACGTTCCCGTTCAGCAAAACGACTACGTTGCTGGTCGGTTACCTTGTCATAACAGCGATGACAGCTAACACCTTTAAGGTAATGTTCACTTTGCTTTTCTTGTTCAGTCAGTGGAAAACGACAGGCGAAGCATTGATCATATTGACCTTGCTCTAACGCATGATTAACTGCTACACGACCATCAAACACAAAACACTCACCTTGCCAGAGTGTTTCAGTACTTGGTACTTCTTCAAGGTATTTTAAAATCCCGCCTTCAAGGTGATAAACTTCTTCAAAGCCTTGCTCTTTTAAATAAGCGGTAGACTTTTCGCAGCGAATGCCGCCGGTACAAAACATGGCGACTTTTTTGTGCTTGTTTTTGTCTAGGTTATTTTTAACATAGTCAGGAAATTCACGAAATGTTTCGGTGTTTGGATCTAGCGCCCCTTTAAAGGTGCCAATTTCCACTTCGTAATCATTACGTGTATCAACTAGTAATACTTCAGGATCAGATATTAGAGCATTCCAGTCTTTAGGTTTTACATAGGTGCCGACCACTTGATTTGGATCTATACCTTCAATGCCCATGGTAACAATTTCTTTTTTTAATTTTACCTTAGTGCGATGAAATGGGTTGTCATCACTGAATGATTCTTTATGAACAATAGCGCCCAAATTTGGTTGTGCTTGCAAAAACTCAAGTACTTCTTTTATCGCTTTTTGTGAACCGGCAATAGTACCGTTGATACCTTCTGCTGCTAAAAGTAATGTACCTTTAACGTCGACACTGGTCATTTTGGCCAATAAGGTAGGACGTAATTCTAGATAATTATCTAAACGAACGAATTTATAAAGAGCGCAAATAGTAATTGCACCTGTTGTTTGAACTGTAGACATGTTTGACCCCATTGAGCTAGCTGGAACGTAAATCCAGTGCTGTAGATAATGTTTGTTAAACCTAACTCATAGACGCTGATCTAGAGCAAGTTCGGACGCGTATCCTAACAGAAATTCAATTAACTTCCCAGTTAAGTCAAGGGAAGAACACTGACTGCCAATTCTATTTTGCATCTTGGTCAAGGAGAAGGGGGTCATATCGCCAGATAGAAAAATAGCGAGCAAATCTCTACGTAGGGCTGTGCGCTTCTTTTAAAAGCGGTTAATTAATAATAAAAACGCCGCTTGAGATAAGCGGCGTTTTTTATACTTAAAAATTATTTAGTGAGTAGCTTATTAAACTTCTACCTGTAAGATAACTTTATCAGCTTTTGCTGTGTAACTTTCCATCTTATCGAAGTTCAAATAGCGGTAGGTATCAACAGCAGTAGCATCAATTTTACCAGCATACTCGAAGTACTCAGCAGGCGTTGGTAACTTACCTAAAATAGCACTTACTGCCGTTAATTCAGCTGATGCTAAATAAACATTAGCGCCAGTACCTAAACGGTTCGGGAAGTTACGCGTTGAAGTAGAAACAACGGTAGACTTATCAGCAACACGTGCTTGGTTACCCATACACAATGAACACCCTGGAGGCTCAACACGTACGCCAGCTTTACCGTATATAGAGAAGTAACCTTCATCACTTAACTGTGCGCTATCCATTTTCGTTGGTGGTGTAACCCACATACGTGTAGTTAGTGTGCCACCAAACTCTTCTAGTAATTTACCTGCAGCACGGAAATGCCCAATATTAGTCATACAAGAGCCGATAAATACTTCATCAATTGGTGTGTTTTCAACCGCTGATAATAATTTAGCATCATCTGGATCGTTCGGACAACAAACTACTGGCTCAGTAATGTCAGCTAAATCAATTTCAAGTATAAATGCGTATTCGGCATCGGCATCAGCAGACATTAATTCTGGGTTAGCTAACCATGTTTCCATGCCTTTTATACGGCGGGTAATAGTACGAACATCACCGTAACCTTCACTGATCATCCACTTTAACATAACAATGTTAGAATTTAAGTACTCAACAACGGCTGCTTCTTCAAGTTTAATTGAACAACCCGCAGCAGAGCGTTCTGCTGAGGCATCTGACAATTCAAAAGCTTGCTCAACGGTTAAGCCTTTAAGACCTTCAATCTCTAATACACGACCAGAGAACTCATTGATCTTACCTGCTTTTTCTACCGTTAATAAACCTGCTTTAATACCGTAATAAGGTATTGCATGAACCAAGTCACGTAGGGTGATACCTGGTTGCATTTCACCTTTAAAGCGTACTAAGAAAGACTCAGGCATATCAAGCGGCATAACACCTGTTGCCGCAGCAAAGGCGACTAACCCAGAGCCGGCAGGGAATGAAATACCTAATGGGAAGCGAGTATGTGAATCACCACCAGTACCTACGGTATCAGGTAATAACATCCGGTTTAACCAAGAGTGAATTACGCCATCGCCAGGACGAAGTGAAACCCCACCGCGGTTCATCATGAAATCAGGCAAGGTATGATGAGTAATAACATCAACAGGCTTAGGATACGCAGAGGTATGACAGAAAGACTGCATCACCAAATCAGCAGAGAAACCTAAACAAGCTAAATCTTTAAGCTCGTCACGGGTCATCGGACCGGTAGTATCTTGTGAACCAACGGTAGTCATTTTAGGTTCACAGTATTGACCTGGGCGAATGCCGTCAACGCCACAAGCTTTACCAACCATTTTTTGTGCCAAAGTATAACCTTTAGCGGTCTCAACAACATCAATAGGCTTATTGAACAGATCAGTTTCGCCAAGGTTTAATGCTTCACGTGCACGGCCAGTTAAGCCACGACCAATGATTAATGGGATACGGCCACCAGCGCGAACTTCATCTAATAATACCGGGCTAAGGGTAAATTCAGCAATAATGTCACCAGCAGCATTTTTAACTACGCCTTGGTATGGATAGATATCAATAATATCGCCCATATTCATTTTTTGTACGTCTAATTCAATTGGTAATGCGCCTGAATCTTCCATGGTGTTGTAGAAAATAGGGGCGATTTTACCACCTAAACAGACACCACCCCCACGTTTGTTAGGTACATGAGGAATGTCTTCGCCCATAAACCATAACACTGAGTTAGTGGCCGATTTACGTGAAGAGCCAGTACCAACCACATCACCCACGTAGGCTAGTTGAATACCGTCTTTTTGTAATTCTTTAATCTGCACGATTGGACCAATGCTGCCATCATTATCAGGATTGATACCATCACGGCCTATTTTAAGCATCGATTTGGCATGTAGTGGAATATCAGGACGTGACCAAGCATCAGGTGCGGGTGATAAATCATCGGTGTTAGTTTCACCAGTGACTTTAAATACTTTTACGGTGATTTTCTCGGCAACTTTTGCTTTGTTGGTAAACCATTCGCCAGCAGCCCAAGATTCTAATACTTTTTGCGCCGCGGCATTACCGGCTTGTGCTTTTTCTTGCACGTCATGAAAAGCATCAAACATGAGCAAGGTTTTTGATAAACCCACTACAGCAATTTCAGCGTTATCGCTATCAAGAGCGGCAATCATAGGATCGATGTTATAACCACCAAGCATAGTACCTAATAATTCTAAAGCACGTGTAGCATCGATAATGGGGGAGCTAGCTTTGCCGTTAGCAATAGCAGCTAAGAAACCCGCTTTAACGTAAGCGGCATCATCAACACCAGGAGGAATACGATCGGCTAATAATGCTAATAAAAACGCTTCTTCACCAGTTGGAGGGTTTTTAATTAATTCAACTAATTGAGTTACTTGTTCAGCATCAAGCGGCTTAGGTACTATACCTTCTGCGGCACGCTCGGCGACATGGTTACGATATTCTTGAAGCACGACATTCACCTTCTTATTGGAGACACTAGTCACTTTAGGGATGACTCGGTAATTTAGAGCCATTTTAGGACAAAGCTTGTAAGTATCTAGGACTAAAAATTACCTTGATAATACAATATTGTCGACACTTTTTGTTGTTTATGATTAATCACGATGTTTATTTTCGATATTTTTATTATGTATACTATTTAAGTATCAAGTACTTGTGTGTATTATGCTTGTTATCTATACGACCATTTTACTAGTCTATTGTTTTTTTGTTTTTATATTGTCGGAAATATTTACTTTTGTTTAAGGTTTTATTATGTAAAAAATTAACAATGTAGGCTCGTTAAGATGGCTACATGATGTGTTAATATAGTAGGTTGGGGTAGCTTGAATAGATAGGGGATAGGGTTGCTTTCAGCGACTAGACGCACTTTACATCTGCCAAGATAATCGTATTTTAGTCGCAATCTTGCATGGACATAGGCGACTTTAGTACGTAAACCCCCTTACTAAAGGGTGTTTTCTGTGTAATCAATAACCTAATATAACTACTATAACTGACACTTCTATCTCCTATAGGTTGTATGAATAGTGCTTATTTAAGCAAATGATTAGTAGTCAGTAGAAAATCTGCTAAAATAAGCGCAAAAAAATTATCCTGCTAATATAGAATATTATTAGCGTCTTTATAGCTAGAGAGAGTATCACATGAGCCTGTATTTAGAGTATATCGCAGAAATTGAAAGTCGTAAAAATGATCTTGGACTGGCTCCTTTGCCAATCGATGGTGCTGAATTATTATCTGAGATTATTGCTCAGATTAAAGATTCAGGTAATGAGTATAGAGCAGATTCTCTTAACTTTTTCATTTATAACACTTTGCCAGGAACGACAAGTGCTGCAGGTGTAAAAGCTGCTTTTCTAAAAGAAATTATTTTAGCTGAATCAGTAGTCGCTGAAATTACCCCGACTTTTGCTTTTGAATTACTATCTCACATGAAAGGCGGGCCTTCAATTGAAGTGCTTCTTGATTTAGCTCTATCTGATGACGCAGCAGTAGCAGCACCAGCGGCGGAAGTATTAAAAACACAAGTATTTCTATATGACGCTGATACCGCTCGTCTTGAAACGGCTTTTAAAGCAGGCAATACACTTGCTAAAGATATTCTTGAAAGCTACGCACAAGCTGAGTTTTTCACTAAGCTGCCAGAAATAGCAGAAAAAATTGAAGTAGTTACTTATATTGCTGGCGAAGGCGATATCTCAACCGATTTATTATCTCCAGGTCATCAAGCTCACTCTCGTGCAGATCGTGAATTACATGGTCAATGTATGTGCACTCCTGAAGCGCAAGAAGAAATAAAAGCATTACAAGCTAAGTACCCTAACGCTAAAGTGATGTTAATTGCTGAAAAAGGCACTATGGGTGTTGGTTCATCTCGTATGTCTGGTGTTAACAACGTTGCACTATTAACAGGTAAAAAAGCAAGTCCATACGTACCTTTTATTAACATCGCACCAATTGTTGCTGGCACAAATGGTATCGCGCCAATCTTCCTAACAACGGTTGATGTAACCGGTGGTATTGGTCTTGACCTTAAAAACTGGGTTAAGAAAGTAGATGCCAGTGGTAATGCGGTTGTTGATGAAAATGGCGATGCAGTGCTAGCAGAAGCCTACTCCGTTGCTACAGGTACTGTATTAACTATTGATACCAAAGCGATGAAATTATACAACGGCAACGAAGAGCTTGCTGATATATCGTCGGCGTTCACACCGCAAAAGCAAGAATTCATGAAAGCTGGCGGCTCATATGCGGTAACGTTCGGTAAGAAACTACAAACATTTGCAGCAAAAGCTTTAGGTGTTGAACTTGTAAACGTATATGCCGCTTCAAAAGAAATTTCAATTGAAGGTCAAGGCTTAACTGCTGTTGAGAAGATATTTAACCGTAACGCAGTTGGCGTTTTATCTGACTCACCACTACACGCAGGATCAAACGTTCGTGTTAAAATAAATATTGTCGGCTCGCAAGACACAACTGGCCCGATGACATGTCAGGAATTAGAAGCGATGGCTGCTTCTACTATTTCGCCAATTGTTGATGGTGCATTCCAATCAGGTTGTCATACTGCCTCTGTTTGGGATAGTAAAGCAAAAGCGAACACGCCTAAATTAATGAGCTTTATGAACGCGTTTGGTCTAATCACTGCACGTGATCCAAAAGCTGTTTATCATTCAATGACTGATGTTATTCACAAAGTATTGAATGATATTACCGTTGACGATCGCGCTATCATCATCGGTGGTGACTCTCATACCCGTATGTCTAAGGGTGTTGCCTTTGGTGCTGACTCAGGTACTGTAGCAATTGCACTGGCAACAGGTGAATCTGCAATGCCAATTCCTGAGTCTGTTAAAGTGACGTTCAAGGGGCATATGAAAAGCCACATGGATTTTCGTGATGTGGTGCACGCGACTCAAATGCAAATGCTTAAGCAATTTGGCGGTGAAAACGTCTTCCAAGGTCGTGTAATTGAAGTGCATATCGGTACTTTATTAGCTGACCAAGCCTTTACGTTCACAGATTGGTCTGCAGAAATGAAAGCAAAAGCTTCAATCTGTATTTCTCAAGATGATACCTTAATTGCTTCATTAGAAATCGCTAAGAGCCGTATCCAAATCATGATTGATAAAGGTATGGAAAACCCAGCTAAAACGCTTCAAGGGCTTATCGATATTGCCAGCAAACGTATTGAAGGAATTCAGTCAGGCACTACACCAGCGTTAACGCCGGATGACAATGCTAAGTACTACGCAGAAGTTGTTGTTGATTTAGATGTTATCGACGAGCCAATGATTGCCGATCCAGACGTTAACAACGAAGACGTATCTAAGCGTTATACCCATGATGCTATTCGACCTGTTTCGTACTACAAAGGTACTAAGAAAGTTGACTTAGGTTTTGTTGGCTCTTGTATGGTACATAAAGGTGATATGCAAATCATCGCGCAAATGTTACGCAACATGGAAGCGCAAGGTCAGAAAATTGAATTTAAAGCACCATTAGTGGTCGCGCCACCTACGTATAACATTGTTGATGAGCTTAAAGCCGAAGGCGACTGGGCAATTCTTGAGAAGTATTCAGGTTTCCAATTTGATGACAGCAAACCTAAAGACGCTGCACGTACTAAATATGAAAACATCATGTACCTAGAACGTCCTGGTTGTAACTTATGTATGGGTAACCAAGAGAAAGCTGAACCAGGCGATACCGTTATCGCTACGTCAACTCGCTTGTTCCAAGGCCGTGTTGTCGCTGATACTGTAGAGAAGAAAGGTGAATCACTACTTGGCTCTACCCCATTAGTGGTACTGGCAACTATGCTTGGTCGTTTCCCTTCTATTGAAGAGTACAAGAGCGCAGTAGATGGTATTCACCTTACCGACTTCGCGCCACCGACAGAAGCGATGACTACTCACGTAACATCTGCTGCAGTGAACATTGCCGATCCTAGCTAAGAAAATTTCACAAAACACCGTGAAATAAGCTTATATAAATAAAAAGGGTTACTGTTTAAAACAGCAACCCTTTTTTATTTTTACTTTGATATTTATCTACACTACCAGTGACATTTTTCTTGATAATTGGTATAGCAATCAGTTCAAGTTTTATGCCGACCGCTATAAGTCAGCATTTTTTTTATTCAACTTAGGCTTACATTCAACTTTGGCAATAAGTGCTGGAAATATATAGTTAGGCATAGCACGTTTGTCGTCAAAACCTTCAATTCCCTGAACAATTTCGAGCTGGTAATGGTAGCCGCCACAAAGGCGATAAGACTTCCGTAACAAAAAAGTGGCTAACCGTGAAAAGTTAACTTTGTTATTGGGAATTATTTCTAGTTGATAGTGATTGTCTGCTAATTTGGTTTGTATAAACTGAATATGGTGATCAAAATCCCACTGGCTATTAGTGCTGTCATTAACCTTGTCGTTGTCTAAGTTAGTGCAAGCAGAAAGTACAATACTAAAAAATAAAGTAGTCGCTAATTTAGAGATTGTTAACATGAGTACTCCTTTTTATATATGGTATCTCTTCTAGTGTAGTGAATATACCGGTGTTACCTCAAAATGCAGGATTCAGCTGGAATTAGAAACGTCTTTAGGCAAGGCATTGATTGAAGAGAATGGTTGTTCCCTTGTCAAAATCATATATATATTTAAAAATTATTAACGGCTAAAAATTTTATTATCAGTGAATATTTTTTAGCTGTATTTTTGATTAATGAGAACAATACTGAAATATCATATTATTCGATACAGACCAAGTATACTAACGTTCGTTAACCTTATTATAGACAATAAAAAAGCCTTAACAAAGTAAGGCATTATTCTGAAAAGGTGTTGTTTATTTATAATAACTTAAACAAGTTTCCACTTCGTTTTTAGAGCCCATAATAACTTCAACTCGTTGGTGAATGCTACTTGGCTCAATATCCATAATACGACCTTCACTGGTCATGGCTAAGCCACCTGCTTGTTCGAGAAGAAATGCCATAGGGTTGGCTTCATACATTAAACGCAATTTATAAGGTTGTTTTGCGTTTTTGCTGTCGGTAGGGTAGGTGAAGATACCACCGCGACATAAAACACGGTGTATATCGCCAACCATGGCCGCAATCCAACGCATGTTAAAGTTTTTATTACGCGGGCCAGTGTCACCAGCAATTAAGTCGTTGATGTAATTTTGCATTGGTGCTTGCCAGAAACGTTGGTTTGACATGTTAACAGCAAACTCTTGGGTATCAACCGGTACTTGTACGTTGCGCTCAACTAATAAATAGCCACCGTGTGTTCTATCTAATACATAAAAATGCGTGCCGCTACCTGTGGTCATAACCAACATCGTTGCTGGGCCATATAAAACATAACCGGCACAAACTTGACGATGTCCTGCTTGCTTGAACATATCCGAGTCATCGGCAGCCATATCTGTTGGCGCTTCATGGATAGAAAAAATAGTTCCAATAAGTGAGTTAATGTCGATATTTGAGCTGCCGTCTAACGGGTCAAATGAAACAAGGTACTTACCATTATCATTACCTGCTACAGAGGTATCTTCTTCTTCAGACGAAATGGCTTTGACAAAACCTGATTCAAGCAAAATATCTTTAAATAATTCGTTAGCAACCACGTCTAATTTTTTTTGTACTTCACCTTGAATGTTTTCATCTAAGGTTGACCCCATTAAATCACCTAAATGTGCTTGGCTAACGCGAAAAGAAATTTCTTTGGTGGCAGCTAAAATGGTTTTGATTAATGAAATAAGGTCTAGTGGAACATTGTCTTGGCGTAGAGCTGGTGCTAATCGTTGCATTGGGTTACCTAATAACGTTAAAGTTTATACTTGATAATATAAGTTAATATTAGCTATTAATGAGGGTGCGTACTTGTTAATAGCGCTTTATTTCCTGAAAGCAAAAGTCATTGTTTTTTTGTAGTGATTTATTTTACTTTCACTTTAATTATAACAAGTTTACGTCATATTTCAGCAGCTTTAATGCTATTAATGTCGTTTAATTGATAGCATTAAGGTTGATTTTTCTCCAGTGCATACGATTAATATCGTTTTGTTTTACTTCAACAGCAAGTTTTGTCGCTAAAGCAAGGTGAACCATTAAGTAAGGGGATCACCTATTGGTTGCTGATACTTTATTAGCCAATAATCGTGGTAGTAAGCTGAGCTTTGTTAATACTACTAAATTTCCCAGTAAGATAAAGCTTAAACCAATTACCGTGTATTCACTCCAATGGAAGCCTTCAACGAAAGTAGAAATAACTACGGCAATGGCAGGAAAGAGAATATTAGCATAAGAGGTCTTGTGCGGGCCTATACGCGTCATTAAGGTTAAGTAACTACCAAACGCGATTACTGAGCCAAATAATGACAAATAAAGTAATGAACTTACATAGGCTATTTCAAAAGAGAAGCTAAATTGTTTACCTTGTAAAATAACCGCTAAACCAGTGAATATTGCGCCATATAACATTCCCCATGCATTTGCTTGCACGATAGGAACATTATTTTTTTGATTTTTAATCGATAACATATTACCTATTGAGGCTGAAAAAGTGCCGAGTAAACACATGCCCAACCCTAAGAATGTAGCGGCACCGAGTGTTATATCGGTTAATTGCGGCCAAAAAAGCGTCACTATACCTAATAAACCAAAAGTACCGCCAATATATACTTGCTTGGTGATTTTCGTTTTATAAAAAATACGGGTATTAATTATATTCATGATCATTAAGGTCGAAAAGGCAATACAGGTCAGTGCTGAATTGATATGTTGTTGTGCGGAATAAAGTAATAAGTAGTTCATGCCAAACAAACAAATGCCAAACGCAGCAAATAAGCCATGTTGCCTTAGTGAAAAGCGTAGCGGTAATTGTTTTATTTTAGCAAACAAAAACAGAATAAAAGCAGCGAGAGCAAAGCGATAAGTGATCGAAGCTTCCAGAGCTACATCGCCGAGTTGGTAATTAATGGCAATCCAAGTGGATCCCCAAATCAGCACGGTGATCAAATATAGAAAATGATTGTTCATGAAAGCTATTGCTCCTTTATACCCACTCCACTTGAATTCCTGCAGAATCATGCATCTTCAAGCAGAACGGCTATATTGCTAAATATCAAAAGATGAGATGACAGTGTAATGATAATTTGATTTAATAACATATACAGAATAATGAAAATGAAACCTATACAGTTTGCCTTAGCAATATTGAGTTAGTTATGCGTTTATTAGACAAAACATCTTCAGCTTTTTTATATCAACAAGTGATTGATTTTATCGAAAAGCAACAACAAACAGGCGCTTTATTGCCAGGTGATAAACTACCCAGTTTACGAAAATTAAGTGCACAATTTGAAATTAGTGTACCAACAGTAAAGCAAGCTTATATTGAATTAGAACGACAAGGGCGTGTTTGTGCTAGGCCGCAATCAGGTTATTATCTAACGGCTTTACAAGCGAGGACCTTAAAACCCAGACCCGCTAAATGGTCACATTGTGCACCGACAACCGTGCAATGTCGTAGTATGATTGAACAAGTACATGAAGCAGTGCATTTGCCTAACACAGTGGCATTAGGAATTTCTAACCCTATTCTAGCCAATCCACCAGATAAAGCCTTAGCACGATTGATGCGCTCAGTTATTTCAAAGGTGGCTGAAAAAGCGGTTAGTTATGGCCCACCTACTGGCGATCCCAAGTTGCGCATGCAATTAGCATTTCGTTATCAAGACCAAGGCGTTGCTATTAATCCGGATGATATTTTAATTACCAATGGCGCACAAGAAGCGCTGTCTATTGCCTTGCAATGTGTCGCGCAACGAGGTGATGTTATTGCCGTAGAATCACCATGCTTTTTTGGCATGATTGAACTAATTGAAACATTAGGGATGAAAACGTTAGAGATCTACACTTGTACAGAAGATGGTGTTTGCCTAGATGAATTAACAAAAGCGCTTAAACAACATCCAATTAAAGCGTGCTTATTCTCTACTGCAATTAATAATCCGCTTGGCTCGATGAAAACAGACGTGCAACGACAAGCGATGGTTAGTTTACTTGAGCAGCACAATATTCCCTTGATTGAAGATGATGTTTATAGCGAGCTATATTTTAGTGAGCATAAACCTAAACCAGCCCAGTTATATTCAGAAAAAGGCTTGGTGATGACTTGTTCGTCATTTTCAAAAACCGCGGCGCCAGGCTATAGAACTGGTTGGTTATTACCGGGAAAATATGAAGAGCAAGCCAAGCGTATTAAGCGTGCGCAGTCTTGCTCAACGCCGATGTTACAGCAGTGGACCTTAAATGAGTATATTCAAAGTGGTGATTATGATCGTCACTTATGCGTACTGCGTAAAAAATTAATTTATAACTGTGAACGCATGCGGGCATTAATATCGGAGCATTTTCCTAGTGCAGTGTGTATTTCTAAACCTCAGGGAGGCAGTGTGTTATGGATCAGGTGTCAGTCGCACGTGAATACCAGTGATTTTTTTAAACAAGCACTAGCACAAGGAGTTAGTTTTGCTCCCGGCATTATTTTTTCACCCTCTGGCAAATATGCCAATTACATGCGTATTAGTTATGGTGTGCAGTGGAATGAGCAAGTAGAAAGTGCAGTAAAAACATTAGGAAAATTAGTGTTTAAATATTCAGTAAAACGCCAATGTCATGAGCCCAACTACCACAATACCAAACAAGAAGAACAATAATAAAATGACTAATACCATGAATACCCCCAATAGCGTCTCATTAAAATTATTATTGCCTTTGTTAGCGTCAATTATGGCATTGTCACCGTTAGCAATTGATATGTATTTACCGGCAATGCCTATTTTGGCCGAGTATTTAGCTACAGATATGCCAATGGTGCAAAACAGTTTAAGTGTTTACCTATTTGGTTACGCGTTAGGATTAGTGTTATTTGGCCCAATGGCTGATAAATATTCACGTCGAAACATGGTGCTATTTGGTATCAGTGGCTTTCTATTGGCAAGTTTGTTACTCCCTTTTGTCAGTAACATTGAGCAATTTTTATCGCTACGTTTTGGTCAAGCATTCGTAAGCAGTGCTGCTACTGTCGTTATTCCAGGCACTATTCGTGAATATTATCAAAAAAACACCGCAAAAGGCCTATCGTATGTCTCGATGATTATGATGTTAGCACCGATGATCGCCCCCACTATTGGCAGTGTGCTATTAATCGCACACAGTTGGCAGATGATTTTTTATGTGTTGTCATTTTATAGTGTAGTGGTATTGCTACTGGTGATAAAATTTTTGCCTGAAGTGGTTAGAACTAGCAGTGCAGAAGATAAACAAATTAACTTTTTAACGCGCTATAAAATTGTTTTTTCAAACACTGAAGCACGATTAGATATTATCAGCTCTATGATGATATCACTGGCCTTTTTCGCTTACATTACCGCAATTCCTTTTGTTTACTTAACGGTTTTTCAAGTGTCTGAGTTTAGCTTTAGTGTCCTGTTTGGTATTACTGTACTGGCATTAATGAGCGCGCATTTTATTAATACGCGTTTAGTTGTGCGTAAGGGTTCAAGAAAAATGCTGGGTTACGGCTTAACTTGTGCACTGATTGCCGCGATATCTTTATTGCTGGTAAATTACTTTTCATTACCACTTATTTATACTGTACTGTCGATATTGCCCTTAATGGGAGGAATTTCAATGGTATCGGTTAACTCCGATGCCTTAGTGATCACTAAGTTTCCAGAGCATTCAGGTACGGCAACCGCGGTTATAGGTACGTTACGGTTTGGTATTGGCGCGTTGGCTGGACCATTATTAGCTTACTTTTATGACGGTAGTGCCTTTCCTTTTGCCGTATTAATGTTCTCTGCGGTATTGGTGGTGTTACTATGTCAGATTATCATTAATGGTAATGATAAAAGTAAAGTTCAATAAGACAATTAACGTCAATAACGATCTACTTTAATAATGATCAACTTCAATAAAAAATTAACCTCAAGGGATTAACATGAAAAAAGTAGCAGTAATTTTAAGTGGCTGTGGTGTTTATGACGGCAGCGAAATTCATGAAACGGTACTAACGTTATTAGCCATAGAGCAAAACGGAGCAAGTTATCGTTGTTTTGCCCCGAATATTGCTCAGCATCATGTTATCAATCATTTAACCGGTGAAGTTAGTGAAAATGAAACGCGTAATGTCTTAGTGGAATCTGCTCGAATTACCCGTGGAGATATTGAAGATTTAGCTGAGTTACGTGAGCAAGACTTCGATGCACTTGTTGTGCCTGGTGGCTTTGGTGCGGCGAAAAATTTATGCAATTTTGCACTTGATGGCGATAACTATCAAGTGAATCCGCAAGTGTTAACTGCTTGTCAGGCTTTTGCTAAAGCAGAAAAACCTGCAGGTTATATGTGCATTGCGCCAACAATGTTACCATTAATTTATCCTCAAGGCGTGCAGGGCACCATTGGTACCGATTCAGATACCGCGGCATATATAGAAGCGAAAGGCTTAGTGCACAATAATTGCAATGTTGGCGACGTGGTTATCGACCAAGCGCATAAAGTAGTGTCTACGCCTGCTTACATGCTGGCAACATCATTAATGGAAGCGTCATCTGGTATTAATAAGTTGGTTAAAAATGTATTGGCATTAATTGAATGAAATTTAGCCAGATGAAAAGTAGCAAGTTTTTCTCTATTAGTTTTTACTTTGCTACTATTTGTTTTTTTACCTTAAGTGCTTGCTACGCATTACCTAATAAGAATGTACCTAATAACGCTATGACTGAAGAGTTTAAATCAATAAAACAACTTTCTGATTTTGAAAGATTAGTTGCGACAAAAATGGCGTTAGATATTCGTTATTTTTGTGCTGAAGTATCGTCTAGTAAATCAGGGTCACCAGAGCAATGCGTAAAACCTGTGACTAAACTGCCACAACCATTAGCTGATATGATCACCGTTACTGGCATTGGCAGTGTGGTACTTTTTGCTGAAAACTTAGTCACTACTAAGCAAATAATTCAGTTAACGCATGATTTACAACAGGCGGCGCTGCAATCACCATCAAAACAGCCCTTAATTATTTCTATCGATCAAGAAGGCGGTAGAGTAGTGCGTTTACCTCATGCTACTTCGTTTGCGGGTAATATGGCAATTGGTGCTACTTATGAGGATCATGGCGTTAGGTTTGCTGCACAAACAAGCATGGTTATTGCCAAAGAGCTAACCGCATTAGGTATTAATAATAACTATGCGCCAGTGGTAGATGTAAATACCAATGCGGCTAATCCAGTAATCAATACCCGCTCTTTTGGTGAAGATCCACAACAAGTAGCCCAGTTAGGCGTAGCTGCGGTCAATGGTTTTCAACAAAACGGCGTTATGGCCACGTTAAAACACTTTCCCGGACACGGTGATACCCATGTTGATAGCCATTTAGGTTTACCACTTGTTGCCCATGATCTTGCCACCATAAATAAGCAAGACCTAGCACCTTTTCTGTGGGCTATTAATAACAGCTCACCAGCAATGATCATGACTGCCCATATTCAATATCCGGCCTTAGATGATTCAACGGTAATGAATAAGGCAGGCGAAAAAATTATTCGACCAGCCACCATGTCACGTAAAATATTAACTGACTTGTTAAGAAATAAAATGGCTTTTGATGGCATAATCGCCACAGATGCCCTTGATATGGCTGGTATTGCCCACTACTTTGATGAAGTTACCGCCGTGGTTGAAACTTTTGTTGCTGGCGCAGATTTAGCGGTAATGCCCTTTAAAGTAAGAAAGGTTGCAGATATTGATAAATTTTATCAATTTATCAAAGAAGTGGCACAAAAGTTACAACAAAAAATTACTAATAATGAATTGTTATCAGCAGAATTAAGCCAATCTATCAACAGAATAAATCGTTATAAAGCACAATATTGTCAACTAGCTAAAATCTCGGTTACTAAGCAAATTTTTCTTGCTGAGAAGTTAATAGCTCAACCAGAACATTTAGCCCTTGAACAGAGCTTAGCTGATAGTGCCGTGGTGCAGTTAACGACTACACAAAATAGTTTGCCCATTAATATTGATGAGATCAATCGCATTCATTTGTTTGTGTTAAATTGGCAAGAATTTAGCGCGTTAAAACAATCTATTATCAATCAATGGCAAAGTGTTGGTAAAGTGGCTCCAGAAATTAGTGCAACGGTTGTGGCAGCAGGTGATACGCAAGCACAATTGCAAAGCGGTAAAAAGCTAGCTAAGGCAGATTTAGTTATTGCCACGGTCGACACTAAAATAGCGAGTGCGGTGAGTAGTGTAGTAGACACGGGGGGCGCAGAAGATCTGTTAACTCAAATTACCTCGATGAAAAATAAACAAGATAACGTCAGTTATGGCTTACTACTTAGTTATCAGTTACAACAAGCACAACAGCAACAAGTACCAAGTGTGTTAATTGCCAAAGGCTCTCCGTATTTACTGCAGCCATATATTGAGTTTTCCGGTGCGGTTTTGGTGACTTTTGATGATCATATTTATCAAAAAATGGACGAACAGCATAGTAAAGTATCAGCGTATAGCTCAGGTTACACTACTAGTATGGCGATTATTTTTGGCAAACAAAAAGCACTAGGCAAGTTGCCGGTTAGTTTAAAATAACGTTAACATAAGGATAATACGTATATTAGTATGACAAATTAATGTGCATTATAGCTATAATGCACATTAATCTATTTGATATTGCTGTTTTACTACTTTAATGGCATCTAAACGCGCTTTTGCCATGGCCTCTTTTATTGCTATTCCTTGCAAGCCTTGTTCAACAAATGCTTTAGCATTGACCTTAGTTGCCGCTTGCATAGCATCTTTTAAATATTGCTCCTGTGGGTAAGGTTTATTTTCAAAACCAAGGCGGCCGAGAAAGTCACTTTTACAAGCGATAATGAAATCATCAAACTCTTTCGGTTTGCGCCAAACATCTAATTGATTAAAAATGCGCAGTAAGGTGCTAGCTTTTAGTTGAAAAGCCTTATGACAATGTAAATGATGCTCACATACTTTTAAGGCTAATTGCTTGCAGTAAGTAGGTACTTTAAGTTGTTTAGAAATTTTTTCAACTAGCGGCAGACCAGATTGTTCATGCCCTCGATGACTAGGCCATTGATCGCTGGTGGTTAAGCCTTTACCAAGGTCGTGACATAAAGCGGCGAAGCGAATAGCGGTTTTATTTTCATTATTAGCGGTTAGTAAAACGGCTTGCTGTAAAACCATCATGGTATGAACGCCACTACAAATTTCAGGATGCCATTGTGGTGGGTTAGGAACGCCCCATAAAGCATCAAGTTCAGGCCATAGTGCTTTTAGTGCTTGGCATTGGTGTAATACTTGAAAAAATATTTCAGGGTGTTGTTCATTGCCAATATTTTTACCCGCACTGTTAGTTTCTCCTTCAGATAAAGCACGCTGCATTTCTTGCCAAACTCGCTCGGCACTTAAAGTCGCTAATTCGCCGCTATTACTAATTTGTGTCATTAATGCCAGTGTTTCAGCAGCAATGGTAAAGCCATCATTGTGATAGCGAGCCGCGAACCGAGCGACTCGTAACACTCTTAAGGGATCTTCAATAAAAGCATCACTGACGTGGCGCAGCACTCTGTTTTCGAGATCTTTTTGGCCATGGTATGGATCGATAATAGTACCGTTTTTATTCATTGCCATAGCATTAATGGTAAGGTCTCGTCGTAACAAATCTTGTTCAATAGTTACATCGGACGCGGCATAACAAGCAAAACCGGTGTAGCCTTGCCCTTGCTTACGTTCAGTGCGAGCTAGCGCGTATTCTTGTTTGCTTTGCGGGTGTAAAAAAACAGGGAAATCTTTGCCGACTTGGTTAAAACCAAGCAACAACATTTGCTCAACTGTTGCGCCCACCACTAAATAGTCATTATCTTTTGCTGTTCTATTTAATAGTTTGTCACGGACAGCACCACCAACAAGGTAAATATCGAGAGTTGAGGTATCTGTTGTTCGGTGAGTGGTTTTAGTTGACAAAAAGAACCCTAAATTTGTGCTGAGATAAGCAAAGTTTATCACAATTTTTCACTAAGTATGAGCGTAATTCGTAGACATACCTACAGCAAAAGGTTAGTTTCATTAGTGCTATTTTTTCTAATTTATCTTTGAGCAATAATGACACATTATGTATACAAATTTTTTCTCGTTAAGTGAGCTACCCTTTTCAATCGCCCCCGATCCTAAATACTTATTTATGAGTGAGCGGCATCGTGAAGCGTTAACCCATTTAACTCATGGTTTGGGTTCTTCGAGTGTCAGTAGTAATGGTGGTTTTGTTTTACTGACGGGGGAAGTAGGAACGGGGAAAACCACCGTAAGTCGTTGTTTAATGGCTGATTTACCTGAAAACACCCAATTGGCATTCATTTTGAATCCAACGTTATCAAGCCAAGAATTACTGGCAACTATTTGTGATCAATTAAAAATTCGTTATCGAAAAATCGGTGCGACATTAAAAACATTAACCGATAAAATTTCTGAAAAGTTACTGAAAAACCATGTTAATGACATCAATACTTTATTGATCATTGATGAAGCACAACATTTAGAACCGCAGGTGTTAGAGCAACTTCGTTTGTTAACGAACTTAGAAACCAATACCAAAAAATTATTACAAGTAATTCTAATTGGGCAGCCAGAACTACAACAGTTATTGAAGCGTCGTGATTTACGGCAATTAGCACAACGAATTACCGCACGTTATCACTTATTACCTTTAGATAAGCCTGAGTTAGCTTTGTATATAAAGCATCGTTTGTCGGTGGCTGATTGTCATAGAGCACTTTTTAATAAAAACGCGCTAGCGGCAATTCATCAATTATCACAAGGTATTCCAAGACTAATAAACTTGATTTGCCATAGTGCCTTGATGGAAGCATATAATAGTAATAATGCTGTGGTTGATAAAAAAATAGTCTATAAAGCAGCATATAATGCCTTAGGGGATGATTTTTTACCAATGCCTTGGTGGCAGCATAAAAATATACAGATAGCTTTGGCTGCTAGCACATTATTTGTGGTGTTAATGGCTGGATTTTGGCTTGGAAAAAAAGAACAGGTTTTGGTGGGTATTAGTGGAGTGGGTAATAGTGAGGTGGCTAAAACTGAGCTAGTTCATAGTCCGTTACCGGAAAAAACAGCACAACAAGAAATCTCTGTTAATGCTGAGCCACCAAAGGTACAACAAATAGAGAAAAATAAGGTGCCAGAAGAAATCGTCACGCCCTTGCACTCAAATAATACCGTTACCACACCAATAACAACAAGGTTCAGTAACAAAGAGCCGGAACAAAAAATTGTCTCAGTTGAAAAGAATACAGACTTTACGTATCAAGCTAAAGTAGATGATAACTATCAAATTACAGCCGTTGCCGGTGTTTCTGATGATTTATTAGCACGGGTTCAGGCGGCGATCAATGAAACTCAAGAGCAGTCGGTGTTAACGAAAAAATCTGCAGTAAACAATAGCGTTGCTAGTGATATTCCGTCATTACCTCAAATGCCGACCTGGGTACAAAATGGCGTGCCTAATCTACATTTTGAACAGCATATTTATGCGTCAGATGGTCAAGGTTGGGTGAATGTTAATGGTAGGGATAGATACCAAGGGGATATGATAACGCCAGAGCTGCAACTGAGGGAGATATTGCCACAAAAAATTATTTTGAAATACCGTGGTGAAGTTTTTAGCTTACCAGCGTTAACTAATTGGTAATGCACAGTTACTAGTAAGGAAAGTTAGGCGTTTCTAATAAAATAGTTGCGAGCGCTTAGCGACTCGCAACTCAATACTCGTTACTTATTTCTGTTATTGCCAACTTGGCATTTTTCCTTCAAAAGCTTCGATAGTGTCTAACTTATCTAAAGTCCAACCAATACTATCAACACCTTCTTCTAGGCAATATTTTTGAAATTTATCTAGTGCAAAAGTAAAGCTTACTTTATCGCCACTTTTGTTAATAAAAGAAACATTATTATTCGCTAAATCAACTGTTAAGTTTAGCTGTGCATCTTGAGCTTGGTTAAATAATTGCTCAATTTCATCTTCACTTAATTTAATCGGTAAAAGGCCTATATTAATGCAATTACCGTAAAAAATATCAGCAAAGCTTGGCGCAATAACCGCTTTAAAGCCAAATTCTTCTAATGCCCATGGCGCATGTTCGCGACTTGAACCACAGCCGAAGTTTTCACGAGCGAGTAATATGCTGGTGCCTTGGTATTCAGGTTTATTTAAAATAAACTCAGGGTTTGGCTCTTTGCCACTGTGATCAAGGTAGCGACTATCGTGAAATAAATGCACACCAAAACCAACACGTTCAGTTTTCTGTAAAAATTGCTTTGGGATGATTTGATCGGTATCGACATTAGCGATATCTAATGGCACAACCAAGCCAGTATGTGTGATAAATTTTTCCATGATAAAACCTTTAATTATTTGCTTGTCATCCCCGAGCTATCTTAATCAGGGAGCCAGTTTTTAAATCGAGATTCCGGCTTCAGCTTTGTCGTTCCAGACCAAAGCTAAGTACCTACGTCCTGTAGGCAAAGAGATAACCGGAATGACGGCTCTGTATTTACTCTGTATCAGTGATTTAAATCAACAAAATGACCGGCAATCGCTGCCGCTGCCGCCATTTCTGGGCTAACTAAGTGCGTACGACTACCGCGTCCTTGTCGACCTTCAAAGTTACGATTACTGGTTGATGCACAGCGATCACCTTCTTCAAGCACATCGTCGTTCATACCTAAACACATAGAACAACCTGGTAGGCGCCACTCAAAACCGGCATCACTAAATATTTTATCTAAACCTTCGCTTTCTGCCTGTGCTTTTACTCGATATGAGCCGGGCACAACAATAGCATCTATTGAGCTTTGTACTCTTTGGCCCTTGGCGCTGTAATCTTTAACAACACTTGCTGCCGCTCTCAGATCTTCAATACGTGAGTTGGTACAAGAGCCGATAAAAACTTTGTTAACGCTAATATCTGTGATTTTAGTACCGGCAACTAAATCCATGTAAGCTAAAGCATTTATACATGACTCTTTCTCTATAGGATCGTTAAAATCATCAGGAGAAGGGACAATACTATCGATACTCGTGACTTGTCCTGGGTTAGTGCCCCAAGTTACTTGTGCTTTAATATCTTTCGCTTCAAGTGTGATAATACTATCAAAAATAGCATCATCATCTGATTTTAGCTGTTTCCAGTCATTAAGCGCTTGTTGCCAAACATCGCCCTTTGGTGCGTATTCTTTACCTTCTACATAATCAAAGGTGGTTTGATCAGGGGCAACTAAACCGGCTTTGGCACCAAACTCTATGCTCATATTACATACCGTCATACGCTCTTCCATGCTCAATGCTTCAATGGCTTCGCCGCAATATTCAACCACATAGCCAGTAGCACCAGCACTGCCGGTTTTACCGATAATGGCCAGAATAATATCTTTTGCACTAATGCCTTTGCCAACATGGCCTTTGACTTCAATTTTCATGGTTTTTGCTTTAGTTTGACGCAAGGTTTGCGTAGCAAAAACATGCTCAACCTCAGAAGTACCAATACCAAACGCTAATGCGCCAAATGCGCCATGCGTTGCGGTATGTGAATCACCACAAACAATAATAGTGCCAGGCAAGGTTAAACCAAGTTCAGGCCCCATAACATGGGCGATACCTTGATTTTTATGACCCATACCAAATAGTTCAATACCAAAGTCTTTACAGTTTTTTTCTAGCGCCCGTAATTGATTGGCGGCACCTTCGCCCGCCGCATCAATTTTAATCGAACGGGTTGAAATATTATGATCCATAGTCGCGATAGTACGTTCAGGATGACGTACCGGGCGGTTATGAAAACGCAAATTTGCAAAAGCTTGCGGTGAGGTTACTTCGTGGATTAAATGACGGTCAACGTAAAGCAATGGTGTTTCACCGTTTTTTTCTTCGACTAGATGCGTTTGCCATAATTTTTCATATAAAGTTTGTGGTGCAGTGTTGGTGGTCATGTTAAGCGCTCTCTTATTTCTGGGCAGTAATGTGTTGACAGATATAATCACCAACTTCGCTGGTGGTTTTCGCATTTTGTTTCTTTTCTTCAGGAGATAGGTTAGCGGGTAATAAATCAGCAGTTAATATACCGTTATCTAAAGCGCTCGCTACTGCATCTTCAATGGCTTGCGCCGCAGCACCTTCATTTAAACTAAAGCGTAACATTAATGCGGCCGATAATATTTGTGCAATAGGGTTAGCAATGCCCATGCCAGCAATATCTGGCGCACTACCGCCAGCAGGCTCATACATGCCAAAACCTTGTTCATTTAAGCTCGCTGAAGGTAATAAGCCCATAGAGCCAGTGATCATCGCGCAAATGTCAGATAATATGTCGCCAAATAAATTTGGACATAACATTACATCGAACTGGTTAGGATCGCGTACTAATTGCATTGCCGCGTTATCTACATATAAATGCTCTAATGTAACTTCCGGGTACTCAATAGCGACTTCTTCAACTACTTGGCGCCATAATTGGCTCGTTGCTAAAACGTTGGCTTTATCTACCGAGGTTACTTTGTTATTGCGTTTTTGTGCTGCTTGAAAGGCTAGATGAGCAATGCGTTTTATTTCACGACGTGAATAAAACATGGAGTCGAAACCTGTTTCTTCTTCTCCTTCACCTTTGCGACCTTTTGGCTCGCCAAAGTAAATGTCGCCCGCTAATTCACGAATAACTAACACATCAAAACCTTGCTCTGCAATATCACTACGCAATGTTGATAATGACGATAACGCTGGCTGCAAAGTCGCTGGGCGCATATTACAAAATAAATCAAAATGGCTACGTAAGCCTAAAAGTGCACAACGCTCTGGCTGTTCAGTGGGGGGTAAGTTTGCCCATTTAGGACCGCCGACCGAGCCAAATAAAATAGCATCGCTGTTTTCACAACCGGCCATAGTTGCATCGGGTAGGGCAGTGCCGTGGTTATCAATAGCAGCGCCACCAATATCGTAATCTTTAGTGCTAATTTCTAACTTAAATTTTGCTGAAATAGCGGTTAACACTTTTTTAGCTTCAATCATTACTTCTGGGCCGATACCATCACCGGCTAAAATTGCTATATTGGACATGTTTTTCTACCTTTAATTTTTTATAAAAACGGAGCTTCGAGCAAAGACTTTGAAGCTCACGTTATACTTAATTGTTATTGCCGATATTTATTTATCGGGAGATTCTTTTTTAATGAAACACTAACGCCTCGATAAGACACTGCGAGGATAACAAATGACTCTGTTAGGTTTGTTGGTTTCTAGCTTGCTGTTGTTTGTTTCAATTGGGCAATGGTCATCGCGCGGCGGATACTATTTAGTGCATGAATAAGCGCTTGTCCTGATGCTTCAATAACATCGGTTTCTAAGCCGTAACCGTGGAAATTTCTTCCCTGCCAAGTGATCACTAAATCAGCTTGGCCTAAACCATCTTCACCTGAGCCTTTATTAGATATTTTGTAATCACTAACGGCAAAATCAATATCAGCAATTTGTTTAATCGCTTGATATAAGGCATCAACTGGCCCGTTACCGGTTGCAGCGTGGATCTTTCCTTCGCTGTTATCACCAGAGATTAGTTTAATACTGGCGGTAGCAAAATCACCATCGCCACATTGCACTTTTATATTTTCTAGGCGGTAATAATCTTGTAAATCTTTTTGTTTTAACTTAAAAACCAACGCCTCTAAATCATCATCGAATACTTGGCCTTTTTTATCGGCTAAGGCTATAAAGTCAGTGTAAAGTTGTTCGATATCATAATCACTTTCTTGATAACCTAAACTTGCCATACGGTGCTTAATGACATGGCGCCCACTGCGTGACGTTAAGTTTAATTTAGTTTTAGCAATACCGACACTTTCAGGAGTCATTATTTCATAAGTATTACTGGCTTTTAACATGCCGTCTTGATGAATACCTGATGAGTGGCTAAAGGCATTACCGCCAACAATAGCTTTATTTAACTGCACCGGCATATTACATAAGGTACTGACTAATTTAGAGGTTCGAGCAATTTCTTGATGATTAATGTTGGTATTTACCCCTAATAGCGCTTGGCGAGTTTGCATGATCATGGCTACTTCTTCTAAAGAGCAATTACCAGCACGTTCACCAATACCATTAATGGTACATTCAATTTGGCGAGCGCCTGCTTGTACTGCGGCCATGGAGTTAGCTACCGCTAATCCTAAGTCGTTATGACAATGTACTGAAATAATCGCCTTATCTATATTAGGTACCCGATTAAATAGGTTGGTGATAATATCTTGAAATTCAAATGGCAAAGTATAACCGACTGTATCGGGAATATTTACCGTGGTGGCGCCAGCATCAATGGCTGCTTCAACCATGCGACATAAATTATCAATGGGCGTGCGACCCGCGTCTTCACAAGAAAACTCTACATCGTCAGTAAATCTACGGGCATATTTTACTGCGTGTACGGCCATGGCTTGTACATCAGCAAACTCTTTACGAAGTTTTTGTTGAACATGAACATCAGAAGTAGAAATAAAAGTATGAATACGAAATTGATCCGCTACTTTTAATGCTTGGGCACAAGCATCAATATCAGCTTCAACGGCGCGAGCTAAACCACAAACACGGGCATTTTTAATGGTGCGGGCAATTTGCTGTACGGACTCAAAGTCACCAGGTGACGATACCGGAAAGCCAACTTCCATAATATCAACGCCTAAACGCTCAAGTGCTTGGGCTATTTGTAATTTTTCATGTACTGATAAGCTAGCGTTTAGTGCTTGCTCACCATCTCGTAAGGTGGTGTCAAAAATAATGACATTGTCAGTTGATGCTACTGTATTGCTCATGTGCTTATCCTTTATATGCCTAATTATTGTTTGCTAATAAGTGTCAAAACTAACCAACGCATAGACGTAAAAAAACCCGCGTTAGTTAGCGCAGGTTTCATTTGAATATCTTATTTGTTTATCTCTAATAAATGAAGTAATTAAATAAGCAATAAAACCTAACCGCGCGTGATGAGTGCGAGGAGGAGGTTTAGTGTATTGTGCTTAATTAATTTAATCATTTTATTAGGTTAAAATTTGTTTAAAAATTACTATGTGACTATTAATAACGCATATACTCTAACACTGTCAAATGAATTATTATTGAGCTCTAGATATTTTAGTTATATGTTACTTAATATTACAGATTATATTCAACCTTAAAAGAGGCATTAAAGTCGGTTTCATTACTTATATCATTATCAAATGTTGAGCGGCTTATCTCTGCGGCTAAGGTGAAACGCCAGTTTTTATAATCATGCAGCATGCTAGTTGATATCATCCAAACTTGCTCGGCAATAGTGGTTACGGTATTGCCTATAATAGGATTATTAGGAGCTTTGTCCTGATTATCATAATTTAAATCTAAATAGCGTATTTTGCTGGTAAGGTGAGTATTTATATCGAGCTGAGTAATAGCGCCTAGCACATACGTTTTTGCATCGTTATCATAAGTGCTACCAATAGTGCGGCCATTATAACGCATACCTGTTTGATAACTTGAGTGCTCGTAATAGCAATCACCAGTGGTATTATCTGCGCCACATGCGGCAAAGCTGTCTGCGAATTCTATAAACACAGTACTTGGTTTGCCAAACACAGTTAAATGCGCGTCAAAGCCAATTTGGGGTTGTGCTTTGGTAAAATATTGCAGCGTACCTTCTTTACCATCTTCGGCAAATTTTTGTCCGTAAAAACTCATTGGTGTATTAAATAAATTAAAACTATAACGCAAGTCATAGCCGGCTTGTTGATTAGCAGGGTTTTTCGTGTTTTCATCACAAACTAGATCATCAATACCACAATTAGTTCTACCTATAAGTACATCCCCAAAAGTTGCTAAACTTTGAGAGCGGCCATCGCCTCCCCATTGCGCTAAGCGAGTAATACCTAGTTCTAAACTTTTAAAGGGTTTTAAATTTAATCTAAAGCCCCATAGTAAGGTGTTTTTAACGACGCGTTTATCATCCATTCGCCCCATAAAACTGGTTACCGTCCATGGGATATCAAACTCAGTAAAAGGCACTATAAAGGCTTCAGCTGATTTGCGTGAAATAGCTAATGCAGTAATTGGGCGAGCATTATTAGTTAAGCTTAAGCTAGTATCCCAAGTTGGGCCATACCAGCGATTTTGTCGACCAAAAGAAAAGACCCAATTGCCAACAAATGCGGCAATATAACTTTCATCGAAACGTGTTTTTTCGCCGTCGACAGGATCATGGCTATAGCTAGGAGCAAGCTTAGCAGCAAAATTTTCGAATAGTATACTTGAGTGTACACTGACACTATTTTTATCGCTGACTTGGTCACCAAAACTGGTAAAACGTTTATTTTCAACGCCAATCTGAGCTTTTACACGAGTTTGGTTGCGATTGGCTAGCTTAAATTGATGAGCAATATAATGATAAGCATTTTGCTGGTTTGAGCTTAAATCATCAAGGTCAATATTATTAATATCGCGAATAATATCGTGCCACATTAACGGATAAGTGGTTACTGGAGTAATAATATGGCCAGTATCAGCAAGTAGCGCAATGTTCGCTTTTAAGTAAATGTCGGAAGTGTCTATCCAAGGCTCAGCTAAAGAATGTGTACTTAAGGTTATAGCTGTCGCTAAAATCAGCGCAGTAAAGATCGATTTAGAAGATAACATGTTAGGAAATATCCATTAAATAGTTTTACAATTCCGTCTGGTTTTATCTAGGAAAGTGTATATTAACGCAGAAAAATTAAATTATACGTGTTTTCATCGCTGTTATATAGAGGTAAAATGGTGGTAATTATCAGGTCTTTATTTTATTAGATAAGTTGAATTTTTTATGTCGGCAAAACGATATTTGTTTTATATTTCTCAAAATTACTCCTATGCTATTTTACGACCTTTGCAAAGTGCTATTTTAGCGAGAGGCGAGCAAATAGCTTGGTTTTTAGAGGGCAAAGAAGTTGATTCTAAATTTTTAACCGCGGATGAATGTCAATTAATGTCAGTTGAGGAAATAAAAAACTATAATCCTGTGGCTGTTTTTTATCCTGCTAATATAGCGCCTACTTTTTTACCAGGGATTAACGTTGCTATTTTTCATGGTTTTGATGCAGGAAAAGTGGATAAAAAGGGTAATAATGATCATTTTAAAATTAGAAATTGCTTCGAACTTTATTGTACTCAAGGGCCAAGCACAACAGAGCCTTTTTTAGTATTTGCTAAGCAATATAACCATTTTAAAGTAACTGAAACAGGATGGTGTGCGTTAGATCGGCTTTATTTAGAGCATAAAAATATGTCAGAAAATAAGCCAACGATATTATTATGTTCCACTTTTTCAAAAAAACTCTCTTGTGCTCCTCATTTATTTGAAACGGTAAAAAAACTCAGTCAGTTAAGTAAATGGAATTGGTTAGTGCAATTCCACCCTAAAATGCCGGTGGAAATAGTGAATCAATACAAATCTATTCAAAACGACAACTTATCCTTTGTAGAAACCGATGATGTGATACCACTATTACAAAAAGCTGATGTTATGGTTTGTGATACATCATCTGTTTTAATTATGTTTTTATTGTTAGGTAAACCTGTGGTGACATATAAAAATATAGCGCCGAAAAATCACTTATTGGATATAGATAATGTGGACTTATTAGAGCAATCAATTGAAACAGCATTACAACAGCCACCTAGGTTAATGGAGCATATTAAAGATTTTATTAACATTACTCATCCTTATAACGACGGCAAGTCCTCAATCAGAGTTTTAAATGCTGTTGAAGAAGTGCTGTCTGGTAAAGTATCATTAGGGAATAAACCGATAGATTTTTTTCGACAATTTAAGATGCGGAAAAAATTAAAGTATTGGCGCCTCTAGCTTGTAATTAACATCAGAAAAACTCGTTATGATAAGATCATTTTTTGAAAATACTCTTCCATAAGCATAACCGTTTTATTGTGAGACATTTTATCTTTAATTACATCCGTTGAATTACTAGCAAGTTTCGCCAATGTTTCTTTATCTTGATAAAGTATTCTGATTTTTTCGGCAATAGCACTAGCATCTCCAATAGGTACTAGATAGCCATTAACGCCATCTTCTATTGTTTCTAATACCCCATCATTAGCTGAAGTAACTACGGGTGTGCCATTTGATAAAGATTCTAAAACGGTTCTGGTTAAGCCTTCTTTACTTAAGGAAGGGAGAATGAGTAAGTCACAGGCCTTGGAAATTGCTGGTACATCATTTCGAAAGCCAGTTAAGATAATGCGCTCAGCCATGCCTGAATTTTTAATTTGATCAATAAACGGTTGTTTGTCTATATTATCGCCAACCAAAATAATTCTTAAATCGATAATATCGCTTAGCTCTTTTGCTGCATCAAGTAAAATATGGGTACCTTTATGAGGTCTTGGACTACCAACACATAAAATGTTGAAATACTTATCATCACTACCTAGTGTCGTTAAATCTACAGCGGGATCTTGATACCAATTTAAATCATGACCTTTATAAATAGTCACTACTTTGCTTTTTATAGAACTTCTGACTTTGTTTTTTACATTAACAGTTACTGGGCTTGAAACACAGATTACTCCATCTATTCTTGGGTGAAGCATACAAAGATAATTGCTAGGGTCGGTTTTATACATACCGCCAGATGTACCACGATAAGCAATCATTTTTGCTTTGGTGCTAATGCAAGCAAACGCTGCGTTAGGGATACCTTTTGATTCAGTAGCATAGACAATATCAATGTTATACCTTTTGATGTATTGATGAATCTGCTTTATTACCTTCCAACTGTGCTTTTTAAGTGTGGCTAATTCAACGATAGTTATATTGAATTTTTTGTATTCATCAATATAGGCGTTAGTCATGCAGGTCATTATGGTAATGTCGTGACCTGCTTTGGCTAAATCAATGTAGCACTCAGCTTCGGGACGAACGGCATGGTATGAGCGACCACGATTGGGAATAACTAATATTTTCATTAGTGCTGTAATTAACTCCAACTGTCCATTGAGCTACGACGGCGGGCAAAAAATCTAGGGATAATCAATCCTAATAACAAACCTACAACTAATACTATCGCGCCATTATAAAAACGCTGCGTTAGAATTTTGCTATCTTGATTTTTTACTTTACTCATCGTTGTTTTTAGTTGTTGTTTAACTTTTTTTAATTGAGTTAACAGCTTTTCTTTGTCTTTACTCAGTATTTCGACCGAGCTTCTTAATTGATTCACTTCACCATCAAGTTGATTGGTGTAATCACTACTGCTGGCTATTTTGCTATTAAGCTCAGCGACAACAAAACGCAAACCCGGTTTAGTGGTGAGGTACTTTGTTTCTACCCAAGTGATGCGATTTTTATCATCAACTATTTCACTGTAACCCTTATCTGCTTTTCCGGATGTTGTTATCTCTGCTCCCGCATTAATAGTGCCTAATATGCGATAGTTTGTACCGGGGCCTGCATGCATATAAATAGATAAATCATCGGTAATAAAGCCTTGTTTATTTTTTGATGAACTGCTTTCTTGTGCCTGAGTAGATAAAATGGCACAAAATATAATAGTAAAGCTGATAAATATTTGCTTAATTTTTTGTTTTACGGCCTTAGAAGAAATTTTCATGAAACAACCACTGGATAAATAAACTATTGATGCTCAGATATTATGTGTTTGACGCTTTGATAGCAAGTTAAGATTGAGTATCTAGCCTAACAGAGTGTATGCTATTAGTGATTGAATCATGTAACAAAAATGAAGTTTACTAAAATGACTATAGAGATAGAACTTAAATACCTATTAGCAGCGAATCACGAAGATAATGATGCCGTTGTTGATAAGATTACGGCAATGTTGGAAGCACAAAATAGTACTTTTACCTTAGGCCAAAAGCAGTTAAACAATAACTATTATGATAATAAAGACTTAGCGTTAAGAAAAATGGACATAGGGCTGAGAATCAGAGCGGTTGATCACGAGTATGAGCAAACAATTAAAACCGCAGGAAAAGTTGTTGGTTGTATGCATCAAAGGCCGGAATATAATGTTGCACTTGAAGGTAACCACCTAAATTTATCATTGTTTCCTGAACATATTTGGCCAGAGCAGGTTGATGTATTAGCGTTACAGCAAAGTATGCAGGTGATTTTTAATACCAACTTCTCTCGCCAAACTTGGTTAATTACTCAAGCAAGTAGTGTGATCGAATTAGCATTTGATCGAGGTGAAATTTTTACCTCACCTACTGTAGAAACACTTGCCATAAATGAACTTGAAATAGAATTAGTGAGTGGCGATCAGCAAGCATTATTTGCCTTAGCAGAGCAGTTAATGACAATTATTCAAATGGAGCCAGGTAAGTTAAGTAAAGCGGCTAGAGGCTATGCTTTGTATTATCAAAGAGACGATTTATAGTGTATATCAGCAATGAAATTTCAAATTTCTTTGTCCATATTAGCTTTATCACTCTGCTTTTTATTAGCTTTTTAACGAATGCAACAGAGTATAAATTACCAGAAAAAGGCTTTCGACTTATCGGCGTTGAGCAAAACCATAAAATTATCAAAGGAGATTATTTTCAAAAAATTGCTGAGCAGTATAATGTTGGCTTTTTGGCACTAATGGCAGCAAACCCTGGCGTTGATCCTTTTTTACCTGAGCTTGATAGTGGCATTGTTATTCCTAGCGCGATGTTATTGCCCTATATAAAGCGAGAAGGTATTGTTATTAACTTGCCTGAATTACGTTTATATTATTTTTTACCAGAAGAAAATAAAGTCCATGTATTCCCTGTCGGTATAGGCAGGGAAGGGTTGGCGACACCGAAAGTAACGAGTTATATTAGCAGTAAAAGAAAAGATCCTACTTGGCGGCCGACAGCCGCAATGCGCCAACGATATTTTGAAAAGCACGGTAAAGAAATGGTAAAAGAAATTGCTGCAGGACCTAATAATCCTTTCGGTAAATATGCATTACGACTAGGAACTAGTGAATATTTAATTCATGGTACTAATCAACGTTTTGGCATTGGCATGCGGGCTAGTTCAGGTTGTATTCGTTTGTTTGATGATGATATTAAATGGCTTTTTGAAAATATCCCATTAAATACTAAGGTGCGTATTATTGAGCAACCGATAAAAATGTCTTATGAGAGCGGTGGCCGACGTTTTATTGAAATACACTCCCCTTTAACCGTTGAAAATGTTGCTCAAAAAAATGTCATAACCTCGGCAATAAAAAACTTTGTTGGTAAAAGTGATAGTTTGTGGCAAAAACTAAACCCTATCTTTGATAACCCACAGGGTTTAATTATTGAGTTAGAGCAATAGACCCTAGTTGCTTATTTTTTATAGGAAGCAACTATGTTGTCAATGCGTTCATTTGCTTTTGCTGCACTTTCAACGGCTTGCTCAGCTGCCATTTTAGCTGCTTGTGCTTCTTCGCTGATAGTTTGATGCTGTGTTTTAAGTGCTGAAACTTCGCTTGAAAGTGAGTCAACTTTATTTGATAAACTGGCAATGCTCGCTTCTAAGCCTTCAGTGTTTGCACAAGCGGTTAACCCTAATGCAAAGCTAACAGTAAGCATGTTTTTTATAAGTGATTTTTGATTTAACATAGTGATATCCCTAGTGTTGCGTTTTTCATGTTTAATAAGAGTATGGCACACATTAGTTTGTTTTTACAAAAATCAATATTGTACCATTGAAGTTGTTTATTCGTGGTCGATTAGGTTTACCGATTCGATAAGTTCTTCCATTAGTTTTCTCTTGATATCAAGTTGTTGCTTAGCTTCTAAACCGTATTTTTTAGCTAATAGTTGATAGTCACTCAGTGCTAAACTTACCGTTAAACGAGGGCGTTTTGGACGTTTGTTAATGGGTAAGCCTAAAATATCACGAATTTGATCAGAAGGGCTAAGACCGGCATCAAGTGCCTGCTTGCGAATAGATAGCTGAATTTTTTCATCCATGTCAAAAGCAACTTGTACGGCTTTCATTGCTTTTACTGAAGACTGCCACTTATCAGGAATTTTTCTATCGTTTGGGTTGGTGACAGTTGAGGTATTAGTTTTTGTCATATTATTTCTTAGTTCCTAACTCGCGGGGTACATATCAATAATATCGGTTAATGGTCTGAATAAGGTTAAAAAAATATCGGTATCACCATCTTGCCACACTTCGACATCTAAGCCTTTACTTTGATCGTCGTTATACAAGGAATATAGTTCAAGTTGTTCACCACAACCTTCACCTTCATAAGCAGACAGATCTTCGTGGCGATGATCTTTGCGATGAAAGTAACCAACCTTGGCAAAAATGCTTTGTTGATATTGTTCACTACTCCACATTGAAGTGACATCATTATCACTTTGACGATTTAGACAAACCTGTCCGGGTTCATCAAATATTTGTGAGAAATTATCGAGATCGAATAACGTTTCCACCTCATCATGTGCGATTTTTAATGAAAATTTTAGTTCGGTGCTATCATCAACTTCTAAGGATAAAAATAACGCCAGTTCACCAGTACCCTGTAAAGCCCATTCAGTTTGGGTGTTATGTTCGTATTCATAACTATTAACCGCAGTCACTTGAAACTGCTGAGCGCGTAATGCTTGGGGTAAAGCAAAACTATCGGTCAAGACAATAATATCACCCACTAAAAGTTGGTTAACGTCAGTTAATTTACGTTGAGTTTGCGCTTCTTTGTTAAATATTTTCTTAAAAAAACTCATAACAGACCTGTATTTTCTAATAAAAGAGTGCGAGTAAAAAGTGCCAGTAAAAAAGTTGCCAGTAAGAAAAGTTATGAGTAGCGGTTTTTCTTAACTCGCTACCCGAAAACTCATTACTTGCTATTATTTTTGTTTTGCTCTAATGCGATCAAGCACTGAGTTGGCGCTGTTTTCTTGTGAGCCGATACCCGCGGCTTTTAATTGTGCTGCTAATGATGAGTCAGAGTTTTCAGATTCAAGTATTTCAGCGGCTTTCATTTTATCATCAAATTTTTGCTGTTTGGCTTTAATACGCTCTAATGAATCTTTAGCACTTAACAGTTTTGAATTGCTTGATGAAAAGTTATCGGTAATCGCAGAAGTGGCTTTTTGTACACTTTCTGTGGTTTTTACCATGGATAACTGACGCTTATGCTCAGTTACTTGGCGCTCACTTTTCTTAACTAATTCTTTAAGTCTATCCGCATTGCCGCTAAAGCTATCAAGTGCTTGTTGTTGCGCTGATAAATCACTTTCTAAGGTAGCTATTTTTTCGGCAACGGCAAGTGCTAAGGTTTCATCGCCTTTTTCTAAGGCCTGACCGGCATAACCTTCATGTTCTGATATTTCGCGTTGTAAGCGAGTCACATCACGGTTCGCTGACATTTGTTCAGCCATTACGCCAGTTAAATCTCGTTTTGCCTTAGTTAAGTGATTTTCGGCATCGCGAATTTCTTGTTCAAAAATACGGGTTGCATTGGCATCAATAATTGCTTCGCCTGCTTCTGAGGCGCCGCCACGAATTGCAGTCATAATTTTTTTAAATATACTCATTTTTATCTCCTAATAAGCCGACTTGTTAAACTAAAAAGTCACTCATATCATCAATTACTTCTAAGGCGTTATTGCTTAATACCGCTAATTCATGCTCAATATCTTCAAAAGTTGAATTGATAGATAATGCGCCGAACACTACGTATTTATCACCAATTTTTGAAAAAGATGATAATGGCATAGGAATGTTCATTTCTAACATGCTTTCGTGCATAGCATTTACACAGTCAGTTTTTACTTCATCAGCACCCCACAGATAACTGATGCACAATATTTGATCATCGGTTACTGATAAAAAAACGGGTAACTCTTCTCGACCCAAAATAGTTATCTGCAGTACATCGACTTCACCGGATATTGGCTGACAGTCAAAGTCCATTCCTGTGTCAGAATTATCGGCTAAACTATTTAAATGATCGGCTATAGTATGAATATTCATGTATTTCCTATCCTTAATCAAAAACATATAAATGACATAATATGTCATCGGGGTTAAATTTAACAGCTTGACATATTATGTCAAGCATTTCTTGTCGTTTTATTCTTTCGCTACTCGAAACTTTTCTTGCTGGTAACGTTGATTACTTCGCCCTCGAAACTTTTATTACCCGTAACTTTTTTATTCGTACCTATTGTAGCCCTTGTTGATTTTGCCATGCTTTTTGGTGCAATTGGTAAAGTGTATGGCTACCTAAAGTATTGATATCTATGTTTGCTTTATCACTATAAAAATCATTGGGAAAAATAAAAGCGGCTTTTAATGTTTCTAAATTGAGCCAACTATGCTTTACCGGCAATTGTTTTAGGTTTTCTAGCCTTGCTAGTGGGCTAGTTCCCATTTTTGCGCCAATGGTCCAACCCCATTCGCCAAAGCTTGGCACATTGTCATGATATTGTTGCACATGGGTAAAGTTTGCCGCAGTTAATGTTTTACCAATAGAAATAAATGAGTCTTTTGCATGGTAAGGGCTGGTTGATTGAATGGCAATCAGGCCATCTCCTGACAGTAGTTGCTTTAATCTAGCGTAAAAATTAACCGTGTAGAGTTTATTGAGATCAGGATGGCTAGGATCAGGAAGATCAACAATAATAGCATCGAATATTTCTCCTGTTTTAAGCAGCTCATTTACGCTTATAAAGGCATCGCTACGTATAATGGTAACTCGCTGATCTTGTAGGCTACTTTTATTTAAATGCTTTATTTTTCGGGCTAAGTTGGCATTTAAATGTTGCTCTGGTGTTTGAAAAACATCTATTAATTCACTATCAAGGTCAATTAAGGTTACCTTTTTGGGCGCGTATTTCAATACATCTCGTAATGCTAAACCATCACCGCCGCCAATAATGAGAATATTGTCATGACGCGCTGAGCCTGCTAAAACCGGTGCGACTAAATAGTCATGATAAATATGTTCATCGATGGATGAAAACTGTAAGCGGCCATTAAGATAAAAATTAATGATGCTCGCTGGTGTTTCGTCATCGTTAATACCTAAATAACGTTCGGTGAAAGTTAGTTGTTGATAATGGGTTTTTTGAACGTGTACTACTTTGTCTAGATACAGTAGGCTATTCATTTGATTCAGCCACTGATTACCGTAATTAAACATCAATGTAATAATTAACGCTAATACTAGATGTAAGCCTAGAAATGTTTTACGCCAAGTTAGTTTATGCCAATAACGTAAAACAAAAAAAGCGCCAGCAATCAGGTTTAGACTCGCCGTTAACGCGGCAGCCTTACTAATATCGATGCTGAGTAAAAAAACCACCCAAATAGCAGCGCCAACCCCGGCACCGATATAGTCTGCGCCATAAATGGTACCTAGATTATTGGCAAGATGCTGACCATGTATTTCTTCACGAATTCTGGCGATGAGGGGAATTTCCATACCAATAAAAAAGCCTATTACTACGCCGAAAAAATAAGGACTATTGATGGCAATAAAGCTTAATTGTTTAAGAAGTCCGCCTTTGGGTAACATATCAGGAGGAAGAGCAAACATATCGGCGATAATATGCGGTAATATTTGGGTGATCGCGATCAAACCGCCAATGATTAATATTGCACTAGTGCCTAGTAAAGCAATTATTAACTCTAAATAAACAAAACCATTAAAGGCACAGCGTACTTTACGCGCGGCAAAAGCACCTAAACCCATTGATACTATCATTAAGCCTATCATGGTATAGATTGTACTTTCCATTACCCCAAGCACGCGGCCAGCGTAATGAGAAAGGAGGTATTCATAGATCAAACCACAGCCGGCGAGCACAGCCATCGTTAAAATTAGCAGTGTGTCGTCTAAATAGTGGTTTTTTTTTGAAAACATATAAGAATATTGATCAGTGTGAAGTCGAATTTTTGTGAGTTTTTAATACATAAGTATCGAGTTAGGAAGAGACTTTATTCGCAACTCGATACTAGTAACCTAATACTCGTAACTGGTTAAGCCATTAACGCTGTTAATATCAAGGCGATTGAAATACTTGTTGCCATTTCAATACTAGCAACACCAATATTGTGTTGTTGATCTACTTCTTCGACTAGGTTGATCCCCCAAAGGACAATGCGTTTGGCCAGTGAGGTTAACAGTGCCACTAATAACGTCATTATTATACCGAAGACTAGCCAGCCTAGTAAATTCATTACTAAGGTGTCCGGACTATAAACTAGGAAGTGACTTGCTGCTGTGACGGCAAGGGCAGTACTAATAACTTGACCACTATAACGAATAGCCAGCGCTATTTGTCCTTCGCTCAAGGCTTCTTGTAGGCAATTTTGTTGATTGTTTTTAGCGTATTTTCTCTCTCTAATACGCGTCACTAAAACTAATACCGTTTGCGCAACAATAAAGCCACAGGTAATGGCGATGAAGGTTGAAATATTTAAACCTTCAACCCAAAGTAATACTGCGCGGATAATAATAGCAGTAGCAATAGCGCCGGCAGCATCAATAATACCTATGGTAAGGTTTTTTTCTTTTATTAACTCAGTTTTATTTAGGTGTTGCAAAGCGACTTTATCTTGAATGAATCGTCCCACTTTAATTAGTATTAAACCGTAGGTGCCATAGGCCAACATGCCAATGATTTCCATCATATAACTTGGCGCATTTTCTCCGGCAATAGCACCGGTTAATACTATACCTAAGGCTAGAACACTACCAGCAACACTAACACCAAAGGCGAAGTTATCTTTTTCAGCCAATTCTTCAGTACTATTTACTTGGCTTGTTAAACCCAATAAAAAGCGCATAGCGCCTAAAAGCATGATGGCAATAGTGATATCTATGGCTAAATAAATCAGTAATTCTTGATTAACACCAACGAGATCTATCAATGTGTTCATAACGTTCTATCCTATTTCTTGTTATTTACCACGTCGAAAACTACGTGATGTATTGGTGTTAGAGTTTCTAAAACTAGAGCTTTTTCCATATTTTGATTGCGTGCTAGATTTACTCGCATAGCTACTTTTTTTAGCGGTATTACTGCGAAAACGGTTAGCGCTAGATTGCGCGGTTTTACTTTTGGAAGATAAACTAGAAGAGCCGGTACGGTTTTTACTGTATGGACTGGTAAATTTTTGCCCTCTACTGGCAAATGACTTTTTAGTACGCTGATCAAGTTGGGTTTGTTTATTTAACTGGCTAGGTGAACTATAGCGAGTTCTGCCATAATCATTATAGTAACTATAGTTTCTATTTCGTCCCCAGTCACTATAGTATGCAGGGCGTCCAAACATATTTCCCATCATAGAATACATACCATACCATGCCCAAAATGACATGCCATTACTACCCGTTTGCCAATTTCCATAATTTGGGTTGCCAATAAGTTGTTCACCGGTGCCAAAATCCTGGGCATTATTTGCTTGTTGAGATTGTAATTTAGATAAAGAATTCACTCTAGGCAGTTGACCGTCAGACATATCAGCTAATACATTTAAGGGATCACTTAATGCATCAGAATAGAGTACCGGATCAGCCGCTTGATAAATATTAAGTAATTCGTCATAAAGCGCTTGGCTAGAAGCAAACATTTGCGGTTGTTTTTTTGCGGTATTGACTCTATCTAATAGGGCACGATACATAGGGCCTTGGATGCTAGCGTCTTTACGAAACTCATCAACCAAAGCATTTAGGTTCGGCTTGAGAGCTGATACTTTATTGGCATATTGATGGATTAAATTAGCATTACGCACCTGACCATTACTTAGTGCATCACCCAGTTGAGCAACTCTTTTTTCAGTAATAGGGAGTTGTTGTCTTGCTTGGTCTTTAACGGGATCGCCACAAGCGGATAATAATAAAATAGCGAGCACTAATATTGATCTAGTACATATTTTATTAAAAAATTGTTTGATAAAAGAGTCTTTTAGCCTTTGCATTACTGCCATCATCTCCATAAAAGTGCTATGTTATTATTAAAACATTAATGACATATTATGTCTATTGTTCAAATTATATTGTCTTGATTATACTATCTTGATGCGTTTATTTTAAGTAATAAAAGGACTACTTGTGTCTTTACCGTCATTATCTGCAAATTTATCGCCATTATTAGCACAACAAAAACAAAAAAGCTGGCAACAATTTAGCCAACAACACCCAATGAGTTATCAAGCGCTAACGTCCGAACAGCTTGAACAGTTTACCTTGGCTATTACCTTAAGTGACTTTATTTTAACCAGTGCCTTGCAAGCACCAGAATTGGTGTTGAATTTATTTGTAAATAAAGATGTCTACCAAAAAACAGTGCCGCCTTATGCTAAGTTGTTAAATGATTTATTAATAGCGTGTGAAAGTGAAGTGCAATTACACCGACTATTGAGACGATTTCGTTTACAGCAAATGGTTAATATTGCCGTGGCAGATTTGGTGCTCAATATTGCTCTTGAGCGGTCATTAGAGCGCTTATCTTTATTAGCTGATGCACTTATTCAAGCTAGTCTTGCTTGGTTAACAAGGTTTTGTCAAAACAAGTGGGGAACACCAACAAGTACTGACGGAGATATTCAGCCATTGCTGGTTTATGGTATGGGCAAGTTAGGTGGATATGAGTTAAATTTTTCTTCTGATATTGATCTTATTTTTGTTTATCCTCACAGTGGTGAAACTCAAGGCAGTAGACGAACTCTTGAGAATCAACAGTTTTTTACTCGTTTAGCACAAAAGCTCATTACCTCATTGCATCAGCATACTGCCGATGGTTTTGTTTATCGCGTTGATATGCGCTTAAGACCCTTTGGTGACAGTGGCTCGTTAGTATTAACATTTAGTGCCATGGAGGATTATTACCAAGATCAGGGGAGAGATTGGGAACGTTATGCCATGCTAAAAGCACGTGTCATTCCGCCACTTAATGGTGATGATAGCTACCATCAACAACTGTCAAAACTGTTGCGACCTTTTGTTTATCGTCGCTATATCGATTTTAGTGTTATCGACAGTTTACGTCGGATGAAAATGATGATTTCACAAGAAGTTCGCCGTAAGCAATTAGTGAATAATATTAAACTCGGCGCTGGTGGTATTCGTGAAATTGAATTTATTGTGCAAGTATTTCAGTTGATTCGTGGTGGTAGAGTAAAAGCGTTACGCCAACGTCGGCTATTAACGGTATTACCTGCATTAGTACTTGCAGGGGAGCTGCCAGAAGACAGTAAAACAGTGTTAGAAAATGCCTATTGTTTTTTACGTCGAGTCGAAAATATTATACAAGCATTGGCTGATAAACAAACACAAACCTTACCTGACAATAAATTAGATCAGCAAAGACTACTGCATGTGCTTGAGTTTAACTCGTGGCAAGAGTTTTGTTTGGTACTTGAACAACATATGCATGATGTTCATGACCAATTTGAGCAGCTCATTGGTATGGAAAGCCCAAATCATCAAGCCCAAGATCAGCACTGGATAACTTTGTGGCACAGCCGCTGGAGTGATGAGGAATCCATTGCTTGGCTAGAACAAGAGCAAGACGTTAGCGAAAAAAACCACTGGAACAGTGAAGAGATTTGGCATTTATTGTCGGATTTTAGAGATGATGTTGGTAAGCGAAGTATCGGTAATAGAGGTAGGCAAGTGTTAGATAAGTTGCTGCCTTTACTTATTTGTCATATTCAGCAAGCAAAACAAGCTGAATTTGTGCTTGCACGCGTTTTACATGTCTTTAAAAAAATAGTTACCCGTACCGCCTACCTAGAGTTATTATTTGAAAATGAAGGGGCGTTAAAACAATTAATTCATTTATGCCAAGCTAGCCGTTGGGTGACTGACTATATCGCTAAATTTCCGATTTTACTCGATGAATTAATTGATCCACGTTTGTTACATAATCCCACAAAAATAACGGCTTATGGAGATGAATTACGTGAAAGTATGTTACGGGTTCCTGAAGAAGATCTAGAAGCGCAAATGGATGCTTTGCGCTTATTCAAACAAGCACAACAATTACGTATTGCTGCGGCAGATATTACTGAGATATTAACGGTAGCACAAGTAAGCCAACACTTAACGGCATTAGCACAAGCTATTATTGCTGAGGTGATTAATATTGGCTGGCAACAAGTCGTTGGTCGTTTTGGTATGCCGAAATCTATTGTTAATTCAGTAAGTGAGTCGATAAGTTTTAACAAAAATACTTTTCAAAATAAAGGGTTTTCGGTAATCGCCTATGGAAAAATGGGCGGTAATGAACTTAGCTATGGCTCTGATCTTGATTTGGTTTTTGTACATAACAGCCCAACAGGTGACGTCACGACGGGTTTGGCTAACGGTGATAAAAGTGTACCAGCTAGTCAATTTTATATGAAGCTAGCGCAGCGTATTATGCATATTTTTAATACACGAATGAATAGCGGTATTTTGTATGAATTAGATATGCGTCTGCGTCCGTCGGGTAATTCGGGTGTTTTAGTGGTGCATATAAACACTTTTGGCCAGTATCAACAAGAAGATGCTTGGACATGGGAACACCAAGCATTGGTACGTGCGCGCATTGTCTATGGTAATAGTGTTATTGAACAGCTGTTTAATGAAATACGTCAGCAAGTATTAAGTATGCCACGGGAGACAGATAAATTAATAGTTGATGTCAGTAATATGCGAGAGAAAATGCGTAATCACCTTGATAAATCTACCGATGAACTTGTTGATATTAAACAAGGGCTCGGTGGATTAGTTGATATTGAATTTTTGGCGCAATATTTAGTGTTGGCCCATTGCCATGCACATAAAAGCTTAAGTCAGCGTTGTGATAATTTGAGTATATTTAAGCAGTTAGCTAGTCTTGAAATATTAACAGTGCCAGAGCAACAGTTATTGGCTAATTGTTATCAGCAACTAAGAGGTTTAGGCCATAAAGCGACCTTGCAAAATGAAGCACTATTAGTGAATAAAGACGCAGTGACTGAACGAGAACAGGTGATGTTAGTATGGAAAAAAATTTTAGTCTAAGGTTTGAGTTTTTGATGTGATAGCAAGCCTACTAAGTTATTCTCGCTACGTTTTGGCGATTCGTCAGCCAAAGGGGATAACTGAAACTCGCATCTTGAGTGAGCTTGGGTATATGCCCAAGTTACTTCAAAATGCAGGATTCAGCTGGAATTAGAAACGTCTTTAGGCAAGGCATTGATTGCAGAGAATGGTTATTCCCTTCTCAAAATTAATAACGCAGCATAAAACATTTCTAAACCAGTCCTACGGGGATGCCTGAGCAAAACATGTTCATCGTTACATCTGTTTTTAAGGGAACAACCCTTAATAAAAAAATGCGCCTTGATCATGATCCGCTCAGGCATCCTGAAACTCGCATTTTGAAGTGGCTTGGGTATATAATAGCGGCAATTATTTTTAGTAACTATTATTATAAGGCTGTGCCATGAAAATTGATGCAAAAAACCGAAGCGAACGACTACGTAAAAAATTGAGAGTTGATGAATTTCAAGAGTTAGGTTTTGATGTTGCTTGGCAATTAAATGACGACATTACTAGCGACGAACTAGATGCTTTTATTGATAAGTTTTTTAGTGACGTTATTCAACCTAGTGGTTTAGGTTTTGGTGGTGAGGGTGACTCTTTGTGGCATGGTTTGATTTGTACACAAGCATTAGGCTCTTGTACTGATGAAAATCGCGCAACGGTTGAAAAGTGGTTAAGCGACAATGGTGCAACATCAGTGGCAGTAAGTGAGCTTTACGATATTTGGTGGGCTGAATAGTTTTATTGGTCATAAATGAACTTTATACGGCATTGTCTTAAGCCCATTTATTTAGAGTAAACAATAGTTACATTCACAAAATGTAAACTAACAGATTAGAGAAAATGACAGATAAAACTGAAAAAACACATAAAACTTTAGAACAAGCAGAGCAAGAAGGTAAATACATACGTAAAGTACGTAGTTTTGTTAAGCGAGAAGGTAGATTAACAAAAGCGCAAGAGCGTGCTTTAAATGATCATTGGCAAACCATAGGGCTGAATCATAGCGATGGTTTAATTGATCTAAAAAATATTTTTGCTAACGATAACCCTGTAGTGTTAGAAATTGGTTTTGGTATGGGTAAATCATTGGTTGAAATGGCCAAAGCAGCACCGCAATTGAACTTTATTGGTATTGAAGTACATAAACCCGGTGTTGGCGCATGTATTGCCTTAGCGATGGAAGAATGTGTGCCTAATTTAAAGGTGTTCGAACACGACGCCATTGAAATTTTAGCTGACTGCATTCCTAAAAATAGCTTAACGACAGTTCAGTTGTTTTTCCCTGATCCTTGGCACAAGAAAAAACATCATAAGCGCCGTATTGTTTCAGCAAATTTTGTTGAAACCATTCGTCAAAAGCTTCATGTTGGAGGTGTTTTTCATATGGCGACTGATTGGCAAGATTATGCAGAATGCATGTTAGCCGATATGCAAAGTGCTCAAGGTTATAATAATTTATCCTCAAGCAATGATTATGTGCCGCGACCTGAATCTCGTCCGTTAACTAAATTTGAAAATCGTGGTCAGCGTTTGGGTCATGGGGTTTGGGACATACAGTTTGCTAAAATGTAAGCCTTCGACCCTTCGACAGGATCAGGGCTAACTATCGTAAATACTGTCTTTCAACATGGAATAAATGTTGGGCATTACGTAAATTACCTGAATCTTCTAGCCATTGCTCGGTGATGATCTCTCTTTGTAAAGCCGCATGTAATATGCGGCTTTTATATTGGCACCAATAAAATAGTGTTGCGGCTTGATGACAGTCATTATTGGGGAATGTGCTACTGCGATTGTCATTTAATTCTTCTTTAATGCTAGCGATAACTTTATCTTTTAATTCATCTTCTATTTTTTGTTTAAAACGGGTAAAACGTTTGGCTTTAATTAACTGCCAAATTAACCACATTAAAGAAGCTAAAGCGAGTATTGCGATAATTTGCATTTATTTATCCTGAGAAACCTATTCGCTTATTATAATAACAATTTCACCAGCAAAACTCCTGCTTAATTCATTTGTATCAGGTAAACTGGTCAAATATTTTATCCCAAAGTGTTTTTCATTCTTTATGGTTTAAATAAAGCGCCTTCATGCATTAATAACTTAGCCTTTAATGCTAATCCTCCTGCATAACCTGTTAGCTTACCATTACTGCCTATTACACGATGACAAGGTACAATTAACGCAATAGGGTTGGCACCATTGGCACTACCAACAGCTCTCACGGCTTTCTCATTATTAATTTTCTTAGCTAACCAAGCATAGGTTTTAGTTTCACCCTGTTTGATTGCACATAAAGCTTGCCACACTTTTTGCTGAAACGGCGTGCCTGTTGCTGCTAGGGGGAGGTCAAATTCTTTTCGTTCACCGGAAAAATATTCGGTTAATTGCTGGCACACCTGAGTAAATTTTTCAGGATTATTTTGATAGTTTTTAGAGATTAGTAGTGCTTTATAGTCTTCAGTTTTTTTACTACTAATAAAGGTCAACGCCGTTAAACCTTGCTCATTAGCGGTTAGGGCAATGTCACCTAAGGGCGACTTATAATAGGTGTAATACATGATAATTCTCAAATGTTATACGATAAATGCTTTAATGCAACAATGTCATTACTATACCTTTTATAATACCAAATCATCTAAGGTAAATACCATTTTAGAAATATAACTTTGTTATATCAAGATTGGTCTTCACAATGGAGCTACCAATAAGGATGTAATACTAGTTTCATTAATTAGGTGATCTGTTTTATACGTAGGAAAAACAGCCAAATACAAGGCGTTTACTTTAAAGTTAAAGTGCCAATTGTACAAATGAAGGCAAAATAATTGCTAGTGAATCAAGTATCTTAATAGAAAAACTACCTGATATTATTTTGCTGTAAAAAGCTGCAATTATTGACTTTTATTGATTAAATCTATACCATCGCGCCCTTAAAAATCCCTATATTTCTTAATAGTCGCCTATACTCAGCTGGCCATTAGCAGATAACTTCGCGTATGTATTTCTACTGGTACAACGCACTAATTATAACCAATGAGATAAAAATGTTTGAATTACACGCGAGTAAAGCGTCGAACCTAAAAAATGACGTGTTATCGGGCTTAACCGTCGCCTTAGCTTTAGTGCCTGAAGCAGTCGCTTTTGCTTTTGTTGCAGGGGTAGAACCGCTAGTCGGTTTATATGCTGCTTTTATGGTGGGTTTAATTACCGCTATCTTTGGTGGTCGTCCGGGTATGATCTCTGGTGCAACAGGCGCTATGGCCGTAGTTATGGTTAGCTTGGTTGCCATACATGGTGTTGAATATTTATTTGCTACTGTGGTGCTTACCGGCATACTGCAAATACTGGCAGGACTATTTAAACTCGGTAAATTTATCCGGTTAGTACCTCATCCAGTTATGCTAGGTTTTGTTAATGGTTTAGCTATTGTGATTTTTTTAGCACAGCTAGGTCAATTTAAAGTGACTAATAGTGCCGGTGAACTGGAATGGTTACAAAGCTCACCGATGATGATCATGGTAGGACTTATTTTATTAACCATGGCTATTATTCATTTTTTACCAAAATTAACCAAAGCCGTTCCGTCATCATTAGTCGCTATAGTTGTTGTTACACTATTAGTACACAGTTTAGGTCTGGATACCCGTACCGTTGTTGATTTTCTTCGTGATATGACTAACGATCCGGCGGCATCTATTGCGGGTGGCTTACCGCAATTTTCTATCCCTAAAGTGCCTTTTGATTTGGAAACATTAAAAGTCATTTTCCCTTTTGCCATAGTATTAGCAGCAATTGGTTTAATTGAGTCATTATTAACCTTAACGTTAATAGATGAATTAACGGGTACCCGTGGTCGAGGCAATAAAGAGTGTATCGCCCAAGGCGCAGCAAATACTGTTACCGGATTTTTTGGCGGCATGGGTGGTTGTGCCATGATTGGTCAATCAATGATCAATGTTAATTCGGGTGGTCGTGGTAGAGCATCAGGCATTACCGCCGCATTAGCCTTACTTGGTTTTATTTTATTTGCTTCCGGTTTAATTGAAATGATCCCTCTAGCGGCATTAGTTGGGGTAATGTTTATTGTGGTTATTGGCACTTTTGAATGGTCAAGTTTTCGTATTTTAAGTAAGGTACCAAAAACTGATGCTTTCGTTATTATTTTAGTATCAGGTATTACCGTGGCCACTGATTTAGCTATCGCCGTTATTGTTGGTGTCATTGTTTCGGCATTAGTTTTTGCCTGGGAACATGCTAAACATATTAATGTGACTCGCAGTACTGATGAAAAAGGCACTACGGTTTATGAAGTGACCGGGCCTATTTTCTTTGGCTCAGTAACTACCTTTTTAGAGCAATTTGATATTGAAAAAGACAGTGATAACGTCATTATTGAATTTAAACGCTCTCGTGTGGCAGATCACTCTGCTATTGAAGCTATTGATACCTTAGCTGAACGTTATTTAGCGAAAGGTAAAACCTTACATTTGAAACACTTGAACCAAGAATGTAAGCAATTACTTAAAAAAGCAGGTGATTTAGTAGAAGTTAATGTCATTGAAGATCCTGATTATCATATTGCTACTGATAAACTCGGCTAAATTGTTTTATCAATATTAAAATAATGCGCTGATAAGTTATACTTAACTTACAGCGCATTTTTATTTTACGGTGGTTAGAATAAGTGCAGTTAGACTTTTTTGATATTCCAAGCCCTTGTGTGGGTATATGCCAGTCAAACATTAAAGGCTACTGTCTTGGTTGTATGCGCACGCGTGACGAAAGGCAGGATTGGATTAATCTTGATAATGATAACAAGCAAAAAGTGATTAAACGCTGTATGCAAAGAAAAAAACGTCAACAGGATAAAAATAAGATCAAAGCCGTTGAAGAAGTCAATTTATTAGAAATAACGCATGAAGCGGTACAACCCTCATTATTAGACCTACCAAGTAAAGTTAAAGTAGCAAATGATAGCGATCTGGATTTTGGTGATTTTGAGCTATAACCATTCATTTTTGTAAAGCTTTCAAAAAGTACAAAAAAACGGTTGCTAGCCAATAAAATTCTAGCTATGATACGCGCTCTTCGAAACTGTGTTCTTTTTAAGAATATGTTCGATGCCCCGATAGCTCAGTTGGTAGAGCAGAGGATTGAAAATCCTCGTGTCCCTGGTTCAATTCCGGGTCGGGGCACCATATAAAGAAAGGCCTACAAGAAATTGTAGGCCTTTTTCGTTTTCGCTACTTTACAAGTAGCTATCAGTAAGCCATCACAAATGGCGCAATCATCAAGTAATTTGAATTTTATCGGTCATCTATTAGTCGCTGGGTGATAATTTAGCTTTAGCTTTAGGTCTAGATTAAGAAATTACAATAGATAGTAGCTCTGAGGTAGAGAGCTACATAAAATAAAATGGCAGATAGATAAAATTTATAACGCTAACTCTATCACCATTACTTTTAATTCATCTTTAGAAATAGAATTACTATGATTAGTATCAAAGCGATTGAATATAGATTCGCACATGCGCAGACCTTTATCCTGTAATAACACTTCAATTAGTTCTACGAACTCGGAGCGATTTATTACACCATCTTTATCTTCGTCAAACACTTCAAACAACTCATCTACCCACTGATTTATTTCCATGAGGATTCCTTTGCAACATAGGGGAAGTTAGTTACTGAACTTTATCTGTTATTAAGGCATTTGTGAATGGCTATTTATAAATATTTACAAATAGATGCACTTCTTAGGATTAAAAAGTGAAATAGAAGATATCCAAACCACTTTAAAATGCAGGGTTTAGCTGGAATTAGAAATGTTTTAGGTAAGGCATTGATTGAAGAGAATGGTTATTCAGGAGAGTATGCTTATATGGACTTCTCATATTGTACAAAATAAGATACCTTTTTAAAAAAGATCGTTAGTTGGAACATTGCTTCACGTATAAAGGCGCAACTTATTTTTGATGGGCTAAGGATGGCTATTTGGCAATGTAGACCACGTTAACCTAACTTTAATAGCGTTACTATTCGTTTAGCTAATAGGCATTTTTGGGTTTTAGTAAAATACACTCTTTATTAAGGTAGTCTGGTGCTTCGTTAATAAAAACTAAGGTGCGTTGACGGTAACAAAAGTAGCTACTAATACCCTCGGGAAAATGACCTGAAACGGCCTCACCAATTTGGTAAGCGGTTTTTAAAATGTTTTTTTCAATACGAAAAGGGTCTTTAATAATGAAATCTCTATTGAGCCACCAAATAATTTCAAGGCCATCTTTTTCAGCATACTCAGCTAACTTTTGATATAGAGTTTGGCCTTTTCTAAAAGCTCTAGAAGAGGTTGTGCCTTGCCAGTTTGCGCTATAAGGACGTACCACCAATTCTTTTTTCTGTAATATTTTAACTAAATTTCCTTTAATTTCAGGCAAGTAAATAATATTATTTCGAATTTTAGGGCCTTTTTTGTCAATACCATCACTATATATTTTGGCATAAAAATTAGACAAACCTTCAGCTGCGGCATTGACAGACTTTCTGCCTTGTTGGGATTTAGGCTTTGCAGCTGTAGTTGTTGATGCTGCTGGCTTAGGTGCTGCTTCTTTAAGCTCTACGACGTCAGTCGCAGCTTCTTGTTCAAGAGAGCCATCTAGCGAGAATGAAAAATCTTGATTAGCAAAAAAAGCGTATGCTAACGCAATTAAAATAATCGAAAAAATAATATTTCTAACCCAAAAGCCCATAATTACTCTTTTATCTAGTTCATATGATTTGTATTTAATGATAACCATAGCATACAAAAAAAGTTATCAATTTTTCAAAGTTTTAGCGCAAGCAGTTACTTATAGTAATATATTACTTGTATAGAGAAGGTGAGTCGGGATCTGGGCGTGTTTTAAAGCGTCTATGTAACCACATATACTGTTCTGGTTTTCGAGAAATAGCCTTCTCCAGCTCTTGATTTATACGAATAAGATCGGCTTCGTCATCTTTAGTTGGGAAATTTTCTAAAGGTGGCATAATTTCTATGGTGTAACCATTGTCATCATCATTTCTGGTCGGAATTAACATCATGGTTTCCACATTTTTTTGTCGAGCAAAAATTAACGTGCCAGTTGTGGTCGCGGTTTCTTTTACGCCAAAGAAAGGTACAAACAAACTACGGTTTCTACCATAATCTTGATCGGGTAAGTAAACACAGGCCTCACCAGTTCTTAGCGCTTTTATTAAGCCCTTAACGTCACGCTTACCTAACATGTACTTGTTGGAACGCCCACGGCCGCGAAATTGAAAATATTCCATTAATTGATTGTTATGCGGACGATAAAATACCACCATAGGGTGACCGTAACCTATACCTCTCGCATTCATTTCAGCACTTAAGTAGTGCATTGCTAGCAATAATACGCCTTTACCTTCACGCTGTGCTTTCTCAATATGTTCTAAGCCAACTACATTGACTTTGCGTTTAACACGCCAATTTGGCCACCACCAGCCCATCCCTGTTTCTAATAAGGCAATGCCAGTGTTTTCAAAGTTCTTTTTTAAAATGTGTAGTCGTTCTTGCTCACTCATCTTGGGAAAGCACAATTTTAAGTTAGTGTCAGCGATATGTTTTCTTTTAGAGCCTATTTTGAAAAGTAACCTACCTATTAATCTACCTAAGCCTAATTGCCACTTATAAGGTAACCATGAAATGCTATAGAGAATTATAACGCCTAACCAAGTTAGCCAATATTTAGGGTATAAAAAAGCTAATTTAAAATCAGGTTGTAAAACTTTATTTCGACTCACAGTAATTACTCTTAATAAAGCGGCTTAGTATAGCTGCTTAGGAAATTCGCAGGGAGGTGATTATACCTAAGTTACCTGAAAATGGGCAATTAACTTATGTTGTCTAGCAAGGTTTTATCGTAGAATAGCGATTATAGTTTTAGACATTGTTAGTGTGTAAATAAAATGAAAACAGCCGAACATCAAGATAGTCACCCTAATGAAATAGAGTTAATTATTGGAAATTCCAATGCTAATTTTTCTGGTGTTACCTCTACTATGTTGCAATTATTGTCTGAGCAACAAAAATTAATTAACTTGCGGGTTATGGGTAAGCACCACTTAACGGAGCAATCGTTAAATATTAGTTTTTGGCAAGTAGCAAAAATGTGCCTAAAACCATTAGCTGATGGGCGTTTTAGAATTTTTCATGCCCGTCGTGTTGATGAAATGATCCAAGCTTTGATATTAAAATATGTTTTTCGCTCCAAAATTAAAATCATTTTTAGCAGCGCCGCGCAACGTTATCGCAGTGGCTCAACCCTGTGGTTAACCGACAAAATGGATGCTGTATTAGCGATGTGTAAAGCATCAGCGAGTTATTTGCACCGAAAACCAGATGCCATTATTTATCACGGGGTAAAAACTGATGTTTATACGCCACCGTTCGATAAATTAGCAGCTTGGCAATCATTAAATTTATTACCCGAAGGTGTTGAAAAAGGTAAACGAGGTATTGCCATATTGGGACGAGTGCGCGCGCAAAAAGGTGTTCACCTTTTTGTTAAAAGTTGTATCGAGTTGCTTGATAAGTATCCAGATTATACCGCGGTTGTGGTTGGCTCAATTAGCTCAAGCAATGAAAGCTTTGTGAAAGCATTACAAGGTGATATTGAACAAGCAGGTTTAAGCCAGCGAATAGTTTTTGCGGGTGAGCAAAATTTTGCTGATATTCCTAAAATTTTTAGTGGTTTATCTTTAGTGGTGGCATTAAGTGATAACGAAGGTTTTGGCTTAACCATTTTAGAAGCGATGAGTAGTGGTGCCGCTGTATTAGCCAGTGAAGCCGGCGCATGGCCCGAAGTGGTACGAGCAGGAACGGACGGCTATGTGGTACCTGTTAATGATTTACCTGCGGTTATAGATAAAATGGACTTACTGCTTAGTAACGAAGATACTTTAATACAAATGGGCATTGATGGCCGAGAGCGGGTTTTAGCAGAGTATTCGGTACAGCGTGAAGCTAAGCAGCTGGTAGCGTTTTTTAGAAGTTTAATGTAAGAGATCTAAGTAAAAGAAATAATTAGGTAAAAAACTAGATAAAAAAGAGCCGCTTAAATTGAGTGGCTCTTTATCGCTAAGTTTAAATCTTATTTATTTGCTATTAAACCAGCGTTAATCGCGGTGATATCTTTATCAGTGATAGTACCACCAGCTCGCTTTAACAATAAAACATTTTGAATATAGGCATAACGTGTTGATGATAAATTACGTTTAGCATTATACAAGTTACGAGTACTATTTAACACATCAACAATGGTACGTGTACCTACTTCAAAACCTGCCTCGGTAGCTTCTAACGCTTTACTGGCACTAAGTACTGATTGCTCAAAAGCTCTAATCCCTGAAATAGTGGCAATAACTGTGTTATAAGCATTACGTGTTGTACGAACCACACCTCGGTGTGTTTGCCTTAAATCTTGGCTAGCCAAGACAAAGCGATTTTGGGCTTGACGTACTGAGCTTTGAATGGCACCACCAGAATAGATTGGCACATTAAAAGTGATGCCAATAGAGTAATCATTTAAACTTGGGTTATTGCTATTGCCTAAAGGACTAGTTGTTTCGCCATCGTTACTATTGTAATTAGCGCCAAAATCCAAGGTAGGGTAATGACCCGCTCTTGCCGCATCAATATTCTGTTTAGAAATATCTATCCCAACTTTAGCGGCTATTAAATCTAGATTTTTCGCTTCGGCGGCTATTTGCCATTCATCAGCACTATTTGGGTTAGGCGTAGTGGTGCTAAATCTATCGGTGTTGAGTACGTTGATATTTCTAGGGTAAGTATTTGTGATTACTCGTAATTCTTCTTCAGCATTGTAAATAGCATTTTCTGAACGTATCTCTTCGGTTACAGCGCTATCAAACTCTGCTTGTGCTTCATGAACATCGGTTATCGCGGTTAAACCAACAGAAAAACGCTGCTTAGTTTGTTCAAGTTGACGAGCAATAGCCGCTTTTTCTGCTTGCGCGAATGTTAAATCATCTTTAGCGCCTAAGAGGGCAAAATACGCTTGGGTTACTCTAAGTATTAAATCTTGTTTCGCAACTTGGTAAACTAAATCACTTTGGTGAGCTGATTTTTTAGCAAGATCCAAACGTAGCCAGCTATCATGATGATAAAGTTGCATATTTAAGCTAGCACCATAACCTAAGGTATTAAATTCAGTCGTTAATGTAGAGTCTGCAACATAGGATTCGCTCTCCCCATCAGTATAACTAGCAAACGCATTAATTTGAGGCAATAAAATAGCACGCGCTTGTTCAATATCTTCTTTAACAATTTCGTATTGTGCTTGTGCTTTTAATACCACGGTATCATTTAATAGAGCTTGCTGATAAACCGTTAATAAATCATCGGCTTGTGCATTAACGCTAGTTATTGCACTGGCAATCGCTATAATTAACGTGCTTAATGTTTTTTTCATGGGTAAGGCTTTCCTTGAGTAGAGAGTTGTACTCATATTAAGTGTTATTTTTATACTTGGTCATGTTACCTAACTTTTTATATTAACCAAATAAAATAAGTGTTTACTAGTGTAACAAATTATTATTAAAAAGAGATTCTTTATGCAAGATAACAAAAACAAGCAAGTTGGTATGCTTCAATATGATAAAACAGATGTCACTATATCTGCTATTGAAACCAAATATCATGGCTTTTTTAAGCTAAATGAATATCAACTAAAACATAAATTGTTTTCACAAAAGCAAAGTAAGACCTTTACCCGAGAGGTCTTTGAACGTGGTGATGCTGTAGTCGTTATGCTTTATGATCCAAAACAAGACCAGTTATTGTTATTAGAACAATTTAGAGCCGGTGTGTTAAGGGCAAATGATACTCCATGGATGCTTGAATTTGTGGCGGGTATGTTTGATGATAACGAAAGCCCAATTGATGTGGCTATTCGTGAAGCAAAAGAAGAAGCCAACGTTGAATTAAAGCCAGCATCAATAAAATTGATTATGAAATATTTCTCTAGCCCCGGTGGCACCAGTGAATGTATTCATTTGTATTGGGCAACTTTTGATAGCACTAAGGTTTTATCAGGTAGTGTTTATGGTTTAGCCGATGAAAATGAAGATATTATGCTACATGTTGTTTCACGTAACGATGCTTTAGCATTGCTTAGTAATGGCAAAATTAGTAACGCTGCAACGGTAATTGGCTTACAATGGTTAGCAATAAATTATCAAAGTTTAACTAGCGAGTCACAAGTTTCGCAGGTAAATATTTGATAACGTGTCACGTCGCGAGTTATAAAGAAAGACCCTAAGATTTCAAGTGTTAAATTACGAATAATAGTAAGGAAAATAGTGAGTTTTTTCCCAAGTAGTAAAGTTAATAGCAGAAAAAAATATCAACCTAACCTGGTTAGTTTGATGTCATTATGTGCTAACAATTATTTTTTATTTTTAAAAATACAGGCAGAGCAAACACAACTTGATCAGCAGCGCCATTTTTTCATTAATGACCACCTTGCCTATGTGATCACGGTTAATGAAGTAACTCGTTATACTTCCCTCATTACCTTTGAGCAAAAAGTATCAGGACAAAAAAAATCGACAAATAACACCTTATTCAACTCTTTACATCCTCGTATGTCTATTCGTTTATATCACGATGCTCGTATGGCTGAAGTAATTAGCAGCCAAGACATTCACCAAGTTAAACCTCGTTACGACTATCCGAATAAACATATGCATCAACAAGATGAGAAACAGCAGATAAATCAATTTTTAAATGAATGGTTGCACCTTTGTTTAAGGTATGGACAGGTTAGCATTAAGGTACTGTTTTAAATGTTTAAATGTTTAAAGGTTTAAAGTTAAAAATAAGTTAAGAAGGTTAATTGTTCAGATGAAAAACAGCAAGCTAAATAACGAAAGTCAATTTTTGAATGAATGGTTGCACCTTTGTTTAACGTATGGGCAGGTTAGCGTTAAGGTCTTGTTTTAAAATATTATAAATACATTTCGCCTTTGTTTAGCGCACGGGCAAGTTACTGTTGAGTTACAAAACTAGTTTATGACTATGCCAAGAAAAATTTTTACAATCGCCCAATTTAGCGATTGTCACTTGTTTGCTGACAAAAGTGTCAAACATTTTGGTGCTAATGTTTGGCAAAACCTAATACAAGTATTAACCGATATTGCGGGTAGAGATAATATTGATTGTGCTATTTTTACCGGAGATCTTACTCAGGATCATTCTGAATTATCGTATCAATATTTTGTTGAAGCCGTAGTAGAGGCTAAGTTTAACATGCCGGTATACTTCTTAGCGGGCAATCACGATGACCAAGAGATGCTTGGAAAATACCTAACAGCGCCAAACTTTCAAACTAACAATATCATTAGTGATGATTTTTGGCAGGTACAATTAATAGACAGTAAAAGTGCAACGCCATCAGGTTTGGTTAGCGAGCAAACCTTGCATGGCTTAGCTCAACGAATAGATAAAAATAAATTTCAATTACTGATGATGCATCATCATCCAATAAACATCGGCTATTATATTGATAAACATGGTTTACTAAATCAGCAAGCTTTTTGGCAAGCGATTAAGCAGCTAAATAACCCCAATATGAATATAAAAGCAATTGCCTGTGGACACGTACATAGGGCTAGCCAATTCTCTAAAGATCAGGTTGATGTTTATACTTGCCCGGCAACGTCTGTGCAATTTGGCGATACTAAAGAAACAATGGCCTCTCTTTTACCCAGTTATCGATTATTATACCTTAACCGTAATGGTACCATTGCGAGTGAAGTTATTACTCCTTAACTTATTACTCCTTAATGCTTAATGATTATTAACTTGCTAGAAGTACTAAAATGCAAAAAAACATCCTTTATATACATGGTTTTAATTCTTCGCCTTTATCGATAAAAGCAGAGCAAACACGACAATATTTTCTCAAGCACTTTCCGCAGATTAATTTTTATTGTCCGCAACTTGCCAGTAATCCCACAGGGGCTATTAATCAACTAGAACAGATAATAAAATCGTCTCAAACTGATAGTTCATGGTACTTAATTGGCTCTTCATTAGGCGGATATTTTGCTAGTTACTTGTCAGAAAAATATAACTTTCCCTGTGTACTCATTAATCCTGCAATTAAGCCTTTTGAATTACTTAAAGATTACCTTGGCGAACAAGTTAATCCATATACCGAGGAAGTTTATCAAGTCACCCGAGAACATATGATTGAACTAAAAGTGATTGAACCAAAGCCGCCTAGTTTTGAGATGCAGCAAAAAAATAATTACCTAGTTATGGTACAAACCGATGATGAAGTGTTAAATTACCAACAAGCAGTTGAAAAGTACCAACACTGCCGCTTAGTAGTTGAGCAAGGTGGAGATCATAGTTTTGTCGATTTTGAACAACACTTACCGGTAATAGCAGATTTTTTCAGCTCAACAGTTGTTAATACCGTAAAAACACCAAACCAATAATAATATTTACAAAGATACTATATAAAAATGACCGACCAATATAACTCAGACTCCATTGAAGTACTAAGCGGCTTAGAGCCAGTTCGCCGTCGCCCAGGTATGTATACCGACACCACTCGTCCAAACCATTTAGGTCAAGAAGTTATTGATAACTCGGTGGATGAAGCCCTTGCCGGCCATGCACAAAATATTTCAGTGGTATTAGATACCGATCAATCATTAGAAATCACTGATGATGGTCGCGGCATGCCAACGGACATTCATCCAGAAGAAGGTGTTTCAGGGGTTGAATTGATCTTTTGTAAATTACATGCTGGCGGTAAATTTTCTAATAAAAGTTACCAATTTTCAGGTGGTTTACACGGTGTTGGTATCTCTGTGGTTAACGCCTTATCGACTCGCGTAGATGTTAGTGTAAGACGTAATGGTATCGTCTATGAAATGGCTTTTGAAAATGGCGATAAGGTTGAAGAGTTAACCGAAACGGGCACTGTTGGTAAACGTAATACCGGTACCCGGGTAAAATTCTGGCCTGATCCTAGCTATTTTGACTCTCCTAAATTTTCAGTATTAAAGCTTACTCACTTATTAAAAGCAAAAGCGGTATTGTGTCCGGGCTTAACCCTTAAGTTCCATGACAAAATTGAAAATAAAAAGTATCAATGGTGTTATGAAGACGGTTTAACTGATTATCTAAAAGAATCGGTAAAAGGTTATGTTAATTTACCTGAAGAGCCTTTTGTTGGGGTGTTTTCTTCGCAAAATGAAGCCGCACATTGGGCGATAACTTGGCTACCAGAAGGTGGTGAAGGCATAGGCGAAAGTTATGTTAACTTAATTCCAACTATTGCGGGTGGTACCCATGTTAATGGCTTGCGCCAAGGCTTATTAGAAGCCATGCGTGAATTTTGTGAATTTAGAAATTTAATTCCCCGTGGTGTTAAATTAACCCCTGATGATATTTGGGACAAGTGTAGTTATATCTTGTCGATTAAGATGCAAGACCCACAATTTGCTGGTCAAACGAAAGAGCGTTTATCGTCACGTCAATGTGCAGCGTTTGTTACCGGGGTAGTGAAAGACGCTTTTAGCTTATGGCTAAATGAACACACCGACATCGCTGAACTACTGGCAGATTTTTGTATCAACAATGCCCAAAAACGTATGCGCGCCAGCAAAAAGGTAGTACGTAAAAAAATCACTTCAGGGCCAGCTTTACCGGGGAAACTAACCGATTGTGGTAGCCAAGATTTATCCCGAACTGAGTTGTTTTTAGTGGAAGGTGATTCTGCGGGCGGTAGTGCTAAACAAGCGCGCGATCGTGAAATACAGGCTATTATGCCACTGCGTGGTAAAATTCTTAATACCTGGGAAGTTGACTCAGGGCAAATACTTGCCTCGCAAGAAGTTCACGATATTTCGGTGGCTTTAGGTATAGATCCCGACAGTGATGATTTATCAGAATTACGTTATGGTAAAATTTGTATTCTGGCCGATGCCGACTCGGATGGTCTACATATTGCTACCTTATTATGTGCGCTATTTACTCAACATTTTCTGCCCTTAGTGCAAGCGGGACATGTATATGTAGCAATGCCGCCATTGTATCGCATCGATATTGGTAAAGAAGTTTTTTATGCTTTAGATGAAGCAGAGAAAGAAGGCATTCTTGATAGAATTGAAGCCGAGAAAAAACGCGGTAAAGTTAATGTACAACGCTTTAAAGGTCTGGGTGAAATGAACCCATTACAACTGCGTGAAACCACCATGGATCCCAATACTCGGCGTTTAGTGCAGTTAACCGCACTTGAAGAAGATCATGCAGAAACCATTGAAATGATGGATATGTTATTGTCAAAAAAACGGGCTGGCGATCGTAAAAAATGGCTACAAAGTAAAGGTGATATGGCGGTGATCGATTAATGAGTAAACCGTCATTGGCCAATGTTTAATAATAAGCTCGCAAAGATTATATTGATGCTTATCCCCATGCATCTTGACGTGGCATGGGGATAGTTATCGAAGATGAAATTAGCTAAATAACTCTTTAATTTCAGAGACACATGAACCGCAATTGGTTCCCGCTTTACAACATTTCCCCACTTCTTGATAGGTAGTGAGTTTATTGTCTTTAATGGCAGATAAAATAGTTTTCTCACCGACATTAAAGCAGGCACAAATAATATTACCTACATCAGCAGTGCCTAACGGTGGCTTACCTGTTAGTAGTGCCAACCGTTCATCTGGCGCTAAAGCAGTGCTGTTTTTTGACGTAAATATTGAACTTAGCCAAGATCTCTCTGGTAGTTGGCTCTGTGGGCTGAGTATTAACACTGCTTGTAATATGTTGTTGGCAAAACAAGCCGTTCGCAACAAAGACTTTTTCTCATCTTGATAGGTTTGCCATGATAATTTTCCTGAGTATGGCTGTAATTGGCTGGCTAAGTGAGATTGCCAGTTTCTTATTTGTTTTTCTCCGGCAAGCTCGTAATGATAATAACCATCGCCTTTTATTAACACGGTGTAATCAATGCCATCAAGTATTAGTGGATGCTGAGAAATAATAAAACCATACCACTTGGCCTTGTATGGGCGAATACTTATTGGTGTATGTTTGCTTTCCGGCTGTTTAGACACAGGATCAATAACAGGATTAACCAAAGCGCCAACCCTACCTTTACTGCTAAATTGCGCCGTCCAATGTATAGGGACAAACACACTACCTTGAGGTGTTTTATCGGTTATTTCTACTCGGGCAAACATTTCCCCCCATGCGCTGGTTAGCTGAGCCAATTGTCCGTGCTTGAGGTCAAATAACAACGCATCTGCCGAGGCTATTTCAACATATGGCTCAGGCTTATGTTGATTCAACCTTGCTGCTAGCGCTGTGCGTGTCATGGTATGCCATTGATCACGAACTCTTCCCGTATTAAGGATTAATGGCCATTGCTTGGTTGGTAAGTTTTTTGGTGGTTTAAATTGGATAGAGGTGAAGTTTGCTTTTCTCGTTTTAGTATAAAATTGACCCTCAGCAAAAAAACGTGCTTTCCCCTGTGGATTTTCACTATTAATAGGCCATTGTGTTGGTTGAAAATTGTCGTAATCTTGAGCACTTATATTGGCTAAAAGTGAAATGTCAAAATCACGTAGTGCTTGTTGTTCATTATTTTCAAAGCCTGAAAGTGCGGCATGCTCTCTAAATATTTCGACCGGTGATTGATAATTAAAGCTCTTGGCAAAGCCCATCTTTTTAGCAACCTGACAGAGTATCCACCAATCCGGCTTTGCTTCACCTGCTAGGGGTAAAATTGCTCTCTGGCGAGATATTCGTCTTTCTGAATTAGTTACCGTACCATCTTTTTCACTCCACCCTGCGGCGGGTAATTTTATATGTGCTAGATCCAGTGTATCGGTATTTGCTACACAATCAGAAACGACCACAAATTCACATTTTTGTAATGCTTGTTTTACTTTATCGGCATCTGGCATGCTTACTACAGGGTTGGTGGCCATGATCCAAACCGCTTTTATTTTCCCAGCGTTTATTGCATCAAATAATTCCGTGGCGCTATAGCCTGGCGTTGTAGCCATGTTTGTGCTTTGCCAAAAGCGCTGAACCCTATCAATACACTCGTCAGTAAAGTCCATATGTGCGGCAAGCTGATGGGCAAGACCCCCAACTTCACGTCCACCCATAGCATTTGGCTGGCCTGTTAATGAAAGTGGCCCACAACCCGGTTTTCCTATTCGACCTGTGGCTAAATGACAATGTAAAATTGCGCTTACTTTATCTGTACCTGATGAAGATTGATTCACCCCTTGGCTATAAAGGGTTAAGGTTTTGTCTGTTTCTTTAAACCAACGATAAAATGTTGCAACTATGTGTACTGCTAATTGACATTTTTGCGCTACTGTCGTGATATTGAAGGCGTCATTTTGGGCACTGATAATCGTTTCTTCAAACCCTGAGGTGTGCTGTTGAATAAAAGTTTGATCAATAGCGTTTTCTTGATAAAGGTAACTAAGTAAGCCATTAAATAGTGCGACATCTGTGCCAATTTTAATTGGAATATGTAAATCAGCAATATCACAAGTTGCTGTTTTTCTTGGATCAATAACCACCACTTTTAATGATGGATTTAATTCTTTCGCCGTTTTAATACGCTGAAATAAAACCGGGTGGCACCAAGCGGTATTGGAGCCAACCAATACGATGAGCTCTGCATGTTCGAAGTCATCATAACAAGCTGGCACAGTGTCGCTACCAAAAACACGTTTATGACCAGCAACCGAAGATGACATACACAAACGGCTATTGGTGTCTATATTCGCGCCACCAATAAATCCTTTCATCAGCTTGTTAGCGATATAATAGTCTTCAGTTAACAACTGACCTGAGCCATAAAAGGCTACTGCTTCAGCGCCATGCTCTTTAATAACTTGGCTAAACTTATCAGCGACCAGCGATGTGGCTGTGTGCCAGTCAGATTTTTTCCCGTTTACCCATGGGGTTAATAAGCGACTCGATAAATCAAGTGTTTCTGCAAGTGATGAGCCTTTCGAGCATAAACTGCCATAATTTGAGGGATGGTTTTCATCACCACTGAGCTCAACTTCCCGCAATTCGCTATTCACTGTAGCCGAAATCCCACAACCAACCCCACAATAAGAACAGGTGGTATTGATGGCTTTAACCGCTATTTTTTGTTGGTTTTTATTTGTCATTTATACTTCTTCCACTGCGGCTATTTCTGCTTGAAAATATCGTTGCCCAAAAATCAGTAATTCGCGCATTTCTTCTATGTTTATTCGTTGTTCTAATAAACTTTGATACCAAGCACCATCTGCAGTATCGCCATACAGCACTACGCCAATGATATGATTTTTTTTAATTACTAATTTTTTATAAATGCTCGCACAGGGATCGCTAAAGCGAATTATTTCACTTTCATCATCGCCATGAAAATCACCTAAAGAAAATAAATTAATACCGGTAACTTTGAGTTTAGTGGCGCTGGGTAGGGTTTTATATTCGGCCATGCCATGGCCAGATAAATGATTTGCACACACTTTTGCTTGTTCAAATAACGGGGCGACTAAACCAAAGGTATCATTTCTGTGCTGAATACATTCACCAACAGCATAAATACTTGGATCGTAGGTTTGTAAAGTATCAGTAACAACGATACCTTTTTCACAATAAAGTCCGGTACTTTGTGCTAACGCCATATTAGGGCGTACACCAATTGCCATCACAAATAAATCACAAGGTATGCTACTGCCATCAGCGAACTCTACTGCGGTAATATGATCAGAGTCATCGCCAATTAATGTTTGAGTTCGTGCGGGCATGTTAAAATGTACACCGCGCTTTTCTAGCGCTAGTTGTAGTAGGTGCCCTGCGGTTTTATCTAGTTGTCGATTTAGTAATACTTCATTACTGTGGACAACTGTTACGTGCATCCCTCGCTGTGCCAGACCATTAGCGGCTTCTAAACCTAATAAGCCACCGCCCAGTACCACGGCATATTTTTTTTGCTCACAGTATTGCAGCATTTTATTCACATCATAGATATCGCGAAAAGCGACCACGCCTTCTAGGTTATTACCTTGAATAGGTAAAATAAAAGGTTTAGAGCCTGTCGCAATTAATAGACGATCGTAATGAATTTGAGTTCCGTCTTTAGCAATTACGATTTTTTGTGCACGATTAATGTCAACAACGGCTTTGTCCTTGCCTGCATGCAGCGTAATGTGATTATCTTTATACCATTGCCGGTCATTAATCATTATATCGTTAATAGTTTTTTCGCCGCACAAAACTGGCGACAACATAATACGGTTATAATTTCCGTAAGGCTCGGCGCCAAATACGGTAATGTTATATTTGTCGGTACCCGAATCGAGCAACTCTTCAACGGTTTTCATTCCCGCCATACCGTTACCAATAACAACCAAATCTAACTTCACATTATTTCCTTAAAATCACAGCAGCTGTTCAATATCAATTGTTTATACAAGTATTATTCCAATAGTGAAATTACGGTTTTTACTCACTAATACAGCTTCTTTTATGTTAATTCACATTTCAACGCACAAAAATGGTGCATCATTGGTTGTTTAAGGGAGTATTCAACAAAATATTTCATCACTATAATTATAGCTATACCTAATACCTGTGCAGAGTTACTTTAGTGCAAAGTTGAACAATTAATTACTGCAAGTGGAGCGGGTATATAGGGTGCTTTTGTTGCTGTTTTAGTTTTAAATAACTCGTTGCGAATAAAATTGATTAGCGTAAAATATCTCAATTATAAAGTTAATAATTATGGCAGTTAATAGTATATTCATCAGTAATACTACTGTCATATTAGTGTGTTAAAAACTGTTTAATCTATAGGATCCTTATCTGCTGATAGGGATTTTTTATGTAATACCCAATGAAACCTTCATTTGGTATAAGAACCACTGACAAAAGTGACGTTATGACAATTAAAGTAGGAATTAACGGCTTTGGCCGTATGGGGCGTTTGATCATGCGTGCAGCATTTGATTGGCCTGAAATCGAATTTATTCAAATAAATGATCCCGCCGGTGATGCGGCCACCTTGGCACATTTACTCAATTTTGATTCTATTCATGGCCGTTGGCATTTAGCAGCAAATGTTGATGACAGTATAAGTAACAAACTGATGCTTATTAATGATGCTCAAATAGCGATGTCGCAAAATAAAACCATTGCTGAAACTGACTGGTCAGCTTGTGATGTAGTGATTGAAGCTTCAGGTGTTATGCGTGATAAAGTTAAGCTACAAGCCTATATTGAGCAAGGAGTAAAAAAGGTTTTAGTTACTGCGCCAATGAAAATTACTGAGCATGATAGCGATATTGTCAATATTGTTATGGGTGTTAATCAACAGCTATATAATGCTGAGCAACACACCATAGTAACAGCCGCATCATGTACTACTAATTGTTTAGCGCCAGTGGTGAAAGTGCTACAAGATAATATTGGTATTAAACATGGCTCAATGACCACCATACATGATATTACCAATACGCAAACTATTCTTGATGCCCCTCATAAAGATTTACGCCGCGCGCGCGCTTGTGGGCAATCATTAATTCCTACCACTACCGGCTCAGCTAAGGCTATTACTGATATTTTCCCTGAATTAAAGGGCAAGCTTAATGGTCATGCGGTGCGAGTGCCGTTAGCGAATGCTTCTCTTACCGATTGTGTTTTTGAAATGAATCGTGCAGTGACGGTTGCAGAAGTCAATCAACTGATGGCAACTGCTGCCGAAGGTGAGCTAAAAGATATTTTAGGCTATGAAGAAAGGCCACTAGTGTCGGTTGATTATAAAACCGATCCTAGATCTGTGATTGTTGATGCCTTATCTACCATGGTAATTAATGACACACAGCTGAAAATGTATTTGTGGTATGACAATGAATGGGGCTATGCCAATCGCAGCGCTGAATTAATGAAAATGGTTGCTTTGAGTATTCGTTAATATGTTTGCGACTTTACCAAGTGCTATTAAGCAATATTTAGTGATCACCGGTAATTATTGGGTATTTACCTTAACCGATGGCGCGTTGCGTATGCTGATATTACTTTATTTTTATCAGCTAGGTTACACACCTTTAGCACTGGCGATGTTATTTGTTTTTTATGAAGTATTTGGCGTGATCACCAATCTTGTTGGTGGTTGGTTAGGGGCGTGGATCGGTTTAAATAAAACCATGAATATTGGTTTGTTTATACAAGTATTTTCTTTGTTGATGCTAGCAATGCCGAGTGACTATCTAAGCGTTGTTTATTTGATGACGGCGCAAGCATTATCGGGTATTGCCAAAGATCTCAATAAAATGAGTGCCAAAAGTAGTATTAAACTGCTGGTTAGTGATGTTGCCGCAAGTGAACGTCAGGGAAAACTGTTTAAATGGGTCGCTTTATTAACTGGCTCTAAAAATACCTTAAAAGGCGTTGGTTTTTTTCTTGGCGGCTTATTACTAACGACTATTGGTTTTCAAGCAGCTATGTTGTTAATGGCAAGCGTGTTAGCGGTAGTGGCTTTGTTTAGCGTTATAGTACTTAAAGCTGATATTGGTAAGGCTAAATTTAAGCCTAAATTCAGCCAAGTTTTTTCCAAAGACCCCCCATTGAATTACCTTTCGGCGGCGCGCTTGTGTTTATTTGCCGCCCGTGATGTCTGGTTTGTTATCGCACTACCCGTGTATTTAGCCAGCCAATTGCATTGGAGCCATCAAAGCATTGGTATTTTCTTCGCATTATGGATCATTGCTTATGGCATGGTGCAAGCTTATGCGCCCGTGCTCTTTAGCAAAAGTAAAACGGTTAGCAATGATACCTCAGTGGTAGGAGCGCTGGTCTCAGGTAAACTTATTGCTAAATGGTCAAGTGCATTAGCCGTTGTCACTTTACTGTTATTAGTTAGCTTAATGCTTAGTGAACACACTGAAGAGCTTCTTATTTTTGGCTTATTTGTCTTTGGTAGTGTTTTTGCTATTAACTCTTCTTTACACAGTTATTTTATTGTTGCACTAGCAAAGGAAGATAGTGTTTCCATGGATGTTGGTTTTTATTATATGGCCAATGCGCTTGGACGTTTATTAGGCACTATACTTTCAGGTGTTGTTTATCAAAGTTTTATCAGTAGTGAGCAAGGTTTACTTGCCTGTTTGTCTATTTCTGCGCTGCTAGCACTTGGCGCGGCTTTTTTTATAAAACGGGTATCTTGAGGTTTAGATATATAACCTTTTAAATCGTTAGTAAATCGTTTTATACTGATTTTATCTACATAATAATTTTAAGGTCAATACAGTTGATCGCTAAGCTCACTTCAAAATTTTTTATATTGTTTGTTTTTATTTATTTCTGTTTAGCAAAAGTGAGTTTTGCTGCTTTTTCGCTGGAATCGAGCAAGATCACTGTTCAACATAGCAGTGAAAATTTAGTAGAGTTTGATAAGGTTGCCATAGACATTGCAAAGCTGATGGATAGCAATGCCTTGTTAGCACTTTCGCAGTTAAAGGAATATGAAGAAAAATTTTATAAACTCTCGTTAAAACAGCAGATTAATTATTACAATTTGTTAGCCGATATTTATCTTTTACAAGCCCAGTATCATTTAGTAGAAAAAACGGCGTCTGATGGCTTAGCACTGACTTTGGGTCTTTCTAGTCCTAGTATATTTATTTCTGAGCTACTTTATAGTCGCGGCTTTGCCTATGAAAGCATAGGCAAAACCGCGGCAGCGACGAAAGATTATGAAAATGGCCTAGAGTTAGCAAAATATCTACACGATAAAGTACTTATCGCTACTGGCCTAATTAATTTAGGTGCTATTTATTACCTTACTGATCAATATGAAAACTCGTTGAGAGTGTTAAATGATGCCTATAATATTGCCAAACAAACCAATAATGACGAACTTAAAGGCTCTGTTAACTCTGAGTTAGGCATTTTATATGCTCACCTTAATAGAGCTGAGCAGTCGATGGTGTATTACCAACAATCTTATCAGTTTTATAAAAGAGCCAATAAAAGAATTTCATCTTTAGAAGCGTTAGTGAATATTGCTATTAATCATTTAAACAAAAAGAAATATCAACAGGCAATAATCGTTTATGAAACCATTATTGCCGAGTCAGGTGGCAGCGGCCAAAATGAAATTATGTACAATACTTACTCTGGACTGTCACGGGCCTATTTACAAAAGCAACAACCAGACCCTGAAGTAAGTTATCAGTATTTATCACTGTCTAAACGGTACATGGAAAACACTGAGCAATATAATATTGAATTGCAATATTATAATGAAGAAGCCTTTGTTTTATTCGCATTGGCACGCTTTGACGATGTATTAGTAAGTATAGATAAAGTTGAAAAAATATTGAAAGATAGAGTGCCATTAAGTTTTGTCAAAGCGCAAAAAAACATCAAGCTTATTAATCTCAAATCTAAAACGTATTTTAAATTAGGCTATTACCAACAGGCTTATAAAATACAAAAACAACGCTTAGCCTTGATAAAAGCGTTACGAAAAAGAGAACAAATAAGTTCTATTGCTGAAGTGCGTTTAGCATTAGAAGTTAAGCAAGCAGATTTACAGACAAAACTCTTAGAAAATAAACAATTTTTACAAGAAACGGCATTAATTGAAGCAGAAAAAAAACAACAACAACAACGATATTACCTGCTATATAGTGCGGTTGTGGCATTAGTATTTGCATGGCTATTGATCAAGTTAATACAAGATCAGCGCCGATTATATAAAGTGTCTAACATTGATATGTTGACGGGGATTGCTAATCGGAAAAAAACCCTAAAAAAAGGTAAGTTATTGTTCAAAAAAGCAAAGTTTCAACAAAGTGATTTGAGTGTTTTGATGATTGATATTGATCATTTAAAAACGGTTAATAACCAGTTTGGTCATGGTGTGGGTGATGTTACCTTGCAAAAAATGGTACAACTTGGTAGCAAACTAATACGTAAGACCGACTTTTTTGGTCGTATTAGTGGCGAAGAATTTTTGCTTTTCCTACCTAAAACATCCCATGCACAAGCATTGATTATTGCTGAGCGTTTTAGATTTGCAGTTAAACAACTCTCTTGGCAGCAAGAAGGAGCTAGCGATATGGCGATAAGTGTTAGTATTGGCGTGGTTTGTTCGACTGATTTACTCTATAAGCAGTTAAGTGATATAGAGGCTTTAATCAATAAAGCAGACAGTTTACTTTATCAGGCAAAGGCTCAAGGTAGTGATAAGGTCTGTGGCTGATGAATACTGGAGTAATGATAGCGTCATTAGTGGCGATTAGTTTTTTCTGGTCATCTTGCGGCCAAACAAATGAAAATAAAGCGGTCACCCTTGAGCAAGCAATAGAATACTCTATTAAGACAAAAATACTGACCTTACTAACCTTATCAACAGAAAACCCCAATAAAGCTGATACTATGTTGGCTAAGTCATTATTAGAATTTAAGCAGATTAATATTGGCGAGCAATATCTGCTGTTGTTAGCAAAAGCGAATATAGCGCAATCTAATAAGCAGCATCAGCAAGTAATAAGCTTGCTTGAGCAAGCGCAATTACTACAAGATAATATAGCAGAAAAACAATTAACCTCACCTTTGTTTGCTAATTTTTACCAAGTGCTGGCAATTAGTTTAGCAGCAACTAAAAATTATCAAAAAGCCTATCAAGTAAAACAAGATTTTGTTGATGGTTATAATGATTATAGCGATGCCCAGCGAGACAATATTGTTAAACAACTGACAGAAAAACATGAAATAATTCATAAGATTGAAAGTAATAAACTATTAGATAAACGTAATGAATTAAAAGCAATACGTCTTGATGATGTTGAAAAACAACAAGTAATTCTACAACGTAATATTATTTTAATTCTCTGCACAATTTTCGTTTTTATGCTCTTATTTCTGCGCCAACTACAAGTTAGAAAAAAACTTATATTGATTACTAAAACTGATAGCTTAACTGGCTTGATAAATAGAACCGCTTTGTTTACTGAAGGGGATCAGCTGATAAAAATCGCCACAGAGCAAGAGCTTGACCTTAGTGTATTGTTATTCAATATTGACCACTTTAAAGCGATTAATGATAACTTTGGCCATCATGTTGGTGACTTAGTATTAGCTAAGGTAGCGCAACTAGTGAGTGAAACGATGCGCTCACGCGATATTTTTTCGCGTATCGGTGGTAAAGAGTTTATCGCGATTTTACCTAGCACTGATATTGATAAAGCCAAAGCCATTGCCATGCGGGTGATGGAAAAAATAACGTTCTATGATTTTAGCGAATTAGGTGTAGATAGTAATATTACCTTAAGCCTTGGTGTTGCTAATAACCTCGATACTAAGGCGATATTTGATGAGCTTTTGCATGCCGCTGATTTAGCTATGTACCAAGCTAAAGCACAAGGTCGAAATCAAATGGTAAGTTATAGTGCTATTGTTAAAGATAAAGAAAGGCGTAAGGGGTAGTTTTTTGCATTCACTTGGCTATAGAAATCATATAAGCTTGTAGGTCATATCTTTATTAATAATAAAAATAAATCGTACTCATGTATTAGACACTCGTGTTTACCATACTCATGTTTACGGGAATAGGAAAATCATTTCATGTCTGATGTGCTCGAATATAGTCCAGACGGGGTAGAGCAAGTTCCCCTAAGACGTTTTACCGAAGAAGCTTATTTAAACTACTCCATGTACGTTATTATGGACAGAGCCTTACCCCATATTGGCGACGGCTTAAAACCAGTACAACGACGTATTGTTTATGCCATGTCAGAGCTAGGTTTATCGGCAACCGCTAAATACAAAAAATCAGCGCGTACCGTTGGCGATGTTCTCGGTAAATTTCATCCTCATGGTGACAGTGCTTGTTATGAAGCCATGGTATTAATGGCGCAACCATTTTCATATCGTTATCCTTTAGTTGATGGCCAAGGGAACTGGGGCGCACCAGATGATCCAAAGTCTTTCGCGGCTATGCGTTATACCGAATCTCGTTTATCTAAATTCAGTGAAATACTGCTATCTGAGCTTGGTCAAGGAACCGTTGACTGGGTGCCAAACTTTGATGGCACCATGAATGAGCCAAAAACACTACCGGCGCGTTTACCTCATATTATGCTCAATGGCATCACCGGTATTGCTGTTGGTATGGCAACCGATATTCCGCCCCATAATGTCCGTGAAATTGCTGCTGCCTGTGTGCATTTAATTGAGCAACCCAAAGCAGAAGTGACTGATTTACTAGAATTTGTTAAAGGGCCCGATTACCCAACAGATGCGGAAATAATTACCCCTAAAGCTGAGATTGAAAAAATATATCAAACGGGGCGTGGCAGTATTAAAATGCGCGCGATTTATGATATAGAGCAGGGTGAAGTGGTGATCACGGCGTTACCGCATCAAGCATCAGGCGGGAAGATTTTAGAACAAATTGCCGGCCAAATGACTGCCAAGAAACTACCTATGGTGGTAGATCTTCGTGATGAATCTGATCATGAAAATCCAGTACGTTTAATTATTATTCCTCGCTCGAACCGCGTTGATATCGAACAATTAATGCAGCATTTGTTTGCCAGTACAGATTTAGAAAAAAGTTATCGCGTTAACATCAATATGATTGGTTTAGACAATCGTCCAGCGGTGAAAAACTTACGAGAAATTTTAACTGAGTGGCTGGAGTATCGTCGTGAAACAGTACGTCGACGCTTGCAATATCGTTTAGATAAAGTCTTGGCACGTTTACATATTTTAGATGGTTTATTAGTTGCCTACTTAAGTATTGATGAAGTTATTGAGATCATTCGTGGTTTTGATGATCCAAAAGCCGAGTTAATGTCGCGCTTTAGTTTGTCAGAAATTCAAGCCCATGCCATTTTAGAAATAAAACTAAGACAACTAGCTAAATTAGAAGAAGTTAAAATTCGCGCCGAGCAAGATGAATTACGCGAAGAGCAAAAATATTTAGAAAAAATTCTTAACTCAAAAGCGCGTATGAGCACGCTAATGAAAAAAGAAATTATGGCTGCGGCAGAGCAATACGGTGATGATCGTCGTTCTCAAATTGTAGAGCGCACTGAATCAAAAGCCTTAACCGAAAAAGATCTGGTGCCAAGTGAACCAGTAACTGTTGTGGTATCAGATAAGGGCTGGGCGCGTTGTGCTAAAGGCCATGATATTGATGCCACTGCCCTTAGTTATAAAGCGGGGGATAGCTATTTATGCTCAGCTAAAGGGCGTAGTAATCGTCCGGTAGCTTTTATCGACTCATCAGGGCGAGCATTTACTACCGATGCCCATACTTTGCCAGCAGCGCGAAGCCAAGGTGAGCCGCTTACCGGGCGATTTAACCTGGCAACCGGTGAAAATTTTGTTCATTGTCTAATGGCAAATGATGACAGCCAATACCTGCTAGTTAGTGATGCGGGTTATGGTTTTATTAGCTGTTTTAGCGATATGATCAGTCGTAATAAAAATGGTAAGGCGATGATTTCATTACCGCCAGCGGCCAAGGTTTTAATACCACAGTTAATTGAAAATATTGATAATGATAATTGCTTAGCCATTACCACTGAAGGACGAATGTTAGTATTTCCGGTGAAAAACTTACCAGTTCTTAGTAAAGGTAAGGGAAATAAAATTATTAATATCCCAACAGCGCGCGTTAAAGCACGTGAAGAGTTTGTTACTTTACTTGCCATTGTGCCAGATGGCGCATCAGTTACCTTGCATGCTGGTAGACGTAAACTAACCTTAAAGCCCAGTGATATTGAACACTACCGTGGTGAACGTGGCCGTAGAGGCAATAAGTTACCACGCGGGTTACAACGGGTAGATCAAGTTGAAGTGGAGTTGAGCAAGGCAAACTCAGTGGAACCAGACATAAGCGATAAGTAATACCAATACAAATAAATATGTGATCATTCTAAATGGACTAAATATTTCAATAACGTCGTTACTTTCAATCACACACGCCAGCTGATTATTGGGAAATTCAGGAGCAAGTATTCTGAATTCAAGGCAGAAATAATGGGATTTTCGTTCATAAGTTTCGAAAGTGACATTTTATAATTAGCTGAGCAAATGACATAGTTATATAAATTATAAGGTGCAAAGGACTGCTCCTGTTATTGATTTAATCAATGTGTATAACCAGGCTCAATCATCCATTGATCAAAATCAATTAAGAGGTCAACAATAATTGTTTTCATTGTGTCCTTACTTATCTCAGTGTAGAATATGAATAATAGTAATTCTCATTAGCTTTTATGTTTGATTCTCTAGGTGTGCTTAGCGAATGTTACTAACAAGATCATGATAATATTTCATTTGTATTTTGCAGGCTTATCTTTAACCATATGTTGTTAAAGGAGAAGTAAAAAGGTAAAAAATGACTTTAGTTGATATAGCCAAAAATCAGGTTGTTAAAATTAGCGGATTACCGCTTGATGAAATACTCTCAGCTCAGTTACTAGAGCAAGGTTTTGCTTTGCGTACTGAAGTAGCATTAGCACATAAAGCGCCATTTAATGGGCCAATAGCTTTTCGATTACATAATACTAAAATAAGTATTCAACGTTCTGTTGCCAAACAAATTCAAGTTACTACTATTTAATTTTTGTAGGTTGGCTTTCAACCCTACAGTGCCTTTAAACAATGCTGCATTCAGTAAGCGTTATATGAGTTTCCATCATGAGTTGTTGTTCTAGTTCTTCATCATGCAGTCAATCTTCTGATAAAGATGCTGTTTCGCCAATAAAAGGCTTACATTACGCCCTGGTTGGTTTTGCTAATTCAGGCAAGAGTACTTTATTTAATTTACTGTCTTCTCATAATAAAAATGCCGCTAAGCAAAATGTCGGTAATTTTTCAGGTATTACTGTTGCGGCGAAAAAAACATCAGTGCAGTTAAATGGTGTTGATACTTTTTTATCTGATTTACCCGGTCTAAGCTCGCTCACTAAAAGAGGCGAGCAAGGGCAAGATTTAACTATTTCTCAGCAATTTATTAAAAACAAAGATATAGATTGTTTGATTAATGTCGTTGATGTTAACCAAATAAGTCGTCAACTTTATCTTACTGCACAGCTGCTTGAGTTAGGCATGCCTATGATAGTTGTGCTGAATAAAGTAGATAGACAGAAACATACATTGGTTGATGTTGATAAATTAAGTGCTGAATTAGGTTGTCCTGTTATAGCGCTAAGTGCTCACCATAAAAGTGCTCTTGGGTTACTAGAGCAAAAACTATTACTAGTACAACAACAGGTTTCTCAGCAAAGGCAAGCCTCAAAACAGCATGAAACAGCCGAAAATAAAAATTGGCCAGTAGAAAACTCAGCAGCAATTCAAGCAAGACAAGATACTGTTGCTGATATTTTATCTAAAGTAAGTGTTGCAGGAGGCGGTGCTCGTTTTTCTGATAGCTTAGATAATTTCGTCTTGCATCCTATTACTGGTATTCCGGTATTTTTAGGTATGATGTATTTGTTATTCATGTTTGCTATCAATGTTGGCAGTGCTTTTATTGATTTCTTTGATATTCTTAGCGGCACTATTTTTGTTGATTATCCGCTACATTTTCTTGCTCCTTTAGATTTGCCACAGTGGATACTCACCATTGTGGAAGGTGTTGGTAGTGGCATACAAACCGTTGCCACCTTTATTCCGGTGATAGCCTGTTTGTTTATTGGCCTATCGTTATTAGAAAATTCAGGTTATTTGGCTCGTGCTGCTTTTGTAGTCGACAGTTTGATGCAAAAAATTGGCTTGCCGGGTAAAGCTTTTGTACCGCTTATTGTTGGTTTTGGTTGTACTGTACCTGCGGTAATGTCCGCGCGAGTACTTGATAGTGAAAGAGAGCGTATTACCACTATTATGATGTCTCCCTTTATGTCATGTGGTGCTCGTTTACCTGTTTATGCTTTATTTGCCGCCGCATTTTTTCCTGAAAATGGTCAGAATTTAGTGTTTTTATTGTATTTGATCGGTATTGCGGCCGCTATATTTACCGGTTTTCTACTTAAGAAAACAGTGTTATTTGGTACTAGTTCATTAAATATAATGGAATTACCACCTTATGAATTACCTCAAATTGGCGTTATCAGTAAACGTGTGTGGCAGCGTACTTATGGCTTTGTTACGGGTGCAGGTAAAACCATTGTGATTGTGGTGTGCTTACTGAACTTTTTGAACTCTATCGGCACAGACGGTAGTTTTGGTCATCAAGACAGTGAAAAATCTATTTTAAGCCAAGGTGCACAAGTGGTTATGCCACTGCTGGCGCCAATGGGTATTAAGGAAGAAAACTGGCAAGCGGGTGTTGGTATTATTACCGGGATTTTTGCTAAAGAAGTATTAGTAGCTACGTTTAACAGCTTATACTCACCAAGTAATGGTGCAGACGGTGGGGTGCCATCGTTAACGGAAAGTTGGCATGATGCTGTCAGTAGTATTAAAGAAAATTTATTAGGGATCGCACCCGATGATCCCTTAGGTATTAATGTTGGTGATCTTAGTGATTTAGCGCAGGTAGCTAAAGATCAAGACGTTGAACTAAGTACTTATCAAGTAATGCAAGCGGCTTTTGCCGGACAATTAGGTGCGTTTAGTTACTTGCTTTTTATTCTTTTATACACGCCATGTGTTGCTGCTATGGGGGCAATTAAAAATGAAGTAGGTAGCCGTTGGGCTGGCTTTGCCGCTATTTGGAGCTTCTTGCTCGCTTATTTAATGGCAACTTTATGTTTTCAAGTCGGTAACTTTTTTGTTGCGCCATTAATGGCAAGTATTTCTATAGCTGCGGTGCTGTTGTGTTTTGCTGGGGTTTATTTTTGGCTCAAACATCAAGGCCGTAAAGTACTTACTATTCCTATCTCGGTGAAATATTCATAGAGCATATTTATACCCATGATACTTCAAGATACGAGTTTCAGTCATCCCCAAAGGGCTGGTTTAGAAACGCTTTATGCTACGTTATTGATTTCGACAAGGAGAACAACCATTCTCTTCAATCAATGCCTTACCTAAAGACGTTTCTAATTCCAGCTGAATCCGGCATCTTGAGGTAACATGGGTATACGCATAATAATTTATGGCTATAGGTTTATTCAATAGGCTTGGTGATAATTATATTATTATTGCAGAAAAAACAGCGCTACTGGTTATGTAGCGCTAAACAAGCCGTTAACCATTGTCGGTGTATAAACAAAAATTTTAACGGTTTACCAATTGCAAAGATAACGAAAAACTACTACCTAGACCTAGCTTACTATCAACCAATAACTCTGAATTTAAAATTCGACTTAACTTCTGACTGATCGCTAGGCCTAATCCCGCATGGGGTGTACTATCTTCAATGGCATTGCTGGCGCGATATCTAGCATCAAAAATGTAAGCGATATCTTCTTTACTAATACCTGAGCCATTGTCGGTTACGGAAATTTTAATTTTGTCTGTTAGTTGGTTAACAATAATGGCAATTTCTCCATCTTCGTTAGTATGTCTCAGGGCATTTTCCAACAAGTTCGTAATAATACGCTCTAGTTTGGCGATATCAGAATAAACAATATAGCGGCATTGTTGTGGCTGCAATGTTAAGTGGATGCGTTTATCTTTTGCTTTAAGGGCAAACTTAGCGATAATGTCATGGAGTAATTCGCCAATAGCAAATGTTTCTAAGTTCACTGTTACTTGCCCATCTTCGAGATGAGCTAATTCAAATATTTGATCTATTAAGCGCTTTAATTGCATAGCATTGCGCTGGGCGGTAGCTAAATACTCGGTTTGCTGTTGTGATGAAAGCTGCTCACCTTTAATCACCATGATTTCTAGATAACCTTGCATTGTTGCTAATGGGGTGCGTAAGTCGTGAGACAAATGGGTTAATAGCTCACGTCGAATACGATCATTTTCAGTTAACTGACCTAGCTGTAAGTTAATTTGTGCGACCATCTCGGTAAAGGTAACACCAAGCATATGTACTTCATTATTTTTACTATGCTGCCACTGGCTTAATGTTACTTTAGACAGGTTAAATTTTGCCGCTTTAATGGCCTGCATTTCACTTGCCAGTTGCTTAATGGGGGCGGTGAAATAGCGAAATACAGCGAGTAAAATAACTAACAACAACAATAAAGCAGTAATAAGTAATACGCTATATTGCTGTAAAATTTCATCATTTTTAACTTGGCTGAAAATTGAATCATAAATTTCACCACCAATAATGATGTATAGGTAACCTTGTAAGTTCTCACCTCGATAAATGGGCGCGGCAGAAAATATTTTTTGTTTGTCTAAGTTACGAGGATCATCACCAAAAACAGGTACCACATCTGGGTTGGCAATTAGAGCAACCAAAGGGCTTAGCTCAACCGATTGGCGTTTTATCTTGTTGGCGTCGGCTGAATAAGTAATGATATTACCGGCGGGATCAAGAAAGTAAAACTCAAAAGCAGGACCTAATAACATCAGGGTATGAAATAAATTTTCTAGGGCTTTTTTATCATAGACGCCATCTTGTAGTAGTGGGTTGTCGTGCGCTAAATGCTTAGCAAGTTGTAAGTGCAGTTTCTGCTCTGCTTGAAACTTTGACTGCTCTGCTAAAGAATTACTCCAATAAAAAAGTAATGATGCCATGATGATAAATGCGCAGCAAACTGAGATAGCGAGTCGATGATAAAGTGAAAGCATGGTTAATGCACTCCGCTAGAGTTTAATTTATAGCCTACGCCCCACACGGTTTGAATAATTTTTGGCTCGGTGCAGTCTTCTTCTAATTTATTACGTAAACGGTTGATATGTGAGTTTACGGTATGTTCGTAACCACTATGGTTATAGCCCCAAACCCCGTCGAGTAATTGGGCACGCGAAAATACTTGATCGGGATTTTTACAAAAAAAATCTAACAGTTCGAATTCAGTTGCGGTTAAATTAATCGCCTTATCTTTATAAGTTACCTGATGATAACGATGATCGACTAATAATCGCCCTATACAGGTACTCGTGTTATTTTGCTTTTGTTCGCCATTATTGTTATGACTATGAGTACTTTGGGTAGAGAGGTTATTTTTATTTCTATCATTTAAAGCATGCACTCGCCTTAGTTGTGTACGTACCCGAGCCTGTAATTCACGAATACTGAAAGGCTTGGTCATGTAGTCATCAGCGCCTAATTCAAGCCCTAATACTCTATCGGTTTCAGATGTTTTTGAAGTTAACATTAAGATCGCCTGCAAGGGTTTTGTCTGACGAAGTTGCCGACATATATCTAGGCCGTTAATGCCAGGTAACATCACATCGAGCATTACTAATTGATAATTATGCCTTAGCGCTAGTTCAAGTGCTTGTTGGCCATGGCCGCAAATGTCACTGTCGATATCTAATTCGGTTAAATGCACTTGAATTAAATTCGCTATATCAATGTCGTCTTCAACAATTAAAATTTTATCTTTCATATTTTTGCCCTAGTTTATCCAAGTGAATACTGAGCTCACTTGGATATAAATAATCTTCCCTGAGTGTTTATTAGGCAAGTTTGTTTTATTTTGTTCTTGTTATTGTTAATTTTATCGCAGGGTTATCAAATCGATGCGCCTGTGTTAACACTGAGCTAGATAAACCATCGTCTTGGCTAACAACACCTGAATGATAGCCAACAAAGTCAACATCATCACGAGCTGCATCAAAACCAGTACCACCATCAGCAGGGCCAGGGATGGTACCCATTGCTTCGCTGTTAGCTTCAGTACCTGAATCATAAACGTTTAAATTCCATGATTTTGTCTCGTCTACAGTCATGGTTGATATATCTATACCAGTAAGACCTGAGAAAGCATCATTTGTATTCACTAACATAGTAGCAGCAGTGAAATAAGTTGCCATTCTGTTGGTCGTACTAATGTTAACCGTGCTCATAGTGCCAGGTAATATCACACCATCACTCGAACTAGCCGCAAGGGTATTACTATTGCTAAGAAAATCAGTATTATCACCACCTTCTGCGAGTTTCTCCAAGGCCACTGAAGAGGCATCGCCTACCATCCACATTTTGTTATCGCTATGTAAAATAACACCTAACGGGGAAAGAGGTTGTGCGTAAGTTAAGTTGGTAATAGTAACCGCGTAGCTATACTCTGCTGGTGTCGGTGTCACTACTACTGGCTCATCACTATCATTATGATTACATGCTGATAAGAGTAGTGCCAATGTTGTTATTAGCGTGAGTTTACTTAGTGAACTTTTTGTTACTAAAGAAAGAGTCGACATGAGCTGCTCCTTATTGAATGGTAACGGTTAATTTAGCAACAGGGTTTAACCAGCGATGAATGCTGTTATTTAAATCACTGGTGCCGCCATTCATGTCATCATCACCAATACTACCTCGATGAATATGAATCATGGTATTGCTTTCCATATCGGTAACACCTGTGCCGCCACTGCCAGAGCCGCCACTTGGTGCTGCTGGAATACCTAGTACACCCGGAGCACCGCCGCCATTAATTAGTTCATTGTTGGCTTCAGTGCCGGCATCGTAAGCATTTAGCATAATGGTATAGGTGCCAGCTTCGGTTGGTATTTCCCAGCCATCTAAACCGACAAAGCCATCATTAGACGGTAGTATCATTGTCGTCATTGATAAGTGAGTGTTGGCACTGTCGTTGGTTAGCAGGTAAGTTGTTGACATGCCCGGTGCTAATAATCCGCCAACAGGGTTCTCATTGGTATTGGCATCTGCATTGGAGAGCATAGTTACTAAGCCTGAAATATCTCCACCTTCTGCCATCGCTTGTAATTCAGCAGTAGCGGTAGTGCCAACTATAAAAATATGATTGTCGCTAGCATGTGCCGCAGTTATAAGCGGAGTGAAGTGCAAGCCTTGGGTTAAATTCGTTACCGTAATTGATAAATCTTGTGCTTGTAGTTGTGAACTAGCAAAAATAAGTGCGCTAACGCTGAGTAAGGTATTAATTTTCTTTAGGTTAGTTTTTATATTTGTTTTCATGATTGTATTCACCTTCTCTAAATAATGGTCATTAGTTGTAGAACTCAAGAGAAAGTATGCGGGGGAGATATTGTGACAAGGTCACGAAGTTATCACTATTTTATTACTTAATTATCACAAAGTTATCACAGGGGAGGGCAGCACGATAACCCTTTGATTATTTGGGTTATCGGTAGGGCTATTGTTTAGGATTGCTGCTCATGATTAGCAATTAGCACCGTGCTAATAAATAGGAATTAAAGTTGTTTGTCTATTCTCACTGTACTGTTAGCTAAATAGATCATTCTGACTTTATCTTTAGCGTGAAAAACCATCTTGCTATCATAGTCTTGGAGCACCATAAATTGTTTGCCACTTTCTGTTTTAATCATTAGTTCAACTAAACGGGTGATTACTTTTTCAGGCTGACTGTGTCGATTATTAGCAATAGAACCGCCAATAATTGCGCCTAATATAGTGGCCACATCTCTGCCACTACCACTGCCAAATTGGTTACCAATAACGCCGCCAATTAGTGCGCCACCAAAAGTGTGCCAACCATTTTTTTTATCACGTATTAACTCTTCATTACTAATATTACGTACCGAGACCACGCTGCCAAAAAGTACTTTTTCTACGGGGACTGCTTGGTTTCTGTCGTAATTGGCATAAACATTTGTCACGTTAAAAAATAAAATGCATAACGCTAATATACCTAGTGATATCGTTTTCATATTGCCTCCTACCAACTAACAAATTCTTTTTCTTTGGTTTTTCGTATTTCAGTTTCATCAGCCCATTCTACTAAACCACTTTGTAAGTCCATCAATCGTAAGGTGAACTTATAATAAACGTCAGACTTATCTTTGTTCGACTTTACAATACTGGCCAAGTTACCGTATAGCATATATTGTGCGCCCACTTGCTGGCCAAACGCTATCGCTTTACTCGCATCAACCATACCGCTGTTTTGTTGAAATTCAAGCTGCTCACGGACAGCGGCAACACGAGCCATATCAACAAAACGGAACTTACCAGAGCGTAATAATTTGGTTGAAATTGAATCAGTAATAGATTCGGTATCAATATGCTCACTGGTTTTGTTTTTGATACTTTCAACAAAAAGGATCGGACGGGTGTTTGCTGTTAAGGTGCCAACGACAGGTGATAGTAATAATGAGTCTGTCATTTGGCTCGCCACTTTTTGTAAATCGGTGGAACCAAAGTTGATGTTGGTAGTTTCAACGGCAGTAGCATCGCCATAGCGAACCACTGACTTATTTGTACAGCCACCTAAGGCGATTAATGCTAGGCTAATGCTAGCGGTAATTATTAATTTGTTCATTATGTTGTCCTTTTATACGAGTAATATGTTATTTAATACATTGCTTAATAAGTAGCTTAATACTTAAAGAATTTTTCAGGCACTTTACGCACATAGAGACTAAAGGTAGCCACGTGAGGTGTTGGTGCTAAACTTGCCACTGTTTGGGTTTGCATACCGTGTAATTCAAAAGGTATCCAAGGGCTTTTACCTGCTTCAATAACAAAGCCGTCTTGATCAAACCATTGAAATTGATATTGCAATTGCAGTGATTTTTTATAGGTACTGGTTAAACTTAAGTTTACTTGTAATAAATCATGTTGTTTACGTGATTTTATGTCACTGATATGAATCTGATTTGCTAGTTTTTTATTGTCTACTTGTAAGTGCTTGCTGTACTTTTGCTCAGATGCAAGTTGTTCACTGCCTATACCCGAAGTAACCAGTGGTACATTTTTACAGGCACTAATAAAAAAAAGTGACAGTAATAACAGTAACAATAGGGGGGGATTTTTTATGCTCGACATAGCTTTGTTTCCTCGTAGTTAATATAGCGTGTTATAAGTTAAAAATACTTTTGCCAACATAAGTGCCAATAGTGGTTAGTGTTACTAAGGTTAGTTTATTTTGATTAATAGACAGGTCAATTTGCTGACTTACACCATTAAGGTGAATGTTAAGCGTATGGGTACCTGGGGATAAATTTAATCGTAAAATATGGATGCTATCAGGTAGGGTACTCCAGCTGCGAGTATCAGCTTTTTCGCTGGCAATATTATAGAGGTTAGCCAAGATATTGCCGACATCACCGCCTTTTTTAGTCAATTTCTGGCGCATTTCTTCTTTAGCGAGAATTCGTACTATTTGTCTAGTAACAATGATGGGCAATTGATCTTGTAGCTGCTTGGCAGCTAAAGATTGTAAACGGACAATTTCTTCTGCTTGATAACTTTTACCTTGATAGGTTAGTGATAACGGTGAATAAACGCTTAACTGGTTTTGATAACTAGGTAAAGCAATACTGTAAAAGCGCATATCATCGTGACTAGTATAAATAGGCAAACTTAATGACGACTGTTGCTTAGCCCCGACTATGCCATTTTCGATAATAAAAACAACTTGCCCCTGATTATTATTACTAGCATTAGCACTTTTTTTAGTAATTTCACGTGAGAAACTTTTTCTAAACAAACTGATATCGTTAGTCATGCGTAAAGTATTTGCTAAGCGCCATACATCTTGTTGCAAATAGCGATTATCGGGATAGATTTCTAATGCTTTTTTATAATCAATATAAGCATCGTTTTTTTGATTTGCCGCTTCATAAAGTAAACCGGACAAATAAAAGGTATAGGCATTTTGAAAACCATTTTTAACCTTACCAATTGCACGACTCATTGAGGGGTATTGCTCAGACAAGCTATCCATGCTGAACCCTTTAGCTATACTGCTTTGTTGGCTAGCATAAATACTGTTAGCATTGGCTTTTAAAGCGCTTTCTTGTACTAGATTAGCGCGTCTTACTTCTACTAAAGCGCCAGATAAGTCTTGCTGAGTAAGATAATTTAACGCTTGATAACTGTGTAACATACTTTGTTCATACAGTGGAATATCATACCTAATAGCATTGTCATTGCTCATTACCGCAGCAATATTTTCAAACCCTCGGCTAAGCTCTATTTTTGCTCCTTGTTGGCTTTGTTGCACCAGCTGATAAGTTTGTGCGAAATCTTGTCTACTTTGCTTATTGTTATTGGCTAAATACTCTAAGCGTGCCTTTTCTAACAGCCCTAGACTATAGCTGCCATTATTGCTACTGCGCTTGGGAATTAAGCTAATTGCCTGTTGGAAATTACCTTGTTGTTGAGCTTGTTTTACCCCAGACATTTGTTGACTATAGTTGCTAAATAGGTCGGTAAATAAACTAGCACTACAGCCGCTAAGTAAGGGGATAACAACTAATAACAGACTAGTTTTGTGAAAAAAATTATGCATGTGACTAGCTTATCGTTTTCACCACAGATGGCAAGTTAGCTTTTGTTTAAAAAATGTAAGTAAATGCACTATGTAGTCATTATCGCGTGACAAACTAACGATATTGCTGATAATTTTGTTTTTGAAAAGTCGAATAAATAGTAGCTATCAACTCAGTGACAAATGATCTGTACGCATTCTACTCCAAAAAAATTATCCCTAATATGTTGCCAGTTTACAAAATCTGTAAACAAGTGCTAACACCTCAGAAAAAGTTGTCTTGATTACGTAATCTAGAAACATGATCTCGATCACAGAGTGATTTTTTTCTCAGCTTAAAGTAACGGTCAATAAAGTTTACTTTAAAGAGATGAAATAATGTCATATGAGATGAATTTTGGTAAAGAATACAATGAAAAGTTACCTAGCTTAGGTGACACCATAACGAAGGTAATTCAATTTTTTGGAGGTAAACATATTTATGGTGTTGGTGGCGATTTTGCGGCTAATATTATTGCAGCTTTAGATGCTGATATAGATATTTGCCCGTCAAGTAATGAAATGCATGCCGGTTTTTCAGCTTGTGCACAGGCTGAAATTGATGGCATGGGCTTTTGTTTAACTACTTATATGGTGGGCAGTCTACCTTGTACTAGTGCTGCAGCTTTAGCGGTTACTGAAGGTTTACCTGTAGTGTTTATATCGGGTGCACCAGCTGAAAGCGAAGTAAACCAATTGGCTATTCATCATACAATTCATCCCAATGGCTCGTGGAAGGCTGAATATGATAATGCCTTGGAAGCTTTTTCCGCTTTAGGTATGCGTGTAGAAAGATTGCAAGGGCAAAGGTTAGCTGGGCATCCTAATCTTGCGGGTCAACGTTTTTATCAAATAGTTGCCGAGGCCTATAAAAATAAACAACCTGTCTTTATCGAGATACCTCGGGATCAAGTTTTTGCTAAAACTCAGCCTATTCAACTACCCAGCTCTGTCGATAATATTTGTTGTGGCAGTAATGTATTAGGTGGCAGTGAGTTGGTGGTCGCGAATATAGTAACAAAACTTAAACAGGCTCAAAAACCTTTGTTATATATTGGCGATAGGCTAAAACATAACACTTATTTAAAGCAGCTGATTATCGACTTTGCTAATAAGTTTACTATTCCTTACGCAACTACGTGGTTTGCTAAGGGCTTGTTTGATGAATATGCGCCATTATGTTTAGGGGCTTATAACGGCGTCTTCACTCAAACGGTAGGGCGAGATTACATCGAGCAAGAGGTTGATTATGTCATTGACGTTGCCACCAGTATATTCTCTCAAGACTGTAATATAGCTTTTGCAACGGGCACCCACAAAATTGAAACGTTTGAAAATAAAACCTTATTAAAAGGTGGCTCTTTACTAGAAAAGGATCTAATAGAAATTTTTGAAAAATTACTCAATAGTGATATTGCAGTGTTTGCATTTGAACCACCTACGGAAGAACTAGCACTAGTACCAACAAGTGAAGAAATAGATTTTAATAATCTTGCTGCCACATTAAATGAATTACAGGCTGACGAGCAAAATCCATTTGTTTATTTACCTGAGGTAGGTAATTCCTACTTTACTAGCTATAGCTTAAAAATAAGACAATCAGCTTTAGGGCGAGCCTGGCTTACTAACCCTTGGTATGGAGCAATGGGAACAGCTCTACCTTATGCGCGTGTTGTCGCCCAACGTATTAAAGAGCAAAGTATTGCTGATGTGAATAAGCAAGAGCGTGCCGTAGTTATTATTGGTGATGGCGGTTTTCATTTTCAACTCAATGAACTCATTCATTTTTTAAAAGATAAAACAGACGTTACTATTATTTATATGCGTAATAATATTTTCCATTTAGGAAAAAGCGGCAATGGCAAGATTTATCATTGTAATGATAACGACTTTGATGTTCATCATATTATTTCGGCTTATCAAGGTCAGTCAAAAACGTGTACAACAGTGGGAGATTTTAAAGAGTGCTTTACCTATTTTAGTCAAATGTCTGGAATATCGTTAATTGAGATTTTAGCTGAGCCAGTTGAAGAGAAACAGTGTCATGAATTGAAACTGTTAAACTTGTATATTAAGTCCAAAAATGGTCAAGCTGATGCGCTAATGAAATGGCAGGAGTTAACCCAAGTGATATAAGGTGAAATTTACAAACTTCGTATACTAGGTACATAAAATAGAAAATTTTGATGAAGCTAGTGTAGAATACTTACATTAGCTACATTTTTATAGAATTTGATATGACCACTCTGCGTAAACAACATGAATCTAACTTGGTTCAAGTCTTTAAACGTTTATTAAAAGAACAATGCTATGGCTCGCAAGGGCAGTTGGCTAGCGCTTTGTCAGAGCAAGGTTTTGTTAATATGTCACAAGCAAAAATATCTCGTTTACTTTCTAAGTTAGGCGCGGTGAAAACCCGTAATGCTAAAAACGAGATGATCTATATTTTACCGGATGAGTTAGCCGTACCCAAGTCAAAACAATCTATAGAATCTGTGGTGTTGAGTGTTAAACACAATAGCATGCAAATTATTTTGAAAACCGGCATTGGCGCGGCACCCTTAATATCTAGAATGTTAGATAGTATGGGGGAATCAGCAGGTATTTTAGGGACTTTGGCTGGCGATGATACTATTTTTATTGCGCCGATTAACGTTGATCGCATTGAGGAAATAACGCAAGAAATTCGTGATTTATTAGGTGTTAAAAACAATCTGTAAATTAAGAAATACAGGATTAAAAAATTATAAAAGTGGATTACTTATTTGGTTTTTAAATTTTACCATCATTTTTTTGTCAGTGGCGTTTTTTCAAAAAAAGGGCTTATCCAGATAATAACCCCTTAGGCACTAGTTCATCATATCACCAGCCTTTATTTTTTATTCTTTTTAAAACTAAACTTTTGCCCACCTAATGCGGCTTCATACATTAACCCGCCTTTAATGAAAGTAAAGGTAGCCATGCCATTTTGGTATATTCCTTGTTGTTTGTTTTTATCTGGGCTAGTTGCTGCACCAGCAGACGTTCCAGTAGTACTCGTTTTTGCATTTGCCCCAGCGTTGATAGCGACCGCTGATGCTTGTGCGCTAAACTCAAAGTTACCGTTAGTGAAATTGTCATAAGCTTTCTTGTTTTTAAAAAAAATAATCTCACTAAAAGCTTGTCCGCCTAATTGAAAGCCTATGGTAATTTGTACCATGGTTGTCGTGCCTGTTTTTCTACCGTGTTTATATACGCTCCCTTCACCGTAAGAGCCGCCTATGCCAAAACCTCCTTTGCCTATGGTTGGGAAAATAGCATAACCGTATGCTGTATCGAAAAAGGTGTTAACTTGTGCTGATTTTTTGAAGTTAGCCACGGCTTTGGCGTTATCATCGGCTAATGTGACATTTGAAAATATGAATACGATTAGCGCTAAAAATATTTTTTTCATGGTAAGCCTATTTAAAAGTTAAGGTTAATTGTCTTTGGTAATAATAGCCTTATTTACTCTTAAACTAAATTCATCAGTGTAATATTTTTCTGCTAATTGGTTTTTTATGACATATACCCATGCCACTTCAAGATGCAGGCTTCAGCTGGAATTTGAAACGCCTTTAGGCAAGGCTGAGCAAATCATTGCACAATTTCAAGTGTGCTAACCATTATCTATGCCAACAAGCTTTTACCCGCGCTCGTTAGTCAACAAAAAAACTTGCTTATAACGGCCGGCTACCTTTATTTTTATCTTTATCTTGTGGCCGTGATCCAAGGTATATTGTTAAAAATATTACCTTTTCTAAGTTATAGCCATTTATAGCAAAAGTGCTTGATAAATTTTCATGCGATAAAAACTATTCCTCATATGCATGAGTTCTTAAAGAAAAAAAACATGGCCAATGGCTGTTTTACTTAGATATTATGACTGCATGATTTTGTTTTATACACTGGTTATACCAAGTGCTTATTGGCTGCTGTCATTGTTATTGTTAATCGAGTTTTCGTGGTTGCTCTACCTTATGATTAAAACAATGAGTTTGTATTTTTTAACGCGAACTAAAATTAATTCATCTGTTAATGAATAGCTTGAGTATAATTGCTTTTTTGACCGATAATAACTTGATTTTTTTGCTACAATAAAGGAAGGTTAGTAATAGATTTTTAAGCAATATGAAGTGGTAAACTTATGGAGTATGAATTTATACATGATGCAATAACAGGTGAAGCAAAGGCTCGCTTTTCTTTTGAGCATGAAGTCGTTGGTCCGTGGATTGAAGTTGAGCTAGGGCATGATAGTGCTAAGTTAGCACAATTGTTAACCGCCATTGATAATGTTGAGAAAGGTCAGCAAAATGAAGTTTTTATTACTGGCCATGAATATTCAGTTGCTATTAGCCAAGAAGACGTAGAAATTCACACCAATGCTAGCTTAAATGGCGCAGAGCCTTTGGCTGAAATGTTAACAGTTGATCATATTCATTACGATGAAAGTGAAAGTGCTGCTTGTGGTATTGAAGACTTTAGGGCGTTATTACTGTCATGGTCAAAATTTACTAATAACTTACCCTCTTAAGTTATTAGTGTGGTAATGCCTCGATTTATATCATCTACAATATTTTAAGCATAATAAGTATGGGTGATAGCCATTAAATCAATAGAGGAAAATCAATGTGTCAGCCAGATCATCATTACAAAAAATAATACCAGTACAGCGTTAAAAGATAAGATGTAAATAAACCCTTTTAAGCCTTCCTTTAAACTATAGCCTCTATCATCTAAATAGCGCCACCAAATAGTGCACATTATTATGGGTAAAAGAAAGAACAGTTTGATCATTTTATACTCCTATTTCTATTACTTTTTGTTCTGTTTTTTCGTGCCAAGGCGCCACTTTAAACAACATTAACATGCCTGGAACCGCTAAGGCGGTGCATAAAAAATAAAATTGAGTCCAACCAATTTGTTCGACAATAAAACCCGTTGTGGCATTAGCAAATGTTCTAGGTAAAACCGCGAGGGCGGTAAAAAGTGCTATTTGTGTCGCGGCAAAAGCTGGATTGGTTGTGCGGGCGATAAAGGCGGTAAAAGCTGCGGTACCTAAACCTACACCAAGGTATTCAAATCCCATTGCTATCGCTAAAGCATAGTTGTTATGACCAATTTCAGCAAGTGCAGCAAAACCTAGAATACTGGCAATTTGTACAAAGCCAAAAAGCCATAAGGCGCGGTTTATACTGAGCTTTATCATGACTATGCCACCAACCACTATCCCTATCGTCATGGCAATCATTGATGATGTTTTGGCAATAACACCAATTTCCGTTTTACTAAAGCCCATATCGATAAAAAAGGGTGTTTGTAGTGCGGTGGCCATATTGTCGCCCAGTTTATATAACACTAAAAAAGCCAAGGTAAACCCCGCTGATTTTAAGCCATTACTTTGGATGAAATCTTTAAAAGGCAAAACAACAGCGTCTCGCAATGATTTAGGTGCGTTGTGCTCAGTATCTAACTCTTTAATAAAGAGTGTTAGTAGAATACCTAACACCATAAAGACAGATACAATAATAAAAACCGATTGCCAACTGATGTGATCAGCAAGAATAAAAGCTAATGAGCCCGGCACTAAACCAGAAAAACGATAAGCTTGTACATGAATAGAGTTGCCTAAACCTAATTCATTATCAGGTAATAGTTCTCGTCGATAAGCATCCAGTACTATGTCTTGACTGGCACTGAAAAAAGCAACAGCGGCGGCAAGGTAGGCAACCGACCAGATATTCTCTATTGGGTTTACCATACCAAAGGCGGCAATTGAAATCAGTAGTAAAATTTGTGTGGCTAACATCCAACTGCGTCTTCTTCCTAGCCCCCCTAAGGAGTATCTATCCATTAATGGTGACCAAAGAAACTTCCACACATAAGGAATACCAATTAATGAAAACAAACCTATTTCAGCTAAAGAAACACCTTGGTCTCTTAGCCAACCGGGCACTAGTTGGTAAAGAACAAACAAGGGCAAGCCTGAGCTAAAACCCGTAAATATACAGATCAGCATTCGCTTGTTTAGAACCGCTTGTTTAAAAGAAGAGGGCATTCACAGGTTACTTATTTAGCAGGTGATTTATAAGTTTAAGCTTATCAGAGTGTTGTACTAAGCAGAAGCCTATTATGACAGAATAGCACAATGTTAATTTAAGTAATCGGTCGCCAACCAATGCAATCAATAGGGTAACTACCAGTGCCATTAAAAAAATCTATGCAGGTATTCATTTCGCTTTTGAAAAATAAATTTTGTTGTAAAGCTTGACCACCATGTAGGCTAACCTGATGAATTAAATGCCAAAATACTCGTTCTTTAGCTGTGCTTGGCGTTTCATCAGTGACATTTAAATAGGCCCATTCTGTCATTGTGTCTACGATGAATTGATCTAACTCAGTGTAATGTAAAGCTTGCTCACTAACCGCGTTAATATATGCACTCATTTGTGTTATTTTTTCATTAATAAACTGCTCGATTATCATGAATTGTTCCTTGGGTGCGCTCCTTGCTTCCTTGAATAAAAATGTTAGATAAAATATTAATCTGAATGAGCGAAGTGTGATTTTGTTATTTTATTTTCTTTGGGAAAGAGATTAATACAAAATTACCAGCTGCTCCGATTAACGGATACCTTTATTTATCGGTGATAATCTGTTTATTGTCAAAAAAATAACGGGTGATTTTATTGGTACTTTAGTATGAGGAAGCTCTGTTATTCTGCTGGTAATAGCGTTGCCCTGAGCAATATGATCGGCTCTAGAGGTACATCTTCCCAACCAATTGTTTCGTTGTAATCGGTTTTTACTTTTGCTATTGCCTCCAGTACTTCTTCACCTTCAATAATCACGCCAAAAACAGCATAGCCCCAATGTCTACCAGGATCTAAGTTAGTATTATCGTTAATATTAAAAAAGAACTGACGATTGGCGGTATGAGGGCGGTTTTCTTTTGCCATAGCAATGGTGCCTATCTCATTCTTTAAACCATTACCTGATTCATTAACAATATTTTGGTTGGATTTTTTTGCGGTAAAGTCAGCATCATAACCACCTCCTTGTACAATAAAATCTTCGATAATGCGATGAAAAATGGTGTTGTTATATTCGCCAGTAATCACATAGGTTAAAAAATTATCAACGGTAATTGGCGCTTTAACTCGATCGAGTTCTACAATAATAATCCCCATTGATGTTTCTAACTTTACTTTTGGGTAAATATTGGTTGGATCAATGGCAATGTTTTTAGCATTTATTAGCGTAGTAAATAACACCAAAGTAAAAAAAATTGTAGCAGTAATTATAATATTTTTCATTGGATAATCTCGATTAGATTCTAGGTTATTTCAAAAAATTGTTAATCTTTTCATTGGCTAAAATTTGTTGTAGTAAATTGGCTAGACGTTGATTGAAATTACGCTCAAACACAGCAACGTCAGCTTGAAAAGGTCCCTTACTATTACCACGATTTTTAAAGGTACTTGTTAGTGTTTGTACACTATTGTTAATCGTTACTTTCAGTACTATTTCGGTTTGCACTTGATAACTCATTGTTTCTTGCGTAACACTTATTACCGCTTTTTCGATAGCGATATTAATAGTATTTACTGCACTGGTTTGAATGGTTAACCCTTGTTGTTGCCAATGTTTACTTAAACTTTTTTTAATAATATCTTCCAGTCTATCTTGGGCTGAAAACAATGTTGCCGCTTCACCTGTCCGTAATATTTGCACGATGTGATTTGCGGTACGCATATCGACAACATTAAGCGTTGCTTGCTGATTAATATGCTGATTTTCTGACAGGGTAATCATTTCAGGGGCAATAATTAAATGGCTTGGTGCATTAGCACAGCCGCTTAATATAAAGATAAAAATTAATGAGGCAATGGGTAGTAATAAATGTTGTGTTTTCATTTAAATAGTTCGCTTGTTGTGTATAAATAATACCAATCAGATTAATTAATGGTTCAAATTTTAATGAGGATAAATTTTCAAGAACAAGGCGCTTGATTGAGCAATAGCTGGCTATTGTGATTGCAAGCAACGATGTTATTGGATATTTAGATCATTTAAAAAGATCACTTAGTTAGCCTGATTGATATAACATTATTTAATTGCGGATTGTGTAACAAACTTTTCGTTACTTGCAATGAGTTTTTCATTACCAAAAATACGTTTTAATTTTATGTGATAAGCCAGTTGACGGTTACCGATAATACGTAACTCCCCACCTTTTTTTAATACCCTATAGCTGTCTTTGAACATTTGCCAGGCAATATGATCTGTGGTGGCTGTTTGTTGATGAAAAGGGGGGTTACATAGAATTAAATCGACACTATTACTCTCTATATTGGTTAGACAATCATTTAAGTGAAATTGGCATTGTGTTGCTAATGCTGGCAAATTCGTTTCAATATTAAGTTGAGCACTAGTGATTGCCATGTGTGATTCATCAACAAACTGAATACTGGCCGTTGGTTGATTCGCTAATATAGTTAAACCAATAACACCATTACCACAACCTAAATCAATCACCTGACTATTTGGCTTCACCTTAGGTAAGTTTTCAATAAAATAACGGGCACCAATGTCGAGTTTCTCGCGCGCGTAAACATTGGCGTGATTACTCATAGAAAAGTCACAATTTAAGGTCTTATTAGCCAATGTCCAAACGGTTGGAAAAGGAGAGTTATGCGTTTGTTTTTGATCAAATTGGCAAAAGACTAAACGGGCTTTTTTTACCGCTAATGATGTTGTGGTAGTACCTAAATATTTTTCAAACAAGGTTAACGTTGAACGATGAATGTCTTTGGCACGATCACCAGCAATAAAGACAGTGTTTTTATCTAAAGCTTGCTGCTCAATACTCTTTTTTATTTGGATTAACTGTGCAATTAATAAGGATTTGCTTTTTGGTATTTTAAATAAAATAATATCAATATCTGTGGGTAATGAATCTAAGCAATTGAGTTGAGTTATATTGGTAGCATTAAGTTGATTCTGACTAATGTTATGAGCAATCCCTTGGCTGCTAACATATGAATCATTAATACAAAAAACGTCAGCTTTATTACTTAGAAAGTTACTAGGCAAATTGTTAGGTAAATCCGCCGTTACAGGAGAACAAAAACTGGTGGTGAGTGCGCCAAAGGCATCATTAAAAATGAGTACTTTAGCGTTATCACCAACTAATTTTTTCTCTTTAATATAATTAAGTAGATATTCATCACTTGCATCCCAAGCTTGTAAACTACGGTTCACTTGAGCTAAAGGAAAACGGGAAAGTTTTAGTTGTTTATCATTTACAAAGAAAGGGCTTAGCATAGTAAAGGTATGAGTGACAATGAATGGGCAAGCTATTGTGACATATTTACACTGATATCGCGTTAATTTTTGTTGCTTCTAGCCACTAATATTTATTAAAATAAAACCTTAATGACACCATCGAGTTAGTTATAAATAGCGTGCTTTTATGTTTTATGCATAGCATCTCGTCGTAAGTTAGCTAAAATTAGCGGTGTCCCCACTTTATCTAGAGAAAAATAATGTCTATAGCTACAGCAATTGAAGAAAAACTATTGTCTGCGTTTTCACCGCTACACCTAGATGTGATTAACGAGAGTAACAATCATAACGTACCGCCGGGCAGTGAATCTCATTTTAAAGTAACCATTGTTTCAAATAATTTTGAAGATGAACGGCTGATCAAACGCCATCGTGCAGTTAATTCTGTGCTGGCAGAAGAGTTGGCTGAAAAAATTCATGCCTTAGCTCTACATACCTATACGGAGAAAGAGTGGCATGATTACTACGAAGCAAACACACCGTTATCGCCAAATTGTTTGGGTGGTGGTAAATAACTATGGGTTGCTAGTATCGAGTGGTATAGTTTCGAAATGAAGTACTAGCTCGACAAGTATTTCGTAACTCGGCACTGTTCATCTGGTCATACCTCTTCAAGCTGAGAGCAAGGTACAATAGCGAAAATTTTTATTCTTTATAAAAACAATCAAAAAAGGTTTTCTTATGGTAATCAAGCCAAAAATTCGTGGTTTTATTTGTACTAACGCTCATCCAGTTGGTTGTGAAGCGCATGTGAAAGAACAAATTTCTTATGTGAAAAGTCAAGCGTTTAGTGAAACAGGACCAAAAAATGTTTTAGTGATTGGTGCTTCTACTGGTTATGGTTTGGCTTCACGGATTACTGCTACTTTTGGTCATAATGCCAGTACGTTAGGTATTTTCTTTGAAAAACCACCGACGATAAGAAAAACCGGCTCAGCAGGTTGGTATAATACCGCTGCTTTTCAAAAAGCGGCTGACGAAGCGGGTGTTTATTCGAAAAACATTAACGGCGATGCTTTTTCTCATGCGATTAAAGCGCAAGCAATTGCAGCCATTAAAGCGGATATGGGTAAAATTGATTTAGTGATTTATTCTTTAGCGTCACCACGTAGAACAGATCCAGATACTGGTGAAGTATACTCTTCAACGCTAAAGCCAATAGGTCAAAGTGTCACCACTAAAAACTTAAACACCTCAAAGCGTACTATTGATTCAATCTCTGTTGAAGCGGCTAATGATGCTGAAATTCAAGGCACTATTGATGTAATGGGTGGTGCCGATTGGGAGTTATGGTTGAACGCATTAAAAGATGCTGACGTATTAGCAAATGGGGTTAAAACCGTTGCTTATACTTATATTGGTAAAGAGCTAACATGGCCAATTTACGGTAAAGCAACCATTGGCAAAGCCAAAGAAGATTTAGATAGAGCAGCAACCGCTATTAATACTGCCACGGCTGAGCTTGATGGCCAAGCACGAGTTACCTCATTAAATGCGGTGGTAACACAAGCTAGCTCAGCAATTCCAATCATGCCACTATATATTTCTGCTATGTTTAAAGTGATGAAAGCAGATGGTACCTATGAAGGTTGTATTGAGCAAATTTCAAACTTGTTTAAAGAAAATATTTATAGCAATAGTCCACGTCTTGATGAACAAGGGCGCTTCCGTCAAAACTACAAAGAACTTGAAGATAGCGTGCAGCAACGTATTACGGATATTTGGAATACTGTTGATACCGACACCATAGATGACATGACTGATTACATTGGCTATCACAATGAATTTTTAAAATTGTTTGGTTTTGGTATTGATGGTGTTGATTATGATGCTGATCTGAATCCAGAAGTAGAAATTAACAATTTAAGCTAATGTTTTAGCAAACCAAAATTACTTACTAAAAACCGATGCATTGTCATCGGTTTTTTTATGTCAAAAATATAGAGGTAAATCCAATAATGGTTTCTACCGTGTATGGTTATTTAACTCTATTACCTAGAAAGCTTTGGTGCAGTAAACTTGTGATTTGTCACTCGAATGAAACTGAGATTAATGTACCTAATGTACCTAATGTGCCGCGTTGTAGAAAATAATTGTTCATCACTTGATTAGCGTGTTTATGCTGACATCAGTTGTCAAAACTAAGTCTTTAGGATGAAATTTCTCAACTAAATTGACCGGTAAAAAATAATGGTTTTATATCTACCCCTTACCGAAGGCTGTTTTATAGTCAAAACATGTAACTATAGCCTAAAGTATAATGAAAATTTATCTCTGACCGTAGAATAAAATGGGCTTTTTGTGGTAGTATTTGCGCCAGAAAATTTTAACTTAGAGCCAGTGGGTCTAAAAATTATCACCTTAACTTTTATTAAGGTGAAATTTATAGTCTTACTGAAATACACTGAAATTGGCGGCTTTATTTTATCTAATTGATATTTAAGTGTTTTATAACGCTTGAATTAATTAGATAAGTTAAGAAACTAATTTTTATACTCCCATCAAAAGTAGTGCAAGTGTTATGATTACAATAAAAAAAGGCTTAGATGTTCCTGTTAAAGGTACACCACAGCAGGTAATCCATGATGGTCCGTCCATCAAAACCGTTGCAACATTAGGTGAAGAGTTTGTGGGTATGCGTCCAACCATGTTTGTTAAAGTGGGTGATCGCGTTAAAAAAGGTCAGGTGATTTTTGAAGATAAAAAAAATCCTGGCGTTAAATTCACAGCTCAAGCTGCCGGTGTTGTTAAAGAAATCAACCGTGGTGAAAAACGTGTTTTACAATCTGTAGTGATTGAAGTAGATGGCTATGATCAAATTACGTTTACCAGTTACTCAGCTAATGAATTAGGTGCTATTTCTCGTGAAGAAATAGTGAAAACCCTAGTTGACTCTGGCTTGTGGACTGCGTTAAGAACTCGCCCATTTAGTAAAGTACCAGCAATAGACTCGACTGCAGTAGCCATTTTTGTTAGCGCTATGGATACTAATCCTCTTGCGGCTAACCCTGAAGTTGTTATTGGTGAACAAAGCGATGCGTTCAAAAATGGTTTAACCATTTTATCTCGCTTAACTGACGGTGAATTATTCGTTAGTAAAGCGCCAGGTGCGAACATTCCTGTTACTGATGCAGTGCAGGTAAATGAATTTGCCGGTAAACACCCTGCAGGTTTAGTGGGAACACATATCCACTTCTTAAAACCTGCTAGTGCGGACAAGTTTGTTTGGCACCTTGGTTATCAAGATGTTATTGCTTTTGGTAAATTATTTACCTCAGGTGAGCTTGATAGCACTCGTGTTATATCATTGGCTGGCCCTGCGGCAAAGAACCCTCGTTTAATTCGTACGGTACTTGGTGCTAGTACGGCAGAATTAACAGCTGGTGAAGTCACTGACGGTGAGTTACGTGTTGTTTCTGGTTCATTATTAATGGGCTCAATTGCGAGCGCTGTACACGGCTATCTAGGTCGTTATCACGTACAAGTGTCCTTGCTACTTGAAGGGCGTGAAAAAGAATTTATTGGCTATATGTACCCAGGGTCAAATAAATTTTCAGTAACTCGTGCTTACCTGTCTCATTTCTTCCCGAAGAAATTATTCAATATGACCACCACCACTAATGGTAGTGAACGTGCCATGGTGCCAATTGGTAACTTTGAACGTGTTATGCCTTTAGATATTTTACCTACCATGTTATTACGTGATTTAGTTGCCGGTGATACCGACACAGCACAAAAACTTGGTGTATTAGAGCTTGACGAAGAAGATTTAGCGCTTTGTACATTTGTTTGCCCCGGCAAAACAGATTACGGCGTATACCTTCGTGATTGCCTAACCACAATTGAGAAGGAAGGTTAGTCATGGGCGTGAAAAAGTTTATTGAAGATATAGAACCGCATTTTGAAAAAGGCGGCAAACACGAAAAGTGGTTTGCTCTTTATGAAGCGGTAGCTACCGGGTTATTTACTCCTGGTATGGTAAATAAAGGTAAAACTCATGTACGTGATAGTATTGATTTAAAACGTATTATGATCACTGTATGGCTAGCGGTTTTCCCTGCCATGTTCTTTGGTATGTATAACATTGGCTTTCAAGCGGTAGATGCTTTAATTGCTGGTTATGCAACACCTGATACTTGGCAAACGGCTTTATTTGCTATGCTAGGTGGTTCTTTAACAGCCGATTCAGGTTGGTTCGACATGATGCTTTACGGCGCCGTGTTCTTCCTACCTATTTATGCAATAACCTTTATTGTTGGTGGCTTTTGGGAAGTACTTTTTGCGGCAGTACGCGGTCATGAAGTTAATGAAGGTTTCTTCGTTTCTTCTATTTTGTTTGCGCTTATATTGCCGGCTACTATTCCTTTATGGCAAGTGGCTATCGGTATTACTTTCGGTATTGTTATTGCGAAAGAAGTATTTGGTGGCACCGGTAAGAACTTCTTAAACCCAGCATTAGCAGGTCGTGCATTTTTATTCTTTGCCTACCCTAGTCAAATTTCTGGTGATACAGTTTGGGTTGCTGCCGATGGTTTTTCTGGGGCGACAATGTTGAGTTCAGCCAGCCAAGGTTTAATTGATTATTCAATGAATACTGATTGGTGGAATGCTTTTTGGGGCTTTATTCCTGGCTCAGTAGGTGAAGTATCAACTTTTGCTATATTACTTGGTGGTGCCTATATCCTTTATAAAGGCATAGCTTCATGGCGCATCGTGTTAGGTGTGTTTGCTGGTATGGTTGCCACTTCTTTCTTATTCAACCTTATTGGTAGTGATACTAACGCTATGTTTGCCATGCCTTGGCATTGGCACTTAGTTATTGGTGGTTTTGCCTTTGGTATGATGTTTATGGCAACTGACCCTGTTTCAGCTTCTTTTACTAATACCGGTAAATACTGGTTTGGTGCTTTAGTTGGTGTGATGGTGGTGTTAGTTCGTGTAGTTAACCCCGCATTCCCTGAAGGTATGATGTTAGCTATTCTTTTCGCTAACTTGTTTGCTCCTTTGTTCGACTACTTTGTTGTCCAAGGCAATATCAAACGGAGGCTTGCTCGTAATGTCTGATACTAAAAAAACTGAAACGGTTGGCGGTACGCTGATCTTTGTTTTAATTATTTGTTTAGTGTGTGCTGCGTTGGTATCTATCTCTGCAGTTGGCTTAAAGCCACTACAACAAGCTAACAAATTGCTTGATAAGCAAACTAAAATTCTTGAAGCCTCTGGTCTACTTGAAAAAGCAGGAACTGACATTGTCGGTACTTACGATAAATTTGTAGAAGCTAAAATGATTGACCTAGATTCGGGCGCTATCATTGCAGGTAATACTGATATCTTTGACGAACGCGCTGATGCGCGCGATGAAAGTAAATCAATTAAACCTAGCAATGATATAGCGGGCATTAATCGCCGTGCTAATCATGCGGTTATTTATCTAGTGAAAAACGATCAAGGTCAGTTAGATACCATAGTATTACCTATTCTAGGTTTAGGTTTATGGGATTTAATGTATGGTTTTATTGGTTTGGCGCCTGATTTAAACACAGTTCGTAGTGTTGTCTATTCTGATCTTAAAGAAACTCCCGGTTTAGGTGCAGAAGTACTGAATCCTAGATGGAAAGCTTTATGGCCAGGTAAAAAAATGTTTACCGAGCAAGGCGATATCGCTATTAAAATCGTTAAAGGTGGCGCTAAAAAAGGTGATGTTCACGGTGTTGATGCACTTTCTGGAGCCACTTTAACCAGTAATGGTGTTGAGCGTACTTTACATTTTTGGTTAGGTGATGAAGGTTATGGACCATTTATTGCTAAATTCCGTAATGGAGGATTGAACTAATGTCTTTAGATACTAAAAAAGTCCTCTTCGGACCTGTTGTAGATAACAACCCAATTGCACTGCAAGTTTTAGGTGTTTGTTCTGCCCTAGCGGTAACAAGTTCAATGGCTAACGCGTTAGTTATGACTATTGCGGTAATGTTGGTAACAGCATTCTCTAACTTTTTTATCTCTATTATTCGTAACCAAATACCGTCAAGTGTCCGTATTATTGTGCAAATGGCGATTATTGCTTCATTAGTAATTGTAGTTGACCAAGTATTGAAAGCTTTCTCGTATCAATTATCGAAAGAGTTATCTGTATTTATTGGCCTGATCATTACTAACTGTATCGTTATGGGACGTGCTGAAGCTTTTGCGATGAAAGAAAAGCCTGGTGTAAGCTTTTTAGATGGTATTGGTAACGGTTTAGGTTACGGTGCTGTTTTATTGGTTGTTGCTTTCTTCCGTGAATTATTCGGCTTTGGTACCTTCTTCGGTATTGAAGTATTACAACTTACCCAAAATGGCGGCTGGTACCAAGGTAATGGTCTATTAGTTTTACCCTTTAGTTCATTCTTCATTATTGGTTTGATCATCTGGGCTATTCGCCAGTGGAAACCTGAACAAGTAGAGAAGGATTAATTATGGAACATTATTTAAGCATATTTATTAAAACCATCTTTATTGAGAATATGGCATTAAGCTTTTTCTTAGGTATGTGTACTTTCTTAGCGGTATCAAAGAAAGTTAGCACGGCTATTGGCCTTGGTGTTGCGGTTGTAGTAGTACTTGGTTTAGCGGTTCCTGCGAACCAAATTATTTATCAAGCTATTTTAGCGCCGGGTGCACTTGATAGCCTAATGGGTATTACTGATCCGAAAGAATCAATTGACCTTAGCTTCTTGTCATTTATCACCTTTATCGGGGTAATTGCTGCCTTAGTACAAATTTTGGAAATGATTTTAGATAAATATTTCCCTGCATTGTACCAAGCACTTGGCATCTTTTTACCTCTAATCACGGTTAACTGTGCCATTTTTGGTGCGGTATCTTTTATGGTTGCGAAAAACCTTACCCTAGGCGAAAGTGTTGTTTACGGCATTGGCTCTGGTGTAGGTTGGATGTTAGCAATCGTATTGATGGCTGGTTTGCGCGAAAAGATGAAATATTCTGACGTGCCAGACGGTTTGAAGGGTTTAGGTATTACGTTTATTACCGCAGGACTAATGGCTTTTGGCTTTTTGTCTTTCGGTGGTATTTCACTGTAACTATTTAGATAAAAATATAAGGAAAAGTCGATGGAACTTATTCTCGGCATATCGATGTTTACCCTGATAGTGCTTGCTTTAGTGTTAGTGATTTTATTTGCTAAATCTAAATTAGTATCAAGTGGTGACGTAACGATAAGTATAAATGGTGATCCGGAAAAGGCAGTTACTACTGCTGCGGGTGGAAAATTATTAGGTGCATTAGCTGATCAAGGAATTTTTATTCCCTCAGCTTGTGGTGGCGGTGGTACATGTGGCCAATGTCGTGTTGATGTACTTTCAGGTGGTGGCGATATTCTGCCAACCGAAGAAGGTCATATTAACAAACGTCAAGCGAAAGCAGGTTGTCGTTTAGCCTGTCAAGTGGCTGTTAAACAAGACATGGTTATTGAGGTTGAAGACGAAATTTTTGGTGTGCAAAAATGGGAGTGTGAAGTTATCTCTAATGATAACCAAGCAACCTTCATCAAAGAATTAGTCTTGAAAATTCCTGATGGCGAATCAGTACCGTTTAAAGCAGGTGGTTACATTCAAATTGAAGCCCCGGCTCATCATGTTAAATACAGTGATTTTGACATTGCTGAACAGTACCGAGGCGATTGGGAACATTTTGGTTTCTTCAAGGTAGAGTCGAAAGTTGATGATGAAACCTTACGTGCTTATTCAATGGCAAGTTATCCGGAAGAAGAAGGCATTATCATGCTGAACGTGCGTATTGCTACGCCGCCTCCTGGTAAGTTACATTTACCTGCAGGTAAAATGTCTTCGTACATTTTCAGTCTTAAGCCAGGTGATAAAGTCACTATTTCTGGTCCGTTTGGTGAGTTTTTCGCCAAAGAAACGGATAATGAAATGGTCTTTATTGGTGGTGGTGCAGGTATGGCACCAATGCGTTCTCATATTTTTGACCAACTTAAGCGTTTGAAATCTAAGCGTAAGATGAGTTTTTGGTATGGTGCTCGTTCTAAACGTGAAATGTTCTATGAAGATGATTATAACGGCTTAGCTGCTGATAATGATAACTTCAAATGGCATGTTGCGTTATCGGACCCACAACCCGAAGATAACTGGGAAGGCATGACAGGTTTTATTCATAACGTTCTTTTTGAAGAATATTTGAAAGACCATGAAGCCCCAGAAGATTGTGAATACTATATGTGTGGTCCTCCAATGATGAATGCTGCTGTTATTCATATGCTTAAAGACTTAGGTGTAGAAGATGAGAATATTATGCTGGATGACTTTGGTGGCTAATATTTTACTTTTAACTTGCCTATTGGCTTAATTTCATCGTCGGCTGTGCTCATTGACTAGCGTCAACTCCGCGCAGCCTTCTTGAACTAAAGGCAATATTCAGCGTTAAATTTAAACGATTACTCAATGAATGAGAATTTTAAATAAAGGCGACTTAGGTCGTCTTTATTATTTATATAAACACATTTTTATAGTGTGCTTACTTAAATAATAAATTTGGAAGTTAAAATGATTAAAATCAAAATGATGCTAATTGTGCTTTTATCTATTAGCATAACGGCCTGTTTTCCGAGTAATAATTCAGCGAAAATAGAAGTTTTATTGCAAGGGCGAACCATGGGGACTACTTATAATATCAAAGTAGTTGCTACGCCAGCACAAGTAGATGCATTGAAGTTACATAACAAAATTGATGCGGTGCTAAAACAAGTCAACCAAGAAATGTCGACTTATATTCCTGACTCTGAAATATCTCTTTTTAATCAGTTGCAATCAACTGATTCGATAGAAATCTCCAACGGCTTTGCGCGGGTATTAAAAGAGTCTATTCGCTTAGGTGAGCTAAGTAATGGCAAGTTAGATATAACGGTAGGGCCATTGGTTAACCTTTGGGGCTTTGGCCCAGAACAGCGGCCAGAAAAAGTGCCTAGTGATAGTATATTAGCAAGTACATTAGCGCGAATTGGTTTGAAAAACCTTCATTTAGTCGGTAATCAATTATCCAAAGATATTTCTAACCTTTATATCGATTTATCAACTACCGCTAAAGGCTATGGCGTTGATATGGTGGCTGAATTAATTGAAGCTAATGGCATTGTTAACTATTTAGTGGAAATTGGCGGTGAAATGCGTTTAAAGGGCTTTAAACACACAGGTGAGTTGTGGGCTATTGCTATAGAGAAGCCTATTTTAGATCCCTCTGGTGAACAAAGAGCTGTGCACCAAGTTATTATCCCTAAAGATAATGCTGTTGCTACTTCAGGTGATTATAGAATTTATTTTGAAGCCGACGGTCAGCGCTTTTCTCATATCATAGATCCCGCTACCGGAAAACCAATAAATCATAACCTGGTTTCGGTTACTGTTATTCATCCATCATCGATGACTGCCGATGGTTTATCAACAACTCTAATGGTGATGGGGGCTGAACAGGGGATGAAGTTTGCGGTGGATAATAACCTTGCCGCTTTGTTTATTTCCAAAACGGAGCATGGCTTTAGCGAGCAATTTACGGTAAAATTCAAACAATATTTAAAGTAAAAAGTTAACGGTAAAAAGTAAAGTAACACTTAGCGCGTTTTTCTTAAAAAGAATCGCGCTGATATTTAATACCATGACTCTTGTCCAGAGCATTGGCTGTTTTTAGTTAAGTAAGTAAGTGAGTTGAGAGCAAAATATCATGATGATTTTCCTGATAACCTTTGGGTTTTTTCTTTTAGTTGGCACTGCTATGGCAGTGGGATATATTTTTCAAAACAAAACGCTGGCGGGGAGCTGTGGTGGTTTAGCGAGTGTTGGTATTGATAAAGAATGCAACTGTGATAATCCGTGTGAAAAACGTCAAGAACGTGAACGTAAAACAGCGTTAGAATTTAATTTAAAAAATAGAATTGATGTAGAAAATCTATAGTAAAATAACTAACTAATTAAAAGAGCAAGCAGTAACTGCTTGCCCCCAATCGCTTTTTATTACTATTAGATGTTAATGAAGTCTTTGATTTTTGCTAAAATTCCGTGGCTATCTAAACCTAATTCTTGATGCACTTCTTCTTGTGTTCCATGCTTAACAAAATGATCAGGAATACCGATATTTAGTATTTTTATTGAAGTTCCGGTTGATAATATATACTCATTAACCGCTGAGCCAGCACCACCAGCAATTGCATTGTCTTCAATAGTTATAAGAGTATCGTGTGAACTCGCTAGCGCATTTATTAGTTGTGTATCAAGTGGTTTAATAAAGCGCATATCAATTAAGCTGGCATCAAGCTCTTCAGCTGCTTTTTTAGCTTCAGACAACATAGTGCCAAAACTGAGTAAAACAATTTTATTCTCTCGTTGCCCATGACCTCGTCTAATGGTTAAACCTTTACCAATCTCAATCGTTTCATCAACATTTGGCAGCATTGCACCGGTACCATTACCCCGAGGGTAACGAACTACTGCCGGAGAGTTTAATTTGTGGCCGGTATTTAACATTAATTGGCATTCACGCTCATCAGATGGCGCCATAATAGTCATGTTTGGAATGCAGCGTAAAAAGCTTAAATCAAACGAGCCTTGATGCGTTGCGCCATCTGCGCCAACGATACCTGCTCGGTCGACGGCAAATAAAACGGGTAAATTCTGAATAGCAACATCGTGAATTAATTGATCATAGCCGCGCTGTAAAAAACTAGAATAAATCGCTACCACAGGGTGTTGCCCACCGATAGCTAGCCCAGCAGCGTATGTAATAGCATGCTGCTCAGCGATTGCTACATCGTAGTATTGATCCGGAAATCGCTGACTAAACTCAACCATACCAGAGCCTTCGCGCATAGCTGGTGTGATGGCAACTAATTTAGGATCAACTTCGGCAGTTTTACACAACCAATCACCAAAAATTTTTGAATAGCTTGGTAGCGAAGGTTTAGATTTTGGTAAATTAGCATCACTTGGATCAAATTTAGGTACCGCATGATATTTTATCGGATCTTGTTCGGCCGCATGATAGCCTTTACCTTTTTTAGTGACGATATGTAATAACTGTGGACCTTTTAAATTGCGCATGTTGGTAATAGTAGCAATTAAACCATTTACATCATGGCCATCAATAGGGCCGATATAATTAAAGCCCAACTCTTCAAAAAAGGTGCTAGGTACAACCATACCTTTAAGATGTTCTTCAGCGCGACTGGCTAATTCTTTTATTGGCGGTATGTTTTTAAGTAAACGCTTACTACCTTCACGAAGCCCTGTATATAAGCTTCCAGATAACATTTTTGCTAAGTGATTATTTAATGCACCAACATTTTCTGAAATTGACATTTCATTATCATTTAGAATAACCAACATATCTTTTTTAATATCACCAGCATGGTTTAATGCTTCAAATGCCATACCAGCAGTCATAGCTCCATCACCAATTACTGCGACTATTTTTCTGTTTCTTCCTTCTTTATCTGCTGCCACGGCTAAGCCTAAGGCCGCAGATATTGACGTACTTGAATGACCAACACTTAAAGTGTCGTATTCACTCTCTTCTCGCCAAGGGAATGGGTGCAAGCCGTTTTTTTGTCTAATAGTATGCAGTTGATCTCTTCGGCCGGTTAAAATTTTATGCGGATAAGCTTGATGACCTACATCCCAAATAAGATGATCAAAGGGGGTGTTGTATACATAATGTAATGCAACTGTTAACTCAATGGTGCCTAGGCCTGAAGCAAAATGGCCACTGCTTTTACTGACTGAATTTAATAAGTAGCGACGTAGTTCATTACTGATACGTGATAATTGATCTTGGGATATATTACGCAAATCTTTTGGTGAATTGATTTGAGCAAGTAATGGGTAATCAGCAAGGTTTGTGGTCATAGTTGTTCTATATTTGTTTTTTATTTTAGCTTTAACTGATAAACGCTTATATTTAATGGCTACGTTTAACAATAAAAGTGGCAAACTCAGCTAAGGATTGCGTATTGTAAGGCAAACTAGCCAAAGCTTGAAGTGCTTGTTGAAATAAGTTTTCAGCTTTTTGTTGTGCCCCGTGTAAACCGAGCAGTGCCGGATAGGTACTCTTGTTAGCAGCAAGGTCTGAGCCACTGGGCTTTCCTAACTGTTCTTGGGTTGATGTTATATCGATAATGTCATCTTGAACTTGATAGGCTAAACCTATCAGTTGAGCATACTTTTTTAATGCATCTCTATCTTTTTCAGTTACTTGTGTTGCGCATTCTGCGCTCATTAATACCGATGCTTCCAGTAATGCACCTGTTTTTAATGAGTGTAATCTTTCTAATTTTTCTAAATCTATTTGCTGGTTGGTTGCAGCTAAATCAAGTGCTTGGCCGCCACACATACCCTGATAGCCTGATGCAGAAACTAATTGTTGTATTAATTTTATTTGTTTTGGCTTAATTGCTTGAGAAAAATTATGATTAGCGAGTATATCAAATGCTAATGTTTGTAAGCTATCACCGGCAAGAATTGCGGTGGCTTCATCGAAAGCTTTATGACAGGTTAGCTGGCCGCGTCTTAAGTCGTCATCGTCCATGGCAGGTAGATCATCATGTAATAAAGAATAAGCATGTATGCACTCTAATGCACCGGCAATGGCGTCAAGATCCTCTAAGCTAGCGCCCAATAGCTCACCGGTAATGTAAGCTAAATAAGGACGCATGCGTTTTCCTCCACTTAACAAGCCATAACGCATGGCTTGATGGAGTTTCTCATCATTAATAGATAATTTGTTGAGTTGTAGTGCTAGAAAATTATTAATGCGCTCTTGAAATAAATCATGATCAGCCAATTTTTTCACGAGTGCTCACCTAATGCGTTGCCTTCTATAGATAAATCAAAAGTAGACAATTGCTGCTGGCCATTTTTTTCCAGTAAAATTTTTACTTTCTGCTCTGCGGCTTGTAGTTTGCTTTGACTTACTTGGCTTAGGCTTAAACCTCGCTCAAATAATGCCATTGACTCCTCTAAGCTTAATTCACCCTGTTCTAAATTATTTACTATGGTGTCTAACTCACCTAAAGATTCTTCAAAAGTAAGGTTTTCTAATTTTTTTTTTGCCATTATTTTTACTCTGAGCAGGCTGCTTATAAACGCTAAGCGCAAACTTACCTTAGCTAAGGCTGTGGGTCAATTAAACCTAACGATAAATATTGCCTATTGAGTTAAGTTATTGACCTATCGGGCGATAATATTGATATTGAATAAGTTTTATCTTGATTACTATTAGCGAATATTATTAGCTTGATGTACTATTATTTTATTGATAAGTATGGGGTTTGCAGTTTTAGGAGAGTTTTGTGGATTTAGCAACGTTAATTGGGATACTCGGCGCAGTAGGTTTACTGGTTATGGCGATGCTGCTAGCTGGCGATATTATGATGTTTATTGACGCTCAGTCGGTGATTATTGTTTTTGGTGGTTCACTTTTTGTGGTCTTGTCTAACTATAATATGGGGCAGTTTTTTGGTATCGGCAAAATCATCGGCAAAGCTTTTATATTTAAGCTAGAAAAACCGGAAGAACTAATTGAAAAAGCTGTTGATATGGCAGATGCAGCACGTAAAGGTGGTTTTTTAGCACTTGAAGAAGCTGAGATAAGCAATGCTTTTATGCAAAAAGGCGTTGATATGCTAGTTGATGGTCATGATGCCGATGTGGTGCGCGCTACCTTACAAAAGGATATTGATTTAACCACAGAACGCCATGAAATGGGCGCTAAAATGTTGATGGCTTTAGCTGATGTTGCACCTGCAATGGGGATGATTGGTACGCTTATTGGTTTGGTTGCGATGTTATCAAACATGGACGATCCAAAATCTATTGGTCCGGCGATGGCGGTAGCATTGTTGACCACTCTTTATGGTGCTTTTTTAGCGAACGTAATAGCCATCCCCATAGCCTCAAAATTAGAATTGCGTTTAGCCGAAGAAAAAATGAATCAAGAATTGGTGCTTGATGCCGTGTTAGGTATACAAGACGGCCAAAACCCTCGTGTAATTGAAGGTTTATTGAAAAATTACCTTGCCGAAGGTAAGCGTCAAATTAGCACTACTGATGATGAGTAGTAAGCTGTTTATGCATAGGAGGAGCTATGGCTGAGCCAAAATGTAAATGTCCACCACCTGGGCTACCTGCATGGATGGGCACTTTTGCTGATCTTATGTCGTTATTAATGTGTTTTTTCATCTTATTGCTATCTTTTTCTGAGATGGACGTGCTGAAATTTAAGCAAATTGCCGGTTCGATGAAGTTTGCTTTCGGTGTGCAAAATAAGATTGAAGTAAAAGATATCCCTAAAGGCACCAGTATTATTGCCCAAGAGTTTCGCCCAGGTAAACCTGAGCCTACGCCTATTGAAGTTATCCAACAACAAACCATGGAAATGACTCAGCAAATGTTAGAGTTTCAAGCGGGTGATGAAACCTCTGCTGGTGGTCGTCAAGAGCAGCGGGGCACAGAGCGTGGTGGTCAATCTCAAAATACTGAAGATGCTTTATCTGCTCAAGCTATGCAGCAAGCCCAAGATGAATTGGAAAGAGCGGCTCAAGCGCAAGTTAACGATCTTTTGAAAAAAATAGCAGAGCAGTTAGAGCAGCAAATTCAAGATGGTGCGGTAGAGTTAGAATCTTTAGGGCAACAGGTTATTATTAGGATTAGAGAAAATGGCTCTTTTCCTTCAGGATCTGCTTTTTTACAGCCAAAATTCAGGCCTATTATTAGACAAATTGGTGAACTATTAAATACCGTGCCTGGTGAAATTATGGTGTCAGGTAATACCGATAATCGTGGGGTAGACTCTGAACTGTTTAGTTCAAACTGGGACTTATCGAGTAAACGTGCGGTGGCTATTGCTCATGAGTTAATTAAAGTGCCTAACTTTGATCAAACCCGTTTGGTGGTTGCAGGCCATGCCGATACAAGGCCGTTAGTACCCAATACTAATGCCTTAAATCGCCGTCGTAACCGTCGAGTTGAAATATCTATTAAGCAAGGTAAGGCTAAAGAAACTGATCCTATTCAGGTGCTCGAATAGATATTTAGCAACTAATAGTTGCGGGACAACTTGTAGCCCGTTTACATCTTCAGGTGAAGCGGGTATTTATCTTGAAGAGGATTGAGTATATAATGCGCGCCAATTCTCAATCGTTATTATTTAGGTCACTTGTCGATGAAATTTATCGTAAAGCTGCAAGCTGAAATCACCATTAAATCTCGCCCTGTTCGTAAACGTTTTACTAAAATTTTAGAATCGAACGTCAAAAATGTATTACGTCGTGTTGATGAGCAAGTCACCACTCGTATGAACTGGGATAATATAGAGGTAAATACCAAAAACAATAGCCCAGAAAATCGTCAACGTTTAGTTGATGCCCTAAAGTGTATCCCAGGTGTGCCGATATTTTTAGAGGTGCAACAAACAGATTTCACCGATGTGCATGATATTTTCGAAAAAACTCTAGCGGTTCATGCGAAAACCATTGAAAACAAAACCTTTTGTGTGCGAGCTAAACGCACAGGTAATCATGATTTTAATTCGTTAAAAGTTGAACAATATGTTGGTGGTGGTTTAAATCAACACGTTGAAACAGCCAAAGTTAAATTAAAAAACCCTGATGTAACGATTCGTTTAGAAATTAAAAATGAAAAACTGTTTATTGTTACGCAGCGTCATAAAGGTTTAGGTGGTTTTCCTATTGCCACCCAAGAAGATGTTTTATCACTGATGTCTGGCGGTTTTGACTCAGGTGTTGCCAGTTACCAAATGATCAAGAAAGGTGCTCGTACTCACTATTGTTTCTTTAACTTAGGTGGCTCTGCCCATGAAGTGGGTGTTAAACAAATCAGTTATTATTTGTGGAACAAGTTTGGCGCTTCTCATAAAGTAAAATTCTTTGCGGTAGACTTTGAACCCGTTGTTGCTGAGATTTTAGATAATGTTGAAAATAGTCATATGGGTGTCGTGCTAAAACGAATGATGATGCGTGCGGCGACAAAAATAGCAGAACGAGGAAAAATTCAAGCATTGGTAACCGGTGAAAGTTTAGGTCAAGTATCCAGTCAAACCTTAACTAACTTAAACGTTATCAATCGCGTTACCGATACTCTCATTTTACGCCCGTTAGGTGCTTACGATAAGCAAGATATTATTGATATCGCTAGAAAAATAGGGACAGAAGAATTTTCCAAAACCATTCCTGAGTATTGTGGTGTTATTTCGAAAAAACCAACAGTAAAAGCTGTTTTATCTAAAGTTGAAGAAGAGGAAGGTAATTTTAACTTCGATATTTTAGACAAGGTTGTGAGTGAGACTCGTGTATATGATATTCGCGATATTGGTAAAGAGACTGAAGAAGAAATTCGTGCAGTTGACCTTATTGAAAACATTCCAGAGAATGCGATAATTGTAGATATTCGTTCACCGGAAGAAACAGATGATAAGCCGCTTCAGCTTGATGATGTTGAAGTTAAAGAAATTCCATTTTACAAATTAGCAACGCAGTTTGGCGATCTTGATATGAGTAAAGATTATTTGCTTTATTGTGATCATGGCGTAATGAGTAAATTACAAGCCTTATACCTGATTGATAACGGTTATAAGAATGTTAAAGTCTACCGTCCATAATAATTGTTCAATTACTTTTATCTGGGTCTCGGCTTGGTCTTAGTATGTACGGTACTTACCGATTCCGCTGAGCTTGTTGAAGGGTTGCTTTTATCTTGGTCTCGGCATTAGCGGTACTTACTGATTCCGCTGAGCTTGTCGAAGGACTGCTTGCCATAGCTGAGTATTTTCAGGTGTGGCAATATTGTGCTTTATACCGAGTTTATGTACATAACCGTTAATATAATCGATTTCTGTTGGTTTATGCGCTAATACATCGCATCGCATCGATGAGCAGTTTTTAGCGGTTGCTGTAGCTACTTGTTGCACTGTTTTGCTCAGTAAGGCTACATTTAAATGAATATCTTCACTTCTAGCGACTAACACTAGTTCAGTTAAAACTTTCTCTATTTGTTTAGTAAAAATGTTATTGTTTATCTGGCCATTATCAATATTATGTAATGCTGTTATTGGGTTAATAACACAATTAACCGCTAATTTTAGCCATTGTCTTTCTACAATGTTTTTATGAAGCGTTACCGTAGGCAACGCATGGTTTAATAGGCTAGTTAATGCTTGTTGCTCCGTTATTTCCACGTTGCCTGAGATTAACCCAATATCTGTTATACCAATGCCAGTATGAATAATGTTTAATGGTCCCTTGCGCAGACAGCCATGTGTGGTTAATAAAGCATAAATATTATGTTGATTGATCAATGTTTCTGGCAGTTCAGCTAATGTACCCATACCATTGTGGGCAAAAATAATACTGGCATTGGCTTTCAACTGTTGCGCTATTTTTTCTAAGGCGGAGCATATTTGAAAGGATTTCAGACAAAGAAAAATAACATCTGCATGTTGAATTTGCTCATCATACGCATAATTAATTTTACCTTGATAAGCTATGCTCTGGCTGTCAATAAAGTGATAATTATCATCCGCTAGCTTGTGTTGATTCGATGCCAATAGGGATAGATTAGTGATCGTGATTGATGTTGCTAGGTGGTGATACCAAAGTAATCCCATAGCGCCTTGACCAACCACGATAATATTCATTAATCGAGCCTTGGTGATATCGATTTTGCTACGTTTTTTTTAGTCAGCCTTTTAATGCAGGTTTTCTTATAGATTAAATAAAGTGATTTCAATAAAATGAATAAACTAATACCAGCAATATCAGCAAAAAAGTCACTAAATTCACCATTACGAAAACCTAAATAGTACTGGCCTAATTCACTTAGTGCACCATAAAAACTGAGTGTTATTAAGATTTCTAATAACGTTAACTTTATCAGTGAGTGGCTTAGCCAAGCAAGAATAAAAAAGCCAATAAAATGCCCTATGGTATCTATTTGTGGAAAACGAAAGACTATTTTTTTTAGCTCCGTAGGGAGTGATAATTCACTGGAGAAAAACAGCAAAATTGCGGCGCTAATAATAAGTATTAAAAAAATAAAGTGATGTCGTGTTTTCACAATTAACAGGGCATAAAAAATATTATGGATAGATATTATCATGCTAAGGTTGTTTGGGTATAATAGTATAAGTTTAAATTTGCTAACAAGAGAAATGCTCATGCCATCAATGGATATAGTGTCAGAAATTAATTTAGAAGAAGTGCTTAATGCGGTAGATAATGCCAATCGTGAATTATCAACTCGATTTGACTTTCGTGGTGTTGAAGCAAGTTTTGAGTGGAAAAAGCCTAATGTAATGCTGAAAGCTGAAGGCGACTTTCAATTAAAGCAGCTCAGTGACATGTTACGTAGCCAGTTAACTAAACGTCAAGTTGATGCTAAAGCGATGACGTTAGGCTCAGCTTCTGCTAGCGGTAAAAACTGGAGCCAGCAAGTTAGTTTTAAAGAAGGCATCGAACAAGATGTAGCGAAAAAAGTAGTTAAGCTGATTAAAGCTGAAAAGTTAAAAGTACAAGCAGCGATTCAAGGTGAACAAGTGCGGGTGACAGGTAAAAAGCGTGATGATTTACAAGCTGTTATGCAGGTTGTGCGAAAAGCGGAATTAGAGCAATCTTTTCAGTTCACTAACTTTAAAGATTAAGATAAGTAGCTAGTGTAGAGTAACGAGCTTCGAAGACAAACTATTCAGAGTATGTCTTCGCGACTCGTAACTTTTCTACTCGCACCCCTTAGTGAGCACCACAAGACTCGCCTTCTGCGTGTATATGACCATGGGCAAGCTCTTCTGCTGTTGCCTCACGAACTTCTAAAATATCGACATCAAAACGTAAATCTAAACCTGAAAGAGGGTGGTTACCATCAACGGTGACTTCTTTATCGTTAATATCAATTACAATAACAGTTTGCTCACCATCATCGGTAGAGGCACGTAATTGCGTGCCAACGGCTAAACCTTCAACGCCTTGTAATAATTCTTTAGGCACGGTTTGTACGTATTCATCATGGCGTTCACCGTAGGCGTGTTTACACTCTACCGCTACTTCAAACTTGTCGCCGGCTTGATGATCAAGTAAGGCATCTTCTAAGGCAGAAATTAAATGGCCTGAACCTTGAATAAGAGCCATAGGTTTATGATCATATGAGCTGTCGATTAAGGTGTCTTCACTATCTGACACGGCGTAATGCATTACTACGACAGAATTTTTACTAATTTTCATTGTTATTCCTAAATATATTTAAATGATCTTTTATTCTGCTCTTAGCGAATAAGGTAATGTTTGAACTATTATGCTTGATCCAGGCTGAGACTTTACTCTCAAGGCAGTGTTGTCATCTAAATCACTATTAAGTACGGCTTGAAGATAACAATAACCATTATCTGCTTGGTAGCTTGTTAAAATATCCCCCGCTTTACGCCAATTTTCACCTAATTGTTTTTCTATTACGTCATCACTGTTTAGTGGTTGCGTTAGCTGTGTTTTTAATGAATATAGTGCGCGTTTATTTTTTCCTAAATATTGCATTCTAGCGACGGTTTCTTGACCTAAATAACAACCCTTGGTAAAACTGATACCATTAATTGCTTGTAAGTTAAGCATTTGAGGTATGTATTCACCGCTGCATCTACTAGATAATTGAGGGAAACCTTCATTAATTTCTAGCAAATCCCAGACGGTAGAGCGATAAGTAGGTAGGTTTACTTTACTTATTATATTGTCTAACACTTGGCTTTCATCAATTAATAAGTAACGTGCTTGTTTGCCAGCAACATACACTAAGGTGGTTGTCTTTGATTGCATCACAGGTGTTAAACTGTCAGGGATTTTGTTGAAGTTATCTTGTAAAATACTGGCGGCTTGGTTACCTACCAAGGCATAAAAATGTAATTCATCTGTGGCTGTTATATCAACTTTGGCAAATACACCAAACTTTTTTAGTTCGCTAATCGAACCACAAATACTCGCTTTAGGCTGTATTAATAAATGGGCTGAATTTCTGTTAATTAAGCGAAATACACTAAATACTTTACCCTTGGCATTGCAGTGAGCACCGACGAGTAAATTATTATCACTACTGTTATTAACATCACAAGTAACTTGGCCTTGTAAGTAGCTAGTTTGCTCAGCTCCTTTTAAAGAGATCGCACTGTAGTTTTCTAATGAAACTAAGAAGGTTTCTGGTAAGTTTTCAAGAGATGGTAAATTGGTTTCTGTTGATATTGTCATAAGATAAAACTAGGCAGTGATTGGTAATAGATAAATGCGGTCGAATAGCTAAAAATCAAGCAATCACTGAAAGTTTTCCTATAAATATTGCTAAATAAATTGGCGAGTAAACTGGAGTTATTGCTACAATAGCGCTAATTTTAGTGAATGAGGATATAAAATGTCAGTAGAAGTAAACACCCCACCGGTAAATAAGGCTAGACTTAAATGGGCATGTCGCCGTGGTATGTTAGAGCTTGATGTACTTTTTATTCCTTTTGTGGATGAAGCTTATGATGATTTAACCGCAGAAAAACAAAGTATTTTTGAACGATTACTAACAGAGCAAGATCCTGATTTATTTTCTTGGTTTATGGGACATAAAACTTGTGAAGACCACGAACTTAATGCCATGGTGCAACTTATTCTCAACCGCGTCAAAGTATAATATTTGTATTAAACCGTCGCGTTATCGCAATTTATTGTTTTTAGCGGCAAGCGTTTTTTTTAGCTTACTATTGATAAGCTATACCACGTATGCTTATCAGTTTGTTTTAGTGATAGCGGTAATAACAATCACTATAATGAGTATTTTGATTGCAAAACAAAGAAATGAGCAATTAACTAGGTTTCAGGTGATAGTAAATGAAAACGGCGTTTGTTTATTTGAATATATGCTTGAAAATACAGATGAATGCACTGTTAATAGCAAAGAGTCATTTCAATTACTAACAAGTAGTCGGTATAGTTTTTTCGGCTGCTGGCTCTATATGGTGCCTTTATCTAACCTGTCGTCATCCGGTTTTTTACCCAACACGATAAATAAAAACCGTAAAAAACGGCTGTTTATTTATCGCGATAGTTTAAGTGCAGAAAATTTTTCTCGACTGGCACAGATTATTAGAAAATTAAAAAAAACTTCTTAATTATTAGGTTTTAAAATTGTCGGTTTTGATTCTGCTAGTTGTTCAGGATAATCTAAAGTGTAGTGTAAGCCTCGACTTTCTTTTCTATCCATAGCACAGCGAATAATTAATTCAGCGACTTGTACTAAATTCCTTAATTCAAGTAAGTTATTGCTTACTTTGAAATTTTGATAATAATCTTGAATTTCTCGTTGTAAGAGTTCAACTCTATGTAAAGCTCGCTCAAGTCTTTTAGTCGTTCTGACAATGCCAACATAATCCCACATAAACAGACGTAATTCGTGCCAATTATGTTGAATAACAACTTCTTCGTCAGAATCCGTTACTCTACTTTCATCCCAACGAGGTAACGTTATAAAACGATTGTTTGGCTTTAATGATTCACTAATCTCTAATGCAGCAGCACGGGCAAAGACCAAACATTCGAGTAAAGAATTACTGGCTAAACGATTGGCACCATGTAAGCCGGTATATGACATTTCACCAATGGCGTAAAGTTGATGAACATCGGTTTTACCCTGCTGATCTATCATAACGCCACCGCAAGTATAGTGAGCAGCCGGCACTACAGGGATAGGTTGTTTGGTAATATCAATGCCTAAATCTTTGGTGCGCTGGTAGATGGTAGGGAAATGCTGCTTGATAAAATCACTGGGTTTGTGGCTAATATCAAGATACATGCAATCAACACCTAAGCGTTTCATTTCAAAGTCGATGGCGCGAGCAACTATGTCACGTGGTGCTAATTCAGCGCGATGATCAAAGGCTGGCATAAAACGGCTACCATCTGGGCGTCTTAATTTCGCCCCTTCACCTCGTAAAGCTTCAGTTAATAGAAAAGTTCCGGCATCTGGATGAAAAAGGCAAGTAGGGTGAAATTGATTAAATTCCATATTGGCAACTCGACAACCTGCTCGCCAAGCCATGGCTATGCCATCGCCACTAGCTACATCAGGGTTCGAGGTGTATTGATAAACCTTACTGGCTCCCCCTGTGGCCAAAATAGTTTTTTGTGCATAAATACTTTCTACTTTTTCGCTGTTTCGATTCCAAATATAAGCGCCAATGCATTGTTTACTTTTACCAAATTGTTCGTGTGGTTCGCAGATTAGATCAATGGCATTGTAACGTTCAAATATTCTGATACGAGAATGTTGTCTAACGCGGTCAGCCAAGGTCGTTTGTATTACTTTACCTGTTGCATCAGCAGAATGAAGAATACGACGATGGCTATGTCCGCCTTCGCGCGTGAGGTGATACCTTTCACCTTGCTCACTTTCTTCTTTATCAAAGGTAACTCCTTGGTCAATTAACCATTCAAGGCAAGATCTGGCATTTTCTGCGGTATATTGCACCGTTTTTTCATCGCATAAACCAGCACCCGCAATCATAGTGTCAGCTACATGTGAGTCAATACTATCATTTTCATCAAAAACAGCAGCTATTCCTCCTTGTGCATAAAAAGTTGAACCTTCGTTAAGTGGTCCTTTACTTAAAATAACCACATCAGCATTCTTTGCTAAATGTAAAGCGAGTGTTAACCCCGCCGCGCCGCTGCCAATAATTAACACATCACAATTGTTTTGTTGATTCATAAATAAAGGATTATCAGGTATTATAGGATGATATTACCGCTTATTGACACTTGGGAACAGGATTATCAAGCTCAAATAAGTCTAAATGTAAAAAAAAGTAAAATAAAAAAGAACTTTTTTTAAAATGAGTAGTCTTAATTGATGCGTTTGTTATGAGCCAAATGTGTAAAGTGAATTTTTACCTTAAAATAGATTAGGGTATCGTTAGGAGAAATGGCTCAAATGAGCGAACAGAACGTCGACCAAAAACTGGTTGAACGGGTGCAGCAAGGTGATAAAAACGCCTTCAACCTATTAGTAACGAAATATCAACATAAGGTGGCTAATTTGGTGTCACGTTATGTTAGCAATCAAAGTGATGTGCCTGATATAGTACAAGAAGCTTTTATTAAAGCTTATCGAGCATTACCTAATTTTAGAGGAGAAAGTGCCTTTTATACTTGGTTGTACCGTATAGCAGTAAATTGTGCTAAAAATCATAGTGTTGCTTTAGGGCGTAAACCGCCTAGTAATGACGTTGATATTGAAGATGCAGAATTTTATGATGGTGGAGATGCACTAAGAGAGAATGCGTCACCTGAAAAAGTATTACTCACGGAAGAAATTAAAAAAGTTATTTTTGATGCGATAAAGCAATTACCTGATGATTTACGTATTGCTATTAACTTTCGAGAAATTGAAGGTTTAAGTTATGAAGAAATAGCCACTATCATGGAGTGCCCAGTTGGTACGGTACGCTCACGTATTTTTAGAGCACGTGATGCTATCGATAGAAAAATTACTCCTTTGCTGCAAGCAAATTAGTGTGAAAAATTAATTATTTAAGGTAAAAGTATGAGTGAAAGTAAATTTGAGACAATCTCATCGTTAGTTGATAATTATCGAGCTACTGATCATGAATCAGAGCAAGCTATTGATGGTATGCTCAAGGATGAACACTTATCAACAACATGGCAGCACTATCATTTAATTGGTGATGTGATTCGTGATGAAATACCACCAGCATTGCAATTAGATTTATCAGCACAAATTGCTGATGCGCTGCGAGATGAACCGACAATTTTTGCTCCTAATCGTGTGGTGGCTAAAGCCTCTAATACATTTAAAGCTAAGGTTGTTCAGCTAATTAAACCACTTGGACAATTGGCGATAGCCGCTTCAGCGGCGGGATTGATGATTGTTGGTGTGCAACAAAATGTTGCAGATAACAATGAAATTATTACGCCGAATCACATTGTTCAAACCAAACCTTTGGCAGGTTTTGCTAACCCAGTAAGTTTTAATTACCAGCAATTAGTAAAGCCTCAAAAACAAGCAGTGCTTGAACAAAGAATTGAGCAACAACATCGCTTTCAAGCCTTATTGTCTGATCATCAACAGCAAATTAAGCTTAGTGCAAAAAAAATTAACAAACGTTCAAACGTTGAACCGCAATCTGCGAGTCAATCAGATAAAAAATTAATTAATTAATTCAATGATACTATCATTGACGGCGTCACAAAAAAGTGAATAATGAGTTTATATTTGTCTCTAGAAGGGGCGAGTATACAACTATTTTAATGCCCATAATTCTTGAGAAAGCATGAAGTTATTCCTTTTTAAATCACCAATTATACAAGTTTTTTTAATTTGTTCTCTTAGTATTTTTACTAGTTTTTCAGCGCTATCGGCTACGGCTAATAGCGATAGTGACAGTAATATAGCGAAGCTTTCCTTCGAACGCCTTTCAAACGCTTTACGGGATCTGAACTTTAGCACTTCATTTGTTGTGGTTAAAAACAATCAAGCAGAGCCTTATCATTGGTTGCATGGTATTATTGAAAACACGGAAAGTGGTAATCAGGTCGAGCTTGAAATATTAGCCTTACTCAACGGACCTCGTCGTGACATTTTACGAATTGATAATACCGTGAGTTATATTGAACCTGAATATGCGCCTTACTCAATAATGTCTTCTTATATCAGTGGGCCAATTCCTGCTGTATTTGGTCAAGATATTAGTATGCTAGATAATAATTATCATTTTGTTTCTGTTGGCAAGAGTCGTGTATTAGGAAGAATTGCTCAATTGATCCGTATTGTGCCAAAAGACACTCATCGTTTTGGTTATTGGGTATGGTTAGATCAGCAAAGTGGCTTACTACTAAAGTTAGCAATTATCACCCGTAAAGGGCAATTACTTGAGCAAATACAATTTACCCATTTAGAAATAACCAATGTTTTATCTGAACATTTAAAACAACTACAGGCAACTGACTTACCTAAAATAATTAATCTTGAGACTAAGCAACAAGACATTGAATTGGCTTGGAAAGTTAATTGGCTACCTAATGGTTTCAAACAAATTAAAGCTAATAGACACCGAATTAACACCAGTAAACAAGCGGTGGAGTTTATGTTATTTAATGACGGTTTAGTTGATATATCTGTTTATGTTAATCCTAGCAATGAAAAACAAAGAGCAATAGAGTTTGCAAATGACGGTGCAACCTTGGTCTTAAATCAAGTAATTAACAATGTAGAAGTGAGTGTTGTCGGTAAAATTCCACTGGCAAGTGCTAAAAAAATTGTCAATTCTATTCGTTTTATTCGTGATCTCGACACACCTTAACTAGATTGGTTATCAAAATGCTATTTATTGAAATGTTTATTATTAAAATATAATGGAAGAGCTCGCTGAAATTATTGCTATTGAAGATGAGATGATTAGTGTAGTTAGTCAAGTTAAGTCTAGCTGTACTAGCTGTTCGCAAGTATCGACATGCGCCAGTGGCCAAGTAGCGAAAGCTATTCCCCATAAAAAATTATCATTTACTTTGCCGATATCTGCATTATTAAATAACCAACCCGTTCAGGTTGGAGATTGTGTGGTATTAACGTTACCTGAGGTGGATGTACTGCAAAGTGCTTGGCAAGTTTATTTACTGCCAATTATTGGGCTTTTATCTTTTTCAGCTATCGGCCAGTGGTTAACAGTGCAAGAAGTATTAAGCCATGAATTATTAGCATTAGGTATTGGTCTTGTTGGTGGTTATTTAGGCTATCGTTTAGCAAAGTACTTACAAAGCAACCCAGAGTATCAGGAAAAGCTACAACCTAAAATATTACGGGTATTACCTAAGCCGCTTGTGGTCGATGTTAAACATATTGACTAAAATCCTGAACAAAAGATAGCCCCAGCGCACTAAATTCGTTAAAATCACGTCACTCTTGAATTTATAGCTTTTTACCAGAACTTCCATTTATGAAAAATATTCGAAACTTCTCAATTATTGCCCACATTGATCATGGAAAATCAACACTCTCTGACCGCCTAATTCAACATTGTGGAGGCTTGCAAGAACGTGAGATGGAAGCGCAAGTTCTTGATTCAATGGATATTGAACGTGAGCGAGGTATTACCATTAAAGCGCAAAGTGTTACCTTGGACTATCAAGCCAAAGATGGTGAAACCTATCAGCTTAACTTTATTGATACTCCAGGTCATGTTGATTTTTCGTATGAAGTTTCTCGTTCTCTGGCATCTTGTGAAGGAGCCTTACTTGTTGTCGATGCAGGTCAAGGGGTTGAAGCTCAAACGGTTGCTAACTGTTATACCGCCATTGAAATGGATTTAGAAGTAATACCAATCCTTAATAAAATAGATTTGCCACAAGCTGATCCTGATCGAGTTTGTGAAGAAATAGAGCATATTATTGGTATTGATGCCACGGATGCAGTCACTTGTTCAGCAAAAACAGGACTTGGTATTGAAGATGTTTTAGAAACTATTGTCAAGAATATTCCAGCACCTGAAGGAAGTTACGATGCGCCATTACAAGCGCTTATCGTTGATTCATGGTTTGACAACTATCAAGGTGTTGTCTCTTTAGTTCGTGTCATGAATGGTGAAGTGAAAAAAGGCGATAAAATGTTGGTGATGTCTACTGGGCAAGTTCATCAAATAGATAAAATTGGTATTTTTACTCCCAAGCAAAAAGAAACAGGTATTTTACGTGCTGGAGAAGTAGGTTTTATTATCGCTGGAATTAAAGAAATTCACGGTGCACCCGTTGGTGATACGATAACGATAAATAAGAAAGAAACCGATAAGCCTTTGATTGGCTTTAAAAAAGCACAACCACAGGTATATGCGGGTATTTTTCCCATCAGTTCGGATGATTATGAAAACTTCCGTGACGCTTTAAATAAATTAAGCTTAAATGATGCCTCTTTGTTTTTTGAACCAGAAAACTCATCAGCCTTAGGTTTTGGTTTCCGCATAGGTTTCCTTGGTATGTTGCATATGGAAATCATACAAGAGCGTTTAGCCCGTGAATATGATTTAGATTTAATCACCACAGCGCCTACCGTAAATTATGAAATTTCCTGCACTAATGGTGACTTATTATCGATTGATAATCCTGCTGATTTACCTGCGGTTAATAATATTGATGAGATTCGAGAGCCCATAGTACAAGCTAATATTTTGGTGCCACAAGAATATTTGGGTAACGTTATTACTTTATGTATCGAAAAACGTGGTGTGCAAAAAGATCTTATTTATCATGGTAACCAAGTTGCGGTAACTTACGAACTGCCTATGGCCGAAGTTGTTATGGACTTTTTTGATAAACTAAAATCTACTAGCCGTGGCTATGCTTCACTTGATTATCATTTTATCCGTTTTGAGCCGGCTGATATGGTCCGTGTGGATGTAATGATTAACGGTGATAGAGTAGACGCATTAGCAATGATTACTCATCGAGCAAATTCAGCCGCTCGCGGTCGACTGTTGGTTGATAAACTTAAAGAATTAATCCATCGTCAAATGTTTGATATTGCTATTCAAGCCGCGATAGGTAATAACGTTATTGCTCGAACTACGGTTAAACAACTTCGTAAAAACGTTACTGCGAAATGTTACGGTGGTGACATTAGCCGTAAGAAAAAACTATTACAGAAGCAGAAAGATGGTAAAAAGCGTATGAAGCAAGTAGGTAATGTTGAAGTGCCTCAAGAAGCGTTTTTAGCTGTACTTAAATTAGATACATAAAAATAAAAGAAAAGTAACGAGTATTAAATAGCCCAAGTTTTTGGTTAATTGCTCGTTGATTTATATATAACAGTAGGATAAGTATGGCCGTTTATTTTTCAATCATTTTAGTAGCAATTACTGTGTTAACAGGCCTTGTTTGGTTTGCTGATAAGTTTTATTTAGCGCCGCAACGAAAGCTTAAAGCTGTTGCCGCACAAACGGCAGCCAAAGAAAAAAGTGGCGTTGAATTAACTTCAGATACCATGGAAACTTTGATGGAACCATCTGCATTAGTTGATACTTCTGTGCAGGTATTTCCTGTTATTGCTTTTGTGTTGATTTTACGTTCGTTCTTATATGAGCCTTTTCAAATACCTTCGGGCTCTATGATGCCGACGTTGCTAGATGGTGATTTTATTCTGGTAAATAAATTTAATTATGGTTTGAAAGATCCCGTAGTTCGTAATAAATTTTTTGATGTTGGCTTACCTGAGCGAGGCGATGTGGTGGTCTTTAAATACCCTAGAGACCCTCGTATTGATTACATTAAACGAGTGATTGGTTTACCTGGTGATCGTATTATCTACCGAAATAAATCGCTTTATATAAAGATAGCATGCAAACCATCTGATGCACAGTGCCCTGAGTTTGTACAAGTCGTTAATAGTTTTACTCATAAATATCAAGGACCAGATGCCGAGCAAGGTCTGAATCAATTTGAAGCTGTTATGCTAAATAAAACACATAATATTCTCAATGATCAATATAGCATGCCAAGAACAGGGCATTACTTTCAACAGTCTGGAACTGCTGAAGATGAATTTATAGTACCTGCCGGTCATTATTTTGTAATGGGTGATAATCGAGATAACTCTTTAGATGGTCGCTTTTGGGGCTTTGTTCCTGAGAAAAACTTAGTAGGCCAAGCTGTGGCTATTTGGATGAGTTTTGACTTTGAACGTGATGAAGATAGCTTGCTACCGCATTGGGTGCCAACGAATGTTCGTTTTGATCGTATTGGTGCAATTAATTAATGGCAAAGCATTTTAAAGAAACACATAATCAAGCGATTACTAGGTTATCTAAAAAAATTGGCTATACTTTTAATGAGCCTAGCTTACTTATTCAAGCATTAACTCATCGTAGTGCTAAAGGCCAGCATAATGAAAGGTTAGAGTTTTTAGGTGATTCAATTTTAGGCTTTGTTATTGCCGAAGCGCTCTTTGAACAGTTTCCTAAGCATGATGAAGGTGATTTAACACGTATGCGCTCTAGCTTAGTTAGAGGCGTTACTTTAGCTGAGCTTGGTCGTGATTTTAATTTGGGCGAACACCTTATTTTAGGGCCTGGTGAATTAAAAAGTGGCGGTCACAGACGTGAATCAATTTTAGAAGATGCGATTGAAGCTATTATTGGCGCTGTTTATTTAGACTCGAATATTACTTACTGCAAGGCTTTGATTTTATCTTGGTTTGCTCAACGTTTGAGTGCTATTAAACCGGGAAATGAACAAAAAGATCCTAAAACTCTTTTACAAGAATATTTACAAGGCAGAAAAATAGCATTACCTGTTTATGATGTTATTGATACCAGTGGCCAGTCACATAACCAGCAGTTTATTGTCCGTTGTTTAACTGAGGTTATCGATAAAGAGGTAATAGCCAAAGGTACTAGCAGACGTAAAGCTGAACAAGCTGCGGCTCAGCAAGTACTCGTTTTGTTAGCAGCAACAAAAACGAAACATAAGGCGGCTAAATTAAAGCAAAGCCAAACTAAAGACAGTAAAGTTAACACACATAAAGTTGAAGCACAGCAAAGTAAAAAGGCAAAATAGCATATGACTAATTCGAACTCTCCAGCTACCCAAGCAGGCTTAATTGCCATTGTTGGTCGGCCCAACGTCGGAAAATCTACTTTACTTAATGCCCTACTTGGGCAAAAAATTAGTATTACTTCCCGCAAGCCGCAAACCACTCGTCATCGTATTTTAGGTATTTTAACTGAAGGACATCAACAAGCTATTTTAGTCGATACTCCTGGTTTACATTCAGACGAAAAGCGTGCCATTAATCGGTTGATGAATCGTGCAGCGAGTAGCTCAATTTCTGAAGTTGAGTTAGTGCTGTTTTTAGTTGAAGGTACTCATTGGACACCAGATGATGACTTGGTGTTGAATAAAATTAAAAAAAGTGGCTCTTCTTGTATTTTAGTGGTTAATAAAATAGACAATATTGGTGACAAAGATGATTTGTTACCACATTTAAAAAAATTAGGTGCTATGCATGACTTTAGCGATATAGTGCCTATTTCAGCCAGTAAAGGTCATGGTGTTGATACTATTAGGAAACTTTGTTTAGCGTCTTTACCTGAAGGTGATTTTTGGTTTCCTGAAGATCATATTACCGATCGTTCTAGTCGCTTTATGGCCTCAGAAATTATTCGTGAAAAATTGATCCGTTTTACCGGGGATGAATTACCTTATTCCATTACCGTTGAAATTGAACAATTTAAAATAGATGACAAAGGCATTATCCATATAAATGCCTTAATTTTAGTTGAGCGAGATAGTCAAAAACGCATGGTTATTGGTAATAAAGGTGCACGTTTGAAAACTATTGGCCAAGAAGCTAGACGTGACATGGAAAGCTTATTTGATAGCAAAGTGTTTTTAGAAACTTGGGTGAAAGTGAAGTCAGGTTGGGCTGATGATGAGCGTGCCCTTAGAAGCTTGGGATATGGCGATGAATACTCGGGCTAGACAAAGATAAATTTAAATTTGTTATAGCTCATTTTAAGTGAAAATTTGTAGTGCTAAGTTAATAATTAGGTAATGAGATGGTTGAACAAAAAGCCTTTGTTTTACATGCTCGTCCGTATCAAGAAAACCAACAATTAGTTGAATTATTGACAGAATATGATGGTAAAATTTCTGCACTTGTTTATGTTGGTCAATCTAAACGGTCAATAAAAAAAGCTTTATTACAGCCTTTCTTACCGTTAACGGTAGCTTTTAAGGGAAATGGTAAACAAAATTTTAGCTTAAGAATACTGACTAGTGTTGAGGCAAATTCAAAATCATACCTATTAACTAAAAATAGCCTTTATAGTGCTTTTTATCTTAATGAACTATTAATACGCTTGTTAACGGATGATATTATTTGCGAGACGCTTTTTTCCCAATACCACGCTACTATTACCGCACTATCACAGGGGTTAGCCATTGCGCCCCTTTTAAGAATATTTGAATTAAGCTTGTTAGATGAACTAGGGCTGTCGCTAGATTTCTCTCCGGTATTTGAAGAGAATGGTGAGCATGTCGCTGGCTTTTACTATGTAGTAGAGCAAGGTTTTATTCCCGCTTACCACTACGCGATAAAAAATATCACCACGCCTTGGTTTAATACCTTGCATTTACAGGCAATAGCCGAGCAAAATTATGATAGAAACAATGCTGAATTACAAGGTATAGAGCAAACGTTTAAACTGTTAATGCGACAAATATTTCACCATCTTCTTGAAGGTAAGCCACTTAATAGTCGTAAGTTATTTGTAATGAAAAAATACAAAAAAGAATAGTAGATAGTTACTACAAGACAACCAAGAGCTAAACAAATAAAATTAAGAGAATAAAAATGAAAGAGTTACTTTTAGGTATCAATGTTGATCATATAGCAACACTACGCCAAGCACGGGGCACTAATTATCCTGATCCTGTTTATGCAGCAAGTGTTGCTGAGCATGCTGGTGCGGATGGTATTACTGTACATTTACGTGAAGATAGACGTCATATTCAAGACAGAGATATTCAGGTATTAAAACAGACATTGCACACCCGTATGAATTTTGAAATGGCGGTAACCGATGAAATGATAAACATTGCCTGCGATGTTAAACCTGCTTTTTGTTGTTTGGTACCAGAGAAACGTGAAGAGTTAACCACAGAAGGTGGTTTAGATGTCGTTGGTCAATTAGCTAAAGTATCAGCTGCAGTGGAAAAGTTATCGGCAGTAGGTATTGAAGTCAGTTTGTTTATTGATGCAGATAAAGCACAAATTGATGCGGCATTAGCAAGTAAGGCTCCTTATATTGAAATTCACACCGGGCACTATGCTGATGCAAACGCTGAGGTGGCACAGCAAGCTGAATTAGAACGCTTAATTGAAGGAATTAAATATGCTCATAGTATTGGTTTAAAAGTAAATGCTGGCCATGGCTTAAACTATTTTAATGTAAAACCTATTGCCGCCATTGAAGAAATAATTGAGCTAAATATTGGCCATGCCATTATCGCTCGTGCTGTGATTGATGGTTTAGATAAAGCCGTGCGTGATATGAAGAAGCTAATGTTAGAGGCTAGAACATAAGACAAAACGTTTAGAGCTCTCTTTAGCCAGTGAAAAAGTTTACACACTTTCATAGGGTTAGCTATGACAGTTTACGATAGCTCAATTCATTTTTTTAGCTTATTTTTTGTACTACACTTAGTGTCGAGTACTCGTGGTGTTCTGATCTTTCTTTGTACTTATTTTTTAGTTTAGTTATAGTACCCATGTAAGGGAATATGAATGAGGAGTGATTCATGCAAGCACAAGTAAACCCTATGTTAGAGCGGCGTAAAACACCAGCCGAGCATCCTGTTTGGTGGAAGAAATTGTCATTGGCACAAAAATTCTCTGCTAGCAGCTTAGGTAAATTTGGCTGTGAATTAGCTTTTGTTCGAAATGAGCCAGGACAAAATATTGCAGTATTAACATGTGATTCAGGCGTTGCGGTAATCACTGAAGATGGCGATATTAATACCGCTCCTAATATACATATTCGTGATTAATTAAACGATAGTATTCTTTTTATTGAGTTGAGCTAATAGTTTAGGTGCAGCAATTGATACTTGCTCTACTTGTTCAAAAAACTCTAAAAATTCAGGCTCTAAATTATCTAGAGTAATACCACTTTTAAGTTGAGTTTCTAATTCTTGACAGATATTAGTTAAATTAGGTACGCCAGTATAACAGCATGCGCCATTGAGTTTATGTATCAAACTTTTGAGTTGATTTATATCTTGATTTACTAAAGCTTTGCTAATACATTTTTGGCTTTCAGCTAAACTATTTACCAGGCCTGTTAACATCTCTCTTGCTAAATCCTCTTTGCCTCCTGTGCGAATTATTGCTAATGACCAATCAATAACGACTGAAGATTTGTTAGCTATTGTTAGTGGCTGTTTAGTGGCGGTAGCAATTGGTAGGTGTTGTTTGGTGGAATTAATAAAGTGATCAACGTCACAATATTCATAAATAATATGATTTAGCATAGTTTCATCAATAGGTTTAGTCATATAAGCATTAAACCCTTGTTGTTGCATTTTTTCTTTCTCACCATTTAAGGCGTGAGCCGTAACCGCTATTATGGGCGTTTTGCTGTTACATGTGTCTCTTTTAATTGCTTTGAGCGTGCTTATGCCATCCATGATTGGCATTTGAATATCCATAAAAATTAAATCAAACATTTCACTTTTACATAATTCAAATGCTTTCATGCCGTTATCGGCAAGTACAACCTCACTCACTTGCTCAAGCAGTAGCGCATTTATTAATTTTAAGTTCGCTTCATTGTCGTCAACAGCTAATACTTTGATGGGTAATATTTTTCTACTAGGAGAAAATAAGTTATCCTGCTCAGCTAATAAGGCGGTATAGAGCTTATAAGCAGTAAGTGGTTTGCTTAAGCAACTTAACGCACCGTTAGCAAGTAAGGCATCTTGTAAGCTAGGTGAATTACTATTAATCGCTAAATGAACATTAGTAATTTGTGGCTTTATTTGTGTTATTATTTTTTTCAAATCACTTAATGCTGTTGCGTTTCTGTCATGACCTATCAACGCATAATCAAAATTTTTATTAGTGTGCTTTGATTTTTCAAGTGCCTTCGTCAACTGGTTAATACTGTCAACTTGGGTAACCTGCATTTTCCAGTTGAGTAAAATATCATAAGTGGCAGCTCTACTATGTAAGTGTGGCTCATAATATAAAATAGTTTTATTTGCTAAGCGAAGGGTGTCGAGCTCGTTGTTAAGTGGCAGTGTATTAACACCACACTCGAATTTAAACCAAAAAATTGAACCATTATTTTCTCGTGAACTAAAACCGACATCTCCTTTCATTTCATAAGCAAGACGTTGACAGATCACTAACCCTAAACCTGTGCCTCCATGTAATCGAGTTATGCTTTGATCTGCTTGGGCAAAAGCTTTAAAAATGGCCTGTTGTTGGTTGCTGTTCATACCAATGCCGGTATCTGTTACTGTGATTTTTATTGCTGTTCGCTTCGCACCCGCGGCTTTAAAGGTAACATCAATCATTACCGAGCCATGTTGAGTAAACTTTATTGCGTTACTAACTAGGTTGCTCATAATTTGTTTAATACGCATGGCATCGCCTAATAATGAGTCGGGTATTGCATTATCAATTTTGATAGATAACTCAATGTTCTTTTTATGCGCACTTGGGGCAAGCAGAACAAGGGTGTCTTCAACTGCTTCGCGTAGTGAAAATGGAATGCTTTCAATGACCATCTTACCTGCATCTAGTTTTGAAAAATCGAGAATGTCATTGATAATTATAAGTAAATTATTTGCCGATCTATCAATTGTTTGTAAGTAATCTCGTTGTGTGTCACTCAAGGGGGTTTTAAGTACTTGTCGGGTAAAGCCAATAACGCCATTTAACGGGGTGCGTAATTCATGGCTCATATTTGCTAAAAATTCAGATTTAATTTTGCTGACTTCTTGGGCTTTTTTCTTAGCAATACTCAATTCAACATTTTGAATTTCAAATTGCTCTAAACTTTCACGTAGATCAATCGTCGCTTGATCAATGCTGCCTTGCATTTCGTTTTGGTAATTACCTAATGACTGTGCCATGGCATTGATACCATTTTTTAAAAAATTTAGCTCGCCTACTAATCGTCCACTTACTCTGCTTTCAAGTTTGCCTTCACGAATACGGTCGATAGCTTGCACCATAGAGTTGACTGGCTTAGCAACATTTTGAATCAGCTTTAAGGCAAAGATAGCACTGAGTAATGACGCAAGAAAAGCCATAGTAAAGGCAATAATATATTGGCTTTGTTGTTTGAATTTTATTCTACTTTTGTCTATTTGTATAGCAATGTAGCCCATAGTGTATGGGATACCATCTTTTTTACTTTCATCTAGTATCGGGCTACGGAAAATAATAAAATCGTCAGTGTGTTCACTCTGCGTATAAGCAGGGATTTTGAGTCCTGCTTTCAATCGCATTAGGTTGGTATCGCCGTGATAAGCACTGGTAACAAAAATTTGGTTGTCTAGCGTGAATACCGCGATACTTTTGACAATACTTGATTGGCTTCGATGCGTGGCGCTAATAATACGGCGTAGTTCTTCGCGATTATTTTTAGCAAATGGCGTTTTGCCAGTAATGGCTAGGGGCTCTATAATACTCTGGGCTCTTAAATTTAGAAATTCATCTAATTCACTACTACGGCTATAAGAGAAATAGCCAGCAAGACCAAAACCAATTAAGGCTGTTGGTACAATAGTCAGTAATACAACCCAATCTTTGAGGCTTATTTTATGCATTTTTCCATCGTATTTAATAGGGTAACTAGTGTAAAATGATCATCCTGATAATGACTATGATGGCATAATGCTCAGGTAAAGAAAAATTTTTCTTGGCAAGCACTCTGGATACAATTAATGGCCAATTTTTTTAAAGAAAACACCAACAAGCAAGTTAACAAACAATCAAAGCAATCAAAGCAAATAAACACCGTTATTATTGATAAATTAGATCTTAATGGTTGTGGTGTGGGGCGATATCAGCAAAAACCAATTTTTGTTGCGGGGAGTTTACCAAATGAAACGGTTGAAATTCGTATCGTCGAGCAAAAAAACAAATATATTTTAGCAAAGCTACTTAAGGTTATTAAAACCAGTGAACATAGAGTTGCTGCACCATGCCAGCACTTTAGTCTTTGCGGTGGTTGCGATTTACAGCACCTTGATTATGATGAACAACTATTATTTAAACAAAAAAAAGTAGCAGAATTACTTTCTCGTAGTGGTATTTCATGCGAATTACTCAAACAATTGCCTTGGCAAAAACCAATTCAGAGTAACCAATGGCACTATCGTCGTAAAGCGAGGATAGGAGTGCAATTTGATAAAAATTCGCAAGCTATTATTGGCTTTCGTCAAAAAGCGACCAATCAGCTAGTTGCGGTTAAATCATGCCCGGTATTGGTAAAGCCTGCAGGTGATATTTTTCCTATACTTAAAGCACTATTAGCTAAGTTGACGGTTAAAAAAGCTATTGGTCATATTGAGGTTATCATTGCTGATATTGTTGATGATAACAGCAATAAACTTACCTTAGTGGTTCGCCAAATTAGATCAATAAATAAACATGATCGTCAACTTTGGCAAGAATATGCTGAAAAACACTCTTGGACTGTGCATCTTTTAGAAAATAAAAAAGGGCAAGAAAACAGTAACGAGCAAATAAACACTTCAGCGGGTGAACTAAGCTATGGCGAGCTGAGTTATCAATTACCTGATGATATACGCATTCATTTTTCTAACACCGATTTTATTCAGATCAATCGACAGGTTAACTTGGCAATGATAGAGCAAGCACTTTCATGGTTAATGCCTGAGCCAAATGATCAGGTACTAGATTTATTTTGTGGTTTAGGTAATTTTAGCTTACCACTGGCGAAAAAAGTTGCCAGGGTAGTGGGCGTTGAAGGTGTTCAAACCATGGTGAATAAAGCATTTGCTAATGCAAAAAGCAATGGCATTGATAATTGTAAATTTTATCAAGCTGATTTAAACAGCCAATGGTTATCAAATAGTTGGGCAAAAAACAACTTTACTAAGGTGTTGCTAGATCCGGCTAGAGCTGGGGCCGAGCACGCGGTCGAACAAATTTCTCAATTAAACATTGCGACAATTTTATATGTTAGTTGTGAGCCAACAACTTTGGCAAGAGATAGCAAAATATTGCTAGATAAAGGTTATAAAATTGTCAAAATTGGCTTAATTGATATGTTTTCTCAAACAAAGCATGTTGAGACTATGGTACTGTTTCATCGTTAAAAATTAGTTAGTAATTAAATATAGGAATACTCATGGTTTCGGTGCGTAAATCTCATCAGGTAGTTAGTGTTAATTTCCAACATTGGTTGGCAGAGCAAGCTTTATCTATGAGTAATCAACAAGCACTAGCGTTAGCATGGCTCGATGTTGGTGAATATTATCAACAACAGGAAAAACATCTACTTAAAGCGATGGAAATGGTAGAAATTTTATCTAACTTGAATTTAGACAAAGACTCTTTAGTGGCAGCATTTTTAACGCCACTGTTAGAGATAAACCTGATTTCAATAGATTTTGTTAATGAGCACTGTAGTAAAGAAGTGTTAATGCTCTGCCAAGGGGTCGAGAAAATGGCCGCTATTAAAGGCTTAGGGAAACAAAGAACTGATAGTTCGGTTAACCATTCAACAACATTATCATCAAATAAAGTAGACAATATTCGCCGTATGTTACTTGCTATGGTAGAAGATGTCCGCGCAGTGGTCATTAAACTGGCGGAACGTTTATGTGATTTACGTGAACAAAAAAATACCAATGAGGAAAGTCGCGTATTAGCGGCAAAAGAAAGTGCGAATATTTATGCTCCATTAGCAAATCGTTTAGGTATCGGGCAATTAAAATGGGAGCTAGAAGATATTTCTTTTCGTTATCTGCATCCACAAGTGTATAAAAAAATCGCTAAACTATTAGATGAAACACGTCTTGAGCGAGAACGTTATATGGATGACTTTGTTGGTGATTTAAACCAACAACTCAAAGATCTAAATATTAATGGTACTGTTTACGGGCGTCCTAAGCATATTTATAGTATTTGGAAAAAAATGCAACAAAAGTCATTAGATTTCGAACAGCTTTTTGATGTACGTGCGGTACGTATTGTGGTCGAAAAAGTGCAAGATTGTTATTCAGCCTTAGGTATAGTGCACACTCAGTGGCGTCATTTAGCAAAAGAATTTTCTGATTATGTGGCAACACCTAAACCAAACGGTTATCAATCTATTCATACGGTTGTGCTTGGGCCAGATGGTAAATCAATTGAAATACAAATTAGAACCGAGCAAATGGACGATGATGCTGAGCTAGGTGTTGCTGCTCACTGGCGTTATAAAGAAGGTGCGTCGGGTGGTAAAAACAGCAGTAAAGCGAATAGCTTTGATGAAAAAATTGGTTGGTTGAGAAAAATCCTTCAATGGCAAGATGATGTTAGTGAAAGTGGTGAATTGCTTGATGAACTTCGTAGCCAAGTATTTGAAGATAGAATTTATGTTTTTACCCCAAGTGGTGACGTTATTGATTTGCCCATGGGCGCAACCCCGTTAGATTTTGCTTACTATATTCACTCAAATGTAGGGCATTGCTGCATTGGAGCTAAGGTATTTGGCAAAATTGTTCCTTTTACTCATCGGCTTAAAACAGGCGATCAAGTTGAAATTTTAACCAGTAAGCAAGCTAATCCAAGTCAAGATTGGCTAAACCCTAATTTACATTATATTTATTCGTCCCGTGCACGAGCAAAAGTCCAACACTTTTTTAAACTACAAGATAGAGACAAACACCTGGCGCAAGGCAAGGCTTTACTCGATGCAGAGTTGGAAAAGTTAAGCCATTTTAGTGTTAATCAAAGCCAACTAAAAGAAGCCGCAGTACGTTTTAATGTTAAAACGATAGACGATTTATATGCGGCTATTGGCTCAGGTAATGCGCGTTTACAGCAGATTATCAATTACTTTAAACAATTTGATAACAAGCTCAAACCTGCCATTGACATTGATCCACAAAGTTTAGTGAGGGAGTCTCAAGGGAATAAAAAACTAGCGAGTGATAACAATGGTATTACCGTTTCAGGTGTGGGTAATTTATTAACGCATATGGCGAAGTGTTGCTCGCCAGTACCCGGTGATGCTATTTCAGGTTTCATTACTCAAGGCCGTGGTATTTCGGTGCATCGTCAAGATTGTGAACAACTCGCTAATGCGTTATCTCAACAAGGTGAACGTTTTGTTGAGGTGCAATGGGGACTTGACGATCATCAAAGTTATCAAGCGAGCGCACAAATCATTGCGAGTGATAGACAAGGCTTGTTTCGCGACATTTCTACCATCATTGCTAATGAAAAAGTCAGTATTGTCGGTATTGACAGCCATAGCGATAGTACGAAACAAACCATGAGTATGATCATTAACATGGAAGTTACCAGTAGTGAATTATTGGCGAGAGTGATAGATAAATTACGTCAATTAGATGATGTGGTTGAGGTAAAAAGGCTTTAGTTAGCTACCCAAGCATCATGAGGTGGTTTGGGTACAAAACACAAATAACAAGTAACTGTAGTTAAGAGAAATTAAATAGATGTTAAATAGTAACGCTTCGATAGATAAATTACGTTGGATTATGACACAACTACGTGATCCAGAAACAGGCTGTCCTTGGGATGTAAAACAAGATTTTGCTTCAATTACCGCACACACTTTAGAAGAAGCCTATGAGGTGGTTGATGCCATTGAACAACAGGACTTTGTTGAACTAGAAAAAGAATTAGGTGATTTATTATTTCAAGTGATTTTTTATAGCCAACTTGGCCAAGAGCAGCAATTATTTGATTTTGATAAAGTAGTTGCTGCGATTTGTGAAAAATTAATTCGTCGACATCCGCATGTATTTGCTGATAGAACATTAACCACGGATGCTGAAATAAAAGCGAATTGGGAAAATGAAAAAGCTAAAGAAAGAGCGTCAAAGCAAACGCAAAAAAATAACGTAACCAGTATAAGTGTTTTGGCTGATATACCTAAAAATTTACCGGCATTATCACAAGCGGCAAAAATTCAAAAGCGTTGTGCTCATGTTGGTTTTGATTGGCATGATATTAACGATGTTTTTGCTAAAATAGAAGAAGAAGTACTTGAAGTTAAAGAAGAGCTAGAAGCAAAAAAAATTAATAAAGCTGCATTGGGTGAAGAGCTTGGCGATTTAATGTTTGCTGTGGTGAACTTATGTCGTCACGCTAAGCAAGATCCTGAAACCTTGCTGCGCCAAGCAAATCAAAAATTCACTAAACGCTTTCATGGTGTTGAGGCACAAGTTAGAGAGTCAGGCAATGATTTCTCAAAGCATAACCTTGAACAGTTAGAACAATATTGGCAACAAGTTAAAGCACAAGAGCAAAAATAATGGCAAAACTTTTATTATCAACTATTGCCTTAGGCAAGCGTTTATTAGCAAAAAACAGTCATGTGACTATTGGCTTAACTAACCCTAAAAGCCCTAGTAATGTTGGCGCAGTGATGCGAGCAGCGGGGTGCTACAGTGTTGATCAAGTAGTTTACACTGGCCGTCGTTATGCGCATGCGGCAAAGTTTAGTGGTTCAAAACATAATACTGATACGCAACAGGCGAGTGATAAAATTCCGCTTATTGGGGTAGAAGACTTTTTACAGTTAAAACAGTCAAGTATTAAACAACAACTGGAAAAGTTGCCAGAATCTACTAAGATTATTTGTGTAGATTTAGTCGAAGGAGCGACACCGCTGCCTCATTTTCAGCATCCAGAGCAAGCCTTGTATATTTTTGGACCTGAAGACGGCACTATCAGCCAAGCGATGATTGATCAAGCTGATGATGTGGTTTATGTACCTACCGTTGGTTGTATGAATTTGGCGGCCTCAGTAAATGTACTACTTTATGACAGACTGGCTAAATCACTGGTACAGCAGGACAAGTTAGAGACTGATAATACCCTTATTCGAAAAAGTAGAGATACTAACAATAAAGTTAAAATTAAGGTTAAAATGTCACAAGGATAGCTGCAATGGAAAAAATCATTAATGAAAAGCCAGAGATAAAGTTAAATTTAGACATCAGTCAATGTCCAGTTTCACCGCAGGTGCAAAGCAAAACTAAAAAGTTTTTCTTAAAAATTATTGGCCTGATTTTTGTCGGCTTAGCCATTTTAGGGGTTATCCTACCAATATTGCCAACTACGCCATTTTTACTTGTTGCTGCTGCTTGTTTTGCTAAATCTTCACCGCGTATGCAAAAAAAATTACTCGCGAATAAAACCTTTGGTCCGTTAATTTATGAATGGCAACAACATCGCTGTATTCCTCGTAAAGCTAAACGAATCGCTTTGCTTACTATAATTCTCTCTGTTGTTTGGTCATCCTATTTATTGAACAATGTGGTGCTAACAGTGTTAGTTTTTTCCCTTGTTATTGGGCCTTTTATATTTTTATGGCGTTTACCAATAAGTAAATAATTAACGATACCGTAGTGTTAGCGGACTCATTAGTCAGCTTGGTATAAGTTTATGCGCCGTTATTGACTTTATAGTAAGTCAATATGGTTCTTATCACTTAGTGCTCATATTCTTATATGAATTGCTATTAAAGCAATTATGTTTAAAGCGCTAAAGCCTTCCCCACTAAAGCCGCTAAATGTTCGGGTAATGGTAGTGTTAAAGCAATTTCATGGCCTCGTTCGGACATCTTTTTCCAAGTTAGTTTTACGATACGAATAATTTTCTCTTCGTTATTAGCAGTAATATATTGAGCGGAAAATTCATCAAAGTAGTGCTCAAGAAAAACTAAACAGGCAACATCTTCCAAGGTTTGGCTATCATCATTTTTTTTTGCTTTTCCTTGACGAATTAAGTCTTTACGTATGATGCTCGCTGTTTGCTCGGCTTGTTCAGCGGTGTAACCACATTCAAGCATAATAGATGCTGCCAGCTCGCCATGGAATTTCCCTAAGGCAATGCGCCATTGATAATAGCCAGCTTTACCTTGATCAAATTCACTACGTTGTAGATGCCAGCGCTTAATATGTTGAGCGCGAACGGCTATTTGTAATAATTCACTGGCATCATCCCAGTGTTGCGCTAAACATTGGCTCATCCGTTGACCATATATCAATTCTTTAGGGTGTTCGACACCATCAACCAGAGTGGTATTACTGTCGGCTTGGTTAATGTTGTCTATGGCGGTTAAAGCTTTTTTTAGTGATGTTGTCATATGGTTAGCTAGGTAATTAATTAGCACATGATCATAACCATTTATCATCAACAAAAATATGGTTATTTTTAACTTTGAATAGCGTGTTGTTATTGTTGTTAGTCTTGCTTTTAAGTATAATGTTTTCCCGTCCTGCTTTATTCGTTTAGCTCTAGTTTATCGTCGGTGTTTTAGTTCATTTTAAGCTAAGCTTATTGAATGAAATGACCGAAAACTATGAGTAAAAAGCTAACCTAGCTATGATAAATAAAGCACAAAACTTCTAAATTCCCTTACATCGGTGTAGACATGACAACTAGATATATTTTTGTTACTGGCGGCGTAGTTTCGTCTCTTGGTAAAGGTATTGCCGCAGCTTCTTTGGCGGCAATTCTTGAAGCGCGTGGTTTAAAAGTAACCATGTTGAAACTTGACCCATACATTAATGTCGATCCAGGCACCATGAGTCCTATTCAACATGGTGAAGTATTTGTTACCGAAGATGGTGCAGAAACCGATTTAGATTTAGGTCATTATGAGCGTTTTATTCGCACCAAAATGACTAAGCGTAACAATTTTACTACGGGTCGGATTTACCAAGATGTTTTAGCACAAGAGCGTAGAGGTGAATTCTTAGGCGCTACAATCCAAGTTATTCCTCATATCACTAATGATATTAAACGTCGTATTATTGAAGGTGCTGAAGGTTATGATATCGCCATGGTTGAAATTGGCGGTACGGTTGGCGATATGGAATCACAGCCTTTCTTAGAAGCAATTCGTCAGTTAGGTACAGAAGTAGGGCGTGAGCGCGCTATGTTTATGCACCTAACCTTAGTTCCTTATCTAGCGGCTTCTGGTGAAATTAAAACCAAACCAACGCAGCATTCAGTGAAAGACTTACGCTCAATTGGTATTTTTCCTGATATTCTTGTATGTCGCTCTGATCGGACTATCCCAAATAATGAGCGCGCTAAAATTTCATTATTTACTAATGTTGAATCAAAAGCTGTGGTATCAATGCCGGATGTTGACAGTATTTATAAGATTCCAGCCTTGTTGAAATCACAGGGCACAGATGAGCTCGTTGTTAAGCGTTTTGGTTTAGATGTTCCCGAAGCTGACTTAACTGAATGGGAAGAAGTACTTTACCATGAAGCAAACCCTAAAGGTGAAGTGAACATTGGTATGGTTGGTAAATATACTGAATTACCCGATGCGTACAAATCAGTGAATGAAGCATTAAAACACGCAGGCCTTAAAAACCAACTCACCGTAAATATTAAATACATTGATTCGCAAGATGTAGAAGTCAAAGGTGTTGAAATTTTAGCTGAACTTGATGCGATATTAGTCCCCGGCGGTTTTGGTGTGCGTGGCGTTGAAGGTAAAATTTTAGCGGCGCAATATGCTCGGATAAATAAAGTACCTTACTTAGGTATTTGTTTAGGGATGCAAGTAGCATTGATTGAATATGCCCGTAATGTTGCTGGTTTAACTGATGCTCATAGTACTGAATTTAATAGTGAAACCCCTTACCCTGTGGTTGGTTTGATCAGTGAATGGCTTGATGAAGAAGGTCAAGTTGAATATCGCAGTAAAGATTCAGATTTAGGCGGTACTATGCGTTTAGGCTCTCAATTGTGCCACCTGGTGAAAGGTACCAAGGTGTATGACGTATATGGCAGTGAAACAATCAATGAGAGACACCGTCACCGTTATGAGGTAAATAATAACTACCGTGAACAATTAAGCAAAGCTGGTTTAGTGTTCTCGGGTTTATCAACCGATAAAAGTTTAGTTGAGGTGATTGAAATACCCGATCATCCATGGTTTATTGCAGGGCAGTTTCATCCTGAGTTTAATTCAACTCCTCGAGATGGTCACCCATTATTTGAAAGCTTTGTTGCCGCCTCTTTTGATTATAAAAAGCAGCAATTAAGTTAGTTCAAAAGTAATTAAAAACCGTAGCCAAGTGCTGCGGTTTTTGTTTAAAGCATAAAGTTTATTAAACTCAGCTTCGAAAGACAGCTTGGAACTCATTTGTTTAGAATGAACGCTTATCGTTTTTCCTGAACACGAGACACTAGTAGTTGCAGTAAGTGAAGTTGATTACCAGTTAACACCATTTAATTTTAAATTTTGTAAAGGAAAAATAATGTCAAATATTAGTAAAATTTTAGCTCGTGAAATCATGGATTCTCGTGGCAATCCTACGGTTGAAGCCGATGTTTATTTAGAATCAGGTGCTTGGGGCCGTGCTGCTGCACCATCTGGCGCCTCTACTGGCTCGCGCGAAGCATTAGAATTACGTGATGGAGATAAATCACGTTATTTAGGTAAGGGCGTATTGAAAGCCGTTGCCGCTATTAACCATGACATTACTCCAGCGTTAATTGGTCAAAGTGCCTTAGAACAAGCTAACATCGATAAAATCATGATTGATTTAGATGGCACTGAAAACAAAGAAAAATTTGGTGCTAATGCAATTTTAGCTGTGTCTTTAGCAGTGGCAAAAGCAGCAGCAATGGATAAAGGAGTACAATTATTTGAACATATTGCTGACTTAAACGGCACGCCAGGCGTTTATAGCTTGCCAGTTCCTATGATGAATATCATCAATGGTGGTGAACATGCTGATAACAATGTAGATATTCAAGAATTTATGGTTCAGCCAGTTGGCGCTAAAAACTTCAGTGAAGCATTACGTATGGGCGCTGAAATATTTCACGCACTTAAAAAAGTATTATCAGATAAAGGCTTAAGTACATCTGTTGGTGATGAGGGTGGTTTTGCCCCTAACTTAGCCTCTAACGCTGATGCACTAGCTGTTATCAAAGTGGCTGTTGATGCAGCGGGCTATAAGTTAGGTACAGATGTTACTTTAGCAATGGATTGTGCCGCTTCTGAATTTTATGATAGCGAGAAAGGCATTTACGACCTTAAAGGTGAAGGCAAGCAATTTACTTCAAACGAGTTCTCTGACTTTTTAGGTGAGCTTTGTAAAGAATATCCTATTGTATCAATTGAAGATGGTTTAGATGAGTCAGATTGGGATGGTTTTAAATACCAAACTGATCTTTTAGGCGATAAAATACAAATTGTTGGCGATGATTTATTTGTTACTAATACCAAAATATTCAAACGCGGTATTGATACCGGTGTTGCCAACTCTATTTTAATTAAGTTCAACCAAATTGGTTCACTAACTGAAACGTTAGCGGCAATTAAAATGGCAAAAGATGCAGGTTACACCGCAGTTATTTCTCATCGTAGTGGTGAAACTGAAGATGCAACTATTGCTGATTTAGCGGTAGGAACGGCTGCGGGTCAAATCAAAACTGGCTCTTTATGTCGCTCTGACCGTGTTGCTAAGTATAATCAATTATTACGCATTGAAGAGTTCTTAGGCGATAAAGCAATATACAACGGCTTGTCTGAAATTAAAGGTCAATAACCACCAAAGTTATTGCTATTTACCTCAATAGCAGCGTTGCTGGTACTCATGGACTAAAGTCAACTCCGTGAAAGCGCCTTGCTCTTGAACTAATTAGCTTCAACTTTATTGGTTATATCAGTATATATTTAAAAATAACTTAAACCGAGCTTTTACCTGCTCGGTTTTTTTATGTTCAGGATGAACGGTATATCGTGGTGCCATGGATGGCAAAAATGTGTATAGGAAATTTTATCTTTTCATCATAATCGAGTATGCTTAAAGACTAATAATACCAATTGAAGTAATGAATAGCTCAACTTAGAATTACAGTAGCGAGCTGAGAGCAAACAAAATGAGTTAAACATAGTTATTCTATATTTCATTCATTTTGTGATGTTATCAGTTTGCTACTGAGTTCCCGAAGGGCAAGTTTAAAAGGCTTACATGCTACGTTATTGATCTTGACAAGGGAATAACCATTCTCTTCAATCAATGCCTTGCCTCTAAGCCTTTTAATTCTTGCCAAGTGATCTATTCATTATTTCACTTGGTATAAGTAAGTTGTTGATTTTTAACACCTCATGACACAATCATCTTTTTGGCAAACTAATAAGCAAAACAATGATTTTGCAGAGTTATGTAATGCGCTTTATGAGCGAGAAGTACACTTGCTTGCTAATGTTGACGTTACCAGTATTCAAAACATACAAGCACGTTTAAAAAGCTTACCGCATTATATTAATCGTACAGCCAATCAAATGGCATACGTTAATGAACTTGGGGTATCGCCACTCTCGTTGGATGTTCAAAATGCGACTTGGTCAGGTAAACAAGCCAGTAAATTATCCGTGTTAGTACAAAACGAACAAGACGTTTTTTCATGGTATATAAAGTTAATTAGCCAAACGAATAAAGCTTTATTGGGCTTAGTTGTCCCGATACTAAAAACGAATCATATTGTGTTAGATAGTATTGATCGTATTAATATAGAAAAAAAATGTATACGCACCAATGTTTCAGGCTGGTTTTCGTTAATAGATGTTAACGTAGATCGCTCTTTGCGCCTGTTAAAACCCACTAAAAAAGTGATGCTTGCTGCCTGCGCGGGGCATCGATGGCAAGACAGTGTGAACAGCACTAAATTAAGACCAATTATGCCTAGTTTGCGAGAATTATTAATTTCTTGTGCTATTGATTGGCAAAACTTCAAGCGACCTTTAGCTTTATAAGCAGATATAAACATTTACACGCTGTTTAAGCCTTATATAATAGTGTCAATATATCATGCTTTTTGTCTTTTCTTTTTAGGTAACCATGCGATCATTTACGCTACTTTTACTAATTTTTTTTGGTTTATTACAATACCGACTTTGGTTTGGTAAAAACAGTGTGCCTGATTATTTTGCCTTACAAGAAAATATGATTCATCAGCAACAAGCAAATGAAAAATTAAAACAGCGTAATAAATTACTTTATGCTGATACGGATGACTTAAAATTAGGAACAGAAGCGATTGAAGAACGCGCGCGTAATGAATTAGGTATGATCAAAGAAAATGAAACTTTTTTTCGTCTTATTCCTAGTAAAAATCACATGAGTAAACAATAGCAGAGCCAAGGAGTCCGATAGTTGTGATTAAGCAAGCTCAAGGCGATGAGCAATTTATAGTAATTGTTCCAGCCGCTGGCGTAGGTAAACGCATGTTAGCATCGTGCCCGAAGCAATATCTAGAAATTAATAACCAGAGTATTTTAACGCACACCACTAACCGTTTATTAAGCCACCCTAAAATTGCTAAGGTTATTTTAGTATTGAGTAACGAGGATGAGTATTTTTCGCAAACCGAGTTAGCGGATAATACCAATATAATCAGAGTTTCAGGTGGTAAAGAACGAGTAGACTCGGTATTAAATGGCTTACAAATTATTGATGTAGAAAAATATCCTTGGGTTTTGGTACATGATGCGGCTCGACCTTGCGTTACTCATAACGATATAGATAAAATTATTGAACAATGTATCGCGAATAATTGTGGTGGTTTATTAGCTACGCAAGTGGTTGATACCATGAAACAGAACTCTAAAATACAGCCAAACATGGTTAGTAGCACGATAGAACGTAGCAATTTATGGCATGCTTTTACCCCACAAATGTATAAAACAGTTGCACTAAAGCAAGCTATAGAACAAGCGCTGAAAGAAGGCAAAGATATTACGGATGAATCATCAGCGATTGAATTAGCAGGTTTACCTAGTTTACTTATTTTAGGGCGCCGAGATAATATCAAAATTACTCGTCCTGAAGATTTAGCCTTAGCGACTTTTTACTTAGAGCAACAAAAATTAGAGCAATAATAGCTTCACCAACAACAGTGTGAATAACTAATAGGATTTAAAATGCGAATAGGGCATGGTTTTGATGTGCATAAATTTGGTGGTAATGGGCCACTAATGTTAGCCGGTATTGCCGTACCATACGAACAAGGTTTTATTGCTCATTCCGATGGTGATGTCGCCATTCATGCGCTTTGTGATGCTATTCTCGGTGCACTTTGTTTAGGTGATATTGGTAATCATTTTCCCGATACTGATGGCCAATATGAAAATATTTCCAGCAGAATTTTATTGCGTCATGTTGTTGGTCTAATGACTAAAAAAGGTTATCAAGTTAGTAATGGTGATATAACCATAGTGGCACAAGCGCCGAAAATGGCACCGCACTTAACGGCAATGCGTATTTGTTTAAGTGAAGATTTACAGTGTGATATAGAGCAGATTAATGTTAAAGCGACTACAACAGAGCAGTTAGGTTACACGGGTAGAAAAGAAGGTATTGCCGTACATTGTGTGGTGTTATTAACACCATTAATACCATCAACGTAAGCAATGTCACCTATGCAAGAGCAGCAGAGTGTTTAGTTTGACCTTTAAAACAACCAGATTAATTAGAGAAGAATAATGTTACCAGAACTTACTTATTTACATGGTAAACCACAATCATTAGGGCTACTGCGTAGCCAAAAAAGTGACTTTAAAGTATTTGAACAATTACCTTTTTCACCAACAGGTGAGGGAGAGCACTTATTTATTTATATCAGAAAAATAGGCGCTAATACTGTTTTTGTTGCCAGAGAGCTTGCTAAGTATTTCAAAGTGAAAGAGCAGTTAGTATCTTATGCTGGTTTAAAAGACAGGTTTGCCGTAACGGAGCAATGGTTTGGCGTGCATGTGCCGGGTAAGCAGGTGTATGATTTACAAGATCTAGCCATTGAAGGTGTTGAAGTACTTAAATACGCTAGACATAATAAAAAATTACGTACTGGTGCCTTAACGGGTAACCGCTTTGAATTGATTTTACGTAATGTTACTAACCTCCAAGCGCTTCATAACCGATGGAATGATATAGTAGAGCAAGGTGTGCCTAACTATTTTGGCGAGCAACGTTTTGGTATCGATGGTGGTAATATTGATAAAGCCCTAGCATTATTCTCTGGCACGAAAGTTAAAGATAAAAAGAAGCGTGGCATGTATTTATCTGCCGCAAGATCGTGTATTTTTAATGATATTATCAGTGAACGTATTGTACAAAATACCTTCAGTAAATTACAGCAAGGCGATGTATTAATGTTAGCGGGTACACAATCAGTATTTCACCTTGATGAAGTAGATGACATTATTGTACAGCGCTTCCTCGACAAAGATGTTGATATCACCGCAACAATGTGGGGGTCGGGTGAATTGATGACCAGCGCTAACCCTAAAACTATTGAGCAACAAATTGGCGAAAAGCACAATGAATTTGCTCAAGGTTTACCGCGTTTTGGTTTAAAACAAGAACGTCGTCGTATTCGTTTAATCGTACAAGAAGCGGACATTGAAGTCTTAGCGAGTGAACAAGAAAGTGATAATGCACTGCCGTCAGTCAAAATTAGCTTTATATTACCTGCTGGCTCTTATGCAACCACTGTGCTGCGTGAGTTAATTGATTACCAAGATGGCACCCAAAGAGTTCAAAGTTAGGATTGGAAATGAAAATATTATTAAGCAATGATGATGGCGTACACGCCCTAGGTATTAGAGTGCTTTACCAAGAACTGGCTAAGCACTTTAATGTTACTGTTGTTGCCCCCGATCGAAACTGCAGTGGTGCTAGTAACTCGTTGACGTTACTTAATCCGTTGCGCGCCCAAACCTTGGAAAACGGTTTTATATCGGTTAATGGCACACCAACTGATGCGGTACATTTAGGCATCAGTCAGTTAGTTTCATTAACACCTAATTTAGTGGTTGCCGGTATTAATAAAGGGCCTAACTTGGGTGATGACACGTTATATTCAGGTACTGTTGCCGCCGCTACTGAAGGACGGCATATGGGGATCCCTGCAATTGCTATATCACTTGTTGGTAAGCACGAGCAGTATTATCAGACCGCCGCCGTTATTACCGCCAAAATCATCCAACGTATCCAACTACACCCATTAGCGGTAGATCAAATTCTCAATATTAATGTTCCTGATATCCCTATATCTGAGATTAAAGGTATAAAAGTTACTCGCCTTGGTCATCGCCATAAGGCTGAAATGATGAAAAAAATGCAAGACCCTTGGCTACGAGATATTTATTGGTATGGTCGCTTAGGTGAAGAGTTAGATGGCGGTGAGGGTACTGATTTTCATGCAGTAGCCAATAATTATGTTTCAGTTACCCCCTTGACGGTTGATATGACCGCACACAATAGTATAAATAGTATGGCAAAATGGATTAGTGAAGTGACGTTATGATAAGTAATACCATAAAAAGTCGAGTGAGTGGAAAATCAAAACGCAGTGGTGAATTACTGGCACAAAAACTACAAGCTGAGGGGATAACTAATCCTAAGGTTTTGCAAGCGATAGCTAACTCACCTAGACATATTTTTATCCCTGAAATTTTAGCCCACAAAGCCTATGACAATACTGCTTTACCAATAGGGCAGGGCCAAACTATTTCACAGCCATATATTGTGGCTAAAATGTCAGAATTATTACTAGGGAAAAAAGGTGATAAATCAAACAGTATCCTTGAAATTGGTACTGGCTCAGGTTATCAAACCTCAATTTTAGCGCAAATTACCGATAAGGTTTACTCAGTTGAACGCATTAAAGCATTGCAGTTTCAAGCAAAACGCTGTTTGCGTGCTATGGATCTACACAATATATCTATGAAACATGGCGATGGCTGGCAAGGTTGGGTAAGTAAAGCGCCATTTGATGCCATTATTGTTACTGCTGGTGCCGCGAGCGTACCACAGGCATTACTAGAGCAGCTTGTTGATGGTGGACGTTTAGTAATTCCTGTTGGGGAGCAAACACAAATTTTAAAAATAATTACTCGTAATGGTGATAATTATAGTGAGCAACAAGTAGAAGCTGTGCGTTTTGTACCATTAGTTCCCGGAGACTTATTATAATGAAGTTGTTCTCTGCTATTTATGATTGGACGCTAAAGTGGGCCGAACATAAGTTTGCCCCTAGAATACTGGCACTATTAACCTTTGCAGAATCAGTTTTTTTCCCTATTCCACCCGACGTATTACTTGCACCTATGGTTTTAGCTAAGCCTGAAAAAGCATGGCGGCTTGCCAGTTTAACTACCGTCTCTTCAATTCTTGGTGGCACCGTTGGTTATATATTAGGTTATCTGATGTTTGAGCCTTGGATACAGCCGTTAATTACTGAGTTTGGTTACCAACACCGTTTTGATATAGCAATGAATTGGTTTAGCCAATGGGGTGTATGGGTAGTATTTATTGCTGGTTTTTCACCGATACCTTACAAACTATTTACGTTAAGTGCTGGTTTTTTACAGATGGCTTTTTTACCTTTTCTATTCGCGTCAGCAATTGGACGAGGGTTGAGGTTCTTCATGGTTGCTGGACTTATTCAGTGGGGCGGTAGTGCTATGGAGAAAAACTTACGTAAATGGGTTGATGTTTTGGGCTGGGGATTAGTTTCCTTAATTATCATTGCTTATTTCATTTTCCGCTAATTAAATTTACTTTTCCTCTCTAATGGTAATTAAGCGCATAAATGTCTTTAGCATCCATATAACTAGCAGGTTTAGTTATAATCTACTTTTATCTTTAAAAGTACTCTGCTTTGTTATTATTTCAATAAACCTCAGCGCTTGCTCATCTAGAAATAAACCGGCCCCTGTTGTTAGCGTTTATGGTAGTACGCCGTTAAAAAAGAGCGTTAAAAACAGTATTAACACTAATGAATACACAGTGCGCCAAGGAGAAACTCTATATTCTATTGCTTGGCGAGCAAACTCAGACGTGCGCCAAATAGCTAAATTGAATAATATCCGACCTCCTTATAATATTTATTCAGGACAAAGATTATTTTTAGTATCTAAAAACAAAGGGAAAAGTGCGAAAGCTAGCAACAGCAAGCATCCGAGCAAAAAACAGACTAAAAGCTCTAGTCTGACCAGTTCCAAGGTAATAAAAAATACTATTGCATCTTCTAAAAAGCAGGCGTATGGTGAAAATACAAGCAATAAAAAAATAATACGAAGTGGCTCATCAAAGACCAATTTTTCGCAAAAAATTAGTCACTGGCAATGGCCTGTAAAAGGTAAAATCATTACGAAATTCTCTGCTAAAGTACAAGGTAATAAAGGGATAGATATCGCCGGACGTCGTGGCATTAATATTAGTGCCGCGGCAAATGGCAAAGTGGTTTACGCAGGTAGTGCGTTGAGAGGATACGGTAAGTTAATTATCATCAAACATAATGATGATTACCTTAGTGCTTATGCTCACAATGACAAAATCTTAGTAAAAGAACAGCAACAGGTTAAATTAGGTGATGTTATTGCTAAAATGGGTAATACCGGTGCGCAACGAGTTATGCTTCATTTTGAAGTTCGTTTTCGCGGTAAGTCAGTTGACCCTCTAAAGTATTTACCAAGAAAGTAATAAGAGTATTTAGCTTAAACAGAAAAATCTCATTAAAAAACAACTGGAGATAGTGTAAATAATTAATACAACTTACTGGAGAATAGCATGGTAAAACAAGGAAAAAAAACCGCAGTATTGAATGATAAAGAAGAGGTATCATCAAATTTAGATGCTACTCAAATTTATTTAAGTGAAATTGGCTTTTCACCATTACTAAGTGCAGAAGAAGAAGTTTATTTTTCTCGATTGGCTCTAAAAGGAGATGAAGCCTCGAGAAAACGTATGATTGTAAGTAATTTACGTTTGGTGGTTAAAATTGCTAGACGATACAACAATCGTGGCTTGCCTTTACTTGATTTAATTGAGGAAGGTAACTTAGGTTTAATCCGTGCGGTAGAAAAGTTTGACCCTGAACGAGGTTTTCGTTTTTCAACTTACGCTACTTGGTGGATCCGTCAAACGATTGAACGAGCGATTATGAATCAAACTCGTACCATTCGTTTACCCATTCACGTCGTTAAAGAATTAAATATCTATTTACGTACCTCACGCGAACTGGTTCAAAAACTCGATCATGAACCCACAGCAGAAGATATTGCTAGTTCGTTAGACCGACCAGTTGCTGACGTAAACAAAATGCTGCGCTTAAATGAGCGTATCACTTCGGTTGATACCCCTTTTGTGGGTGATTCAGATAAAGCATTACTTGATGTTATTGCCGATGAAAAAAGTGCTGGCCCTGAAGGTGACTTACAATCAGAAGATATGAGTAATAATATTATAAGTTGGCTGAATGAATTAAACTCTAAACAAAGAGAAGTATTGGCTAGGCGTTTTGGCCTAATGGGTTATGAGGCGGCAACCCTTGAAGATGTTGGCCGTGAAATCGGCTTAACCCGCGAACGTGTTCGTCAAATTCAAGTAGAAGCATTGAAACGACTTCGTGATATTTTAAGTCAACAAAACTTATCAATAGAAGCGATATTTGAAATTTCGTAAATAAAAAAAGTAAAATTGTATTTTCATTGATAAAAGCATTACGGTAAAACCTAAGGCTGTAAAGGGTAACTTTACAGCCTTTTATTATTACTTAAAGCTTTGCTTTCAATTCAAATAATAAATCTAATGCTTGTTTTGGTGTCATATTATTAACATCAATATTGCGTAAAGACTCTAGTGCCGGATGGTCGTCAGCAACTAAAGTTAACTGCTCAAAGCTTGATGATTTTTCTGGTAAAATTGATGGTGCTTGTGCACTTTCTAGCTCAGTTAAACGTTGTTTAGCACGGTTGATCACCGCTTTAGGTACGCCGGCTAATTGTGCTACTTGTAAACCAAAACTTTTGCTTGCCGCGCCTTCTTGAATTGCATGCATAAAAATAATGTTATCGTTGTGCTCCATCGCATCTAAATGCACGTTAGCAAGCGTTGAGATTTGCTCAGCAAGTAAGGTTAGCTCAAAGTAGTGCGTAGCAAATAAAGTAAATGCTTGAGTTTTTAGCGCTAGCATCTCCGCACAAGCCCATGCTAATGACAATCCATCATAGGTACTGGTACCGCGACCGATTTCATCTAATAATACCAAACTTCTGTCGGTAGCATTGTGTAATATATTGGCCGTTTCGGTCATTTCTACCATAAAAGTAGAGCGACCACTCGCTAAGTCATCGGAGGCACCAATACGAGTGAATATACGATCTACCAAACCAATTCTTGCTGCATCAGCAGGTACATAACAGCCAATATGAGCCAGTAATACTATTAATGCTGTTTGCCGCATATAGGTTGATTTACCCCCCATATTTGGACCAGTTATGATCAGCATTTTACGTTGTTCAGTCAAGACAATAGGGTTGGCAATAAAAGCATCACTGGTCATCTGTTCAACAACAACATGTCTCCCTGCCTCAATATGAATCCCCGCTTCGTTTAATAAAACTGGTTTTACATAATTTAAGTTTTGTGCTCGTTCGGCAAAATTCGTTAATACATCAAGTTCAGCAATTGCTTGGCTTAATGTTTGTAACTGATCCAGTTCGGGTAATATTTTATCAAATAATTCTTGGTAGAGGCGTTTCTCTAATGCTAAAAACTTACTTTGCGCACTAAGAACTTTGTGTTCGTGTTCTTTTAATTCTTCGGTGATAAAGCGTTCATTATTTTTTAACGTTTGACGACGGATATAATTATCAGGCACATTGGTTGCAGCGGTACGACTCATTTCAATAAAAAAGCCATGCACTTTATTGTAGCCCACTTTCAATGAATGAATACCTGTACGCTCCTTTTCCCGCTGTTCTAACTGTGCTAAAAATTCAGTAGCCCCATCACTTAAATCGCGTAATACGTCTAATTCTTGGTGATATCCTGGGGCAATAACGCCACCATCACGAATTAATACCGGTGGGTTTTCAATAATTGCGTGTTCAAGTAAATTTTGAATAACAGGAATTGGTTGGATAAGTTTAGCCAAAGTCTTTATATAGCCAGACAATGCAGGGGACAGGCAACTTTGTAATAAAGGTAGTTGCTGTAAAGCATAGCGTAAACGAGCAAAATCTCGTGGTCTAGCTGAGCACAAGGCAATGCGAGAAACTATACGCTCTATATCCCCTAAACCTTTAAGGATAGGCTGAATATCATGATGTAAATCTGTTGTGAGTATTTGCTCTATAGCATTGTGTCTATTGTTTAATATTGTCAAATCACGTAATGGAAAATGTAGCCAACGCTTTAACAAACGTGATCCCATAGGCGTTGACGATTTATCTAAAACGGCAGCTAAGGTATTAGTTGTTTGACCTTGTAAATTTTGCGTTAATTCTAAATTGCGTCGGGTCGCGGCATCAAGCACAACACCCAAATTGGCTGATTCACTAATTATTGCGCGTATATGTGGCAATGCGGTGCGTTGAGTGTCCTTAACATATTGAAATAAACAACCAGCGGCAGATATACCCAATAATTTATCATCAACACCAAAACCAGTTAACTCCTTAGTGCCAAATTGCTTATTAAGTAATGCAGTCGCGGTTTCAATATCAAATTCCCACTCCGGGCGACGACGCAGGCCTTTATATTGATTGACTATTGTCATATCGGTTAAGGTTTCAGGATAAAGTAACTCTGCTGGGCTAAGGCGTTGTAGTTCTGCTTGTAATTGTTCACTTGTTTGTGGCTCAGTGATGACAAACCGGCCACTAGCCATATCTAGATAAGCTAAGCCGAAATCTGCATCAGAACGTTTTTTCGAGGTAGAATGATTTTCGACAATGGCAACAATTAAGTTATCTTGTCTGTCAGTTAACAGTGCTTCATCACTTAAAGTGCCGGGTGTTATTACCCTAACTACTTTACGCTCTACTGGTCCTTTACTGGTGGCAGGATCGCCAATTTGTTCACAAATAGCAACAGACTCACCTAGCTTTACCAATTTGGCTAAATAATTTTCGACCGCATGGTAAGGAACGCCTGCCATGGGAATAGCATTACCACCGGTTTTCCCTCTAGCGGTTAATGAGATATCTAATAAATCAGACGCTTTTTTAGCGTCATCAAAAAATAGTTCGTAAAAGTCTCCCATTCTATAAAAAATCAAAATATTGGGAAACTCAGCTTTAATGGTTAAATATTGACGCATCATAGGAGTGTGTGAAGAAAGATCTGGTTTGGAATTAGCCATTCAAATATTAAAGCTCTTGTTATTTTGTTAATTTATTTTCTGGAGTAATTATGCCATAAGCTTAATGTTCAAATCTTACTTTTTATTAATATTATTTATGACGAAAATGTAAGCTGATGTTAGTTAACATAATGTATAAGCGATGTAGTTCAAAGATTGTATTCGCTAATAAAAAAGTAAAAAGTAACTTTTTATATTATAAGCATGCAAAGTTATCTGTATCAATAAATGTGTTATGTATCAAAAGGATAAAAGTACTCACTTATTGATTTTTTATTGTAAAACAAAAAAACAACAAAAAACTTGATACTGTACGACTATACAGTATACTTGTTTCATCAAAACGAAATAATAATTTTTATTCGCGGAGCGAACCATGAAAGACGATAAAGAAAAAGCATTAGCAGCAGCCTTAAGTCAAATTGAACGTCAATTTGGTAAAGGTTCAATAATGAAGCTTGGCGATAATACTACTATGGACATCGAAACTATTTCTACTGGCTCTTTAGGGTTAGACATTGCTCTAGGTGCTGGTGGTTTGCCATTAGGTCGTGTTGTTGAAATTTATGGACCAGAATCAAGTGGTAAAACGACATTAACATTAGAAGTTATTGCTCAAGCACAACGTGATGGTAGAGTTTGTGCTTTTATTGATGCCGAACATGCACTTGATCCTATCTATGCAAAAAAATTAGGTGTAAATATTGACGAGTTACTTATTTCTCAGCCAGATACCGGTGAACAAGCATTAGAGATTGTCGATATGCTAACTCGCTCTAACGCCATTGATGTTATTGTGGTTGATTCTGTTGCCGCTTTAACACCTAAAGCTGAAATTGAAGGTGATATGGGCGATTCGCACATGGGGCTGCAAGCTCGAATGATGAGCCAAGCCATGCGTAAATTAACAGGAAATCTTAAATCATCTAATACCATGCTGATTTTTATCAACCAAATTCGTATGAAAATTGGTGTTATGTTTGGCTCTCCAGAAACTACTACTGGTGGTAATGCCCTTAAATTTTACGCTTCTGTTCGTTTAGATATTCGCCGTATTGGCGCAGTGAAAAATGGTGATGAAATTGTTGGTAATGAAACCCGTGTAAAAGTGGTTAAAAACAAAATTGCTCCGCCATTTAAGCAAGCTGAATTTCAAATTTTATATGGCCAAGGTATAAACAACTTAGGTGAGTTAATTGACTTAGGTGTTAAAAATGGTTTTGTTGAAAAAGCCGGTGCTTGGTATAGCTGCAATGGTGAACGTATTGGTCAAGGTAAAGCCAATGCAGCCAAATACTTAGCAGAACATCCTGAAATGGCGAAGGATGTTGATGCTAAATTACGTGATATGTTCTTAAACAAAGATGATGTTTCGAAAGAGAAAGAGAAAGAGAAAGAGAAAGAAACAGAAAGCACAGAATAATTTTTATCTAAGCTCATCCCTCTAGATAATAAAAACCTTTGTCACTCGGCAAAGGTTTTTTTTGAACATGTAAAATAACACTTAAACGTTGAGGGAAATGGATTAACCTAAAAAACAGGTGTCAGTAACAACAATAACCATTTCAGCACTTTCCACATCACTCTATTAAAGATAGCTTCAGGCTCGTAATGAGTGCTGATGCCCCTGTTAATATCAATACCATCAACACCCAATATGACTTTATTAAATTATTAAATTATTAAATTATTAAATTTTAATTTCTCCTCAGTATGAGCGTGATAAAAAGATATTGATTTGTTTGAAGACGCCACCTGTAATCAAAACATCACAATTTTTAGGGGGTGATAACTCATTTGTATTGATCATGCATATTCCTTTTTATATTTGGCAGCACCTATAATAAAGCATTTAGCCATCTATACGTTTAGATGTTGACATAGCTAGCAATCTAAGTAATATTGCTGTTAGTGTATTTTTATTCGTAATAGGTGTGCTATGCCCATTAAAATTCCCGATCAATTACCAGCGTTATCAATTTTAGATAATGAAAATATTTTTGTTATGTCTGAAAACAGAGCGGCATCTCAAGAAATTCGTCCAATGCAAGTTGCTATTCTTAACTTGATGCCAAATAAAATTGAAACTGAAGTGCAAATATTGCGCATGCTGTCTAACACGCCGCTACAGATAAATATCGAATTTATTCGTATACATAAAAACGTGTCTAAAAATACACCAGAAGAACATTTAGAAAATTTTTACCATTTGTTTGATGATATAAAACATAAACAATACGATGGTTTGATTATAACCGGTGCTCCGCTAGCCTTACTTGATTATTCGCAAGTAAGATTTTGGGATAAAATTTGTGAAGTATTTGATTGGGCTGAAAAAAATGTCACATCTACTATGTTTTCTTGTTGGGCGGCACATGCTGCTTTATATCATCACTATGGTCTAAATCGCCATTTGCGCAAACAAAAGCTTTCTGGTGTCTATAAGCATAAGCCCCTTGATGATAAAGAGCCGTTAACTAGGGGCTTTGATGAAAATTTTAATGTGCCACACTCTCGTTATGGTTATATTGATAAATCTGATTATGAAAGTATTTCTGAGATAAAAATATTGGCAGAATCGCCTGATGCCGGTGTGTATTTGGCTGCCAGTAAAAATAAACAGCAAGTGTATTTAACGGGTCATCCTGAATACGATACTAGTACTTTGCATGAAGAATATCTACGAGATAGCGCTAAAGATGCGAACACGGCTTTACCGCAAAATTATTATCAAAATGATGATCCCGGCAAGTCACCCGTAGGCTCATGGCGTAGCCATGGTAGTTTACTTTTTACTAATTGGCTAAACTATTATGTTTATCAAATAACCCCATACCAATTAGACGCCTCAAATATTAGAGCAATTCATCCTGATACTGTTATTTAATTTTTACTAAAAGATCAGCTAATACTAATTAGTTGATTTATATTATTTATCTTAGCTAACCACTAAATAACTGTCGAAACTGCGGAAAGAACATGAAAAAATCATCATCATTTGCCTTATTTGAGCAACAATTAGCAAAAAACATTTTAATATTAGATGGTGCCATGGGCACCATGATCCAAGCGTATAAGTTTGAAGAGCAAGATTTTCGGGGTGAACGCTTTGCTGATTGGCATACTGATGTAAAAGGCAATAACGATATGTTAGTGCTCACTCAGCCTGAGGTTATTAAAGCTATTCACCTTGAGTACCTTGAAGCTGGCGCTGATATTCTTGAAACCAATACCTTTAACGCCACCACTATTGCCATGGCTGATTACGACATGGAAGAATATAGTAGCGAGATCAACCTAGTAGCAGCGAAAATTGCTCGGGCAGCGGCGGATGAATATACTAAAAAAACGCCGGACAGACCACGTTTTGTCGCCGGTGTATTAGGGCCAACTAACCGTACTTGTTCTATTTCCCCTGATGTTAACGATCCAGCCTTTCGTAATGTCACTTTTGATGAATTAAAAGACGCTTATATAGAATCAACCACCGCGTTAATTAAAGGTGGCTCTGACATTATCTTAATCGAAACTATTTTTGATACCTTAAATGCCAAAGCGGCAATTTTTGCGGTAGAGACAGTGTTTGAGCAATTAGGTATTCGCTTACCGGTAATGATCTCTGGCACCATTACCGATGCCTCAGGACGTACTCTTTCAGGACAAACCACCGAAGCTTTTTATAACTCATTGCGTCACGCCAAACCAGTTTCTTTTGGTCTTAACTGTGCCTTAGGTCCAGTGGAATTACGCCAATATGTTGAAGAGTTAAGCCGAATTTGTGATGTTGCGGTATCTGCTCATCCTAATGCCGGTTTACCTAATGCTTTTGGTGAATATGACTTTACCGTAGCAGACATGAATACTCACGTAGAAGAGTGGGTATCATCAGGATTTTTAAATATCATTGGTGGTTGTTGTGGTACTACGCCTGAACACATTAAAGGCATGGCTGATACGGTTGCCGCTCTTCATGCAAAAGGAATGGCACCGCGCAAAGTTGAACCACGCAAAATTGCCTGCCGTTTATCCGGCCTAGAAGTGTTAACCATTGACAAAGATAGTTTGTTTGTCAATGTAGGTGAACGTACCAATGTAACTGGCTCGGCGATGTTTAGACGGTTGATCAAAGAAGACAACTACGATCAAGCTATTGCTGTGGCTTTGCAGCAAGTTGAAAATGGTGCACAAATTATTGATATCAACATGGATGAAGGCATGTTGGAATCAAAAGAGGCGATGGTACGCTTTTTAAACCTGATTGCCGGTGAGCCTGATATCGCTAAAGTGCCAATTATGATCGACTCGTCAAAATGGGACATCATTGAAGCCGGTTTAAAGTGTATTCAAGGTAAAGGCATCGTTAACTCGATCAGCTTAAAAGAAGGAGAAGATAATTTCCGTAAACAAGCTGAACTAGTACGTCGTTATGGCGCGGCAATGATCGTGATGGCGTTTGATGAAGACGGCCAAGCCGATACTCGACAACGTAAAGTTGAAATTTGTCATCGTGCTTATCATATCTTGGTTGATGAAATAGGTTTTCCACCGGAAGATATTATTTTTGATCCCAATATTTTTGCGGTTGCCACCGGTATTGAGGAACATAACAACTACGCGGTTGATTTTATTGAAGCGGTTGCTGATATTAAGAAAAACCTACCGCATGCGATGATTTCAGGTGGCGTATCAAACGTTTCTTTCTCCTTTAGAGGAAACAACCCAGTGCGTGAAGCTATTCATGCGGTATTTTTATATTATGCCATTAAAAATGGCATGGACATGGGTATTGTTAACGCCGGCCAGTTAGCCATTTATTCAGATCTACCTGAAAAATTAAAAGCCGCTGTTGAAGATGTTATTCAAAATAGTGATGATGGCGCTACCGAGCGTTTATTAGATATTGCCCAGGAATATCATGGTCAAGCCGGTGGGCAAGCGTCAAAAGCTGATTTAACTTGGCGAGAGCTACCGATTACCGAACGTTTGTCCTATTCCTTAGTGAAAGGTATTAACGAATTTATTGTTGAAGATACCGAAGAAGCACGTCTAGCGGCGGTTAAACCGCTTGATGTTATTGAAGGGCCATTAATGGACGGGATGAATACCGTTGGTGATTTATTTGGCGCCGGTGAAATGTTTTTACCGCAAGTAGTTAAATCAGCGCGGGTAATGAAACAAGCGGTAGCCCATTTAAACCCTTATATTGAAGAAGGCAAGCTCGAAGCCAGCTCTAACGGCAAAATATTATTAGCGACGGTTAAAGGTGACGTGCATGATATTGGTAAAAACATTGTTGGCGTAGTGCTGCAATGTAATAACTATGAAATTATTGACCTTGGTGTGATGGTTTCTTGTGAAGATATTTTACGCGTTGCCAAAGAAAAAAAGGTCGATATTATTGGTCTTTCCGGTTTGATCACCCCATCGCTTGATGAAATGGTGCATGTTGGTAAAGAAATGAAACGCCAAGGCTTTGACTTACCGTTATTAATTGGTGGTGCAACAACGTCAAAAGCCCATACCGCGGTAAAAATAGAGCCGCAGTATGAGCACCCGGTAGTTTATGTTTCCAATGCATCACGCGCGGTATCTGTGGTCAGTAATTTATTATCAAGTGAACATAAAGCGAAATTTTCTGCCGCCACTAAAGAAGAGTACGAACGGGTACGAGTTCGTCATTATAAAAAAGGTCCACGTTCTAGTTTAATTACGCTCGAAGCCGCTCGCGCTAATGCGACCAAAATTAGCTTTGACGGTTACACCCCGAAAAAACCCAATAAATTAGGTATTACTGTACTTGATGATATTGATTTAAATGAAGTAAGAAAATATATCGATTGGACGCCATTTTTCATGACTTGGCAGTTATCGGGTAAATACCCATTGATCTTAAAGCATGAAGTGATTGGCGTAGAAGCGACTAATTTATTTAACGATGCTAATGCCATGCTTGATGATGTTATCAATAACAAAAAAATTAGTGCTAGAGCGGTATTTGGTTTATTCCCTGCTAACAGTAATCAAGATGATATTCAGCTGTACACCGATGAAAGTCGCAGTGAGCAATTAATGAGGCTTCATCAATTGCGCCAACAAAGTAAAAAACCGGCAGGGCAGTTTAACCGTTGTTTAGCTGATTATATTGCGCCAGTTGATTCCAGTATTGAAGATTATGTGGGTGCCTTTGCGGTGTCAGCAGGCTTTGGCGTAGATGACTTAGTGAAGGTTTTTGATGCCGATCACGATGCTTACAACTCAATATTAATCAAAGCAGTGGCGGATAGATTAGCTGAAGCGAGTGCTGAATATCTACATGAAAAAGTACGTAAAGAATATTGGGGTTATGCGCCAGATGAAAGCCTAAACAATGACGCGTTAATTCGCGAAAGCTATCAAGGTATAAGGCCTGCTCCAGGTTATCCTGCGTGTCCTGAACATACTGAAAAAGGCTTGTTGTGGCAGTTACTTAATGTTAAAGAAAACATTGATATGGATCTCACCTCAAGTTATGCCATGTGGCCCGGTGCTGCGGTAAGTGGTTGGTACTTCTCTCATCCTGAGTCTAAGTACTTCGCGGTAGCAAAACTAGCTAAAGATCAGGTGCTTGATTATGCTGCGCGTAAGGGCATGACCATAGAGCAGGCTGAACGTTGGTTATCAGCAAACTTGGACTATGAACCAGAATAATGTGAGCCTGAGTAATTTCTCAGAATGTTAAATGTTAAATTTTAGGTGTTTACGATGACAGATTTTGTAAAAATTGACCGAGTGCACTTATGCCATGGCCCTACTCCTTTAGAGTCAATGCCACGGTTATCTAAGACATTAGGCTGTAATGTCTTTGTTAAACGTGATGACTGTACCGGTTTGGCAGGGGGAGGTAATAAAACCCGAAAATTAGAATACTTATTGGCTGATGCGAATAGTGAAGGCGCTGATACCTTAATTACTATCGGCGGTATACAATCTAATCATGCTCGCCAAACCGCTGCTGCTGCGGCAAAGTTTGGTTTTGACTGTTACTTAGTATTAGAGGATGTTAGTGGCACACCCAAAAAAGATTACTATCACAATGGTAATATCTTGTTGGATCAATTATGTGGCGCGCATATCCATCAAGTCGCTGACGATGAAGACAGTATGTTTTTTGCTGAACAATTAAAATCTCAGCTAATATCTCAGGGAAAAAAGCCTTATCTAATTCCGGTAGGTGGCTCAAATACAGTGGGCAGTTTAGGTTATATTCGCTGCGCGCAAGAAATTGCAGTGCAAATTAAAGCGCAAAAACTCTCTTTTGATCATATCGTGTTAGCAACTGGTAGCGCAGGTACACAGGCAGGTTTATTAGCGGGTTTAATTTTAGAAAATATCGACATTCCGGTGTTAGGTATTTGTGTAAGTAGAGACACTCAAGCACAAAAAGAAATTGTGCAAGCGTTACTCGAACGAACATTAGATTATATTGGCTTACCCACCAGCTTGGCTAAAAACCGTGTTTTTACCGATGGAGGTTATTATGGCGAAGGTTATGGTATTACCACCGAAGCTACTATTGATGCCGTTAAACAATGTGCCCAGCTTGAAGGCTTACTTTTAGACCCTGTTTATACCGGCAAAGGTATGGCTGGGTTAATTGACCTCGCTAAGCAAGGGAAGTTAGGGCAAAATATTCTATTTTTACATACGGGCGGTAGCCAAGGGTTATTCGCTTATAGTGACGTATTTCAATAGAAAATTAAAATCTTGTTTGGATAATAGAGCAAAATAACACAGTTGCATTTTGCTCTATCATCACTAAGGTAAATGCTAACGCTACTGCTTAAACTGCCTATCAAAGAAATCCATAATCGTTTTGTTCAAATGCACTTTTACCTTTTTTCCGCGCATACTGTGCTTGCTGCCAGGGTAAGTCATTAATTCAAATATTTTCCCTTCATCTTGCAATGTTTTAATGAGTTTGGTGGTGTTGGTAAACAGCACATTATCATCAGCCATGCCATGATAAATCATCAATGGGCCATTTAAACCGGCCACATAAGGAAATACGCTAGATTTATCATAACCGTCCGCATTAACGTCAGGGTGATTTAAATAACGCTCAGTGTAATGGGTGTCGTAAAGTAGCCAGTCAGTTACTGGCGCACCACTAACGCCTGCTTTAAAGTAATCACTTGCCTTGAACATGGCCATTAATGCCATATAACCACCATAAGAATGGCCAAAAATGCCAATACGATCTTTATCAACAAACTCTAATGAATGTAGGTATTCAACGCCAGTTATTTGATCGACTACTTCAATTTTGCCTAGTTCTTCATAAATAGGAAATTCAAATGCCGTGCCGCGATAATTTGAACCGCGGTTATCCAATTGAAATACGATATAACCTTGTTGCAACATATACTGAGTCATATCGGCACCTTGCCAGCTATTTTTCACTAACTGAGCGTGTGGGCCGCCATAAACGTTAACAATAACCGGATATTTTATACCCGGCGCCATATTTTTAGGTGTGTATAGCTTGTAATAAAGGCTGGTTTTACCATCACTTGCCGTTAAGGTACCAAATTTAGGCTGTATTAAATTTTTATAATAAGGCGCAATAGGGTGGTCTTTAGTGATTTTGTTTTCTTCTAGCCAAGTAACATGCTCGCCATCGGCTTGATGTAAGCTAACTTGTGTTGGCGTTGAAATATTAGAGAAACTATCAATATAACTTTTGCTGTCTTTGCTAAAACTGATGCTATGAAAACCATTACGCTTACTAATTCTAGCAACATGTTCAGGTGACTTGCCATTAAGCGGCACTTGATACAAATGACTTTCAAGTGGTGTATCAGCACGACCGGTAAAATATATTAAGCCATTTTTTTCATCAACATGTTTGATCGAATCAACAACCCAGTTGCCTTTAGTTAATTGGTTTATCAACTTGCCATCATTGGTGAAATGGTAAAGATGTTTATAACCATCGCGCTCTGAAGCCCAAATAAATGAGTTATTATCACTTAAAAAAACCAAGTCGTGATGTAAGTTTAACCAATGATCTGATTGCTCTGTGAGTAAGGTTTTTTGTTTACGTTTTTTAAGGTTATAAATATTTAACGTTAAGGTTTTTTGATCGCGGCTTTGCCATTGATAAGATAAGTTTTTACTATCTGGTAACCATTTTACTCTCGGCAAGTAAAAATCATTTTTATTGTTTTTTAATAAAGAGGTTTTTAACAAAGAGGCTTCCGACGTGCTTCCTTGTGCTTCATCAAGGGTAATAAAACGCGTTTTTTTGCCTTTTATATCTGTAACCGCTAATTTAATGGTGACATTATTGGTGCCAGTAGCAGGATAACGCTGTTCAATTAACTCTATTTTTTCTGCATAAATTTCATTACGAATAACGACTTTTACCGGTGATTCATCAACACGTAAAAAGGCAATGTGTTTTTCATCTGGAGACCACCAATAACCGGTCATTCTATCCATTTCTTCTTGGGCAACAAATTCACTCATACCATTCTTGATATTGTTGCTACCACCGTCTTTAGTTAACTGACGCTCTTTAGTGCTTTCAATATTTAAAACGAAAATATTTTCGTCACGAATAAAAGAAACATAATTTCCTTTTGGTGAAAACTTAATATCAGTCTCAAAGGCACTGGTTTCAGTTAAGCGTTTGGCTGTTTTAGTCGCTAAATGGTAATAGTAAATATCACCATTAAGTGGAAATAATAAGGCACTACCATCGTTAGAAAATTTATATTCCATAATGCCTGAGCCATAAACTCGTTGACGTTCGCGGCGCGCTTTTTCTTCATTGGAAAGTACTTCGGTGCCACTAAAAAGTGCTTGTGAGTCAACCAGTAATTTATTTTCTTTACTCTTTAGATTGTACTCCCATAAATCATATCGATTTAAGTCGTCACTTTTTCCTTGTAAGTAGGTAACACGGGAACCATCAGGAGAAAATTTTAATGATTTTGGCGTTTGGCCATCGAGTGAAGGTGAACTATAAATGCGCTCTATTGAAAGTTGTTCATTTGCTTGTACTGTGTTTGTTTTCATCAGTTCTCCAGAGAATACTTGCGGTGAGGTGAATAAAGCGCAAACCATGAAAAAGGAAGATATATTTAATTTTTTAATCATAAAGTAATTCGTTTTGTTAAATAGCGTGTCAAGAACGTTAAAGTAGAAAGTCGGTAAATCATTATCTTTAAAGCGGGAAACTAATGCAAGGATGAAGAGATGAATTGCCACTAATATGAGGCGACTAGCTTTGATAATACCATAGTAATGATTGTTGCTTTTTTGGCAATGTTTTTACCTCAGGGTTCGCCGATACTTACAATTCTTAATAATATTACTGGACGGAAAGTCAGAGTTAAGGTGTTAACTTTAAAAAATAGTGCCCATAGGGTTGATTTTCCTGCTCAAACCTTTCTTTATAATCAGAATAAGAAAAATTCAGTTCTATTTACAATATTTGCTTTAGCGCTAAAGCAATAGTAGGTACATTACAACTAATCTTAACGTCTTTAATAGAGAAAACGAGAAATAAGACCAACAATGTGAAGGTAATTTTCTTTTCGGTTTTACTGCATGGTTAATCGCACTTAATAGTTAAGCCTATGTAAATTATTATTCGCTATCTTCTGCATAATCAAGCAACATATCACGAAACGCTTTAATATCTTTATATCTTCTATTACTATATTGAGGTTCTATTAAGCAAAAGGTGGCAGAGGTCTTTAATACATGCTTGCTCGGTTTAACTAAAGTACCTTTACTTAAGTAGTCGTCTACTAATGCACCCCATCCCAGTGCTATGCCTTGACCATTTACTGCGGCCTGTAATAACATTGAATAGTTATTAATGCTAACTTTGCTCCTTCGTACTATAGAAGGAAGCTCTACCTGTTTAAACCATTGTGACCAGGTAAGCCAGTCATGCTGTGAATCATCAAGGTTAAGCAAGTTGTTAGAAAAAAGTTCCTTTTCGTTAGCAAAAGGGCTTATATGAGCCAAATATTCAGGACTGCATACCGGAAAAACTTCCTCAGAAAATAATTTAGTAACCCGCATGTTGGCTGGGGGGGTACGGCAATAAAACAAACAAAAGTCACTATCAATATTTTGATAATCAATGGGGTGATCAATGGTTAGAATTCGTAAATCTATGTTGTTGTTTTTCTGAAATTGGGCTACTTTTGGCAGTAACCACAATGTTGCCATCGCGCTACTAGTAGTCACTATTAGCTGTTTAGCGCCTTTATACTTCTTGATTTCAGCCGTCGATTGGGCGATATCCTGAAGGTTTAGAGAGATAGAACCGTGGTAAGTTGAGCCCATTGTTGTCAGGCTAATTGTTCTGTTTTTTCTAACAAACAGTGGATAACCAATGTAGTCTTCTAAATTCTGAACTTGTCGACTAATAGCTCCTTGAGTTACATTTAGTTCAGCACCAGCTTGCGTAAAACTCAAGTGACGAGCCGCTGCCTCAAATGCTACTAAGCTATTAAGAGGGGGTAAGGGGGTTATTTTCATGTGTTCATCCATTGAATTTTAATTGTTGGATGATTTATGGTGATAAATGGACTGTGTTGTATATAACGGCTATTAATATAAGAGCTATTTGAACACTTAAGCTCTTTCATAGGTATCATTTTATTCTTTCCGATAGTTGATAATATCTGCTTTACGCGACAATCTAAATAGTTAGCTAAACAATGACAAGAAATATCATAGGATATTTTTAATATATCAGTCAGCTCTGCTCCTTTATCACTCAGTTGTTCATAACTACTAATATAATTTTGTGGGACAAAATGGCTATTATAACAACTAGCCATTTAATCTGAGAAAGTAAACTCGCTATTAAACTTTAGGGAAATTTAATGTTAGGCGTAAGCCAATAAACTATTAATTAGAAATAATAGCCTATATTGATATTTAGTCGCTTATTCCAATCATCAGAATTACCGGCAAAAGTACCACCGACAAAGGGTTGGTTTTTTGCAACAACAAAGTCAACATAAGCGTATACGCCACCAGCACTAATCGCAACACCCGTTATATTCATTGTCGTATCTTTTGTTCCGCCAGACTTATTGGTTACTAAGTTGTAATCGTTATAGAAAGTCATGTTGGTGATAGGTCCGAAAGACACGGCAGTATCGTAAGATAGGTTTAGGTTATATAGCGAAGCTTCGGCTGGAAGAGTGTCAGTGAATGCCCAAGCACCCACGGCGACAAAATCAGAGCCATTGTCTAGATCATATTCATAATCAGAATACTGGAACATAATACCGATGTTATCAATCTTGCTTTTTACATGGAAAGCGTAAGCTGTGTGGTCACCTACTGAACCTACACCTGAACCACCTTCAAGATCACCTGATAGTAATGATACGCCCACTTCCGTATTAGAGAAAAAATTATAAGAATATCTCAGGTTTAGAGTATTACTCTCACTCATTTGCTGAGTAGGTGAGCTGTAAATACCTTCGCCACTATCAAAATCACGAATGCCAATTACATCGTAAGAATAGCGGTGGGTTCTGTCACTTACATAACCGTCAACACCACCTTGTTCATCATTTTTGAAAAATGCCAGACGAATATCATGTTTGTCATATTTACCTATCATCGAGATACCAGAATCGTAGTCATCTTCGATACCAGCATAATAACCTGAGTTAAAGAAGAAGCTATTGGAATTATAGTTTAGGTTACCAAAGGGAACTTTGGTAATACCAACTTGTCCTTCCCAGTTGTCACTGAACTGGTAGCCCACATAGGCGTGGTGAACCACATTCATGTATTGATACCAGCGATATTCGGCCGATAAAGTTACATCGCCAATACTGCCGTCCACATTGAGGCGAAAGGTGTCAAAGTCGAAATCTCCACCGCGATCTTTATTGGCGTCATTGTAATCTTCATAGCTGTACTGAAAACGTAAGGCACCGCCTATTTTTATTTTTGGCTTCAGCGAGGATATAGCTTTCTTATCATCTTTAATATCAAACTTTAGTTGGTTAATTTGTTTTTGAAGTTCATCAATTTTTTGTATGTCTGAGAGTGAACCATCGGCCCAAGCTGATGCAGAGTTGACTAAAAGTAAGCCTAGTAATGGTGTGAATTTTTTCATTGTATGTATCCCATAAATAATTTTGAGTTTTGTTTTTATTTTTGTTTTTTGTGATAACTTTCGACACGAAATAGTGCCAAAAGTTATCAGTAAGGCTAGACTTAGCTAATCACTTTGTGGTTTTAGCGTTAAGTTACTTGTATGGTTATTCTCCGGTTTGGCATCGTCTGAACATGCAACGGGGCTGTCGAGTTCGTGTGCTGGGGGGCGAACATGTTCTGGTAGCATTTCCCAAGGCTTAGGTTCACGCCTAATGGTGCGATATAAAGTAAATGTCATGATGGCAATAAAAATAGCAATTGGGAATCCTGCGATAATTGATGCGGTCTGCATTGCCTTTACTCCTCCGGCATAGAGTAATACGCTAGATATAGCAGCAATAATGATTCCCCATAATATACGTATACTTTTGGGCGGCTCTAGTGCACCCCCAGAGTCTAGGGTACAAAGTACTAATGTTCCCGAGTCAGCAGAGGTAATAAAATAAGTACCTAGCAAAAGGCAGACAAGTAAACTTAAAATACTACCCATGACGCCACTATCAAGGGTGTCTATTAGAGTGAACATCGCTTTAGTTGGATCTTCTTTGGTTGCCTTGAGGATCGGGCCACCGCTGAAAGCATCAACTTTAACTTCGCTATCAATAGTTTGAGTAGCAACTGCTTGCTCGTGCGCTATACGTGCATCTTGTTCAACTTTAAGTGCTGCGCCACCAAAGGTACCAATCCAAATAAAGGTTATAAGAGTGGGTATAAGTAAGGCTCCACCAATTAATTCGCGTATGGTTCTGCCACGGGAGATACGAGCAATAAACATACCTACAAACGGTGCCCAGGTCATCCACCAAGGCCAGTAATAGGCGGTCCACCAATTCTGCCAGCCTGACTCTTTTTGGGTATCAGTCCAGAAACTCATGCCGACCAAATTGCCCATATAGTTGCCAGTGCCTTCTATGATTGTATTAAAAATATAACCAGTTGGTCCTACGTATAGAACGACGGCGACTAAGGCAATTGAAATGAGCATATTCCATTCAGATAAAATTCTCATGCCTTTAGTGACACCACTAAGCACCGACGCGACGGCTGCCGTACACAACAAGAATATAATTATTAACTGAGTGGTGAGACTAACATCGATACCAAAGACCAGATTTAGCCCGGTATTAATTTGTATAGAGCCCATACCTAAAGTTTGTGCTATGCCAAATGCCGTTATTGCTACAGTAAGAATATCGACAGTGTGACCAATTGGGCCGTAAATACGATCACCAATTAGTGGGTAAAGGATGGATCTCAAGGTAAAGGGTAAATCTTTACGATAAGAAAAATAGGCCAGCGCTAGCGCGACAATAATGAATACACTCCATGGATGGAGACCCCAGTGGAAGAAGGCCAGCTGTATTGACATCGAAGCTGATTCATCACTAAAGCCATCGGTAAATGGATTACTTGCATAATGCCACATTGGCTCAGCAACCGACCAAAATATTAGACCTATGCCCATACCCCCTGAAAATAACATAGCTATCCATGATAGATAAGAAAACTCAGGTTTCTCATCATCTTTACCCAATCTAATATGACCGAATCGACTAACCATTAGGTAGAGTAAAAAGCCAACAACACAGGAGACTAGGCTGATATAAAACCATTTTAAGTTGGTAAGTAATAGTCCTGAAACAGTTTCAAAGTATTGACCTGCTTCGTTGGCTAATATCGCACAAAAGAGTACGAAGCCAATAATAATAATCTTAGACGCGATGGTCACAGTTGGGTTGAGTCCTTTTAGCAACCCGGATTTAGCTCTCAATTTAGCTCTCATAGAATTCTCCAGATAATTCATTTGTTATTATAGTTTTTGGTTTTACTGTTAATTAACGGGTAAAACATACCCGCTTTAAGCAAAGTAAGACAACCTACTATTTGTAATGAGAGGATGAGTTTTTTACATGGATATGCTTTGTATTTATGGTCAGATGTTGATTTGAATCAATTTTTAATTTTATTACTAAGTATTATTTTGATCTGCATCACTAAATAGATAAATTAATCAATTATCATTTTTTCGATTTTACATGAGAAAAACTCATGCTCACCTAGCTGAAAACTTGTTTGATTATTACCAGATTGTTAATCAACATATCTGATGAAAATAATAACTTTAGCCGAGAGTGGCTCCCTGTCCAGGACATTACTAATGATAAAAAACAATTCTATAGCGATTAAACAGATTGATGCTGTGTTAGCTCCTATCACCGAGGCAACAGGTATCCCAAATATAGCTTATACCGATGAAAACTATTTCGCCTTTGAGCGTGATCAAATATTATCTAAAACCTGGGTCTGCATCGGGTTTTCCTCAGATCTGCATAAGAATAGTTATGTAAAACCTATTACTTTTATGAATATGCCATTACTGGCGATGCGTAATCGCGATGGTAAATTAGAAGTGTTTCATAATGTCTGTAGTCACCGCGGCATGAAGTTAGTACACGAGGCAGGTGAAATTCAAGGTGTAATTCGTTGCCCATACCATTCATGGACCTATAATCTTGATGGCGATCTTAAGGGAACCCCTCATATAGGTGGAGTAGATGTTCATAAGGATGAGCGTTTTAAGTGTGAAAAACATGGCCTTAAAGCCATTCGTTCGGCAATTTGGATGGATATGATTTTCATTAATCTGTCTGGCGACGCAGCGGATTTTGATCAGCATATTGCTCCGTTAACTGAGCGTTGGCAACCATTTTTAGGTGATGACGGTTATAACTTAATGCGCAGTGCGCTAACCAGTAGTAATCTTGAAATAACGGTTAAATCAAACTGGAAGCTACCAGTTGAAAATTATTGTGAGGCCTATCATTTACCTTGGGTTCATCCTAGTTTAAATACCTATTCACGCCTTGAAGATCATTATAATATTATGTTCGAAGGTCGTTTTGCTGGCCAAGGAAGCACGGCTTATCGCCTTGCTGAAACGGCTGATACCATCCTACCTAAATTCCCATCGTGGCCAGCAGACAAGCTACAACATGCGGAATATGTTGCATTGTTTCCTAACGTATTACTAGGTATTCAGGCCGATCATGCTTTCGCGATGATGATTGAACCGATCAGCGCCGAAGAAACGGTTGAACACTTACGAGTATTTTATGTCGGTGATGATGCCATTAGCGATGAATATGCAGAATGTCGCAAGGCGACGGTAGAATCATGGCGTATTGTTTTTGGCGAGGACATTGATGCGGTTGAAGGGATGCAAATGGGTCGACATTCTCAAGGCTTTACCGGCGGTGTTTTTTCTCCTGTAATGGATTTACCAACTCATTACTTCCAAACTTGGCTTGCTCAGCAATTAAAAAATATAGAAGACGAGGCATAAGTAATGGAACATTATCTTAATTATATTAATGGTCAGTGGTGTGATAACGCTAGCCACCTGACCATTATGAATCCAGCAACCGACGAGCCGTTTGCTACTATCGCCAAGGCTGACATTAATGATGCCGATATGGCGATGGCAGCAGCACGTCAATGCGTCAAAAGTGGTGCCTTAAGTGATGTACGCCCGGCCGAGCGAACCAAGTGGTTATTACAAATAGCGGCGGCAATTCGTGATGTCACTGAAGAGGGAGCATTAATTTGTTGCCGTGAAAATGGCAAGAGCCTTAATGATGCTAGGAGTGAATTTACTGAAGCGGCACGTTATTTTGAATATTATGCGGGCATGGCAGACAAAATAGAAGGTATCTCGGTACCTTTGGGTAAAGATTACATCGACTTTACCCAATATGTACCCTTTGGCGTATCGGTACAAATTGTTCCGTGGAATTTCCCACCCTCTATTTGTGCTCGCTCATTAGCACCCGCACTGGCGGCAGGTAATGCGGTTGTTGTTAAATCACCTGAAATATCTCCAGCAGCGATGACGGTGCTCTTTAAAGCAATTGCTAGTACAGATTTACCTAAAGGAGCTGTCAACCTTTTGTGTGGCGAAGGCTCTGTTGTTGGCGCACATTTAGTCAAACATCAGGAAACTAATCAAATAGTCTTTACTGGTTCAGTACCTACCGGGCAGCGAATTTTGCAAGATGCGGCCCTTAAAGCGACACCGTCAGTGATGGAGCTTGGCGGGAAGTCGGCTGCTATTGTGTTTGAAGACGCAGATATTAACTGTGTTATCGACAGCGTTAAAGCGGGTATTTACTTTAATGCGGGTCAGGTTTGCTCGGCAATGTCCCGTTTATTAGTCACCAAAAATCGTTACGAAGAAGTAAAAAGTGCCGTTGTTGAAATGGCTAACAGCTTAACCATTGGTCAAGGCGAAGATAACTTCGATTTAACGCCACTGGTTTCCCGTGATCAGCAGCAACGCGTATTAAAGATGATTGAGCAGGCCAAAGCAGACGGCGCTAAAATTCTTGCTGGTGGCGCAGCACCTGATCTTGCTGGTTATTTTGTTCAAGCAACGGTTATTGAAGCGACTCCTGACATGGCGATTGCACGAGAAGAAGTTTTTGGTCCGGTACTCGTTATTATGCCATTTGATACCGAGCAACAGGCAATAGAAATTGCTAATGATACCGATTTTGGCTTAGTTTCCGGAATATTTGGCGAGTCAATTAGTCAAACACTGCGCGTAGCAAACCAACTACGTGGCGGACAAGTATTTGTTAATGAATGGTATGCCGGTGGTATTGAAACACCGTTCGGCGGTGTTGGGCTGTCTGGTTTTGGTCGTGAAAAAGGCCAAGAAGCAATATACAGCTATGTTCAGACACGCAATATTGCTATTCGACTTCATTCATAATTAACAGGCAGGAAAAAATATGAAAACTTGGCTATGTATAATTTGTGGTCTTATTTACGATGAGCGCAAAGGTTGGCCCGATGATGGCATCGCACCAGGAACTCGTTGGGAAGATGTTCCTGACGACTGGTTATGTCCTGATTGTCAGGTTGGCAAAGAAGATTTCGAAATGCTGGCAATTTTTGATGACAACGAACCCGCAACAACGGTCGCTATTTCATCAACAGTTGCGCTGTCAACTGAATCGAAAACCGACACTATCGTAGGTCCTGAGCGCATCGTGATCATTGGTTCAGGTCATGCAGGTTATCACATGGCCAATGCTTTACGTGAGCAAGACAAAAATGTATCAATTACTGTTTTCACCAGTGATGACGGCGCACTTTATAGTAAACCAATGTTGTCTAATGCCTTCAAGCTAGGAAAAACGGCACAAGATCTAGTGTCGGAGTCAGCGCTAACGTGGGAGCAACGTTTAAATATTCGAGTATATCCACATACCGAGGTGCTTGGAATTGATCGTCAAAACCAAATATTAACCACTTCGATTGGTGAAGCTCGTTATGACCGCTTGGTTTTGGCAACTGGCGCGGCGCCAATCCGCATTCCGGTTGCTGGCGATGCTGACGCTATGCTCAGTGTTAATGATTTATGTGATTATGCCAAATTTAGAACCAAAATAACCGATGCCAAACATATTACCATTTTGGGTGATGGCTTAATCGGTTGTGAGTTTGCCAATGATTTGGCTAGTCAGGGCATTAAAGTTACCGTTGTTGGATTAGCAAGTTGGCCTATGGCGGCATTGTTACCTCAACAAGCTGGAGAAACCTTGCAGCACGCGTTATCGCAATTGGGAATTGAATGGCGTTTACAGCAAAGTATTCAAAACATTTCAGCGATTGATCAAGGTTATAGCGTTACGTTATCTGATGGTGAAGTTATTACCACCGATGTTGTGTTATCTGCTGTTGGCTTGAGACCCAATATACAATTAGCCCAGCAATCTGGTTTAGATACAGGTCGCGGCATTAGTGTCGACTTATGTCATCAAACTTCTGACCCTGCAATTTTTGCGGTGGGCGATTGCGCCGAAGTGGGTGGCAAGTGGGCACCTTATATCGCACCAATCAATCAGGCAAAATCAGCCTTGGTGCAAAGTATTTTAGGGCAGCCGGTACCCGCGACAATAGTGGCAACCCCTATTATCGTTAAAACACCGGCTATGCCATTGTGCGTGATGCCAGCTATAGCCGAAGGTGAATGGAAAATTGAGCAGCAAGAAGATGGACTCACTGCAGGTTGTTATGATCAGCAAGGGCAGTTATTGGGCTTCGTTTTATTAGGCCAACGTCAACAAAGTCAGCGAAGCCAATGGCTAAGTACTTTTAATCAATATCAGGCAGCGTAGGAGTAATTATGTCTATAAATTTACCTTTAGATGACAACAATTGCGGCTGGTATGCCGCTTTGCCCGAGCCTAAGGCGACTAAGCGTCTTATTGGTCAACAACGCGCTGATTATGTGGTGATTGGCGCTGGATTCGCGGGACTGGCGGCAGCTAGACGTCTTGCCGAATTAGAACCTCAGGCACGGATTATTTTGCTTGATGCCCAGCGTGTAGGATATGGCGCTAGCGGTCGAAACTCGGGGTTTGTTATTGACTTACCGCATAAATTTTCGTTAGAACATCCTGATCCTGCTCACAAAATGAAGCTGTTAGCACTTAATCGAGCAGCAATTTCGCAACTCGAAGGTGCGGTTAATCGATACGGTATCGATTGTCAGTGGTCACATAGCGGTAAATACCAAGGTGCCGTTGGCGCCAGAGGTGAGGCGTATCTTGATCACTTTGAATCATTGCTTAGTGAACTTGGCGAACCCTACGAGTTGATCGACAAAAGTAAATTAGCTGGAATAACGGGGACTGATTATTACAATCGTGCCATCTACACTCCTGGTTGTTATCTAATGCAACCAGCGGCTCTAGTACGCGGTTTGGCTGATAATCTACCTGAAAATATTGAGCTTTATGAAAACACTGCGGTTTCAGGCTTAGATAAACAGGCTCAAGGTGTGAAAGTTAGCTGTCCTGAGGGCGAAATAATTGCCAGTAAGATTCTTATGGGCACCAGCATTTTCACCAAGGAGTTTGGCTTTCTTAAGAACCGTTTATTACCGATGATGACATTTGCAAGTTGGACTCGTCCTCTTACTGATAGTGAGGTAACAAACTTTACCGGTCAGTTTAATTGGGGGTTAACACCGGCAGATCATGCAGGAACTACAGTGAGAATGACGGCTGATAGGCGACTAATGATTCGTAATTCTTATCAGCATGTGCCTAAGTACGGAGCCAGTATTACCACTTCTATCAGAGAGGGCATTAAGCAAGATCATCGAGCGGCTTTTGAAGCGCGTTACCCTCAACTTAGTCATGTGCCGTTTAGTCATAGCTGGGGTGGTACGTATGCAATCTCTAGAAATTTCACTAATTTCTTTGGTCAACTAGATGACGGGATTTTTGCAACAGCTTGTGATAATGGCGTGGGTGCGGCATGGGGTACTATTTCTGGAACACTATTGGCTGAGCAGGTAGTGGGGTCTAGCAGTACATTATTGAGTCATATTAAAGAAGTCACAGGTATGCCCTCATTAAATCCGCCAGAACCATTCCTTGGGGTTGGCGTGAAAGCACGGATCAAACTGGCAAAGTGGCAAAGCCGCAGTGAAATATAAAGTCAGAAGTTAACACTTATACCTATGTTACCTCAGTCACCCTGAAACTCGTATCTTGAAGTATCATGGGTATATACCTCTAGCTATTCTGGGCTAGGGGTATTTATAAATATCTCGCTTAACGTCGATAACAGACCGAAAAAATTTTAAAACTACAAAAGAGCCTAATAATGAGCAAAGCCAAACTAATTAAACACAATGAACTTACCTTTCTACACCGTGGTGGTCCTCCAGGAAAAGCATCAGTTGCCCGTGCAGTCGGTCCAGATACCAGTAACAGTATGGCTGCAGGTTTCGCACGCTTTGATGGCTGTGCTATCAGCTGGACACTGCTTTATGATGAAGTCGTTGTCGTGATGGAAGGGACTTTCAGGGTACGCACAGCGGATGCCGTACTAGAGGGACAAAAAGGTGATGTTTTGTGGCTGCCCAATGGCACCGAACTACATTATGAAGGTGAAGAAACCCTTATTTTTTATGCCGTACAGCCAGGAAATTGGAAAGAGCTGAATGGTATCGAATAAAGTTAAAATTAATGCCCCTTCATAATATGAGAAAAATATGCTTCAAGCAAAAAGAGATATTACCCTAAGGTTTTTGGCCGAACCACAAGATGTTAATTTTGGGGGGAAAGTTCATGGTGGGGCCGTAATGAAATGGATTGATTTAGCAGCATATGCATGTGCGGCGGGTTGGAGCGGTTGTTATTGTGTAACCGCTTATGCTGGAGGTATTCGTTTTGTTGCTCCAATACACGTAGGAAGTTTGGTTGAAGTAGAAGCCAAAGTTATTTATACCGGGAAATCTTCCATGCATATAGCCCTAAAAGTAAACGCTTGTGATCCTAAGTCGTTAAATCTACGTTTAACTACGCATTGCATTGTAATAATGGTTGCCGTCGATCAAAACGGGCAGCCTGAGCGAGTTCCACCATGGATACCGGAATTAGATTATGATAAAAAACAGCATGAAACGGCCATTAAATTAATAGCCATGCGTAAAAAAATTGGCGAAGAAATGCAAATATTTTCTGAGAAAATGTAGTCTTTATATTGATCAATAACTCAAATTTAAAGCTTGTTTTGGCGGCGATGAAGTATAGAAAGTAACCGTTGGTATTGTGAACTTTTATATCTAAAATTTTTGTGCACTTTGATTGATAACGGGTATAACATAATAAAAGTAATGACTGAATGAACAAGTTTACATTTAATAAATCTGCTGATTTATATAATCTGATTTATATAATCTGATTTTAGGTGGTTTAATTGCCACCTCCTCAGAACAACAGGTAGGTAAGCTTGCCAGTAAAGCGGCAAGTGAAAATATTTTTTTAGGAAAGTGGTTAAAAAGAGCGAAAAAACAAAGGTGCTATCCAAAAAGTGTAGCCAATGATATTGAAAATCTATTACACCTTTATTCCATCGAAGGACGAACTGGAAATCTGGCATCACTATTTAGAAAAATATTTCGGGAATGCCAACTGCTAAAAATTCTGTCACAACAGTTTACGCAATCAGAGAAGCAAAGATTTGATAGTGCCATGAGCCATTTAGCCAAAGGTGATTGGTTTATTTCACTACCAATAAAACATAGTAAAGAAGCTGATAGCCCCTACAGACCAACAAGAAAAAAAGAAATATTTACATCAAAATGGTATTGGGATGGAACCTTTAATGAACAAAATAAATTAACCAAGAAATTTAGTATTTTTGTTGTTTCAGCTCCACAGGAAGTTATTGATTGCTTGTATGAACATGGGTTTGGTTTGGTTCAAGGGCTAACAAGCCATGACCATGAAGGAAATGATTATTATCAGTATCAAATATTTCCGAATAATAAATGCGATGGAGAGCTAGTTATTCCAAGTAAGTTTCAACGTTAGCTTTAAAAAGTAAATCGATATTACCCATTGATTAAGGCTGGTCTTTATCAGGAGTTAAAGACTATATTGTGGTAAAAAATAACGAGTAAAATGTTTGTTATGTTGTAGCGAGCCATTACGATAAGCCCAATTCTGCTATTGATTAGGCTTATCAACATACGTTTATAAACTTAACTTTTAGCTCTATCAAATACTGTGTGTAATTCACTTACGCTAGAGACTGGAATAATGGTCACCCCAGGAGTTTCAAGCCTAGGGTGGTAATTTCGTTTTGGTAAAATGATGGTTTTAAAATCATTACGAACGGCTTCTTTAACGCGTTCCTCACCTGAGGGTACCGGGCGTATTTCGCCTGAAAGTCCTATTTCACCGAAGGCAACCGTACTAGAAGATAAGATAGAGTCATTGTTTGATGAAATCATCGCTAACACCAGTGGCAAGTCTGCAGCCACGTCTTTAGTTAAGTTTACTCCTGAAACCACATTAACATAGATGTCGTTACCGCCAATATTTACCCCCATTCTATTTTGCAGTATTGCCAATAACATTGACATACGTTTGTAGTCAAAACCAACGCCTCCGCGTACTGGGTTTTCACCGTGAGATTGGGTGACCAATGATTGAATATTGATAAGTAAGGTTCTGCCGCCATCATTAGATGCATAGGCCATATTGCCGCTAGACTCTATGCCGCCTTTTTCTAAAAAAATAGCAGACGGATTTGAAATATCTTGCATGCCTTTTGCGGTCATGGCGAATGTGCCGACTTCAGTGGTATCACCAAAGCGATTTTTTGATGCCCGCAAAGTACGATATTTACTGTCACTTTCACATTCAATTTTACACATGGTATCGCCGATATGTTCCAATACCTTAGGGCCTGCCATATCACCTGATTTTGAAACATGACATACTAAAATCACGGTTATGCCGTGCTCTTTGGCCAATCGGTTCAATATAGAGGCTGACTCTTTAACCTGTGTTACACCGCCTGGGGCATTGGGAAGTGAACTGACAAAGGCCGTTTGGATCGAGTCAATAATTAAAAACTTGTATCCCTCTGCTACCACTACATCACAAATTAATTCGACATCGCCAGAGTTCATGATGTCAATATTGCCAATATCAAGCTGTAGTCTCAGGCCGCGATCACGTACTTGGCTTTTAGACTCTTCCCCTGAAGTATACAAAGCCTTGCCTATTTTACTGAGGTTTGAACACGTTTTTATCAGTAAGGTACTTTTGCCGGCACCGGGATCTCCTGACACCAAAATTACCGATGCTTCTACTATACCGCCACCTAAAACACGATTGAACTCAGAGCTTCCGGTGTCAAAACGGATTAAATTGGTATCAGACACTTTGCTGAGGTTTTCAACCTTAGCGTCTTCCTTTGAATAACCTTTATGTTTTCTTGCATGGGGGGTGCGTTGAGTAACGGTTTTTGTTTCCTTGAATTCAATAATGGTATTCCACGCACCACAAGAACATTGGCCTAACCATCGTTGGTGGGTGTTACCGCATTCGCTACACATGTATTGGGTTTTATCTTTTTTTGCCATATTGGTCTCGGGGTAGAATAGCTGAGCTGTTTTTATATACAGTATATCGATGTCTGGTTTATTTGCAATATAACGGGTGTTTTTCTTGAGCAGGATAGGTAATAAATACTAGGAAATGCGTGGTATTTATTTTGAATAATATTTGCGCTCATCACTCTTCTTATTAACGTAGAAGAGTGATAAGGCAATAATATCTATTAACGAGGAGGGTTAATATTTTAGGTTTAATTAGCTACTAATAGATTTAATTTCCAGAAAATCATCAAAGCCAAATTCGCCCCATTCTCGGCCATTGCCTGATTGTTTATAACCACCAAAAGGTGATGTGTAATAATGTGCAGCACCATTAATGCTGATCATACCAGCACGTATTTTTCTTGCCACGCGTTTGGCTCTATCAGCATCTTCTGAATGAATATAGGCCGCTAAACCGTATGGGGTATCATTGGCTATCGCTATCGCTTGCGCTTCATCTTCATAAGGGATCATCACTAAAACAGGGCCAAAGATTTCTTCTCTAGCGATGGTCATATCATTATTTACATCGGAAAAGATGGTTGGTTTGGTAAAGTAGCCCGTTTCAAAACCTGCTGGTTTTCCTACTCCGCCAGCTAATAAAGTAGCACCTTCATCAATTCCTTGCTGGATCATGTGTTGAACTTTATTAAAATGAGCTTCGCTGACTAAGGGGCCAATATGGTTGCCGTGCTCTGCTGGATTACCAACTTTTATCTTGGCAACGGTGGCTTTAGCTACTTCAACTGCCTGTTGATAGTGGCTTGCCGGAACCAACATTCGTGTTGGTGCATTACATGACTGCCCGGTATTACTCATACAGCCTAAGACACCACGTTTAACCACTTTTTCAATATTGGCATCATCCAAAATGATATTAGGTGATTTTCCGCCCAGCTCTTGCGCAACTCTTTTAACGGTATCAGCCGCTGACTTTGCAATAGCAATCCCTGCGCGAGTAGAGCCAGTGAAAGAGACCATATCAATATCTTTATGTGCTGATATAGCCGAGCCTACGCCCATGCCGTCGCCATGCACCATATTATAAACACCAACAGGATAGCCCGCATCGTGCACCATTTGGCTAAATAATTGTGCAGATAAAGGCGCTATCTCACTAGGCTTAAGGATCATAGTACAACCTGTGGCTAACGCTGGCGCTACTTTACAAGCTATTTGATTTATCGGCCAATTCCATGGTGTGATAAAACCACAAACACCAATGGGTTCTTTAATTATTTGTGCGTTGGCTAAGGTTCTTTCAAACTCAAATTCTTTTAAGGCTGATAAAGCCGATTTAATATGGCCTTTACCACAATCAGCTTGGGCATTAATAGCAAAGTCAATTGGCGCGCCCATCTCAAGTGAAATTGCCTGTGCCATGGCATCATAATTATCCATATATTGTTTTAGCAAAGCTTCCAATAAGGAAATACGCTGTTCAACACTGCTATAACCAAATGATGAAAAAGCAGTGCGGGCTGCTGCTACGGCAATATCAACGTCTTTACTACTGCCCAATGAAATAGTTGCTACGGTTTGTTCTGTTGCCGGATTAACCACGGGAAAATCATGAGCGGTTAACGGGTTTACCCAACTTCCATTAATATAAAATTTTTTGCAGTCTTTCATGTAATCTCCAAATTAACTGTGTGTTTGGCAAAAATTTATTTACTGATTTTTTTGCATAAAGCGTTTATATACAGCATCACCAAAAGCTTTAAAAAGCGCAGTTGATAGCTTATCTTGGCTAAATTTCCACTCAGGATGCCATTGTACTCCTACGGCAAAAGTATCATTTTTACGATAACTAATCGCTTCAATGAGGCCATCAGGTGCGTAAGCTTCTGCCGTTAAACCTTGGCCAAGTGTTTTTATGCCTTGGCCGTGTAAAGAGTTCACTTGATGGTTTGTTTGGCCAAGTATAGATGCCAATAAACCATTTGGACATAATGATACCTCATGAGCCACTTGGTATTGTTGTTCTCGTTGAGCTTTTTTATCTTCACGATGTTCAATAAATTGTTGATGAGTAAAAAGTTGTTGGTGTAGCTCTCCTCCCATCGCGACGTTTAATTCTTGCATACCACGGCAAGCCGCTAATAAAGGAATGCCTTTTTCAATAGCCAGCTTAATTAAGGGTAAGTTTGAGTTATCTCTTTGTTGATCATGACTGTCTGGTGTTGCCGATTCCTCATCACCATAGTGGTGAGGTTCTATATTTGATGGGCTACCAGGAAAAAACACACCATCAAGTTGTTGAAAAAAGTCACTATCAAAAAACTCACTGAGTGAATCTAGATCTTCACCAGGTGCTTGCGCAGGAATTAGAATCGGGATGGCATTCACGCCGTGAGCAATGGCATTGATGTATTTTTCCCCAGCGCCATGAAAACTATTAGCACCATACTTAATCACATCGCATACCACACCAACCACAGGTTTTTTAAAGTGCATCTCACTTGTCTCCTTATACAACTCTTTAGGGGTAATCCAATTTAGTGGATTTTATGTGAAACTATTAAACAATAAGAGAGCAGGGTCGGCTATAACCCAATAGTGTAGCCGCTAAGAACCCTTGTTTTATAACGCAGAGAGGTCAGAAATGAATTCCAACACTACACCATTAAATAAGTTAGATAAAGCACATTTTTTACATCCTTTTACTGACTTTAAAGAATATAAAGCAACAGATAATGCTATTTATACTAAAGCCGAACATATCTACATTTACAATGAAGAAGGTAAACAGTTGCTTGACGGTATGTCGGGTCTTTGGTGCTGTAACTTAGGTTATAGCCAACCAAAAATTAATGAAGCGATTAATAATCAATTAAATACATTACCTTTTTACAATAACTTTTTCCAGTGTGCGGCTGATGTTTCAGTGCAAATGGCTAAAGCACTTGTTGATATTTCTCCGGCGCAATTTAATCATGTTTTCTTTACTAACTCAGGCTCAGAAGCTAACGATACTAATATTCGTTTAGTTCACCGTTACTACGACTTACTTGGTAAGCCGAGCAAGAAAATTTTTATCAGTCGTCATGGCGCTTATCATGGTTCAACTATCGCTGCGGGCTCTCTTGGTGGTTTTGATGGCATGCACAAGCAATACACAGGTCTTAGCTATGTAGAACACATTGGTCAACCAAACTGGTTTACTGAAGGTGGCGACATGGATAAAGGCGAATTCGGTATTAAAGTTGCACAAGAATTAGCGGCTAAAATTGATGAAATAGGTGAAGAAAATGTTGCCGCATTCATTGCTGAGCCTATTCAAGGCGCAGGTGGTGTTATTGTTCCGCCGAGCACTTACTGGCCAGAAATTTCTCGAATATGTAAAGAGCGTGATATTTTATTAATTAGTGATGAAGTTATTTGTGGTTTTGGCCGAACTGGTGATTGGTTTGGCGCGCAAACATACGATTATGAACCCGACTTAATGACTTTCGCTAAGGCTGTTACTAATGGTTTTCAACCTCTTGGTGGTGTTATGGTTAGTGATAAAATTGCTGATGTACTGGCAAGTGACGGCGGTGAATTCACCCATGGTTTTACTTACTCAGGTCACCCGGTTGCTTGTGCGGCAGGTATTGCAACTATCGACATTCTTAAGAATGACAAAGTAATTGAAAACGCTGCAGCAGATATTATGCCGTACTTTCAAGCACAGCTTCGTACCTTAGAAAGTCATCCCATTGTTGGTGAAGTACGCGGTATGGGTATGCTTGCTGCGTTAGAAATCGCTAAAGATAAGTCAGCTAAAGAGCGTTTAGCACCCGATGGCGCTGGCGGCGCTATGGTGAAAACGCATGCGATTAACCATGGCTTAATGGTACGTTCAGTAGGGGATGCGATTGTTACTGCACCACCTATGGTTTGTACTAGAGAAGAAATTGATCTGTTAATTGCCCGATTAACCATTGCCCTAGATTACACCGCAAAACACTATGGTATAAGCACTTAATTTAACGCCGTGCGCGACTTTAAAATTTCGTGATTAAGGTTGAAAAAGGCATGTTCTAACTTTATATAGTAATCGCCAAAAAACATTATAAAGCGATT
>JABSOW010000039.1 GCA_013215465.1 Colwellia sp. | reverse complement strand
TGCGTTAACTTAATACACTACATCCTGTAGATAACGTCCAGTTGGTTAAGCTTTTTGGCTGAACCCCTTGGAACTGGGGCGCATTGTATAGAGTTCTACTTTGAGGTCAAGCCTTAAAAGTATCTTTTTACATTCTATTTATCAATTCTAGTTCAAGTGTTCAAAGCTTGCACAATTAATAGTGATTCAAGCTAAAAAACACTCAATAGACTGTTACATTACATGCAAAGGCCACCATCTATTTCAATCACTCGCCCAGTAAAGAATTCATTTTCAAAGATGTATTTAGCAGTATGGGCTATTTCTTCTGCTTCACCCAAACGTCCAACCGGCTTCATTTTTTCTAACCTATCACGCATCTCAGGCTTCATCGCATCGGTCATTGACGTTCGAATTACACCTGGGGCTATGGCACCAACTCTTATACCATGGCGTCCTAACTCTCTTGCCCAAGTAGTTGTCATCGCAACAACACCCGCTTTAGCAGCCGCATAATTGGTTTGTCCTATATTGCCGCCACGCGCAATAGATGACATATTAATAATGACACCTTTACTACCCGACTCAATCATATGAACAACAGCCTCGCGGCCACACAGAAATACACCTGTTAAGTTAACATCAATAACAGACTGGAATTGCGCTAGTGACATTTTTTTAACAACCACGCCATCTTTGGCTTTAACAAACATGCCATCTCGTAATATACCTGCATTATTGATTAAACCATCAATACCATTGAAGTCATCATTAATTTGCTGAAAGGTAGTTTCAACTTGTGCTTCATCACTAACATTTGCCAGATAATATTTAGCACGAGTATTAGCCGTACCATTTTCTTCAACCAATTTAACAGTCTCACGTAATAGCTCTTCGTTTAAATCAACTAAAGCTATATTCGCACCACTTTTAGCAAAGCTAATTGCCATGCTACGGCCAAGACCTTGACCACCACCAGTGATGACAATGGTTTTATTTTCTAAATTCATATAATTCTCTATCTAATGTTCAAAATCACTGCTTATTAAACAGGTCAAATATACTTGAAAAATCTTTACCACCATTTCCTGACGCCGCGTGCATAGCAAATAAATTACGTGCTAATGCGCCCATTGGCGTTGATGATTGACTTCCTACTGCTGTATCCATAGCTAAACCTAAATCTTTAGCCATAAGATCTACCATAAAGCCACCTTGATAATCATTTGATGATGGCACATTTTCCATGACATCTGGGCAAGGGTTATAAACATCAAGTGTCCAGTTGCTACCCGAGCTTTTACTCATAATGTTTGATAATACTTTAGCATCCAAGCCATTAGCAAGACCAAGTTGTATTGCTTCACTGGTGCCAACCATAAGCACTGAAAGCAACATGTTATTACAGACCTTAGCAATTTGACCTGCGCCATGATCGCCCGCATGAAAAATATTCTTACCCATTGCCTTTAGAATAGGCTCTACACGCTTAAATTCTTCCTCACTACCGCCCACCATAAAACTCAATGTTCCACCGATAGCACCGCCTACACCACCGGAGACTGGTGCATCAACAAAGTTAATGCCTTGCTTTGCTAACGCTGCTGCAACTTTACGTGATGTTGTTGCATCGATAGTTGATGAGTCGATAACAACGCTACCTTTAGCAATATAATTAATTAAGCCTGTTTCAGCTGAGAGGTATACACTATCAACATGTTTTCCTGCAGGTAACATGGAAATAATAAACTGGGCATCTTTAACGCAATCAATTGCGCTTGCTTTAGTACTAGCCCCTTGTTCTACTACTTGGGCTACAGCTGACTCTGATAAATCAAACACACACACATCGTGTCCTGCTTTAACAAGATTAATGGCCATTGGGCCACCCATATTACCTAAACCAATAAATGCGATATTCGCCATTGTTCTTTCCTTATAATTCTTTAAAAATGATTTTTACTAAAAATTAAATAAAAATCTCTTAGGTGCCTATTTATTACCTAAAAGCACTAATGGGTGTTGTTCTTGTGACCATTTCGATTCAAAAAACCAATCAACGACTTTTTTATCAACTGTTTCTACAGAAGAAAAGTGCCATTTAGGGGAGTTATCTTTATCAATAAGCAGTGCTCTAATGCCTTCAGAAAATTCACCAAACTTACCTGATTTAACCGACAGGTTTAATTCCATACGGAAACAATCAGCTAAAGATAATGAAGCGCCAAACTGTATTTGCTGATAAGTTAAAGAAGCACTAAGAGCACTACCGTGTTTAAGGGATTTTTGTGCCCGAGAAAACCATTTATCATCAGTTTCAACCGATAAAATATTATCTACAATCGCTTTTAAATTATCAGCGTTGGTAACTTGTTCAATTAACGTTTCATACTCAGTAAGTTTTGATTTAGGTAACTGGTTAATTGAATCTTTCTCAAAATTTATTAGTAAACTTGAAAGTTTGTCGTGGTTAAGCGCAATTGAGTCTTGCCAATCTACTTGTGCAAGCTGTTCAACAAACGCTTTTTTATTATCACTCGCAACAAAGTAATCGGCTAAATGGCAGTATTTAGCGTCCGCAGCATTAATAGACGCCCCCGTTAAACCTAAAAACATGCCACAATTATCAGGCATACGGTTTAAAAAGTAGCTGCCACCAACATCGGGATAAAGACCTATGCTGATCTCTGGCATTGCGATACGTGAACTTTCAGTAACAACACGATGACTACCACCAACCATCAGGCCAAGACCACCGCCCATGACAATACCATTACCCCAGACAATAAAGGGCTTATCAAAAGTATGGATAAGATAATCAAGTTGATACTCTTTAGTGAAGTACTCTTCAATACCTAGGGAGAAATTACCTTTGTTGGCGATCATTTCATTGTACATGTGCACTATATCGCCACCGGCACAAAAAGCTTTTTCGCCTTCACCCTGAAGAAAAACAGCCGCAATATCACTTTGCATCTGCCATTGCTCTAATTTTGGATAAAGTAATTCGATCATTTCATCGCTTAAAGCATTCAATGATTTTGGAGAGTTTAGTGTCGCAACGGCAATTTTTTTGCCGTTTATACAATTTATCTCTTGAAAAGTTACTACTTGATTCATAAAAATTCCTATCTAATCGCTATTAATTTTTCAGCTATTTATTCAACCACTATTTATTTTGCCAAACGGGTTTACGTTTTTCTAAGAAAGCTTGTACGCCCTCTTTTTGATCTTGTGAATCAAATAAATCAACAAACGCTTGACGCTCTTGCGGTAATGCTACCGCTATTGGCATCTCTCTATTTTTTTGGATAAGAATTTTACACGCTGAAACAGCAACAGGACTTTGTTTTGCGACTTTTTCGGCTAATGCTATCGCTGCTGATTTACCTTCACCTTTAGCAATAACTTCTTCAGCTAACCCAATACGTAAAGCGGTTGCTGCATCAACACGATCACCGCACAAAATCATCCGCTTAGTCCAGCCTTCACCAACCAGTATCGCTAAATTTTGCGTACCGCCAGCACAAGGTAGCAAACCAACACTCGCTTCAGGCAATGCCATAACAGCATGCTCTTCAACTAAACGAATATCACATGCTAGCGCAACTTCTAAACCACCGCCCATGGCATAGCCATTAATAGCAGAGATTGAAACACCACGAAAATTTGACAAGGTTTCAAAGGCTTGGCCAAAAATATCACTCATATCTTTAGCTACTTTTTTAGAGCCATCTGCAAAAACATTTAAATCAGCACCCGCTGAGAAAAACTTATCACCGCCGCCTGTGAGTACTAATGCATAGATATTTTTATCTTCATTTAGCGTTAAAACCAAATCACGTAAATCCGTTAAACTTTGCTGTGTCCAGATATGCGCGGGTGGGTTGTTAAAAGTAACTACCGCGGTATGTTCATTTACTTCTACGGTTAAAAATTGTGATGAATAGTCAGACATAATTGTTGTTCTCTTTTTATTTATTTTAAGTTGCTATATTACAGTCTTATAAAAGTTGACCAGCACCTTCAGTTAACAAGCGACGGGCAATAATAACGCGCATAATTTCATTTGTACCTTCAAGTATTTGATGAACACGTACATCTCTAAAATGACGCTCTAATGGATACTCTTTGATATAGCCATAACCACCATGAATTTGTAAAGCGGCATCACATACTTGGAAACCAATATCTGTAGCAAAACGTTTTGCCATGGCACAATAAGCCGTTTTTTCTGGATCATTTTGATCTAATTTATAAGCAGCTAAGCGTACCAACTGACGAGCAGCTACTAACTCTGTGGCCATATCAGCAAGCTTGAACTGTAACCCTTGAAAAGCAGCGAGTGGTTTGCCAAATTGTTCCCGTTCTTGCATATACCCCATCGCTGAATTTAATGCTTGTTGTGCAGTACCAATAGAACAAGTAGCAATATTAATTCGACCGCCATCAAGCCCTTTCATTGCCATTGAAAAACCTTCACCTTCATTGCCTAGTAAATTTTCAACCGGCACCCTAACGTTATCAAAGGTTATTTGACGGGTAGGTTGTGCATTCCAACCCAGTTTTTCTTCGGCTTTTCCATAAATGATACCGTCTAAATCAGCAGGTATGGCAAGCGCTGAAATACCTTTGGGACCGGCTTCACCTGTGCGAACCATAACAACTAAAAGTTCAGTCTCACCTGCACCTGAAATAAACACTTTTGAGCCATTAACAATATAATGATCACCATCTTTTTTAGCCGATGTACTTAAAGAGGCAGCGTCAGAGCCTGAGCCGGGCTCAGTTAAACAATATGAAGCGAGTTTTTCGCCGGTAACAAGTGACGGGCACCAAGTATCTTTGACACTGCTTGTTCCCCAAGAGGCAATCATCCAGGTAGCCATGTTATGAATAGTCATCATCGCCGTTGTCGCGGTACAACCCATTGCTAATTGTTCAAAGATAATAGATGAATCTAAACGACTTAGGTTTAAACCACCTGCATCTTCAGGCGTATATAAAGCACAAAAACCGAGTTCGCCCGCTTTGGCAATTACATCTTTCGGGAAAATATGCTCTTGATCCCACTTTGCTGCATTTGGTAATAATTCACTGTCGCTAAATTGCTTAGCAAGATCAGCAAACATTTGTTGATCTTCGGTTAAATCAAAATTCACATTAAATCCCTAAATATCTAAGTTAACTAAGAAGCGCTAGTCAATAGACAAATATCTATCACTATCGCTGATAAAAATACAATGCTTTAAGTCTGTAACGGTAATTGCTCAAGCAAATTAATAGTACATGTACTGATTAAAACAAATAAATCATTATAAATACATTGATTAACTTGCCACTTTAATGGATTATCTTGCTATTACATCAAGAGGTTTCCAAATGAGCACAGCATCCAATTGGCCACTACCAAATAATAGTATTAGATACTTAATCCCCAAACCGTTAATAGCTCAATTAGCACTCAACATATTAAGCCGAGGCCTTTACCCATCATCATTTGGAAAGTATGTATTGGCAAGTAACCATTATACTAAAAGGCACGAGCACATTGATAATTTAGTTATTTTTTGTTTTGATGGCGTAGGTCAGTTTAGTACATCTACATGCCAAGGATTGATAAATAAAGGTGATGTACTTTTTTTACCTAAAGGGACAGAACACCAATATAAGTCGAGTAATAAGGAACCTTGGTCAATCTACTGGGTTCATATTGAAGGGCACTTATTTGAACAATTCATGGATTTTATTGGTGTAAACAGTACTAATTTGATTTTGAATATATCTAATCAAACAGAACTCATTAATGAATTTGAACAGTTGCTTGCAACAAGAAATAAAAGCTATCAATTAAGCTCTTTTATTTTGGCTTCAAATATCATAAAAAAGATGTTTGCGCTATTCACTGTAAATAGCCCTATAAAACTAGAGCAGTTAAAGCAAGACTTCAATTTGTCAAAAGTGACTGGTTTTATGGAAGAAAATATTAGTCAAAAAATAAACCTGCAACAAATAGCTGACTCACTAAAGTTGTCAAAGTTTTATTTTTCAAAAAAGTTTTTACAGCATACTGGTGTTAGCCCTATACGCTATTTTTTAGAGTTAAAAATAAAACATGCGTGTAAATTACTTGATGAATCGAACATTTCAGTTAAAGACGTTGCTTTAAAAATTGGCTATGATGATCCTTACTATTTTTCACGTCTTTTTAAAAAAATAATGGGATTGTCGCCCACGCAATATCGACAATCCCAATATGGACATTAAAAGAAATATTTTATCAAAGACATAAAACAAAATGCCTTTAAATTACTGTATTACAACATCTCAAGCGCAATGGATGTTGCTTCACCGCCACCAATACATAGAGAAGCAACACCTTTTGATAAACCTTTATTCTTTAAGGCATGAATAAGCGTTACCATAATACGCGCACCACTTGCGCCTAATGGATGTCCTAAAGCACAAGCGCCACCATGAACATTGACTTTATTAATATCTAAATCCATGTTTTTAACAGCAAGCATGGTGACCATGGCAAACGCTTCATTAATTTCAAATAAATCAACATCTCTTACCGTCCAACCAGCTTTATCTAATAACTTATTCATCGCTCCAACAGGGGCAACAGTGAACTCGGCTGGTTTTTGTGCATGCGTTGCATGCGCGACAATTTTACAAAGAGGCGTCAAACCACGTGCTTTTGCTGTTGATAGTTTCATCATCACTAATGCTGCCGCGCCATCTGAAATAGAGCTAGAGTTAGCCGCCGTTATAGTGCCATCTTTTTTAAATGCCGCTCGCAAAGAAGGTATTTTATCAGGACGGGCATTACCCGGCTGTTCGTCTGTATCAATAACAGTTTCTTTACGTCGGTTTTTCACGGTAACAGGGGCAATTTCATTTTTAAACGCGCCAGAATCAATCGCTGCATTTGCTCTCGATAATGATCGAATGGCAAACTCATCCATTTGCTCACGAGTAAAACTGTTTTCATCCGCCGTTTCTTGTGCGAAGCAACCCATTGAGATACCGTCATACGCATTTTCTAAACCATCAAGCATCATGTGATCAAGTACTTGACCGTGTCCCATGCGCATTCCAGCTCTTGCTTTAGGTAACAAGTATGGTGCATTACTCATGCTTTCCATACCACCCGCGATAGCAATTTCAATTGAGCCGGCAAGTAACGCATCATGCGCTTGCATAGCTGCTTTCATACCAGAGCCACACACTTTATTAATAGTGGTACAAACCGTTGATAACGCTAAATCAGCGGCGAGCGCTGCTTGTCTAGCGGGTGCTTGTTTCAAGCCGGCCGGTAACACACAACCCATAATAACTTCATCAATTTGATCACTGGTTAAATTTGCTTGGTGAACAGCTGCTTTTATTGCTGTTGCACCAAGTTCTGTAGCACTAGTATTCGCTAGACAGCCACTAAAGCCACCCATAGGTGTTCTTAATGCGGAAACAATAACAACGGGATCAGAATTAGACATGGCACACTCCATAAGGGAAAAAAAGATAATAAATTCATAATTCAATATCTACCCTAACTCAATTTATAGTTTACGCCAACGCACATTGGCGCTATTTATTACAACCGTTATACTATTTACTTATATCTTAGTTTCCGTATATATAGTTGCTTATTGGAGAAATAACACCTAAAAGTACTAATTTATAACGATGAATAACTAAATTTGCTTAACTTTTTAACACTTAACAAGCTTTACGTTTACGTAAACTTCCTGTAAGGTTATTTCAATAACGATATTTAAGACCAAACAAGTTACTATAAAAATGATCCAGATGAACAATGCTAACTATTCTATTAGTGATTTATCAAAAGAGTTTGATATTACTACCCGTAGTATTCGATTTTATGAAGACCAAGGACTATTAGCGCCTACACGTAAAGGACAAACACGCATTTATAATCAGCGCGACAAGGTTCGATTAAAACTTATTTTACGAGGTAAACGTTTAGGTTTTTCTCTAGCAGAAACAGGTCGATTATTTGAGCTATATGATGCAGATAAGTCCAGTGCTAAACAATTATCTAGCATGATGGAATTGATATACCAAAAGAAAAACGATTTAAAGCAACAACTTGAAGATATTAACGCTGTCTTGATTGAATTAAATGACATAGAAAAAAACTGTCAGAAAATATTAACTACACTAACAACGTAATACTTAAAATAGGAATAAATCATGATCTCACCATTTAGCTCACTAAACTTTAACTTAGGCGAAACTGTGGATATGATCCGCAAAACGGTTAACGCCTTCGCCCGTGATGAAATTGCTCCACGCGCCGAACAAATTGATATTGATAATGAATTCCCAGCTGATTTATGGCGAAAATTTGGTGACTTGGGTTTATTAGGTATGACTGTTGAAGAAGAATATGGTGGCTCAGGTTTAGGCTATTTAGAGCACATAGTTACGATGCAAGAAATCAGCAGAGCTTCAGCTTCTGTTGGTTTAAGTTATGGAGCATGTTCAAACCTATGTATTAACCAATTAAGAAAAAATGGCTCTCATGAGCAAAAATTAAAGTATCTACCTAAGCTTTGCACTGGTGAACATGTTGGTGCTCTAGCGATGAGTGAGCCGAATGCGGGCTCTGACGTGGTCAGTATGAAGCTTCGTGCTGACAAAAAGGGTGATAAATATATTCTTAACGGCAACAAAATGTGGATAACCAATGGTCCAGAAGCTGATGTCTATGTTATTTACGCTAAAACAGATACTAGCGCAGGCTCCAAAGGCATTACCGCTTTTATTGTCGAGCGTGATTACCCTGGCTTTTCTCGTCATCAAAAATTAGATAAATTAGGTATGCGTGGCTCAAATACTTGTGAGTTAGTCTTTCAAGACTGTGAAGTACCTGCAGAAAATATCTTAGGACAAGAAGGTAAAGGTGTACGGGTATTGATGTCAGGCTTAGATTATGAGCGTGTAGTATTGTCTGGCGGTTCACTAGGCATTATGGATGCCTGTATGGATCTAGTCGTTCCTTATATTCATGACAGAAAGCAATTTGGCCAATCTATCGGTGAATTTCAATTAGTACAAGGTAAAATAGCCGATATGTACACGCAAATGAATGCGGCAAAATCTTACGCCTATATGGTTGCTCAAGCGTGCGATCGTGGTGAAACTACCCGAAAAGATTCAGCTGCCGTTATTCTTTATGCCGCAGAATTAGCAACAAAAATGGCTCTTGATACTATTCAATTATTGGGTGGTAATGGTTATATCAATGAATTTCCAGCAGGTCGTTTACTGCGTGATGCCAAATTATATGAAATTGGTGCCGGTACTTCAGAAATTCGCAGAATGTTAATCGGACGTGAGTTGTTCAACGAATCAAAGTAAGCAGTTATTTTATTGCTAGTTAGCCTAACGACGTTGTTAAAAATACTCATTGACTAGCGTCAACTCCGTGTTTTTGCCTCGTAGTAAAACTAACTAGCTGCAAACTAAACTGTTACTTGTTTCATTCTAATGAAAACAAAAGGTTTTTATCGTGGCAAAAATAATAAGTAAAATAAACACTCGCAGTCAAGATTTCTTAGACAATGCTGCACATATGCAAACTCAAGTTGATGATTTACGAGAAAAGCTCAGTGAAATCAAGCTTGGCGGTGGCGAGCGATCTCGAGAGCGGCACCTTAGCCGTGGTAAGTTATTACCTAGAGATAGGGTTAATGCTTTACTTGATGATGGCTCAGCATTTTTAGAGTTTTCACAGCTTGCCGCCTATAAGGTTTACGATGATAACGTACCTAGTGCCGGGATTATTACTGGTATTGGCCGTGTTGGTGGACAAGAGTGCGTAATTGTTGCCAATGATGCTACGGTCAAGGGAGGCACTTATTACCCGCTTACGGTAAAAAAGCACCTTAGAGCACAAGCCATTGCCCAAGAGAATAACCTTCCTTGCATTTACTTAGTTGACTCTGGCGGTGCCAACTTGCCCAATCAGGATAATGTCTTTCCTGATAAAGAGCATTTTGGTCGTATTTTCTTTAATCAAGCAAATATGTCTGCTAATAATATTCCACAAATTGCTGTTGTTATGGGCTCATGTACTGCTGGTGGCGCTTATGTTCCTGCCATGGCTGATGAGTCAATTATTGTTAAAGAGCAAGGCACCATCTTTTTAGCCGGCCCGCCTTTAGTCAAAGCAGCCACTGGCGAAATAGTTAGCGCTGAAGACTTAGGCGGCGCTGATGTGCATTGTCGTACTTCAGGCGTTACTGATCACTATGCACAAAACGATCATCACGCTCTTGAAATAGCGCGTAACGCGGTAGAAAATTTAAACAGAGTTAAACCTATTAATGTCAATTTCCAGCAAGTGCTTGAACCTGAATATTCTAGTGCAGACATTTACGGTATTATCCCCAAAGATACTCGCCAACCCTATGATGTTCGTGAAGTGATTGCTCGCATTGTTGATGGTAGTAATTTTGAAGAATTCAAAGCACTTTATGGCAATACCTTAGTTTGTGGTTTTGCCCGTATTTTTGGTTACCCTGTTGGCATTGTTGCTAACAACGGGGTGTTATTTGGCGAGTCTGCAGAAAAAGGTGCCCACTTTATTCAACTGTGTGCGCAACGTAAAATCCCCTTAGTATTTTTACAAAATATCACTGGCTTTATGGTCGGTAAGCAGTATGAGTCTGGCGGCATAGCCAAGCATGGCGCAAAAATGGTGACGGCTGTTGCCACGGCACAAGTACCTAAATTTACTATTTTAATTGGCGGTAGCTTTGGCGCTGGTAACTATGGCATGTGTGGTCGAGCATACGATCCTCGCTTCTTATTTATGTGGCCAAATGCACGAATTTCAGTCATGGGTGGCGAGCAAGCTGCTGGTGTTATGGCACAAGTAACCCGTGATAAAAAAGAAAAACTAGGCGAAAGCTGGAGTGAAGCCGAAGAGCAGAAATTCAAGCAACCTATTATTGATGATTACGAACACCAAGGTCACCCTTATTATGCATCTGCTCGATTATGGGACGATGGCATTATTGACCCCGCAGATACCAGACAAGTATTAGGTCTGGCTATTTCAGCTTCACTAAACAAACCTATTGAAGAGACCAAGTTTGGCATCTTTAGAATGTAAGGTCTTACGTAGCAAGCGAATGTAATAATTTAGGTGAACAAAGCATGAACACTAGTACTGACAAAATATTATTTGAAGTAAATGAGCAAGGTATTGCAACTGTCACTTTGAACAATCCTGAAAAACACAATGCTTTTGATGATGGCATCATTAAACAGTTAACTGATATTTTTAATGACATCAGTAAACGCGATGACATTAGCATTATGATTTTAGCCTCAAGCGGCAAGAGTTTCAGTGCCGGTGCTGACTTAGGTTGGATGAAAAGAATGGCTAGTTATTCTTATGAGGATAACTTAAAAGATGCTAATGCCTTAGCGCAAATGTTAAAAGCACTAAACTTTTTACCACAAACTACTATCGCCAAGATTCAAGGAGCTGCTTTTGGTGGCGCCGTTGGTTTAGCAAGCTGCTGCGACATTGTTATCGCGAGTACTAAAGCAAGCTTTTGTTTAAGTGAAGTGAAATTAGGCTTAATACCCGCAACCATCAGCCCTTATGTTATTGACGCTATCGGTTTAAAAGCGAGTCGTCGTTACTTTCAAACTGCCGAGCGTTTCTTTAGCGATAAAGCACAACAACTTGGCTTGGTCGATGAAGTGGTAGCGCCCGATGAGTTAACTGCTGAAGTTAACTCAATGGTAGCCAAGTTATTAGCGAATGGTAGCCAAGCTAGACGACAGGCAAAAAAACTTAGCCAAGATGTTGCCTTTCAAACAATTAATGAAAGCTTACTCAAAGACACCAGTGAACGCATAGCTGCAATTCGCGTATCAACTGAAGGGCAAGAAGGCTTAACCGCTTTTTTTGAAAAACGAGCGCCTAATTGGTCAAGCAAATAGTCTCCAAGTTACTCATTACGAAGTGATACTAAAAGAATAAAAGGATAGATAAATGTTCAGTAAAATTTTAATTGCCAACCGTGGTGAAATTGCCTGCCGTATTATTAAAACAGCCAAGCAGATGGGCATATTAACCGTTGCCGTTTATTCAGATGCCGACAAAGATGCTTTGCATGTGCATATGGCTGATGAAGCCGTTTACATTGGCCCATCACCATCACGCGAAAGCTATTTGTTAGGTGATAAAGTTATCGCTGCAGCCAAACAAACAGGCGCGCAAGCTATTCATCCTGGTTATGGTTTTTTGTCTGAAAATGCTGATTTTTGTCGTAGCTGTACCGCTGAAGATATTGTTTTTATTGGCCCTCCTGTCGCCGCCATTGAAGCGATGGGTTCAAAATCTGCCGCTAAAAACATTATGGCAAAGGCCAATGTGCCCTTAGTGCCAGGTTACCATGGTGATGATCAGTCACGCGATATCATTAAAAAAGCCGCTGACGACATGGGCTACCCGGTATTATTAAAAGCCACTGCCGGTGGCGGTGGTAAAGGAATGCGCCAGGTTTGGAACGAAGGTGAATTCGATGAAGCTTTAGCCGCAGCAAAACGTGAAGCGATGTCATCCTTTGGTGATGACACCATGTTAGTTGAAAAATATTTAACCCAGCCTCGTCATGTTGAGATCCAAGTATTTTGTGATAACCACGAAAATGCTGTTTATTTATTTGAACGTGATTGCTCAGTACAGCGTCGTCATCAAAAAGTCATTGAAGAAGCCCCAGCTTTTAGTATGAGCGAAGAATTACGCGCTGAAATGGGTGAGTCGGCAATTAAATCAGCCCAAGCGATAGGCTATCAAGGTGCGGGTACCGTTGAGTTTTTACTTGATGTAGACGGCTCTTTCTATTTTATGGAAATGAACACCCGCTTACAAGTTGAGCACCCTGTTACTGAAATGATCAGTGGCCAAGACTTAGTAGAATGGCAACTACGAGTAGCCGCTGGCGAATTGCTGCCAAAAACACAAGAACAACTGGTTATTACTGGTCATGCTTTTGAAGCCCGTATTTATGCAGAAGATCCGAATAACGACTTTTTACCTGCAACAGGAAAATTAAGTCTGTTAAAAACGCCAATTGAAAGTAAACATGTTCGTATAGATACTGGTGTTCGCCAAGGTGATGAGGTAAGCGTGTATTATGATCCAATGATTGCTAAATTAATTGTTTGGGATGAAAATCGTGAAAAAGCACTGCAGCGTTTAGCAAAAGCATTAAGTGAGTATCGTATTAATGGTGTAGTCACTAACATTGATTTTCTTTATAATTTAGCAACATCAGCTCCTTTTAAAGCGGCTGACATTGATACTAGTTTTATTGAAAAAAATCATGATCTTATTTTTCATAAAGATAAAAAGCCACTAGTTAATGAATTACCTATCGCCGCTTTATTCCTTATTCTATCTAAAGAAAACAAGGCAAAACAGCAAGCACAAAAAAGTAATGACCCTCATTCACCCTGGTACAACGCTAATGCATGGCGTCTTAATGAAGCCAATTTACATACGCTAATATTAGCGCACAACGATACTGAATATACGGTAACCGTTGAACAAAAGCGCCAAGGTAATGATGCCTATTATGCAATGGATATAAACGGTGAAAAATTTGACTGTCAAGGCGAAGTATTAACCACACCGCTTAATGATGACACCATTGTTGCGACAATTAACGGACACCGTAGTCAAACAACCTTTAATCACGTTGAAAATACCATTAGCTTATACAGAGCTAATGGGGTATTTAATTTCACTCATATTTCACCTGATTGTGGTCAGCAGGGTAATGATGACAATCATGGTGGTTTAACCGCACCAATGAATGGCACCATGGTCAGTGTTTTAGTTAAACCTGGTGAGCAGGTTAGTAAAGATCAACCTTTAGTGATCATGGAAGCGATGAAAATGGAACACACCATCAAAGCGCCAAGTAGCGGTACTATTGATGAAATATTTTTCCAAGTCGGTGATATGGTTGATGGTGGTGCTGAGTTATTAGCTTTTACAGAGCAAACCAATACTAGTGAAAATTCGGAGTAATTATGTTACCAAGCAAATTACCACAACAAGTCAAAGTTGTTGAAGTAGGTCCCAGAGATGGCTTGCAAAATGAAGCGACTCCCGTCAGTGCCAATGATAAAATTTACCTGATAGAAAAACTCGCTGAAGCCGGTGTTAGTTATATTGAAAGCGGCAGTTTTGTGTCACCTAAATGGGTGCCACAAATGGCAACATCGACTGAAGTTTTTGAAAAGCTCAATCGTAACAATAATGTAACCTATGCTGCATTAACGCCTAACATGAAAGGTTTTGAAGCAGCATTGGCCGTCAATGCTGATGAAGTCGCTATTTTTGGCGCTGCATCACAAAGCTTTAGCCAAAAAAACATCAATTGCTCAATTGAAGAAAGCCTTGAGCGTTTTGCACCTATCATGCAAGCCGCTAAGAAAGCTAATATTAAAGTGCGTGGTTATGTTTCTTGTGTATTAGGTTGTCCTTATGAAGGAGATATAGACCCAGAGCAAGTAGCATTGGTCGCTGAAAAGCTTTTTGCTATGGGGTGTTATGAAATATCCTTAGGTGACACCATAGGTGTAGGCACCCCAGCTAGCGTAACAAAAGTGATACAAGCCGTTAGCGCCCGCGTACCAACAGATAAGCTAGCTGTTCACTTTCATGATACCTACGGACAAGCGTTAACAAACATTTACGCCGCTTTGCAACTAGGAGTGACTGTCGTTGATAGCGCTATTGCTGGTTTAGGGGGCTGTCCTTATGCTAAAGGAGCCTCGGGCAATGTCGCCACAGAAGATGTTGTTTATATGCTTAATGGTTTAGGTATAACGACAGGTATTGATTTTCAGAAACTACTACAAGCAGGTTGGTTTATTAGTAAGAAGTTAGGTAAAACACCTCTATCTAAAGTATCAAATGCCTATTTAGCACAACAACAAACTTAAAAATAAGATGATAGGGTTTACAAGGTAGTATCAGCGATGAGGAAGCCATGGCAGGAAAACTAACCATAGAAAAAATAGTTAATTTAACAGTAGGTTAGTTTGTTGTTAATGGTGTCATTCCTGAGGTAAAAGTATAAAAAACAATATTTAATTGATTTTAAATTAAAATAAAACAAAGGGTTATAAATAAAATCATGGCCTTCCACTACTTTAGTTGCAATTAACGGGATTTTTGGCGATACTTAGCGACGACAAAGAAAAGGCAATACACGCGAAAACGTGTTACGCAAAACCACCGGCCTAAGGGGTTTACTAATTTTATCGTTAGAAAATCTACGGCAGCGGAGTCACCTCGTTAATAGGTACATCCCGTGGTTTTTTCTTTTAATAATCCATTTATATAAAAGGTTACTAAAATGAAAAAATTATTAATAGCTTCTACTATCACTGTTTTAACATTAACGTCTGTTGTATCGACACCTCAAGCACAAGCTGCGAACATTGCGCAAAGTATATGTGAGTATGTGGCTGCTGATGATAAGAAACGCATGCGTTCTTTTTTAAAGACGAATAAATTAAAAATTCGTCGTATCTTCGACGGTATTCAGTGTAATGGTAAAAACTTATTAGAGTTTGCTTCAAGTCAAGGCTCAGTAAAAACAGGCTCTTTGATGATTTCTAAATTACCAAAGAAAGTTGTTTCAGCTAACCTTGCGATTTTACAAACTGGATCGCAACCATTGATTGATGCTGCAAACGCTCGCGTTAGCAGCTAATAAATTATTTTCAACTAAGCATACCGCTTATAATTATTCCTATCTTTTAGGTAAGAGCAGTGATAAGTAGAAGATTAATTGTTAATAATTCTATGTCATTTTAAAAAGCCAGCTTTCTTAGCTGGCTTTTTTTCTATAACAGTTTATTTTTTCTATTTGCCAAACTTGTTGTCAAAAGTGTTTATTGATTAAAGTTAATTCCATGCTAGCGATATTGTCAAAATTCTCATACACTTAGAGTAGTTAATAATAATTTTTCGATTTAATTATAAAATTAATAACAATAAGCTATGACTAAAAAACGTAACTATGTCGCCAGTAAAAATGCTTTAGTACTCACCGGCGGTGGTGCGCGTGCTGCTTACCAAGTAGGAGTGTTATCAGCAGTTGCCAAATTCATTCCTAGAAACCATGGTATTCCCTTCCCTATTCTATCTGGCACTTCTGCTGGTGCTATTAATACCACCGCGTTAGGTTGCTACGCATCATGCTTTCATCTGGGTGTGAAAAAATTAGAATGGATATGGAAAAACTTAGACACAGCAAAAATTTATCATAATGATGCCAAGGGTGTTTTTGGTTATATTGGCAAAGGCATGCTAGCGAGCTTTCAAGCTGATTATGCTGATAAAGTACCCCGTAGCTTATTAAACAACGCACCTCTTCGTAGCTTACTCAATACTGTTATGAACTTTAAACGTATTGACAATAATATTCTCCGAGGTTATTTATCAGCAATTTCAGTAACGGCATCAAGCTACAGCACCGGCGACTCTATCAGCTTTTATCAAGCAGAAGACAACATTCAGCCATGGGCAAGAGCAAAACGATGCGGTCAACCAACCCAACTAAATAGTGAACATCTAATGGCTTCAGCGGCAATTCCATTAGTGTTTCCATCAATAAAAATAAAAAACCAACATTTTGGCGATGGCTCAGTACATCAATTATCACCGCTTAGCCCTGCAATTCATTTGGGCGCTGAGCGTATTTTTGTTATCGGCGTAGAGCAACCTAAAGAGCCCTTACATGCGAGTGAGAATAATCCACACCCACCAACTGCAGCAACCATTGCTGGTCACCTGTTAGATTCCATCTTTGCAGATACCATGAGTAGTGATTTAGAACGAATGACACGCATTAATGAAACCCTAAAGTTAATTCCAGAAAACAAAAAAGACAGTATGGAAGGCTTAAAGCATATAGACAGTTTTATCATTAACCCAAGTCATGATTTTAATGCTATTGCACTCAATTATTATTATGATTTACCTTTAGCTGTTCGGCTTTTATTACGCAGTACTGGTATTAGTAACGATTCTGAATCAAGTATTATTAGTTATCTATTATTTGAAAAAAATTTTTGTGCCGAATTAATAAAATTAGGCTTCGAAGATGCTATGGAGCAAGAAAATCAAATAAAACACTTTTTGAATTTATATCCATGATACTTTAAGATACGAGTTTCAGGATGACTGAGCGATTCATGAGCAAGGCGCATCTTTTTATTAATGGTTGTTCCATTAAAAATAGAGGTAACATGGGTATATATCCTGCTACCAAAACACACAGACAAGCAAAGAATTAAATCCCCTCTTGTACATAGTGTTCGGCCTTTTCTACTCGTCTGGGTTTTCCGCGCACAATCAGAGTATCTTGGGCTTGTAAGATAGTGCTTTCTTCTGGTGATTCACATTCAATATCACCACGGCGTAAAGCAATAATATTTACTTGCCTTTTGCCAAGATTTAATGACCCAATACTTCGACCACAACCAAAAGAATTATCATTAATCAAAATAGCGTGGGCAAATTCAATTCTATCAATAGCCCCAGGGCTCATATCGGTATGCTCTCCCTGAAAGAAACCATGTAAATGGTTATAATGATTTTTTCGCTCTTTTTGTATGCGACGCATAATACGAGAAAAGGGCACACCAGTAAGCGATAGTACATGCGAAACTAACATTAGGCTGCCTTCTAAGCTTTCTGGAACCACTTCATTGGCACCAGCGTCATGTAGCATTTCTAAATGATCATCATTACGTGTACGTACTAAAATAGGTACGTCAGGTGATAAAGAGCGTACTTTTTGAATCACTTCCACTGACTGTTTATCTTCACCAAAGGCAATCACCACCAATTTGGCTTGTGATAGGTGAGCGGCATTTAATAGCTCTGTTTGTCTTGATGAACCAAACAAAACATTTTCTCCGGCTTCTCGTGCTTTTCTAGTACGTAGGGGATCAATATCAATGGCCACAAAATCAATTTTTTCTTGCTTTAAAAAACGACTAACCGTTTGGCCTATCCGGCCAAAACCACAAATAATAACATGATCTTGCAAATTTTTATTTTCTGGCAGCTGTTCTAAATCATTGGTGTCAGGTGATTTTTCCTGACTTAAAAAGATAGACCATGAGCGGGCACGATCAATCATATAAGGGGTAATAGCCATACTGATAACACCTGCACCCAGTAACATAGATGAAACATCACTTGGCAATAATTTTACTTGGTTAGCTAGGGCTATCAGCACAAAACCAAATTCCCCCATTTGTGCCAACATTAACCCTGATGCCCAAGCATCTTTTGGAGATTCCCCTGCCCGTGTAGCTAATATTTTAATCACCATCACTTTAACTAACATAAAGCTAAGCATAATGGCGAGCAAACTAAACGGTGATGATAATAACAAAGCAACATCAAGCTTCATGCCGACAGTAATAAAAAATAAACCTAATAAAATATCACGATAAGGTCTGATATCCGCTTCTAATTGATGCTTATATTCACTTTCACTTAACATCATACCCGCTAAAAAGGCCCCCAAAGCCATAGATAAACCAAACCATTGGGTAATCGCTGAGGCTAATAAGGTGACTAAAAGTGTTGTTAAAACAAAAAGTTCATCAGTTCTGACTTGAGCAATAATATTAAACACTTTAGGGAGAAGCCATTTACCAATAAATAATAATAAAGTAACAACCACTACACCTTTAAAAATGGCGATAACTAATGCCGAAATCATCGAGGTATCACTGTCTTGTGCTAACATGGGAATAATAATAAGGAGTGGTACTACAGCGACATCTTGAAATAACAATATAGCAACCGATAATTGGCCTGATTTACGCTTCATCGCACCTGTTTCGCTAAGTTGTCTGATCACGATAGCAGTAGAAGATAAAGCTAAAATACCACCAACGACAAAAGCTGATTCAAAGCTAAGGCCAAAAAACATACTGGCGATCATAAAGATAAATAAAGATATACCAACTTGTAGGCTTCCCACCGCTAGCACTAAATGCCGCATTGCCATTAAGCGTGGTAAAGAAAACTCTAAACCTAAAGTGAATAATAAAAACACAATACCCAATTCGGCAAAATGATCATAGTCAACTTGGTCCTGAGCTATATTTAAACCATGCTCCCCCACTAACATACCAGCAACCAGATAAGCTAAAATAGCAGGAAGCTTTATACGACGAAACAGCCAGACAACAAATACCGCACAAGATAAAATAGCTAAAATTTCAAAATAACCGCTCACATAGATTCCTTAATGCTCATAAGCATCATTGCCACATGGCAAATTTTTGCCGTCAAGTGACTGACAATAAAGTTGATAATAGTGTTCAAAATAATCTACATTGTAATTTTGGCAATAAATAAAATAATAATCAAATAGTTAACAGGGATATCAATGATTAATTATCTATATAAACGTCAATTACAATTTGGAACAGTTTTTGCATCTGCATAATCATAAAGTAATTAACTTATATGACCGTCAATAAAATGGTTTTCCATTATATTGACAAGGCTACTATATAGAGAGGCACAAGTATGCAAACATTGAATATACTTGATAATCCAACATCATCATTCCATGCGTTTAATGCATTAAAAAACAGTGCCGACGCCTATAGTAAAAATAACTCTAGTTTACTAGAGCAATTGCAAACGACTCTCGAATTAGATAAATTACTTGATATTTTTGCCATGGAAGCTGCTCGCTATATCAACTTTTGTGGCTTGTATTTCAAAAACCAAACAGTCAGTAAAACTTTACGAGGAAGTCGCAAAGCCAAACAAGAGCGCCAATTCGAATTAAAACTTAATGATGAATTCATTGGAACATTAAGCTATGGCATTAATAGTCCTATAAGTATGAATCATTATAAAGACTTACAACGCATTCATCAGGTAATACTGTATCCATTAAAAAATGCTTTGCAATATCATCAAGCAATGCAACTTGCCATGCATGATAGCCTGACTGGTTTAGGAAATCGTCGGTATTTTGATGAGCAATTAAAACGCGCCATGCATAATGCTAACCGGCATCATGCCCAAGTGGGTTTGGTATTAGGTGATTTAAATAAATTTAAAGCGATTAATGATACTTATGGTCACAGTACTGGCGATCAAGTATTGAAACAATTTGCGAATATTCTTCGTTCTTGTATTCGTGATTCCGATAGTGTTTTTCGTTTTGGTGGCGATGAGTTTGCGATCATTGTAGAGAATGCTAGTGAATATGCTTTAGACATTATTCAAAGTCGAATTGATAACGCATTAAAAACTAATATGTTATTAGCCAAATATCAAGTAAGTTGTAGTTTAGGCACTACTTTCATGAATAGAGCTGATAATGTACAGAGTTTATTTGAACGGGCAGATCAGGCTTTATATCGTCAGAAAATAAATATTACCAAGCGCTTAAGTATTGTTTGACGTGCGAAGTTTATGGGCTGTGACTTCCTGACGTAACTGACGAAGCGCTTGTTGTCGTTCATCAGCATTCGCAGCAACTAATAATCGACAAAATCTAACGGCTTTAGCAAAATTATCATTGCCTAATAACGCTAAAACGGAGCGAAAATACTCTAGACTTAACGAAAAGGTATTAGCGTAATGATGCATAGCTTGTTCAATATTTGGATAAACCACATCGTCAAAATTAAAACTCTGCTCCTGATACTCATCAAGTATCGTAATGCCGTCAACAATAAGTGGCCAACTAGCGTAACTCACCCTCGCCTTCGCTAACTCAAACATAAACCAAGCACTTTTTTGAAAACCAGCAAAATTACCCTGCTCAAATTCACTTTCTGCTAGCTCTGTTTTAGTCCAGTTAATACCTATGGCTAAATCTTTATGGTAGTGCTGTAGCAAATACTGTTTAACTGCTGCCTTTATCGTCCAAATAGAATAATGGCATCGTTCGTGTTCAGCTTTTGTTACTGATTTTTGCGCAATTTGATAACACTCTTTACAACTTGGCAGTGATAGTTGAGAAATGTCTTTTTTGGCTGAGGTTTCAGAGTCATTAATACAGGTAAATACATATTGATTAGGCTCACCACAAAACCAACAATCACGCCGTTTATTAAACGGCGTCTCTGTGGTTATAGTCAATAAAGCAGCAGTAGATGCTGCTTGTTGAGTGGTTAACTTTGCTGTCACTAACGCTTTCTTTTGATTTTTGAGTTGTATTTTTTAGTTAAAGTTTGTACAGATGATTTTTTTTTGCTATTTTTTTTCGCTATTGCTTGATTTTTTTCTTGGCTAGCACGATAACGGTTTTTACTGGCACGTTTTTCAACAACTTGTTGGTGCTCTAGTGCTTCATTACGATTTAACTCATAACCTGGCATTATAATACGTTCAAATTTTCGTTCAATAAGTGCTTCAATATTCTCTAAAAACTTTTCATCTTTTGGACTAACTAAAGAAATAGCTGTGCCTGACCTTCCTGCTCGGCCGGTACGGCCAACACGATGAATATAATCTTCAGCTAAAAATGGTAGATGAAAATTTACCACATACGCCAAGTTATCAATATCTAAACCACGAGCGGCAACATCAGTGGCAACTAGCACCCGTACTTTACCTTCTCGAAAATCAGTTAACGCTTTATTACGAGCCCCTTGGGTTTTATCACCATGACACAGTGCCGCTTTAATACCATCAAGTTTTAACTCTTGCGCAAGAATATTAGCACTTTCTTTAGTTCCAGCAAAAACAAGCACTTGCTGCCAGTTATTAACCCCAATCAGCTCAGACAGTAATTCGCGTTTTCTTGCTTCACTAACCCAATAAACTGACTGCTTAACCTTACCCGAAGTAGAGTTTTGTTTTGCTACTCCCAATATTTTCGGTGTGGATAAAAACTGGTTAGCCAAAGATTTAACCTTGTTGGAGTACGTTGCTGAAAACATCAAGGTTTGATGTTTTTGCTTCATTGTTAACATCAACTTTTCAATATCCGTTAAAAAGCCCATATCAAGCATACGATCCGCTTCATCTAACACTAAGAATTTCACTTGTGATAAATCAACATTACGTAAATTTAAGTGCTCAATTAATCGCCCCGGCGTAGCAACTAACACATCAAGACCTTGTTTTAACAAGTTAGTTTGCGATGACATTTTACCACCGCCATAAACCACACCTATTTTCAGTGGTAAAAATTGGCTATATTCTTTCATATTGTTAGCTACCTGTGCAGCTAACTCGCGAGTAGGTGTTAACACTAACGCTTTAATTGTTTTCCCCTGAGTATTGTTTTTCGCCAGCGCATCTAAAATAGGCAAACTAAATGCCGCCGTTTTGCCGGTACCCGTTTGCGCACTGGCTAATAAATCAGCACCTGAGCGGATCATCGGAATAGCTTGCTGCTGAATTGGCGTTAAATTTTTATAACCACACGCCTTCACCGCTTTTAATAAATCGGCCGATAAACCAATTGCATCAACACTCATACATCACCTAAACAAACAAAATATAAAATAAGGAGGCGGATTATATACCTAAGTTGAACGATTAACAAAAAAGCCTCAACAATTATTTATTGTTGAGGCTTTTTATTTTACAAATCATTAGTAGCGTTTATAAAGCTCTAAATATTTGCTCTACCGTATCTTTAGCATCACCAAACAACATTTGCGTATTATCTTTAAAGAACAATGGGTTTTGCACACCAGCATAACCGGTATTCATTGAGCGTTTAAAAACAATCACTTCTTTTGCATTCCACACTTCTAGCACTGGCATACCCGCAATTGGGCTAGTTGGGTCTTCGGCAGCGGCAGGGTTTACCGTATCATTCGCGCCAATAACCAAGACTACGTCAGTCTCAGGGAAATCATCATTGATTTCATCCATACCTAACACTATATCGTACGGTACTTTTGCTTCTGCCAATAACACGTTCATATGACCGGGTAAACGACCCGCTACTGGATGTATAGCAAAACGAACTTTTATACCTTTATTAATTAACTGCTGAGTCATTTCATAAACAGGGTATTGCGCTTGGGCAACAGCCATACCGTAACCTGGAGCAATAACAACAGATTTAGCACCACGTAATAAGTCAGCAACCGCATCAGCATTAATATCGGTGTGTTCGCCATAGTCTTTATCATTATCAATAACCACCTCTGTGCCAAAACCACCGGCAATAACGCTGATAAAAGAGCGATTCATCGCCTTACACATGATGTAAGATAAAATAGCACCTGACGAGCCCACTAAAGCACCAGTAATAATAAGTAAATCATTACTTAACATAAAACCAGCGGCAGCGGCAGCCCAGCCTGAATAAGAGTTCAGCATAGAAACTACCACTGGCATATCGGCACCGCCAATAGAAGCAACTAAATGCCAACCAAATACCAAGGCAATAATAGTCATTAAAAATAATGCGGTATTTGATCCGTCATTATTAACAAAAGTTAACAACATTAGAAAAATGAGTACGCCAGCTGCCAAGTTCATTTTATGACGATGAGGTAGCATTAAAGCAGTAGAGCTAATAACACCACGCAACTTACCAAAAGCGACAATAGAGCCGGTGAAAGTCACTGCACCAATAAATACTCCTAAGAAAATTTCAGCTAAATGTATTTTCATCGCAGTATGTTGCACTGCGGTAAGTACTACAGCATGTCCTGCATCAAAATAGCTATTAAAACCCACTAATACCGCAGCTAAACCAACAAAACTATGCAATATTGCCACAAGTTCAGGCATTTGTGTCATTTCTACTTTGTTCGCTAATCTAAGACCAATACCTGAGCCGATAACCATGGCAACGATCATCACAAAAACATTTGATACCCTAGGATCACAGATGGTGGCAAGTAAGGCTATCGCCATACCAATCATACCGAATAAATTACCCCGTTGAGCCGTTTCTTGCTTGCTTAAACCTGCCAAACTAAAAACAAAAAGTAAGGCAGCAACTATATATGCTGCACTAATAAAACCGCTAGACACTATTTGTGTAGATTCCATACTACCCCCTACCTACTAAACATTTTTAACATACGACTAGTGACTTTAAAGCCACCAACAATATTGATGGTGGCCACTAACGTCGCAAATGCGGCGAGTATCTGTACCAGCGTATTATCTGAGCCTATTTGCAATAATGCACCCACAACAATAATACCTGAAATCGCATTGGTAACGCTCATTAAAGGTGTATGCAAAGAGTGACTAACATTCCAAACCACGTAATAACCAATTACACAAGCCAGAACAAAAACAGTAAAGTGGGTAAGAAAGTCGGCTGGAGCCACACTAGCCACCCAGCCAAATAATGCCATTCCAGTCGCCATAAAGGCATACTTTTTAACTGGCGAAGCCGGCTCTTCTTCAATTACTGCCACTGGTTCAACGACTGCTTTTTTAGCTGGCGCGGCACTCACTTGAATTGGTGGTGGCGGAAAAGTAATTTCCCCCGCTTTAACGACTGTCATATTGCGAATGACTACATCATCAAAATCAATATCAAGTGTACCGTCTTTGTTTTTACATAATAACTTAATTAAATTCACTAAATTATTGGAATACAGCTGTGAGGCTTGGTTAGGTAAACGCGACACTAAATCAGTATAACCAATCACTTTAACATCATGGGCATAAACTACCTTGCCAGCGACAGTACATTCACAGTTACCACCACCTGCAGCAGCTAAATCGACAATAACACTGCCAGCCTTCATTGATGCAACCATTGCTTCGGTGATCAATTTTGGCGCTGGTTTGCCCGGGATCATCGCGGTAGTGATAATAATATCAACGTCTTTGGCTTGCTCGGCAAATAGTGCCATTTCTGCATCAATAAACGCTTTACTCATTTCTTTCGCGTAACCATCACCAGAGCCAGTATCTTCTGGCTCTTCGTAGTCAAGCTCAAGAAATTGTGCCCCCATACTTTCTATTTGCTCTTTCACTTCAGGACGAGTATCAAAAGCACGTACAATTGCCCCTAAGCTGCCCGCGGTACCAATTGCCGCTAAACCGGCAACCCCGGCACCAATTATCATCACTTTAGCGGGCGGCATTTTACCCGCAGCGGTTATTTGCCCGGTAAAAAAACGACCAAAAAGATTAGAAGCCTCAATAACCGCACGATAGCCCGCAATGTTAGCCATTGAGCTCAGTGCATCCATTGATTGAGAACGAGTCATGCGTGGCACCATTTCCATGGCTAATGTCGTTATTGATTTATCTTTAAGTACTGCCAGTAACTCAGGGCTTTGCGCTGGTGCGATAAAGCTAATAAGTGTCGCCCCATCATTCATCGAAGCCACTTCTTCGAGTGTTGGCGCATTCACTTTTAAAATAATGTCACATTGCCAACAACTCTTTTTGTTAACTACTTCAGCATCATTAGCACTATATTCGTCGTCAGTAAAACTGGCTTTAATACCAGCACCTTTTTGTACTTGTACAGTAAAGCCTAACTTAATCAGTGCACTAATAGAGCTTGGCGAGCCAGCAACACGATTTTCACCGCTTAATGATTCTTTGGGGATTCCAATGTTCATAAAACACCTTAAAACAGTTGAGAAATAATAAATCTAACTAGACTGCGTAATGTTTTACCATTTATCGCGTTAATTTTAAACACAAATTATTAAAATAACTAGCTTTGGTAATACATGATGAGAATCTTTGCTTTTAAAGTAGCAACAAAATCAATCGAAAGTAGGAAGGGAGTTTTGAAATTATATAAATCAGAAGAAATGCGCTAAGCAAAGTACCCACAATAAAACTAGGTACTTTTATTGTATACCCATGATACTTCAAGTATACGAGTTTCAGGATGACTGAGCGATTCATGATCAAGGCGCATCTTTTTATTAATGGTTGTTCCATTAAAAATAGA
>JABSOW010000038.1 GCA_013215465.1 Colwellia sp. | reverse complement strand
TCTATCAATTTGGGGTGATTTCACTGGTGGATATTTGAGTGCTGTTCAAAAAACAGGCTTATGTACCTACATATGAACTCACATTAAGTGTTGATTTCTTTCTTTAGCTATCAACCTTTCAGCTATTACTTTTCAATAACTCGTTTAAATGGTGGTAGAGAATCAAGTAGTTGTTTACCGTAACGTTTGGTAACCACACGTTTGTCCATTAAAGTGATCACACCTTCATCTAACTCATTGCGCAGCAATCTTCCACAGGCTTGTACCAGCTTTTTTGAGGTGTCAGGTACAGATAAGCTCATAAACGGATTACCACCTTTTGCGCTGACATATTCTGCTTGTGCTTGTTCTACAGGTGAGGTTGGCACTGAAAAGGGCAGTTTGGTGATAATTAAATTAGTTAAATATTTTCCCGGTAAATCTAACCCTTCTGAAAAACTTTGCGTGCCAAAAATAATACTTTCTTTATCAGCGTCACAGCGTTTTTTGTGGTTTTCAATAATATATTGGCGAGAATGTTCACCTTGAACAACAATGTCGAGTTTGTGTTGTTCACGCAACGCTTGTGCTACTTTTTCCATTTGCCAATAAGATGAAAACAACACTAGGCTAGCCTTGCCTTGCGCTAGGTATTTTGGCAGTTTTTCAATAAGCTCGTCAGTAAACTCAGCGGCACTGGGTTCATTGGTCATCTTGGCAACGATAAGTTGGGCATTGTTTTGATAGTCAAAAGGTGAGCCAACTTGTTGGTATTGGCTACCATCGTTATCTTTTAAACCGGCTTGAAAACGGAAATGATCAAAAGAATTTAGCGCTAATAAGGTTGCTGAGCACAATACGGCCCCTTCACACTGGCTCCATAGTTTATCTTCTAACGTAAAACCTACTTCAATGGGAGAAGCGCACAGTAAATAATCTTGGCGAGCATTGCCTTTACTTGGGTTTTGTCTTTGCAGCCAACGTGCCATAGGGGCGGCTTTTTCACTGTCAGTTTTGGCGTACATTTGCCACAGTGCCGATAAATTTTCTAGCCGTTGTAGCATAAAACCCGCTTCACTTAGCACTGGCTCAGCTAAGTACATTTGCGTATCGCCATCTTTAACTGATTCTATTAGGGCGCTGTAAAGTTTATTTAAATGGCTTAGTGATTTTTTACTGAGTTGGTGAATGTCTTCTGCCCAATTTTTTAATGTTTTTGGGATAATACCATTGTCAAAACGATACACTTGTTCATCATTTTTGTTGTTACCTTTAAAGGTCTTATTGAAGGTATTGTTGTCCTGATTTTCAGAAAAATAAACGTTAGCATTATTATCAATAAAGGTGAGTACTTTTTGCATTTCCAGCAATAAATCTTGGCAATCATCACCGAGCTTTAAAGCGGGAGAAATTGCCCGTTGCGACTTTATGAGCTTGGCCATTTTATCGCCAGTATCTCTCAGCTTAGTAAGCCAATCTATCGCGCCACGTAAGGTAATGTTAGCACTGGAATGATCGCGAGTTACCTTGGGTAGATGATGAGCTTCATCAATGATGTAAAAGGTTTCGTCAGGTGCAGACAATATTCTACCGCCGCCTAGTTCGAGATCGGCTAATAATAAACTGTGATTAACCACTAAAACGTGAGCTTGCTCCATGGTTTCGCGCGCTTTATGAAACGGACAATGGCTATGCTCACTCAAGCCTTTTAAACAGCTGTGTTTATCGCTTTGTACTTGTGACCATATATGGTGGGGCAGTTGGGTTTTCCATGAATCAATATCGCCTAACCAACTGCCATCGGTTAATGCTTTATGCATGGCATTTAACGTGCGTATATCACTGGCTTTGGGCTTTTCAGCAAAAGTGAAGCCCACTTGTGGTGAATCAGAACTATGGGCAACTGCTTGGGTTAGTTTTTGCCGACAAACATAGCGTTGTCGGCCTTTAGCTAGGGTGAAATCGAATTTAAGGCCAGAATGTTTCTTTAAAAAAGGTAAGTCTTTGTCTACTAATTGCTCTTGTAATGCCACGGTAGCCGTGGAAATACACACTTTTTTACTCTGAGCTAAAGCCAATGGTATCGCGCCTAAACTATAAGCTAATGATTTACCCGTGCCTGTGCCGGCTTCGATAGTAATTATTTTTCTATCTTTACTGTATTCACCCGCTAATGTTTTTGCTATTTCGGCAATTAAAAAGGTTTGCTGTTTACGCGGATTGAAATTGCTTAAGTTCTCACCGATAGCTTTATATGCTTGACGGATCACTTGTTTTAACTTGTCAGTTAACATTTAGCGGCAGTTTCCAAAGTTTAGAGAATAAAGTACACTGCTGTATATATTAACAGGTTTTTTGTTTTTATACACAAACTAGACAAATAATTTAACTGATAACACCTAAAGTATATGCCAACAATCAAGCAGCAAATTAAAAATGGTTTTTTATTAACTCGCCAAGTAAAAGATCGAGGCAATAGCTTACAGATAGTGCTATGGCTTAAGACCGCCATGGGCGCTAAAAAACTTATTGTTGATAATGAATTAACGGTGTTTTTTGTTGAACAACAGCAAGCAGCGCAAGCTGAGCAGTTATTACAACAACATGGAGTTTTTCTTGTTAAGCAACAACTATTAGCGTTAAAAACATTTGGCCAACAAGCTGTGCATGGTTTTTATTTTAATACCTTAAGTCAATTTTATCGCGCTCGTGACTGCTTAAAGCAAGCACAAATAAAATGTTATGAAGATGATATCCGCCCCGATGATAGATATTTGATGGAACGCTTTATTACCGCGGATATTGATTTTATTGGTAATAACCAGACAATGGTTAATTTTAATTGTGTTAATCAAGCTAAGTGTCGAGCATCAGCTGAAAAATCAGCCATTGTTTTGTCTATGTTATCTCTTGATATTGAATGTTCAATGTCGGGTGAGCTGTATTCTATTGGGCTTTATACCAAGAATCAAAGTGCCAATAATAACAGCACCAACACGGCTGAAAATGAACTGAAACGGGTATTAATGATAGGTGAGCCACAAGCTGATGCAGACTCATATATTGTTTGGCTTAAAGATGAGAAACAACTATTAATTGAGTTGATTAAACAAGTATCACTGATAGATGCTGATATTTTTATTGGTTGGAATGTTATTAATTTCGACTTTCGTTTATTACAAAAACGTATGGATTTATACGGGATAAAATTTGCTATTGGCCGAGATGGTAGTGCCCCCCGTTGGCGAACTAATAACAATAATACTGAGCAAGTATTTATTGAAATAGCGGGGCGTGTAGTACTTGATGGTATTGATTTACTGAAAACAGCAACCTATAGCTTTCCCAGCTTTGCGCTTGATCATGTTGCCAAGGCGTTACTGGGTATTGGCAAGAAAATAGAGAATATTGCTAGTACTACACCAGAAAGTAGAGTTGCTGAAATTACCGATAACTTTAACCATAATAAGCCGGCATTAGCCGCTTATAACTTAGAAGATTGTCGCTTGGTTTGGTTAATATTTGAGAAAGCTCAATTACTAGAATTTGCCCAACTTAGGGCGCAACTAACCGGGCTTGCTATTGATAGAATAGGTGGCTCTGTGGCCGCTTTTACTAACTTGTATTTACCTAAGTTGCATCGCAGTGGTTATGTTGCGCCTAATATGGGCGATGGTGAGTCAGATCTTATATCCCCCGGTGGTTATGTTATGGACTCAATTCCGGGATTGTATGACAATATATTAGTACTTGATTTTAAATCACTTTATCCCAGTATTATTCGCAGCTTCAAAATAGACCCTATGGGGCTTATTGAGGGAATGAATGAAAAAAAATTGGCCGCTGATCAAGTCAGTAATAAATACATACTGGGTTTTGATGGTGCTTGTTTCTCACGAGATAAGCATTTTTTACCTGACATAATCACTTCTCTTTGGTTAGAGCGTGATAAAGCCAAACGACAAAATAATGCCGCGTTATCACAAGCAATTAAAATTATAATGAATAGTTTTTATGGGGTATTAGGCTCAACCGGTTGTCGATTTTTCGATCCGCGTTTGTCCGGCTCTATCACTAAACGTAGCCATGAAATATTAAAAACAACTCAGTCATGGATTGAAGCGAAAGGTTATCGAGTTATTTATGGTGATACCGACTCTATTTTTGTCCATATTGGTGGTGAAAAATCGTTAGGTGAAAGTAAAGTTTTGGGCAATGAGTTACAAAGCTTTATTAATCAAAAATGGCAACAGTATTTAACGCAAGAGCTGCATTTAGAGTGCCATTTAGAAATTGAATTTGAAACGCATTTTAGCAAGTTTTTAATGCCCACCATTCGTGGTCGAGATGTTGGTACCAAAAAACGTTATGCGGGTTTGAAAGTAGATTTAAGCAAAGTTGATATTAATAATGAAGCACAAGAAAGTAAGCTTGCTGCAACTTTAATTTTTAAAGGCTTAGAAAGTGTTCGTACTGATTGGACCCAATTAGCAAAAGACTTTCAACAGCACTTGTATTGGCAAGTATTTAATCCTGACAAATTTAACAAGCAAGATATTGAAAGCTATATAAAAGAAACGGTTGCTAAAACCTTAAATGGAGAGTTTGATGATAAGTTAATTTATCGCAAACGTATTCGACGTAAATTAGGTGATTATGTAAAAAATGTGCCTCCGCATATTAAAGCGGCTCGTTTGGCGGATGAAATGAATACTAAGCAAGGTAAAGCGCTGCGTTACCAAAAGCGCGGATGGATTGAATATTATATAACCGTTAACGGCCCGCAGGTAGTAGAGCACTTATCTGCGCCACTTGATTATCAATTTTATGTCGACAGGCAGCTATGTGCGGTTGCCGACGCAATTTTACCCTTTATTGGCGCAAGTTTTTCCCAAATTACCGAGCCGCAGTTAGGCTTGTTTTAACGGGTAAAGATAAAAATTCGAGATCAAGCAACTATTTATTAACTTTAATTAGATAACAGATGAAAAAAGATCCATTTCAGGGTATAAATACAGTTAAGTTTTAGATGGCTAGATAGCTAGTTTGTTTATTAATAAAATAAGTGGAAAAGGCGTTTAAAAAAGATGAAACAAGATACCAAAATTGTTACCGCAGGTCGTAAAGCTAAGTGGACTAACGGTGTAGTAAATCCAAGTGTTACTCGTGCTTCTACGGTAGTATTTAATACGGTTGCAGAAATGAATAATGCGTTAAAAAATCGTAATAACCAAACCATGGTATATGGCAGACGTGGCACCACCACTGCATTTGCCTTTAGTGATGCGATGACCGAGATAGAAGGCGGCGCGGGCTGTGCTCTTTATCCTTCAGGCACTGCCGCAATTGCCAATGCTATCATTTCTTTTGTAAAAACTGGCGATCATATTTTAATCGTTGATAGTGTCTATGAGCCTACTCGTGATTATTGCGATAAAATCCTTGCTAAAATGGGCATTGAAACAACGTATTATGATCCATTAATTGGTGCGGGTATTGAAGCCTTGATTCAACCTAATACCCGTATTGTATTTTTAGAATCTCCCGGCTCTATTACCATGGAAGTGCAAGACGTACCAACCATTAGTGCGATTGCCCATAAGCATGATTGTATTGTTATGCTTGATAATACTTGGGGCGCAGGTATTAATTTTAAACCATTTGATTACGGTGTAGATATTAGCGTACAAGCGGCAACAAAGTATATTGTTGGTCATTCAGATGTAATGCTAGGCACTGCAACGGCGGTAGAGAAATATTGGCCACAATTACGCGATAATAGTTACTTAATGGGGCAATGTACTTCACCTGATGATCTTTATCTTGCGCTACGCGGCATCCGTACTATTGGCGTACGTTTAAAACAGCATCAACAAAGCGCTTTAAAGGTTGCTAATTGGTTAAAAGGTAGAGCTGAAGTTGACACTATTTTACATCCTGCTTTTGAGTCTTGTCCTGGGCATGAATTTTTCAAACGTGACTTTACTGGCTCTAACGGCCTTTTTTCTTTTACCTTAAATTGTGGTAATAGAGAGGCGTTAACTGCATTTCTTGATGGCTTAACTCATTTTAAAATGGGTTATTCGTGGGGAGGTTTTGAGTCATTAATTTTAGGAATTACCAGTCTAGATTCAATTCGCAGCGCAACTAAATGGACCACTGAATTTCCATTAATTCGTCTGCATATCGGTTTAGAAGATGTCGATGATTTAATTGACGATCTTGAACAAGGTTTTCAGCGCTTTAATGCACTTCTTTAGCGCAACATAATTGATATTCCCGTTGTACCTAATGCGGGAATATCAATTAAAAAAGATGAATATTTATTTGAAATTAATATCATTGGCGGTAGAGATAATAGCAGGGAAGTTAAGTTCGATTGAATCATTCCATGCATTTAATAGTTCTTTTAATTCATTAAGCTCACTATATGAAGCTCTTTCATCGGCAACTTTTTCGGATAATAAAGTTAAACGTTTGCGTTGTTTTACATTCATAATTATCTTCCCTGAAATTAGTATTTTTATACAATAACAATAAGTTAAAAATATCATTAATGCAATCGTTTTATGCGGTGCAACTGTTTTACTGTAAACTGCAATGGCTCTTTAAGTAAGGTCAAATGAAATAATGAAATAATGAATTAGTCAATTCATTATTTCATTTGGTATAAGTACGTCGGCAATAAGAGGTCTTAAAGCTTCAGGGAAAATTATAATTTCTTACCTAATAATGAAAATATCTTTTTAGCAATATCAGTATTATCTTGATAACCACCAAAGAGCTCACTGCGTTTACCAAAGGCAAATACCGGCACGTCAATGGCTGTATGACCGCCTGAAGTCCAGCCGGTATATGAATATTTATTCATAATTTGCTTGATGGTAAGTGCTAGTGAAAACTCAAGCGTTGACGTGCTTTGGATTTTTTTTATCTCGGTAATATTGTTTAAAATTGCCGTGTTTTTACTGTGAATAAGTAAGGCAATATCGTCGTTAGATAATTCAAAATTGAATAATGTAGCAGTAATGGCAGGGGTTATTTTGTTTTTTACTAATTCTTTAGCAATGTAGGTTGGCGAGTGCTTCATGCTGCGTAATTTATCAGGTTGCCACAGGTATTTTCCTTTGGTACCAATAGTAAAACCGCCGGTACTATGATCGGCCGTGACTATCACTAAGGTATCAGGGTGATGTTCAACAAAGTGTTCTAGGTATTCTAACGTTTTAGCTAAGTCATCCATTTCAGCCATGGCGCCACTAATATCATTGTTGTGTCCAGCCCAATCGATTTGGCTTGCTTCTACCAACAGAAAAAAACCTTGATTTTCTGCTGTTGTATTATTTTGGTAATCAACTAAATGGTGAACGCCCGCTTTAGTCATGGCTGATAAACGGTGCTTATTTGTATCATCTAATGCTGCAGGTAATCCGGCGTTGGCAAACAGTCCTAGTACCGGTTTATTATTTGGTAACTTACTTAAACCTTGATAATTATCAAGGTAATGAAAACCTGCTTGTTTAAAGTCGTCGACAATATTTCTATCTTCACGGATAAAGTATTGCCAGCCACCGCCAAGGTATAAATCAGCTTTAATACCATCATCAATATAACTATCGGCAATAGCATTGTAATTTTTACGATTTTCATTGTGAGTTAAATAAGAGGCTGGTGTCGCATGGTTTATTTGTGAAGTAACTATTACCCCGGTAGCTTTACCTTGTAGTTTTGCCCATTCTAATACCGATTGTACGCTTTTTTTATTAACATCAACGCCAATAGCGCCATTATAGCTTTTTATACCTGTAGCCAAGGCAGTTGCACTAGCGGCTGAATCTGTCACTACACCTGAAATAGCTGCGGGGTATGTGCTAGACAAACCTATTAAGTGGCGATCGAACACCGTTTTTTCAACCATTTCTGTATTTGGGTTGTCACTAAAATAACGATAAGCTGAAGTATACGCGGGTCCCATGCCATCACCGATGACCATAATAATATTTTTAGGCGCCGTGTTTTTTTTAGGTATAATTTCTTGTTTAGACGTTTCGGTGCTAACACAAGAGGCGGTACTTAAAGAAAGTAATAAAATTGGTAGAAAATGTTTCATTTTTTTCCTGTTACTTAGTTATTTAGTTAGTTCTACATCAATCCAGACCAAACGATGATCTGATGAGGCTTGTCTATTTTTGATTAAGCGATAAGTATCTTCATTTTGTTGTGGCCAAAATACGGCAGATTTTTTAATAATAAAACCATATGTTGATGGTAGGACATAATCAGCTCTCATCCCCCAATAGGCAGTGTGATTTATACCGTTAACATTATCACTTGCATGATATTTACCACCAAGGCTTGCCGGCCAAGAGTCTTGAATTTTATCGCTATTGAGTAGTGCAATAATACCTTGGCTTGTTTTCGTTATGATGGCATCACCTTCAATGTTTGAAGCATTTTGATCGCCAATAATGATAAAGCGTTGATTCGCTGCTAAAGCGCCTAGGTGATTATTATCATCATAAATATAACTGTCTTGTTTGCTATTGATATAGTCGAACCAGAAGCGAATTTCGTCATGATTGCGATTGCCATTGCGATTTTCTGGGCCATCAAACACTGGCGGAGTAGGGTGACTAGCAAGGATATGAATGGTTTTACCCTTAATGTTGATTGGAATATCCCAATGAGACTTTGATGATAGTCTTAACGCTTGCCATGTGTCATTGGTATACCAAGGCTGATTTGTTTCAGGGTTTATAGGCTTTAATGCGTTAGGCATATCATGCCATTTAAACTTTTGAAATGTTCTGATAGCACTTTCGTCAATGGGATATTTAGACAATAACACCATACCATAATGGCCAATAAAATGACCAAAACCATGAGCATCAAAAGGCAGTTGATTACTGTTGCCATCACCGTTTAAATCACTGTTTACTTTAACCCCCGTGTTAACAGCGCCTTGATAGAAATAAGGATAATTTATCGTTGGTTGATTATGTTGCGACTTGCCTAAATACTTGTCGATGAAATAGCGAATATTGCTAGCATTATCATCAACACGATCAAATTCATTTAATAAAATAATATCAGGATTAACCCGTTGAATAATTTCTGCAATATTTTTAATTTGCTGATGATCATTTTGTAAGGCATGGGTTAATTCGCGGCCACTTATGTGTGGTGTATGCCCTTTTATTTGTTCTGCGTAGTTAAGTGCCTCCATACTGACATTAAATGTGGCTACTCGCAGTTTAGTTGGCATTTCTATGGTCATCCCATTATTAAAAATAATTAAGCTAAAAAATATAGCTATAAGTAGCTTAGCTGTACTGTGACCAATAAATGATTTCATTACTTTAAACCGCAACCACGGAGAATAAAATCAGTAAGGAAATTAGTGATACGGGTTATGTCATCTTCTTGGTAATGAGTGCGATTCATAATGGTTAATATTTGATTGTCAAAATCAGCATAATGTTGTGTTGATGACCAGATGAGAAAAATTAAGCTTATGGGATCAATTGGAGGCATTTCACCATTATCAATCCAACACTGGAAAACTTTTGCTTTCTTTTCAACCCATTGATGAAGATAACTGCGGGTAAAATCTTGCAGATGTTGCGCCCCTTGAATAATTTCTATGGCGTAAATTTTAGACGCTTTAGGGTTGGTAAATGACATGGTGATTTTGGCCTTAATGAACTTTTCAATGGCAAGCTTAGGGCCATCTTCAGGCAAAATATCACCAATGCCTCTATCCCACATATTCAACGTTTGTTCTAATACGGCATGATAAATATTTTCTTTACTTTTAAAGTAATACAGCACGTTAGCTTTTGGCATCCCCGCATTATCAGCAATGGCTTGTACAGTAGCACCTTTATAACCTTGTAAGATGAACTCATCTTGGGCAGCAGATAAAATTTTGTTAACACTAGTCGCTCTAATTTTTTGGGGTTTGTTATTTTTAGCCATTATATTATTTATCACTAAATTTTTAATTATCGTTGTTATGGTGAACAAATTTTTTGTTATCGATTATTAATCATATCGTTATTTACCGATAAAGACAAAAACTTGACCTGTTGGTGTGTTTTATAAATTTATTCTATTTTTTTTACTCAAATTAAGTTAATTTATTATGCCATGTAATAAAAATGTAAAATAATTTTGTTTAAATCAATTATGTTTAAAGTTTAACGCAGAATTTTTAACGTTATTAGCACCTAAAAAATAATAATTAACCCAAAGAAATACATAGGAACACTAAGATGAATACCTACTCTCTATCACGAATAGCTGGTGCATTAGTTGTTGCGCTTGGTTTATCAACATCGATTATTTCAACTGATGTTATTGCCAATACCACGTCTTCAGGCATTAAAGGTCAAGTTGTTGGGCCGAAAGGCAATGCAGCTGTTGGTACTAAAGTCACTATTACTCATATTCCCTCAGGTACCACTAAAACAGTGCTGGTAAACCAGTCGGGTGGCTTTACTGCCAAAGGACTAAGAGTAGGTGGCCCTTATAAAATAGTCATTAACTCTGATACTTTTGAAGATACTGAGCTTACCGATGTATTTTTAACGTTAAGTGAAACTTATCCAGTTAATGTGGCGCTGGAAAAAGAGCAAGATATTGAAACTATTGTGGTCACCGGGCGTGTTGTTAACAAAAATTATGGTAGTAATAGTCCTTCTTCAAATTTTAATTTGAAAGATATTCAATTAACACCGACCATAAACCGTGATATTAAAGATGTTATTCGTGTTGATCCGCGTGTTTATATTAATGAATCAGGCTCTGCGGGTGATGCTATTCAATGTGCCGGAGGTAATCCAAGATTTAATAGTTTAACGGTTGATGGTGCACGCATGAATGATAATTTCGGCTTGAATGGCAATGGCTATCCTACCGTGCGCATCCCTTTTTCTTATGATGCTATTGATCAAGTTGCTGTGGAATTAGCGCCATTTGATGTGCAATACGGTGGTTTTACTTCCTGTAATATCAATGCCGTTACCAAATCTGGCGGCAATGAGCTTATCGCCAGTGTCTTTTTTGATTACACCAGTGATTCTTTAAAAGGTGATAGCTTAGAAGGCAGTGACATTGACACGGGTAGTTATGATGAAAAACGTTATGGCGTTAATGTTGGCTTTCCTTTCATTAAAGATAAGTTATTTTTCTTTGCTGCCTATGAAAAACTTGATGGTGCGCAAATAATGCAGTATTCGCCATTTGATAATGGTGCTGTAATTGGCAGTGATATAGATAAAATCATTCAAATAGCGAAAGACAAATATGATTATGATCCAGGCACTTTGGTATCAAGTATGCCTGTTGAAGATGAAAAAATCTTAATAAAACTTGATTGGAATATCAATGATAATCATCGTTTGAATTTTGTCTATAATTACAATGATGGTTTTAAAGTTGACCAATCTGATGAGAGTTCATCTCGTTTATCTTTATCAAATCACTTTTTTGAGCGTGGTGCTGAGTTTACCTCAATGGTGTCTTCGTTATATTCTGATTGGACCGAAAATTTTTCAACTGAAATTCGACTTGGTTATTCAGAGCTTGATAATAGACAATTATCTTATGATCAGACCAGCGGTTTTGGTGAATTTAGAATCGAAAAAGTTGGTGCTGAACGGGGTAATGATATTGATGTTTATTTAGGACCTGATGATTCACGTCAATCAAACAAGTTAAAGTATGACACAGTCTCTTTAAAAATAGCCGGTACCTATTATCTTGATGATCATGAATTATATTTTGGCTATGAACGTGAAGAATTAGACGTATTTAATTTATTTGTTCAACATTCTCAAACGGAAACTCGTTTTGCAAATATACAAGATTTTGAAGAGGGCTTTGCTAAGAAAATTTATTATGGTAATGCCAGCTCGCATAAGCCTGATGATGCTGCCGGTGAATTTTCCTATGCATTAAACACTTTATATTTTCAAGATAAATTTGAGTTAACAAATTATGAGGTAACCATCACTGCGGGCCTTCGTTATGATTGGTATACCAGTAATGACAAGCCTACTCATAATCAAAACTTTGAAGATAGGTATGGTTATTCAAATGAACAAAATCTTGATGGTGTTGATTTAATTCAACCGCGTTTTGGTTTCAACTGGACTGCAAGCGATCAATTAGAAGTACGTGGTGGTTTTGGTTTGTATTCTGGCGGCAATCCTAATGTTTGGATTTCAAACAGCTACTCTAATGATGGTGTGCGTAATATTCAAGAATCAATCAAGAATGTGCAAATATTAGGGGCAGGCGCAATAGACTACAATGGTAGCGGTCGACCAGGTTATGATATTCCACAGTCACTCTATGATGAGGTAGGTAGTGGTGTAACTGACGATAGCACTAATGTTACCGATCCTAACTTTGAAATACCTTCAGAATGGAAGTTTTCACTTGGTTTAACTTATGTAACCGCTGATGAATACGTATTAATGGCTGATTTACTTTATACCGACAAGGAAGACTCTGCCACTATTAGTAACCTAGCTGATGGAAATGTAGCAACGGCTCCTGATGGCCGACCAGTATATGATAGTGTTAATCATAAATATAAATCGGACTTTCTATTGACGAATGTTACAGGTATTGATGCTGAATCTACTACTTTGTCATTTGTGGTGAGTAAAGATTATGAAAATGGCTTTGCTTTTTCGGCATCATATGCCTATACCGATGCCCAAGATGTACATCCTATGACTAGTTCAGTAGCTTTTTCAAACTATCACGGTATTGCGGTATCAGATCCTGAAAACCCACAGCTAGCAGCGTCAAATTACGAAATACCACACAGATTTACCTTAAATTTAACCTATAGCTATGAAATTTTTAGTGGTTATCAAACTAATTTTAGTTTATTTGGTCAAGCGAACCAAACTCATCCATACACTTATAGTTTTTCTGGTAACTCTAGCGGCTTAGGTTTTAATGAAAATGATCGTCAGTTACTTTATGTGCCAACAGAAATAGACTCAACAGTAGTTTATGGCGCAGATTTTGATCAACAGGCCTTTAATGATTTTATTGCTAGTGAAGGGTTAACTCGTGGTCAAATAATGGCTAGAAATGAGTTAGCAGGTAAGTGGTGGACTAAATTTGATCTACGTGTTGAACAAGAGTTTATGGGCTTTATGGCTGGTCACAAAGCAAGTGCTTACCTTGTAATTGAAAACTTTGGCAATATGTTAAATGATGATTGGGGTGTACTCAAAGAAAGCGATTTCTTACAAGGTGCTGTAACTACTTCTATTACAGAAGATGGCAAGTATTCTTATAATGAATTTAATAATCCTTCATCGTCAAGTCGAGTCACTGATGCGTCGTTATGGGAAATGCGTATTGGTATTAAGTATGACTTTTAATGTCTATAATATTTAACTAAGCTCGTTTACTGAGAAAAAACCGTACTTAATCGTGCGGTTTTTTGTGAAAAAATTGATAAGAGAAAACAATGTCTTTTGAAAATAACACAAAAAATGTCGTGGTTACTGTTAAGGAATGGGCTGAGTTAGCTAACTCGGCAAAAAGTGCTTTTAGTAAAGCTTATGCGCCCTACAGTAACTTTAACGTAGGTGCAGCAGCGTTAACGTCTGACAGTAAAATAGTACAAGGCTGTAATGTGGAAAATGCCTCTTATGGATTAACTATGTGTGCGGAGCGAAATTGCATTGGCCATGGTGTTATTACTAATCAAGGTAATGAAAAGGTCAAATTTATTGCTTTGGTGATTTACACCGCACAAGAAAAGTTAACCCCACCTTGTGGTGCCTGTCGACAAGTGATCAGTGAATTTTTCCCAAGTAATGCTTTAGTTATGACGATAAATCACCTTAATCAACAGAAAAAATGGACAGTAGCGCAGTTATTGCCCGATGCGTTTACCCCTGATGATTTACTTAAGTTAACTTAACATCACATAGTTAGTTGTATGTGAATAAGGCTCCGATATTATGATATTACCTCAAGAAATTATTGCTAAAAAACGTGATGGTCAAACACTTAACGAAATTGATATCGCTTTCTTTGTGGATGGTTTAGTGTCGAAAAACTTTAATGATGCGCAAGTTGGCGCGATGGCAATGGCTATTTTTAAGCAAGGTTTAAGTCATCAAGAAACTGTATCTTTAACACTGGCTATGATGAACTCAGGCAAGGTGTTTTCTTGGGGAGATGCTAAAAGTCTCAGTTTAAGTGGCCCAATACTTGATAAACACTCTACGGGTGGCGTTGGTGATAAAGTCAGTTTTATGCTTGCTGCTATCGTCGCTGCGTGTGGTGGCTATGTGCCAATGATTTCAGGTAGAGGCTTAGGTCACACTGGCGGTACTGCGGATAAATTAGAAAGTATTGCTGGTTTTAATGTCCAGCCTGAATTAGCACAGTTTAAACGTATCGTGGCAAATTTAGGTATGGCTATCATTTCACAAACTTCTGAGTTAGCGCCAGCGGATAAACGCTTATACGCTATTCGTGATATTACCGCGACGGTTGCTTCAATACCGTTAATTACCGCCTCCATTCTATCGAAAAAATTAGCTGCTGGGCTTGATGTGCTCGTTATGGATATCAAAGTAGGTAATGGCGCACTGATGACAGATTTGAAGCAAGCAAGGGCTTTAGCCAGAAGTATTACCACTGTTGCGAATGATGCTGGTGTTAATACTCAAGCTATTATCACTGACATGAATCAAGTACTTGGTAATAGCGCTGGTAATGCGCTAGAAATAGAGGAAACAGTGAAATACCTGACCGGGGAATTACATGAGCCTAGGTTACATCAGGTAGTAGTCAGCTTAGCAAAAGCGATGTTGATAAATAGTAAACTAGCAGCAGATGGCGAGAGTGCTATTGTTAAAATTGATCGGGCTTTAGCATCTGGTAAAGCGGCAGAAATATTTGCTAAGATGATCAGCGCTTTAGGAGGGCCAAATGATTTGTTAGAGAAGCCATGGCGCTCAATGAATAAGGCTGAAGTTATTATTGATGTGTTAGCACCGTGTCATGGCTACCTCAGTACTATGCAAACTCGAAATATAGGTTTTTCTGTGGTTGGTTTAGGTGGTGGACGAACCAGTAATGAACAAATAATAGATCACAGCGTTGGCTTTGATCGTATTTTACCTATTGCTACTAAAGTTAATAGAGGCGATGTAATAGCAAGAGTACATGCGTCTTCGAAAGTAAGCGCAGAACTGGCGAGTAAACAATATGTTGAAGCGCTTGAATTTTCAGATGCTTCTGTGGCTGAGCCAAGTATTATTTATCGTTTGTAATACTTGGCTCTGTTGAATTGAGCCGGTAAATAATTTTATCTCGAAAAATTAACAGACTCGTGTTTAAATTTTATTATTTATCTGCTTTACGACATAAAATAAACAATCATTTAACGCGGTCTGCTTATGAACGGTTGCTTTGAATAGTCGTAAATTATGTTTGCACACTAATTGATTTTCACGGAGGTAAAAATATTCGTCAATTACATTACAGCCTTGTTTGTCCAGTAAATGTAGGTTTTCAAGACCATTACCATCAATCCAACCGATCATTTCATCTTGATTAGCGCCACCAAAATTGAAGCAGTCTATGTTTTGCTTCAAGGTTATGCCGCGATAACCTTCATCATGTTCAGCATAAGAGAGATTGACGCCCTTTCTAACCCGTAATCTAAGCGGTCGATAAATCACGTCAACATTTTTTTCTTGTTGGATGTAGCCAATATTTTCACAGTTTGCGATATGACATATTCCAGCATAAGCTACTTCATGCGCTTGTTCATCAAAACAGCCGCCACACTCTATAGTAATAAAAGGGCAAGCGAAATTTTGCTCCATCAGTGAACCGAGTTGCAAATCAGAGAGAATTAATGTTTGGCAAAAAAATGATGCTAGTGAAAGTATTTCTGTGGTAATGATTGAGCTAATCGCAAAAGTAGGGCTGGAACTGGGGGCATTGTGAAGATCGATCACCATTTCAGAGTTTACCTCTCTAATGGCTTGCTCAATTGATTGTGCTCGTTGGTAACAGCCCTGATATTTTTCCATTTGATCTTTATTGACTCTTGCGTTGCCAAAGCAGCGGTTGATATCTTTACTGCCGTCAATAAAGCGTTTTGATAATAACGGCTTTACACAAGCGGCTTCTACCGAACAAATAATAAAGCGTAAATTTGTTTTTGGTAACTTTTTTTGATCTCGTGTGGTTAACCAACGGTGTAATGCGATTAAACCTGAAGGCTCATTACCTTGTAATAGTGTCGTGATCACCCGACATTTTTTGCTATTTAATCCGTTAATATCAATTACGGTTGGACCGATCATTGATAATAAAAACTGTTCGTAATCAGCATGTAAATCTTGCCAGTTAGGATCTTGTAGATAGGTGATTTCGCTAAAATCTATTTCCATATTATTACCTACACGGGTTGATAAAAGAGTTAACATTAGCATGTCATACCTTTAGCCTACTTAGTGTTGATTAAGGTCAATAAAAGAGGCAGAACAGTTTCATTTTGTAAAAAAAGATGATAATTGTATTGTCGAATTTTTTTTTAACGTAAACTATTAAAAATTTTCCAATTACCCGAGTATCTTATGACTGAAGAAACCATTTTTTCTAAAATTATCAGACAAGAAATTCCAACCCCACTTTTATATCAAGACGAGTTAGTAACGGCTTTTAGAGATATATCACCTCGAGTTAGTACTCATATTTTAATTGTGCCCAATAAGAATATAGCGACTATTAATGAGGTAACTGATGCGGATGAGTTAACGATGGGTCGTATGATCAGTGTAGCGAAAAAACTCGCTAAACAAGAAGGCATTGATGAAAGTGGTTATCGTTTGATCATCAATTGCAATGATGATGGCGGACAAGAAGTGTTTCATATTCATATGCATTTGCTAGGTGGCCAGCGATTAGGCCCGATGTTATCTATATAATATTTCCTTATCAGAAAAAGCGATAAACTTAAGATTTAAGACCGTGTACTTAGTGCTTGGCTAACGCATAATTAAAGCACAAAGAGTACATTTTTGTACTTGATGCTACGGGTGATTACATGTGTGTTCATACTGGTGATAATTCAGCTACCAATACCGCTAATAACAGGGAAGAAAATCCCCATATTTTAAGAAATACCATGAAGCAGATAGAAGTACACCTTGATCCTAAATTATTTATTCGTCTTCACCGCTCAATAATAGCCAGTAAAAACTATATTTAAAATTTTTTGGTCAAATAAACGGAGAATATTTTTAATTTCCCCCTGTCTTTTATTTAACCGTCTATACTCTTTTTAGAGTAAAAATAAAAAGAGTATGAATGATGAATGTTAGTTATATTGCTCATGTTTCGGGCAAAGTACAAGGTGTTTATTTTAGGGTGTCTAGCCAGCAAAAAGCCATTGATTATGGCTTAAGTGGTTATGCTAGAAATTTAGCCGATGGTGATGTTGAAGTTTTCTTGTCAGGAGAACAGGGAAATGTCGATAAAATGCTAGCTTGGTTAAAACATGGCCCAGAAAAAGCACAAGTAACTGCCATACAGCAAAAAAAAGTAGACTGGCAAGAGCATAGTTTTTTTTCAATAAGTTAGCTTATTTTCCAGTTAAACTGACAAATTGAAAATTATTCCTCTATAAACTGAAAACGTTGTAGCGTTTTACCTTCTCGAGTAATGGTTTCATTAAACATGCTCAAAGGCCTTACCCATATATCATTTTTGTTATCAAAAGGATGATATACCACAAGCGCCTCTTCAGTTTCGCTATGTTTAGCAAGATGAAGTACTTGATAGTAATTCCCCTTGAAGTGTTGATATTTTCCTAGTTTAATCATTAAATTTCCTATTGTGGCAAACGCTGCAAACTACTGAGGCTTGCAGCTTAGTGCTGTAATTTTTCAGTATTATACCCGCAATGCTTTTTCACCACGAGCTATACCTACACAGCCAGAGCGTACTGATTCAATAATTTCAGTTTCATTACTCAGGGTTTCAATAAAGGCATTTAATTTTTCGCTACTACCCGTTAACTCAACAGTATAAATTTGTTTACCTATATCGACGATAGAGCCACGGAAAATATCAGTGATACGCTTAACTTCAGTGCGAGATTTATCAGTCATTGCCGCAACTTTTATCAGCAATAACTCACGTTCAACGTGTTTTCGATCGGTTAACTCAGATATTTTAATTACATCAACCAGCTTGTTTACTTGTTTCACTATTTGTTCAAGCACTCTATCATCACCTATGGTGGCAATGGTAATTCTCGATAAGCTGTTATCGCCTGTTGGGGCAACGGTTAAACTTTCAATATTAAAAGCACGCTGGGAAAATAAACCGACAATACGTGATAATGCTCCGGCTTCATTTTCTAATAAAATAGCTAAAATATGACGCATTATGCTTTTACTCCTTCATTTATTATATCGGTCAACATATTATTACTTTCGTTGATTAAGTTACTATTATCAAGCAAATGAGTCATTAGGCTTTAATTCCTTTTTCAATCCACATTTCGTCAATGCCACCTTGACGAATGTGCATAGGATAAACATGCTCTTTTTCATCAACTAGTACGTCAACAAAAACTAATTTATTTTTTATGCGGAAAGCTTGCTCTAATTTAGCGTCAAGTTCATCTAAGGTATCTATCTTAATGCCAACGTGACCATAAGCTTCGGCGACCTTGCAAAAATCGGGTAATGATTCCATATAAGAAGAAGAGTGCCTGCCACCGTAAACCATATCTTGCCATTGACGAACCATACCAAGTGAACGATTATTTAAGGTGATGATCACAACAGGTAAGTTGTACTGCTTACAAGTAGATAATTCTTGAATATTCATTTGAATAGAGCCATCACCAGTAATACAAATAACATGCTTATCTGGAAAAGCAAGTTTAACCCCCATGGCTGCAGGCAAGCCAAACCCCATGGTGCCAGCTCCGCCTGAATTTATCCATTGACGTGGTTTGGCAAACGGATAAAATTGCGCGGCAAACATTTGATGTTGGCCAACATCCGACGCAACGTAAGCTTCACCATTAGTAATTTTATACATGGCTTCGATAACACGTTGTGGCTTGATTTTTTCACCCGCTACTTGTTTGTAGCTCACGCTACGCATGTCACGCCATAAATGAATTTGTTGCCACCAGTCTTTTAAGGCTTCTTCATCAGGACTGAAATTAATCGCGTTAAGTTCATCAAGTAACTGTTGCATAACTATATCAACTAAACCAACGACAGGAATATGGGCGTTAATGGTTTTCGAGATAGACGTAGGATCAATGTCTACGTGAATAATGGTAGCGTTAGGGCAAAATTTCTCAACGTTGTTGGTAACTCTATCGTCAAATCGAGCACCAAGGGCTAAAATCACATCAGCATTAGCCATGGTTTTATTCGCTTCGATACTACCATGCATACCTAACATGCCAATAAAATTTTCGTGCTTGCCTGAAATACCGCCAAGCCCCATTAACGTATTGGTGATCGGTGCTTTTAATGTTTCAACTAACGTGGTTAAAAGTTGAGAGGCATCGGCTAAAATAATGCCTCCGCCTGAATAGATTACTAATCTTTTTGCTTCACTTATGGTTTTAGCTGCTTTGCGAATTTGCTTTGGGTGGCCTTTAATATTAGGATTATAAGAGCGCATTTTAACGTTTATTTCGATGTTAAAGGGCGCCTTATTTTGCGGAATAAGTAAGTCTTTGGGCAGCTCAACTACCACAGGTCCTGGTCTACCCGTGCTGGCAATATAAAATGCTTTAGCAATGATATTGGGGATTTCGGCTAAATTACGACAGTTAAAGCTATGCTTGACAATAGGACGAGTACAACCAACAATATCAGTTTCTTGAAAAGCGTCATTGCCGATGAGCGTGGTCGGCACCTGACCAGCTAATACCACCATAGGGATGGAATCCATATAAGCCGTGGCAATACCAGTAACACAATTGGTAGCACCAGGGCCTGAGGTGGCTAGTACCACACCTACTTTGCCAGTGGCACGGGTATAACCGTCAGCCATATGGGTTGCGGCTTGTTCATGGCGAACCAAAATATGCTCAATTTCATCTTGCTGAAAAATAGCATCATATAGATCTAAAATAGAACCACCGGGGTAGCCAAAAATATACTTTACTTTAAGTGCGGATAGCGCTTTTACTACCATTTCTGCACCGGTAAAAAGTTCTGTTGTCATGTTGATACCTTTGTGTTGAATTATACCAATACAAATAAATATGTGATCATTCTAAATGGACTAAATATTCCAATAACGTCGTTGCTTTCAATCCCAATAGCCAGCTATTGCTCAATCAAGCGTCTTGTTCTTGAAAATTCATCCTCATTAATATTTGATCACTAACTTACTGGTATTGGTATTACTTATTGTAAAAAATAAAAAACCCTCGGTCTGTAGCAGAGCGAGGGTTTGATTATTTATTTTCTTACTTGTTTTACTTAACAATTAGAATTTGGCATAACCTGATCCTCGCAATGATTTGACTATCACTACGACCATGAGGACGACATTGAGGCTAAGAGTTAAAATCTTCATAATTTGTTTATGTTTATTTATTAAAACAAGGTTAATGCTGGTTCTATTTTTAAAGGGTTTACCTATTACTGTCAACTGTTAAATATAAAATCAAAGAACTTTTTATAAATTTAATGTCCTAACTATTTCTCATCCCATAACAATAAAGGTAATCAATTGTTTTATCTGTTTAAATATTGAAATATGTTTTATAGTAATAATTGTACTATATGCTGATAGTTACAATTTTGTACATAATTTCCTGAATAGATAAGATAGGATATATGTAGTTAATAATTACGATAAAACGGGATATTTATGATCTTAATGAAAAAAATATTTGCTGCGGTATTGCTTATTGCAGTTGCCAGTTGTGCAACTACTTATGAAGCAAAAGTCAACTTTGATAAAAATAGTAAAGTTGACACTTTAAATTACAAAACTTTTGCCTGGTTAACATCTGGTAGAATAATGGCAGCACCGGAAGATATTAACCCAGTGATGAAACAGCGCGTCGATGAAGAAATTGAGAAAGCTTTTATTGCTAAAGGTTATCAATTGATTGATGATGCTGAAAAAGCAGATTTTGCTATTTCTTACACTGTTGGTAGCCGTGATAAAATTAAAGTAAATAGTTACCCTACCACTTACAATTCAGGTTTTGGTTGGGGTAGAGGTTACTATGGCGGGCGTTATGGTGGTATGTACGGAACTGGTATGACCACAGAAACCCGTGTTAGTCAATACACTGAAGGTAAGTTAGCTATTGATGTTTATGATGTTAAAACTCATCAACCAGCATGGCATGGTTGGGCGGTGAAGCGTATTACTTCTGATGATAAAGAAGCGCCATCATCAGCGATTAAAGAGGCAGTTCATAAAGTAGTTGCTCAGTTTCACTAATAGAGATTTGATAATCACTTTATAAAAAAGCAACTTAGGTTGCTTTTTTTGTTTCTTATTAGCGATTAGTGCATTTTTAATAATTTACATTAGACTAATAGTTAAGGTTAGCTCACTATCACCATGAAAATTGGGATGGCAGCGGCTATCCAGAAGGTTTGGCAGGAGAAGCTATTCCATTAGAAGCAAGGATCATGGCCGTTGCTGATGTATTTGATGCGTTAGGCTCTAAGCGCTGTTACAAAGAGCCTTGGTCTGATGATGACATTAAAGACTTTCTTATCGGAGAAAAAAACAAAAAACTCGATGCGACTTTAGTTGATGTTATTGTTGATAATTTTACAGGTTTTACTGATATTAGAGTGCAATACCCAGACGGTTAGCGTTAAGCATTTGCCTTTAAAAATTGAGTTTCCGCTTTAAACGTTTTATCTTAGCGCTAGGTGTTGGCTATATATGTTGGCAATGTACTTTGGTAGTAATGAATGTTTCATCATAAAAAAGGTAGTTTTAGTGCTTGGATGCTAAGGCTGAGAAAAATAATACGTTGGCCGCTAATGACGACAAGAGAGGCGGAAACTTGTGCTCAACACTCCTTTGAAGTCGCACTTATTAGCCATCAAATTGCCCTGATTGGTCAGATAAAGTTTAATCGCGATTATGAGCCTTCGTCCATTGCCTTGGCGGCGCTATATCATGAAGCGAGTGAATCTGGCGGCGTTGGAGATATCCCTAGCCCTGTAAAGTATTATAACCCTGAGTTGACCCAGCAAATAAAAAAAATTGAAAATGAAGTTGAGCATTCTATGGTATATGAAGGCTTGCCTGAATACCTGCAAGCAGCAATGGCTCCTTTGGTTATTCAAGCCAAGGTTGATAAACAAACTAAAGCGATTGTTAAGGCAGCAGATGATCTAGCGGCTTTTCACTATAGCTTATCAGAAGTGAATGGCGGTAATCGGGAGTTTATTGATGCCGCTAAATTATTAGAAGAAAAAGTAAATAAACATTGTCAGCAATGGGAGGAAGTGAATGAGTACTATCACTCACAATTTCCCGCTTGTATGCAAACACTGGACGAGCTTTCTCGTCCAGATTAACCTTTACTTATAAGCAATTACAATTGCTTATAAGTGGCAAAGAAATTTTTCAATTTTTCAATTGCAGGCACTAATTCATCGACATGAGGTAAAAATACTAACCTGAAGTAGTTTTGTGCTTTTATATTAAAGGCACTACCGTGCACAAGCAGTATTTTTTCTTGTTTAAGTAAATCTAAAATCATTTTTTCATCATTGGTAATGTTAAACTTTTTAGCATCTACTTTAACAAATAAATATAAAGCTCCCATCGCGGGGAGGCATGATAAACCGTCGATATCATTGATCATTTTGGCGGCTACGTTACGCTGTTTTAATAATCGACCCTCACCTGAAATAAGCTCATTTATACTTTGATAACCGCCTAGAGCGGTTTGAATGGCATGTTGACTGGGTACATTAGGACACATGCGCATTGAAGCTAAAATGTTCAAGCCTTCTAAATAATCTTCGGCGTGAATTTTAGGACCAGATAAAACCATCCAACCCGCTCTAAAACCAGCAATTCGGTAATTTTTAGATAAGCCGCCCATTGTTATAATAAATACATCTTGGGACAATGAGGCGGTTGGAATATGTTTAGCCTCGTCGTATAAAATCTTATCGTAAATCTCATCACTGAAAATAATTAAACTATGTTTTCTTGCTAAGGTAATAATGCCTTGTAATATTTCTTCAGGATAAACGGCACCCGTTGGATTATTTGGGTTGATCAAAACAATTGCTTTGGTTTTTTCTGAAATTTTACTTTCCATATCTTTTAGATCAGGGTACCAACTATTTTTATCATCACAAATATAGTGAATAGGGTTACCACCAGATAAGGCGACGGCAGCTGTCCATAAGGGGTAATCTGGGGCAGGAATTAAGACCTCATCGCCATTATTTAATAGGCCCTGCATTGCCATCACTATGAGTTCACTAACGCCATTACCGATAAATATATCATCAACACAAACATCTTTAATGCCTTGTTGTTGAAAATATTGCATTACCGCAACACGAGCCGAATAAATACCTTGCGATTCACTGTATCCTTGCGAATTAGGTAAGTTATGAATAACATCTTTTAAAATATCATCGGGCGCTTCAAAACCAAAAGGGGCAGGGTTGCCAATATTTAGTTTAAGAATTTTGTGCCCTTCATCTTCTAAACGACGTGCCTCCGCTGCTATTTGCCCTCTAATTTCATAACAAACATTGTTTAATTTAGATGACTTTATTATAGCTTTCATGATGGGGTTACTTCTTCAATTAATGTGTATAGGATAATAACCTCCATTGTTGCTAATATTTGCGACTATTGAAATAGTTAACGGTAAGTTTTTAATGATAATTTGCACTATTTTTAGCTAAAAGTTTATATCTTTAGCTTTTAGCACTAAAAAAAGGGGAAAATTGAACTATAAATTAATATACAAAATCAGTTAACGATGAGCTATGGGGATTATTTAATCGTTTTCATAACGCTTAAACCACTATCGAATCCCCATTCAGTATCGCTATTTTTTGCTAACGATTTGAGCAGCCTGATTAATATTTCTTTTTTAGACCGTGGGCAAAATCGACGATAAACTGTATTCCATAAACCAAAATATTCAGGTAAATCATGCTAAGGGCAACTAACGCGTAGGCGATACATTATATCTTCCAGCTTCGACCACGACTTCTCAGTGAGCATTAATCGCGGCGAGTAGTGTGTAGCCGAATCATTCGGACAGCATTTGTTGGTTGTTTTTACGGCGTTATTGCCTTTTTATGTGACGCTACATGGATGGTGTTATTAGACAATGCAGGAGAATATTGTCTTGAACAACCAGATGACAAAGGCTCTGCCTTGCATAAATACCCAGTGCCACTCATTTTTTGCAAAATCATTCGTATTTTGCAATGCAGTTTCGATTCGTATTATTAATAGTCGGCACGAATACTCATAAGTTATTGTTTTATTTTAATAATTTAAAGTGGCATGGTATCTGCACTATTGAGGTCTCACATATAAAAAAAAAGGTTATCAACATGAATGCAGTAATTTTTGCAAATAATAGAATAATGTCGATGTATATTGGTAGAGCAATTTTTTTAAATAAAAAAGTGATGGAATCTACCCTTGAAAACCTATGTCTCATTAATCCGAAGGTTATTGAGTCTAAAGCCAAGGACGTATCACCCTCTAACGTATCGGTTATGGAAAATACGATGAATAACGCACTTGCCATGAATCATCCCGCGCCAAAGCTCTTTGCTTAGGCTCAAATTCACTTCGCAAAGAGGGGTATCTTATGGCGTTAAGTTCAAAAGACTTTACGCCGCAAGCCGTAGGGTATTAGACCCGTTTAGATTAAAGGTAAAAAGCAATACTTCCCATGCTGTTATACAAACCAGCTCTTTTGATTTATTTGTGATCATTCAAATAAGTTAATGGTGTAATGGCGAGTGTAAGGCTTTACAGTATTGTCATGACTGGTCGAGCCAATGACATCAAGCCCTATTATTATTTTTTGCACTTATTTAAAGCTCTGCCAAATCACAGTCGTGATGATGGCGACTTCTCATTATTTATGAATATTTACATGTGAAATAAATACCCATAAATATCAACGAGCATTAACAAAAAAGGGGCGTATTGCCCTATAAGTCAATAAACAAAATCAGTTTGTAGCACCTTTAAAACATGAGTTATCATGAAACCATAAAAAATAATATCAAGTATAAATACCCAATAAGTACCATGTACCCAATTAATACCAGTAATAAAAAAACCACTGGCAAAATTTTCAAAGTATAAGAAAATTCCAAACCAATAAATTATGATAATTGTCACTATTGCCACAAAGAACTAAACCGCTCGCGCGGTAATGGTGTTCTTGGATAACACTGCATTTCCTTCTAACATTTATGCTTTTTAATACTCTAATTCCTCAGGTATTTCGCCTACAACCAGAGGAGTTATCTCATGAACATTAGCATTTATTTCCCACCTAAATTACTTAAACGTATTGAAGATGATATCACTTTACGCAAACTCGGCTCAGGTAGTCTCGTGGCCTACGTTAGAGGCATATCTAAACTCTGCGATTATCTACAACGCTCACCAGAGGAGGTCACCGCTGAAGACCTACGACTATTTCAGTTGCATCTAGTCAACATTGGCACCACAGGTCAAACGATTAATGTCACCCTGACCGCCTTGCGCTTCCTATACAATATTACACTTGATAGACCCGAGGTGGTGCATAAGCTCAGCAGTGTGCCTGTCGCCCGTAAGTTACCTGAAATACTCAGCATGGATGAAGCCAAACAGCTCATTGAAGCGGCGATGCACCCAAAGTTTAAGGCAGCATTAGCCGTGGCCTACGGCGCTGGTTTACGGGTGAGTGAAGTCGTGAATCTCAAGGTCAGCGATGTCGATAGTGAACGTATGGCATTGCGTGTTGAACAGGGTAAAGGCCGCCGAGACCGTTACGCCATGCTATCTCCTGTATTACTTGAGCACCTTCGCAACTGGTGGCGTTTTGCCAATCAACAAGGACAGATGTTTAAGGGGGGTTGGTTATTTCCTGGCAACAACCCTATTTATCATATGACCTCTCGTCATTTGAGTCGGATATGCAAAGCTGCCGTTTCTACGGCAGGTATCACTAAAAAGATTTCTATGCATTCCCTGAGGCACAGTTTTGCCACACATTTATTGGAAGCCAAAGTAGATATTCGCGTGATACAAGT
>JABSOW010000037.1 GCA_013215465.1 Colwellia sp. | reverse complement strand
CAGCTAGAAAAGAGGGCCGTGATAGCTATGCTGTTTATTTAGATTTAGAAAACCAAATCACCGATAACTGGTTAGTTAGTGCAGCATTTCGTTACGAAGATTTTTCTAATTCAGGTGATGATCTTATTTGGAAGCTATCTTCTCGTTATGAAGTTACTGAAAATTTTTCAGTACGTGGCAGTGTGTCAACAGGATTTCGTGCTCCGTCATTACAACAAAGTGCGTACACCGCATACACAACAAATTTAGGGGAAGGCGGTGCGCTTGAAACGTCCTTCACCGCTAACTCAGGCTCTGCTTTTCCGAGTGCTTTAGGCGTGACAGAGTTGAAATTAGAAACCTCAGAGAGTTTAGGCTTAGGCTTTGTATATAATGCCACCGATGAAATATCGATCACTTTAGATGCCTACCATACACAAGTAAAAGATAGAATCACGGCAAGTGGATTTTTGAAAGCAGAAGATGTTGCCTTTAGTCCTGAGGCTACGGCTGCCTTACAACAGACGGGCGCAGTAAGTGCCAATTATTTTTCTAATGCGGTTGATTTAACAACGAAAGGTATCGATTTAATTATAACTTACCAAACCTCTTTATATGATGGGGAGTTCGGAATTACCTTTGCTGGAAATGTTAATGACACCGAAATTGATAGCGTAAATACACCAAGCGGTATCCCTTCGACAGTGACGTTAGATAATAATAAACGAGATTTTATTACTGACTCTCAGCCACATGAAAGAGGAACGCTTTCATTTAATTATGAAAAAGGTGATTGGAGTGCGTTGATTCGTGCCAACTACTTTGGCGAAACTGAAATATCTTTCTTCGGAAATAATCACATCGGTTTACCAGGGGTTCTGTCGCCAACAGGGTCATTTAAACCAACCAGTGTTGTTGAAGCTGCTACTTTGATTGATGTCAATTTAGACTATAAACTATCAGAAACGCTAACCTTTTCTCTTGGGATAAATAATTTATTTGATGTTACTCCTGATGAACTAACGGATGATGAAGCGTTAGAATTTATATCTAAAAAAGCGTTTAGGTTCCCATTACGTGCCGTACCTTACGGCTTTGATGGCATGAGTTACTATGCTCGAATTGGTTTTACTTTTTAAACTCTAAAGCCAATTAGTATGGGTGTAGCGACGCTATTGCTACATCCATACGCTACACCTATACGTGTTTAACCATGAAAATTCTAAGTTAGGTTTTCAATAAAGCAGTGTGAGTTCTATTATTCATTTCTAGCGTTTATTTCTTAAGATCTATCGACATCAATATTATTTTTTGTTCTTATTTATCTGGATGGGTTTCATTTAAATATAATTATATATCACCTTAATTATTAAAATAATTCATATTTGTTAATGGCTTGTAATCCAGAATGTATATTATTAACTCGGTAATTTAGCTTATATATATTGACATTTATATAAATGCCGATATACTTTTGCCAACTAGGAAATATTAAAATGACAAAAACTATGATGAATAATTCAGTAGAATTTTTTACGAGAGAAGATATTACCGAGCGGGTTACTTTTCGCTTACATACGGCGTCTAGACTCATTCAACAAATGTCGATTACACAGTTGAAAACCTTGGATTTAACGCAAGCTCAATGGCGTGCATTGTCAGGGGTTTGTATTCAACCTGGGGCAACGTTGCAACAGCTGACTGCATTTGCTCAAATCAGCCAGCCTTTAATGAGTCAAGCGATAAAAACGTTAGAGGATAGAGCATTAGTTTCAAGAAAAACACCTCTAAACGACAAGCGCAGTAGCGTCATATTAGTGACTGAGAATGGTTTTACACTATATCAAAAAGCCTATAGTGCCATGATGGCAGTTGATGAAAAAATTAATAGCATCTTAGGGGAAGAAGACACTAAAAAGTTTAAGTCTCTACTCGATGCTATCGTTGTCGGTTTTGAATAAATTAGTATTAAGGAAATAAAAGTTATGAGTAAGTATGAAATTGGTAAATCAATTGAAGATGTAAAAGCGGAATCAGGTGACATTAAGATTCATAAAATGTCTTCAAATGAAAATCCGTTTGGTCCTTCTCCAAAAGCAGTCGAAGCAATAAAGTCAACGTTTGACGAGTTGCATTATTACCCTCCTCGTGATGATTCTAAAACAACACAAGCATTAGCAAAGCATTTTGGTCGAGGTTTAACAGCTTCAAACTTCACTACTGGTAACGGTGCTGTTGATTTAATTAACTTATTAGAAAACGCCATGTTCAAAGAAGGCGAGAGCAATAGCATTGTTATTTGTCCTCCCTGTTTTGGCTCTTATGCAGCGACGGCAAAACTGAAAGGTGCCAAAGTTATTGAGCACTCGCTTGATGCTGAAACATTTGATATTGATAGCGCAGGTATCGCCAATGCAATTACAGAAGATACCCGTTTAGTTTATGTTTGTAATCCGAATAATCCAACAGGTACTTATTTTGATCAAGAAGCACTGATGAAAATTCTTGATAGCATCCCTGAAAATGTCACGCTTGTTTATGATGAAGTTTATTACCATTTTGCCACAGAGTTTGAAATGCCTGATGCCATTCAGTGCGTATTAAATAAACGTAATATTGTTATTTTGCACAGTTTTTCAAAATCTTATGGCTTGGCTGGTATGCGTATGGGCTACGCGATTGCTAAAGAAGAAATCATTGAGAAGCTTCGTAAACGCAAGCTAAGTTTCCAAAATGACAGTATCAGCATGGCCGCAATGCAAGCTGGATTGGCGGATAAAGCCTTTTTAGACAAAGTCATTAACAATAACACAGAACAACGTGCATGGTTACGAGATCAGTTGACGGATTTAGGTATTAAATTTTGGCCAAGTCAATCGAATTTTATTTGTTTTCAAGCCCCAAAAGGAAAACTGGCAAGTGAGATTGTTTCTCGCTTACTCCCTTATGGTGTAATGGTTCGAGCAGCCTTTTATTTACCCAATCATGTTCGGGTAAGTATCGGACAGCCTGAGTCAAATCAACAGTTTATAAAAGCTATGTCAGAAATTATCACAAAATTAGATGGGGAAGAAAAATAATGGAAAAGTTAACAGGCGGTGAAGCAGCAGTAAAGAGTTTACATGCACATAATGTAAAAACATTATTTTGTATTCCTGGTGTACAAAACGATTGGTTTTTTAATGCACTTTATGATTTAGGTGAAGGCATTAGAGTCATTCATACCCGTCATGAACAAGGTGCTGCATATATGGCGCTAGGATATGCGCAAGCTACTGGCGATGTTGGTATGTTTAGTGTTGTACCTGGACCAGGTTTACTCAATGCTTCTGCAGCACTTGCTACTGCCTATGCCTTAAATTCAAAAGTGTTCTGTTTAACTGGTCAAATACCATCCAATGCCATAGGTAAAGAGCTAGGCGTTTTACATGAAACAAATAACCAGTTAGACCTTCTTAAATCACTGACTAAATATGCAGACCGTGCAAATTGCGCAAATGATATTCCTCGTATGATAGCGGAAGGTTATCGCCAAATGCACTCTGGCATGCCTCGTCCTGTAGCGCTTGAAATTCCGATGGATATTTTACAAGCCCAAGGTATGGTTGAATTACCAACTAAAATGCCTGAAAATTTTCAACCGCCGATGGATATAGAACAAGTTAAGCAAGCAGCAGAGTTACTTGGCAAGGCTAAAAAACCAATGATTTTTGTTGGCTCTGGTGCACAAGATGTTAGCCCTGAAATTACCGCACTGGCAGAAAAACTACAGGCTCCTGTTATAGGTTATCGTACTGGTAAAGGTATATTAGATGCCCGTAACCCTCTCTCTCTGCAACAACCAATGGCAAAAGACTATTGGATGGAAGCAGATGTTGTTATTGCTGTTGGCAGTAATATGCGGGTGCCAGTACAAAAATGGGCTAAAAAACATACACCAAAAATTATCCGTATTGATGTTGATCCACGTAGTCATGCTAAATTTTTAAAGCCTGAAATTGCCATAACTGCACGTGCTGAAGATGTTTTAACACCGTTACTTGAACATTTAGATACTTGTAATATTGAACGTCCTTCACGAGAAGTGGAAATGACGGCGATTCGTGCAGAGTGGGCTGAAAAATTCAGCGTCCTTGATCCGCAAATGACCTACCTAAAAATTATTCGTGAAGAATTAGGTGAAGACGGTATTTTTGTTGATGAACTGACTCAAATAGGTTTTGCAAGTCGTATCGCTTATCCAGCTTATAAACCACGTACATATATCACTACCGGATATCAAGGTACCTTAGGTTATGGTTTCCCAACAGCCATTGGTGTCAAAGTAGCACGTCCAGATGTTCCTGTTATTTCTGTTTGTGGGGACGGTGGTTTTATGTTTGGCGTGCAAGAACTTGCAACCGCCGTTCAACATAAAATACCGGTTTGTGTGTTGTTATTTAATAATAATCAATTTGGTAATGTCCAAGAGATGCAAAAAAATGATTACGACGGTCGAGTTATCGCGACAGATCTGGTTAATCCTGATTTCGTTAAAATGGCAGAATCTTTTGGTGCTCAGGCTTTTCGGGCAAATTCATATGATGAATTACGTGCAGCAATCAGAAAAAGTCACACGGTTGATGTTCCTACTGTTATTGAAATTCCAGTCGGTGATATGCCAAGCGTTAATCAATTCCGATAATCATTTGATAAGCCAACATTGCAAGGTAGGAGCAGATATAAAATGAATAATGACATTATTTTGCCAGAAGATTCAAATATATATAAGGAATTTCAATCAGCATTAGATAAACGTATTGTTTTTTTTACTGGGTTGTCAGGCGTTGGAAAGAGTTTATATATTCAACAGTTTTCTAAAATGGCAGCTAAAGCTGGACGAGTAGTTCATTTACTACAGTGGGATGTTACTCGTGAAGCCTTTCAAACAAAAGATGTAATGACAAAGTACCCAGAAATTGAGGGTGTTACTCATCCAATGATCCGCAAAGCTGTTGGTCTGTGGACTCGGCAGGGCATATTGAATTGGCACAAAGAGTACAGCGATGAAAAACATATATTGATTGGTGAATTACCCTTAATTGGTAATCGTTTAGTTGAAGTAGTACAAAAACATGACGATGAAGTTGAAGCATTATTGGCAAGTGAACAATCGCAATTCTTTTTACCTGTACCTTCTGAGTCAGTGAGGGAACATATTGTTGGCTGTCGAACTAACAGTATTAATCAACCGAGTCATGAACGTGAATCAGCTGATGCTCCGCCGTCGGTAGTTAACTCTCACTGGCAAGAAATTAGAGATTTAGCGATTAGTTTAGGGGTTTCGGGTAAAGGAGCTAAAGATGATGAATATGATCCTAGTGCTTACGCTGGTGCATACGAATATTTGTTAAAAAATAGACATACGATAACGCTACCTGTAGATCAAATATTACCCACCGTAGGCTCAGTATATGAATTGGATGTAGTGGAATCAGAAATAGCCGCATCTAAAGCGCAAGTAGAAGCTATTTTTTATGAAATAACTTCTCAATATACTGAAGAAGATGTCAACAACATGATAAATAACTGGCATAAAATATAATGTTTGACGATGTATATTATGAAGCTGTTTTTGAATATTTGTTGAAAATCAGATATCTAACAGAACTACGAATTAAACCAGCGATACCAACAGCCGAATCAGAAGATGATTTTAATGCTGTTACCATGGAAATTTGTGTTTTAGAAGGTCAATAGTTCTACAAAAAGATAGAAACAAATATACAGAGAAAACGTCAACAACATGATAAAGAATGGTATGAAATATAATGTTTAATAATCTATTTGATAAAAGTGAAGAGCAATTAAGTGGGCACGCTAAAGCGTTAGTTCTAGATTTTGGCAGTGTCATATCGCTAACAATGTTCGAAACCCACGCGCAAACTGAAAAGGAATTAGGGTTAGCGCCTGGTACATTAACGTGGATGGGGCCCTTTGACCCCGACAATGACCCCATGTGGCGTGACATGGAAGCAGGTAAAATTACTCAACGTGATTATTGGCTCGCTCGCGCTAAAGAGGTGGGCGAATTAGTTGGAGAAAATTGGACAACCATGATGGACTTTGTTAAGCGTGCTCGTGGTCAAGATCCTATGTCAATTATGCGTCAAGAGATGGTCGATTTAATTTATTTAGCGCATAAAAGTGGTCTAAAAGTAGCCATTTTATCCAATGAATTAGATTTGTTTTTTGGTGATGACATTAGAGGGAAACTACCTTTTTTAAGTGCGGTAGATGTCATTGTTGATGCAAGTTATACCAATATATTAAAGCCAGATCCTAAAGCCTATCATTTGTGTTTAGACGAGCTGAAACTTGAAGCAAGTGACTGCGTTTTCATTGACGACCAAATAATTAATGCTGAAGGCGCTAATGCCGTTGGCATGATTGGGCTGCACTTGGATGTTTTTAAGCCAGAGATCTGCATCACAGAAGCTAAAAAACTATTAGGTTTACGCTAGTTTTAACGTATTACAACAGAATAATGGGAGCAACTGATGTTAAATCAAAGTGAAATTAATCGATTAAAAGCACAGACGGTGCCAGCGCAGTTTAACTTTATTAATAATGAAAAAGTTGACGGGGTAAAAGGGCAACGATTAGAGGTAGATAGCCCTGTTGATGGTAAAGTCTTTACCTCAATTACCGATTCAACGACGGAAGACGTTGATATTGCTGTTAAGGCGGCACGTATCGTATTTGAACAAGGAATTTGGTCACAAGCGGCTCCGGCATTTCGAAAAAAAGTAATGCACAAGTGGGCTGATTTAATTGAAAAAAATGCGCTTGAAATAGCGGTATTAGGTACCCGTGATAATGGTACGCACATTAATATGGCACTTAAAGGAGAGCCATTAAGTGCGGCCTCAACTATTCGTTACTATGCTGAAGCAGCGGATAAGCTTTATGGCGAAATAGCGCCGACATCAGATAATATCTTAGCGCTTATACATCGGGACCCTGTTGGTGTGGTTGGTCTTATTGTTCCGTGGAACTTTCCGTTGATGATTGGTGCATGGAAACTTGGACCTGCGCTTGCCGCTGGTAATTCAGTTGTGATTAAGCCACCAGAAAGTGCCTCATTATCTTTACTTAAAATTGCCGAGCTGGCTGCACAAGCGGGTATGCCTGCGGGAGTACTTAATGTTGTCACAGGTTTAGGGCATGTGTGTGGAGAAGCTATTGGCTTACATATGGACATTGATGTTTTGGCATTTACTGGCTCAGGTGGTGTCGGTCGTCGTTTAATGGAGTATTCAGCGCAATCTAATTTGAAACGCGTTTATTTAGAGTTGGGTGGTAAGTCACCTAATATAATTTTTGCCGATGCGGCGAATTTAGATCGTGTTGCCAAAGAAACAGCAGCGTCAATTTTTAGAAATGCTGGTCAGGTTTGTGTTGCAGCATCGCGTGTTATTGTGCAAAACAGTATTAAAGATGAATTGATTGAAAAAGTGGTTGCTTACGCGAAAACGTATAAAGTTGGCAACCCATTTGATCTTGGTAACGCTATAGGCTCTATCGCAAATTTTGCTCAATTAAAGGTTATCGAAGCTAAAGTGAAACAAGGTAAAGATGAGGGCGCAACATTGCTCATAGGTGGCGAGCGAGTCAATGTTGAAAGCGGCGGTTGTTACTTTCCTCCTACTATTTTTAGTGATGTAACACCTGATATGTCTATTGCCAAAGAAGAAGTGTTCGGCCCAGTATTAGCCATTTTAGGTTTTGATACTATTGATGATGCTATAGAAATTGCTAACAATACCGTTTATGGGTTGTCATCAGTAGTATGGACCTCAAACCTATCAACTGCACATCGTATGGTGAAGTCTATTAAAGCAGGCGTTGTACAAGTTAATTGCTTTAGTGGCGCGGATCAAACGGTTCCTTTGGGCGGAGTTAAACAATCAGGACATGGCTCTGATCGTTCTCTTCATGCATTTGATAAATATATAGATTTGAAAACAGCCTGGATATCATTAGATCCTAATTAATTCAGCTACTGACGTTATTACCGTTGAAATACGGTGATAACCGAGCTAGGTTGCAAAACTAGTCCTTTATCAACGCTAAATTTTATCAGTGTACTAATTTATATAACAAAGATGCTGTGAGATATGGGGTATGTGAATACATGTGTTTCTTGGAGAAATTATGAACAGTGTAAATGAGGCTTACAAGCCGTCAAACATCGAAAATCAAATACAAAAAACACCTCATTTATTAGGGGGAGTCGCCATTACCGCGGGTACCGCAATTGGTGCAGGTATGTTTTCTCTACCCATTGTTTCATCAAGCATGGGATTTGGTTGGTCATTAGTGTGCATGGCACTCGCTTGGTATGCCATGTATCACGCATCGATGCTGATTTTAGAAGTTAATCTACACTTTAATCGTGGTGAAAGCTTTTATACTATGGTTAAAGGCGTTTTAGGTAAAAAATGGGCTATCTTTAATAGCCTTATTTTTGCTTCTTTATTTTATGTTTTAAATTACGCGTACATCAGTGGTGGTAGTGCAATCGTAAATAAAATACTAATAGCGAATATTGATGTTGAGCTCTCACAAGGGGTAGCAAGTATTTGCTTCATGTTGTTTGCCGGTTTTTTTGTTTGGCTCAGTACTAAAGCAGTAGACAGAATTTTAGTTATATTAATCACGGCCATGAGCCTTACTTTTCTCATGGCGATAAGTGATTTAACTATATTGGCACAGTATGATAATTTAATGCCTAAAGTCAGTAGTAATGATTCAGGTTACCTATATATATTTGCCGCATTACCCTTTTACTTGACGTCTTTTGGCTTTCACAGCAACGTACCAAGCTTAGTGAAGTATTATGGTAAAAAACCTGAAGTTATTGCAAAAACGATTTTTTTTGGCTCATTTTTTTGCATCGTTATTTACTCACTTTGGCTAATTAGCACACTTGGGAATTTGAATAGTCAGAATTATTATGTAATTTCTGAAGGTGGTGGAACTATTCATTCGCTTGTTATTGCACTTAATCAAGTGACCAATAATTTACATTTAGGTGAATTGCTAAACTATTTTGCGAATATGGCGATATTATCCTCATTTTTGGGTGTGAGTCTTGGACTTTTTGATTTTTTAGCGGATAAATTTAAATTCTCTGATGACGGGTTCGGACGTTTAAAAACGGCCATGTGTACCTTTATTCCTCCTGCGATAGGTAGTTATTTCTATCCAAATGGATTTATTATGGCGATAGGCTTTGCGGGTCTTTTATTAGCTATTAATGCTCTCATCATACCTTCTTTTATGGTGAAAAAAAGTCGAAAAATGTTTAGTTTTTCTAAATATACTCATTCTGGTGGCAACTTCCGCATCAATACAATTATTATTTTAGGCCTTGTTTTTTCACTTTGCCATTTATTGTCAATGTTTGGTTTTTTACCTAACGTTCATGTTTAATATTTTCTTTCTAAGAACACTTACAAAGGTATTTTATGCGTAGTTTAATCCGTTTATTTATTTTTACATTACTTTTTTTAGGCGTCAGTCAATCAATTCAAGCTAACAGTTTTGTGACTAAAAGTGAGCCGACTAAAAAGAGGGCTAATATTTTATTAATTGTTGCTGATGATCTCGGCTTTGGTGATATTGGTGCTCACGGTAGTGAAATTTCTACACCTAATATTGATGCATTAGCAGCAAATGGCAGTCGATTCAGTAATTTTTATACTCAGGCAAGTTGTTCACCTACACGTTCAATGCTGCTTTCTGGCGTTGATAATCATAGAAATGGTATGGGTACAATGGCAGAAGATCTGTTACCGCATCATAAAAACTTGCCAGGTTACCGTGGATATCTAAATCATGAAGTAGTGACGGTAGCTAGCCTGTTACAAGATGCTGGTTATCACACTTATATGACGGGTAAATGGCATTTAGGCTATGCTGATAATCAATCAGCGCACGCACGTGGTTTTGAGCATACCTTTTCCCTTGTCGACGGAGGAGGTAATCATTTTAATGACCAAGGTATGAATGCGAACAAACCCAAATCAACCTATCGTCGTGATGGAAAAATTGTATCTAGGCCCGAAGGCTATTCAAGTGATTTATTTACTAAAGAAATGAAAATGTTAATAGATAAAAGAAAAATGGATGATAAACCCTTTTTTGCTTATTTGTCATTTACTGCACCACACTTTCCATTACAAGCCCCTAAAAAAACGATTGAAAAATATAAAGGGCGCTATGATTCAGGTTGGCAAGTTATCCGCGAACAACGCTTTCGAAAAATGAAGGAAATGGGAATAATCCCTTCAAATGCGATACTAGCAAAAATCTCTCCAGAGCTAACTAAATGGTCATCACTATCTAAAGAAGAGCAAAAAAATGAAGCAAAAAAAATGGCCGTTTATTCAGCTATGATTGATAATTTAGATATGAATATTGGTGTTATATTGCAATATTTAAAAGAAATTGGGGAATATGAAAATACCGTTATTATTTTTATGAGTGACAATGGTCCTGATCCTTATGATCGAAGTGAGCGAAAGGCTTATCAAGGGCTAGTATCAAAATATAACTATGATATGAGCTATGAAAATATGGGAGCGAGTAATTCGTATTCCTTTTTGGGTCCTAATTGGTCACAGACGAGTAATGTTAATCAACAAGGTTATAAGTTTTTGCCGACCCAAGGGGGAATTCATAACCCTGTTATCATGAGGTTTCCTGGTATGTTAGAAAAAGGGAAAGTCATGACAGAATTTAGTTCGATTTTGGATATTACTCCTACATTGTTGGAGCTAGCGGGAACCACTCATTCAGGGAAGCACTATAAAGGACGGATAGTTCATCCATTAAGTGGACGTTCTATGTTGCCTTATGTTTCCGGTAAAGCGAAGCAAGTTTATGCTGAAGATGAAGCGGTATCATTTGAATTATTTGGTCATGCATCTGTTTTTATGGGGGAGTGGAAAGCGGTTAAAATGCGTCCGCCTCAGGGAGATGATCATTGGGCTTTATATCACATTAAAACAGACTTAAGCGAAACGAATGACTTAAGTGATAAGCACCCAAAAACATTGCAATTATTAACTCAAGCCTATGCAAAATACAAACTTGATAATGGTGTGTTGACAGAGCCTGATGGTGTTACTGCTTATCCGACTAAACCTCATTATGTGAAGTATAAGCATTAACAATTAGTAGCCATAATATAGCCTGCGAGACAGACGTAACTTTTGACTGTACTTAAAATTTACTTAACTCGATTTAAACTCGTATTTTACTAATCGTTTTTATATTGTTAGTTAGATGTGGGGCATTATTCTTTCGAATTATTAATTACATTATGACTTAACACAATCAGACGTGGCCAATTTTACTTGGCCACTTCATATATGACACGATTTACATATGCATTGATACCCGAGTTCATTGACTAAATATAGTTTATCAAACCTTCTTCCACACCACTTTGTGTATGGTCAAATGTACCATTTCTCTTCATTATACGATGTTCCAAACCTTTTAAAGCTCTAGGACGATAATTGATGACTAGGTCCATATGCTCTTTAACGGATTCATGAATAAGCGGTAATTGTCTAGCCGGAATTACCGGTACCGCATCCCTTACTCGAATGTCCCTTTTATCCAAAGTAAGCTTGGCAATAGGCCCCATCTATCTTGTTGGTGCGAAACAGCAGCAGGGTTAGGCTTTATATCGACATCAGCATTGTCGATTTCGTACTCCTTACCAGGACCTTTCAAGTTGGCAAAATCAATTTTTGTTGGATCGAGCACCGTGATCCCTATATTTCTGCGAGCAATCTCGTCTATCATGAATTTCAGAGCAATGTCTGATAAACCATCGTGCCAAAAACCGCCACCTACATCTGAATGAGCCCCAGCGAACCATACTTCGGTTACCCTAGAATCCATATCCATCAATGTTGGCTGGAATCAATAAAATAACAGACACCCCTATCAATGGAAATAAATAACAACCTCAACTATGCTTATTTAATCAGCAATAAAACTAATTGAGGTAACTATGGCAACGGCAAGAAAACAGCAAGTCAGTTTAATTGATACGCCTTATTATCACTGTATTTCCCGTTGTGTTCGTCGTGCTTTTTTATGTGGCGAAGATAAGTTAACAGGGCAAAGTTATGAGCACAGGCGCGGTTGGGTTGAAGATAAACTATTAGCGTTAAGCCAAACCTTCGCGATTGATGTATGTGCTTACGCGGTAATGAGTAATCATACCCATATAGTTTTACATGTTGATGTTGAACAAGTTAAAACATGGTCAATACATGAAGTTATTACCCGTTGGCATCAATTATTTAAAGGCACATTAATCACGCAACAATACTTACGTGGTGATAAACTGATTAAGCCCCTGCAACAAATACTGGAAGAAACCGCAGAGGTATATCGCTCACGGTTAACTGACATTAGTTGGTTTATGCGCATTCTAAATGAAAGCATTGCCGTACAAGCCAACAAAGAAGATAAATGCACCGGTAGATTCTGGGAAGGTCGTTTTAAATCCCAAGCCTTATTAGATGAAGCCGCTGTTATCGCCTGTATGGCGTATGTTGACTTAAACCCAATAAGAGCCAACATAGCCACAAGCCCCGAAAGCTCAAACCACACCAGTATTCAACAACGCATTCATTCAGCAAAAAAAACAAAACAACCCAAAGTACTTTTCCCTTTTATTGGTAACCCACGACACAACGCCCCAAAAGGCTTAACGTTTGAGTTAAAAGATTATATTGAACTGATAGATTTAACGGGACGTTGTATCAGAGAAGATAAACAAGGCTATATTGACAATAATTTACCCAACATACTCATGAGATTAAACATCAGTGCAGAAAATTGGCTTACCTTAACCACACAATTTAGAAAGGTATTTCATGGCGCGGTAGGTAATCCTGAAGCCTTAACGGAGTTTTGCCAGCATCAACACCTTAAAAAACGTGCGGCGGTCTCTGTTTGTCAAAAATTATTTGCTTAGCGTCACTTCATAATAAAAAATAATACTCAATTAAACTGATTTATTGAGTATTAAAGCTGAAACACGCCTGAAAATTATCAAAGTTCTTATTTTTTATAACTGTCCAGTTATTTATTTTAATTCACATGAAAAAACCAAATATCAGGTGGTTTTACTGATGAAAATTAAATGGCTTGGGATAACCTATAATTATTATTTTGAGAGGGGTGTCTTCTATTTTTAAGAGGGGTGTCTTCTATTTTTGTTCTATTTTCGCTATTTTTGGAACCTAGAGCAGCATTAAGTCGTTGTTAGTGAGCAATTAGCCCAATCGTTTAGTCTTTGAACTGGACGAATTCATTATGTTGTTTTAGATCATTATAAGGCAACTAATAGCTAGATGATTTAACAAATCCATGATAATTTCGCCATGTAAAGTTGTTAAAATAAAATTTAAGTCAATGATATAAAACAGGATATACAATGTTTAGCTTTTTAAAGCGTTTACCCCTTCCACAGCAGTTAAGTTTACCTGTGATGTGCTCAATTTTAATCACGGCGATGGGCTCATTATTTATTATTGGTAATATTATCATTAAAGAAATTAATGCTGTTGCCAATGATAACTTAACACGAGAAGTTACCATGATTTCTCAGCAACTAGAGTCTGAATACCAGAAAATTATTGAGCGTACGGAAATGCTGTCCAAAATACTGGTCAATGAATTTTCTAATTTAACCATAGATGATTCAACGTCAGTTGAGATAAAAGGCATTGCTAGTCCTTTAGCGACACTTGATAATCAAAAAATTAACCTTAATTTTGACCGGGTTGATAAATTTACCGAAATAACAGGCTCAACCGCAACTATTTTCATTCGTCATCAAGATGACTTTTTACGTATTAGCACATCACTACGCAATGCGAAACAACAGCGAGTATATGGCACTTATTTAGGAAAAGACCATCCAGGGTATCGCCAGTTAATGAACGGCGAATCTTATATCGGAACGACACATTTATTTGGCAAAAATTATATGACCAAGTACCAACCGCTGCGTAAAAATAATCAAACCATCGCTATTATTTATATTGGTGTTGCTTATGATGACATTCTGGAGAAAATACGTACCGATTTATCTAAAGTCTCTATTGGTAAATCTGGTTTTATATTCTTGTTAGATGTCGGTGAAAACGAAGGTAAACTACTTATTCACCCGACCTTGTCTCAACAAAATCTATATCAGGTATACCCTAAATTACGTAAAACATTCCAACAGCTTTATAATAACCCGTTAGGGTTACTGACTTATACTTTGCCACCACAAAATAAGCCAGCAAGTTTAGAACGCAAGGCTAGCTATAGCTTTGTCAATGGATGGAACTGGGTTGTTGCTATTGATGTCGATGCCAATGAACAAATTGCCGTTATCAAAGAAACCCTCATTTTGCTAAGCCTTGCGAGTTTGGCTTGTTCTATTATCCTTGCTGGATTAATTTGGCTATTTATTAAAAACGCATTGGCTCCACTCCAAGAAATTGCAACAGGAATGTATCAAATTGGCCAAGGAGATCTAAGATTTGAGAACGTAAATATAATTGATGTTAATAGTAAAAACGAGCTTGATCACCTCAAATCGGGCATGTTACAAATGACCCAGAAACTTTCCCAATTGATTGGTGAAATTCTAAAATCTAGTCAGGAGTTATTAGTTTCTTCAAATTCTATTTCTAGTGCGAATAAGTCTTTATTTGAGCGTTCAGAAGAAGTTAACAGTGAGTCGTTCCAAGTATCTAGCGCAATCAGCCAAATGGCTAGCTCGGTCGAGGAAGTCGCGAAAAATAGCGAAGATGTTGCATTGGTCGCCGTTGAAACCGCCTCGATGGCCACCGACGGAAATCATGCCGTTAGTGATGTTGAAACTAGTATTTCAGTGCTATCTGATGCTTTTAATCAAGCGACTCAGACCATTAGAACGGTGGCTGATGATGCACAAAATATAGGTAAAGTTGTTGATGTTATTAATGCTATTGCCGACCAAACAAATTTACTAGCCCTTAATGCGGCAATAGAGGCGGCACGCGCAGGTGAGTCAGGTCGAGGGTTTGCTGTGGTTGCTGACGAAGTGAGAACATTAGCGCAACGTACGCAACAATCAACACTAGAGATTCGCCAAGTGGTAGAAAAATTGCAGAGTAATACCTTAAAGGCAGTAAATGGTATGGAGGCGGGTAACAAGCAAGTCATTACCAGTGTTGAGCGGGTATCCCATAGTAAATCGATATTAAATAATATTGAGCAGTCTATGGCAGAGGTTGAATTGCGGATCAGCACAATTGCTTCGGCGACTTGCGAACAAAGTGCGGTTAGCAACCAAATAAGTACTAGTGCTAATGTGCTAAAAGAAAATGCTCAAGAAGCTAGCTTGCAGTCAGAAATTTCACATCAGCATACTAAAAATGTCATCGCATTAGCTAAAAAATTGCAACAGGATTTAGTTAAGTTCCAAATATAGATTTAATATATACCCATGTTACCTCAAGATGCCGGATTCAGCTGGAATTAGAAACGTCTTTAGGTAAGGCATTGATTGAAGAGAATGGTTATTCTCCTTGTCGAAATCAATAACGTAACATAAAGCGTTTCTAAACCAGCCCTTTGGGGATGACTGAGCAAATCATGCTCTTCGTTGCCTCTATTTTTAATGGAACAACCATTAATAAAAAGATGCGCCTTGATCATGAATCGCTCAGTTATCCTGAAACTCGTATCTTGAAGTATCATGGGTATATACCCCGGCAAGCTTCTAGAGCTTTTACTTCTGTAATCATCTGCTTTTTTTTCAACATAGATGGCTACAGAAGTTTTTTATGTTGCCGATCACTACACCTCACCCCTTAAGTTTTTAGCTATTGAACTTTAGCTAGTTCTATGTAGGCTTTAGTGCCCCATAAAGGTACTGTAGATAGGCTGTGCTTGTAACTGCCCTCTGTTTCTTTGGTTGTGTAAGAAAGGTAGAGCAGGGTTTGATTTTTCGCATCATAAATACGCCTAACTTTCATGGTCTTGAAGAAGATACTTTTCGACTGTTTGAAAACTACTTCGCCAGATTTACTCTTATCAATTGTCGCTATCATTTCAGGGGTTATATCACCTGTTTGACGGCAAGAGATAGAGCTATCACTAGGATCGGATAGGCTTAAGTTAGCTTCAATTGATGCTATGTGACAAGTAACACCTGAAATTTTATCGTCATATAAAGACGATATTTTTATGTCTTTTAGCGTAAAGAACCCTAACGAAACATCACCAACTTCGTTATCAGAACAAGCAGTAAGGAGTGCTGCTAAACATACCCCAAGTATCATTTTTTTCATCGGAAAGCCTAGTGTTAGTAAGTGTTTTTTTAGAGTTTATCACAATTTAAATAGCTAGGGAGAGTGCGGTATTATACCAATCAGATTAATTAATATTTGATCACTCACTTACTGGTATTGGTATAATGTTAGAATATTCATTCTCGTGTTTTTTCGCTTTTCTCATCTCTAGGTTTGTGTTGTAAATGGAATGTATTTCTTCAAGTTTTTTTTGCCGTTTTATTGGTGTGCCAACAAAAATAAAAATCAGTGAAGTTGGTGTAGTTATTGAAGTTGAAAGTCGTTTGATTGAAATTCAATGGCAAGCGCTTATTGTTCCACCTACATTTCATCTGAGCTTTTTTGGACAAATAATTGTATTTAAAACCGCACAGAAAAACTACGTTTTTACCATGCTTGCTTATAATGCCAAACGGCGGCAACAAAGTAATTGCGAGCGGTTTTGGGCAGCTGCCAACATTAAACGTGTGGAAACTTTTTTAAATACCATAAAAAATATCACCACAAATCGTTATTTACGACAATCCACCATTGAACACATTAAATTAGGAGCTAATCAAGAATTTAAACGTTGGTTCCCTTGGATTCAGTCAAGCGACGCAGGTAAAACACTAACAAAGGTTACCGAACAGCTACAATTGTTACGGTATTACCACCATTGGACCAAGCAGGATATAGCTGATTGTCGTGACAGCTATATCAATAAACAACTGCAAGTGCATAAAAGCTTTTTTGATAAGGTTGAATCTAATCCCTTAACACTACGTCAGCGCAAGGCCTGTATTATCGACAATGATAATAATTTATTGCTCGCCGGTGCAGGCACAGGAAAAACCAGTGTGATGGTTGGCCGAGCAGGTTATTTACTCACTAGCTTACAAGCTAAAAGTGATCAAATTTTATTGTTAGCTTATGGCCGTAAAGCTGCTGATGAAATGGATGAACGAATCAAAGATAAGCTATCGACTAATAAAATTAGTGCCAGTACTTTTCATAGCTTAGGGCTGAATATTATCGCCCAGGTTGAGGGCAGAAAACCGAGCTTGTCGGTATTGGCAGAAGATGAACAAACAAAGCTTACCTGGGTGCAAACTTATGTTGAAAAACTCATTAATGACGACGGCCAGTATCGTGAGCTTATTCTCGAGTATTTCAGCAAATACTATTACCTTGAACGTAGTGCTTTTGACTTTAAAACTCTGGGTGAGTGTCACCAGTACTTTAATGCGAATGATATTCGCACCTTTAAAGGCGAGCAGGTAAAAAGCTTTGGTGAGCTTTATATTGCCAATAGCTTATGCGCTCACGGCATAGCATATCAGTACGAAGCTAAATACACTTACGAGGTAATAACAATTGAGGGTAAACAATATCAGCCTGCCTTTTTTCTACCTGAACTAGCGCTTTATATTGAATATTATGAAATTGATAAGAATGGCGATACCGCCGCTTATATTGATAAAGACGCATATCACCAGGGTATTGGCTATAAACGAGCCACGCATCATAAACATAACACCCAATGTATTGAGCTGACTTATGCCCAGCATAAAACAGGTAAGTTGCTGAGTACCTTAATGACGTCATTGAGTACGCGACATTCACAATTGGACTTATTACCAGCCGATGCCTTACCTATTGATAAATTACCTACCGAGCTAATATTAGCCACGCTAAGTGAAAGTGGCAGCATAACCGCGCTTGCTAAAACATTTTGCCAGCTAATTGGGCTGTATAAAGCGGCATGTATAGACACTAGTTTAACTGGCACTTTAAAAGATAAGATCATCGCTAACGCTGCGGAGCCAAAACAGACCGAAAAAGCGCTAGCCTTGCTTAAACCCATTTTAATTGCTTATGAGCAACATTTAACCTCTCACGGTGAAATTGATTTTGAAGACATGATCAATAAAGCGTTAGCGTATGTTCAATCGGGTAAGTTTAATTCGCCATGGCGCTATATCATGGTAGATGAGTTTCAAGATATATCAGAGCCACGTGCACGGTTAGTTAAAGCGTTACGTGATAATAATAAAGGAAGTTCTGTTTTTGCCGTGGGTGATGATTGGCAGGCTATTTACCGCTTTAGCGGAGCAGATGTTACTTTAACCACTGAATTTGCCAAGTATTTTGGCGCAACTACTCAAGCAGAATTAGACTTAACGTTTCGCTTTAATAACCAAATTGGCAAAGTCGCCAGCGATTTTATTAGTAAAAACCCAGCACAAATTAATAAAACGATTAAATCGTTGAGGCAAGTTAACGCGCCAGCGGTGTCACTACTCAAACGAGATAATGGTCAATTCAACGGACAAAAAAGCACTATTATTGATGAAATGGCCAATGGTGCCATTGATGATGTATTAGCGGCTATTTCAGCGAAAGTATGCAAACCCGTTACCGTCTATTTATTAGCACGTTTTTGGTTTCTTTTACCCAATAAAACTGACATTAATAGATTAAATAATCAATACCCATTACTCACTATTGAGGCTCAGTCTTTTCATGCGTCAAAAGGAAAAGAGGCCGACTTTGTTATTATTGTTGGCTTGAAAAAAGGTGTGCATGGTTTTCCCTCTGAAAAAGTAACACCGGCACTACTTGAGGCCTTACTGGCGAAAAAAGAAGCTTTTGCCTATGCAGAAGAGCGACGATTATTTTACGTTGCCCTAACTAGAGCGAAAGACAGAGTGTATCTTATTGCCGATATGACAGAGTCTAATCACTTTGTTAAAGAGCTAATTGACGAGCATCAAATTGAGCTGGATGAATTTGACAGTACCGACCATCAATTATTTGTTGATGATATTAATTGTACCGTGTGTGAAACGGGGGTATTAAAAAAACGCACTGGCCGTTATGGCAGTTTTTACGCTTGCTCTAATTTTCCACGCTGCGAGCATAAAGAAAAGCCTTGCGCTAACTGTGAAAGCCCAATGACACGTAAACGCCATTCTGGCTTTAAGTTATGCATTAATCGCAGTTGTAACCATATCGTTCCTACTTGTGATAAATGCGAGGCCGAGATGGTGCTAAGAAAAGGCGCTAAAGGTGAGTTTTGGGGATGTCGAAATTATAAAGGAAATGAACCAATGAGCTGTAAAAATGGTATTGATGAATCAAAAATAAACTGGCCAGCATTGGCTGAATAAATTACCGCCGAAAGCGGCGGGGAATTAACCCCGCTTAGATTAAATAACGATAAATATTAGAGGTGATTAATGCAATTACTTTATTCAACAAGCAAAGCCCTAGACAAATTGGACAATTACATCAGTTATGCCACCCAATTACATCAGAACTGCCAGTCATTATCATCCAAAACTGCCACCGAATGACATTTACTGTGACCACTAAATAACATTAGGTTTGCCACTAATAAATAAGATCACTTTGTTGAGGCTAAAGGCTGTTTCACTAACGGCAACTACCAGACATAAAGCAGTCATTAGCATCAGTGATTACCTTATGATTTTTGATCCGACAAAGCGGACATAATTATTTTACGTGACAAGCTAACTTTTTTACACTTCGAACCTTAAATCATTGGTTAGCCCCTTCCAAAATAGAGGGGGCATACATCCTCTATCCTCACCAAGTTGATATTGAGTACGTAATTATACAACGGCTCTTACTGCTATTTTTTACTGATTTTCTTCATCAATATTTCATCTGGAAATGATGTATTTAATTTCATTAAATTAGTGCTGATACCCACCCGATTAATGTTATAACAAACTCACTGTTGAACATAACTGCTAAGTGCAGATATTATCTCGCCAATAATTTTATAAAGGTTTATTGACATTGAATTGTCTTTATTTTGAATAAGTCGATGAAAAAGGAGTACATTTAACTACATTTTTGTACAATGATGTACGTCATTTTAACATGACATCTATATTATTCTTCTTATCTAGAAATCATTTATTGGAAAATCATGTGAAAACCTTTACTAAGTTAGTGTCAATATCCACCCTTATAGCGATCATGTTAAGCCCATCCTTTCTAATGGCTGCAGAAGATAAAAAAGATAAAAAAGATAAAAAAGAAAAAACAGATAAAACTGAAAATATAAGAGACGGTGCATACCTTGATGTAGGCATTGGCCTAAGATATCAAACTGATCCCTTTATATTTGATCACCAAAGTGATTCAGGCTTGGCTATTTTCATCAATGCTCGTTACCAAAAGTACGGTTTTTTTGTTGAATTTCCTCATGGAACCTCCGAACAGCAAAATACCGTATTGTCTATTGGTTATAATTTTCTTAATACTGAGCATTGGTCATATGATTTACGACTTGCCATGAATCACAAGCAATTAGAATATACACTGCCTGAATCCAACATTGTCTCCACTAGGGTTAGCCATTCGAAATTTGGACTGCGTATTTTAGGTGACTTTGACAATACTCATCTAAAATTTATTGTCGCTAGCGCTAGCGGGCCTAATTCGATTTTTAGCAATGCTAATGGGCTTTATGCTGGGGGCTGGTTAAGCCAAAATTATCAATACAATAATTGGAATTTTTACAGCACCGTCGGAATTGAATATCGCAATGAAGATGTGGTTAACTATTTCTACGGCATCGGTGAAAATGAATTTCCAGGCAACAATGAAATTGATGGTTTACCTTATTATCAAGGCGAAGCTGGCTTTGAATATACTGTGCAAGTTGGTTTCGATTATCCAATCACTAAAGATTGGGTTTTTGAGGGCTTTGCCAGAACCACAATATTGCCAAGTGGCATTACTGATAGCCCACTGGTTGATGGCAATGCCGTTACCGAAGCCGCAGTATTGGTAAAATATGTCTTCTAAACAAGCCTTAATACCAAATTCAATTAAACACCTTTTGGTAGTAGTTATACTGTTACTGTTGAATATGAAGGTCTATGCAAATGAGGCATCAAGCTTAGCTAAGTTAACATTAACACCTAACCAGTGTATTTCATTACATCAAGGCCAACAGTGTTTTGTCACTGTCGATATTAGTTGGCAGGTGGCTCATGCTGGAAAATATTGCCTTTTTTCATCACTGCAAAAAAATAAACTGACCTGTTGGTTAATGACAAAAAGTGCCAGCTTCAAACAAGAGTTAGTGATAGAGAAGGATGTTACCTTCACATTAAAATTAATGGGCGATGGTATCGGCAATAACATAGAAAATGACGAGGTAGTTGTCAGTGCCGTATTAGAGTTGGCTTGGGTTCATAAAAAAAGCAAACGTTCACACTCCGCTTGGCGAGTTTTTTAAGCTTTTGTAATGAGCGGTACGGGTATTCACCTAACCATAACTTAAAACGGAACAAAAACCGTTGGCTACGTTCCGCTTCAAATTTAATATTCGTATAATAAAAGGAAGAAAAATGAAAAAATTAGTATTAGCTATAACGGTATTAGCGCTAAGTGCCTGTTCAACAATGCAACCTCCACGCTATGCAGTTTCTGTAGACAACACCCAAGTATTGAAAAAATTATCTGGAATAAATGGCGAATTTGTATCATTAAATCAGCCTGTAAAGTTTAGCTCTGGCTGTCGTCTGATGGGGCCAATAGAGCCAGCAGATGGGCTAACTATCTCACAGTTTATTACAAAAGCTTTTAATGATGAGTTGAAAATGGCAGAAAAATATTCAAAGGATGCTGTAAAAATCACAGGTGATATCACCAAAATTGAATTATCTTCAATTGCAGATGTAACTAATGGATATTGGGATTTAGGTCTTAGTTTGAATTCAACTAATGGAACTAATTTAACGGTTAATAATAAATATTATTTCAAAAGTGGTTTTGATGGAATTACTGCATGTAATGCGACTGCTGATGCTTTGTCTCCTGCTGTTCAGGATTTAATTAAGGCTACAGTTAACCACCCTGAATTTGCAAACTTAATGAAAAAAAGCTAACAAGTTGCCTAAACGGAAAACAGGTGATGTATTCCACATGGGTATTTTAAACAAACGCCCCCTCAACAACGCTTAATTGGTACAGCGAACAATAATCACTTTTAATGGTTCGCTGTACCAATTGCCGCTATTTACTTTCAATACACCGCCACGTTAATCCTATAGCTATTTATTTTATACAAAACCTCTGCTTAACCTTTTTTTTTGATGAATAGCCATAGGCTTATTGATAATTTCATCGGCTAACGCCTTCGAAATATGTAGGCTACAAAACGCTACACTTTTACATTATTTTGTACGTCAATTATTGATGCTGTTCTTTATTATCTCTTTAGCTTTTTAGACAAAAACTAAATTTATAAAAAAGGAATTAACCAATGGCTATGCAAAAAAAACTGAAATCATTATTATTCTCTAGCATTATTTTATCACTAGCTGCCTGTAGCGGTGGAGACAAAAATAAAACCAAAGTACCTGACCCGATAATAACTGTGGAGCCGATAGTATTTAACTATCAAGCGGCCATAGATAATGCCATTACGGAGTTTGTCCCCGGTATTATATTGTTGGTGGAAAAACCAGGTTTTAAGTTTTTAGGCAGTGCCGGACTAGCTGATATTGAAACACAAACGCCCATGGAAACTTATCATGTTATGCCTAATGGCAGTGCAGGCAAAAAGATCACCGCACTGTTAACGGTTATGTTGGATGAAGATGGTTTGCTAAGTTTAGACGATACCATTGATACCTGGCTGCCAGAAGAAATATTATCTCAAATTAAAAACAGTGAAAAAATGACCATTAGACAGCTATTAAATCATACGTCAGGTATTCATGATTACTTAGATGATTCTACCCGTGATGACTTCGTTCAAGCACTTTTAACTGATACTGAGACGTTAAAAACCGACAGTTACGTATTACCTTTTGGTTTGAATCAGCCTGCGTATTCCCTACCAGGTGAAGCGTTTAATTATTCTAATACTGGTTATTTATTAGTGGGCCTTATATTAGATGAAGTATTAGGTGAGCATCATTCTTCAGCAATGCGGAACCGAATTTTGAACCCCTTTGGCATGAACTCAACCATTTATAACGGTGTTGAAAATGAAAAAGCACAGGGCGAAATGATCTCAGGTTACTTTAGCGATGATGATTATGACCTCAATACCAAACCTTTGTATGAAAATATCGGCGTTGCCGACGCACCTCTTAGATCCAATGTTGAAGATATGACCTTGTTATTAAAATTTATTGTTGACCGAGATGCACAGGTGAGTGAATACGTTAAAGAGCAACTCTTTGGTGAAAGTCATTTAGTGAACATTGGCGGACCTTATTATGGGGCAGCTAACCAAAACGCCAGTTATGGCCTAGGGCTATTTAAAGAGACAATTAATAATAAAGTAGTTTATCATCACGATGGTCTTGAATTTGGCTATTCAACCACGAATATCTATATTGCCGATAGTCAAACCAGCATAACCGCCTTCTTTAATTGCGGCGGTGAAGATCGATGTGATCTGGAAACAGAAGCACTTATCTATACGATTTTATTAAACGAATTATGAAGTAGTTAATAAGACAAATATTTACTTTATAACAGGAAAAGTGGAATATGCATGCCACTTTTCCTGAAAAATAATAGCCAAGGCATTAAAAGCATTAAAAGGTAACCATGACAATAATTGAACAACAAGATGTGAGTGATTTCATCGCAAATATTCTCATTGTTGAAGATGACGAAAGCTTAGCATCGTGGATGAAGAAATATCTGCTATTAAAAAACTTTGCCGTCACTGTGATAACACGTGGTGATCTCGCGGTTGATTATATTAAAAAACACAATCCTGATATTGTGGTTTTAGATGGTATGTTACCAGGCTTAGATGGTTTTGATGTCTGTAAGGCGGTAAGGCCTGCTTTTACCAACGCCATCATCATGGTAACAGCAAGAGATGAAGAAATAGATGAAGTATTAGGCCTAGATGCAGGTGCCGATGATTATGTAACCAAACCGTTACGCGCTAGAGCTTTATTGGCAAGAATAGACAAATGGTTAAAACGTCAATCAACTGTGATGCTGCAAGAGCCGATAGTAGAAAATAAAACCCATAATGACGATGGCATTAAATTAACCTTAGGCAGTTTTATCATTGATGCGCAAGCACGCTCAGTCATTCTTGATGATAAAGTAATTAATATATCAACCAATGAGTTCGATTTGCTCTGGATACTTGCCCAGCGCGCTGGACAAGTAGTTGCACGTTCGGAATTAATGATGCTGTTAAAAGGTTATGAATATGATGGTTTTGATCGCACGGTTGACCTGCGAATTTCAAAATTGCGTAAAAAGTTGCAAGATAATACTAGCCAGCCCTATCGTATTAAGACGATTTGGGGAAAAGGTTATTTATTGGTAAAGGATGCTTGGTAGTATATGCGTATTTTAAAGTCTTCACTGATAGTGGTTGCTGTTGTTGCAACACTAGGGCTAGGTTGGTTATTCGATCAAGCCTATGAACAATACACACCCCAAAATACTTCCCCTGATGCCATTGATGTACTTAGGCAACTAGGTGAAAACTTAGCACAAACAGCGGATAAGTCGCCCAGTAGCAAAGAATTTTTATCTCATTGGCCAAACATAAAGCAATATTCGTTAGTATTACAACCAGCAAACGAGTCGCCATTGCCTCAATCGCTGCTTGAGCAGATGAAACGAGGTGAGCCCGTACTGTTAGAAACCAGCAAAAGCCTGTCGTACCACTATTTTTTACCCGCTAAAGATGAAATTCTTATCTTGCGTTCACCCTTGCTTAACAAAGGTGCTAACGCTTCAACTCACTACCTTTGGACGACCGCTTTCTATCTGGCGCTTATATCAATATTCCTGCTATGGGCATATCCCTTGGTAAAACAGCTGTTATCTTTAAGAGCCGCAGCAAGAGCATTTGGTGAAGGAAAATTGGATAAGCGCATAACTCTAAGTTCTATTTCTTATATTCATGATATTGAAGTTGAATTTAACAATATGGCACAACGCATTGAAAATCTCATTGCTGATGTGAAATTGCTCAGCACAGCGGTATCACATGATTTACGCACACCATTGGCTAGAATTAGGTTCGGTATTGATACTTTACAAGAAGTTGAAGATAAAGATTTACGCCAAGAGTTAGAAGAGCAACTTGGTGATGATGTTGATGAAATGACCTCTCTGGTTGAAACGCTGCTCAATTACGCTCGTCTTGAGCAAAACAGGGTAGAAATTCAAAAAGAACCGGTGAACTTATCAAACGTTATTGAATACTGTATTAAAAGAAAAAAATCGGATGAGTTAAAGCTATCGTTTATAAATAAGACTAATAATCAAGCTGTATTAGCAGACAATCAATATATCACTATGGTATTGAACAACCTTTTACAAAATGCAATTAACTACGGACGCGGGCAGGTTTTGGTTGAGCTTTCTCAGGATAAGCATAATACAATAATTAGTATTTCAGATGACGGTAATGGTGTTCCAGCAGAGCAACGAGAAAATATTATTAAACCGTTTTTTAGAGGTAAGAATCGCTTAAATCAAGTTAAGGGCCATGGTATTGGGCTGGCAATCGTTAAGCGAATATTAGACTGGCATAATGGCACGTTAAGTATTTCTAATGCAACAGCGTTGTCTGGTAGTAAATTCACCATAACGCTTCCTTTTCAGCATTAAATGATGCTATCAAAAGACACGAAAATTAATTATTACTTTGTGGCAAAGTTAGCTCCTTTGCTCTTGCTTGTTACGACCGCTTTAGGCTCATAGTGACCCCAAAACCCCGTCAAAATTTACCTATGCTAAAGACCGCTTAGTGACTTACTGTTGTCATTAAGGTACTAAAACCGAAGAACTATAAAGTGGCAAAGTGTGCATTAGCAGTGTTAAATATATCTCAAGTTGATAGTTCTAATTAGGTCGAAATATTGTGGCACAGTTAAATGTAATTCATATGTAGGATCTTAAGGAGTCGGTCAGAATATTTATCAGTATTTAGCATAAAAAGGTGTCTTCGTGCCTTA
>JABSOW010000036.1 GCA_013215465.1 Colwellia sp. | reverse complement strand
AATGGAAATGGTTGAGTCTGCTGAGATATTAAAATCCATTCAGCAAACTACAGACTTGTGATCAAGAGACAGACCTAGACTATATACCTAGACAGATATAAAAAAGCCTCATTAATTGAACTAATTAATGAGGCTTTTTTGCTATTTCAATAAAGTGACTACCAGTTTTCAACACCTTTCATGTCGGGTAGTTGGTGAGCGATACCTTTATGACAATCAATACATGTTTTTTCACCGGATGCTAAAGCACTTGAATGCATTTTAACGCTTCGATTACCTTGCTCAGAAAAGTCCATATATTCAAAATTATGACAATTACGACATTCTAACGAATCATTGTCTTTCATACGCTTCCATTCACGTTCAGCCAACTCACGACGGTGTTCGGTAAACTTCTCTCTGGTATCAATCAAACCAGTAAGCATGCCCCAAACTTCTTTACTTGCAGCAATTTTACGAACGATCTTATGTGTCCATTTTTTTGGCACATGACAATCTGGGCAGGTAGCACGAACGCCTGAGCGGTTAGAGTAATGAATAGTTTCTTTGTACTCTTCATATACGTTATCTTCCATTTCGTGACAGCCAATGCAAAACTCTTCAGTATTAGTTACTTCAAGGGCGGTATTGAATCCACCCCAAAAAATAATACCACCAGCAAAACCCAGCGCTAAAATAATCCATAACGCAGCTTTACTTGGTGACCGCAGGTATTGCCATAAGCTCTTTATTTTTGATTCTTTTGTCATTTTTATCCCCTTAATTACGCGTCGATAAAATCATTATTTATTCATTACCTAACGATTCAACCGGCTTAAAGGTATTGTCAATTAAATCAGGCGCATCGGCTTGAGTTACATGACACTGCGAACAAAAATATCGTCGAGGTGAAACCGACGATAAAGTTCTACCATCACGGTTTTCATAATGGGTTAAACTTATTTTAGTGGCACCTGTTTCAGCTGCATACTTCCAACCATGACAAGTAAGACACTTGTTGCTATTGGTATCAACACGGTAGCCACGGATCTGATGTGGGATCATCGGCGGTTGATGTACATAGTTTCTTTTTATCGGGTTTTTATCTTTAATAACACGTTTTAAACGCTCCGCTGCACGTGTTTCATCAAGTGTTGTCGCACCACGAATAGTTTCTAAACCACCAGGATTTACCGTTTGAACAGCTACTGCGCTATATGCTGTTGCTAAACCAAAGGTGAGCATTAATATTGGTAATATTTTCATTGTTTTACCTCCACCAAATAGGTGTAAAATTTAAACAGGCACTAAGCCAATACTTTAGACACTTTAACTGCACATTTTTTGTAGTCAGTTTGTTTTGATAAAGGATCTGTGGCGTCCAGGGTTAATTTATTAACCAATTGCTTTGCATCGAACCAAGGCATAAATACCAAACCTTTAGGTGGTCTATTACGTCCTCTGGTTTCCACTCGTGATTTGATTTCACCACGACGAGATTCAATTAGCACATGATCGCCTCGGCGTAAGCCTCTAGATTTTGCATCATCAGGGTGAATAAATAGCACCGCATCTGGAAAGGCTTTATGCAGCTCTGGTACTCGAGACGTCATTGAACCTGAATGCCAATGCTCAAGTACCCGACCGGTACTTAACCATAAGTCATATTCTTCATCAGGTGACTCTGCAGCTGGCTCGTATGGCAAGGCAAATATAATTGCTTTCTTGTCTTTTTTACCATAAAACTGAACTTCGCTACCTTTCTCTACATAAGGATCGTACCCTTCACGGAAACGCCACTTAGTTTCTTTGCCGTTAACTACCGGCCAGCGTAAGCCGCGAACTTCATGGTAAACATCAAAGGGTGCTAAATCATGACCATGGCCTCGGCCAAATTCGGCATATTCTTCAAATAAACCTTTTTGAATATAAAAGCCAAAGTAATCACCTTCAAAGTTAGTATCACCTTTAGACTCACTCATTGGGAACTTATCGACCTTGCCGTTGGCAAAAAGTACGTCATACATAGTCTTGCCACGGAACTCTGGATTTTTTGCCAATAGTTCTTCCGGCCATACTTCTTCAATGTTAAAGCGCTTAGAAAATTCAACTATTTGCCATAAATCAGAACGAGCTTCACCTGGCGCATTCACTTGTTGATGCCAAAATTGGGTACGACGCTCGGCATTACCGTAAGCGCCTTCTTTTTCTACCCACATAGCGGTAGGTAAAATCAAGTCAGCTGCTTGTGCCGTTACTGTTGGGTAGGGATCAGAAACAACAATAAAGTTATCAGGATTACGGTAACCAGGGATCGCTTCTTCGTTGATATTGGCTGCCGCTTGCATATTGTTATTACACATCACCCAGTATGCATTTAACTTACCGTCTTTAAGCATACGGTTTTGCATAGCTGCGTGATAACCCGGTTTTGGCGGAATAGTGCCTTCAGGTAATTTCCAAATTTTTTCAGCAATCGCTCTGTGCTTCGGATTTTTAACCATTAAATCAGCCGGTAAACGATGTGAGAAGGTACCCACCTCACGAGCGGTACCACATGCTGATGGCTGACCTGTTAATGAAAACGGACTATTGCCCGGCTCAGAAATTTTTCCTACTAATAAATGCACGTTGTACATGAGGTTATTCGCCCAAACACCACGAGTATGTTGGTTAAAGCCCATAGTCCAAAATGAAGTCACTTTAACTTTTGGATCAGCATAAAGCTTCGCTAACGTGATTAAGTTAGCTTCAGGAACGCCTGATAATTTAGACGTATACTCAACAGTATAAGTACTAACAAATTTAGCAAAAGCGTCAAAACTCATGGGCTTGGAAGCACCACTGTCAGGATTTTTAGCTGCTTTTTGTAATGGATGAGATGGACGCAAACCATAACCAATATCAGTAACACCTTCACGGATATTGACATGTTTTTTCAAAAAGTCTTCATTAACGGCGTCGTTTTGAATAATGTAATTAGCAATGAAATTTAGTATTGCTAAATCAGTTTGTGGGGTGAAAATCATGCCGTTATCAGCAAGTTCAAAACTACGATGTTTGTAGGTTGATAGAACATTTACTTTGACATGTGGATTACTGAGTCGACGATCAGTTAAGCGAGACCATAGAATAGGGTGCATTTCCGCCATGTTCGAGCCCCAAAGCACAAATGCATCAGCCGCTTCTAAATCGTCATAACAGCCCATTGGCTCATCAATACCAAAGGTACGCATAAAGCCACCAACAGCAGATGCCATACAGTGTCTGGCATTTGGATCTAAGTTATTCGTTAAAAAGCCTGCTTTCATTAATTTTACCGCGGCATAACCTTCCCAAACTGTCCATTGACCGGAACCAAACATTCCCACGGATGTCGGCCCTTTTTTCTTCAACGCCGCTTTAAACTTCTCTGCCATCACATCAAAAGCTTTATCCCAACTTACCGGGGTAAATTCGCCTTCTTTCGCGTATTCACCGTCTGTCATCCGCAATAACGGCTGAGTTAAGCGATCTTTACCGTACATAATTTTAGATAAAAAGTAACCTTTAATACAGTTGAGGCCCTTGTTAACTTCGGCTTGTGGATCGCCTTGGGTAGCAACCACTTTTCCGTCTTGTGTGCCTACTAGGACACTACAACCGGTACCACAAAAACGACAAGGTGCTTTGTCCCATTTGATTTTTGTATCTGATGATTTAGTAATTAAATTTGAAGCTGCAGTTGGTATTGCTATACCTGCTGCCACGGCCGTTGCTGCAACGGCATTGGCTTTGATAAAGTCACGTCTTGTTAATGTCATACTTTTATCCCCTGATGTTGTGGTAGCCCATAATCATTATGATGAAAAATCAATGATGATGAGATAACACCCGGTAAATTGCTCATATCTGTTATGGTGTTAATAAGGCCTTTGCCTTTTTCACCTCTATTTAAGTCGTTTTCTTCTATGGTAACCACCATAGAGCCTTTATCGGTAATTTCATGTACTTCGGCCCCAGGGAAGCTCCCTAGTTCTAGGGCAACTTTTTCTGTATTCTTGGGCTGGGCAACAAAAAGCACCCCAGCAATGTTAATTGGCTCTTCTTCTAATAGATTAATCAAACGCTTAACCCCTTTTAAATTTATATATTATCTAGTTATATTGTGTAGCTTCGCTCTAGGCTTTTTTTATTTGGTCTTACTCAGGTTTTGCCGCTTTAACACCCATCATTTTTAAAACAGCAACCGCTATTAATGCGGTACCGACAAAACCAGTAATAAATATCACTGGCATAGACATATAGCCTAAAACGTTCCAAATCAGTTGCTCAAGTTCACTCATTTTTTCTCCTTAAACTTTGGTAAGTTTTATGAAAATTCTGTTATTAGTTTAGGTGCTACTTTAGGTATTAATGTAGGCGTAAGTTCAATAGACAATTGTGGACAAACTGAAACACAAGCGCCGCAGCCATTACATTTATCAAGCTCTATTTGAGGTTGAGGGGTTTTCGAGGTTAAATATTTAAAACTAATGGCCTCAGGCTCACAGCAGTCTTGACAGCTTTGACAAACTATCTGATTCATGGCTAAACAGTTACTTTTGATCTTTATATCTAATTGCCAAGCAGCCTGAATTTCTGCTCTTTCATCAACAAATAACGGTTGCTGACAAACCTCAATACACTTCTGACAAAAGCTACACTCACCCTTGGAAAAATCTATTTGAGGAAAACCACCATCACCTTTAACAATAATATTTTCGGCGCAGCTAGTTACGCAATCACCACATTGAGTACAGTTATCGATAAAGAGCTGTTCATTAATCACCCAAGGAAGTCTAATTGCGGCAGGGGTTGATGCTTTTTTGCCACGAAAAAAGTTTCTACGTGCTAAATCAACCATATTTATTGTTACCCTGTGCTGTCTTTAACAAGTTCACTGTAATAATCATAGTAACCTTATTAATTTTGCGTGTATTTTAGCGAAGCTGTTATTAAGAAACATTGATTTAAATCAATGTTTCTTAATAAGCTGAAAGCTTTTATTGAGCTACCTATGATAGTGCAAGGCATGAATTTAAAGGGCTGAACAATTAATGTTCAAGGCGCACTTTTTATTAATGGTGATTTTTATTTATTTATTTAGTCATAAAATTCTTGAACAAAAAAAAGTTATAGGTATCATTATAGGTAATTATTATAAATTTGTTGTTTACTTGAGATTTGATTTTGATTGTTAATCTTCCTAAAACATTAATGGTATTGCTAATATGTTTGACCTTTGTCGGTCAGGCAATGGCGTCTACTATTATGTCTTATCATATGATGAGTATGACGGGAATGAGTACGCAAGAGCAATCGCATGATATGTCTAAGATGGCTCATAGTGATCATCATATGGCCAGTGATGCAACTGCTAATGAAGCAGAGAAATCGTCCGAAAATTGTTGTGTTAAAACGTGTAACTGCTTTACTGGCGGTTGTACGGCGGCTGTTGCGTTGATTAAAGATGTCACGAATGATTCAATAATAAATTTTTCTGCTAAAATAAATTCCCTTTCTAATTTGGTCCTAAGCCAACAACTAACATCTCTATATAGACCTCCAATACTAAGCTAAATACAGCATAAATGTGTCCAAAATTTGGCTCATTTAGTTATCTCCTTGAGATAAGACCCTCTGTATTAGGCTTTTTTGATCCTTAAGTTTAGTGAAATTCAAATGCTAAACCTCATCAAAATAACCTCAATAATTGTTCAATATTCATTAATATCCCTTTGGAGGGAGTTATGTTTTCAAGTAAATCATTATTAAAGGCATTGGCTGCCTTAGCGACGATTAGCTTAATTGCCAGTTGCTCTGACAGTGAAACGGTAAAAGCTGAAGCGCAAAGCGCTGAGCTACATCCTATTGTGTTAGACGTTTATAAAAGTCCTACGTGTGGCTGTTGTAAAAAATGGATCAGCCACATTGATAACAATGGCTTTCAGTCGAACGTTCATAACAGCAGTAATATTGCTGTTATTAAAGATAAAAAAGGCATTGAGCCTCGCTATCGTTCTTGCCATACGGCCATTTCAACAGCAGGTTTTATTTTTGAAGGACATATACCTGCAAAATTCATTCAACAATTTCTGCAAGAAACACATGCTGATGGTGTATTAGGCTTATCTGTACCAGCGATGCCAGTCGGCTCTCCTGGCATGGAGGTTGGCGATAAATTTCAGCCATACCGAGTGTTACTGTTGAAATCAGATGGCAGTTACCAAATTTATGCAACTATTCAATCGATAAAGGAACAATTCTGATGATTAAGCAAGATACTAATAGCAAAATTCGCCTTAAATTCGGTGTAACTATGTTAACGTTTTTTTGCTTTTCACTGGTCGCCAATGTAATGCCGATATCGAGTGTCAATACACCGCTTACGCTTGAACAGGCAATAAAATTTGCGCAAAAAAATGATCCTTGGTTAACGGGGAATATTCATCAGCAAAGAGCTATTGAGTCAATGAGTATGGCGGTGAGTACATTACCCGATCCTAAAATCTCTTTGGGCCTAGCAAACTTACCCACTAATGGCTTTGATTTTTCTCAGGAGGGTATGACGCAAGCGAAAGTTGGTATCTCACAAATGTTTCCCCGTGGTGATACCTTAGATATTAAAAGCCAACAGCTTAGAATTCAAAGTGAAGCCTTTCCTTATCAGCGACAAGACCGAGCAGCAAAAGTGGCTGTTATTGTTGGTAGTTTATGGTTGGACTCTTATCGTGTGCAACAAAGTATTGCCTTAATTGAAAAAAACCGCTCGTTGTTTGAACAATTAGCGGATATTGCCGAAGCTAGTTACTCTTCTGGTTTAGGAAAAACGCGTCAGCAAGATATCGTTAGGGCGCAATTAGAGCTCACTCGCTTAGAAAATCGACTTGATAAGTTAGCGCAACAGAAAAATAGCTATGAGGGGATGTTATCTCAATGGTTGACTACCTTTTTATTAGCAAATGACTCAGCACAAGCTGCGAACCTTTTAACTGACTTTTCTGTACATAACAGGGTATTTAGTCAGCAGCTACCACAAATTGAGCTGCTTAAGCCTGATTTGATTTACCAACAAAATTGGTTAAAGCCTGCAGAGGTGGTGAGCTATTTTATCAATCACCCGTCTGTTATGGCGGTTGATAAAAAAGTTAGCGCCATAAAAACCGGCATAAGGTTAGCGCAACAAAAATATAAACCAGAATGGGGTGTTAGTGCGAGTTATGGTTACCGCGGAGATGATGCTAAGGGTAGCAGCCGAGCCGATTTATTCTCTGTTGGGGTAACTTTTGACCTGCCACTTTTTACCAAAAACCGTCAAGATCAAGAAGTACAGTCGGCTATTTTCAAAACAGAAGCGGTAAAAACTGAAAAATTATTACTGCTTAGACAACTGCTTGGTGCTTATTCGAGTGCTAAAGGCAGGTTATTACGTCTCAATGATAGACAGAGCTTGTACAAATCAAAACTGTTGCCGCAGAGTCATGATCAAGCAGAAGCCTCTTTAACGGCATATACCAATGACGATGGTGATTTTTCCGAAGTTGTTCGTGCACGCATTGCGGTGTTGAATGCTGAAATTGATCAACTAACCATAGATGTTGCAGAGCAAAAAATACTACTTGAATTAAATTACCTTTTTATTGGCAGCATTAAGGGCAACATCGAGACGGTCAAGACCAGAAACAAATTAAATTTTGCCAATAGCAGTCCATATGCGGCTATTTCGGGAGAGCAATAATGAGCAATAATACCTTATTAACCAATATCTTATTTACCAATATTAAACCAATCATCGTGGGGATGATTATCGGCGGCATCCTGTCCTTTGGTGCCTATCAGGTGATGAGCCCAGTTGGCGATGAACCAAGCTCTGTATCAGCAGCAAAGAAACCGCTGTATTGGGTGGCACCCATGGATGCTAATTATAAACGCGACCAGCCTGGGAAATCTCCTATGGGTATGGATCTAGTCGCTGTTTATGATGATGGTGGTAAAGGGCCAGATGAAGGCCCAGGCACCATTAGAATTTCACCGGATGTTGTCAATAATTTAGGGGTTAGAACCGCAACTGTGGCTTACAAATCGCTACATACGCAAATTAACACTGTCGGTTATGTCACTTATGATCAAGATAAACTAATTCATATTCACCCCAGAGTTCAAGGGTGGATTGAAAAACTTTATGTTAAAGCCATTGGCGACCCAGTTAAAAAGGATCAGCCGCTATACGACATTTACTCACCAGCGCTAGTGAATGCCCAAGAAGAGCTATTGTTAGCGTTAGATCGAAAAAACAGTCGGTTAATTAGTGCGGCTCAAAACCGTCTAAAGGCTTTGCAGTTACCTCAATATGCTATTGCTAAACTGCAAAAAACCAAAAAAGTTCAACAAAATATTACTTTTTATGCCCCGCAAAATGGGGTGGTTGAAAACTTAAAAATACGCGAAGGTTTCTTCGTTAAACCGGGCTCAACCTTAATGTCTATTGGTGACTTATCACAAGTTTGGGTTGAAGCCGAAGTTTTTGAGCGCCAAGCGGGGCAAGTGAAAACCGGCACGCCAATCACCATGACCCTTGATTATCTGCCGGGTAAAACGTGGCAGGGAAAAGTAGATTATATCTACCCAACACTTGATGCTAAAACACGTACGGTGAAAGTGCGGTTACGTTTTAATAATGAAAAAGGTGAATTTAAACCCAATATGTTTGCGCAAATCGCTATTCATACCACCGCTGATGCAAGGGCTTTACTGATCCCCAAAGAAGCCCTTATTCGCACAGGTACTCAAGACCGGGTTGTTTTAGCGTTAGGTGAGGGCAGCTTTAAGTCTATCGCGGTTAGCGTTGGCCGCTTTGATAGTGAAAATGTTGAGATACTTGCCGGTCTTAGTGAAGGTGAAAAAATTGTTACCTCAGCGCAATTCTTATTGGATTCAGAATCAAGTAAATCATCAGATTTTAAACGCATGAATCATGCAGATAGCGAAGATAACCGCTCTGTAAATGATGAGCTTGCCACTTCATCGGCAACAGTAACGGGCACCATAAATTCCTTAATGATTGCGCACGGCATGATCAATATCAGCCGTTCGGCCATTGAAAAATGGCAGAGACCAGCGGCAACGGTGGATTTTATTACTGCAGATGGTGTGAGTTTAAAAGGGCTTAGCCAAAGCATGGCGGTTAAATTCACTTTTGAAATTCGACAGGGTAATTTTGTAATTATTGAAATTGCGCCATTAATTGATAGTGAACCCCCCCTCAGCGCAGCTAAAAATGAAGCGCCTGTTGTTGATCATTCAAACCATTAGATTAGGAGTTAACATATTATGATCACTTCTATTATCAGATGGTCTATCGGTAACCGTTTTTTCGTGTTATTAGCGACATTTATCCTAGTTGTTGCTGGTTTATATTCGGTCAGTAACACGCCGATTGATGCGCTACCTGATCTGTCAGATGTGCAAGTTATTATCAAAACAAGTTATCCGGGTCAAGCGCCACAAGTAGTGCAAGATCAGGTCACTTATCCTATGACGACGGCAATGTTGTCAGTCCCAGGTGCGGTTACGGTACGGGGTTATTCTTTCTTTGGTGACAGTTATGTTTATGTCATCTTTGATGAAGATACGGATCTGTATTGGGCTCGTTCACGCGTGCTTGAATATTTAAGTCAGGTTGCACCAAGCCTACCAAGTAAGGCTCGACCTCAGCTTGGTCCTGATGCCACGGGTGTTGGCTGGGTATATTTGTATGCGTTAGTTGATAAAACTGGCCAGCATGACTTGAGTCAACTGCGCAGTATACAAGATTGGTTCTTAAAGTATGAGCTGCAAACTGTTAAAGGTGTCTCTGAAGTGTCTGTGCTTGGTGGTATGGTTAAGCAATATCAAGTTAAGGTTAGTCCTGAGAAATTGCGTGCTTTTGGTATTCCGCTCTCTCATATTCAAAGAGCGATAAAACAGGGCAACCAAGAAATTGGCGCCTCAGTCATTGAAATGGCTGAAGCCGAGTATATGGTTAGAACCACAGGCTATATAAAAGGCATTGATGATCTTGAAAATATCCCTTTAGGGGTTAATAAAAATGGCACGCCATTATTACTCAAAGATGTTGCCGATATAGGCACGGGCCCACAAATGCGACGTGGCATTGCCGAGCTAAATGGTGAAGGTGAAGTCGTTGGCGGCATTGTGGTGATGCGTTTTGGCGAAAATGCGCAGCAAGTGATAGCTGCGGTAAAAGAAAAACTTGAGCAACTGAAAAAAGGCCTGCCAGCGGGAGTAGAAATAATAACCGTTTATGATCGCTCTGCTTTAATTGAGCGAGCGGTTGATAACTTGACCTATAAATTATTGGAAGAATTTGGTGTTGTTGCCTTAGTTTGTATCATTTTCTTATTCCATGTACGTTCATCCTTAGTAGCGATAATCAGTTTACCTGTGGGGATTTTAACGGCGTTTATTATCATGCATATGCAAGGTCTTAATGCCAATATTATGTCGCTTGGCGGTATTGCCATTGCTATTGGAGCGATGATTGATGGCGCTATTGTGATGATAGAAAATATGCATAAGCATATGGAACGAACACCACTAACCAATGAAAATCGATGGCAAATAGTGGCCGAGTCTGCTTGTGAAGTAGGTCCGGCATTATTCTTTAGTTTGTTGATCATCACCGTTAGTTTTGTGCCGGTGTTTACCCTTGAAGCGCAAGAGGGGCGAATGTTCGCGCCATTGGCTTTCACTAAAACTTATGCCATGGCAGCCTCTGCAGCATTGGCGATAACGTTAGTGCCTGTCCTTATGGGCTATTTTATTCGGGGAAAAATATTGCCTGAGCATAAAAATCCGGTCAATAGGTTTTTAACCATGCTTTACCTGCCAGCCCTAAGAGCGGTGTTAACTTTCCCTAAAGTGACACTATTAGCGGCTTTAATAGTGCTTGGTATTGGCATTTATCCACTTGATAAAATTGGTAGTGAGTTTATCCCGCCACTTGATGAAGGTGACTTCATGTATATGCCAACGACTTATCCTGGTATTTCAATCGGCCAGGCAAGGCAGCTACTGCAACAAACAGATAAATTAATTAAAACCGTACCTGAGGTTAAAACAGTTTTTGGTAAAGTAGGCCGTGCTGAAACAGCAACAGATCCAGCGCCATTAACTATGATTGAAACTTTTATTCAATTAAAACCACAAGACGAATGGCGTGAGGGGGTGACCACTGAAAGTTTGAAAAAAGAATTGGATGCGCTAGTAAAACTGCCCGGAGTAACCAACGCTTGGGTTATGCCCATTAAAACCCGTATCGATATGTTAGCAACAGGTATTAAAACCCCTGTTGGTATTAAAATCGCAGGGCCAGAGTTGCGTGTAATTCAAGAGATAGGTAAACAAATCGAGGAAATTCTAGTCGATGTTCCTGGAACAGCTTCAGTATATGCTGAACGTGTAGCAGGAGGGCGTTATGTCAAAGTGGATATTCAACGTGCCAAAGCCGCCCGTTATGGGTTAAATATTGCGGAGATCCAACAAGTGGTTGCTACGGCCATTGGCGGCATGAATGTTACGCAAACGGTTGAAGGGTTAGAGCGTTATCCGGTGAACCTACGCTACCCGCAAGATTACCGTAATTCACCAGAGCAGTTATCGTTATTACCTATAGTGACCCCTAACGGACAACGTATTTCATTAGGAGATGTTGCTAATGTGTTTATCGAAGATGGCCCCCCTGGTATCAAATCAGAAAATGCCCGTTTAAACGGTTGGGCGTTTATTGATATTGAAGGGGTTGATGTGGGCAGTTATGTTGAAAATGCGCAAAAAGTGGTGAGCGATCAGCTTAAACTGCCAGCGGGTTATTCCATTGCTTGGGCTGGCCAATATGAGTATATGCAGCGCGCCAAAGCTAAACTCACTTATGTGGTGCCGCTGACCTTATTTATTATCATCATTTTGCTTTATCTTAATTTCAGAAATGTTATTGAAGTTGCCATGATCATGGGCACTTTACCGCTAGCGATGGTGGGTAGTATCTGGTTGATGTATCTTGAAGGATTTAACTTCTCGGTCGCTGTCGGGGTTGGTTTTATTGCGCTAGCGGGGGTTGCGGTAGAAATTGGTGTCATCATGTTAGTTTATTTAAACCAAGCTTATCAAGCAATGCTGAAAGAGCATAATTTAAAAGATATCACCACCACTAAAACCGATGTCTTTAACGCGGTCTTGCATGGCGCAGGTATGCGTGTTCGCCCGGTGATGATGACCGCAGCCGCCATTATTGTTGGTTTATTACCTATTTTATATGGTAAAGGCACTGGCTCTGAAGTGATGAGTCGTATTGCTGCTCCTATGGTGGGGGGCATGATGAGTGCGGTGATCTTGACTTTACTTGTGCTACCCGCGTTGTTTTATTTATGGAAATCTTCATTGATAAAAAATGCCGAGCAAAAGATGAATTAAAATGAATGTATAAAATATGTTAATGGTAACAATATGCATTTGAGAAATTTACACAATAACTTATTAAAAATTTACTAACGTAGGAGCGAAAAATGAAAACTTTAACTAAAATAGCTTTGGCAATGATATCAACTTTAACCTTATCACTAGCTGCCAATGCACATGATCCATCAATGCATGTTAAAAAAGCAAAAAAGGCTAATTGTAGCAAAATGGATCACAGCAACATGGATATGAACGATCCGGTTGCCATAGCCATGATGAAAAAATGCATGAAGCAGGCTGAAGCGGATAAAAAAGCAATGCCAGGTATGGCTCACAGCAAGATGAAAAAAGCAGAGAAAAAAGATGCTCATAACGAGCATGATCATTAGTTATACCATTAATTGAAGTAATGAATAGATCATTAGTTATACCATTACTTCATTTGGTATTAATCTTAATGTAGTCGTAGATAGGTCACTTGGTACCAGCTATTAAGTGACCTATGACTCAAAAGGAAGTGTATGAAAATAGTTAAATTAATCTTACTGCTCGCGGTGTTAGGCATAGGTGGAGGGGCTACGGTGATGTACTCAGGTATTATTAATGTAGCGGCAGATGAGCCCCATAGTGATTTAGTGTACTGGTTATTAGCAGAGACCAGAGAAAATTCCATTAAAATTGCCGCACAGAATATTGAAGTACCTGATTTAAGTGACCCTGAATTATTACTAACAGGAGGCGCCGATTATGAATTTATGTGCGCTACCTGCCATTTAAAACCTGGTCAAAGTGAGAGCGATATGAGTCTAGGTTTATATCCTGCACCACCTAATTTGGCTGTGTCTAATGATAACCATAAAGATCATGAACATGGCGATGCTAAGCAAGCTGCTGGTCAGAGTTTTTGGGTGATTAAACATGGTATTAAAGCATCAGGAATGCCAGCGTGGGGGAAAACCCATGATGATCAACGTATCTGGGCAATGGTTGCCTTTATAAAGCGGTTACCTAAGTTAACGCCTGAACAATATCAAATATTGACCGCAATCGATTAACTGAAATAAACAAAAAACGGTGCCATGAGCATTATTACCATAATGTTAATTAGCTCACATTTTAAGGGTAATAAGCTTGAATATTGATCTTAATCAAGGACTGATATTACCGTAATTATACAATGTTATGTATTGATAATAAGATGTTTAAGAGGGTTGTTACCCGATGTTATTTCGATTGAATTGGTTGTTATCATATTCATTTACTTGTTCGTTAATGGACAAGTATTTGCCATAGCTATTCATATATGTCCAGAAATGGCGTTAACTTCTACGGTATTATCAACCACATACAAATACTTACCGACCCCCAACATCGGTAAACTATCTTTTTGGCTAATTTAATGATCTTATTTTGTTACTTGACCTGTGTCTTAGACACAGGTGTAAGCTAAACCTAATAAAGCCCAACAGGGTATATTATCTGTCACCTTATTGAAGGTGAAGAGTCAGCAGGAGATAATAATGAGTAAGTTTAAGGACGTGAACACTAGCAGTAAAGCCCAAGAATTAATCATTGAAGGTGCTAGTTGTGCCAGTTGTGTCAGTAAAATTGAAATAGCGCTGAAAAATAGTGCAGGTGTTGATAATGCCGAAATGAATTTTGCCTTAAGAACCGTTTTGGTTACTGGTCGGGTCGATGTTAACAGCCTGATCAAGACGATTGAAGCGATAGGCTATAACGCTAAAAGTGCCAATGATACCAGTGATGAGCAATTGCTAGATGAAAAGGAAGTTGCCGATAAAAAATACTACGGTCGGTTAATGACCCAAGTGTGGCTAGCTTTGGGGCTCGGGGTGCCATTGATGATCTATAGCATTGCTGGTGGACCCATGACGGTTGAGACCACGCTAGAACGTACTATTTGGCTATTCATCGGCCTTTTATGCGCTGCCATTATGTACTTTGCCGGTAAGCATTTTTATATAGGCGCTTGGAAGTCTTTTGTCAATCACAGCGCTAATATGGATACCTTAATTGCTTTAGGAACGGGAACCGCTTGGATTTACTCAATGGTGGTGGTGTTTTTCCCGATGGCATTACCTGAGATGGCTAGACATGTCTATTTTGAAGCAACCGCCATGATCATAGGATTGATTAATCTCGGTTTAGCTTTAGAAGTGAAAGCACGAGGGCGTACCAGTGAAGCGATTAAACGCTTAATTGGTTTGCAAGCTAAAACGGCCCGCGTGGTCAGAGATAACAAAGAAATCGATATTGCCATTGAACAGGTTTTACTTAACGATATTGTGCGAGTTCGACCAGGAGAAAAAATTCCTGTCGATGGTATTGTTATGCAAGGGCATACCTCGATTGACGAATCTATGTTAACGGGTGAGCCTATGCCCGTTGAAAAAGTTGCAGAAGACGAGATTGTTGCCGGGTCGTTAAACAAGTCAGGTTCAATACTCTTCAAAGCGACTCGTGTCGGTAAAGACACCGCGTTAGCACAAATTATCAATATGGTAAAACGAGCACAAAACTCCAAACCACCTATTGGTCGTTTAGCCGATGCTATTGCCGCTTATTTTGTGCCAGTCATTATGATCACTGCCATTGTCAGTGCCTTAGTTTGGCTTAATTTTGGCCCACAGCCAGCGCTAGCTTTTGCGGTAGTTTCAGCGACCACGGTACTTATAATCGCCTGTCCTTGTGCCCTTGGCTTGGCAACGCCGATGTCAGTGATGGTAGGTGTGGGTAAAGCAGCAGAAGCTGGCGTACTCATTCGTAATGGTGAAGCATTGCAAACCGCGTCAAAAATTACCGCCATGATCCTCGATAAAACGGGCACTATTACTGAAGGTGCGCCGAAAGTTACCGATGTCATTATTGCTAATAATGTATATACCGAAAAGTATATTTTAACGGTTGCCGCGAGTATAGAAAGTGGCTCAGAGCATCCCTTAGCTCAAGCTATCGTTGACTCTGCTATTGAGCAGGGTATAGAGCCAGAAAAGGTCAGTGATTTTCACGCTATCGCCGGATATGGCGTAAAAGCAATATTTAATGGTCAGCAATTACTGTTTGGCAATCAAAAGCTGATGTTAAAAAATAGGGTTGCGTTAAATGGTTTTGTTGCAAAAGCGCAAGACCTCGCTAATGAAGCGAAAACACCTATGTACCTTGCTATTGATAACAAATTGGCGGCAATAATTTCGGTTTCTGATCCGATAAAAGCAGATTCAGCTGCCGCTATTAAGCGGCTGCAAGCCAATGGTATTCGCGTTGTTATGCTCACTGGAGACAATAGGGCAACAGCGAAGGCTGTCGCCAAAAAAGTAGGGATAAAAGAGGTGTTTGCTGAAGTACTTCCTGAAGATAAGGCCAATAAAGTTGCTGAGCTACAAGCCCAAGGAGAAATCGTTGGTATGACCGGCGATGGTATTAATGATGCCCCAGCATTGGCTTTAGCCAATGTTGGATTCGCGATTGGTACCGGTACTGATGTCGCCATTGAAAGTGCAGATATCACCTTGATGCGTGGTTCTCTGCATGGGCTTGCCGATGCTATTGCTGTCAGTAAAGCCACGCTGCGAAATATCAAACAAAACCTCTTTGGTGCTTTTATTTATAACATAGCAGGCGTGCCACTTGCGGCCGGTTTACTTTACCCATTTTTCGGCATTTTACTTAACCCTGTGATAGCGGGAGCGGCAATGGCCTTTTCTTCATTAACCGTGGTGAGTAACGCCAATCGCTTACGTTTCTTTAAACCACAAGAGCATTAATTTAACCTTATTAAGCAAAGGAGTATTCAAATGATCATAATTAATTTAGTTGGGTTAGTGCTTATTGCATTAATTATTTGGTGGTTTTGGCTGTATAAAACTGAAGGAGAAAATCATGAGTGACTTTGATCATAGAGTCGGTGTTAAAGAGTTTAATTTAGTCACTCGAAATTTACGATTGAGTAATGTAAATGATGATAATCGAGCCGCTTTGATGGCAGAGATTGACCATTTATTTGGTATTGATGAGGCGATTTTTAATACAAAAGAGCAATCAATATACCTTGCCTACGATGCATCCAATTTAAACCTTGATGGTATAGAGGATGTCATTAGAAAACATGGCGCTGATATACATAATGATTGGTGGACTCATACTAAAGAAGAGTATTACAAATTTGTCGATCAGAACGTCAAAGACAATGCAACGCATACCCCGTGGAGTTGTCATAAATCACCTCCAAGTGCGGGTAAAAGAAAGTAAAATCAAATGAAAATTTAAATAAAGTAAAGGGAAATATTATGCTAAATTAAATTTCAAAATTAATGGTAGTAGTAGTTTTTTGGCTAGATTATTTTAGGTTGTGCAAATAATGACTTTTTGCATTAGGCTTTGTATCCGTTTCATATTCATTGTTTTTTAAGATATAAAAGAGCCTGTAACAGATTCTGTGTAACTGCCAGTTTTAAATAATGACCCCTGTTTATGTTTTTAACTTAAAACTAAGGGGTGACAACAATCCTGCCACAGGGGGGTTACATCAAAAGTTACTTTTGCTTGGCATTTGAAACAAATGAAAAAATTAGGAAAGTTTCAAAAATACAATAGTATCGGAGTTGTTCTAAAAGAAGCTGCTGTTATTTTTACTAACGAAGGATATTTAGGGTATACAGACATAAACTCCAAGAAAAACTTTCCATTTTAAAAAGATTTTTCAATCAAGTTTGATATTGAAATTTACAAAATGAAGAGAAGTGGAGAGATTCAGGAAATCGTTGACAAATTTATTAAGTAACTATTTTAACATACTTCTAAAAAGCTAAAAAGCTAAAAAGCTAAAAAAGGTTTTTATGAGCACAAAGCGGTCGGTAAAATTTTAATAATCGTTTATGATTCATGTAAATGTTAAGATTACAAAAAATTAACATTATATAAAAAATATATTACCTATGCGCTTTGATTATCGAATTGTTTTTATTATTACCGCATTACTCTTTACTTTATCAACGAGCTTAACTGTTATTAATTATGTTGAGTCCATGAATTCAACCCGTAAACATTTAAAAAACAGTTCCTTGCCATTAACTGTTGATAATATCTACACTGAAATTCAAAAGCAAATCATAGAGCCTAATCTAATTGCTTCGATGATGTCTTATGATACTTTCATGAAAGATTGGCTTGCTCATGAAGAGAACGACATTGAGAAAATAACCCAGTATTTAGAAACCATTAAAAATAAATATCAGATGTCTACCGCTTTTCTTGTCTCAGAAAAAAGTCAAAACTATTACACGGCCAACGGCCTGTTAGAAAAAGTAACCATTGATAATGAAAACAACGCTTGGTATTTTAATTTTAAGAACAATCCTGAGGTGAGTGAAATCAATATTGATTATAATAAATTCATGGGAAAATCATTAATCATGTTTATTAATCATAAAATATATGATGATGAATTTCACATGATTGGCGCAACAGGTATCGGATTAAAAACTTCTTATATTAATGATATGCTTAAGTATTTTAGACAACGTTATAATTTTAAAGTGTTTTTTGTTAATGATTCGGGTAAAGTTATCATTGCAGAACAAGGGGTGAATAAGCTTGAACAACTAAGCGAACTTCCTGAATTAAAAAAAATAATTCCAGATATAATCAGTAAAGAAAGACAGCTATTTGAGTATACTCAATCGGGTGACTCGTATTTATTAACTAAAAAGTACATTCCAGAGTTAGATCTTTATTTGCTAGTAGAAGCAAAAGTAGACAACTTTACTCAATCGGTGAGAGAGGCTTTTTATTTTAATATGATAGTTTCGGTATTGATCACCTTACTTATTACGATAATTGTTGTTTTATATGTGAGAAAAATTCACAGTAAACTTAGTGAGCTCGCCAGTAATGATACCTTAACAGGGTTACCTAATCGACGAAGTTTTCATAACCAACTAGAATACTTTCTTTCACTTAAAGCACGTAATCAACAACAATTATCACTGGCCTTTGTTGACGTTGATGACTTTAAAATGATCAATGATACACAAGGTCATGATGTTGGTGATAAAATATTGATAAATATCGCTACGACATTAAAATCAAGCATTCGTGATAGCGACTTTATTGCGCGTTGGGGCGGTGAAGAATTTATAATTTTATTAAATGATACGCAGCTTAAAGATGCTCAACTAATTGCTGAAGAGTTAAGACAAAAAGTTGAAAATAATACTTACTTGCTCGAACACGCTAAGAAAAAAGTAACTGTTAGTATAGGTGTGACTCAGGTTTTAGACCAAGACGATGCAGATTCACTCTTTAAACGGGTAGACAATTCTTTATATCAAGCAAAAATAACAGGGAAAAACTGTGTGGTAATGTCTGAAGAAATAACTGCTAATAGCTAATTTTCGTTAAAGAAAAAACACTACACAGCACTTTACTACTTTCAGAAAAACAGCGTGCCTATAAGTTTCGGCAAGATACCCGGTAGATACCAGTGCAATAATTTGTGCAGCACCATAAGCTAAGGTCATCGTCTCCATGAACTTAGCAGGGTTACTTGGATAAAACCTATCCGCCATTGTCAGCACCAGGCTGACACAGGTGATAAAAGTGCCCCCAAACAGTAGCGCACTTAATATAACAGCAGTTAAGGTGTTATTTATTGCAGGGAGAATAATGCCTAAGCCACTATCGACTGTGGAATTACTTCACTGTAATCGTTTAACACCCGCTGATACCAAGCATAAACCACGTCGTCTTTTGCTAAGAACTCGGTAGTTCCTGAAGTGGCAATCCACAAGAAAGTCCCTAGCAAACAAATATCTCTGTAGTCTGGCTGCTCACCACCTAAATAGTTGTTAGTTGCTAATAACTCTCTTACATAGGCCAGCTCCGCTTGCAAGCCTTGAATATGTTTCTCGGGTGTTGCCGCAAATTCTTCTAGTGTTGTCCCGATACGCTCTTCTCTAGTTTGACGAAAATATTCTTTATCTTGCTCTGCTATCACATTATAAAGATCTAAAATAAGGATCCCTGGAATATGCTTAGACAAAACAGTAGACACCCACTGATGAAAAGACTCTGCTTTTTCTTTCGCTTCATCATTGGCAAATAAGCTTGGCCCGTCAGAATAGTTAGCTTCTAAATATTCTGCAATAGCCCATGAGTCACTAACAACGTTATCGCCATCGGTAATGACTGGCAATAACGGTTGTTCAGACATGGCAAACTTATCTTTTTCAGTAAACCAAACCGGCTCTGTTTTATGGCTAAGCTGTTTATGCACTAAAGCCAATTTAGATTTCCAGCAATGTGGAGCAAAACGTAGCTTACGGTCTGCCCCTGATAATTCATAAAGTGTAATGGTCATGATACTTTCCTTAAATGGATAGAGTGTTGGTTGTTTATGTTTATGCATTGTTATACAGGTGATCTAACTTAAGGTTTTTGCCCAAACAAGATCGACTTACCGGCTTCAGTGACCGCAACGCTATTATTAATAGTAGCCGCTTTAGCATAAGCCTGAATTACTGCTGGACGCGCCGATATACGCTCAAACCATGACTTTACATTAGGAAAATCATTAAGGTCTTGGCTCTGTTTTTCATAAGAGCGTATCCAAGGGTAACTCGCCATATCTGCAATGGAATACTCGCCAGCAATAAACGCTTTATCGGCCAATTGCTTGTCTAACACATTATATAAGCGGGCTGTTTCATTGACATAGCGGCTAATAGCATAAGGAATTTTTTCTGCTGCGTACTGCGAAAAATGATGGTTTTGTCCAGCCATAGGCCCCAGACCACCCATCTGCCAGTACAACCACTGTAATACGTTGTAACGTGCAGCGCCCGATTGAGGCAAAAAGGTGCCAGTCTTATCGGCTAAGTATTCCAAAATAGCACCAGATTCAAAAATTGATAAAGATTCATCACTATCAATAGGGGTCGGATCAACCAACGCAGGGATACGATTGTTGGGACTTATCGCTAAAAACTCAGCAGTAAATTGCTCGCCTTTATTGATATCAATAGGATACAAATTATAGGGCAGGCCAACCTCTTCTAAGAAGATGGTGATTTTATGGCCATTTGGCGTTGTCCAGTAATACAAATCTAGTGATGGCATTAGGTATTCCTCTTGAAAACTAACTTTGACACCTATGTCAAAAATGATTATGTCAAAGATGACAGTAATGTCAAGAATAAGTTAAGATGCGTTATGATAAGAATATTCACTAGTGTAAATAAGTAGAGAAAGTATGGTTGGTACACGTAAATTTAACGAAGAAAAAGTTTTAGATATCGCTATTGACGTATTCTCTAGGAAGGGATTTAACGCCACTACTATGCTTGATCTTGCCAAAGAAACTGGTGTACAGCGAGGCAGTTTGTACAATGCTTATCAAAATAAAAATGTGCTTTTTTTTAAAGCTTTTAGTCATTACACCGATAAATTTTTAACGTTTATTGAAAGTGAATTACAACAATCGGATGCTAAAAAAGCTTTTACCCAACTATTAAAAACCGTAGTAGAGCGCTTATGTAGCGACAAAGAGGTAAAGGGGTGTTTTAGTACGCGTGCAATTATGGAGGCCGCACAACAGTGCCCCGACATTCATGTTTGCCTTACCCGCTTTCTTGATGGCCTAGAAGTTATTATGAAAAACCGGCTAGAACAAGCGATAAAAGATAAGCAATTTGTAGGCGATGCACAATCAAGCGCCCGCTATTTAGTTGCATTAACCAGAGGCATAGCGGTAATTGAACGGGTATATAACGATAAAGCACGCATGACAGAAATCTACCAAACGGCTTTAGAATACATGCCTTTTAAGAAGGTTTCATAATGTTGCATGCCAAGCAAAATTAAGGCTATGTCGATTATATAGCCGCCTTTAAGGACTGCTCTGTTAGTATCAAGAGTTAACCTAGGCTATAGCATGAAAAATTTTAATATAATATTGAACAAGTTCAAACTACATTTTGGTAGTAATATTTGGCTCTGTTCCAGAGTATTGTTGCTACTTTACGAAGGCCTTATCTATAAAGGGATAGAAAGAAAATAAACATTTAGTCGATAATTTTTTACCGCTTATAAGCAAAGAGAATTAGGTAGATATGAGTAAAAAACAAACAAATCAGAATTAGACGCACTAAAAATTGCCTTTACTTATATGCCAAGAGCAATCGAAGTAACCAAGTATGAGTATGGTGAACGCCACCAAATCGTTCTCGATCATATTCAAGCGGTTAGGGAAATATTATTTATTAATGATGTTGATCCCGACGAAGTCTATGGAGAAGTAAATCCTGAAATAACACCGAATTCGAGCTATTAATTATCACACAGCCTTAGCACTTAGCAGGCCGTTTAATAGCTGTTTTTTTAGTATCTAAAACCCTTAGTTAGGTTGAATCCTATCTCACTATGCGTCTCTGAACGTCATAGAAAACTCAATTTGTAATACCTAAAAAAGAATGTTGATTTTATCAATTTAATGCCTTCTTCCAGTTTTTCTGTAAAATGTTAGCGTTTTAAGTTTCAATATGAAAATTTTGAACAACTTCACTTTCTAGAGGGGTCAGCTTAATATCAAATGTCGATTGGGATAAAGTTAAGAGAGTGTGTTTAGTTCTTAGTGTCAAGTAGTGAATATTGAGTTAGACGGCTTAACCTTATTTATTGTCTACAAACTTCCCCATTGCTGTTTTATACCAATAAGGTGAACAACGGCAAAGGATAGGCAAATAGCTGAACTCCAAAACCAAAACTCGCTGCTATTGCCTAGCGGAGTACTAACAGGATTAGCGGCTAGGGAAAAACCCACGATAGCACGCAAAAAATATACCGAAGTAATAACAATAAGCGCTAACCGCATTAAAGGGAGTTTTATTATTAAGCCAGCAGCAGAAAAAGCGTAAAGTGACCAAATCAATAAGACAATCACCATACCAGAAGTGATAATTGTTGGCTGTAAACTACCTTGCTCGGCAAGTCTTGACAATTTTTCACCTGCGCCAAAAAATCGGTACCAAGAGGCACCAAAATATATGCACCCTATATGTAATAGGGCGGCAAGGGCACTTAAGGTACCGGCAATAAGTAAATAACTATTCACAACGCCTCCTTATTTGGTAAAGGCTCTTGCTGACTTGATTTAGCTGAGATAAACCGTAAATAATCGGTATTTATGTTGGCACCAAGTTGCGTTAATAGGTTCATTAAACCTAAGTGAGCTCGGTCAAAGCAGGGCTGTTCGTTATACATGCCGGATAGAAATTTTATTGCACCGCCGCTGACATTATCGGGTTTTCCAGGGCATGGCGTTTTCTTGTTAAAGTCGAAACTTTTGTGCTTATAAGCTTGACCAAGCCATTGTCCGTAACGGTTTAGGTCAGGTAATATTTCAGACTCAAAAGTAATGAAATCTACACTTTGGTCAATAAATTTAAGCGCTTGGTAACTGGAAAATAATGCCTCGATATTTTTTCCAAAAATATAACTATCAACAATTTTTGGCAGCATAGCGGTGAAGCTATAAACAAAGTCATCACTTAAACTGCGAACACAGCCAAAATCTATAACACCAAGTTGTCCATCTGTTAATACTAAGAAGTTACCAGGATGAGGGTCTGCATGTATTTTTTTTAGTGTTAAAGCGCAATACCAAAAAAAGTCGAATAGTTTTTGTCCTAGCTCATTTCGTTGTTGCTGGTTTGGCTTATCTGCCAGCCATTGATCTATAGGCTGGCCTGTTAACATTTGCATTGATAACACTCTAGCCGAAGATAGTTTTTGTTCAACCCTTGGAATAACAATGCCATCTAGCTTCATTGCTTGCTGAAACCAGCTTAGGTTACTGGCTTCAATTTTATAGTTTATTTCTTCAGTTAACCGGTTTTTCATTTCAGTTAACAGCAGCGTAATTACTTGCTTTTTTGGCATGTTATTGGTGGTTTTAGCTAACAACCAAAATAGCTTTTCCAGCATTTTTAGATCGCTATCAATGGTTGCTCCTATACCTGGGTATTGAACTTTAACTGCAAGTTTTTTACCGTCAAACGACAACGCTCGATGTACTTGACCTATACTTGCCGCAGAAAAAGCTTCGCTATCAAATTCTTTAAACAGCTGTTTTGGTGTGCTGCCTAGCTCTTGAACCAGTTGCTTTCTAACGAGTGCTCTATTAATTGGCGGAACTTCATGGCAAGCCGACTTTAGTTTCTTGCGGATGGTTTCTGGCAGAATATCTGTTTCCATGCTTAATAGCTGGGATAACTTAATTGCTGTGCCTCTAAGCTGACTTAATACGGTAAAAACCAACTCACCTATTTGTTCCTCATGCTGTTGTTGAGATTGCATAGTATCTTTGCTGGTGGAATCTTTAGCTGAAAATGCCTTTCGCGCTTTATAGCTAACATGCTTTAAGCCTATTTGTGTTGCCGCTGCACCTGCAATGGCACTACGTTTAAATTTCGATGTCGGCACTTTTGTTGAAGTCAGCATAAGTTAAACCGTCACAGCTTGGTTGAGGTTCTTTTTCTGTTTAACTAACAGGCTTATTACGGGAGGGAACATAAGCCAAAAACCTGAAGCTGGCATTATGGTAATACCAACAAAGGTTAACAGTAAAAGGTTGAGTGAGACTGAAAGTGGTATCAGGTGATTATTGTATTTATCAAAGTAGTTGATTAGTAGCCCAACAATGAAAAGTACTTGTCCAAATAAGAAAAACCATACTGCTGCAGCTGAGCGATCTGTGCTTAGACTATTAATAATACCGTTATCATACAGTGAAATATAATCTGTTGAGAACATAATAACAGCAAACAAAGTGTGCAATGCTGCGATAGCGATAATCCAGTTACCTTGCCAATTTTTCATAATATTTTCCTTTTACCGTATTTCAAATGTAGTAAAACCCATGGAAACTTAAGGTTTTGTGTTAATGGTTAATGCTGATCTGTTAAAGCATTACCGTCCAAAAGACTTCGACATGACTAGCTTATTTAAAAAACCACTGCCCATAAAACGGAACAGGTGTGCTTTTACAAAAAAGCTAATAAGATCAGTTGCCTTAGAAACAATACCGCTTTTTAATATTTCCACACCAAGGGCGAGGGACATATCTACCATTTGCGTGGTATTGCTAAATTCGTCTGAATCATCCTTAACCCAATATAAAAGTACCGCCAATAGGTAATCATTGGCAAGTTTTGCCGTGGCATCAGTAAAAGGAGATTGGGCAATTTCACCGTTTTTTTCTGCTTCTGTGAGTAAGTTATGAATGAGCTCAACAAACTCTTCTCTTACGGGGGCAACGTCTTTAAATAAAATGCTCGGTGATTGCATTATCATGTTGATGCTGTCACAGACAAACTCTCGGTTGGGCAAGAAATTATTCAAGTATATATCGATGAGTAACTGCAGTTTTTCTTGTAAAGAATAGTCAGCCAGATCGTCCTCGGCTAGAAACTGCTGGGCTGTTTCTGTGGCCATCAAGCCATAATACCCATATATCAATTTGTCTTTATTGGGGAAATACTTATAAATAGTAGCATCGCCAATGCCCGCTTCTCTGGCGATTTGTTTCATACTTGTTGCTTCAAAGCCGTGCTCACTGAATAGCTCTACTGCTGTTTTGATGATTTTTAATCTGATCTCTGCTTGCTGTTGCTTTGATAGTCTCGGCATAAGACACACTCTATCGTTTAATTGCTTTAAATATGTATATATATGATAGATCGTATCTTATATAATTCCAAGAGCTGATTTGATTTGATTTAATTCGTATACTATTTATTTAGGTGAGCATTAATAAATAAATTATCTATTTAACCTGAACTCTGCTTAATAAATGTTTATCTAGCAGCTATTTTTACTAACTTCTATGTTAAATTCGTTTGCAATAGGCTAGCTATTGACGCGCAAATTTGTCTTGAATTAAGCAAAACTATCAAGCTAGAGATATCAAAATAATTTAATCAATATATTTCAATGGGATAACTATCTCTTAAACAAAGCTCAGGTTATTTAATTTATTAAGGGAAAGAGGATTACTGCTAGTCAGAGGGGGAAGTGTAATTTCGGCTTATGGGCTTGATTAAATATGCAGGGCTATTCTGAGTAATCAGTCAATCGGAATATGAACCTTAGTATCATATTTTACCCGATTCATTGAAATTAAAGTTCTGAAGTTACGCATATTAGGGTGCAGGTATAGGATTTGTTCACAGAATATCTCATAGCTAGGCATATCAGGCACTACCACCACTAACACAAAGTCTACTTCCCCCGTCACCTTGTAACATTCATGCACCTGTTCACAGTTTTTTATCGCTTTGATAAAGGTATTATTTAAATCTAACCTATCCTGATGCATCATAATTTCAACAATCATGTGTAAACAACTGCCAAACTTAGTTTGATCCAATAGTGCCACTCTTTTATTAATGACACCTTTATTTTCTAAACGTTTTACCCTTTTTAAACATGCAGGCGCGGATAGGTTTACTATTTCTGCGAGCTTTAAATTACTCACTGAAGCATCATTTTGTAATTGACGAAGAATTGCTTTGTCTAGTCTATCAAGAAACATAATTAATAAATTTAACATAAAAAGAAATTTATATTAACTTAATGACCAATAAATTAGAAATGTTTCTTACTTTAGCCGCTATTATAGCGATACATAAATTTCATAATTAGAGTGGTACTTATGCTTGCTAAGCAGCTAAAAAGTGTATTTCAGGAAATTAGTCAAGTTTACATGACACTATTAAAAGTGATGGTGCCAGCGATTATAGTGGTAAAAATTTTAGACTTGTTCGGTGGCACTCAATGGTTAGCTGAAATGATAGCCCCATTAATGCAATTAGTAGGACTACCAGAACAGCTTGGATTAGTTTGGGCTACCGCTATTTTAACGAATATATTTACAGCGATGGTAGTGTTTGTTGATGTTACAGCGCAGTTAGAATTATCGGTGGCGCAAGTATCAGTGATTGGTATTTTAATCTTACTCTCTCACTCGGTTCCCATTGAAGGCGCTGTTGCTAAAATGGTAGGGGTTAGTTGGCGACTAACCATAAGTTTAAAGTTAGGAGGCGGTTTGCTCTTAGCAGCTGTAGTGAACTGGCTCTATACTGCGTTGGATTATCAACAGCAGACTGCCGTATTGCTTTGGCAAAACGAAAGGCAAGAGCAAACTTTAATGCAATGGGGAATCGAGCAGTTACAAATGCTGCTTGGTATTTTCTTTATCATCTCAGCGTTGATTATATTATTGCGAGTCCTTAAAAAAATTGGCGTTGAAAGTTTGTTGAAAAAATCATTATCGCCAATGTTTAAATTACTTAGTATCACCAAGGACGCCAGTAACATTACCATTACAGGAATTACATTGGGCTTAAGCTACGGAGCTGGATTGTTAATTTCAGAAGTGAAAAAAGGTAATATTGGTAAAAAAGACGTGTTGCTTTCTATTAGTTTCTTAAGCTTAGCTCACAGTTTAATTGAAGATACCTTGTTGATTATATTATTAGGTGCGGATGTTATGGCAATACTGTGGATGCGCATTATATTCGCTATCATTATCGTGGCTTTGCTTGCTAAATATATTGCATTTAAAGAAGTTATTCAGCTAAATAATTTATCAAAATCTCAGTAGAGAAATGCATATAATACCAAACATAGATGAAAAATCTGCATACTTTTGTGGATATAACGGTGTTTAATAAATGTTTATTGGTTAAAAAAGGTAATGGTGGATGGTTGTAATATGGCATCTAGATAATCAATAGTCGTTAACAATAAACTAAAATGATCAGGGTAGGGTTACCCTGATCATTAAATATTAGTCTTGTTTTATCATGTTATGACACGGTAATAGGTAATAATGTAATTTCAACACGACGGTTAAGCTCGCGTCCTTGAACTGTCTGATTATTTGCTATGGGCTGTGCTTCGCCAAAGCCTACTATCTCTAGACGGTCACTAATAATTTTTTGTCCACGTAGGTAATTGGCCACAGAGCCTGCACGGTCTTCTGATAGCTTTTGGTTGTACTGAGCAGAGCCGCTAGAGTCAGTATGTCCAGAGACAATAACGAGTGTTTTGTTATATTCCTCAAGTACTAAGGCAACAGAATTTAACACACTAGTAAAATTTCTGTTGATGTTAGCGCTGTTAGTCGCAAAAGTAATATTACCAGGCATGATCAAGTTAATTTTGTCACCGTCACGCTGAATACTTACGCCACTATCTCGCAGTTGCTTACGTAACTTCGCTTCTTGAGCATCCATATAATAGCCAATACCGCCACCGATAGCCGCTCCGCCTGTTGCTGCGGCCAGAATACGTTGATTACGTGTTTTGCTGTCTTTATCTTTATTTTTTATATAGGCAACAACAGCTGCTATGCTGGCACCAGCCGCGGCGCCTATTGCTGTCTTGCTAGTTTTACTATCCCCTGTGTAGGGGTCAAATGTGGTACAGGCTTGTAACAAAAATATGGCTGAAGCTGCGGTGATAATTTTTTTCATGGTGAGTTTCCTATAGTGGCTTTGTTACTATTTTGTAAAGTTATGGCTATTAATAAATTACGGTATGGGCGTGATTGATTTCGACATGGATGTGCTTGGCTATCGATCTAAAGCGATGTTAATTTTATACATAATAGCTATATCATTCAAGTTTTCCAGAATAATTACTAGCGTTATGCACGGCTAGCGCATTTTAATCCCAGATTCCAGCAGGGTTGAGCGATATTCATCGTCTAGCCCTGCCATTTTCTTTT
>JABSOW010000035.1 GCA_013215465.1 Colwellia sp. | reverse complement strand
ATTCCGAACTCAGAAGTGAAATGCAGTAGCGCCGATGGTAGTGTGGGAGTTCCCATGTGAGAGTAGGACATTGCTAAACTTCTATTTAGAGAAGCCCGTTACTTATGTAACGGGCTTTTTGTTTTATGGGTTTTAATGTTACAGTGCAGTTTGAAAACTGTAGTGCTATTGGTAGTGTTACTTAGCTATAATCTAGTAAATTTGAAGCATACTGAAAGTGAAGTATTCAATTGAAAGATTCTATAAATTATTTTTCACGCTTTTTAAATGTTTTTTCAGATATTGATCCACAAAAGTCCACAAATTCATTCACTTCCTAAAATTCTATTCTCAGCCCTTAATTTTACTGGTTTTTTGACCAGTACGCATGCTGATGTTTTTACCGATCATTGCTTGACATAACTTTGCTTTAGTCACTAAAATGTATCGATGTGGTATAAGGTGGGTAATTGTGGATCTGGATGTATATTCAAGCTGATTTTTAACAATTACTGTAAATTATTAAATAAAAACAAAGTTGATTAAGTAAATATTATGTTCAGAGGTGCTAGCGCAATTACGCTTGATAGCAAGAATAGAATCACTGTACCTACTCGGTATCGCGAGGAGCTATTTGCCGATTGCCAAGGAAAAATGATCTGTACGGTTGATATTCAACACCCGTGCTTATTACTTTATCCTTTGCCAGAATGGGAAGAAATAGAATTAAAACTTTGCAGCTTATCCAGTATGAATCCACAAGAACGGCTATTACAGCAAGTTTTACTGGGTAATGCTACTGATTGCGATATGGATAAAAATGGTCGCTTATTACTTAATGGCCCATTAAGACAACACGCGGGATTAGAAAAATCAGTGATGTTAGTAGGACAATTGAAAAAATTTGAAATTTGGAGTGAATCCGCATGGCAAGTCCAAATGCAGCAAGGCATTAGTAAAATACAATCAGGTGAAATTGAATTAACAGACCGTTTACTTGAAATATCATTATAAAATATTTGTCGGCGTTTTCAGTCATAGATATTAACGTTAAACAGACAAATATATTAACAAGGTTATAAAAATAACAACATGGAATTAGATAAAACGCATATTTCTGTTTTATTAGCTGAGGCTATAGATGGCTTAGACATCGATCCCAATGGCTGCTATATCGATGGTACTTTCGGTCGTGGTGGTCACTCATCGTTGATCCTTTCTAAATTATCAGCAAAAGGGCGGTTAATTGCCATTGATCGTGATCCTTCAGCGATTACAGCTGCTGAAAAATTTAAAGATGATAAACGCTTTCATATTGAACACCAAGGGTTTGCCAATTTAGCTGACATAGCTCAACAACACAATTTGCTTGGCAAAGTAAGCGGTATTTTATTAGATTTAGGTGTATCTTCACCACAATTAGACGAAGCTGAACGTGGCTTTAGTTTTATGAAAGATGGTCCGTTAGATATGCGTATGGATACTAGTCGTGGTCAAACAGCGGCAGAGTGGTTAGCTGTTGCCGATGTTGAAGATATAACTTGGGTGTTAAGAACCTTTGGTGAAGAAAAGCACGCTTGGCGTATTGCTAACGCTATTGTTGATGCACGGGCTGAAACCCCTTTTACCCGCACTGGCCAATTAGCCAAATTGATAAAAATCACCGCACCACAGCGTGAAATCAAAAAGCATCCAGCCACACGCAGTTTTCAAGCCATTCGTATGTATATCAACAGTGAACTCGAGCAAATTGAAAAAGCCTTAGCAGCTTCTTTATCTGTGTTGGCTGAAGGCGGTCGTTTAGTAGTGATTAGTTTTCACTCACTGGAAGACCGTTTGGTTAAGCAATTTATGAAAAAGCACTCACAAGGTAAAAAAGTACCACGTGGTTTGATGATTACTGAAGAAGAGTTAAATAAAGGCAAAAAACTGCAATTAATAGGTCGTAAATTAAAACCTAGCAAAAGTGAAGTGGAAGTCAATGTACGTTCGCGCAGCTCAGTGTTACGCATTGCCAAACGTTTACCGCATATAGAAGACTAATTGTGTCAAATAAAAGGGTGGCACAAGGTAAATCCGTGCTCACACTAGATATTTGGCAAGACATTTTACAGCATATTGTTAGTTATGCTTTATTAGTTTTGGTGGTTATATCCGCATTTTTGGTGATTTATTACACCCATGTAAACCGACAAACCACCAGTGAATTAGAGCTGTTATTTACTCAGCGAGATGAGTTAGACATTGAGTGGCGCAATTTATTATTAGAGCAAAGCTCTTTAGCTGAACACAGCGCCATAGAAAGTAAAGCGAAGAAGCTATTAAACATGAAGCGGCCAGATGCGAAGTCAGAAGTAATAGTAACTTTAGAGTAGCGGCTAGGATAAATAATTTTCAAACAAGTAACGAAAGTACGGATAACATGAATTAAATGAGCAAGAAAGCAAGTAATCGCAGCAGTCAACAAACAACTACCGCATGGCGTTATTACGTCGTGTTAGGCATTGTTGCCTTGATTTATGCCGGATTACTAGCGCGTAGTGCTTATATTCAAATAATTGAACCTGATATGCTGAAAAAGCAGGGAGATATGCGTTCAATGCGGACTACTGCCAATACTGTGCAGCGCGGCTCTATTGTTGATAGAAATGGTGATGAACTTGCTATTAGTGTGCCGGTAGAAACGGTATGGGCTGATCCAAAAATCATTATGGATAATAATGCTCTATCGATGAGTGAACATTGGCAAGCACTGGCCGATGTTTTAGGCCAAAATGTTAATAAACTAACCAGCCGTGTAATACGACATCCGACAAAACGTTTTGTTTATTTAGAGCGAAAAATTTCTCCTGCCATAGCCAATTATATTCGTGAACTGAAAATCCCTGGCATTCACCTGCGTAAGGAATCAAAACGTTTTTATCCAACCGGTGAAATAAGTGCTCATATTGTTGGTTTTACCAATGTCGATGATAAAGGCATTGAAGGAATTGAACGAGTATACGATCAACTGCTTACCGGTAAAGGTGGTAGTAAGCGTTTTAGAAAAGATGCTAAAGGTCGTAAAATTGAAATTCTATCGGTTGAAGCATCCCAAGAAGCAAAAAATATTACCCTGACAATTGATCAGCGCATTCAAGCGATTGCTTATAAAGAACTAAAAGGTGCTGTACAAGCCTTTAAAGCAACTTCTGGCTCGGTAGTGGTGGTAGATATTCATACCGGTGAAATATTAGCGATGGCAAATAGCCCATCTTATAATCCTAATAATCGTCGTAATACCGCGATTCATCGCTTCCGTAATCGTGCTATTACCGATATTTACGAACCCGGCTCAACCATGAAGCCCCTAACCGCGTTAACCGCATTAGAGTTTGGCTCAGCGAAACTTAATACCATTATTGATACTAGCCCAGGTTGGATGCGCTTAGGCGGCAGGCGCGTTAATGATCCCATTAATCGTGGTAAATTATCCATTGAAGAGATTTTAGTCACTTCATCTAATATGGGCACCACTAAGCTTGCTTTGTCAGTGCCAAAAAACTTTTTGCTCGATAAATTTTTTGATGCTGGATTTGCCGATACTACTGGAACAGGTTTGGTTGGTGAAAGCTCTGGCATGATGCATGACAGACCACGATGGTCAAAATTTGAGTTAGCAACGTTATCATGGGGTTATGGTTTAGCAATAACACCGATGCAACTAGCACGTTTCTACGCGACGTTAGCCAATGGTGGCATTAAGCGTGAACTGTCAATTGTTAAAACTGAACAAGCAAGTGAAGGTGTACGAATTTTTTCTCAAGTGAACTCTACCGCGGTGATGACTATGCTAGAAACGGTAGTTGATGAGCATGTACAAAAAGCGAAAGTAGCTGGCTATCGCGTTGGCGGTAAAACTGGTACTTCTTTTAAGGCGGTAGCAGGCGGTTATGGTAATGATTATGTAGGCTTATTTGCAGGTATTGCTCCTATTTCTGATCCTAAAGTTGTCGTGGTTGTGGTTATTAATGATCCCGGTGGCGATCTCTACCATGGTGGAGAAGTCGCTGCGCCAGTGTTTTCTCGCGTAATGGAAGGGGCACTGCGAGTATTAAATGTGGTACCTGATGCTAGTGGCAAATTAGCCTCTAGTAACAAGTTGCCAGTTGCGCATAAAAAGCAGTTAATTACACATCAGGAGGCTAACGATGTCTAAATCATTAATAAAAAGGCCTTCACAGCAATTTATGGTGAAATTACGAGATGATTTTTCCATCAAGTTACCTGATGACTTTACTTTAGCGAATCCTTTGGCTGACTTAACTAATGACACTAGGCAACTTAATTCTGGTGATATTTTTTGTGCCGTCATTGGCCATGTTGTTGATGGACGAAAATATATTGCTGCCGCTATCAACAATGGGGCTAGTTTAGTTTTAGCTGAATGCTCAGATGAAAGTGAACATGGCAATATTATTTTTCAACAAGAGATTGCTGTGGTGAGTTTTTACCACTTAAATAAAAAATTATTTACTCTGGCAAGTGCTTATTATCAAACACCGCAAGCAAAAATGACCATGATAGGTATTACTGGCACTAACGGTAAAACCAGTACTAGCCAGTTACTTGGACAAATACTAACAAGTTGTCAAAAACCTTGTGCAATTATCGGTACCAATGGTGCAGGGTTGGTGAATAATTTACAAGCCATAGAAAACACTACGCCAAGTGCCACTGATTTAGTACAATTATTTGACAGATTTACTAAACAAAAAGTGACTCACCTTGCTATGGAAGTTTCTTCACATGCGCTTGAGCAAGGTCGTGTTAATGGCAATGCCTTTGATATTGCCGTTTTTACAAATTTAAGCCGAGATCACTTAGATTATCACGATAGTATGGCTAATTATGCTGCAGCAAAAAGGCAGTTGTTTATTCATAATAATAAACAAGTGGCGGTGTTAAATGGTGATGATCAACAAGTTAAAACGTGGCTAGCAACATGGCCCGATAATCAAAAAAAATTGTGGCTTTACGGGCGCAGTGATTCAGTTAGCAATGCAAGCCAGTTTGTTAGCTGTAATAACATTGAGCACCATAGCCAAGGTGTTAATTTTATTTTAAAGACACATTTAGGTAATATTGACATTCAGAGCCCATTATTGGGTGATTTTAATATTGATAACTTATTAGCTGTGATTACAGTGTTATTGATTGAAGGACTTTCCTTAGAGAATATTGCCCAAAAAATTACTAGTGTGAAGGCGATTTCCGGTCGTATGGAAACCTTTTCGGCAAAGGCATCAACAGCGCCAACGGCAGTAGTTGATTATGCCCATACACCGGATGCACTAGAAAAAGCGCTGCAGGCTTGTCGTCAACATTGTCATGGTAGTTTACACGTGGTCTTTGGTTGCGGTGGCGATCGAGACAAAGGCAAGCGCGCACTAATGGCACAAGCAGCAGAAAAACATGCTGATTACTTGGTGATTACTAATGATAATCCGCGCTCTGAAGCGCCTATGAGTATCATCGATGATATTTTGGCCGGCTTAACGCCACAAGCACAACATCAGGTGATTGTTGATAGAGAGCAAGCCGTATTAACTACCCTAAACAAAGCTAACAGTGATGATGTGGTGTTGTTAGCAGGTAAAGGACATGAAGATTATATTATTTTAGGCAAAGAGAAAATTGACTATAACGAACGACAAGTGGTAATGGACTTCTATAAGCATGTTAACGCTAATTCAGGGTCTAAATCACTAGGTGGTCAACTATGATCACCATGGATTTAGCCACGTTAGCAACAGCAACCAATGGTCAGCTACTTTGTCATCAATCACTTAAAACTTTAACTGTCGAAAATCTGAGCACCGATTCACGTGCATTTAAGTTAGAAAACAAGTTGCAAGAAAAAGGAAAATGTGCTTTTTTAGCGCTAAAAGGTCCTAACTTTGATGGTCATCGCTTTACTCAACAAGTTATTGATAATGGTTGTCAGGTGTTAATTGTTGATCATTATATTGAGGGTTTGAATACTGCTACTTGTAATAAAAGTGTTGCGCAAATTATTGTTGATGATACCCGTATTGCCTTGGGTAAAGTTGCCGCTTATGTGAAACAGCAAGTCGCCCCTAAAACCATTGGTATTACTGGCAGTAGCGGTAAAACTACCGTAAAAGAAATGTTAGCGGCTATTCTCTCTCGGTTAGGTAAAGTGTTGGCGACTAATGGCAATTTTAATAATGATATTGGTGTGCCCTTAACATTATTACGCTTAACGCAAGATGATGATTTTGCCGTCATTGAAATGGGCGCGAATCATATTGGTGAAATTGCTTATACCACAGAATTAGTCAAGCCAGATATTGCCATGATCAACAATATTGCCGCAGCACATTTAGAAGGCTTTGGCGATTTATGTGGTGTTGCTCGTGCTAAGGGTGAAATTTTTTCCGGTTTAGCTGCTGATGGTATTGCGCTTTATAACCAAGAGACTAAATATACCAGCAAATGGCAATGGCGTTTAACTGACAAGCAAGTTCGTACATTTTCTTGTGCTAATGCTAGATATACCGATGGCCACGTGAACGCCGATTGTTTCAGTAGTAACGTTTGTTTAGATGATAATGGCTGTGCCAGTTTTAATTTACATACATCCCTTGGTCATTGTGAAATAAAACTAACCGTGCCGGGTAAACACAATGTTTGTAATGCCGTTGCGGCTGCTGCGGCCGCGATAGAATGTGGCGCTAGTTTACAAGATATTCGCTTGGGCCTAGCGGCAATGGCACCAGTACAAGGTCGATTAAATATTCATCATTTAGCGAATAAGAATTCAAGCCAAGAAATAAGGCTAATTGATGATACTTATAATGCCAATGTCGAGTCGATTAAAGCCGCAATTTCTTTATTAGCTAATTATTCAGGACAACAAGTTTTAATTTTGGGTGATATGGCTGAGCTTGGCAGTACAGCAAGTAGTTACCATCAAGAAGTAGGGAAATTTGCCAAAGAACAGGGAGTGAATGTTCTACTTACCCTTGGAGTATTAAGTCAAAATACTAGAGACGCTTTTGCTCAACACAATAAAGCGATAAGTAAGCACTTTAGTGAACGTACTGACTTATCAGCATACTTATTTTCACTGCTCAGCCAAGACAATAAAAATCAGGAAGTAAATATCAATATTTTAGTAAAAGGCTCTCGTAGCGCTCATATGGAAAATGTCGTTGAAGATATAATTAGCTGGCATGGTAACCGCGCACAAAATAGCGTTCGCCATACTCCAGAGGACAATTCTTAATGTTACATTGGTTAGCCGAATACTTAACCCAATACTATAGTGCGTTTAATGTTTTTTCGTACTTAACGTTTCGTGCCATTGTTAGCACGTTAACTGCGTTAATTATTTCTCTTTATTTTGGCCCTAAGTTAATTCGTTATTTGCAAAAAATGCAAATTGGGCAAATAGTACGCAGTGATGGTCCAGAAAGTCATTTATCAAAATCTGGTACGCCAACCATGGGCGGAATTCTAATTTTAGCGGCGATTGTTGTTAGTGTTTTACTGTGGGCTGATTTAAGTAATGTCTATGTTTGGGTGGTGTTATTTGTGGTGGTAAGTTTTGGCACCATTGGCTTTGTTGATGATTATCGAAAAGTTATTCGAAAAGACGCTAATGGCTTAATCGCTAGGTGGAAATATTTTTGGCAAACTGTAGCAGGCCTCGCCACAGCAATATTCTTATATCAAATATCACACCCAGAGCAAACATTTTTACTGATTCCCTTTATTAAAGATGTTATGCCGCAACTGGGTATCTTTTATATTGTGATGACCTATTTTGTCATTGTTGGCACTAGTAATGCGGTTAATTTAACCGATGGTTTAGACGGTTTAGCCATAGTACCTACTATCATGGTTGCCGGCGCATTGGCATTATTCGCTTATGTTACTGGTCACGTTAATTTTTCTAGTTATTTAAATATTCCTTATATCGCCATGACTTCAGAATTGGTGGTGGTTTGCACCGCTATTGTTGGTGCTGGCCTAGGTTTTTTATGGTTTAACACTTACCCCGCCCAAGTTTTTATGGGCGATGTTGGCTCTTTAGCGTTAGGGGCCGCGTTAGGCGTGATTGCCGTTTTAGTGAGGCAAGAATTAGTGCTTTTTATTATGGGCGGCGTTTTCGTTATGGAAACGGTATCGGTAATTTTACAAGTTGGCTCATATAAAATGCGGGGTCAAAGAATTTTTCGTATGGCACCAATTCATCACCATTACGAGTTAAAAGGTTGGCCAGAGCCACGAGTAATTGTGCGCTTTTGGATCATCTCATTTATTTTAGTGTTGATTGGCTTAGCAACGTTGAAACTGAGATAGCAGCGAGTAACTCGTTACGAGTAAAAAGTAAGAAAGTAATTAAAGAAAGAGAAATAAAAGAAAAATGACATTGTTAGCAGACTTTAAAGATAAACAAATTTTAGTGCTAGGCGCGGGCATCACAGGCATGTCTTGTGTTCGCTATCTTAGTGCTCAAGGGTTGTGTTTTGCTGTTAATGATTCTCGTACTCAACCTTTTACTCATGATTATAGTGCACAACAATTTAGGGATGAATACCCTTATGCTAGTTTACATTTAGGACAATGGCATAGTGAATTAATTGCTAATGCGGACATTATTTTAATCAGCCCTGGTATTGATAGTGCGATTAATGATATCGCTGCGCATATCTCCGCAGATTGTCGTGTTATGGGCGATGTGGAGTTATTTTGTCTACTTAATAATGAACGTATTAATAAAGCTGACACTAGCCCAATTGCAATATTAGCGGTTACGGGATCCAATGGTAAATCTACCGTGGTTTCTTTACTGGCTTATTTAGCTGATAGCTTAGGAGTTAATGCCCAACTTGGCGGTAACATTGGCCAGCCAGTTTTAGATATTTTCACTAAAGAAACTACGGGTGAAAACACACATTTACCCTCAGTGTTAATTTTAGAGTTATCAAGTTTTCAACTAGAAACGTTAACCAGTATGCAGGCTATTGCTACTAGCGTGCTAAATGTGAGTGATGATCATCTTGATCGCCATCAGAGCATGGCAAATTATCAAGCTATTAAACAAGGTATTTATCGGCAAGGTAAATTAGCCATTATTAACCGTGATGATGAAGCCACTAAAACCGTTAATAAATCTCAGCCAGTACTATCTTTTGGTAGTGATGCACCTACTCAAAATCAGTTTGGCGTAACTCGGGTAAATGGTAAAGCGACATTAGCTTTTGCCGAGCAAAACTTAATCACCTTAGATGGACTACCATTAGCGGGTATGCACAATGCATTAAATTATCTAGCCGCTTTAGCACTTGGCTACAGCGCAGGTTGGTCGCTAACGGCAATGGTGAAAAGCTTAACTGGTTTTACAGGTTTGTTACATCGTTGTCAAAAAATAGCCAGTAATGATGGCATTATTTGGATAAATGATTCAAAAGCCACCAATGTTGGCGCAACTATCGCAGCGATTAATGGTTTAGCACAAACACTAACCACAGAAAATGGCGTAAAACAGCGCTTGATTTTAATTGCCGGTGGTGACGGTAAAGGTGCTGATTTCACGCCATTAATTGCGCCTTTAACTGCACATGTTAGCCAAGTTATTGCGCTTGGTAAAGATGGCGATAAAATTGCGGCGTTAGTTGCTAATGCTAACAAGGTAACTAGCTTGTTTAGTGCAGTACAAGCAGCTAAAGCAAGTGCTCAACCGGGTGATATTGTCTTGCTATCTCCTGCTTGTGCTAGCTTAGATATGTTTAAGAACTTCGGTGATCGTGGTGAGCAATTTATTGCTGCTGTGGCGAAAGTCGCGGAGGTAAGCTAATGGCAACCTCAACTACTAGCGCTCATACTAGCGCTCATACTAGCACTGATACTGAAAGCCAAATGCAATTGTCCTTTGTTCAAGGTATATTGGCTAAAATAGCGAATAAATTTAATCAGTTTAATTCTCCCAATGTTAATGATAACCAAGCCGTGTTTGATCGTAGCTTTGTCGTTATCGTCATAGTTATGTACATGATTGGTTTGATAATGGTAGCAAGCTCATCTATGCCAGTGGCGGAACGCTTGTTTAATAACCCCTTCCATTTTGTTATTCGTCATGCCATTTACATTGCTTTGAGTATAGGTATTGCTGGCGTTGCTTTACAAATACCGATGGCTTGGTGGCAAAAAAATAGCAGTTATTTGTTGATTTTTGGCATATTTTTGTTAGTAATTGTTTTATTTATTGGTCGCTCAGTTAACGGTTCAACCCGTTGGATTGTACTTGGCCCTATTACCGTACAAGCGGCTGAGCCAGCTAAGTTATTTTTCTTCTGTTATTTGGCCGCTTACTTAGTACGTCGCCGCGACCAAGTGATGGAAGATTGGCGAGGCTTCGCTAAGCCTTTGGTAGTGTTTGGCATCTTAGCTGGCTTGCTTTTAAGGCAGCCAGATCTCGGCACCATTATCGTGATGTTTGTTACCACATTTGGTTTGTTATTTTTAGCGGGCGCTAAACTTTGGCAATTTATTAGTTTGGCATCGGTAGGGGTTTTTCTATTGTCTATGCTAGCTTTTTTTGAGCCTTATCGCTGGCGTCGTATCACTAGTTTTCTTGATCCATGGCAAGATCCTTTTGGTAGTGGTTACCAATTAACTCAATCACTTATGGCGTATGGTCGAGGTGAAATTTTCGGCCAAGGTTTAGGCAATAGTATTCAAAAATTAGATTACTTGCCCGAAGCGCACACCGATTTCGTTATGGCGGTGTTAGCCGAAGAATTTGGTTTTATCGGTATAGCCTCTATTTTACTTTTAAGCATGGTGCTGGTATTTAAAGCCTTGATGTTAGGAAAGAAAGCTCTCGCTAAAGAGAAGTTTTTTGAAGGGTTTTTCGCTTACGCTATTGGTATTTGGATATGTTTTCAGGCGGCGGTAAATGTGGGTGCTAGTGCAGGCATAGTACCGACTAAAGGGTTAACTATGCCACTGATCAGTTATGGCGGTAGCTCTATGATTATCATGACGCTTGCCATGGTTATTTTAATTCGTATCGATCACGAGCTTCGCCTGCAAAGTATTCAAGCGACGTCATCTAAAAGAAAAGAAAAAAAAGTAGGAGGCGAAAATGGTTAATCAATATAACGGACCTACTTTACTAGTGATGGTGGGGGGATTTACTCGTGTGATTGGGTATATATTTTGGGGGGGGAAATATGACTAATAATTTTAAAGCTCCAACGTTATTGGTTATGGCAGGGGGAACCGGTGGCCACATATTTCCTGGGCTTGCCGTCGCCGATAAATTGAAAAGTGAAGGCTGGCATATTCACTGGTTAGGTACGGCTGATCGAATGGAAGCGGATATTATTCCTAAACATGGCTATAAAATTTCGTTTATCAATATTAGTGGAATACGCCATAAAAACTTACTCGCCTGGTTGCAGTTACCTGTTAAATTACTGCGCTCATTATTTCAAGCGTTTAGTGTTATTAATACCATAAAGCCGGATGCGATTTTAGGGATGGGTGGTTACGCCAGTGCTCCCGGTGGTTTAGCTGCGTGGCTAATGAGAAAACCATTAATTGTCCATGAGCAAAATGCGGCAGCAGGGCTAACTAATCGATTGCTAGCGCGCATTGCTACTAAAGTGTGTTGCGCTTTTCCAAATGCGTTTAAAAGTAATATTGCTGCTGAAATCGTCGGTAATCCTTTAAGAGCAAGTATTGCTGGGCAAGTAAAGCCTAGCATTAATGAAACAGCAGTGAAAACAAGCTACAACATATTGGTGGTGGGTGGTAGTTTAGGTGCACAAGTATTAAATCAAATTGTGCCAGTAAGCTTTACTCAATTGAGTGAAAAATCTAGCAGCGCTACAGTAAAATTACCTTTTAATATTTACCACCAAACCGGTAAAGGTAAACAAAAAGAAGTTGTTGAAGCGTATAACCAGCACCAGTTAGCTAATGGTCAAATACGTGTTACCGAATTTATTGATGATATTGCCAGTGCTTATCAATGGGCTGATGTTGTAATTTGTCGAGCCGGGGCATTAACAGTTTCTGAACTAGCGATGGCGGCAACGCCTGCTGTTTTTGTACCTTTGCCCCACGCAGTTGATGATCACCAAGTTAAAAATGCCCAATATTTGGTTACTCGTGGTGGCGCAAGGTTAGTGAAGCAACAAAACTTAACCAGTGATAGCTTGGCTAAATTACTCAGTGAATTGTTTAGTGAGCCACAAATTTTACAGAATATGGCGAAAGCGGCTTTTGCCGCCGCGGATATTAATGCAACCGATAAAGTTGCCAAAATTTGTCAGCAACTCGTCTGCAGCAATAAAAGTTAAATAGAGAAAATGAGTAATAACATGAGCAAAAACACTATCAATCAAAGTGCAATAAATCAAAGTACAATGAACCAAAACGCGATGAATAACCGCAATGTAAAAGTACCAGAAATGCGTCGTGTTAAAAGGATCCACTTTGTTGGTATCGGTGGTGCGGGCATGGGCGGTATTGCGGAAGTATTATTGAATGAAGGTTATCAAATTTCTGGCTCTGATATTGGTGAAAACCAAGTGGTAAAACGCCTAGTTAAATTTGGTGCCGATATTACTATTGGTCATGCCAGTAAAAACATTATTGGCGCAAGTGTTATCGTGGTGTCAACGGCAATAAGCCAGGATAACCCTGAATTAATAGCAGCGAAAGCTGCACGTATTCCAGTTGTTCGTCGTGCGGAAATGTTAGCGGAATTGATGCGTTTTCGCCATGGAATTGCCATTGCCGGCACTCATGGTAAAACCACTACTACTAGTTTGATTGCCAGTATATTTGCCCAAGGGCAACTCGATCCTACTTTTGTTATTGGCGGTTTACTTAATAGTGCGGGCACTAATGCTCGTTTAGGCAGTAGCCGTTATCTGGTTGCTGAAGCGGATGAAAGTGATGCCTCATTTTTACACTTACAACCAATGGTTTCGGTGATTACCAATATTGATGCTGATCATATGGAAACTTATCAAGGTGATTTTGAAAAAGTCAAAGACACTTATATTGAGTTTTTACATAATTTGCCCTTTTATGGTTTAGCGGTGGTGTGTATTGATAACCCGGTGGTTCGTGAGTTATTACCACGTATTAGCCGACAGGTGATCACTTATGGTTTTTCAGAAGATGCCGACATACGAGCAGTGAATTATCAACAAGACGGTAGTGTCAGTTATTTTACCGTAGAAGTGGATGGTCAGCCACCGCTTGATATGAGTGTTAACTTACCTGGGCAGCACAATGTACTTAATGCCCTTGCTGGTGTTGCGGTTGCCAAAGACGAAGGTATTAACGATGAAGCCATTTGCCAAGCGTTAGCAGAGTTTGCTGGTATAGGTCGTCGATTTGAACAGCTTGCTAACTTAAGCACGGCTGCCGGTAATATGGTACTAGTTGATGATTATGGTCATCATCCAAGTGAAGTTAGAGCGACTATTTTAGCAATGCGTACCGGTTGGCCAGATAAACGATTAGTCATGGTGTTTCAACCACACCGTTATTCTCGAACCCGTGATTTATACGAAGATTTTGTTGAAGTGTTATCAGCAGTAGACTGCTTATTTTTATTAGATGTTTATTCAGCGGGTGAAGCGCCAATTGTTTCTGCCGATAGTAAAAGTTTGGCTCGTTCAATTCGCCAACGAGGTCAAATTGAGCCTATTTATGTTAGCGACGTTGACATGCTGCCAGCGTTACTTGCTGCACAATTGCAAGATAACGATATGGTGATCACTCAAGGTGCAGGTAATATTGGTGTTGTAGCACGTGATTTATCCTTGCACTCGTTATTGCAAGTAAATCAGGTGAAAGATGACGTTTACGGAAAATAAAAACATGTCAATATCTAAAAAAAACAAGCAATTGGCAGAATTAAAACAACAAACATTAGCCGTACTTTATGGGGGCAATTCTGCGGAACGTGATGTATCGCTAAACTCAGGTAAAGCGATAGCACAAGGACTAGCGCAAGCAGGTTTTAAGGTACAGTTAATGGATACTAAAGAGGTACCATTAACTGCGTTAGTTAGTCAAAATATAAAGCATGTCTTTATCGCTTTACATGGCCGTGGTGGTGAAGATGGTTGTTTGCAAGGCGCATTAGAGTCATTAGATATCAGTTATACTGGCTCAAATGTTTTAGGCTCGGCTTTGTCGATGGATAAGGTGCGAAGTAAACAAATATTTAAAGGCTGCGGTATACCAACCGCAGCCTTTGCCGTGGTGACTAAAGCGGACTTTTGTCAGTTAGATATTGAACAACAGCTCAATGCTTTGGGCGGTAAAGTTATGGTTAAGCCAGCACATGAAGGTTCAAGTATTGGTATGGCAATGGCAGATTCGCCGGCGAAGTTACACAACGCTTTAGTGGAAGCTTTTGGCTTTGACGGTGATGTTTTATTAGAAGCATGGATTGATGGCCCTGAATATACCGTTGCTATTCTAGGTGATGAAGCTCTGCCGGCAATACATATGGAAACGCCACGAGAATTTTATGATTATGAAGCTAAATATCAGTCAACAAGCACTCAATATCATTGTCCGTGTGGTTTGAGTGAAAAAGAAGAAGCGCATATACAAGCGTTGTCATTACAAGCGTTTAAAGCAACAGGTGCGAGTGGATGGGGGCGTGTCGATTTAATGAAAGATAGTGAAGGCAGTTGGCAGTTACTAGAAGTTAATACCGTGCCAGGAATGACACAAACCTCATTAGTGCCAAAAGCGGCGAAAGTACATGGCTTAACCTTTAGTGAGTTAGTTGAACGTATTGTTTTACTAAGTATTAGTTAATATAATTTGGAATTTATTCCGATAAAATAGACGATAAAATATGAAAAATAAGCAATCAATCTCAGTGAATCAACAAGCATTATCATTTGGCCTTGGCTTAGGGTTTTTCTTGTGTGTGCTTATTAGTTTGATCAGTATTGCTTGGTGGTTAACAAATACCTTGATGGATAAAGAGAATTTGCCGGTGAAATCTGTGGTCATCAGTGGAGAAATGCCTTATACCAAACGTGACGAGGTATTGGCTGCGATGAATACGATAAACTTAGGTAATTTTTTCAAAGTTGATGTCAATGAGATCCAAAGTCAAGTATCTGCTTTACCTTGGGTTTACTCCGTTGCGGTAAGGAAACAATGGCCGAATGAAGTGAAAATTTATATTGTCGATCAAACACCAGTGGCGTTATGGAACGGTGATTTTATCTTAAATCAGTTTGGTAAGGCGTTCCAAGCGGATACTAGGAAGCTAAAGCAGGCTTTACCAAAATTTTTTGGCCCCGAAGGTAGTGAGTTATTAGCATTAGAGAATTTTATTAATTTAAATGACTTACTTGAGTATAGAAATTTAGCGATTGATGAACTGGTGCTTAGCGAACGTTTTTCATGGAAACTGACCTTAAATGATGGTGTTATGTTGAATTTAGGTCGTGAAGAACGAGTAAAACGGGTGCAAAGGTTTATGGATCTATACCCTTTGATCAAAACTCACTTAGAACAACAACCTAAACAGAAAAATAATCATAAAAAACAGTTAAAACAAGCGGTGGATTATATTGATTTACGGTATGATACGGGATTGGCAGTTGGCTGGAAGTCAGTAGCCAACTTACCCTTAAGCATAAATATACAAAAACAGCAAAAAACAAGCCACATATTTATGCTATTAACAAAAGAGTTCACCTTTAATGTCTAAAATTATAGAAAGAAATTTAGTCGTAGGATTAGATATAGGCACATCAAAAATTTCCGTCGCGGTTGGTGAAATTACGCCTGATAATCAATTAAGCATTATCGGTGTTGGTAATCAACCAGCACGCGGGATGGACAAAGGTGGCGTTAATGATTTGAACTTAGTTATTCAATCTATACAGCGAGCAATTAACGAAGCTGAATTGATGGCTGATTGTCAAATAAGCTCTATTTATTTGGGTATTTCAGGTAAGCATATTAGTTGTCAAAATGAAAATGGTATGGTGCCGATAAATGACAAAGAAGTGACCCAAGAAGACGTTGATAATGTTATTCATACTGCACGCAGTGTACCTATTTCCGCTGAACGTCGTATGTTGCATGTATTACCGCAAGAATTTAGTATCGACTGTCAAGATGGAATTAAAAGTCCTATAGGCATGTCGGGCGTTCGTATGGAAGCCAAAGTACATATTGTTACCTGTGCTAATGACATGGCTAGAAATTTAGTGAAGTGTGTTGAACGTTGTAGCTTAAGTGCCGATCAATTAATTTTTTCTGCATTAGCTTCAAGCTACTCGATATTAACGGATGATGAAAAAGAGCTAGGTATTTGTGTGATTGATATGGGCGCAGGGACGATGGACATTTCGATATTCATCGGTGGCGCACTGCGTCATACCGCGGTTATTCCTGTTGCCGGGAACCAAGTGACTAGTGACATAGCCAAAATATTTCGCACGCCATTAAGCCATGCTGAAGATATTAAAGTGAAATATGCATGCGCCTTAAGACATTTAGTTAGCATGGAAGAAAGTATTGAAGTGCCTAGTGTTGGTGGTCGTCCAGCTCGTACTATGTCGCGCCATACGTTATCTGAAGTGGTTGAGCCCAGATATCAGGAATTATTTGAATTAATTCAAGAAGAAGTTCGCGAAGCTGGTTTAGAAGATCAAATTGCTGCGGGTTATGTCTTAACCGGTGGCACAGCAAAAATGGAAGGTGCGGTGGAGTTTGCCGAAGAAATCTTTCAAATGCCAGTACGAATAGCCTCACCATTAGCCGTACAAGGGCTAAAAGAATATGTAGATGATCCAAGTTATGCCACGGTTGTTGGCTTGTTGCATTACGGGTTGCAAGCACATAATTCAGACGCAAAAGAAAATCAAAAACCGGCAGGTGTCGCGGGTTTGTGGTCAAGATTACATGCTTGGTTTAAAGGCGAGTTTTAAGCTGTTTGAAAAATAAATTTAGGTAAAAAGAATTTTTATAGGTCAGAATTTATTCTGTCAAATTTAATAAAAACGGAGAGATAAAATGTTTGAATTAATGGAAGACCATAACGAAGAAGCGATAATAAAGGTCATTGGTGTTGGCGGTGGCGGCGGTAATGCTGTAGAACACATGGTAAGCCAAACCATTGAAGGTGTAGAGTTTATTACGGCAAATACTGATTCACAGGCGCTGCGTAATTCATCGGCTAATGTCACTTTGCAACTAGGTGCTGATGTAACAAAAGGCTTAGGTGCTGGTGCTAATCCTAATATCGGCCGCCAAGCAGCAGAAGAAGATAGAGAAACTATTATGCAAACGCTTGAGGGTGCAGATATGATCTTTATCGCCGCAGGTATGGGTGGTGGTACCGGTACAGGTGCTGCTCCTGTCGTTGCTGAAATAGCGAAAGAAATGGGGATTTTAACAGTTGCTGTAGTCACCAAACCTTTCCCATTCGAAGGCAAAAAGCGTATGAATTACGCTGACCAAGGAATTGAGGCATTAGCTAAAAGTGTTGATTCATTAATCACTATTCCTAACGAAAAATTGTTAAAAGTACTTGGTCCAGGAACAAGTTTATTAGACGCTTTTAAAGCAGCCAATAATGTTTTATTAGGTGCAGTGCAAGGTATTGCCGAGTTAATTACTCGCCCAGGTTTAATAAACGTCGATTTTGCTGATGTACGTACAGTAATGTCAGAAATGGGTACCGCGATGATGGGCTCAGGTATTGCCACAGGTGAAGACCGTGCAGCAGAAGCCGCAGAAGCTGCAATTTCTAGTCCATTACTTGAAGATGTAGACTTAGCTGGCGCTCGCGGTATTTTAGTTAATATTACTGCTGGTATGGATATTAGCATTGATGAATTTGAAACTGTTGGTAATGCGGTAAAAGCATTTGCCAGTGAAAATGCCACTGTGGTTGTTGGTGCAGTCATTGATCCTGAAATGACAGAAGAGCTTCGCGTAACGGTTGTTGCTACTGGTATCGGCGCAGAAAGTAAACCAGACATTACGCTTGTTAATCCCGTACCTATGGTTGAGCCAAGAGTTGTTGGTGGTGACTATGCGCCAGCGGCACCACAAGTTGCTACGGCAGCAGAGCCTATTACTATGACAGATAGTAATGTGCAAAAAGTTGCCCATGCAGATTTAGATAATTATTTAGATATTCCTGCATTTTTACGTAAGCAAGCAGACTAAATTAGCCATTATTCGATTAATATTACCAATTGATACTGGTCTATAATTGGTTATTAGGTGTAAATATGGGCTGCAATAAGTAGTCAATTTTGATTTTATTGCGTATTTTTGTTATATTACGTCAGTTAAAAAAGCATACCTATCAAATTAGGTAATTTGCTTTGGTCATTATTTCATTTTTAAAGTGAGATGGGCGGCAGCTAAGGGCGCTAATGTCAGTAAAAATTGTAATTAAAGTATAAGTAAAGACGAGGCTAATATGATTAGGCAACGTACACTAAAAACAAGCGTTTCAACCGTAGGTGTTGGATTACATAAAGGTGAAAAAGTGCAGGTTACTCTCCGTCCTGCGCCAGCAAACACTGGTATTGTCTTTCGTCGCGTTGATCTTGACCCTGTGGTTGATATCAAAGCAACGCCTGAAGCTGTGGGTGAAACAACCTTGTGTACTTGTTTGGTTAACGAGCAATCGGTAAAAATTTCTACCGTTGAACATTTGTTATCAGCGGTAGCTGGCTTAGGTATTGATAATTTAATTATTGATGTCGATGCCCCTGAAATACCTATTATGGATGGTAGTGCGCTACCTTTTGTTTATTTGATCCAGTCTGTTGGTATTGAAACACAAAATGTTGCCAAACGTTTTCTTCGTATTAAAAAAGCGATTCGAGTTGAAGAAGGTGATAAATGGGCAGAGTTACTCCCTTATGAAGGTTTTAGAGTTAACTTTACTATTGAATTTGATCACCCTGTTATTGCTAATACTTGTCAAACGATGAGTATGGATTTTTCTAGTTGTTCATATATTAAAGAAATCAGTAGAGCCCGCACTTTTGGTTTTATGAAAGACATTGATTTCCTTCGTTCTCATAACCTGGCATTAGGTGGCAGTTTAGAAAATGCTATCGTACTTGATGAATATCGTATGCTGAATAAAAATGAATTACGTTATGATGATGAATTTGTAAAGCATAAAATACTTGATGCTATTGGCGATTTATACATGGGCAGTGCCAGTATACTAGGTGAATTGAATGCTTTTAAATCTGGCCATGGTTTGAACAACCTGTTGCTAAGAGAAGTATTCAAACAAAAAGACTCATGGGAGTGGGTTACTTATGAAGATGATAAAGCGTCTGCACCGATAGAATATCAAGAGGTTAATGCTGCGGCTTTTTGATGGCAAAAAACCTATCAACTAACAAAAACCGAGTACTGACTCGGTTTTTTTGTCTAGGAAAATTGGCAAAGCCTAAAGGCTGAAAAACCTTATAACTCTGATTTCGGTTAACAGGTGACACTATCAATATGCAGTGATTGTTCAAATCATACCAATTTAATTAAATTATTGTTCACTTGTACTGGTTAAAATAGTTCATGTTGGCGTTGCTCTGAATCCTAATAGCCAGCGATTACTCAATCGAGCGCCTTGCCCAGCAATTTTTTCCCTAGGTACAACAAGATCACAATAGATTAAACAGTGTGTGTTTATTATTTTATTTGGTCTGAGCTTACTTGTTTCGCTTATTAGCGTTAGCGGCCAGTTTTTGTAATTTTTCTTTTAAACCTTTAGGAGCTTTTTCGGCAATCTCTAATAAGTGCGCAGCGGTATTAGTTGAAATACTTTGCACAGAACCTTTATTGGTTTTTGACTCAATATATTTATAGGTATTTTGATTTGGCTGCTGTCGGTGGCCTTGAGGGTTCACTTTAATCTCAATTTTAGTAAACTGCCCTTGAGTTTCTTCATTCAGTTGTCGGCATATATTGTTGCGTTCGAATTGTAACCGCTGTCCCCAAGCAGGTGATTTTACTTCAATGATTAAAGTCGATTGAACAAAATTAGCAATATTGAACGCATCCTCTGGCAGGTCAGGGCATATTTGTCGTACAATGTCAGACAATAAACTCAAAGAGTTGGTTTTTGCCTTAATTTGTGCGAAAGTGCCAGTCGTAGAATTAAATAACGTGGACATATCTTTGGGAAATTTTGGTCTTCGCGCCATAATTATTAACCTAAATCTTGAGCTGCAATGAGTTTTAAAGAAAACATTAAGAAATAAATATGAGTTTAACACTACTGTACCGAGGAAAGAATGTAAGATTCTCAATGCGACTAAATAAGCTGCATTGGCTTTCTGCGGTGATGTTTTTTGCGTTGATTTCAGGTGTTATTGTTCATTTAGTACTGTCTACAAATGAACAACCTAATAGTAGTACTGATTATTTTGCTAGCAAAAGTACGGTTATTGCTAAACAACAAACAGATGCTAGCGCAACTGAATTAAATATTGTAGCATTAAAAAAACAACAACTAACAGCATTAACGATGAAATTGGCTGAATTACAAAGTCATGTATTACGTTTAAATGCTTTAGGTGGACGTTTAGCAGATAACGCTAATATTCCCGAGCAAGAATTTAATTTACAAAAATTACCGCCAAGTGGTGGTCCTTTTCCAATACGTGGTGATATTAGGAGAAAGCCTTTAGCACAATTGTTATTAGAAATTACACAATTAGAAAAAGCGTTAAATCATAAAGAAAATCAGTTAAATATGCTTGAATCTTTAACATTAGGTCACCATATAGAAAATACCCGTTATTTATCTGGTCGGCCTATAACTAAAGGCTGGTTGTCTTCTTATTTTGGCATACGTAAAGATCCCTTTAATGGGAGACCTTCAATGCATAAAGGCATTGATTTTGCTGGCAAGGAGGATGGCGAGATTATCGCTACCGCATCAGGTATTGTTAGTTGGGCTGATGATCGCTATGGCTATGGTCAATTAATAGAAATTAATCATGGCGATGGTTTAAAAACACGGTACGGACATAATAAACGGTTGTTAGTTAATGTTGGTGACGTAGTAAGTAAAGGACAAGTAATAGCTCGTATGGGAAGTACCGGACGATCAACCGGACCTCATGTGCACTATGAAATTTTACACCACGATAAACAAATTAATCCAATTAAATTTGTCTATCGCAAAGCAAAATAGTCGATAAAAAGGCAAGCACATCAGAATAATAAAATTGTAGTCTAAGCATATAAATAATAGTTAAAAATTTATAATAATATTCACATAGTATGCAAAATAGTTTTGCTTGCTAAATATCACAAAATGGTTAAATAAGATGTTTGTAAAGTTGTTAACAAAAATGTTTGGTAGTCGTAACGATAGATTATTAAAACAAATGGGCAAAGAAGTAAAAAAAATAACTGCATTAGAGCCGATTTTAGAAGCACTAAGTGATGATGAATTAAAGGCAAAAACAGCTGAATTCAAAGAACGTTTAGCCAATGATGAAACATTAGATCAAATATTGCCTGAAGCATTCGCTGTTGTTCGAGAAGCCAGTAAACGCGTATTTGGTATGCGTCATTTTGACGTGCAAATGGTCGGCGGCATGGTGTTAAATGACGGTAAAATTGCTGAAATGCGCACCGGTGAAGGTAAAACGCTGACGGCAACCTTACCGTCTTATTTAAATGCCTTAACCGGTGATGGTGTTCATGTTATTACGGTTAATGATTATTTAGCAACTCGTGATGCTGACTGGAGTCGTCCATTATTTACCTTTTTGGGAATGACTGTTGGTTGTAACATCGCTGGTATGACACCGGAAGATAAGCAAGCCGCTTACCAGGCAGATGTTACGTATGGCACGAATAACGAGTTTGGTTTCGACTATTTACGTGACAATATGGTGTTTTCACCTGATGAACGTACGCAGAAAAAACTGAACTTTGCTATTGTAGATGAAGTTGACTCAATTCTTATTGATGAAGCACGTACCCCACTCATTATTTCAGGACAAGCTGAAGATAGCTCAGAGTTATATAAAGCCATTGATGTCATTGTGCCAACACTTGAGGTACAGAGTGAAGAAGATAAAGATCAAGAAACAGGTCAATCGGAAGGCTTTGTTGCAGGGGATTACACCATTGATGAAAAAGCCAAACAGGTTTATTTAACTGAGCGTGGCCAAATCCTTATTGAAAACATCATGCGTGAAAAAGGCTTATTACAAGAAGGTGACACTTTATTCTCTGCAAGTAATATTACCTTGTTACACCACGTTATGGCGGCTTTACGTGCCCATAAGCTCTTTATTAAAGATGTAGATTACATAATAAAGGACAATGAAATAGTTATTGTTGATGAGCACACCGGTCGTACGATGGAAGGTCGTCGTTGGTCTGAAGGTTTACATCAAGCAATAGAAGCTAAAGAAGGGGTTCATATTCAAAATGAAAATCAGACCCTTGCTTCAATCACCTTCCAAAACTTCTTTAGAATATATGACAAATTATCAGGTATGACTGGTACAGCTGACACTGAAGCATTTGAATTTCAACATATATACGGTTTAGAAACGGTTATTATCCCTACTAATCAGCCAATGATCCGTGATGACATGGCTGATTTGATTTACCTAACGACTGAAGAAAAATTTGAAGCGATATTAGAAGACATTAAAGACTGTGTTAAACGTGGTCAGCCAGTATTAGTAGGTACTATCACGATTGAGACATCAGAGCTTTTATCCGGCTTTTTAAAGAAGGCTAAAATTAAGCATAAAGTACTCAATGCAAAATTCCATGAACAAGAAGCTGAAATTGTTGCTGATGCGGGTAAAGAAGGTGCGGTAACCATTGCCACTAATATGGCTGGTCGTGGTACTGATATTGTCCTAGGAGGTAATTTAGATGCCGCTATTGCTGCTTTAGGTAAAGGGAATAAGCAACCTACTGAAGAGCAAATAACAAAAATTAAAGCTCAATGGAAAATAGATCATCAACGTGTACTTGAATTAGGTGGCTTGAAAATAGTTGCTACCGAACGTCATGAATCTCGCCGTATTGATAATCAGCTTCGTGGTCGTTCAGGCCGTCAAGGTGATGCCGGTGCCACACGTTTTTATCTATCGATGGAAGACTCATTGATGCGTATTTTTGCCTCTGAACGCATTTCAAATATGATGCGTAAATTAGGTATGGAGCATGGCGAAGCGATTGAACATCCCTGGGTGACTCGCAGTATTGAAAATGCCCAGCGCAAGGTCGAAGGCCGTAACTTCGATATGCGTAAACAATTATTAGAATATGATGACGTAGCAAATGATCAACGTGGTGTTATCTACGAGCAACGTAATGAATTACTAGATGAAGCTGATATAGGTGAAGTGATCAATGCTATTCGCAGTGATGTTATCACGGGTATTATCGATCAGCATATTCCGCCACAATCATTAGTTGAAATGTGGGATATTACCGCTCTAGAAGAGCAACTTAAAGGTGAATTTAATACTAATTTGCCAGTGGCAAAATGGCTTGATGAAGACAAAGAACTTCATGAAGAAACTTTACGTGAAAAAATTATTGTTGAATTTGAACAGTCCTATAAAGATAAAGAAGAGATGGCTGGTGCGGATGTATTACGCCAATTTGAAAAAGCGGTTATGTTGCAAAGTTTAGATTCTCATTGGAAAGAGCATTTAGCGGCCATGGATCATTTACGTCAGGGCATTGGTTTACGTGCCCATGCACAGAAAAATCCTAAGCAAGAATTTAAACGTGAATCTTTTGAGTTATTTGCAGAAATGTTAGATAACTTAAAATATGATGTTGTTGGTATTTTATCTAAAGTTAAAATTCAAGCTGAATCTGACGTAGAAGCGGTAGAAGAGCAACATAGAAAATCAGATACACCAAAAGAATTTCAACATCAAAGTGCTGCTGGTATTAATGAAAAGTCTGAAATTCCACGTGTTGGCCGTAATGAACCTTGTCCTTGTGGCTCAGGTAAAAAATACAAACAATGTCATGGTAAGTTGACTTAACAGCAGCCTCGAGTAGCGAGTTTAATAGTTTCGAAAAGCATTACGCTTAGTAGATACTTATAAACTCGTATTTTCTTCGCTGCTCGTAACTCGTAATCTTTATTTTTCTTCGCTACTGTAACTATTAACTCGATGCTTATTTCTTATGCCTAAATCTGTCCACGTTGCTGTAGGTGTTATCACCTCAACCAATGAGTATAATCAAACACAATATTTTCTAACTAAACGCCTTGATAGCGCTCATCAAGGCGGTAAGTGGGAGTTTCCTGGTGGTAAGGTAGAAAAAGATGAAACCATTGCTCAAGCGCTTGCTAGAGAGTTAAAGGAAGAGGTTAATATTGAGGTATTAAGTTGCCAGCCTCTGATTATTATCAATCATGACTATGGCGATAAAAAAGTATGTTTAGAGGTGTTTGTTGTTGATAACTTTATTGGTGAGCCAAGTGCTCAAGAAGGACAACAACAAAGTTGGTTTATACTTGAAGAATTTAAAAACTTGGATTTTCCCAAAGCGAATGAGGCGATAATTGCCAAACTTGTATCTCGCCACTCGTAACTTTTCTTACTCGTAACTGAATTCCTACTCTGGCTCAACAAAAAATTTATTATTTAATAAAAGATCATCTTCTAATGCATCAAGCATTTCTTCAGTTAAGAGCGTGTCACCTTGTACTGACTGAGATATTTTATGGCCTTCATCAGCCCATTCACCCAAATCAATTAATTGACAACGCTTACTGCAAAAAGGCCTAAATTCGCTTTCTTTGCACCAAATCACTGGTTTATCACAATTAGGGCAGGAAACTTTTAAGGTCATGTCTTGATCAAAATTAATAAGGAAATATAGTCACTATTATAGCGTTATTATTTATTAATGGAAACTAACCAGGGCTAACTAACAACAAGCCAGTTGAAATTTAGTTGCTTGGTTTGAATAGCGTCGACCACTTTCCTCACAGGGCAACATAAAACGAATAGAATAACGAAATTTATTACCGCTTATAGTTGGGTAATATTGAGCACTTTGACTGACTTTAATACGCAATAGCAGTAAACCTTCACCACTGTCTTGGTAGAAGCCGCTTTCAGTTTCTATCGATTGAAACTCTGCACGTTGACGAATAAATTTAAGTACTAAAGCGAGTGAGTTTTTTATGTTGTCTAGCAATGATAACCAGTGCTTTATTTGGCTTGCCACTTGTTCGGTTGGCTGGTGAAGCCAAAACTGCAACTGTGGTAGATCAAAACTGGAATTACCACCTTGTATAGCAAAACGTTGTTTTAAACTGGCTAGTAATTTACTTTCTTTAAGTTGATAACAAATTTGATGGTTGGCTTTTAACTGACTGGTTAATGCCACTGTTTCACGCAAGTTATTTTCTAGAGCACTGCTATCAATGTCAGGTGCCTGAGACCATATCACTAGATTTTGTTGTAATTTATCTAAATCTTTAATTAATTCGCCTTTAATATCACAGCGTTCTAAAGTGTCGATAATGGCAAATAAAGCATTAAAAAATACTTGATGGCTAGTCTGTATATCTGCATTGGCACAACTGGAAGCTTGAACAAAGAGCTGCTCAAGTTTTAGATAATTACGAATACGCTCATTAAGTGGATGTTCATATAGTATTGTTGTCATGCAAAAAGTTTTAAAAGTTTTAAAAGTTTAAATTATTTATTTTATTCAGATTACGCTATAGTAACCATAGATAATTAAAATGGCGAATTATTTGTAAATTATTTATCTATGGTTATTCTCCGGGGCGGTTGGTGCTAGTAGAGCATGATGAATAATACGATTATTTTATTTACTCAGCTCCCTTGTATACCCATGTGACCTCAAGATGCCTGAAACTCGTATCTTGAAGTATCATGGGTATAGATACTTTGTTGCCATGGTTAAATAAGTGTGATGTAATTTATCAACCGCAACTTTTAGTTCTTTTAAAGTATTACGATCATTGTTCAACAAATCATCTGCGTACTCTTGCTTGATCTTTCTACTTGCTTGGCTTGCTATTATGGCTTGAACTTGCTCTACGCTATTATTATCGCGGGCAGTTGTTCTGCTTATTTGGGTTGTTTCACTGACATCAATAACTAGAACACGATTTACTAAGGTGATTAAATTGTTTTCAATTAACAGCGGGGCTACTAACAAGCAGTACGCACTTTGGGCCGCTTTCATTTGCTCAATGAGTTGCTCTCTAATTAGGGGGTGAAGAAGATTATTTAACCATAATTTATCGGTGTCATTACTAAAAATCTGTTGGCGAAGTAAGGCTCTATTAAGTTGGCCATCTGCTTGAATGAAGCTTGTACCGAAGTGTGTACTAATATGAACTAGTGCAGGGCTGCCTATCGAAACAACGTTTCGGGCAATAACATCAGCATCAACAATAGTTATACCTTGTTCAGCAAAAAGATCCGCAACGGTTGTTTTTCCGCTACCAATGCCACCCGTTAAACCAACAATAAAATCAGACATATACTTAAACTACCATAAAATGCAAAATTAACTAATTTGAATAAGATACCATGACCAAATCCCTTCACCCCACAATAGCGTGATCCATCCTGCTATGGCTAAATAGGGACCAAACGGAATGGCTTGCTCACGTTTATGGTTTTTAAATAACATTAATGAAATGCCGATGATGGCGCCAACAACGGAAGCCATTAAAATAAGAATAGGCAGTAATTGCCAACCAAGCCAAGCGCCGAATAAAGCAAATAGCTTGAAATCGCCATGCCCCATACCTTCCTTACCTGTTAATAACTTAAATAGCCAAAATACGCTAAATAGGCTCATATAACCAACTGCAGCGCCGATCACAGCATCGCTAATGGGCACAAATGTACCGCTAATATTAACCAATAAACCTAACCACAATAGTGGCATAATAATTTGATCTGGTAATAACATATGATCAAAATCGATAAGTGTTAAACAGATTAAGCCCCAGGTGAGGATCAGTAATAGCAGGGTTTGTACCGTAACACCGTATTGGCTAGCGATAACCAAACTTAATAGTGCCGTGGTTGCTTCAACCAAGGGATAACGAATAGAGATATTATTTTTACATTGGCCACATTTACCGCGGAGAAATAACCAACTAATGACGGGGATATTTTCATAAAAGCGAATTTTATGCTGACACTTAGGGCAAGTTGAATCAGGTTTCGATAAGGTCAGTTCAGTAATTTTTTTTGCCGGAATATTGTTAACTTCATCAGCTAAGAATTCACGGCACTCAAGATACCAATTATTGTGCATCATTGTTGGTATACGATAGATCACGACATTTAAAAAACTACCAATAATCAGGGAAAAAATCACCACAAAGATATTAAAAGCGGTAGGGGAGTACTGAAAAAAAACTAAGGTTTGCTCAAACATAAACTACTCAAAAAAATGTTAATTAGGTGTGTTTCGACACATCGACGCTTCGACTACTCGTGCTCAGTGCTAACGGCTAACTGTTTGTGTGCTCAGTGCTAACGGTTTACTGCTCTGTGTATTCATGATTGAACGATTATTATTCAGGTTATTCGTTTGTCCTGAGCCTGTCGAAGGGCTACAGGAAGCTCAAAGTATTATACAATCATACCAATTTGGAATATTGGTAAATACATCGCAATAATTAAACCACCAATCACCACCCCAAGTACTGCCATAATCATCGGCTCTAATAACGCAGTAAGTGAATCAACGGCGTTATCTACTTCAGCTTCATAAACATTAGCAACTTTAGAAAGCATGTCATCAACCGCGCCAGACTCTTCACCAATGGCCACCATTTGAATAACCATATCAGGAAAAATACTACAATTTCGCATGGCTAAATTCATTTGCATACCAGAGGTTACTTCAGCACGAACTTCAAGAATGGCATCTCTAAAAACTGCATTACCTGAGGCGCCAGCAGCAGACTCTAAGGCGTCGATTAATGGCACACCAGCGGCAAAAGTTGTCGATAATGTACGAGCATAACGGGCAACCGCGGCTTTTTCTAATAAATCACCAATAACAGGGAGTTTTAGTATGCGTTTATCTACTTGATCCCGTAACTTCAGGCTGTTGCGATGAGCGCGTTTAAACAAAAAGATAAAAGCAAAAATACTGCCTAGTCCTAAATGCCAATAGGCAACCATAAAATCAGATATACCAACAACAAATAGCGTAAAGCCGGGTAATTCAGCGCCAAAGCCAGCAAATATTTCTTGAAATACCGGCACAACAAAAATCAATAATATAGAGGTAACAATAGCGGCAATAACTAATACCGCAATGGGGTAAGTCATTGCTTTTTTGATTTTAGCTTTTAAAGCCTCGGCCTTTTCTTTGTAGGTAGCGATTCTGTCGTAAATGGTTTCTAACGAGCCAGATTGTTCTCCAGAAGCAACTAAATCACAATAGAGATCATCAAAATATCTAGGGTGGTCACGTAAACAGTCCGATAAGGGAATACCTGAAGAAAGCTTGTTGCCAATTTCAGCGAGCAGTTTTTTCATATTACCATTATTGTGACCTTTACCAATCATTTCTATGGTTTGTACTAAGGGCACACCCGCCCCTAACATGGTAGCTATTTGTCGTGATATTACGGCAATATCACCAGGAGTAATGGCTTTATCACCGCCCAGTCCAAAAAGTGGCTTAGCTTTTTTCTTAACTTTACTTGGGGTAATGCCCTGCTTACGTAATTGAGCTTTTAACTCAATAATATTATTAGCAGAAAGTTCACCATTAATTTTTTTACCTTTGCGATTAACTCCCTGCCAGATAAAAACGTCTAAAGGCTTTATCTTGGGAGTGTTTTTTTTCGCAACTGCTGAAGCCATAGTTTCACCTAATCGTTATTTTAAGTATTGGTTACGCGATTAATTTCTTTTAGACTAGTCATGCCACTCATCGCTTTTATTAACCCCGATTGGCGCAAATTGTTATAACCTTCTTTTTGGCATTGATTCGCTATGTCGAGTGAGTTACCACCTTCCATAATAATAGCCGAAATTATCGGGCTGATTTTTATCACTTCATAAATACCTACTCGGCCTTTATAACCGTCAGTACATTGTTCACAACCAACGGCTTTAAATAATTTTATTTCACTTAGCATATCGTTAGGAAAACCTTGCTCAGCAAGTTGTACTTCAGATAATTTTTCTTCCGTTTTACATTGTGGGCATAAACGCCTTGCTAAACGTTGGGCAATAATAATAGTTACCGAGCTAGCGACATTATATGAAGGTACTCCCATATTAAGTAAACGAGTAAGGGTTTCAGCGGCAGAGTTAGTATGCAGGGTTGATAATACTAAGTGACCGGTTTGTGCCGCTTTTATTGCTATTTCAGCAGTTTCTAGATCACGAATTTCACCCACCATAATAATGTCGGGATCTTGTCGTAAAAAAGAGCGTAGCGCACTAGGGAAAGTTAAACCGGCACGGTTGTTAATTTGAACTTGGTTAATGCCTTCAAGGTTGATTTCTACCGGATCTTCTGCGGTAGAAATATTACGCTCTGGAGTGTTTAAAATATTTAAACCAGTATATAAGGAAACTGTTTTACCTGAGCCGGTAGGGCCAGTAACTAAAATCATTCCTTGAGGCTGTTCTAGTGCCTCCATATAGATTTTTTTCTGTGCAGGATCATAGCCTAGCATGTCAATGCCTAACATAGCGCTAGAAGAATCAAGAATACGCATTACGACCTTTTCTCCCCACATGGTCGGCAAGGTGCTAACACGAAAATCAATGGATTTTTTCTTTGACAAGGCGAGTTTTATTCGCCCATCTTGAGGAACTCGGCGCTCGGCAATATCAAGTTTTGACATAACTTTTAAGCGCGCGGCCATCCGTGAAGATAAACTTACTGGTGGCCGGGCAATTTCAGATAATATGCCATCAATTCGAAAGCGAATACGAAAAGACTTTTCGTAAGGCTCAAAATGTAAATCAGAAGCACCCTTTTTTATTGCATCAAGCAAAATTTTATTGATGAATACCACAATGGGGGCATCATCTTCACCGCTTTTAATGTCATCTTCTTTTTTATCTTCTTGAACTTCTAAGCCTGAAAGCTCTTCGGCATCAATATCGGTAATATCAAGGGCGTCACTTTCATCTTCTAAAACTTTATCTATGCAACGCTGTAAACCCTGTTCATCGGTTAATACTAGCTCAGTACTAAAGCCGCTATTAAATTGAATTTCTTCTAAGGCATCAATATTTGTTGGGTCAGACATGGCAACAAATAATACTTTACCTCGTAAAAATAACGGCAAAGCATTATGTTTAGTGATCAGCTTTTCGTTGCGAATACCTTCAGGTACTAGGCTGGTGTCAAAGTTCGATAACTGAATGTAAGGGTAACCAAATTTATTAGCGAGAATTTTGGCAATTTTTTTGCCGTCAAACTGTTTGTCTTCAACTAAAAATCGAATAAAAGGTTTATTATTACCGCTATAGTCGGCACAAATGTTATCAATACTTGTCAGGGGAACTAGCTGTTCTTTCGATAAAGCAGATAAAACACTCGATTGCTGGTGATTTCCTTTCATAGTTTTTTAACATAACCTTTTGAATAAAAACAATGAACACGTTAAATTTTAGTGTAACGTAATTGGGCTTAAAATAACAAAAATTTTATTTTAGCAAGGTTTTTGATTTGCTATTTATTACTAGATAATAAAAAAGCTCTTTAAAGAGCTTTTTTATTATGTTAACTAATAGAGAGAGGTTATCTTGACCTGCATACTCTTTATATATTAGTCACAAGTATTTGCATTAACACAACTTCCAGTTCTAGTCCATACGATATTACCAGCAGTGTTGGCGCCAGTCATTATATATGTATATCCACCCGCTGCTGTTGTTCCTGTGCCTGTAATTATTGGAGCGGCTGTAGTGCCAGTAAGTATTAATGATGTTAAATTTTCAGTTGCAGTAGGTGCTGCTGGAATACCAGTAGTGCCTGCTGTGTGACAAACTGTTTCTCCTGTTTGGACACAAACTTCTATAGCGGTTATTAGTGCGCCTACAGCTGTGGTTACTTCAGCAAAACGAGCTTTCTTTGTATAAGTTTGATAAGCAGGCAAAGCTACTGCGGCTAAAATACCGATAATCGCAACAACGATCATCAATTCAATAAGAGTAAAACCTTTTTGTGCTTTGTTCATTGCGTTTAAGTTTTGCGTTGTTTTAAGTAAGTTTTTCATAGTCATAATTTCCATTAATTTCTACGGGGGCTGTGGTTAATATGCGACATAATTTGGTAAATGTAAAATAATGTTGCGTTTATTTTTGTTTTAAATAGGTTTTTTACTTAACTGTTAAATACAATTAACAGCGTTAAGCTTTTTTAACACTATATTAACTTCTATTTATATAACTGCTATTTATATAAGTTATATGGTTTATATTATTATATAAATAGCGCCCAAAGTAATTAACTAAAGCCTAGCTAGCAATAAGAAAAGTATATAAATACGTTCAATTAAACTAAGCAAAACAAAGCCGTTCACCTAAAAGCTATTATAAATATAAACAAGTTAATACACATGTAAAGGTTAAACGTAAAAAAATACCGTTATAGTGTTAAAAATCAACTAATTGAATGTTTTTTAGTTAAAGTTAAGGCAAGGGTAGTTTTCATATCCGTATCTGGTTAAATTAATCGTTTAACATGAAATGAATATTTAGATTTAAAACTTCTTACAGTGCGAGTAAAACTTACACTGTTTTTCTTTGTTTAACGCTCTATTTCTCTCCTCATTTCTGCTACATTAGCCCTCCTAAAATTTTTCACTGTAAGGCTAAGTAAATGGCAGATAAAAAATTCGGTAAATTTGCCAAAGAAAAGCAATTTATCAAAGACAAGCAAATTGATGAATTAAAAATCCCACCACATTCTCTTGAAGCAGAACAATCAGTGTTGGGTGGTTTATTGCTTGATAATGAAACTTGGGATCGGGTTGCTGAAAAAGCGGTGGCGGCTGATTTTTATAGTCGCTCTCATCGGCTGATTTTTGAAACCATTGGCGCTCTAATTGAATTAGGTGAACCGGTTGATTTAATTACCTTGTCAGAAGCATTAGAAAACGATCAAAAGCTCGATGATGCCGGTGGCTTTGTTTATCTTGCTGAGATGATGAAAAACACCCCCAGTGCGGCGAATATCACCGCCTATGCTGACATTGTTCGCGAGCGTGCGGTAACGCGTGAGATGATCAGTGTTGCGAACGAAATTGCTGAAGCAGGGTATGATACGCAAGGGCGTAGTAGTGCTGAATTACTCGATTTTGCCGAAACTAAAGTATTTGCTATTGCTGAAAAACGCGCTAATAAATCAGAAGGTCCGGAAAGTATTCATACTGTTTTAGAAAAAACCGTAGATAGAATCGAAAAACTTTGTTCTACCGACACCGGTGGTGTCACGGGTGTGCCTAGTGGTTTTACTGACTTAGATAAAATGACAGCGGGTTTGCAAAAATCAGATTTAATTATTGTTGCTGCGCGTCCATCAATGGGTAAAACTACCTTTGCGATGAACTTGGCAGAACATGCGGCGATGACGCAGGAATACCCGGCATTAATTTTTAGCCTAGAGATGCCGGCGGATCAAATCATGATGCGGATGTTAGCGTCTCTAGGTCGAATTGATCAAACTAAAATTCGTACTGGTCAATTAGATGATGAAGATTGGGCTCGATTGTCTTCTACTATGGGCTTGTTAATTGAAAATGGCAAAATGTTTATTGATGATGCTTCTGGTTTAACGCCAACAGAGTTGCGGGCAAGAGCAAGACGAATTCATCGTGATCATGGTGGTATTTCTATGATCATGATTGATTACTTACAATTAATGCGTGCACCGCAATTTTCTGATAACCGTACCTTAGAAATTGCCGAAATTTCGCGTTCATTAAAAGCGCTAGCAAAAGAGTTAGAAGTACCAGTAGTCGCGCTTTCTCAGCTAAACCGTGGCTTGGAGCAACGCTCGGATAAACGCCCCATCAACTCAGATTTACGTGAATCTGGTTCAATTGAGCAAGATGCCGATTTAATCATGTTTATTTATCGTGATGAGGTTTATCACGATGACAGTGAGTTTAAAGGCATGGCTGAAATTATTATTGGTAAACAGCGTAATGGACCTATTGGTCGCATACCATTGACATTCCAAGGGAAGTATTCTCGTTTTGACAATTATGCTGGCCCACATGTGTTAGAAGAAAATTAGTCGTTATACCATATGATTAAATTATTGCTCACTTGTACTGGTTAAAGTAGTCCATGTCGGTATTGCTCTCAATCCTAATAACCCGCTATTACTCAATCGAGCGTCTTGCCCTGAAATATTTTTCCTACGTACAACAAGAACACAAACTTAATGAAACTAGTATTACTTGATACGCAGCATAACGGAACTCTCTAATTGGCCGCGTACTCTATTATTTAAGGACATTTTAAGGGCCGTTCTCTCGTTTTGACAATTATGCCGGGCCATATGTATTAGAAGACGATTAGCCTTTGATAACATGAGTTTAATATAAATTGTTAAAAGCAACCTCAGCTTGTGGTATTAATTGCGTTATAACATCGGTTAATTTATTTTCTGTTTGATAGCGGGCATATAAGGTTTTGGCTCTGTTCCATAATACTGTTGTCTACCCGTAAGCAGCTATCAGAATTTGCTGTTTATCTAGCTTTGCGTTGCTTT
>JABSOW010000034.1 GCA_013215465.1 Colwellia sp. | reverse complement strand
GAATAAGCCCAAATGAATCAGAGCGAAGGTACAGGTTAAGCTACAAAACTGTGGCCAATATTACTTGACCACTTCAAAAGAGAGTTTTGATCGATAATCAGTTTAAGACTAAATGTATGATCGTATAACCCCAAAATGACTGGTAGGAATGCTCCAAAACTTACGAATACAACAATTCATGAGCATGGCTCATGTATCAATGAAATAAAATCAATTTTATTCATGTAACGAACCAAGTATAAAACACACTCTGCTTTTAACTTTAGACAATATTGCAGTTAGTTCTCAATTAAGCCTTTAGGCATAAACCCAAAAAGGCTGCGAAGACTACTGACTAACAAAATCAATAAAGAAGATTAGAAAGTCCAAAGAGAGCAAAAAATACATTTAGGTTTTATCTCAAGCTTTTATCTCAGGAAATAGGATACAGATCACCATGAATAAAGACTTTACATTTACTATTAAGAGCATTGGTCTCGATGAAAATTATCACCCTTCAGACAATACGCGTATCACAACCAATTTTGCTAATTTGGCCAGAGGAAGCTACCGTCAAGCGAACTTGCGCAACGCGTTAAAGATGATCGACAATAGTTTTAATGCCCTAGCGCATTGGGATAATTCCAAAGGTGAGCGTTATTCTGTTGAACTTGAAATCATTTCGGTTGATATAGATATTGAAGGTAGTGGTCAAGCATTCCCATCGATTGAAATATTGAAAACGAATATTGTTGATCATAAAACGAACCAGCGCATTGAAGGCATTGTTGGGAATAATTTTTCCTCTTATGTGCGAGATTATGATTTTAGCGTATTACTGCAAGCTCATAATAAGGGGCAGGCTCAGTTTAGCATTCCAGATAACTTTGGCGAACTGCATGGGAAAATTTTTCAGTCTTTTGTTAATTCAGACACTTACAAACAAAACTTTAAGAAAACACCGGTTATATGTCTCAGTGTTTCCGATAACAAAACTTACCATCGAACTGAAAATCAGCACCCTGTATTGGGCGTTGAATACCAGCCAAATGAATCTTCTTTGACTGAGCAGTATTTCAAAAAAATGGGCTTACAGGTTCGTTATTTTATGCCGCCAAATAGTGTTGCGCCTTTGGCCTTTTATTTCTTTGGTGATTTACTGAATGATTACACTAGCCTTGAACTTATAAGTACCATTAGCACAATGGGAACCTTTCAAAAAATTTACCGACCTGAGATTTATAATGCAAATGCTGTTGCAGGAAAATCCTATCAACCAAACTTGAAGAACCTGGATCATTCATTAACTCAAATTGTTTATGATCGAGCAGAGCGTAGCCAGTTGGCTAATCAGCAAGGAAAATTTGCTGAAGAGCACTTCATCAAACCCTATCAAGCTGTTCTTGAGCAATGGTCTGCTAGTTACGTTCAATAGCTAGACTCAATAACTAAGTTACAAGCTACCTTCAAAAGTTAAACCAAAAATACGGCATCATCTATTATGAAAACTAATATTCTTAAAACATTATTACCTACTTCAACTGCAGGCAGTTTACCTAAACCGGCTTGGCTTGCACAACCTGAGACACTTTGGTCACCATGGAAATTACAAGGTGAAGAATTAATTGCAGGCAAACACGATGCGTTACGTTTGTCATTGCAGGATCAACAACAAGCAGGTATTGATATTGTCAGTGATGGCGAGCAAACCCGCCAACACTTTGTCACTACCTTTCTTGAGCACCTCAACGGAGTTGATTTTGAGAAACGTAAGACCGTTAAAATTCGTGATCGTTATGAGGCAAGTGTACCAACGGTCGTTGGCCCGGTTAGTCGCCAAAAGCCAGTTTTTGTTGAAGATGCCAAGTTTTTACGTCAGCAAACCAAGCAACCTATTAAATGGGCCCTGCCTGGTCCCATGACGATGATAGATACGCTTTATGATGATCATTATAAAAGTCGCGAAAAACTAGCCTGGGAATTTGCCAAAATCCTTAATCAAGAAGCCAAAGAGTTAGAGGCGGCTGGTGTTGATATTATCCAATTTGATGAGCCTGCATTTAATGTGTTTTTTGATGAGGTTAATGATTGGGGTATTGCTTGTTTAGAGAGAGCAATTGAAGGGCTTAAGTGTGAAACGGCGGTACATATTTGCTATGGCTATGGCATCAAAGCCAATACAGATTGGAAAAAAACGTTGGGGTCTGAGTGGCGACAATATGAAGAAGCTTTTCCCAAACTGCAAAAATCTAATATCGATATTATCTCACTAGAATGTCACAACTCTCATGTTCCAATGGAGTTACTTGAACTTATTCGAGGTAAAAAAGTGATGGTAGGTGCCATTGACGTTGCATCAGATACCATTGAAACACCTGAGGAAGTAGCAGATACCCTACGAAAAGCACTTAAATTTGTAGATGCCGACAAGCTCTATCCTTCTACCAACTGTGGCATGGCACCTTTATCTCATCAAGTGGCAAGAGGCAAGCTCAATGCTTTAACTGCAGGCGTAGAAATAGTGAGAAGAGAACTCTCTACCAGTAGCTAACCAATATATACCCATCATACCTCAAGATGCAGTTTCAGAGCGAAGCTAGGAAATCAGTTCAAGGCGCGATACGAAGGTAATGGTTGTTCCCTTACCAAGTATCGCAACGCTGAACTGGCTTTCTAGCTTAGCTCCCGTAGGGCAAGGCGATAAAGGGTCATCTACGGCGTTATTGGTTGAAACAATAGAATAACTATTCTCTTCAATCAATGCCTTGTACCTAACCCTTTCTCGACTTGCTGAAACCTGCACCTTGAAGTGTGATGGGTATAAGATCTTTGCCGTTATTAAAAATAGAAGTAGTAGTTAATGAATATCATTGAATTTATAACAAATAATATCTCTACCATTTTGGCATTAGTTGCCACAGGTGTATTCGCAGGAATTTTAGCTGGCTTGTTAGGCGTAGGTGGCGGTATCGTAATCGTACCTGTGCTATTTTTCTTGTTCCAGAGCTTTGGCGTATCACCCGAGTCTGCGATGCTAATTGCGACAGCAACCTCACTGGCCACCATAGTACCAACGTCTATTAGCTCAATTCGTTCTCACAATCAAAAAGGTAATGTGGATTTTGACCTGCTCAAACGTTGGGCTGTATTTATTCTTATGGGGGTATTGGTTGGTAGCTGGTTAGTGACTCGCGTTGAAGGGTCTATGCTTACTATGTTGTTTGGGGTGATAGCGGTTTTATCGGCACTAAACATGCTGCTTCGAACGGGAAAATCCGCTCTGTACCAAAAACTGCCTAATACAACAGGACAAACGGTTATGGGGGCATGCATTGGCTTTTTCAGTTCTATGGTGGGGATCGGCGGCGGCACTATCTCGGTGCCACTACTCACCCTATATAACTATCCCGCCCACAAGGCCATTGGCACAGCTGCGGCAATAGGGTTAATCATATCGTTGCCGGGTGCGCTAATAATGTTGACATTGGGCAGTACTCCAACCGATGCTCCCGCTGGTACATTTGGCTTGGTCAATCTATTTGCCTTCACTTGTATTGTGCCGCTAACGGTATTATTCGCACCTGTAGGGGCATCACTGGCAGCAAAATTAGATGCGGTAAAATTGAAAAAGATCTTTGCCTTGGTATTACTATTTACTGGCTTACGTATGCTGGTGCAACTTTTCTTATAGGTTTTATTCCTGTTAATTGTGGTTGAACAGTAAAAATTAAGGGGCAACTGCAGCCTCCGTTGTTAGGTCTTTAAGTAAAACAACAGCTCAAGCATGTCCCAGCATGCTCGATTCTGGCAAAACCCAAGATAACGTATTGTCGTAATTATTTATTCCTATTCTAATTGTAAATAAACTTGTTTGATTGATACAATGAATGTAGTTCATCATTAAAGCTAAAGATAGGAATTAACAGGTGTTGGAGAGGATTCATTTAGAAATACTAACTGCAATAAAAGAGCATGGAACCCTGACTAAAGCTGCTGATTCGTTGCACTTAACCCAATCTGCGTTAAGTCACAGTATCAAAAAATTAGAAGGCCAAGTTGCTACTCCGATATGGAAAAAAGACGGTCGAAACTTGCGTCTTACTGCTGCTGGAGAACGCATTCAAACGCTTGCTAATAGAGTATTGCCTCAGTTTTTACACGCGGAATTATTACTGAATCAGATTGCAAAAGGTGAAATGGGGTCGCTACGAATTGGAATGGAGTGCCATCCTTGTTATCAATGGCTACTGAGAGTAATTCAGCCTTATCTAGAGCAGTGGCCAGACATTGATATGGACGTGAAGCAGGAGTTCCAGTTTGGAGCTTTAGGCGCATTACTTAGCTACGAAATAGATGTACTTATTACACCAGACCCGCTCTTTAAACCTAAAATAGACTACATACCCGTTTTTGACTATGAACATAGACTCGTAGTTTCCGAGTCTCACAAACTTGCAAAGCAAAATTTTGTATTACCCGAGCAACTAAGCGAAGAAGTACTGTTTAGTTACCCTGTTGAGCCCCTGAGGCTCGATATTTTTAGTCAATTTCTTAATCCAGCAAAGTGTTCAGTAAAGAAACACAAACACATTGAAACAACTGAGATCATGTTACAGATGGTCGCCGCTGGTCGAGGTGTTTGTGCCTTACCTGGCTGGCTAGTAGATGAGTACTCAAAATCAATGCCTATCAAGAGTATTCGTTTTGGAGAGAAAGGGATTGGTAAACAGATCTTTGTAGGTATTCGCAAAACCGACCAGCATATTGACTACTTAAACGATTTCATTGCTCAAGCTAAAAAAACAAAATGATCAATTAGCCCTGCCTTTAGGGGTGTCCGAATAAAATTAAACGCCTTCGATAGAGAAAAGGGTAAACTTGCCGCTAACCTATGTAATTGTCTCTTGCTCGCTCACATGAGCCATTGTAAGTATTTTTGCTAACGGCAACTATGTTTAGGTTTGTTAGTTACCAGCCGCCAATCTCAAGCAAAGAATCACCCACAATCCTAGTCAGGCTGGTGTCGAACAAAGCTCCATAGTGGAAACCGCGAGAACTAGATGTTTACTATGGGGATTGTTACATTGTGGTTAAAAATAGCACAAAAATAGCAGACACCCACCTAAATGGTAATAATGAATGGTATCGGCTATGCTCAAATAACAATCACTAAAGTTCCTTTGAGGTTATTATGGCCACTGCAAGAAAACAGCAAATAAGCTTAGTTGATACGCCTTACTATCATTGTGTGTCTCGTTGTGTGCGGCGGGCATTTCTTTGTGGTGAAGATAAACACACAGGACAAAGTTATGAGCATAGGCGTGCTTGGGTAGCCGATAAATTACATGCATTAAGTGATGTTTTTGCAATAGAGGTATGTGCTTATGCAGTAATGAGTAATCATACTCATTTGGTATTATTCATAGATGAGCATCAAGCTACGTCATGGACAATGAATGAAGTGATTACCCGTTGGCATCGGTTATTTAAGGGCACCTTGCTAACCCAGCAATATTTGCGTGGTGAGCCACTTATTGAAACGTTGCAACAGGCCGTAGAAGAAACTGCCAAGGTTTATCGCCAGCGTTTGATGGATATCAGTTGGTTTATGCGCATTTTAAATGAAACTATCGCTAAACAAGCCAATCGAGAAGATAAGTGTACCGGCAGGTTTTGGGAAGGACGTTTTAAATCTCAAGCCTTGCTTGATGAAGCCGCTTTAATTGCATGTATGGCTTATGTCGATTTAAACCCAATCAGAGCTAAGATGGCTAAAACCCCAGAAACATCCAGCTACACTAGCATTCAACGTCGAATAAAATCAGCGATTAAGGGGAAACAAGCGCCACAATTACTGGCATTTATCGGTAATCCAAGAAATAACATGCCTAAAGGCTTGCCGTTTAAATTATGTGACTATATCCAGTTGGTTGATTTAACGGGTCGTTGCATTAGGGCCGATAAACGCGGTAATATTGAAAAAAATCAACCTGAAATACTAAGCCGTTTAGGTATAAGTCCGAAAAACTGGTTAGTATTAACCACACAATTTAGAAAAGTGTTTCATGGCGCTGTCGGTAATCCCGAAGCATTAACGAAATTCTGTCAGCATCAACACATTAAAAAACGCGCGGCAGTGTCTATTTGCCAAAAGCTATTTTCTTAGCGCAACATCATAACAACTTAGCCTATTTGGTGAGTATTAAAGCGTAACAATGCCTTAAAATCACTAAATACCTTATTTCTTCATTACTCTCCAATAATTCATGTTAGTTAACATAAAAAAACCAAATAGCAGGAAGATGTTAATAATAAATATTGAATGCTTTGTAGTAATTTTTATGGAGTAATTTAAGAGGGGTGTCTTCTTGTTTTTCTTGTTTTATTAATAGCACTTTCAATTGCGGAAAATAAACTTAAACGGCGAGTTTTATGCATTGAGGGCGTGACATTGAGAAGCATTTTTGATAAAAATGATTTGGCTTTCATGACTATTCCTTGGTTGTTATTTTTGTTTGGCGATAGATCTGATCACCAAATGTCATGAAAGTTCACTTTATTTCATATCAATCTATTGTTTTTATTATGTATTTTGTGGGGATTCGCCAGACTCTGACCCCTTTTATACTTTTATACTATCTAGCCATCGTATAAAATTCGGCATTTGCTTGCATCGACATTACAATCGCCATGCGATTAGACAAACCAAAGAAGGCTGTAATACCAGTGATATCTAAAATATCGTCTTCGTTATAACCCTGTTGTTTTAACTCTGCAAAATCAGCTTCTACTACCAATTCAGGTGTGCGTGATAATTTTAGTGCAAATTTAAGCATCACTTTTTGACGCTCACTTAAGGGTGCATGCAGGTAATTAATGGCTATTTGGTCGGCAAGTAACGGTTCTTTTGAGAAGATACGTAATAAAGCCCCATGCGCTACCACACAATATTGGCAACCATTTTCAGAACTTGTTGCAACAATAATCATTTCTTTTTCGGCTGGCGTCAGTGTGCTGCCTTCTCTTTCCATAATAGCATCGTGATAAGCAAAAAATGCCCTGAATTCAGCCGGTCTATAGGCTAATGTTAAAAATACATTGGGGATAAACCCTGCTTTTTCTTGCACCGCCAATATACGATTACGAATATCGTCAGCAAGGTCTTCAAGTTTTGGTACCGGGTAACGACTTATCTTTTGATCACTCATGAATTTTCCCTTAGCTTTATTGTGTAGTTTGTTTTGATTAGTATAGGGGGCATAAACAGCGATAACCAGTCACAAATAGGCCATTTACCATGCAAAATCTGCCAATATTTAACGTAGTCGGTTTAGTCTTCGATGGCTGCCAAGCATCTGGAGTGACATCTCCATTTGATGTTTTTAATGTCATTAATACCTTATGGAAACAGCAGCAGGGTGAAGACGCTAGCCTTTATAACTGTAAGCTAGTCTCTAAAACAGGGGCGGTGATACGCTGTTCCAACGGGATGCGCTTATTGACTGATAATGCATTAACAGACGACATTAAAGCCGACTTAATCATTATTCCGGGAGTTCACCATTCTAATAGCAAAACCTTGCTAGATTCACTGGAGCGCCTGCAAGAGGAGTGTAACTGGCTAAAACAAAAAATAAATGATGGCTGCGTCATTACGAGCAATTGCAGCGGTGTTTTCATACTCGCAGAAACTGGTGCCTTGAAAGATAAAGAGGCCACGACGGCCTGGTGGCTAGGAGGGTTATTTAAAAAACTTTACCCTGATATCAACCATTGTGCCGACCAACTCTTAGTAAAAAGTGGACTGCTTTATTCAACCGGCTCGATGACAGCTAATCTGGGCGTGATACTGAAAATTGCAGAGCAACAAGTAGGCCGGCAACTGACCCAAAGTGCCGCTAAAACAATGTTAATTGACGCTTCACAAAGTTATGCCTCACCTTATCTCTTTGTGCAGGAACATGCGGATCATCAAGATAGTCTTATTTTAGCCGTCGAGAGTCAGTTACAACGTGATATTTCACAACGCTTAACCTTAGATTCATTAGCACAAACGCATTCGGTCAGTGTAAGAACACTTTCTAGGCGCTTTAAAAAAGCAAATGGTGTTAACTTAAATGATTACCTTCAAAGTTTACGCTTTGTAAACACCAAGCTTCTATTAGAAACCACTAATCTAAGTATTGAACAAATAGCTGAGCGGATAGGGTATAGCAGTCAAAGTTCGCTGAGGCGGATTTTTCATAAACAACTGGGAATTTCTCCTAAGCAATATAGGCAACGAGTTAAGCAGCATGCGGATGCTTAATGTTTCTAAAGCAAAAATAAAAGCACTGACTGAAACCTAAATACTTTTATTTACATTAAGTAATTCAATAAAAAATGCCTGCTAAGTTTCTGATATAAAACTTAGTTAGGAATTTTCATTCGGCAAATAATAAGAAATAATAAGGGTCAGAGCTACTTTAAGTCACTATATAACAGGCACCCACTCACATTAATCAAAAAAAGGGAAAATCATTTCTGATTCACCCTTTTATTAATTTATTAAGATCTTAACCAATTTCATTAATGATCTTTAATTAAAATGACTCTGACCCCTTTTACTCGGAGTGATTTGCTAATGTCAGCAATAAAAAAAACCGCACTAGGCGGTTTTGGTTAATAAGTAATTTAAAGTTTATTTCTTTCTTAGTTTTACATCAAGTAATTTAAAAACAGGTTTTAATAAGCCAATAAAACAGCAAAATGTAAGAATTAAACCCCAAACAACAAGGCTTGATAGATGCTCTGGTTCAGCATTAATATTTCCAAACGCGATCATTGTTAAAAAAGCAAACACCCCAGCTAACCACATTAACGCTCTTTTTTTATAAAATGCTATATCAGCATTTTTTGTTTGTATAAAAATTAATTGGTCAATCAGTTCGCTAGCTTGAACTTTACCAAGGCTGTCAATAGTTTCTTGTTCATCAAAGCCAAGGTCATAAATAAGTTTTTTTTGTTTCTGTGTAGCCTTGCCCTCGTAAATATGTTGTTCAGGTATATCAATTTCTTTGTTCATTAGTTAATCCATTATCCATTTTTTAATAGTATATTCGCTATCAGGCTTAAATCACTAGCCACTAATTCAAGAGTAAAAACGCGTTTTGTTGATTCATAATTTTTTGTCGAGTGAATAATATCAATAATGGGTAAAAACCTGTTATTGACTAGAAAACCTTGTTCTTCCATCAGTAAAACATAACCCTCATCTTTTATACAATTCAGGGTACCTAAGCCCTGCATCTAAACATGCCTCACAATCGCGTAAGTCTTTTTCTATATCTAATAATGGCTGTGTTGTAGTTTAGTGTGGGTAACAGAAATTTAATTTTATAAAGCCTCTTTTATCCACGTTTGATCTGAATATTCTTTGTTATCTTCCATAAATCTAAACCAACTCAACTCCTTCAAAATGGTACTGATATTCGTACCGTACAAGAATTACTTGGGCATAGTGATTTGCGGACAACAGAAATATATACGCATGTTATTGGCTCAAGGTTTAGTCATACTACGAGTCCATTGGATAGGGAATAACCCCCATTGTCACGACTAGGGTTAATCATTAGAAAATATATGGAAAAAAATATTAAGCTAATGTCAGTAATACGGTTTGAAGTCATGCCAAAGCAATTATGTGAACGACCGCTGTGGGTGGCTAAGCGGACTATTTATTAAGACAAATTAGTGACTAAATGAGGTATTCTTTGCGACATAAGTCTATTTATTTTTCGATGTTGGCCAAACAAAGGCAGCGGGCTTGGTGGAAGTCGTTTCTGCTACTGCTGTATTCTGGGCGAGTATCCCCCTGATTAATTTCCCCGTTTCTTTATGCTTACTACAAAATGTTTTTAGGTATAAAATTTCAACTCTACTGCGTGCCCAAGGGGTTGTACGCAGAAATTTCAAACTTGATTTAAGACGCGGTTTATTGGTGAAACAACGAATATTAAGTAACACACCCATCTTATCCCAACCAATTTTCTTCTCCAGTTCGGTTAGAATCTGTTCAAGTTTCACGCCGTGTAGCGGATCATTACTTTTATTCATAGTCTACCTAAAATCAAAAATAGCATTGTAACAAGTTTCCTAAATATTGACAGACTTATGCGTTTAACTCAGGTAAAAGTGCACCAAGAGCTTTATGGAAAAGTTCTTGTTTTTATTGGAAAGATTAGTGGTGTAAAGTACACATAAGAATTTAAAGTGGAACAATCGGTTAACAACAATCTGGAAACGTCTACAATGTATGGAGAGGACATTAGATGTCACAATTTATCTGTAATCGTTGATATTTTTGGATAAGAAAATGTACGAGTAGTGGATCATACTATCGTGCCTGCATATACAGTAATTGGTTTTATGATCCGCTATTCCTTAGTGATAATATCTCCCTAACATTATTTATTGGCGGGTTTTACTTTTTTGACAGCTTTTAAAAGATCTTCCCAACTATCTGGTGGATTACCTGATTTCAGCATTCTCGCAAATATTTTATAAGCATCAGTTTTGCTTTCATAAGCTCGCTTGCTGCTATCATCATTTACCCAAGCATAAACAATCACTTTTGATTGGATATCATATCGAAAGAACAATCGGTACTGCTGAAAAAATTTAGCTCTGAACCAGTGTTTATTGTTTTTGCCTAATGTTTTACCTTGGCGATAATCCGATTTTGTAGGGTCTTGTGGAATAACTTCATAAGCTAGCTTATGAATAGCTGCTAGCCTTTTCGTCGCATTCTTTTTAATGTAACCCACTGGGTCTTTTGCCTTAAGCGCAACGACTTTTTTCTCTAAAAGCTCATATTGCTCAACAAATAATGGGTGCGTATATAACGTCCACCCATTAACGACAATAGCGGCATTATCAGACAAGGTTATTCATCCTCATCGGATAATGGGGCATCTAAATCTAATTCAATGCCTGTGATCAATACTTCAACTCGATCACGCATACTTGCCGTAAGCGGCTGAAATTTTTCAGGATGCTTTTGCATATCGTTAGCAACAAAGGTTAAAAACGATTCCACAACAGGATCACTTTCTTTCGGTTCAACACGAGAAAGTATGACACTACCATTGGGTTGAATGATAAATTTTATTTTATCTTTTTTATTCAAATGTAGTGCTTGACGAACAACACTAGGAACGGTTGTTTGAAATCTATCTGTTAATGTAGATTCAGCTTCTAAAGCGGCTTGTATCATAGTAACCTCCAAAATATTAGGTTTACTCAGTAATGGTAATGCAATTGCATTACCATTACAAGTTCACCTAGTGAAATATGTTACTGTCACTCAATGCAGAGGGGCGCTGTCTGAACCACCATTTTGTTAACTTATTGAGATATTAACCAATTTCATTAAAGTGACTCTGACCCTTTTTATAGAATTTAATTAACGTCACGATAAAGGCTTATTAAGCTCAATCGATTATCTATTTTATCTAACATCTTCTTGTACTTTGGTGAATCAACATCTTGATAAAATAATTTGAAATTAATGTCGCTTATTCCTTCTGGTAAACCTACTATAGGCGGAAAAATAGCAGCATAGCCTTGTTCGGTATGCTCAAGAAAATACGCCTGTACTCTTCTTGCTGAGCCTTCACTTTGTGTTGATAACATCGCTAACCGGGTGCCTGCTCTATCGGCCATTAAGTCAGTAAAGCTAAAACCACTTCCCCCTATTTTACTATCTGAAAACTCTTTAAATTCACCTATTGTTTGACTAATCCCAACACTTGACAACAACTCTAAAGCAATTGAATAAATATAATGTTGTTGTAGATCATTTCGCTCCACCAAAGTCACGGCACGAATAAGTTTATCTCTTTGTCTTTGCTCTGGTACTGACAAATTAGCAATGTTGCCCAGTATTAACTCAAACGAATCATGACCAAAATATACCGCTAAAGCTAATAGCGCATTTTTATTTTCTTCCATAGCAGAGCTACCAGACTTACCCTGTGTTTGCTGATAGCTTTCGTTAAACAGGTAAGCAACATAATAGGGTAAATCTCGTTGCTTAGGATTGGCCTTTATAAACCTTAATAGCTTTTGAAAATAAAATTTAACCGCGTTTACGTCACCAAATAAAGCCAGCTCATCTCGTAACGCTAGCAAACCATTTTTGGCGTTGGTGTTAATCTCAGCTAAATTCTCGGGCACTTGATAAGCAACTGTTAACACATTCTGGCTAATGTGAACGCTTTTAATTGAGTTATAAACTTGAGTACCTAAATCATTTTGCATAAAACGATTAATCGCCCACAAAGCTAATTTCAATAACAAGTCCCCAGAAAAACTGACCTCACCTATGTTAACTTTACTTAATTGAATACTATTCGTTGAAGGTAGTAAGATCACAGAAACATTAAGATAATCTCGATTAATACTGCGAGGTAATGCTAAAGAGATAGCGAGTTTAACAGTGTTATTTTTTATCTCCCCATTAGCGATAAGCTTGGGGTAACTTCGATGAGCTAACGCGGCCAGCCCTTGCAATTCTTGGTTTTTAATTGGTAACACACCAATGGTATTTGGCTGTGTAGCTAGGCTACGCAGCCTTTTTAATAACTTTTTAGCGTTCGCCGCAGCAGCTGAATCAAGCACACTTTCTTGTTTAATATTTGCCGTTGGTTGTAACAAGTAAAAATAGACAAAAGCGACTGACATCAACGTGAACACTAAAATAGCCAGCATTAGACGATATATTGTTTTTATTAAATGCTTAAGCATTCAGTATGTTCCTAATTAAGAGTTACGATTAACGATGGCTGTCATTGGTGTTTTTTGTGGGAAACTTCTTTGCATCATTTTGCTTAACGCTGCTAATAAAGTATCGGATTTCTTCTGACCATTTCTGCGCATAAAAACGTCTCGATTTTACGCTAATTATACTAGCAAGGTAAGGATGTGAGTGTTATTTTGTCAACCAGTTGCATAAATGTTGAGACTTCAAGCTCGTCAATCAACGTTTTAGACTGTTGTTTTCGTTCTGCATCAGAGAGTTCTCTATAATCATGCTGTAAATTATCGATAAAACGTGCTGCTAAAATAACAACTTACTGACTTTTCCAAACCTCTACATGTTTGTTAAGGCCAAACTCAATGGTATCAGCTTATTTTATGTTAAGTGAATCAGTAACTTGAGTGGGTAATTCAACATAAATCTTTCCGTCTATTTGTTTTACTTTTGAAGATGAACGGTTCTGCATAATGAGAACTATTCAAGGGCTTTTAGTCAGCATAGGTAAAGATTATCATGCTGTAAACACCATCATGCTACATTAAAAACTAACGGGCACCTTCATTAAAAGCTAACGAACACTTGCATTAAAAGCTAATATTTAGGTACACTAAAAGCTAATAAGTAAATTCAATAAAAGCTATCGGTGTTAATATGAACCAAGTATCAGAAAAGCTTGCACATTCTCTGGAGCAATTAAAGCAATTGCAAGATAGCGGTATTATTGCTGTGCAATCGAAAATGCTTGGGCGCACCGATAGAGAACGCTTAACCAAACATGGCTTCATCAAAGAAGTGATGCGAGGTTGGTATATTCCTTCAAGCCCCGATGAACAACAAGGCGATAGTACCGCCTGGTATACGTCCTTTTGGGATTTTTGTGGTGCTTATTTAGATGAGCGTCTTGAGCAGAGTTGGTGCTTATCACCTGAGCAATCAATACAAATTCATATTGGTGATAAAACCGTTCCACCTCAGTTATTGGTACGTTCGCCTAAAGGGCGAAATAAGCCAACAGATTTGCTGCACAATACTTCGGTATTTGATATTCGCTCTGCTATGCCAGCACTAGCACAGTTAACAATAGTCGATGGCTTAAGAGTATATAGCTTGGCAGCAAGTTTAGTGCATTGTGCTAAAAACACCTTTGCACAAAAACCAATTCAAATGAGAACGTTACTTTCAATGGTGACAGATGCTTCAGAGGTATTAAGTGTCTTGCTTGATGGTGGTCATATTGCCAGTGCGGGACGACTAGCAGGGGCATTTCGTAACATTGGTAGAGACTTAATTGCTAATAACATCATTAAAGGCATGGATGCAGCGGACTTTAAAGTAAAAGAAGTCGATCCATTTGAAGATGAAACACATATTACTTTTGGTCGCCGTGAGGTTTCACCTTACGTAAATAGACTGCGTTTACTGTGGCACAGTATGCGAACAGATGTGATAGCCCATTTTCCTGATGCGCCTGTCGCTAAAATTAATGTGCAAGATTATTTGACTGAAGTAGAAGATAAGTTTGTTACCGATGCTTATCACTCGCTATCGATTGAAGGCTACCGAGTAACGCACGAGTTAATTGAACATGTGCGCTCAGGTAACTGGGATCCTGAACAATCTGATGACAGTAGAAAGCATTTAGATGCAATGGCAGCCAAAGGTTATTGGGATGCCTTTCAACAAGTAAAGCTAGCTGTTGAACAAGTATTAGATGGCGCAAACCCTGGTGAAGTATTAGAAACAACTCATGCGGATTGGTATTTAGCTTTATTTAGTCCAAGTGTCGCTGCCGGTATCATAAAACAATCTGATTTAGCTGGTTTTCGAACAGGGCCGGTGTATATTCGAAAATCAAAACATACCCCGCCAACAAAATCGGCTGTTAGAGATATGATGCCTGCACTTTTCGATTTGTTAATGGAAGAAGAAAACCCTGCGGTTCGAGTTGTATTGGGCCATTTTATTTTTGTTTATATTCACCCGTATTTTGATGGTAATGGCCGAATGGGACGATTCATAATGAACTTGATGATGGCCAGCGGTGGCTACTCATGGACGGTTGTGCCAGTGGAGCGAAGAGATGAATATATGCAGGCATTAGAAACTGCAAGTGTAGAGCAAAATATTGCCCCCTTTACAAAATTTTTAGCTTCGTTATTATAGCCATCTTTAATTGCAACCAAAACAATAACAAAACACCATCAAATTTCTTTGCTTTTTTAATTAAAAAGCACTTGTTGTTGCTGTTTTTCGCCTTATTAGTTCCAAGGGGGCGAGATACTTAACTAGTTTCAAAGATTTCACCCACAACAATGCCACGAGGTTCGTTTTACTCGCTTTGTTTATAGCTTGGGGATTGCTTGGCTAAGCAAGCAACTTATTACATGCCCCGACGGTGGTTCGCCTTCGCAGTTCTTGGTGCTGGCAAAAATCACTTAACACATCAGCATGCCCTACCGCACCATGAAATCTTTTACTAAACTGGGTGGTTAATGTTAACCAATTCTCTGCGCTAATGTTTAGTCGGGTTAATATGGCTGGTTGGCTTTGTTCTATATAACCACTTTTATCTGCACGAATACAACGGCCGGTAGCATCAATCAGTTCAATGTAATCACTAATAATAAAATTTAAACCTTTGCTTTTATGTTTATGTTCATTACCAGTGAATTTTAGTAATTGGCTAGGTTGGTTTCCTTTTATGGCAGCTTTAATACGTTGCTTGATACTGGTGTATTCTGATTTTTCAGGGATAGTCGCTATACCAGCTCTTACTGGGTTTAAGTCTACATAGGCCATACAGGCGATTACTGCTGCTTCATCAAGTAAGGCTTGGGATTTAAATCGTCCTTCCCAAAAGCAACCTGTACAGTTATCTTCATGATTTGCTTTACGGGCAATGTCTTCATTGAGTACTCGCATAAACCAACTGATGTCTGTTAAACGTTGTCGGTAAATATCTGCTGTTTGTTCAACTATGGTCTGTAATGGTTTGGTTAGTTCATCACCTCTAATATATTGTTGGGTTAGTAAGGTGCCTTTAAAGAGTTGGTGCCATCGTGTTAGTACTTGTGCTGTTGACCATGATTTAGCCTGTTCTACATCAACAAAGAGTACTAAATGACTGTGGTTACTCATTATTGCATAAGCGCAAACATCGATTGAGAAAACACGACTTAAAGTGAATAGTTTATCTTCAACCCACTTTCTGCGGTGTTCAAAGCTTTGACCAGTCACTTTATCTTTACCGCATAGAAAAGCACGGCGAACACAGCGAGAAATACAGTGGTAATAAAGGGTGTCAATTAAACTTACTTGTCTTTTTCTTGCAACGGCCATGATAAAAACTCAATTAAATAGGTGATTATTTAATCTTAGTTGAGCGTTTAAGCTTGTCAATTAGCAGTGGGTGTCATCGTTATCCTTTCTGGCTGGCGATTCTATTTGATCCGCGGGCTTATGCGTATCAACTGTAAGTAACTCGTTTATAATAACAGCCTACTACAGGGCTCCCATTAGCCGCCCATTTTTTTGTGTACAGTTTGCCGTAGACTTTCGAAATATGTTGTGGTTATCTTTATATTTATAAAAAACCACGGCGGGGCACCCGTTAATTACAAGGTAAAAATAGGTGGAGGATAAATCGATTTGGGAATGTCTTGCTCGGGTCATATATCACCTCTGCTAATAACTAGTAACAGAGGTAATTGTTAAGGGATGTAACAGAAACCTACATGTCAATAATTAAGCTATTGTTGAATTAATAATTAAATTATGACTGTCTGCTATTCTTGCCCTAGTTATTTTTTCTTTAATTTTGATAATCTAACCCTATCCTAGACACATGTTCACCAGATGTTTTTGAATGATGGAGTGCATATTCATATCTCAACTGCCCTACAACCTCATATTCACAACTACGAACTTGAGGCGGGGTCAAGCTTAAGTTCAAATTATAAGCCAGCACTTTTTTTTCTGTGTTCCAAATGCCATCATTTGCTATCGCTAAGCTCATAAGGTTTGGGTTTGTATTATTAAATGGTTTGGAGGTCGAGGCATAAACACTCAAAGCCCCATCAATCGTCAAAAAAATAAGCTTTTTCGAGTTTACTAAATTTTTACACCTTTCAAGAATTTGTTCTTCACTCAACTTCACAGTGTCCGAATCTTTCTGTAGAGCAGAAGCTATCGGGTATAGCCTCTGAAAAAAAACATCAAGCTTATTGTATTTACTACGGCCTGGTACTAAGTCACAAGCTGGCGTAACAACTAAATAGAGGTTTTTAGATAAGTCACGTAATACGTGTCCCGTCGTTAAATGGCTGCCATCTACAGGAATCGAGTTGTTGAATACATTAACCGACTTAAAAATATCAAACTCACTAGCTAAAATATCTTTATCAGCATACTGGCCTTCAATTTCTTGCAGATCCTCCCCTGCGCTAGTCAAATTACGCACAACATTAGCTAGGTATTGACTTAGCTCACTTTTATATCTCCAAGCCAGCTCTTCGAGGTGGTTCTGCGTTGTAATCCACGATCTATCCTCTAATTCATGCTCCTTGCATTGAAGTAGCTCCCTTAACCAACCAGCTTGCATGTGCTTCTTATCGAGCATGTCACTTGCAAACGAGAACCCATGCTCATCCAGTTTATGTCTTAACTTAGCTAATAACATACGATGAGGGTGAGGATTCCAGTGCTCGATTGCCTCAAGTAATTTAGCTGGTAGTTCCCCTGTAGAAACATCTTTGCCAACAACGACTACAAATAGATTTCCAGCTTTGATCCATCGACTTTTTTCACTGGTACTCCATCGTAAATCACTAAAATCAACAGCACCAAACTTCAATGCAATTTTCTCTCCTTTTTTCCTTAATATGTACCACTTTAAAAACCTGAAGTCTAACGTATCGAGAGTAGGGTCTTCATCCGAAGGTCGGGCATCATAGCGACCTTTCAATTCTATCAACTCTCTCCTATTCTCATCGAGTTTCATAGGCGAGTCCGCTGTAGTTCTAAGCTCCAAGTAATCTAAATCAGAGATACAATCTATAAGCTCACTAAGAATCCCTTCTTGCTCTTGGTCCCAGGCGTCAATGGCATCTGTAACCTTATTTAGCGGCTTATCTGGGACATTTGGAAATAACTTGCTCGTTTGCAAATCAAATACAATATCTTTAAATACAGCTCGATATCCTTCGTCAGCACCCAGATCTGTATACCCTTTAGTATGTACAACTACCAGATTAAAATGCTCTTTTTGAGCGAGAGATGAGAGCACTCTTAAAGCTTTTTCCCCTTTACCATCATCCCCGTTACCTTCCAAATGATAATCGAGTATTAGTAAATCACTATGATGTAAGTTATCGACATCTCCAGTGCCTTGAAAATCACCATCATGTACGTCAAGCATCCAGTTATTAGCAGGGTCTCTGCACATTTTAACAACATCAAGCAAACGAGTTTTATCGTTTTCTTCTGCAACATCATCGCCTGAAATAAGTTTTGAGAGAATTGGGTACTCGTCATCAACTACCATGACACTGCGAATAGGATCAATGTAGGCTTCTCTTATTAAATCGGTCATACTCATTTTAGAAGCCCTCCGATTTTTATTGCGAAATTAGCACCTGCTAAAGGTTTTTCGGAGTCATTGGTGATATAGCGAATCGTATGTCCAGAAAGAGCTAAGTTCGATTTACTGAGATATAGGCCAACGCCTCTACCACCTCTCTGCTTCTTAGTGAAAAATAGAGTAAATAAACTCTCTAGATCCACCAAATCCACACCTGGCCCATTATCAGCCACTATCACTTCACCATTTTGGTAATCTAATCTAATCTCTTTCAAGTCATCGCCTTGAATATTTAGCCAATATCGAGAGTTATTAATCAGGTTAATAAATACAGGGTACAGCCTTGCTGGTGAATCATACACACTGAACTGTTCAAACTTTTCTGTAGCAACTAAGCTAATATTTCGCCTAGTGAGGGAGTCACCATAGAACTTTTTAACGTAATCAACAATGGAACTCCCTGTTACATTTATTTTGGTATGCTCACCGGATAACTTTAGAGGAGTTAAAAAACGCCACTTATCACTTAAACTTTCGTGAGCAAAATTTACTGAGTCAACCAAATCATGCTGCACCTCTGTTAATTTGGTGTTTTTAAGATCTGAAATACCACGTGCCATCGTAATATCAAGCCCTTCAATCTCATGGCCTATAATCTCCACAGTAATTCCCAATTGAGCTAACCCATTCAATCTTGAAGCTTCTTGTTGCCATTTATTTGCTTCTCTCATACTCTCAATAGCAAGTCCTTCCAGATCAATGGCATCTTTAATACTGTTTAATGCCGTCACGTAGGGTTTTAAGGCATATTCATTGGCGATTTCTTGTCTTTGGTACTCTTTGTCAATTTGCTTCATTGCTTCAGAAGGCGTTAGTTTTCCAAGTTCTAAATCTTGCATTACTTCAATTAGAGCAACATCATAAGCCTTATTGCAGTTACCCACTAACTGTTCAAATCTTTCTAATTCACCTTTTAGCAAACTACGCCCTTCAGCTGCAAGCTTCTTAACTTTGGCAGTAATATAACCACGGTTAGTATTAAGTTGCGATTTGGCGACATCAACGTCACTCTTCGTCGTATATTTTTCAATTGCTGCATCAGCAGAAACATGCAACCTTTTAGTTATTTCCTGGGCTCTGAGCTCTAAAGAACGATAGTTCTCGTAATTGTCTTTTACTGTGCCTAAGTTTGGTGGAACAGGGCTCAACGAAAAATCTTTAATAGTTTCATTGTAACGATTCGATAAATTTTTCAACTCTTTGGCTTGCTGAAGACCTAAAACTTCATCGCCATGAGCTAGTTCTGCCTGTAGGTCCTCTAGCTCTTCTAAAAATGCAGACAATTCAGGCTGGTTGTCCCTGATAGCATTTTTTACTCGATTACGTTCTTTCTTAAGAAGTTTCTTCCTATCTGTTTTCGCTTTGTCTACAGCGCGTTTTGCTGCTATATCTTCTAATGCTTCTTGTCTAATATCCGACTTACGGCCAAAAAATCTTTCAGCTGTTCGTATTAGGATTTCAATCATAATTTCTCGAAACAGCATCGCGGCTCGGTTGTCGAGTAATCCCTCACGGCCTGCTTTATCTTTTAAATTAGGATTACCCAATCGAGTGATGCTAATACGCCCATAGGTCTTTCGAGATGACCAGAAGTATTGACCTGCATTTTTTGTACGACGTCTCTCTATCTCAAAAAAATCACTGTCATCACGCCCATATGGCATAACACGTAAGCCATCTCTGTAAATTCTTATACCACCATTTAATTCAGATTGTGCATCAACTTGTTCCCAAAGACTTTCAGGCATGCTTGAATTTTGTTTTCTACCTTCGTATCCACCAATTCTTATATCAAACGCGCCAAACCTAGAATCAATTCTAGTTTTATACTTTCGCTTAGGCTTGATAACCACACCTTCGAACATTTGGCCGAATACTTTTACCTTGCCATAAAAGTACCCTTCTTCATCGACATGACCATCAACAAGGTGCTCCATTTTCTCTAGATCGCTGATATCGAAAGCTCGCACTTTCCCTACTAACTCTCTCTGCAATTGCCCATTCCAAGCTGTAACTGTTGAAGAAAAAGGATCATTTCCTTTTTCTTTAGGCTTTACGAACGGGTCTGTAAAATTTGAAAGGGTTTCAAGTAATTTTAGTTTCGCTCGAGCCGTTGCGTCATCCAACTCACTGATAGGGTCAAGGACAAGCTGGTCTTCTAAATCGTCAGGAATACCAACCATAAACATTGCTGTCCCCGTCAATGAGGAACCGTTGGCTACTTGCCACCTTCTAATTACGCGATCAGTAAAAACTAATTTATTTGCCTGTTCTATAATTAAATCACGCGTAAATCTAAACTCGGTGAGATTTGGATTTTGATTGAACTGCTCATTTTTTTCATACTCCGTAAACATTCTCCAAGAATCACGCAAACGAATCGCTCTAGCTGAGTTATCCTCAACTAAGGGTGTAACATTAGTAAGCAAACGCTCATGAAGTTCAGAGATTTCACTATAAAGCTCTTCAATACTAGCAACCTCTGTTACTGGGATCGTAATATCATGAAGCATGATGAAAGGATTCTCAAACAACCGCCAATCAATCAGGCTAGCAACAAAGGGATGACCTTCTGCTTTACTCACTAGCAGTAATAAATGACCAAGCGCAGCGCATGACAAACGACCAATCCCTTTTTGTCCTTGCTTCTGACGGTTATATTTCCGTTTAGAAGGTTCATTAGAATTTAACGATTCAATCTTGGATTCGGTACCAACTGTTAGCCATTTGTCTTCAAAATCACTGGCACTCATACCAAAACCATTATCTACAATTGCAGCAACTGACTGCTCACCATCTAATATATGTAGAGCAACATCATCCGCATCCGCATCATAAGCATTTTTCCACAACTCAGAGATAGCAGTTGGACAGTCCGCTATTTGTTCTCGACCTAAATGATCGATAGTTCTCGCTCTGGTTTTGAAATACAAGTCAGCGTTAGCCATATGAAGAGTTCCATTATAAATAAGCTAGTTATTTAACTTAGCTTATTGAAAACAAATAAAAAGTTCCTAGCATTGTAGAGACTATTTCTAGTTCAATCCATTTATAATCGCAGTTATAAGTTTATAGCCGAGTATAGTGGGGACTGCATTACCAATTTGTTTGGCTTGATCGGTTGTACTGCCAGTAAAAATGTAGTCATCAGGAAATGTTTGTAAACGTGCGGCGTGACGTAATGTAAAACCATGATCCTTCCACGGGTGCACAAATCGCCCTTTTGATGGGTTATTACAACCTGTAGTCATAGTATTTGATGGCGTGTGAATTAACAATCTTCCGTAAACATCCTTATGCCCTGCGTAGCCGTTAGCATGACATTTCAGTTCAAACTCTTGAGCTGCATCCATTCTGCTGCCATTTAAGCGAGTAGACTTGAAACGTCTTTGCATTTTTTCAGTCGGCAGCATATGAATATTACATGGGTCGTTAATATCAACAGGCTTCCCGGACTCTAATTCTTGCAATAGCTTTCTCGCAGCCTCATCTGTCATATTAGTATGAGGACGAAAGTGCTGTTCTATATATTCTTCAATTAATTCAGTGGACAACGGTTCAAAGACAGCAGAGCCAGTTCTCCACACAGGTAAACCATCATTAGCTTCTTTTGAGGCAGGCGAAAAGTACTCTGCTGAAGGAGGAAAAACTAAGTCATCTCTTTTTATACCTTTACGAATACCTAAGATAAATGCACGTTTACGATTTTGTGGTGTTCCGTAGTCTTTAGCATTTAGTGTATCGCAAAAATGAATGATGTAGCCGTTATCTTGTGCAAGCTGTTTAAATTTCTCTAGATAAGAAGCATGCTTTTTCCAAAACAAACCAGCTACATTCTCAACTAAGAATACTTTAGGCTGAAACTCTTCAACAAAATCATAATAACGTAACAAAAGTTTGTTACGTGGATCGTCAACACCAGCATCATTAATTCGATGACTAGAAAACCCTTGGCATGGTGGTCCGCCTAAAATGAGCTTTAATTCACCTACTTTTAAACCTAACTCTTCTCTGAGTTCAGCAGGCTCAATTTTTAAGATATCACCATTAATTAAGTTGGTATTTTGCTTTAGTCTATCAATTATATTCTTGCGGTATGTTTTAGCTGCCGATGTGTCTAGCTCTATAGCCGCTAACACTTCAAGACCTGCTTGATGTGCAGCTAAACTAAAGCCACCTGCCCCTGCGAATAAATCAATTACACTCATATACTACAAAACCTAACAATAATCTGACTGGCGCATTCTACCAATATATTTGTAGAAAGCTAATTAAGGAAGGTTAAAAGCCCTTTAAACACCAAATTGCTTTCAAGAAAAAAATAAAGGCGAATCATTTCTGATTCGCCTTTGAAAATTATTCAGTTAGAGTTTCCAACTAGATTAGCAGTTTCCAACTTGATGTCACCGGTTTCCAACTAGATCTGTTGTGATCAGCTAAAAACTAATCAATATAACTTTCAACCGGCGGACAACTACAAACCAAATTCCGATCCCCATATACATCATCAATACGATTAACCGTTGGCCAAAACTTATTCGCTCTAACACCTGGTACTGGGAATACTGCATCAGCGATGCTGTATGCTCGATCCCAATTAGGGTCAGTAATATCGGCTAAGGTGTGTGGTGCATGGTGTAATGGGTTATTGTCTAATGTCCACTCGCCTGACTCAACTTTACGTACTTCATCACGAATACAGACCATTGCTTCAATAAAGCGGTCTAATTCAACTTTAGACTCAGACTCAGTTGGCTCAATCATCAAGGTGCCTGCCACAGGGAATGACATCGTTGGTGAATGGAATCCGTAATCGATTAAACGTTTGGCAATATCCATTTCAGTTACGCCACAGGCTTCTTTAATGGGACGTAAATCAACAATACATTCGTGGGCAACACGACCATTTGGATCGGTATATAAAATTGGATAATGCTGGCTAAGTTTAGTCACTAAGTAGTTGGCATTAGTAATGGCATATTTAGTTGCTGCGGTAACACCTTCTTTACCTAAAAGGGCAATGTACAGGTAAGTAATGGGTAAAATACCGGCACTACCATACGGTGCTGCTGATACTGCGCCATTGCCTTTGTTGCCTGCAATGATGTTCACCAATGAATGATCAGGTAAGAATGGCGCAAGGTGAGCTTTAACCCCTATTGGCCCCATACCTGGGCCACCACCGCCATGTGGAATAGCAAAAGTTTTGTGCAAGTTAAGGTGTGATACATCAGCGCCAATAAGGCCCGGTGAGGTAATCCCTACTTGGGCATTCATGTTGGCGCCATCAAGATACACTTGGCCGCCGTTATCATGAATAATGTTACAGATCTCGCTGATAGTGGTTTCATAAACACCGTGCGTAGACGGATAGGTGATCATGATACAAGAAAGGCTGTCGCGTAATTCTTCGGCTTTCGCTGTTAAGTCATCCATGTCAACGTTACCGTCTTTAGTACAGGCAACCACCACTACTTTCATCCCAACCATCATTGCTGATGCAGGGTTAGTACCGTGGGCAGAAGCAGGAATTAAACAAATGTTACGATGTGAATCACCACGGCTTTCATGGTATTTAACAATTGCAATTAAACCTGCGTATTCACCTTGTGCACCTGAGTTAGGTTGCATTGACACTTTGTCGTAACCGGTTAATTCAACCAACCAGTCAGCCAATTCGTCAATCATTTGCTTGTAACCAAGGGCTTGATCTTGCGGTGCAAATGGGTGCATATTGGCAAATTCAGGCCAGCTTATTGGGATCATTTGCGCGGTTGCGTTTAATTTCATGGTACAAGAGCCCAATGAAATCATTGAATGGTTCAAGGCTAAATCTTTATTTTCAAGACGTTTGATATAACGCAGCATTTCAGTTTCGCTGTGATACGAGTTAAACACTGGGTGCGATAATATTGCGGTGTCACGTATTAATGAAGCAGGAATTGATGAATGACCACCAGCAACAATTTTCTCATCAAGCTCGGTTACCTCTAAGCCATGATCAGCGCCTAATAAAATAGTAAATAATTGCGCTACATCACTACGGGTTGTGGTTTCGTCAAGCGATACACTAATTTGGCCCTCAACATCACTGCGTAAGTTAACACCAGAAATTAACGCTCGTTCAATGATTTCTGCTTTGCTGTTATTTTCAAGCGACGCAACATTAAACGTTAAGGTATCAAAGTAGTTAGCATGAATAGCGGTTAAACCTTTAGTGGCCACTCCTAAACATAAAATATCCGTGAAACGGTGAATACGGCTAGCAATAGTTTTCAAGCCTTTAGGGCCATGATAAACCGCGTAAAATGCTGCCATATTGGCTAATAATACTTGCGCGGTACAAATGTTTGAGTTGGCTTTTTCACGGCGAATATGTTGCTCGCGTGTTTGCATTGCCATACGCAATGCCTGGTTACCGCGAGTATCTTTTGATACGCCAATAATTCTGCCCGGTAATGAACGTTTGTATTTGTCAGAGGTGGTAAAAAATGCCGCATGTGGACCGCCATAACCCATAGGTACGCCAAAACGTTGGCTTGAACCAATAACCGCATCAGCGCCTAAATCGCCCGGCGCTTTTAACAACACTAAGCTCATAATGTCGGCGGCAACAGCAACAATACCTTTATTGCTGTGAATTTTTGCAATTAAATCACTAATATCTACCACTTCACCCGTCGCACTTGGGTATTGAATTAAGGCACCAAAAATATCATGCTCTGGCGCTTCATTTGCTGGGGCAATAACAACGTCAAAACCAAACATTTCTGCACGTTGCTTAACAACGTCAATAGTTTGTGGAAAAACATCTTCAGAGATAAAGAAAAGGTTAGACTTTTTGTTTTTAGAAACACGTTTAGCTAACGCCATTGCCTCTGCAGCGGCTGTGCCTTCATCAAGTAAGGAAGCACTTGCTAACGGCAGACCCGTTAGGTCAATACACATTTGCTGATAATTAAGTAACGACTCTAAACGACCTTGGGCAATTTCAGGTTGATACGGCGTGTAAGCTGTATACCAACCGGGATTTTCTAGTACGTTACGCAAAATAACGTTTGGCGTTAAGGTTGGGTAATAACCTAAACCAATATAAGAGGTGTTAACTGTATTTAAGTTAGCAATGGCTTTTAAATCCGCTAATGCTTGCACTTCTGTTTTGCTGTCACCAATTGCCGGTAGCTCAGCTAAACGAATATCACTAGGAACAATTTCATCAATTAATGCATCAACAGATTCAGCGCCAATGTCAGTTAACATCGCTTTAGTTTGTGCGGCACTAGGGCCTATATGGCGACGAATAAAATCTTGTGTTTGTTCTAACTGTGCTAACGACAAAGAGTCTGACGAGCTAGTAGGTAATTGAAAAGTCATAACAGTTTCACTTAAATAGTTTTACAAATAAAAGAAAGCCCCAAACGTTTTGTCAGAGGCTTAATCATTGAGCTTTCGATTTTCGTAAACAGTCGATTTTTAGGCAAGGCTGCTGAAGTTATGAGTCTACTGAGCTTAGTGTACTAAGTGATTTAGACGAATAACGAAAGCAACGCAGCATAAAAGAAGAATGTGACCGAAAATTAGTCTTGGTCGATAGAATTAGCATACCCTTTAGCATCTAAAAGGCTTTCTAATTCGCCAGCATCTTCCATCTTCATTTTGAATAACCAACCGCCACCAAAAGCATCTGAATTAACGAGTTCTGGTGAATCTTCTAGCTCTTCATTTACTTCAATAATTTCACCTGTCACTGGCGCATAAATGTCTGATGCCGCTTTTACTGATTCAGCAACACAAATATCATCGCCAGTGCTAACGTTATCGCCAACATCAGGTAATTCAACAAACACCATATCGCCTAAAAGATCTTGGGCGTGTTCGGTAATGCCAACAGTAATAATACCGTTACCTTCGTTGCGTACCCATTCATGTGATGTTGCATATTTTAATTCTGAAGGAATGTTGCTCATTTTATTTTCCTATTGGTTAAATTCTTAAATTCGTTTAAATTTTATTATTAATTAGTTGGCTTAGCTGCCCCATTTAATCATAGAGCATCTATTGATATATTCAATTAAAAGACTTTCTTGCCATTACGGACAAAGCTAGGTTTTGTTACCTGTACTTTCACTAATTTTTTACGCATTTCAACTTCGACAATGTCACCTACTTTTACGCTACGTGGAACTCGCGCTAAGGCAACACTGTGCCCTAAAGTAGGAGAAAATGTACCCGAAGTAATCTCACCTTTACCAAACTCGGTAATCACTACTTGATGAGCACGTAATACACCTTTTTCTGTCAGCACTAAACCGACTAATTTAGCTTGTGTGCCCGCAGCTTTTTGCGCCGTTAATACATCACGGCCAATAAAGTTACGTTCACTTGGCTCCCAACTTATGGTCCAAGCCATGTTAGCGGCTAATGGCGAGACAGTTTCATCCATGTCTAAGCCATAAAGATTCATACCTGCTTCTAAACGTAAAGTATCACGAGCACCTAAACCACATGGGGTAACCCCTACAGCTAATAGTTTTTGCCAAAAATCTTCCGCGGCACTCTCAGGAACTATAATTTCATAGCCATCTTCGCCGGTATAACCGGTAGTGGCGATGAATAAATCGCCCACTTGTACGCCAAAAAAGGGTTTCATTCCTTCAACCGCGACCAGTTGCTCTGCGGTAAGTAACTGGGCAACTTTAGCTTTAGCTTCTGGGCCTTGTACGGCAATCATGCCAAATTCAGGGCGTTCTGTAATCGTCAGTTCAAAGCCGTTCGCTTGCTTATTCATCCAGGCGAGATCTTTTTCGCGGGTTGCAGAATTTACCACTAAGCGATAGTTAGTATCAGAGAAGAAATAAATGATCAAATCATCAATCACGCCACCTTCTTCATTTAACATACCGGTATACAACGCTTTACCGGCAACCGTTAATTTGGCCACATCATTGATCACTAAATGGCGTAAAAAAGCTTTCGCGTCGCTGCCTTGTATATCAACAATGGTCATATGAGAAACATCAAACATACCCGCATGTTGACGAACAGCATGATGCTCTTCTATTTGCGAGCCATAGTTAATTGGCATTTCCCAGCCATAAAAATCAACCATTTTAGCGCCAGATGCTAAGTGTTTTGCGTGCAGTACGGTTTTGTTCGTCATAAGTAATACCTAAAGTAAGTCAGCCAAGTATTTGTTTTTAGATTGCGTTAATTATAGCCGTTGGCTTAACCCTATTCAACAAAATATAATTGCACATTTCAAATTAAAAACCAACTTAACAACAAAATCAGAATTAAATTTCAAAAACTTTAGTATTTTGAAATTATACACCAGTTTTAATGAGTTAACTGGCCGATAGCAGGGATTAATTTTATGCATTTTTTTTACTGTTTTATTCAGCTACCTAGTTTAGCTTCCTTTGTGCTAGTTCAGGTAAGTTACTTTTAAGGCCAAGTGCTTGTTCTATTAATATTTTTTTAGCTGGCTTAAGCTTATCAAGTAAGCTTATACCTATACCGCGTAACAATTTAACCCCAGGCTGCTGAACACTAAAAGTTTGCTTTATTGCTTCCATAGCCGCAATCATCTCGGTAGCTTCACTTTTTCGTGCCCGTGAAAAAGCTTTTAAAACACGTGGCGAGGCTAAGTTTTTATCTATTGAGCCTTGCTCGGTAATTAACGAAGTAATGCTTTGTGCTAAGGCGGCAGCATCCAATAAGCCAAGGTTAACACCTTGCCCTGCAAGGGGGTGAATAGTGTGGGCAGCATCGCCAATAAGCACTGTTCTACCTTTGACAAAGTCTTGGGCCAAACGCATGGTTAGTGGATGAGTAAAACGTTCACTAACTAACTCAATGGTGCCTAGCTTACCATCACTCGCTGCTGTTAGCTCTTTAGCAAAGTCTATTGCCGTAAGCGCCGTTAGCCGTTTAGCTTCTTCAGGAGATGTTGAATAAACAATAGAGCAGGTGTCATTGTTTGGTGGAAAAAGTGGTAGAAATGCTAAAGGGCCAGTTGGCAAAAACACTTGCCAAGCCGTGTTTTCATGGCCTTGCGAGCACTTTATTGTCGCCACAATAGCATGATGATCATAATCTCTAGTGATCATCGGGCTGTCTATTTGTTTTCGTACCCATGAATTGGCACCGTCAGCGCCAACAACTAGTTTTGCAATTAAGGGAGCTTGTCTGCCTTGACTCGCTTCAATAGGGGCATCAAAACTAACAAATACCTCGCTATCTCCTTCTGCCATACTCGCTAGCTTATGATCAGTGAAAAAACGAATTCCTTCGTCAGCTTGAGCTTTTTGCCATAGGGCATTGCGGATCACCTTGTTTTCAATAATCCAACCGAGGTTTTCATTATGGAGAAAGCTGCCTAAGTCATCGACAGAAAAATCTAACTTACCTAAACCATCCTTATCCCAAATATGCATTTTTTGATAAGGTTGCAGGCGATTTGATTGAATATCAGGCCAAACCTCTAAGTTATCAAACAGGGTTTGGCTAGCAATATTGATAGCACTAACTCTTACCTCTGGCTCTGGTGTTAAGGCGTTGACAGGTAGAGTGTCAGCAATGGCAATTTTAAGATCGGTGGTTTTTCTTAATGCTAACGCTAACGTTAAACCCACCATGCCAGCACCAACAATTAATACATCAAATTTTTGCATTGTTTATCTCTTTAATAGCCCATTAACTTATTCACCAAGGTATTTTTTAAAGGCTGCAAATAATTCATTATTTTTAAGCCGGCATTTCTGCCAGCAACCAAAGGCGGTAGATTATTAGCAAACAAGGTAACGAGGGAATCAGTTAACGTTATGATTTGTTTTTGATCTTGTTCACGTTGTTGTGAATATTCATTAAGTAAGGAAAAACTGCCAATATCAGTTTGGCTTTTAAGTTGTTGTTCTATCAAGCTAGCCATCAATTGCACGTCGCGTAAGCCTAAATTAAAGCCTTGCCCAGCAATAGGGTGAATGGTGTGCGCAGCATTACCAATTAGCGCCAACCGATGATAGGTTTGCTGCTTGGCTTGTAAAAGTACTAACGGATAAACATCGCGCTTACCTACCTGAGTTATGGCACCAAGCCAACTGCCAAAGGCTAATTCAAGCTGACAACTAAATTCATCATCACTCAGGGCTAATAGCTGCTCACCTTGCTGTGCTGACATAGTCCATACTAGTGAGCAACGATTTTTCTGATTTTTTAACGCAACCAAGGGCAACATGGCAATGGGGCCAAACTCAGTAAAGCGTTCAAAAGCTTTATTACTGTGTGCTTGTTTGGTGGCCACATTAGCAATAAGTGCCACTTGCTGATAATCACTTTTGTTTACTTCAATATTCGCTAATTGTCGACACGGAGAGTTAGCGCCATCGCAGGCAAGTAATAAGCTTGTTTTTAATATGTTGCCAGAGCTAAGTGTCACGTCAACCACACTATTATTTACTGTATTGCCTTCTGTAAGACCTACCCTGCTACTTAGCCCATGATCCTGTTCACAAAGACGTTCATTGTCTGGCTGCCAGTTAATATCGGTAATAGTGTCAGGACTAAACCACTGCACATTAGATTTACTGGCTAATACTTTCAATTGACCTTCGCCGATTTTAGCCATCGCAATAACATAGCCTAATGCAGATACACAGTGCTCTTCTGCTTCGATACGGGCTTTACCGTAATGACCACGATCTGAAATATCAATTTTTTCAATCGGGCAAGCATCAGCTGATAAGTGCTGCCACACATCAACACTGTCAAGATATTTGGCGCTAGCATGAGATAACGCCAATACTCGATCATCAAACAAAGGGGGGGTATTATGGTGTTGTGTTGCTTTATGCTCTGCAAGCGCAGTGATTTCGGATCTGTTGGCTTCGGACTCGTTCGCTTCAGGCTTGTTTGTTTCAATGATGGCAATTGATAATAAGCTGCCATCAGCTTTGGTTAAATCAGCTAAGCTTAATGCCATTAAACTCCCTGATAAGCCGCCGCCAGAGATGATTACATCGAAATTTTTTTTATTATTGCTCATGTTTGTTGTTACTTTGTTGGTACTTTTATTTGATATTGCCTTTATGCTATTTTTAACGAAATATTTATACTTTCTTTTTCATCAAAGTTTCAATTTCAACAATCGTTCTTGGCGAATTAACCGTTAGGTTTTCATAACCTTGCTCGGTTACAACAATATTATCTTCAATGCGAATACCAATACCGCGCCATTCTTTCTCTAAATCATTATCGTCAATAGGCATATAAAGCCCTGGCTCAATGGTTAACACCATACCGGCAACAAACTCACGACATTGCTCTTTTTTTTCATTAAAATGATAGTCACCCACATCGTGCACGTCTAGCCCAAGCCAGTGACCTAAGCCATGAATAAAGTATTTTTTACACGCTTTATCAATAAGTAATTGCCTTAAGTCACCTGATAAAATAGCTAGCTCAATTAACCCCTGCGTTAAACATTCATTCGCTATTTCATTTAACTTTGCGAAAGTAATACCCGGTTTGATCGCTGCGATCACCGCTAACTGGGTATCAAGCACAAGTTGGTATAATAATTTTTGTGGGGCGGTAAACTTGCCATTAACAGGGAATGTTCGGGTAATATCAGCGGCATAACCAGCTAATTCACCACCTGCATCAATTAATAACAGCTCATTGTCTTGTAGCGTTTCACCGTTATCAGTGTAATGTAAAATATTAGCGTTATCACCACCAGCAACTATGCTAGCGTAAGCGGGATGACGAGCACCATGACGAGAAAACTCATACAATAATTCAGTTTCTATTTGGTATTCAAACTTACCTACTGCTGCTGTTTGCATTGCTCGTTGATGCGCTAAACCCGAAATATAATTAACTTGACGCATTACGGCTATTTCATTAGCACTTTTAATTAAGCGCAAATTATTAATAATAGGGCTTGCATCAATTAACACCTCAGGTACTTTAGTGCCTTGGCGAACAGAAGGTCTGGCTTGTGATAACCAAGTGAATACTTGTTGTGACATTTCGCTGTTATCAAAGCAAAAATAAATTTGGCTTAAGTCATTTAAGTATTCAGGCACAAAGCTTTTGAGTTCATCAAGTACAAAGCTTTTATCAAAATTATAGTACTGACAAGCTTGCTCTTGGCCAACTCTACGGCCATGCCATATTTCATGGCTTTTATCTTTGGGCAAAGAAAATAATATTGATTGCTGATTATTATCTGCTTTAACTAATACAAGCAATGCATCGGGTTCGTTAAAACCCGTTAAGTAATAAAAATTTTTATTTTGGCAAAAGGCGTACTCAGTATCATTGCTACGAGTCACTTCCTGAGCTGCGCCAAAGAAAGCGATACTGTTATTTTCCATTTTATCGAAAAAATCAGCTCGATGAACTTTAAAATCACTTATCGGTAAACTAGCAATACCAGGTAATTTATTCGACGTTGTTGCGTGCTCAATAGTCATGATTTCTCTAATAACGGGTGTTAATGAATGGTATTACTAGTGTTTTGATTATCAACCGTTGTTGGAGACGCACCTAACTCAGTGAAACATAATAAGGCTGACATTCGCACATATTCACTAATTTCAAAATAGGCTTGTTCGGTATCTTCATCTTCTTCCATTTCATCAGACAGATTAGCTATTTCCGCAAAGTCAGTTAACACTTCTTTTACTTCGCTTGACGTTACAGGGCTATTTTTTTGCTGTAAACCAAAACCTAAATTAAAACCTTGTACCCAAACACTTAATGCATGACCACGTTCAACAATTGAATCGTCATCATCAGGCAACATCAATTGAAAAGTATAAGTATCGTCAAGTATTTCTGCCCACAACTCACTATACATCTGTTTAATAACAGCTTTTACTGCATTGGGAAAACCTTCGCCATTATTAAATAAGTCATTTAGCATACCAAGGTAATTTTGTTCTTCAAAAGTAAAACCTGCACAAACTAACCCGGTGAGTACACCATGAATTTCGCTAGCATGAGTTTGAATGTTTTCGGTGGTAATAACCGCTTGAGCTGAAGAGAAGTCGAGTTTACTTGTTGGTGATGAATGTTCAGACATGACTAATAACTTAAAATAAAGGAAAAAAACTATAATACTATCCTAACATTGCCACACCCAAAAAACATGAAAATCACATATTAGCAGTGTCATTAAATTTTTAATATTGTTGCGCGGGGGGAAAAATTTAGGGCAAGATAGCTGATTGACCTATAGTGATAAATGGAATTTAAGGCGATGCTGTCTTGGGGGATTTTATTCAATAAAAATGGGCAATAGCTGAATGAAATTGGTATAAAAACCTACATTAGCTTGCATAGCAAAATCAGCACAGTTATAGTGGAAGTTATTGTCATTAAATTGTTAATTATCATTGGAATTGTTATAAATGAGTCAACGCTCTGTTGAAATCAACATTATTGATCGCAAACTTAAAGTCGCTTGTCCTATAGGGCAAGAGAGCGCTCTACTCAATGCTGCCGCAGAATTAACAAAACGCTTAACCAAAACAAGTAATTGCAAATCTATTTCCTCCCCAGAGCAAGCTATATTGATGACTGCATTAAATTTAACTAATGAGTTATTAGCTACTCAGAATAAATTAAAAGCAGAACAACAGGATAATAAGGCAAAAATAGCACTGTTGCAGTCAACTATTGAACAAGCGATAGTATCGACGAGTAAGAAGCAAGCGTAAAACGATTGAATTGACAACACTTAGCTCCTACCAGTTAAAAAAAACTTACCTCTTTCCTTATTTTCGTTATAATAACCCGGTCTTCTGGGATGTTTGTAAGTGACTATGTCCCTGAGCCGATAAGTTTTACCTAAGGAAATTGACTATTAGCTATTGTGCAAGCCCGGCTCGTATCGGGAAGCCTACGGTTAGCATAACATTTCCGCCCTGAACACACGGTGTTCAGGACTACGGTTAACTGCGGCATTCTGGAAGTCTCTTTTCTCTCTGACATTATCATCTGACATTACTATAATATTTCCGCGCATCCTCTAGAAAACCACACGGTGTTCAGGCACCAGTTAACTGCGGCATTCTGGAAGTCTCTTTACAAGCAACCTAATATCCCATGATATAAAACCCAAACAGCAAAAAGCCCGACTCTTTCGAATCAGGCTTTTCTTAATAGAGGCTTAGTAATGTCCTATTGCACTCTCGCATGGGCTTTACTACAACAACCATCGGCGCTACTGCATTTTACTTCTGAAGCGATACGCCATAAAAGGTGAATGGGATCAGGTTATTATTTTTAAAAAGCAGAAAGCAAAAAACCCGTAGCGTTAGCTACGGGTTTCTTTAAATAGAAGCTTAGCAATGTCCTACTCTCACATGGGAACTCCCACACTACCATCGGCGCTACTGCATTTCACTTCT
>JABSOW010000033.1 GCA_013215465.1 Colwellia sp. | reverse complement strand
GATCGCCTAAATTAGCTTGACCAAAAATTAATTGAGCCCATTGTGTTGTTTCTGGATTATACATATCAATTTATAAGAAAATAAAAAAGAGTATTAGATCATAAATCCAACCGATTTAAAAGTTGTGTATAAGAGACAGACCTACATTCATGTAGGCAAGGCGCTTGATTGAGTAATAGCTGGCGTGTGTGATTGAAAGCAACGATGTTATTGGATATTTAGACCATTTAAGAAGATCACTTAGTTAGTCTGATTGATATAACTATGTAAACCCATTAGTAAATTTATACTGATAGCTAATTAGTGTAAATAATATGCAAAAAAATGAGCCTAATTAAATAGTAGACTCATTTTCTCTCAACAGCTGTACTAACACTTAACTTAATAAGTGCTATTACTTATTTTTTTCAGCTAATTTATCAGCAAGATACAACCAAGTTGGTAATACTGTATCAGGGTTTAGTGATACGCTATCAATACCCTGCTCTACCAGCCATGCGGCAAAATCTTTATGATCAGAAGGTCCTTGACCACAAATACCAACATACTTACCACGCTTCTTACACGCGCTAATTGCCATTGACAATAATGCTTTTATCGCCGGATCACGCTCATCAAACAAGTGAGCAATTAAGCCTGAGTCTCTATCTAAACCAAGTGTTAATTGAGTTAAATCATTTGAACCGATAGAGAAGCCATCAAAATAGTCTAGGAATTGATCGGCAAGTAAAGCATTTGATGGCAATTCACACATCATAATAATGCGTAAACCATTTTCACCACGTTTTAAACCATGCTCAGCTAAAATATCAATTACTTGAGAGGCTTCTTCCAGCGTTCTAACAAATGGGATCATCACTTCAACATTCGTTAAGTCCATGTCGTTACGCACACGTTTAAGTGCTTCACATTCAAGGGCAAAACAATCACGAAAATCGGTTGAAATATAACGAGCAGCACCGCGATAACCAATCATAGGGTTTTCTTCATCGGGCTCATACTCTTCGCCGCCAACCAAATTAGCATATTCGTTTGACTTAAAATCAGACATACGCACTATCACTTTTTCTGGTGAGAAAGCAGCAGCAAGTGTTGAAATCCCTTCCGTCAATTTAGCGATATAAAACTCTACTGGGCTTTCATAACCGGCGATAATATCGTTAATTTCATCTTGTATATCAGCTGACTGACTATCAAAGTTCAATAAAGCTTTTGGATGAACACCAATCATTTTATTAATAATAAACTCTAAACGGGCTAAACCAATACCTGCATGTGGTAATTTAGCAAAAGAAAAAGCTCGATCTGGGTTACCAACATTCATCATGATTTTTAGCGGTAATTCTGGCATAGCATCAATTTTAGAAGTAGTTACGGTGTAATCTAACTTACCTTGATAAATAAAACCGGTGTCGCCTTCAGCACATGAAACAGTAACCTCATCACCTGTTTTAATAACTTTAGTTGCATTACCACAACCAACCACCGCAGGAATTCCCATTTCACGGGCAATAATAGCCGCATGACAGGTTCTGCCGCCACGATTAGTAACAATGGCTGAAGCGCGTTTCATAATAGGCTCCCAATCGGGATCTGTCATATCAGTTACTAACACATCACCAGGAAGAATTTTATCCATTTCAGCTAAAGAAGCTAAAACTTTAACGGTACCACTACCAATTTTCTGCCCAATTGAGCGACCTTCACAAACAATTTTTGCCGTCGCTTGTAATTGGCTATTTATTTGAAACTGCTCCATGACATTAGCGCTTTCACGACTTTTAACGGTTTCTGGACGTGCTTGAACAATATAAAGTTTATTATCCAAACCATCTTTGGCCCATTCAATATCCATTGGCCGACCATAATGTTTTTCTATAATAACCGCTTGCTTGGCAAGTTCTTCAACTTCTGCATCCGTTAATGAAAAGCGGTTAGAGTCTTGTTCATCAATATCAACAATTTCAACTTGTTTGCTGTGCTCTTGAGATTGTGTGTACACCATTTTAATGGCTTTACTACCAATGTTTCTACGGACAATCGCCGGCTTACCTTTAGCAAGCGTAGGCTTATGTACATAAAACTCATCTGGGTTAACTGCGCCCTGCACTACCATTTCACCTAAACCAAAGCTAGAAGTGATAAAAACTACGTCTTCAAAACCTGATTCTGTATCAATAGTGAACATAACACCAGAAGCTGATATATCACTACGTACCATACGCTGTATGCCAGCAGATAATGCCACACCACGATGATCATAACCTTGGTGTACACGATAAGAAATAGCACGGTCATTAAACAAAGATGCAAAAACGTGTTTAATGGCGACCATTACCGCATCAAAACCACGGACGTTAAGAAACGTTTCTTGTTGCCCGGCAAAAGAAGCATCTGGCATATCTTCAGCGGTAGCCGATGAGCGTACGGCAAATGAAGCGTCATCAGAAAAGTCACCGGCTAATTTTGCGTAAGCACCTTCAATATCCTTTTGCATTGCGTCCAAGAAAGGCGTGTCAATAATCCATTGGCGAATAGTTTGCCCACAGCTTGCTAATTCTTTTAAATCACCAACATCAAGGCCATCAAGCAGTTGATAAATTTTCTCATTAATACCGCTTTGCTCCAAAAACTCATTAAAAGCAAAAGATGTAGTAGCAAAACCAGTAGGCACTTGTACACCCACATTAGCTAAATTTGAAATCATTTCCCCAAGTGATGCATTTTTACCGCCAACGCGATCAACATCACCCATTCCTAAGTTTTCATACCAAAGTACATTTTCTTGCACAACAATTCCCCATTGAGAGTCAGTAAAAGAATAAATCTATTTATTTGTAGCACTATACCCAAGCCACTTCAAAATGCGAGTTTCAGGATAACTGAGCGGAATATGATCAAGACGCATCTTTTTATTAATGGTTATTCCATTAAAAACAGATGTAACGACGAGCATGTTTTGCTCAGTCATCCCCAAAGGGCTGGTTTAGAAATATTTTACGCTGCGTTATTGATTTCAAGAAGGGAGTAACCATTCTCTTCAATAAATGCCTTGCCTAAAAATGTTTCTAATCCCAGTTGAATCCTGCATTTTAAAGTAACTTGGGTATATATTTATAACTTAAGACATTCTACACTGCCAACATAAAAAATTAAAAGTTAAAATAGAACATAACTTAAAAGTTTTCATCATCAGTTTCATTATAGTTTATATAAAGGTTTAAACCATGCGCACAGCTTTCTATATTTCCGACGGAACAGCAATCACCTCTGAAGTATTTGGTCATGCTTTGCTTTCTTTATTTCCTACTGAGTTTACCCACCAAACCATTCCCTTTGTTGAGTCAGTAGAAAAAGCACTAGAAGTAAAAGAACAAATCAATAAAGCCTGTGCCCGCAGTAAAGAGCCCTCTTTAGTTTTTCATACCTTTGTTAATAATGATATCCGTGAAATTATCGATAGTTGTGATGGGGTGATTTATAACTTTTTAGAACATTTTATCGGCCCCATTGAGCAACAACTTGGCATGAAAGCCAAACCAACAGCCCATCGAACTCATAGCATTCATGAAAACAGCTATGACTATCGTATTGACGCGGTTAACTATGCACTTGCTAACGATGATGGCTCTAACGTTACTAATTATGATGATGCCGATGTAATACTTGTTGGTGTATCACGCTCAGGTAAAACGCCAAGTTCACTGTATTTAGCGCTGCAATATGGCATAAAAGCGGCCAACTACCCTTTCACCGATGAAGACATGGATGATTTAGCACTGCCAATTTTTTTAAAACCCTATAAGAAAAAATTATTTGGTTTAACGATAGATGCCCAGCGATTAATAGATATTCGTCATAACAGAATGTCGAACAGTAAATATGCGTCACCAAGACAATGTCGTATGGAAGTACGTGAAGTTGAAAAACTCTATAAAAAAGAAAAAATACCTTTCATTAATACCACTAAATTTTCAGTGGAAGAAATTACCGCTAAAATATTGAGTGAAACTGGACTGCAACGTTATAAATACTAACAGACTCTAGCTTATATCAAACAATGATGATTATTATTAGCCAAATGGTTCACATTGGCGGTTAAATTAGCTATGTTAGCGCGCATAATTTAGTTTATGCGCGCTATAGTGCAACATAAACAATATCGTCTTAAAAAAGCATATAAATTTCATGACTATTAAAACTGATGAACTACGCACAAGTTTAATTGAAAACTTAGTGTCTCCTGCGAAATTAGCACAGAAAATCCCTTTAAGCGCAACTACCGCTGACTTTATCATGCAAAGTCGCCGAGAAATAGAAGCCATTATCAACGGCGAAGATAAACGCTTATTAGTTATTATTGGCCCTTGCTCTATTCACGACACCACGGCTGCCATTGACTACGCAAAGCGTCTAAAAGTATTACGTAATAAATACAGTAATGAATTACTTATTGTGATGCGCGTTTATTTTGAAAAGCCGCGCACCACTGTTGGCTGGAAAGGATTAATTAGCGACCCTGATCTTGATAAATCATTTCATGTTGCTAAAGGGCTAAACCTGGCCAGACAATTATTAGTTGATATTAATGATTTAGGTTTACCTGCAGGTACTGAGTTTTTAGATATGGTTACTGGTCAGTATATTTCTGACTTAATTAGTTGGGGTGCTATTGGCGCACGTACTACTGAAAGCCAAGTACACAGAGAGCTTGCTTCAGCACTGTCATGCCCTGTTGGCTTTAAAAATGGTACTGACGGCAACGTAAAAATTGCCTTAGATGCCATTAAAGCCTCAAGTGTTCCTCATGTATTATATTCACCGGATAAAAGCGGGCAAATGTGTATCTACCGCACCCATGGCAATCCTTTTTCCCATGTAATTTTACGTGGCGGCAAAGTACCTAATTACCACAAAGAAGACATTGTCGACACCTGTAAAAAACTAGAAAAAGCCGAGCTAAAGCAAATGATTATGATAGATTTCAGTCATGGTAATAGCTATAAAGATCATAACAAGCAAATTGATGTTGCTCAATCTATTGCCGAGCAAATTAGCCAAGGCGAGCAAAGTATTTTTGGTGTAATGATAGAAAGCTTTATTGAATCGGGTAATCAAGCAGTAACCGCAGATACGCCATTAGTTTATGGTAAAAGTATTACTGATGCCTGTATTGATTTAACGGTTAGTGACGATATTTTATCGTTACTCGCTGATGCAATAAAACAAAGATAGTCTACGTAATACCAAATAAACTCCCCGCTTTAATTCAAATATAAAATCGGTAAGGCTCACTATCAAGCCTTACCGTACTCCTTCCATCCCTTGTCATATTTTATTCATTTACTTGACATAAATTCGTCACTTATTACTTTTACACTCTATGGGTTTTCACATTATTTAAACTCATGGTAAGTAGGAACGAATATGTCTATAAAAAAAACAATTATCGCTATCTCTATAGTTTCGGCATTATCTGCCTGTCAATTTGATGGTGATAATGGCGAACAAGGTCAAATTGGTATTACCGGCTCGCAAGGGAGTTCGGGTGAACAAGGAATTAAGGGCGCTACAGGCGAAAATGCCAGACGTAATGTGCGCGTTGAAGTAGTTGGTCGCTTTAGCGCTGGCGGTAGTGATATTGCCGGAAAAAGTGCCGCTGAAATTGTGCAATTTCATCAAGCATCAAATTCTGCTTTTGCCGTCAATAGTGCCAAAAATCAAATAGAAGTAATCAATTTAACTAACCTGCCGACAACACAAGTAGGCGCTCCGGTTATCGATACTAGTTTATCATCAACCACTTTTACTTTTTTTAATGAAGTTGAGGTAGCACTTGATAACAATCAAGTAGCAACAATTACTTTAGGCGCTGCTAACTCTATTGCTATTTTTGAAAATACTTTAGCCATCGCCATTGAAGCAACAGATAAAACCCAAAATGGTGCGGTATTATTTTATCAATTAGATAACCAAGGTGCTGGCACTTTTATCAAAGCAGTAAAAGTAGGCGCGCTACCCGACATGGTAACCTTTAGCCCCGATGGAAAAAAAGTACTTATTGCTAATGAAGGTGAGCCAAACAGCGACTATAGTGTTGATCCAGAAGGCTCTATTTCAGTCATTGATTTTACCAATGCAATACCCGCTGATATTAGTACTACCATTAACTTAACGTCAGACATTACTTTTAGCAGTGACTTACTTGATAGTGAGGATTTTGATACCGATGCCAAGCGTATAGAGTTACTAAAAGCAGCAGGTTTAAAACTAGCCGGCCCAATAGGCACAACACTCGCGCAAAGTTTAGAGCCAGAGTATATTACCGTTAGTGAAGACAGCAAAACGGCTTATGTTTCTTTACAAGAAAATAATGCCATTGGTATTATCAATTTAGAAAGTAATACCATTGAAATTAAACCACTTGGTTTTAAAAACTGGGCTAACTATCAAATAGATTTTACCAATAAAGATGAAATAGCCTCATTTCAAACGGTAAATAACTTATATGGTATGTACCAACCGGATAGCATTAGCTCTTATCAATGGCAAGGTGCCACCTTTGTGCTGACAGCGAACGAAGGTGACTCACGCGATTATGACGGCTACTCAGAAGAAGTACGAGTAAAAGACATTATTGACCCAGACAAAATAAACAAAACCTTATCACCTGAGTTACAAGCATTTTATGATGCCAGTGGCGGAAAAAATGGCTTAGGACGCTTAAAAGTGACCACTGCCTTAGGTGATGCTAACAATGATGGCACATACGAAGCACTGTATGCTTATGGCGCACGCTCATTTTCAATATGGGATCAAAACATCAACCTAGTTTTTGACTCAGGTGATGATTTTGGTAAAATTTCAGCCTCTGTTTTAGGCAATAATTTCAATAGCACCCACACAGAAAACAAAGGTGATAACCGCTCTGACGATAAAGGTGGCGAACCAGAAGCGATAACAGTAGGAAAAATAGGTGATAGAACCTATGGTTTTATTGCCAGTGAACGCTCTGGAAATTTATTTGTTTATGATATCAGTAACCCATTTAATGTCAGCTTTTCAGCTTTTTACAATAACCGAGATTTCACTGTCGATTATGAGTTGGACGATGATTTAGACAATCCTTGTGATGAAAACGAGGGCATGGATTGCAGTATGATAGAAAGTGCTGGTGATTTAGGTCCTGAAAGCATTAAATTTGTCACTAGTGAGCAAAGCCCTAATGGCATGCCATTGCTTATTATTGGCAATGAAGTCAGTGGCACTGTTACGGTTTATCAGGTAATTGTTGAGTAAATCAAGTCAGATATACCCATGATACTTCAAGATACGAGTTTCGGCATCTTGAGGTAACATGGGTATAAGTATAGGATAAAGCTAACAAAGCTTTATCCTATTCATTTGAGCCAGTTAATTTTGCTTAATTCTCACGTCTCATTGAGACAAAAAATTATCTAACTCAATTAGGCTAGGCTACATCCCTTTCACGGTACTCATCAAAGCGTTTAAATTCGAAAGTTCAAAATGCAAAGCAACGTGAAAGCGCAACATACCTTAATAAAATTCAATTATTGAAGCTCAGCTAACAAACCATCACTGGCATCTTCAACCAAATCTAACACAAAACGAAAACCATTAACCCCGCCATAGTAAGGATCCGGTACTTCGGTTTCTTCATGGTTTTTAGCGAAGTCTAAAAATAACAATACTTTATGTTGTAAATGCCCAGGCGCAATTTTATATAGTTCTTCAACATTGTGATTATCCATTGCTAGAATAAGATCAAAATCATCAAAATCTTCTACTTTTACTTTACGTGCTTTTAAACCCTCAAAAGAATAACCACGCTCAACGCCAACTTTTTGAGCACGGTGATCGGGTTTTTCTCTTGCATGTGCGCCAACGGTGCCAGCAGAATCAATTTTCAATGATAAGCCTTGAGCCTTTGCCTTATGGCTGAAAACAGCTTCAGCACTAGGAGATCGGCAAATATTGCCCATACAGACAAAAAGTACTGACTTTATTCCCTTTAATTTCAATGACTTATCCACTTTCTTAACCTTTTTAACATAGTGTTTTTGGTGGTTACGCCCCTAATAAAATCAACAACTTGTATTTTACTTTTGGGGAATTTCTTTTACCATTTTGAGGTAATATTCAACAAACGTAAAGAGTAAAATAACTAACATCATTTAATGTTGATATTGATCATAATTTACCACTGCTTCAACTGAGTAACTTTTTCAATATCGGCTTCCAATTGATCATCAAGTAAACTTAGTAAATCTAAATCGTACATTGCTTCGATATGGTCAATCGACACCAGGTAATTATCAAGTTGCTTTGTTTTGAGTTTTTTATGTGGAATTAAATAAGCGATTGCTTCTTGCTTAGCAGGATCATAAATCACTTTCCAGTACGCTGAAGGAACCGGCACTTTATTGCCAATGTATAAAATGTCAGCCTGATAAACAGGACCAGCTAAAACGATCACCCTACCCCTTTTATTCGCCCACTTTCTTTCACGATTTTCTAGTCCCTTCCAAATGCTGGTATTATGCCCGGGCAATTGGGGTGTCATATTCGACATAAAGAAAGTTTCATCGTTTGCGCTTTGGGTTTGATCGATTGATTCACTATTGGCCAAATGACCTTGATGATAGACTGGTTCGTCGTAATCATCAGTGGTAGTAGTAGAGCAAGTTCTGTTGTTAAACCATTAGCGTTATTAGAGAAATAAAATGAAATTATTGCGCCAGTTATTCCGTAATAGAATAAATTTAATTTCAGTACTGTATCTAAGTATTTCTGATACATTTCAATATGAAGAGAATAACGATTCCACAATAATTGACGTTCATCCATATTGAAATATATCCTTGACCAACGCCCTGTTAATAGGCTAAATATAGTTGGCTAAAATGTTTAAAAAAGGAAAAACAGCCAACTGTAATTTGTCCGTTTAAGTTACTTATACAAACTTAAGCTCTATTTTTATTTAAGTTACCAATTCTTTGTATTGCTTCTCGTGTTTTTCTTGTTCGTTCTTGTTCACGGTTTTTTAGTTCTTCTGATGTCACAGGATCGACAGGTAAACCAAGAGGAACTTTAAAATGAATCCTGTTTGTTGCTGAAGCTTTATTCGCAGATTTACCTCCAGCACCAAGTGAAAGTAAGCTTGCTACTTTTAGTTTTTCCTCCGCATTGGTTCCTGTTTCTTCTTCGACGGTTACAGCAACATCAAAATCTATTAAGAAAACATTCTGACCATTCCCAAGGCTAGAAAAATGCGAACCATCTGACTTTGAGATGTCAATTTTGACTGCAGGATTAACATACCCACCTGACTCCCTTACTGCAGCTATTGATTCTTCTACACCAGATGCTATTTGAACTAGTGCTTCTTTAACAAAATCTTTGAGTTCCATGCAGGACTATCCTTGTTTGTATAACAAATCTATTAGGGAATACTTTCCTCTTTCTCTACCAGAAAATTTCAACCCTATTTATTTGCTATATTATTAGCAAACCTCTCTAATCTTTACCAGCTCTTTATATTGGAAGCTTCTAGTTTGTATTATTTTATAGGAAATAGTGAAGTGCCCCTCATTTCGTAACTTGGGAGGAAAACCTGCAAAATTATACAAATAAGCAGCAATATGGATTATGTAAGATAAAACATTAGAAAATATATCGAAAACTTTCGACAGCTAATTTCCGCTTAGCGCACAGAGAAATCTCTAAGTTGAAAGGGGTTAAACAGGCTATAACTCTCGATCAAATGAATATCAAAAAAACCACTATCGAGTGGCTATTTTGTTCTGTCAATATATGTCGTTTTACCAAGTTGATTTGGGGAATCGTTGGAAAATTCATATAAGCCATTGATTTATAACGACCTACGCATGACGTGGTCAAGTAAATTCAGACAACCCAGTTAAGCGGCTTTTTTCAATTTCATCATTTCACTTTCATAATTATTTGGGCTTTTGTAACTCAGATAAGAATGCAAACGATGACTGTTATAAAACATCGCAATGTAATTTAAAATATCTTGCTGTGCTTCAAGTCGCGTTTGGTAGTTTTTCCACTGAACTCGCTCTTGCTTCAAGCTACCAAAGAAACTTTCAACTACAGCGTTATCCCAGCAATCACCTTTACGGCTCATGCTACCTTTAATACCATTGGCAAGTAATAACTTTCTATAAGCTCTGCTAGCATATTGAGAGCCTCGGTCAGTATGGACAATTAACCCTGCACTTGGTCTACGTTGCCAAATAGCCATCGTTAGCGCATCACAGACAAGTTGCGCTTTCATACGTGAGCCAATGCTCCAACCAACTACCTTTCTTGAAAACAAGTCGATTACTACAGCAAGATATAGCCAACCTTCTTGTGTCCAAATGTAGGTAATATCTGCGACATAGGTCTGGTCTGGCTGAGCTACATCAAATTCACGTTTAAGTAAATTATCAAATACTGGCTGCTTGTGGTCACTGTTAGTCGTGACTTTGTATTTCTTTTTACTGCGAACCCAAACACCAGCTTCTTTCATCAGCTTCGCCACTTTATATCGGCTCATTGGAAAACTTAAAGCATGCCGCTCGTATAAAAGAGGGGAATTATTCCCTTGGTGGTTTACTTGATAATATATCATTAGTACAAATTAGTAATGGCCCGGCTGTTGATGTTCCCGAACCTTCAGCATTCGCATTATCATTAATGGGTTTTGCCTTATTAGTTCGCCGCCAACATAAGAGTCGAAATAGCAAATAACCAACCGATTAAACTTTCTCGGTCAGCCCCCCTCTTATTATAAGAGTGGCTGAGAAAGTTGCCCCTTATTAATGTCAAATTAGCAATTACGGCACTGGCAATCAATTACCGGTAAAGAACATTGCCTTAACTTCACTAAAACCATCAAGGTTTAGCAATTCCGCTTTTTGCTCCAATTCACTAAGATCTTTACGCCCTGTTGCTAAAGCATATAAGCAAGACAACATAAAGAGTACTAATTCATCTTGTATAGTTCCCTTGATTTGTTGCTTACTCACTTTGTCTAAATGGTTAAGTTGCTTAATGACACTGGCATCAATATGCCATAAAGATAACATTAACGTTGAAGCTGAAAATATACTCATATCCATTGTTTCATGAACGTGATGATTGAGTGAGCCTAAATCATCAATACCTCGCAATGAATGTAGCATCAGTTGATGTTTAGGCGCACTTTTATGACACAGTAATAACACCCCTAGTAAGGCAAATACTAACATTGGCTCTGTAAGGGAAATATCAAACTTAATCTTAATACCGGCTGACTTTCGCATCATTTGGAACAATTTAGGTGCCATTACAAAAGCATAGGTAGATTGATTAATAACTTCTTGATCAACGTGTTCTGCTAACGCGTCTTTTACCGCATAAACAACCGCTAAATTAACCACGGTATTGATACCCAAACTTCGACCGATCGCCTCTTGAATATTGTTGGGTGTTTTACCGTAAATAGCTCTACTTGCAAGCCCCATCAAACGCCCCATAAAAATAGGATCTTTAGCGATAATCTCGATCACACGCTGTAAGTCAAAACTGTCTTGATCTTTTTCTGCGATTAACTGTTGGCAACTATCAGATAAAGGCGGCATATTTTGTGCGATAAAACTTAAATTTTGTTTAGTGTATTTATCATCACCAACAAGTGATAACTCACGAAATTTAACAGGCGTAATACCAAACTTATTTCGAAAAGCTCGCTCAAAAGTAGCTCGTTCAGAGTAACCTAACTTTATAACTAAACTATCAATATTCACGTGTTTAGTCAGTAAGTCGTGTACGCATAACTCATTCAAATATTTTTGCTGAATAAGCTTAAAGGTAGTTTCTTCTTGACTAAGTTTACGACGAAAAGAAGTCATACTCATCGCTAATGCTACTGCACATTGCTCTATAGTGAGCGTTGCTGGTACAGCACTTTTTGTTAATAATGTATTCACCGCTGCAGTGAGAACTAATGGTTTATGATTCATTTAAATTGTGCCAGTAAATTAACGGAATAAATACTGTTTACTCTATTAATAATTGCTCGAGTAACTACACCTATTATTCGCTTTGTTAATAGAAGCTAGCAACTATACAGTTTAAGCGTTTGATTTGTCTATTTATATTACCTTTTACGTTCATAACAAATAACACTATGGGAATATATTCATCTATTGTGATGAAATTGTGATAATTCAGTGATTAAATACGGATATAAGAGGGTTATAATTTAGGGTAAGTTTAACAAATCAACCTCTCTTCAACAGTTGAATCAGGATATAACGATGAAAACCACCCCTATGAAAAAAGTATCGATGAAATTAATATCGCTAATCACAGCTATCGCCGTAGTATCAATACTTACGTTATATTCTCTGACTCCGAAATCCACAGAATATACAGCGACAAACTCAACTAAAATTCATACTGATATCGAAAAAATGATAGCAACATCAGCAAAACCAACGAACAAAATGCCGGCAACAGCGCATTTAGAGAGCATTGTATTAGGTGCTGGTTGTTTCTGGGGGGCTGAAAAAAGATATCAAGCAATTCCAGGAGTTGTTGACGCTATATCAGGTTATGCCGATGGTAAGAACGTCAGCGCTACTTATCGAGAAATTACTAAGAGAAAGCATAAATTCAATGTAAATAATCATGCAGAAGTCGTTAAAGTTGTTTTTAATAGCTCAATGGTCAGCTTAGAAACTATTTTACATAATTACTATGAGGGACATGATCCAACTCAGCTTAATCGCCAAGGCAATGATGTGGGAACTCAATATCGTTCAACGATATTAACCAGTAATAAACAACAAAATGAGATTGCATTAAAAGTAACTAACCAGTATCAACAACTATTAATAGACGCTGGTTATGGAAAAATAGCAACCAAAATAACTTCACTGACTGAATTTTTTGCCGCTGAGCAATACCATCAAGACTATTTAGTAAAAAATCCAAATGGCTACTGCCCAGATCATGCTACTGGCGTTAAATTTGATGCCAATGACAGTAAACTAGCTAAGCAGAAAACTGATAATTCATCATTATTAAACGGCAAACATATTGTGGTAATTGAATCTGAAAATTATTGCCCTTATTGTGAAAAATTCAAAAAGAATGTAGTGAATGATTATAAAGGCACAATTGCCATAAACTTTCGCCTAGCAAGCCAGCTGCATGGCTTAACGATAAAAACTGAAACTTGGGCAACACCCACTATTTTATTTATTGAAGACGGTAAAGAAGTATTTGGTAGGCAAGGATACATGAGCCCTGAGCAGTTTTATAAAGCCTTAGGTGTTTTTAAATTAGGAAAAAGTGAAGCCTTTAATGTCGCTTTCGATGAAGGAACTGATGGTCGATTTTGTAAAGAATATGAAATATTTAACAACACGCCCGATGGTGTTTTTATTGATAAGCTAAGTGGCGCACCATTATTTGATACTCGTGACCGTTTTAATTCTGGCTCTGGTTGGTTATCTTTTACAAAAGCAGTTGACGGTTCAATCATTGAAAAACCCGATAATCGTTACGGTATGGTACGAACAGAAATTCGCTCTAAAACGTCAGGTATTCATTTGGGTCACGTATTTCCAGATGGACCAAATGGACAACCAAGATTTTGTATTAACGCTACGGTGTTAGAGTTCATAGCGAGATAGGAGCTTAAAATTCAGGGAATAGGGACTTTCAGTGTCAAAGTCTGGAAGTTTTAAATTTTCGACGCACGTATACTCAACAATCTACAAAGGTTGCTTGTTTTTTCGTACCCCACACAACCCGATTGACTATCAAAAAGGATAATAGCAGGATGAAGGGTTATTTTTTGGTCGTAACGTGACGGGTGGTGCAGTAAGTATGCGTACTAAACGCCCTGATGGTGAGATGACTTCTATTTTTGAACTAAACGGTACGACTATACAAGATCAAATCAGTAACGAATGACGCTATGCAACAACCCTAATGGACGGCAAACTAGATTTGACCCTTGGGCATTATTATTTCCATCAAGATATTGAATATTCAGAAGACTATTATATTGCTGGAGGAGCACTTAAATTTGTACTAGGTGGTTTAATGGACCATACCTCATATGGCGCATTCATTAGAACCGATTATCATATTTCAGATAAACCTCCTATTTCTGCCGGCGCGCGTTATACTATTGAAGAAAAAAAGGCATCTATTATTGACTCTACCGACGGTAAATGTACAGATGTGGGTACTTATATTTGTGAAGGAAAGTGGCTTGATTTAGAGCTTGAATGGACCAGTGTAACCCCTAAACTTGGTGTTGATTATAAGTTAAAGAAAATACCATGGTTTATGCTTTTTGGACAAAAGGTTTCCGTAGCGGTGGCGTTAACTTTCGAAATGCAAAACTGCATGCTTCATTCTCTTATTTAATCGTTAATAATGCTTTAGAATATGCTAAAACTTAGCCACCACAAGTAAACTTTTTAATTAAAAACGTCTTAAAAGTAAACCTTTAACTATGTTGTTATTTATGAAACTTCTATTTTTATAAGTTATATAAAAGTATCAATTATCTTTTTAATTCAATATGATACCAGGTGTTAGTTTCGTTATATTTTGGCGTATAAAGCTAAATCAATATAGAATACGATGGCTTAAAATCAGTTTAGTTAAAAAATAGAGGTGCCAATTAACAAATGTTTTCATATAGTGATAAATTATTTACAAGTAATCGATATGTTAGAGAATTTTGTTTACTTGCTGAATCTATTGGCTTTAAAAAAGAGGCTTTTGCTAAACAAATTGGTTTGTCGATAAAATCAATTGAAGACCCTCAAGTGATTATTTCTAAAAGTTATATTGTCAAAGCATATCAACTGTTACTTGAATACGCTGATGATGAATTATTAGGCGCTACAATGGCAAAATTGTCAAGGAGCTCTGTAGAGTTAATGGTGAAATCAGCAAGTGTTGAACTCACGTTAAAACAAGCTTTAAAGGCTATTGAGCAGGTATTTTATGTATCCCACAGTGCTACGGGATCTAAAATAATTATTGAGGGTGATATTGTTCGGTGGCAATATGCCCCACAAGTAAAGGAGGAACGCTTTTACTCTTTAATTGCTACGCTATTTCTCTACATATCAAAGAAGCTGATATCTTTATTGATAAGAAAAGAATTAGTATTAAATTATGTTAATTTAGAAGAGCAAACATCTAATCACCTTAGTGATTATCAATTCCTTTATAATTGCCCTCTTCGATTTGGGCAAACGTATTACGAAATAGTATTTGACAAGTCATGGTTGAACGAACCCATCAGATGTGAATTTGAAAAGGTTAAATCCTACTTAAAAGTTCCTTTATCATTGACTAATTATTCAAGCGATACTTTAAGTACAACAGAGCAAATAAAAAATATACTCGCTGCAAGTTCGTATTCAAAATTCCCAAACCAGGAAAAAATCGCTCAGCAATTAGGTATGTCAATAAGAACAATACAACGTAAACTCTCCAACCAGAATACTTGTTATATGCAACTTAAAGATGATGTTCGCCAACGTAAAGCGTTATATTATTTAGAGCATACTCAGAAGTCGTTTGATGAAATAGCACAGCGATGTGGCTTTAGTGAATTAGCCTCTTTTAGCCGCGCATTTACACGTTGGACTGGATGTTCACCTTATAAATACAAAATGAAGGCCATCGCGTCACCGCCTTTGGTGACACTTGTGACTTCTTCACCTGAACGAGTCATATCGTTATAGGATAAGGCCCAGTCGGGACAATTTGTTTCATAAAAAGCATCATCAAAAAATAGTACTGAAGAACCACTGTCTTCAATGGCATAAATATTTTCTCGGGTCAGACCAACGAGTATTAAGCGGAACACAAACAGCACCCATCCAAGAAGGAATAAATAAACTCTCTAGATACATAGCAGAATTTACACTCAGAATGGCAATCTTGTCGTCTTGACGAACACCATTATCACCTAAACATTTTGCAACACAGGCAATATGATGGCGAACTTCCTTCCATGTACAAGTTACTTTGTCTGTTATGGTTGCAGCATGGTTACCATTAACTTGTGCATTACGTTCAACAATTTGACTTAATCCGATATAGGTACTCATAGTTCGCCTTAGATATTATTTTTAATATTTTACTTGTTCAAAGCTATTAATTAACAATATCAAACTTGTCGCGGTAAAATCATTATTCTAACGTGTCAATTTACTAAAGTTTTGGCGTATTCAGTAACGCTTTATTATTAAATACTATTGTTACCGTATGCTCACAATAATTACATAAGCCATTATTTATATTTCCTATCATTTTAAAATGGTTATTTGCTATTTACACCAAAAGCGCCACAGACTTTAAGTTGATAAAATTGCTCTTCACTGTAGCCAAATTCAGTTTTTAACAATTCATTGTGTTCACCAATATGACCACCTTTAGTAGTGAAAACAGGCTTACTTTTAGACATTTTAATTGCACAGCCAATTTGCTTGGTGCCATCAACGTCTACGATCATATTGCGGCTTACCAGTTGTTTATGTTGGCAAGCTTCTTTTAGCGTTAATACGGGTTCAACACAGGCATCCGCATTTGCAAATAAGGTTAAACAATCCTTATATTGACGCGTTTTTAATTCAGCAGTAAGTTTTTCTTTAAAGACTTTTTGATCTTCGAGTTTATCTGAAATTAATAATTTGTGATCACCTTGCATGTTCAATAGTTCACATAACGCTTTCTTAAACTGAGGCTCTAAACCACCTACCGAAAAATAACGTCCATCAATGGTTTCATAATAATCATAAAACTGTTGCCCATTGAGTATTTCTGTTTCTGGACCTATATCACTATTAGCATTTAAAACTGAAGCCGAAGTTATAGAGTTCAGTGTAAAGGCAGCATCAGTGATACTGATATCAATATATTGTCCCTCGCCAGTTTCTAGGCGTTGAATAACTGCGGCTAATAGCCCAGTAGCTAAGTGCATTGAACCACCTGCAACATCGGCAATTTGTATACCCGCTGGACAAGGGGTTTGTCCTTGACGTCGGCTATGATCTGTAATTCCTGATATAGCTAAGAAATTATTATCATGACCAGCACGATTACGGTAAGGGCCCGTCTGCCCATACCCCGTTAATGAACAATAAATTAGCTTAGGATTAATTTCTTTTAATGTCTCGTAACCTAAACCTAATTTGGCCATAACACCGGGGCGAAATTGTTCGACTACTACGTCATACTCTTTAATTAGATCTTTAATGACTGCAATAGCTTCAGGCGATTTTAAATTTAACCCCAGTGACTTTTTCGAACGATTTAAATAACGATGAGTAAATGATGCATCGTTATCCATAGCACCTAAATGACGGATCAAATCGATCCGATCAGGTGCTTCAACACGAAGTACTTTTGCTCCTAAATCGGCTAGTAATAAGGTAGCAAAAGGCCCTGGTAGTAAGGTAGAAAAGTCTAATATTTTTAAGTTGGATAATGCAGCCATAATGTTCTAATTTCTCTTTATTATTATTGATAAACTTATTTCATTAATGCAATAAAACCTGTATTTAATGAACCTAATAATGCACTATCAGCTACAAAAACATCTTCAAAAAATAGCTCAGAAGTATCTTGTGAATGAATACCTAATTTTTCTAACTTGTTACCTTTAATTAAATATCCCCCATCCACCTTTTTTGCCGATGTTTTCATTGCCTTTTAATCGCTACCTGCACCAGGCTCTGTCATGGCAATAGCGCCAACAGCTTCTTTAGCAAAAAATCGTAAACGACCTTTTTCAACGTAAGAGGTGACGGAAGGAAAAATTTTTCCTATATCGGCTTTATTTAATATTTAAATCTCATGTAGCTGTTGATAGCGACTAATCTAGCAGTTTATATCAACGCAATAAATGTCATGAAATGACACTTGTAGTGTTTATATTCTCCCGTTTAGATTATGTGTTACCGCTTCAATTCAAATTCACTCGGTGATAGTAAAAAGTGTCGATGCTTTAGTTAGAAAATGGAAGCGAGATGTTTTTGCTTCTCCATCGCTGATTTAAAGGCATCCCGTGCTGTTAATCGTTTCAAATAGGCGCGTGTATGTGGACCAAAGTATTCATCATTATTTATTTCTTGTGCAAGAAATAACGCATACCCTACACAGATATCGGCTATGGTAAATTTTCCTGCACAAAGGTAATCGCTGTTTTTAAGCTTAGATTCAATACTACGTAAACGAGAGTTAAACCATTGCTTATAGTCAGTCACCACTTGTGGCTGTTTGCGCTCGGGCTTTTCATAGCGGTCATACCTTAAGATCAGCGCTTGTGGAAACGTAAAGGTTGTATCGCTTCTATGTATCCAGTTTAGATAATCACCATATTCTGGATGCTTAGCCGTTAATCCAATATCACTGAGTCCATAGTTATCAACTAAATACTGACAAATAGCGGAAGACTCTGTCATAGTCAATGCGCCATCAATAAAGGTAGGCACTGTGCCTAATGGGTTGATCTCTAGATAACCGTTATGATTATATCTTGGTGGAAACTCCATAGTAATCAGCTCATAGTCTAGCTGTAACTCTTCTAGGGTCCATAATGGCCTTAGAGAACGAGAATCGCGGCAATGGTATAGTTTCATGGTCTTTATTTGAATAGGTATTAGTTTTGACACCAATAAACTATTATCCTTTAGTTTGTTAACAGTTCATTTACACGTTTTTTCATTGTAATAATCCCGTACATGATTCAGGTATTTGAGGAACATCTATGCATCCTGGTATAGCTCTATTTTTTAAAAAATCACAATAAAAAATAATTACTTAGAATCGACCAATGACACTTTTCCCTATTATTTCTTTCATTATTTCAGAAGTACCGCCATAAATACGTTGGACACGTGCATCTACATAGAAGCGAGAAATTGGATACTCCTTCATATAACCATAACCGCCAAACATTTGTAGTGCATCATCAATCACTTTACATTCCATTTCACAAGCTGAAAATTTAGCAATGCTAGCTTGTTCTGTGGTTAATTTTTTCTCGGTAAGTAATGTTTTATAATGTTCAATCATAATACGGTGTAATTCAGTTTGGCTTTTCATTTCAGCTATTTTGTGACGAATACTTTGTAATTTAGCAATAGGCTGTCCAAATGCATATCGCTCTTTGATATACTCTAAAGCCAATGAAAGTGCACCTTCTGCATGAGCAACACCAACGGCCGCACAACTTAAACGTTCACGTGGCAATTCGTGCATTAATCCAAGAAAACCTTTATCTAACTCACCCAACAAATCATTTTGAGCAACCATAATATTATCGAAAAACAGTTCTGAAGTATCTGCCGCTTGTTGCCCTATTTTATGTAAGTTTTGACCGCGACTAAAACCTTCACTATCGCCATCAACCAAAAATAATGATGTGCCTTTTGAGCCAGTAACCGCTAAGTTTGTTTTTGCGGCAACTATATATATTGAAGCGTTCTGACCATTGGTGATAAAGGTTTTCGAACCGCTAATACTCCAACCAGAATTTACTTTTGTTGCTGTGGTTTTCATGCCTTGCAAGTCACTACCTGCGCTGGGCTCTGTCATACAAATAGCACCGATACAATGACCAGAAACCATATTAGGTAAATATTTTTGTTTTTGCTCTTCTGTGCCTAAGTTTAAAATGTAATGCGCGGCAATATCCGCATGCACTAAAACATTACACGAGAGCGCAAAAAAACCGGCTCTGGCTAATTCTTCAGTAACGAGAAAGTTAAAGTCGACACTGACGCCAAAACCACCATATTCTTCAGGGATATCACAACATAACAAGCCTTCTTCGCCCATTTTATGCCAAACAGATTTAGGTACTATTTTATTGTTTTCCCATTCTTCATAATAAGGGGCAATCTCATTTTCAATAAAACGTACTACAGTTTCTCTGAAAATATTTAGCTCTTGTTGTAATTCACTTCTCATGATAACTTTCTCTTTTGTTAATATTTTTATCCGCTTAGACCATTCCATTTAGTAGTTATAGCCTTGTAAAGCGTTCATTGTATAGATTGATCTGTTACTTCCCCCGCTCAACAAATTAGACTAAATCATATTGATTGAAGATAATGGTTATTCAGGAGAGTATGCACCCTGCACTCTCTAAGAAGCTACATTCATATAGTGCTCTTGTCAAAATCAATAACGCAGCATATAGACCTTTAAACTCGCCCTTCAGGAAGTCATTATTTCAAAGGGTATAATATATTTATTAAGGTTATATGTTTGTCATTTGAAGAAAAATGATGGTTCGCGTCAAAAGTAAAATTAATTGACGCATAAAGACAAAACATTAAAAGGGAAAAGTTTTAGAATTTTCACTTTAATTGAATACAATTTATCAATTGAGTAAAAGCAGCATTTGCATATGACAATTAATTTTAAATTTGGCGTTTTTTGTCATATGAAAACGATACCATAATCTGCTAACTTTACACTTCAGCTTGGCAGAATAATTAATAAAAGCTACTTGCCGTATTTAACTTAGCTTTATGATGATTTTTTAGCGCCTAAATAGTTAAAAGAGAATGTTTTCAGATAAAGCGTTCCGCTAAAAAGGTTGGTGTAGAAAAATAGCTTATGTTTTTTTGCTAAAGCGAGAGGTGACATTATCAGTGTAAAGCTGACGGTGTTTTTGATGATATTTATCAGGAGAAATACTAATGAGTCATGTAATTGTTGCTGGTGTCGGTATGACCAAATTTTGTAAACCAGGTCAACAAGAGCCTTATCGAGTTATGGCGGCTAAAGCAATAAACATAGCTTTAGCAGATGCGGGCATTCAAGCAAACAAAATTCAACAAGCTTTTGGAGCATATATCTATGGAGATAGTACTTGTGCTCAACATGCATTTTACGACGTTATTCAAAGCGGGATCCCTATTATAAATGTAAATAACAACTGTTCTAGTGGTTCAAGTGCACTGTTTTTAGCTCGCCAAGCAGTCTTATCTGGCGAAGTTGACTGCGCCTTAGCATTTGGGTTTGAAGAAATGCAACGCGGTGCCTTGGGTTCTCATTGGAATGACAGGGAAAGTCCGTTCGATCGAACAACCCCGGTATTAGCTGAATATGAAGCGCCACAGGGACCATTAGCATTACGTGCTTTTGGTGCTGCTGGTCGACATTATATGAATAAATACGGCGTTGATGCTGATATATTTGCCAAAGTATCAGCTAAATCACGTAGTCACGCTGTCCGTAATCCTTATTCAATGTTTACTAATCCATTAACCTATGAAGAGGTACTAAATGATAAGGTGATTTATGATAGTTACATGACAAGAACAATGGCATGTCCTCCTACCTGTGGTGCTGCTGCTACTATAATATGCAGTGAAAGATTTGCTGCAAAAAATGGTATCGCAAATAGTGTGAAAATTCTAGCTCAAGCCATGGCAACAGACACGGAAAAATCTTGGCAAGACCCTATTTATGCAGTAGGAAAAGGCATGACCGAACGTGCAGCCCAACAAGTTTATAACAAAGCGGGCATTAACCCAGAAGATATTGATGTTATTGAATTACACGATTGCTTTACTACCAATGAAGTTATTACTTATGAGGGTTTAGGACTTTGCCCTGAAGGTGGTGCGGCTGAATTTATTGCTAATGGTGATAATACTTATGGTGGAAAATATGTTATTGGTCCATCGGGCGGTTTGATGTCTAAAGGTCATCCTATCGGTGCCACTGGTCTTGCGCAATGTACTGAATTAACTTGGCATTTGCGTGGTCAAGCAGGTGATCGACAAGTAGAAGGGGCAAAATTAGCGTTACAGCATAATGTAGGCCTTGGTGGAGCTGTTGTCGTGACTCTTTACGGTAAATAAAGAGATAAGAATATATTCCCGTTTTGATTGAAGAGAATGCTGAGCAAATCATACTCTGCGTTACCTTTATTTTTAAGGGAATAACCCTTAATAAAAAAATGCGCTAAAGAGCGAAAATCTGGCACCGTCATACTTTATTTTCTATACAGCCAAAAAATTAACTAACGTTATCTATAAAAGCTCGATAAACTTGTTCATCGAGCTTTTTCTTTAGTTATATTTAACTATTTTAGTTATGAATACCACATCATTTACCTAGGAGCACTTAGTGCCAACACCTTTATCCACGTCGTCATCTAAGCCAAAAACAATGGCAAAGCAAAAAATTACCGCACCAATCGCTAAAAAAATCCCCCATAAAATGGCAATGCACAATCATCAACGGGTGGATAATTATTATTGGATGCGTGATGATCAGCGTAGCGATGAAGCTATTTTAGCTCACCTTAATGATGAAAATAAATATGCTGATGCCATGTTAGCCGAGCAAAAACCGCTACAAGAATTACTGTTTGAAGAGCTTAAAGCCCGTATCGTCAAAGACGATAATACCGTGCCAGCAAAAGACGGTAAATATTGGTATCACAGCGAAATTAATGGCGAGCAAGAATTTTCAAATTATTTCCGAGCGACAAGCTTTACTGGTGACAACAAAACGCTGTTATTAGACGTTAATGAGCGAGCCCAAGACCATGAATTTTATGACTTAGGTGATTTATCAATAAGTCCTAATGATCAAATAATGTCAATAGCTGAAGATACTGACAGTCGCCGTATTTACACCATTAATTTTAAAAATTTAAGCAACGACTCTGATGACAAAGATGCTTATTTAACGGATGTTCTGCTTGAAACCGAAGGACAGATTGTTTGGGCTAATGATAATCAAACGGTATTTTATGTAAAAAAAGATCTAGAAACCTTGTTAGGTACGCAAGTTTATCGTCATAAATTAGGCACGCCACAAGCTGATGATGTTTTAGTGTATGAAGAAGACGATCACAGATTTTATATGAGTTTAGCTAAGAGCAGAGATGAATCTCAAATTTATATTTGTTTACACGCCACTGAATCAACCCATACTTTAGCGCTGAGTGCCGATGAGCCTGATGGCGAGTTTATTGAACTACTGCCTTATCAAGCAGAACACGAATATCACGCGGATAAAATGGGTGAACACTTTTATATTGTCAGCAATTATCAAGCTAAAAACTTTAGGTTAATGAAAGTTGCCGTCAGTCAAATTGGTGATATAAATAACTGGCAAGAAGTGATCCCACACAGAGAAAATGTGTTGCTTGAAGGCATTGAATTATTTCAAAACTTTATTGTGGTTACCGAACGTGAGCATGGTCAAATTCGTTTTATTGTTCATACCACCCAGGGTAAAAATGCCGGTCATCACTATCCATTATCTTTTGATGATCCGTGCTATTTTGCTTGCCTTGGCGATAACCCAGAGCCCAAAAGCACTACCGCAAGATTATATTATTCAAGCTTAACCACACCCGGCTCTTTATATGACTTTGACTTAGCCACCGGTGAGCGCAAGCTGCTTAAACAGCAAAAAGTATTAGGTGACTTTAACAAAGAAGATTATCAATCAGAGCGCTTATTTATACCCGCACGTGATGGCGTAGCAGTGCCGGTATCAATAGTATATCGCAGCGATACCTTTAAAAAGGATGGTACTAACCCACTACTGCAATACGGTTATGGTGCTTATGGCATTACCATAGACCCTGATTTTTCCAGTCAAACGTTAAGCTTACTCGACCGAGGTTTTGTTTACGTTATCGCCCATATTCGTGGCTCAGAAATGCTCGGTAGACAATGGTACGAAACTGGTAAAAAAGCTCATAAACAAAATACCTTTAATGACTTTATTGATGTCACTAAAGCATTAGTTGCCCAAGGGTATGGCGCTAAAGATAAAATATTCGCCTCTGGCGGCAGTGCTGGCGGTTTATTAATGGGCGCAGTGGTCAATCAAGCACCTGAGCTATATTTAGCCATTGGCGCTCAGGTACCTTTTTTAGATGTATTAACCACTATGCTCGATGAAAGCATACCGCTAACCACTAATGAATATGACGAATGGGGCAATCCGAACGAAGAGCAAGCTTACCATAGTATTTTAGCTTATTCGCCGATTGATAATATCAGTGCGCAACACTACCCTAATATACTAGTCACCACCGGCTTGCACGACTCACAAGTGCAATACTTTGAACCGATGAAGTGGGTAGCAAAAATGAGAGAGTTTAAAATAGACAATAACTTACTGCTCTTTAAAACCGATATGGAAGCGGGCCATGGCGGCGCATCAGGACGCTTTAAAAGCTTAAAAGAAAGAGCCTTAGAAATGAGCTTTTTTATCTCGTTATTGCCTAAGTAACGTTAGCAGAGTAATCGGTTAAATTAGGAGATCTATTTTATACGTAGGAAAAACGGCCAAATACAAGGCATTTATTTTAATAACTAGTTGTTCTAATAATTAAATAAATAACGAAGTAGTTGGTGGTTTTAACAAGTAGAAATGATCACATAGTCAGTGAGATTGGTATAAGACCTTTTACCGACAATTTTATTCTTAGTTATGCATACCGCGAACAGGGTAGTTATTGTCTGGATTTCTAATCCAAACCAGACCATTTACCAAAGCTTGCAATTCAGGGCGAACAAAAGGGTTATTCGAAAGTTCAACTAGTTGTATTTTCCCTTCTGAGTTGACCACGAAAACTCCTGGCTCGGCAAAAGCATGATCGGTTTCTTGTGGTGAACGCGGATCTGAAATATAAAGTCCCAGCTCTTTCATTTGCTCAACTGATAAACCATAAGCTAAAGAGAAGCTGACATCAAGTTGCGTTAAATGGCTTTCAAGTTGTACCTTGCTATCACCCGATACCGCCACTAGATCGACACCAGTTGCCAGCAATTTTTCTTTAAAAGTTTCTAGTTGATTTAGGTACTTAGTACACAACGGACAATGACGACCACGATAAACAACCACCAATTGCCAGTCGGCACCATTGCGTGGTTTACCCAAGGATATTTTTTCACCGTTGAGTAAAGTAGTTGTCAACGCAGGAAAAGTACTTCCTGCATGCACTTTTTTTGTGTAAGTTAATTCTTTCGACATTTTGGTAATCTCCTAAAAATTAGCCTTTATATGGGCTTCAAAGCGCTTAAAGTCATTTTCTACATCAGCATTTTTCATGACATCAAAACAGGTAATGGTATTCATTGGCGCTAGCCCAAAAAATTTAAAATTCATGTGCATAGGAAACATCAAATCATCAACACTTTTACCTTCAAAAAATTCAGTAGTATCATCAAAGGCTTCTGCTGGCGCATTAAAGGTTAGTGACATCATGTATTTTTTGCCCGCTAGCGTACCGCCAGTACCATAGTTATTTTTCGGCTGCTCTTCGTTTCGGCCATCACCAAGACAAAGTGCCCCGCCCATACCCACAGTATAGACATCATCCATATATTTTTTGAATGACCAAGGTACGCCCATCCAGTTAATTGGCGATTGTAAGAAAACAATATCTGCCCATTGATGATGTGCTAATTGCTCTTCGACATCATACTCATCAACCATAGTGACTACGCGAGTGTTATAGCCTTTACCGGCAAGCATAGTTGCCGCTTTATCTACTAAAGCAGCATTTAGCTTACCTTCTGCAAAAGGGTAGTACTGGTGGGCATTAATAATTAATACGTTCTTCGAATCAGCAGTGCTCATAAAATAACTCCAAAATATATTTCAACAAAAACAAGTAAGAGAAATACTCTCTAACTCAATTAACTTGTGGTATATTTTAGTTACCTACAGCGCAATATCAATTAGTATACTTTTGGTAACCTAGTGGTTTTTTGGAGAATATAATGAAAAGTGAAGTAAAAACAGATAGTAAAGGAAGAAAAAAAGTTTTAAATGCTTGTACTGAGCCCTGTGCTATTGAAAAAGGTATGCGTTTAATTGGCGGTAAATGGAAAGGCTCGATTATTTATCATTTAAAAGATGAACCTGTTAGGTTTAATGATTTAACGCGAATGCTCGGCGGTGCCAGCAAAAAAATGGTCGATCAACGCCTAAAAGAATTAGAAAGTGAGGGCATGGTCTTAAGGAAGGTGATAAGCGACAGACCTGTCGCGGTGACTTATGAGTTAACCGACTTTGGTAAAACCGCACTGAGTATTTTAGATGATCTTAGGATTTGGTCACAATCCCATCAAATATAACAGTTAGTGTGGTATAAATTTTTGAATTATTTAGCGCATTTATATTTAGCCCAACCTAATGCAGATTCACATTTTGGTAATCTGTTGGGGGACTTTGGCGGTAAAATTCATCGTCATCAGTTGCCCATTGCAGTACAACAAGGCTTAGAAAACCATTATTTAGTTGACAGATTTACCGATAGTCATATCGCAGTAAAACAGGCTAAACAGTTATTTTCTAAGCAGCGAAGACGATTTGCCGGTATCGCCCTAGACGTGCTTTTTGATCATTTCCTTATACGCCATTGGTCTAGCTTTAATGACATGCCCTTGAGCCAATTTAAACAAAGCAGTTATGCCTTACTCAATGAAAACCTAAGCTATATGCCAAGTAGCATGCAGCAAGTAGTTACCCGTATGATACAAAATGATTGGTTTAAAAAATATGAAACGATTGAAGGCATAGGTTTTGCGCTTGATAACATTGCCAAGCGCATTCGTTTTACCAATGCATTTAGTGGCAGCATTGCAGAGTTCAATCGCCACTATGTTGAGTTAGAAACGGTGTTTTTATCTTTTTTCCCTGAGCTGATTGAACATGTAAAAAAACATGACCTTGAGGCTAAGTCCTTTAAATAGATGGCTAGCTTAATGAGTTGGCCAGCTTATTAACAAAAGGATAATCGCTATAGCCTTTTTCATCACCGCCATACAAGGATAAACGCGCGTCAGCGTCAAACTCAGCTAGCATAATATTATTTTTTATCCGGTAGACAAAATCTGGATTTGTCACAAATGGCGTGCCAAAGGCAACCAAATCTGCATAGTTTTTATCTAATAAATCTTGTGCGCTTTGTTTATTCATCTTGCCCGCAACCATGATTGGGTTTTGATAAACTCGGCGCACGTCTTGGCGAAAGGATTCCGGCGCGGCAACATGTTTAGAAATATTTTCCGATAAGTGTAAATAGGCTAAATTCATTGACGCCAATTTTTTCAATGCTTTTAAAGTCAATTCAACGAGTTCAACATCTTCATTGGCATAGCCTTCGGTTACATGTGGTGATAAACGCAAGGCAACTTTATCAGCGCCAATAGCATCAACCACCGCTTGGGTTGCTTCAAGTAAAAAGCGCATGCGATTCTCTTGATTACCACCATAGATGTCATCACGTTGGTTGCTAGCAAGATGCATAAATTGATCCAGCAAATAACCATGAGCACCGTGCAGTTCAACACCATCAAACCCTGCTTGCATGGCATTTTTTGCCGCCTGCACAAAATCGTTAATGGTTTGTTCAATATCAGCAATAGTCATTGCCCGCGGCATGCTAGTTTCTACCATACCAAAGCCACCTTCAGCTAATGGACCAAAAACTTGATCTGACTCTTTAATGGCTGAAGCAGAAAGCACTTGCTCGCCAGCAATGCTCTCATGACTACGACGACCTACATGCCATAGTTGAATGAAAATCTTCCCGCCCTTTTTATGTACTGCGTCGGTAGTTTTCTGCCAGCCATCAATATGTGCTTGGCTATAAATACCCGGTGTTAAAGAATACCCCCTAGCTACTGCCGAAATAGGTGAACCTTCGGTTATGATCAAACCAGCCGTAGCCCGTTGAGCGTAATATTTTGCCATAATATCGTTGGGTACATCACCTGGCTGCGAAGTACGCGAACGTGTCATCGGTGCCATAGCAATGCGATTAGTTAAGGCCGTTTTGCCTAATAGAGTCGGCTGAAATAATGTCGTCGTCATTTTATAAATCTCTAATAATTTTCTAATTAATTTTTTCAGTTTCGTTATTCGAATTAGGCTTTTACTGAGCTTGGTATCGCTTGTGGATAGTCCGTAAAGCCTTTAGCGCCGCCACCAAATAAGCTGGTCGCATCATGTGTTGCCCAAGGGATATTGTTTTTAATACGCTCAGGTAAATCAGGGTTAGCAACAAATGGACGACCAAATGCCACCATGTCGGCTAAACCGTCGCTAATGGCTTGCTCGGCACGTTCAACCGTATATTTACCAGCATAAATAAGTACGCCGTCAAAGTTGTCTCGTAGTGCCTGCTTAAAGGCTATAGGCATTATTGGCGCATCATCCCAGTCGGCTTCGGCAATATGTAAATAAGCAATGTTATGTTTATTTAACAAGGCAGCAACTGCGGTATAGGTTTCTTCCGGCTGGTCATCAACCGTACCGTTTAACGTGGTTAATGGCGCTAAACGCACACCTATTTTGTCACTGCCAATGGCATCACTCATCGCGATAACGACTTGCTCTAGAAAACGTAAACGATTCGCTAAACTACCGCCGTACTCATCAGTGCGAGCATTTGACTGAGAATCAATAAATTGGTTAATCAAATAACCATTGGCCGCATGTAATTCAATACCATCAAAGCCTGCTGTTACCGCATTCAGTGCCGCTTGCTTAAATTCAGCTACTACTTGCCTTATGTCGTCTTTGTTCATTTCACGTGGCGGTACTACCTCAACAAAACCGGGCTCATTAGTGCCATTATCAACAAATACTTTAACGCCTTGTGCAGTGATCGCTGATGAAGAAATGGGTTGCTGACCACCAATATTATCAGGATGAGTAACACGGCCGACATGCCAAAGCTGAGCGAAAAATACCGCATCATTTTGATGTACTTGCTCAGTTACTTGTTGCCAGCCATGAATTTGCGCAGCGCTATAGATACCCGGTGTCCATGCATAACCTTTTCCTAAGGGTGAAACTTGCGTACCTTCGCTGATCATTAAGCCTGCGCTGCTGCGTTGGCTATAGTATTCTGCCATTAAAGCTGTCGCCGCTTGCTCCTGGTTATTCGCCCGTGAGCGGGTCATTGGCGGTAAAACAATGCGATTTTTTAAAGTTTTACCTGCTAGTTGAATTGGCGTTAATAATGCTTTGTTGATAATGCTCACCTTGCCTACTTGGCTAATCATGTTGATTTGATGAGGCTATTATAATGAGATATAAATATTGATTAAGATGCAAAAATACAAATTACTTTTGCATTTTTTGCAACAATAATGGCAATAATAAGAGCAATAGTGAGCACAACAAGCCTGCTAACAATTATAACTTGAGACGAGGTTCAATAAAGTCTAGAAAAGCGCTGATACGGCGTGATACCGCGGAGGTTTTGTAATAAAGCGCATTAATTTTTCGACGCTCTGACTCTAGCATTTGCGCTTTGGCAAATAAGCTGACTAAATTGCCTTTACGTAAGTCTTCATTGATCATATAACCTGACAAACAAGTAATGCCTGCACCTTGCAAACATAACTGACGCGCCACTTCGCCATTACTGGTGGCTATAGTTGGCTTTATTTGAATACCTGGAGCAATAGGCCAAAAATTTAAGTTTTTTGAATTAATAAAACCAATACGCTGGTGATTTTCTAAATCATCAAACGTTTGCGGCTTACCATGTTTAGCAAGGTAAGCCGGAGAGGCGACTATAAAGAGTTCACTCACCCCCATAAACCTAGCATGTAGCGTAGAGTCAGTTAAATGCCCGATACGAAAAGCAATATCAGTTTTATGCTCAAGTAAATCAACATAAGCTTCATTTGATGAAAGCTCTAACTGTATGTCAGGGTATTGCTGCAAGAAGGCTGGTACGTGCGGAGTCAGTTGATGTAGAACAAAAGGGCTAGCGCCATCAACCCTCAACTTTCCTTTCGGCACTGAGTTTTGATTAATTAAGCTTTCTTCTGCATGTATTAAGGTTTGTAATCCCACCCGTACTTGCGCTATATACTGTCGCCCTTCTTCGGTAAGCTCTAAGCGGCGCGTAGTACGGTTAATCAGGGTAGTATGCAGTTGCTGCTCAATTCGGCTAACGGCGCGCGACACTTTGGCCACTTGTAAATTGAGATTATCGGCCGCGGCAGAAAAGCTACCGCTATCGATCACGGCAATTAAAAGTTCAAGATCAGCTGAACGAGTTTTCATCATTTCATTCATATCACTTTACGCAAGGTAGCTTACGGTAACCCTCATTTATTACAACAGTATACTTGCAAGTGCCGCTGCATCAATTGCCCTTTATAAGCTCAACATCCGCTTTTTCAATCTGGCTAAATCAATCGCATTAGAGCGTACTGTGACCTTAATATGATCAAACTCGTAATCTTCCTTAGTAACACTCATGCTTGCTCTAATTTCGCCTATGATACCTTTAGCGGTATAAGGCACAATGATCTCCTCTTCAATCATCTCATCCTGCGCAACACCAACGATATATTGATGCAATTTACTGACATCCGCCGGATTACGAGCAGATGTCATCATGGCTTCAGGAAATTCTTCCATCAGTGCTTGTTCTTGTTCAGAACTTAGTAGATCAGATTTGTTCAATATCAGTAATTTTTTACTGTCTTCAACACCCACTTCTTCCAGTACTCCGTGCACCACATCGAGTTGCGCACGAAAAGAAGCATCGGATGCATCTACTACATATAACAACAATGAAGCATCATGGGCTTCTGCTAAGGTGGAATGAAATGAGGCGACTAAATCGTGCGGTAATTTTTTAATAAAACCAACGGTGTCTGATACTAATATACGCGGTTGAGTGATTGGAAATAAGGCCCGAACCGTAGTATCAAGCGTGGCAAAAAGTTTGTTTTCACCTTCAACATCACTACCGGTGATCGCTCGCATCAATGATGATTTTCCCGCATTGGTATAACCAACCAAAGCGACACAAAACAGCTCAGCACGTTGGGTACGTCGGCCTTTCATTTCATCTTGAACACTGACCAATTCGCGCTTAAGCTCGGCTAATTGGTCGCGTACTTTACGGCGGTTTAGCTCTAGCGTAGTTTCGCCAGCGCCTTTACCCATTTGACGTTCTTTATCACCACACGATGATTCACGAAGTCGCGGCGCGACATAATTAAGGCGAGCAATTTCGACTTGTAATTTCGCTGTTTTAGTGCGGGCATGACGACTGAATATTTCAATAATAATGCCGGTACGGTCAAACACCTCTACGCCTAATTGATTCTCGACATTACGCAGCTGAGATGGGCTTAAGTCACAATCAAAGACCACCACATCAGCACAAGCAAACGGTAAATTGTCTGATGGAATATCAGCAAATGGTGTTTCATCAACTAATTCTTCAGATAAATCATCGTCCTCTTCTACTTCGACGCTTACTTCACCCTTGTTACCGGTGAGGTGCGCTATTTCAGCTAGTTTCCCTAAACCCAGTACATTAACTTTTTTAGTCGAACTCTGCTTTTGTGACTGAGTGCCGACCACTTTAAACCCTAGAGTTGTCACTAAACGCGCAAGCTCTGCCAGTGATTCTGTTGCCTCATCACCTTTAAAATCCGGTGTACAAATAGAAATAAGTAAAGCGTGATTAAGTGATGCTTTTGCGGTTAGTTGCATATTTTTATGTTCGTGCACCTAATACCCACTGGTATAAGTGCAAACCTAATTTTTATCTAAAGTATGTTGATCCTACGCTGTTATCGCTGAGCTTGACAGTGCAATAACAGACTAATACCGATATTATTTTAATTACTGACCATAAAACTGCACTATAACGGGTTTCGTGCGACAAACTGAAATGCTCTGATGTTAAGCCCAAGCTACCTATAATGTTACATTCAGTTTTAAAATAAATAATGTATCCGGACTATCTTATCTAACCTATAGTCTACCTATAAGCTCATTGTTATTATTGGCAAGCTTAATAAAGCAAAATATTATTGAAATATCAGGAGGAAAAATGAATTTACTCATTACCGGTGGTACAGGATTTATTGGCTCTGCCCTTTGCGCACGCCTGTTAATAGATAACCATAATATTACCGTGTTAAGCAGGCACCCTGAAAAAGTTCCCTCCCCTATCAAAGCCATTACCGCAATATCACAACTAAAAACAGCGGCTATTTTTGATATTATTATTAATTTAGCGGGTGAGCCTATCGCCAATAAACGCTGGAGCAATAAACAGAAACAACGAATATTAGCCAGTAGAATAAGCATAACAGAGCAACTTATGGTGTTTCTAAGGCGAGTAGCACACAAACCGAAATTATTAATTAATGGCTCAGCTATTGGCTACTATGGCATCAGCAAAACAAACAATGCTATTGATGAGCATTCAGCCGGTGATGAGAGTTTTTCTAGCCAATTATGTCAGCAGTGGGAAACCGTAGCGCTACAAGCAGAAGCGATTGGCATTCGAACTTGCTTATTGCGCACCGGTATTGTGCTGGGTAAAGGAGGTGGCGCATTAAGTAAAATGTTACTGCCTTTTCAATTAGGCCTTGGTGGCAAAATAGGTGACGGTAAACAATGGATGTCTTGGATTCATTTAGATGATTTAGTCGGTATTATCCTGTACTGCATCACAGATGATAAGTTAACTGGCGCTATTAATGGCACCTCGCCAAATCCAGTAACCAACCAGGAATTTACTAAGACCCTAGGTAAGGTATTAAAACGGCCAACTATTTTGCCCATGCCTAAAGTCATAATAAAGCTATTAATGGGACAAATGGGCGAAGAACTATTACTCGCCGGTAAGAAAATTTTGCCCATGAAGGTTTCAGCGGCAGGTTATCATTTTCAATACCAACAACTAGAGCAAGCGTTAATAAATTCGCTCTAAAAGGTAAGTAAAAATAAAAGGGGTCAAATAAAAGGCGTGGCTGATGGTATTTTATTGAAAAGGTGGGCACCTTAGATAAATGGGAGGCGTGCCCATTCAATGGATCTCTATCTCGTTATAAGGACCCGTTCTAAAACTAATATAGGACAGGTTTTCTTCCAATTCACTCCACCAATGAGCGGTGTAACCTGGAATAACAACAATATCACCAGGCCCTACTTTACGACTTACTCCTCCTTTTATATGTGTTCCCTTAATCGTTATATAGTTTGGCGAGGCAAGTACACCATCAGGTATTTTACCACCCGTTACCAAGGTGCCATGTCCCTTTAATATATAATAAGTTTCGGTGGTAGAAATATGATGTAAATTAGCTTTACCTAGTACTTCTTTGGGACGGTAAACCCCATAAAGACCTACGCCATTTTCGTCGACGACTTCTACCACGCTAATTTTTTTATCCGAAACAGCATCCTGTGGTAAAACCTCTATAAATTCATCAATCTCAGAAGCGGTAAAATAGGTAGCAACAAGTAGCCCCTCAGGTGGCAAAGTTCGATCAGAAACATGCAGCGTTTCACAGCCAAACAAAAACATAGCCAACACGGGTATCAAGAATATTTTTCTTATCATAATGAGTCGTCCGATAAAATATCAACAATGAACGTTATATTTCGCCATTTAAAAATGCTTAAGCAAAAACGAATAATTGAAATAAAAACCAAATACAATTAACCTAAATAATTGAGGTGATAACAACGGTAAAAGTGCTACCATCCCAATCATAAAATGGTCAATTAAACGCCTTCAACCATAACACGTGTATCAGGTAAGCTTGCAAGATTAGGTATTTGTAAATGAGGATAAGCGGCTCGTGACAATGCATTTAATGCTGCTGCAATAGCACCTTCCTGCCACCCAGGTAAGGATGACAACTGGTCACCTACAACAAAAAAGTTTGGCTCACTACTGCCGTCAATTCCCGTACCCTGCATCAACTGGTTAAAGTGTTTAACACTTTCGATGACACCATCCCCCACTAGATGCCATTGTGCCCAGCCGCCTTTAATATAGGGCATATGCTGCCAAGCGATCGCAACACCGTTTTCCAGCCCTTTACCAAATTCATCGCCAAATAATTTCGCCCCATCACGGGCGGTAACAAGACGCTCATCAATAGGTAATTCACCCATATTATAAGCATTTTTGGAATAGTTATAACAGCCTGTCAAAATTCCCTTTTGATCATGATAGTCGTTCGAGGGATACCATATTTGAACAATCTGATTGTCAGTTCTCGAAATACCGCCAAAAATGGGGACAACGCCTATTTCAGATTTTTTAACATCCATAACGTCTTCGCCCGTACTTTCATCATGATAAGGCGTTATTGCACTACCTTGCCATAACGATCGCTCGGCCTGCCAACCTATTTTGGTCGTGCACGCTAAAAAACGATTGGGAAAACCGTCTTCATCATTAGGGTTGTTTTGAGCATAGTATACGGCGGCTAAACCTTCTTTAAAGCTTTTACTAAAACCTTTTTCACTATCTGTATCTTGCAGCCGATCAGACAATATATTTTCCAAAAAGGGCATCGCTACATTACTAAAACAATAATCAGCCTTATACACTTTACATTTGTCCGTGCCCAGTATTGAAACATGAATTTCAAATTGTTGATCCTGCTCATTCCAGTCAATTTTCTGTACCGGACTATTTAAATGCACAGTCCCACCCAGTGCGGCAACTTGTTGCGCAAAAGCATGCTGAACTTGATCCATGCCACCGACTGGCTGAAACGACGTTGGCTGCCATAAGAAATCTTGAGATTGATAGAAGTTCGTTTTCCAAAATTCAGAATCCAACAAACTGTTAAGATCTAGTTGCTCTGCGGTAATGCCACTATCCACCCCTGGTAGTACTGAAAACCCCGCTCGATCTGATGTCCGAACATTCGAATCGCGGCCGACAGGAGATGCCTTCACATTATAGTTACCGCATGGACTAAGGTCACCAAAACTGACCATAAGATCTTTTAACTTTTCCGCAAGTGAAGATGTTTCATCTTCCGTAGATTTTTGGTTTATGCCACTAATTAAATCATCTGCATTTTTATACACCATTTCCGCAATATGACCGCGCGTATTATGATCTAGTCGACGACTAACAACAGGATGCCCACCATATCCCTGACTTGTTTGAATTAAATTTGATGCACTATTCATCACATAAATTTCTACGTCTACACCAAACGTTTTCAAGTATTGTAATAGCCTTTTATGGCCGGAGGGAATGCGGCCTGGGCCAGCATTGAGGTAAGGTTCATTATCGCCAAGTGGTCGCTCGAAACGTACAATTTGGGTACTACCCGGTGTGGAATTAGTTAGTTTACGATCTTCATCCTGAACTAGGCTATCTCCCGTACGCAATGTCAAACAGCGACCGCCTGTTCTATTTTGTGCTTCGAGTATCGTCACTTCCATGCCAGTTTCGTTGGCAAGTAACTCGTAGGCCGTTGTGAGTCCACCCACACCCGAACCGATAATAATGGCGGTTTTATTTTTAAAACAATCCTTCTTAAGTTTAAGAGTCCCTGGTGTCAATTTTTTCTGCTGGTTAACGGCGTAATCCAGTTCTGACCATGCTTTAGCTGATGGATTCTTCTTGAAAAAATCAGCCCTACTTTGATTATTAGACACATTATTCTCCATTTATATTGTCTTTTATGACTACGTGATTTGTTTTAGATTTAACTAATATTTTAATTTAACCTAATTCATTACTTTAACTACCTTTGTTGGCGAGGCCGCTTCGCGACAGAAAAGGAAATCCTCATAATCAACAATAATGCCTCTACGCACTCACAAACGAGCGCGATTAAGAGGAGAATGTAACAATGAACAAAACCCCACAAAACAGATGTTTACTTACTTTTAAGCACAATCAACCTATTCGTAAGCTCCAAACCAACCACCTTATGACAATTCATAGCGCTCAAGGTTTGACGTATTTGATTTACAAAATGAAGAGGGTAAGCAGGGAGATGCCATCCGTGAGCAACGTTCCCTGTTTTAATCATCCCTTAATCGTTTCCTAACGAGTTAACTTTATCCTTAAAGTGTCCTATAAAAAGGTATCCTTCCTAGTGTTGTTACCAACAATCATAAGCGTAGCGCATAGAAACTATTTTGCAAAAAAATAATAAAAGGTATTGTGCAAGCAAAGCGACGAGGGTAAAAGGGGTCAGAGTCTGAGAGATCCCCACGAATTTATAGGCACATGCAATTTTCAATTTTTTGAAGAGATGGTTTTATTTGGTCTATGCCA
>JABSOW010000032.1:38035-39391 GCA_013215465.1 Colwellia sp. | reverse complement strand
ATCAAAAATAAACAAACTCAGTGATAGAACGTATTTTTAAATTTATACAAACAAGAATGAGTTTTTACACAGGCTGGCCACACTGCGGTCGTTATATGATGTTCAAAATAACTCGGGTTTTCGGTCACTCTTGATACGATAGTTGACCTTAATTAAAACTCTGTTTTAATACTTAATTTGTTCTGCTGGCATAAAAAATCAGATGCAACCAAGGTCAGCTTTCTAATCATACAGCAGACATAAATATCTTACTTCTCTAGCGCAAAGATCTTTGGGGTGTTTGCGTTAATTTGATGGCTGACATTATTATTTGATTGAAATCAAAACTTACTTTCTGTCATCATAACAGTAAAATTAAATACCATATTATGGATTACTTTTAAATTCACTGATTTAAATCAGTGATCTTATTTGAAAATAAGTGCAAACTAACAAGTGCTTTGCAGAATTTTTCTTTAATATGAATATTTACGTAAAAGTTAAACCCGAGTAAAAAAATAATAATGAACCCATTTCAAGTCATAGATGATCCAAATTTCCCTGAGTTATTATATGGTCTCAGTGGAAGTATTATACCCGTTATCATTCAAAGTGCGTGATTTCAGTGGCAATTAAAAGCCATTTAGGTAAGGCATTAAATTGATAGAATGATTGTTCCATTCTTTAATTTAATAACGCAGCATAAATAACTTTTAAACCCATCGAAGAAGGGCTTGAATGGTAACGGGTATATACTGACCACCTAGCAGACTGGGAAAGTTGTAATTTTAAGTAGTAACTGTAGAGCATTCTGAAATAATTATGCCACAATTCTCTCTCTGGGTAGTAAGTAGTGAGTAGTGAGACAGGATAATGAAGACAAGACAAGACAAATATGATAACTACCAACACTTTATCGTTATCTTTTTTATCTGCTTGTATTTAAAAATAATATTGCTAAAAAGGAATTTAAAAAATGCCATTAAAAAACACACTAAAACGAGTCGTATTCTTAGTTTTAATTATTCCTTTTAATGTGTGGGCAGCTAGTGTTTTCACTAGTTTAACACATCCTGTTTCATCTGCAGGAGGAACAATTATTTACGGTACCTCAGCGACAAGTTATTTTTTGGATACCTTTCCTTTTGATTACGATGCAGATGGAGATATAGACTTTGTCGTTTATGATCTTGCAAATAGTGACTACAGTGATGTTTATATCAATAATGGAAGCGGTTCTTTTACATTATCTACCACTTTAGGTATCTCCATTCCCTCTTTTGCAGACACTAAACTTATTATTGAAGATGTGGATAACGATGGTGATGATGATGTTCTCATTGCTACCGGACAAACGACTCACGCATATTATCGTAA
>JABSOW010000032.1:0-37935 GCA_013215465.1 Colwellia sp. | reverse complement strand
ATTGAAGATGTGGATAACGATGGTGATGATGATGTTCTCATTGCTACCGGACAAACGACTCACGCATATTATCGACATGATGGCGATACGAATAATAAACCACCAATCATTTCATCATTTACTCCGGTAGACAATGCAACAGGTATAGACGTAAATTCCAATATTGTATTGAATTTTGATGAAGTTATTTCTAGTGCAGGTACAGGCACTATTAAAATATATAAGGCTAGTGATGATAGTTTAGTAGAATCAATTACAGGAAATAATGTAAAAGTCACGGGAACAGGTGGAACTACTATAACAATTAACCCTTCTACAACATTAATTACTAATATAACTTATTACATTCAAATAGATAAACAAACATTTTTTGATACTGATGGTATGACTTATAATCCATTGAATAAAAATGATAAAACAAGTATGAGTTTTACTACAGGTAGCTCCAACTCCACTGGCAGTATAAATCTCGATTTCGACGACAGCTCCGGTGCAGGTGGGAATGATTATTATATCGGTTATAATGCAGGTGTTACGTCAGTCAATATTTCCGATGCCGATGTTAGTATTACCGATAGTGATGACACCAATATGGAATCAGGTCAAATATCGTTGTCAGGTGGTGTGGTTAACGGGGCTAATGAAACCATTAGTATCGTGGGTACCCCTGCTACTATGGGTGGCGTGACTATAGCCTACACTTCTGGCACAGTGATTGATTTATCAGGCAGCGCAATATTATCTGATTATCAAGATGTCATTGAAGCCGTGGTCTATGCGAACAGTGCTGCCATTACTGCTATTATCGGAGGCGCACGAACTGTTACCACAAAAGTAAACGATGGCGATATTGATACTAATACAGCGACAACAACAATCACCGTTGTTGCTGCGCCACAAATTACTTCTGGTACTTACGATGAAGATACCAAAATATTAGTGGTTACAGGTGTTAACTTTATTGCCAACGGTAGTAGTGATGATGTTGATGTCACGAAAATAATCCTTACTGGTGAAGCTAGCGGCACCTATACACTTACTATTGCAACGTCTAATGTTGAAATTGATAGCGCCACGCAATTTACGGTTACCCTTGCTGGTTCAGATATCGTAGCAGTTGAAGCGCTGCTAAATACGAACGGTACATTGTCCTATACGGGAAGTGCTTATAATATAAATGTAGGTCATGGTTTTATAACAGCTTATAGCGATGGTGATACGTCAGATGCAACGGGAAACGCCATCACTGTCAGCGGTGTACCTTCACCCTCAATTACCTCTGCTACTTATGATTACAGTACGGGGAACATCGTTGTAACGGGTGTCGACTTTAAACCAAAATCTGGCGCAGCCAACGATGTTACTGCTGCCTCATTCATCATAACGGGTGAAGGTGGTTCTACCTATGGCTTAACTGATACCTTAAACGTTGAGCGCGATAGTGTAACGCAATTTACGCTAGGCTTAAGCGCAAGCGACAAAGCGGGTGTTAATGCGATAATCAATAAAGGTGGTACCAGCGCAACCGGCGGTCAAGTATATAACATTGAAGCCAGCGATAATTTTATGGCTGAGATCCTCGTGGGCAATACCGCTGACGCGACCAATGCTATCACTGTGAGTAACGTAACCGCACCTACTATTACCTCTGCTCTCTATGATGCCAGTACAGGTGTATTTAGCGTAACGGGCGCTAACATTCCAAGTGTTACCGGCGCTAACAATGATATTATTGCGGCTAAATTCACCTTTATGGGTGCAAATGACACCGATATTGGCGCTTACCCTCTCGTTGGCAGTAGCAATGTGGAGCGTACTTCCATTACTAGTTTTAGTATCACACTCGATGTCACGGATAAAGCTGAAATTCAAAAGCGAATTAATAAAGCGGGCCTTACTTCTACGGGCGGTATTACCTATAACCTCTCCGGCGATGAAGATTGGGCAGCAGGTGCAGATGCGGCTGTGAATGTAGTCGATAATACTGCGGTTACAGTCAGCAATATTCCAGCACCTACAATCACTTCTGCTACATACAATGAAGACTCTAAGAGCTTAGTGGTTACCGGAACAAATTTTGTAGGTTTAGATGGTGCTACCAACGATATCGACATAACCATGTTGACCTTAACCGGTGAAGCAGGAGCAACTTTTACCTTAACAGGGCAAACGGCTAATGTAGAAATTGACAGTGCCACTCAGTTTACCTTAACGGTAGCGGGGACTGATGTAACATCAGTAGAATCACTCCTCAATGTGAATGGTACAGCGTCTAATGACAGCAGTACTTATAATTTAAATGCGGCGGATGACTTTATTGCCGGTTATGCTGTTGGTGACACGTCAGACAGTACTAACATTGTCACGGTCAGTGGTTGGCCACAACCCATCATTACTTCATCAACGTATGATGCAGTAACTGGCCTATTCGTTATTACAGGTATCGACTTTACGACAAACGGTGGTGGGTTGGATGTTGATGTGTCAACCTTTACCTTTACTGGTGAGGGTGGCATAACGTATACCTTAACCGATACGGCTGATGTTAATATCACGAATGCCACCACATTCACCATTACCTTAAGTGCAACCGATAAAGCCGCGATTAACGACTTATTCAATAAAAATGGTACAGACTCTACAGGCACTACTGCTTATAACATTGCGGTAGCTGATAATTTTATGACAGCAGTGACTGCTGGCGACACCTCGGATACGACTAATAACGCCATTACCACTAGCAATGTCGCTATTCCAACTGTTACCTCTGCGACATATAACGCAGCAAGCGGTATGCTTGTGGTGACAGGAACATCTATTCCGAGCCTAGGCTCAGCCAGTGATATTGATGCCTCAATGTTTACCTTGCTAGGTGAAGATAGCAGTAGTTACACCTTGGTAGGAAGTAGCGATGTTGAACGTACCTCAAGTACCAGCTTTACGATCATCTTAGATACAAATGATAAAGCTGCAGTTAACCTTTTTATCAATAAAGATGGCTTTACCTCAACAGGCGGTACAACCTACAACCTCGGTGCAGCAGAAGATTGGGCAAAAGGGGCGGATGCATCAGTAAACGTTATTGATGGAACGAATGCTATCACCGTCAGTAATGTTGCTGCTCCCACAATCACTTCAGCAACGTATAATAGTCACAGTGGTGTGTTAACTGTCACAGGGGCTGGCTTATTTAGCTTATCAGGCACGACTAACGATATAGACCTTTCTACATTTACCTTAACCGGTGAAGGCGGAGCAAGTTATACACTGACCACCACCACCGATGTAGAGCTAAGCTCAAACACCAGCTTTAGCGCGACACTTATCGGTGGTGATAAAGCAGGCGTTGATGCTATTTTACACCTTAACGGTACACAATCTGATGATACAACGACGTATAATTTAGCCGCGGCTGAAGATTGGAATATGGGTGTTGGTTCATCGATAAATATTATTGATAGTACTAACGCAGTCACTGTCACCGGTTGGCCATTACCGACAATTAGCACAGCAACGTATGATGTTAGCACTGGTATACTGGTTGTCAGCGGTACTAATTTTGAAGCAAAAACCGGATCGCTCAATGATATTGATGTCTCATTACTTACCTTTAGTGGACAAGGTGGAGTTAGCTATAGTTTAACTAGCACAACTGATGTGGAAATTACTAGCGCGACTGAATTTAGTATCACTTTATCAGGCACTGACAAAACGAGTGTCGATGCACTGCTAAATAAAAACAGCACAAGTGCTTCAGATGCCACTGTGTATAATCTAGCGGCTGCTGATGATTTTAATGCCAACAAAACGGCAGGCGATACCAGTGACTCGACAGGTAACAGTATTACCGTGAATAAGGTTGCGCCTGCAGTGACCACACCGGCTACTACCCTAAATGTTAATGCAGCCACTCAGGCTGTTAGTGGTACATTCACCACCGATGGCACAGCCATTAGCTTATTCCTTGATACCGGTAACGATGGTACGCCCGATGGTGGCGCGCTAGGTACAGATAATGTTGCTGGTGGTACATGGTCTATTACAGCCACTTTAGCTGATGATACAGTGTTTGATTATCTGATTGTCGCAGATGTGGGCGGCGGCAACGAGTCGCTATACATTGATGTACCAACTATCATTGAAGATTCAACCGCACCTGTTGCTCCTGTCGTGACAGCGCCAGCTGTAGCCGCAAGTACTCAATCGACATCCTATACCATATCAGGTACACATGCTGAAAATGGCGTAATAATCAATTTATATGCGGATACTGATAATAATGGCGTTGCGGATAATGCAACGATAATAACAAGCGGAGTTGTTAGCTCTAATGCCTGGAGCTTTAGTGCAACCTTAACGGCAGATTCAGCGAATGATAGGATCGTGGTTGCCAAAGATGCTGTAGGCAATAGCTCTGCAGATACTAACGTGCCAACTATTACTCACACAACACCTATTGTAGTGATACCACCAACCAATACTTCTCCTATCATCAGTGGATCGGCGCCTAGTACCATGGAAGTAGGTAAAACATACAACTTCATCCCAAGCGCCAGTGATGCAGATGCTGGAGATACCTTAACCTTTAGTATTAGCGGTAAACCAAGCTGGGCAACATTCAGTAGCGCAACAGGTGCTTTATCAGGAACACCCAGTAAGGATGATGTGGGCAGTAGCTCAATGACCATTACGGTGACTGACAACTCAGGCGCCGACAATGCCAATGCAAGCCTGGTCTTTGCTCTCACCGTCACGGCAAAAGCTAATGTTGCCCCAGTGGCAACTGATATCAGTGCAACGGTAGAAGAAGATGGTGAAACAAGTATTTCCTTAAGCGCCACCGATACCGATAAAGATCCCCTAACCTTGGTTGTTGTGAATCAGCCAAGCCATGGTAGCTTAGTTACTTCAACCCAAGCTAATACTTGGCTATATACTCCTAATGAAAATTATAACGGCAGCGACAGCTTTACCTACAAGGCAAATGACGGCACCGTAGATTCAGCCGTAGTGACGGCCAATATCACGATAACGCCAATCAACGATAAGCCCATTGCCGTTGATGACGTGATAACTCAGCCATTCAATAATGAAGGCAGTTATACGCTTGATGTCTTAGGAAACGACACTGATGTCGATAATGATACCCTCACTATCATCAACGCTTCTGTAGATATCGGTAGTGTCAGTGTGACAAGTGGTCAACTGCTATATCAAGCAGGCGTGGCTCAAGGCAATGCGACTTTTTCTTATGTGATAAGTGATGGTACTGCAACAGCTCAAGCAAGCGTTAGCTTGACCATCGAAGATATCCCGTTAGAAGGCCTACCTGTTATCACGCTACCTGCCGATATCGAAGTAAACGCGACAGGCTTATACACCAAGGTTGACTTAGGAGTGGCTAAAGCCGTTGATAGCGCAGGCAATCCTTTACCGGTATCACTGCTTGATGGTATTACCGTTTTTGCCCCTGGTAATAATATTGCTTACTGGCAATCGGTTGATGTTAATGGCTCAGCGAGTATCGCGATGCAAAAAGTTGTGGTACATCCATTAATTACATTGAGTAAAAATGAGCAATCGGTAGAGGGTACTTCACATAGTGTTGGCGTTCACTTAAATGGACCATCACCAACCTATCCTGTCACCATCGCGTATACCGTTGGCGGTACGATGGATGCAAGTGATCACAACCTAACGTCGGGTGAAGTAAGTATTGAGCAAGGTACCTCAACCACGATTAACTTTGACGTACTTGTTGATGGTCTTGTTGAAGAGAATGAAACCTTAACCATTAGCCTGAGCAATGGCGCTATTTACACGTTGGAAGTGTCAGAGCAAAATCTTGCACCGACAATTAGCTATAACGTTACCCAAGGCGGCGAGCAACGTTCATTAATTGAAATTGGCGGTGGTGACATTGTTATTCAAACGCAAGTTAATGATGGCAACCCAACTGATACTCACACTTATCAATGGGCAAGTAGTCTAGTGGATACGGACAGTGATGAAACCAGCTTCACTATTGATAGTGCAAACTTATCAGCAGGAATGCAAACGATTGATGTGAGCGTTACCGATAGTGCAGAAGCACCAGCAACCACGACAGCCAATATCTACTTAAATATACAAGAAACCTTACCTATCTTAACCAGTAAAGATACAGATGGCGACTTGATACCGGATAATGAAGAAGGTCTTGGTGATGCAGATTCTGATGGAATACCTGATTATCTTGATGTACCAAGTGCGTGTAATGTGATGCCAGAGCAAGCCAGTAATAGCAACGCTTTCTTAGTAGAAGGTGAGGCTGGGGTCTGTTTACGCAAAGGCTCAACGGTTGCAAATAACAAAACCGGTGGTATTGAGCTAAGTCCTGATGAAGTAGCATCCGATACTCAAGCGACAAACACGGGTGGATTATTTGATTTTATCGCCTACGGCTTACCTAAAGCAGGACAAACGTATAGCTTAGTGCTACCACAGGTTTTACCTATACCGGCAAGTGCGATATATCGTAAGTATACACAAAGTAAAGGCTGGTTCGAGTTTGTTGTTGATGCGAACAATAGTTATTCATCAACATTTGGCGACAAAGGTTATTGCCCTGCACCAAACGATAATGGCTGGACGGCAGGTTTAACCGAAGGTCATTGGTGTGTGAAAATCACCTTAGAAGATGGCGGGCCAAACGATGATGATGGCGAAGCTAACGGTACCATTGTTGACCCTGGCGGTGTGGGTGTATGGTTAAGCAGTAATAGCTTACCTGATGCACAAAATGAATCGACACAAACGGCTTGGAATACCGCTATCACTATTGATGTATTAGCCAACGACACTGATGCCGATAACGATACGCTAACCATTAACAGTGCTAGTGCAGACTTGGGTGTTGTGACTATAGTAAATGAGCAATTAATTTACACCCCACCAACTGATTTCTTTGGTGTGGCCACGATTAACTACGGTATTAGTGATAACAACGGTGGAACAGGCTTTGCAGAAGTAACGGTTAATGTTACTGAAAACCAAGCGCCAATTGCCAATGACGACTTGGCTAACACGGATGACCAAACCACTATAACCATTAACGTGCTAGAAAATGATAGTGATGGTAATGGCGATGAATTAACCATCACCAGCGCCAATGCAGAATACGGTAATGCCATCATTAACGCAGATAACCACATAACCTATACGCCGAAAACTGGCTTTGATGGAGTAGACACCATCACTTACACCATTAATGACGGTAAGGATGGTCAAGCACAAGCAACAGTGAGTATTACGGTGACAGCCTATGAAATCATTACGGTGACTAACAAGTCCAGTGGTGGAGGCTCTATGGGTTACCTTTCTTTATTACTAGGGAGTTTATTGATAATGCGTCGTAATAAAAAAATAGCGCAAAGCAAGCAGATACGCCAGTGGAGCGTTACCGTGCTTTCTTTGTGCTTGTTGAGTTTTAACAGCCAAGCAAATTGGCACCTGGATGCAACATTAGGGCAAGCAAAGACAAAAGATACCAATACAACGTTACAGTCTGGCACCATTACTGCCTTTGACGACAGCGATACCAGTTGGTCTTTAGGGGGCGGATACGCTTTTGATAACGGCATTGATGTTGGTGTGCATTATCTTGATATGGGTGAAGGCTCTGCAACAATCACAGGTGAAAGTTTAACGCCAGAGCAATATCATCAAGCGGTTTCAACCCTATCGCCAATCCTTGTTAGTGGCGTTGGGATTGAAGTAGGTTATCAGTTTTGGCAAGAGCAAAACTTTAGTAGTAGCGTCTTTGTTGGCATGCTCGCATGGGAAGGTGATATTGCAAGTGAGTATAATGGGCACATACTCAAAACTGAGGTCGATGGTACTGATGTTTATTATGGTATAAAAGGCACTTACCAACTCACCTCACAATGGCAGCTAGGACTAGGTTTTAAGCGTTATAATCTTGCCCCTAATGATGTCGATAATGTGTACTTGTCGGTGAATTATCAGTTTTAATGATGGTGATATTTTATAAGTACTGTCACTGAATCGGTGTAATTGCCTATTATATACCCGTTACCATTCAAGATGCAGGTTTCAGCGTGCTTGAACGATTTCAATTCAAGGCGCTGTGATGTAATAATGGTTACTCCCTTATAAATCACAGCAACGATGAAGTGATAATCGTATTATGGTGACTTACCGCGTTCAATCTAGGCAAATGAAGATAAAAACCACCCAGCAACCACCACCCACAGAGATACATTCCCCATAGGCGCTTGCTTCCCGCTGTTTCTTCATTGTGGGCTTTGTCGGCATCCGTTCCAAAATCATCATCACGCCTTAGATCATGACACTGATGTTCAACAAACCTTCACCAACAAGAGCGCACCCACGGAAATTAATAATTTAAATAATATTTTACCATTCAGCGAGGATTAACCACCGGAGTTTAAAACAGATTCGGATTATACTTTTTCTAATGATTATCTTTAGCCGCTTTACTGGCAGAGTTAGTTTACCCACCAACTTTGCCGAATTAGGTTATCTTGCGCTGTTTACTCTAACTTCCGATGGCCTCCTTCAGACCCCATCGTTGGCCAATGACGAAATCTGCCTCTCAGTCAGGAGATACGTAAGCGCGTAATTAGCCCCACATACCAATATTAATCAAGCCTGCGCATAATTATCTCAGCAAATCAACATGAGGTAATCCCCCCGTGTCAGAATAGTTGACACTCCTAAAATTTAATTTTTTTAGATCGGGGAGTGGTAATCGAACAATAAATATCTAGTTATTCAACAGAAAGAAAAGAAGCTATTTTAAGTAAATTGTTACCCTCTTGACCGATCTGGCCAGTGTGTCATGCTATAAAAATGACAGATGACACACAACTTCTCACCCTACAAAATCAACTTGCCCAGATGCAAGCACAGATAGACGCCTTGCAAAAAGATAAGTAAAATCTGCAAGAAGATAAAATCGAAATGCAGACGCGTATTGACCACCTACTAGCCGAATTAACGTTAAGTAAATCACAAAAACACGGTAGAAAAAGTGAAAAATTCCCACGAGGTACCTTCAATGAAGCCGAGCAACACAAAAAGACTGAGCCACCGAAGCATCATAAAAAGGTAAGAAAACATTTGCTGAGCATTTTGAACGAGAAGAAGTTGAGCACACGTTAACTGAATTAGATTGTCCGTGCTGCGGAGAACAAATGCATCATTGTGGTAGTGAAGACAGCGAACAACTTAAAATCATCCCCGCCAAAATTAGCGTGATTAAGCACAAGCAATTTAAGTATGCCTGTCGAGGTTGTGAGCATGAGCAACTGAGCAATAAAATAATAACGGCGCCTAAACCAGCCCAACCTATTCCAGGTAGCATGGCGAGTCCTGAAGCCTTAGCCGCGGTGGTAACCGCCAAATACTGTGATGCGCTACCACTTTACCGGCAAGTTGATATCTTTGAGCGCGGTGGTTATTTACGACTATCAAGCGGGTCGTAGTCGTGCTTGTGCAGAAGCGTTCCTCGCCGGTTATCAAGGATATTTACAGTGTGATGGTTACCGTGTTTATGAAGGCGTTATTCCTGTGGGCTGTTGGGCACACGCCAGACGTAAATACGATGAAGCCTTAAAAGCAGAGTCGAAAAATAAAGGTCGAGCACATAAAGCGATCAGCTTTATCAGCCAATTATACAAATTGGAAACCCAAGCGAAAAACAAACAGTTATCCCCACAAGCGCAGTATCAACTACGACAAGAAAAAGCCCTGCCGATTTTAATACAATTCAAAGCATGGCTTGATGAAGCCAGTGATAAAATCCTTGCGGGAAGCTATATTGGCAAAGCAATAAAATACACTATCAACCAGTGGCCTAAACTTATTAGGTACATTGAAGACGGTCACTTAGGGATTGATAACAATATTACAGAACGAGATATCCGGCCGTTTACCACCGGCAGAAAAAACTGGTTATTCTCAAAATCGATTAATGGTGCGCAGGCAAGTGCGACACTTTATAGTATCGTCATGACGTGCAGAGCCAACGACATCAACCCCTATTATTACTTCCAGCATTTATTTAAAGTACTACCTAATCGAGAAAAAGGTGATGATGGCTTTACCGACTTAATGCCGTGGAATGTGCAGCTAGACTTCGACTATAGCTAAGCGCACTGCTTAAATGCGCGCTTACGTTATAACGACTACAGATGCCGAAGGCTATCCCGTTGGAGTTACGGCAAGCAGCTTCAATTCCGTTTCTCTGGAGCCTACATTAGTACTTTGGAGTATTGATAAAGGAGCAAATAGTCACGAAACTTTTGAAAACGCGGAATACTTTGCCGTTAATGTCTTGGCAAGTGACCAAGTGAGTACTTCAAATAATTTTACTAGCCGAGGACAATACAAATTTGCCAATGCACAATATTCACCAGGTTTAGGCAACACACCAATTTTTGATCACTATGCTGCACAATTCGAATGTAAAACTTGGGCGGTATATGAAGGCGGCGATCATTAGATTCTCGTTGGATAAGTTAAAAAATATCGCTCTAACGATAATGCAGAGCCCTTGGTATTTTCACGTGGTAGCGATGCTATTTCAGCACAGCATCCAGAAATGGTTAAGTCATCAACCTCCAATAGCAATGACAATGATGACGACTTTGTTAATGACTACTTACTGTATTTATTACGAGAGACTTATCAACGTTTTAGTACAAACTTATACCCGAAACTAAACAAGCAGTGTAATGTTACTCCTGAAGAGTGGCGTATTTTAGCTCGAATGGTCAACGCATCTTCAATTAAAATTAGTGAACTGACTAATATGGTAATGCAACCTGAGTTAAATCTTAGAGAAACAGCCAACCGAATGGTGACAAAAGGACTGATCGAGTATCAAAATACAAACACCCTGAAAGTAACCGAAAAAGGTCAAACGATTGCCAAAGAAATGAAATAAATTGCCTTAAATGAAGAAAAAACATTACTGGATCAATTAGATTCAGGACAAGCAAGGTTATTGAAAGAGAGCACTATTTAAAACTATTCATCGGTTAAAATCATCTGTAAAGGATACCCACATCCTTCAAAAAAACTGATAACTTAACTTATACGGCTGTTATCTGAGCGAAATGGCCAATGTTGTAGAAAGTCAGTGTGTAACACTATCAATGGAAAGCAGATCGAAAGCATGGCATTTGCTACCCAAAAGTTTAATTCATAACTAGGAGATCCTGATAGCATATCGCCACTCACTAGTGGGCCAAGAACCATAAATAGTTGATAAATAATAACAGTAAAAATTAAGCAAATAACAAGACTGATATAGGTTTGATAAGCTTCACTAAAAAAGGTGAGTAAGCTCTTTTCATATAAATTTAGTAAAATAAACGCACCAAAAATAAACGAAATAGGAACCATGACCATATAGACTATTTGATCAAAACCTAAAACAACGACAAACGTAGTTTTAACTAGAGTAGACAATAAAAGAACCACAACTACCGACCACAAAATAAATAGTGGTGTTTTATCAGCACCAGGAAGCTTGGCTATAGGTTTAAAGTCAATAACAATAAGCACCATAATTGCAGCAACGGTTGTTACTGCAAAGGTTAAAAAGTCAAATGCCATTACAGGACCTCCACCATCTAGTTGTGCTAGATAAATAGGAGAGTTAGCAATAAACTCAAAATTAATAACAAAGAAAAATAATATATAGGTAATAACAAAAGCGCTAATTAATATCATTAATGCCAATAAAAATGGCTTTTTAAAGAAAGTTATAAATGGCTGACATTGAAGAATACCTACGAGCCAAAACATATTAGTAATAAATAAAATAATAAAAATGTTATGTTGCGGCCCTGGCGGCATTGCACCTTGAGCAACAACAAAAAGAATAGTGATTGCAAGTAAAAGACCGCCAACTATAGAAATAGATAAATAAACCAATCCTTTATATGGTTGTCTTAAGCAAGCTACTTTTTCAGGGTACTGGCAACTCCAAACTAAACCGCATATTATTTGGGTTGGTACACAACACATAAATAAAAACGATACCCAACTAGCAAATATTTCAGCTGAAAAACTAGTAATAATTAATAAGCACATGACTATAACAAAAACTAAGCTAATCCCCCCTAATAAAGGCTGCTTAAATAAAGTGTTTTTTGCATTTAATTGAACAGATTCTCTCATAAAATTTTCTTCTTTCAAGGGACACCTCTGTACTAAAAGAATTTGACCAAGTGGGTAATGCCTAAAAACAAAATAGTGTTCTTGACTGAATGTAAATTTAAAGTTTGTAAGCAACCACCTGATTATCAAAAAGTAATGGTACGACAACTAGATTTTTATCAATAATATGATAAAAGTCCGCCGTACCTTTTTTTATTTTAATGTTCTTTTCAATTTTTCCTTGGCGGTCAATTAACAAAATATCGCCATTAATAAAATCACTAACCAACCATTTATCTTTACCATAAAGCGAAATACCGTCTAAATTAACCCATCGCTCAGGCATAATGGTTTCGATCTTTTGGGTTGCTAACGATATTTTTTTGATGCTTCCTGACGTTTCGGTGGTAAAGTCTTCTTTAAGATTTTTGCCCCAACTGGCAACATAAAGATAATCTTTGTTTACCGCGAGTCCATTAGGCGACTCCAATGCATCATTGGCTAACCAAACTGTTAACTCACCATCATCTAACGTATAAATACTATTGCCAAACCAGTCAGAAATATAGACTTTGCCGTGTTCGCTAACAGTTATACCATTTAAAACCTTTGAATCATCGGCATTATAACGCGCAATTATCTTAGCTGCTGTAACATCGATAACAACTAACTGTTTAACATCAGCAACATAAAGCCTATCTTTATGTAGTGCCAGTCCCTTGGGTGAATGCAAACCGCTAACCCAGTCTGGATCAATTAATTTTCCCTTACTATCGAGTAGCGCAATACTGCCATTTCCATCTTGCTCCATAAGGCCACCGTTCATATTTGATGCATAATATCTATCATGTTTCACATCGTATTCAACTGATTCCGGCATCTTTAAACCTGAAGCACTCCATATTGGTTGCTCAGCATATACCTGCCCTATTAGGGTAAATCCAACTAATACTATTATCGCCTTAATTTTATTTTTCATTACAAACTCCTGTTAGTTTCAACTGGCGTATTAATCCAAGCAAAAATATAAGAATTATACATTCACAAGCGCTATACGCAGGGTTGACTCAGATAAAGAAAAGCAGCGCCAAAACTGACACTGCCCTCTCACTACAACATTGTTAACTTTCCATCCGTTCTTAACGTTGTTCTTCAATCACTGATTTAGAAGTTATACCCAAGTGTCACATACATTTCACGAGGTCGGTTATACGAGCCAACAACGAAATTAAGTGCGCCGGCATTAAAGCCAGAGATTAATCTGCGTTCATCCGTCAAATTGGTTACACCACCAGTAACAGACCATTTCTCTTGTGGTGAAGAATACTTGATTGATGCCCCTATAATTGCGCTAGAGTCAGCCTTTAACAACTCTGTATTTTCAAAATCGTTATACACTTCGCTGGTATAGCTATAATTGACATTGAAGCCAATACTTTCAGTTGGATGCCAATTTAATGCAACACTCGCGGTCATTTCTGGTGTATTGGGTAGTTCAGTATCATTTGGATCCAATCCAACCAGATCATTTAATTCAGTATATTTTGCATCAAGTAAGCCTAACGCAAAATTTATGTTTAGATCTTCAGTTAGCAATGCCTCAAAATCCACTTCAAAACCAGTGATTTCTGCTGCACCAGCATTTTCATTGGCAGGAGTCACTCCGCGTTGAACGACAATCTGTATATCGTCAAAGTTGTTTTGAAATAACGCAACATTAAACCTTACATGATTGTCATAAAAACTGCCTTTAAAGCCAATTTCATAAGAATCAACGGTCTCTTCATTAAAAGTTAGGTTAGTCAGACCACCAATCGCAATTTCTGGATTAAAGGGCGCCGTAAGTCTGGTGGTAATACCACCAGATTTGAAACCTTGAGAGAAACTAGCATAAGTGAATAAATCTTTATTTATTTGCCAATTAAGCCCAACTCGCACAGAAGTATTATCAAACTTTAGTTTCTGAGGTTCTTCTGGCCCAAGATAAGTTTTATCTTCTCTAGGAAACCCTGCTTCAGGGAAGCCAGTGGCAATAAAAAATTCAGGATTTAAACTTTTTTGATCCAACAGTACTACTTTCTCTTCTTCGGTATATCTCACACCAAGCGTTATTGAAAAATCACTAGTAACATTTATATTCGTTTCGCCAAATAATGCTACGGCATCAGTTTCTTGGGAATTTCCGCCCGCCACTTGAATAAGCCCGCCGGCAATTGGCACAAAATCTTGCTGCGTTGCTTCTTCATTATAAAAATAAACGCCACCTGTGTAGGTAAATATCCCAATATCACCATTAAGCTGAAATTCTTGACTCCATTGCTCTGTATCCATGGTGAAGGTCGTTTGATCGTAGGCAAGTGGCGAGCCATCAAGATCGACACCAAATGCGCCATCGAGTTTTCGAAACGCCGAGATACTGGTCAGACTGATATCTTCAGATATATCCCAATTAAAAATAGCAGATAGTCCTCCTGAGTCAATATTGCTGTAGTTAGCGCCAGAAGCATATGTTTTATCAATATCACCAGTTAAAAATTTATTATCGAATAACAATGTTTCATTGGCGATAAAAGCTGATGTGTTGCAAATTTCAGCAGGTGCTAAACCTAAAACACAGCCATTAAATAATGAACGAAGATCATCACCCTCAACTTCCAATAAAGTTGTGGCTGTTGCGGTATCTCGTACACTGGCATAATCAAAAGTAAACGTTGCTTCTACGTTGTCAGAAATATACCAAAGAGCTTTTGCACGTAGCGTTTGATTATTAACCGCACCTTGTTTACGGCCGTTATTTTGATCCGCCGTTAATATTTGATCGAGTGGCAGTCCCAGATTTTCATTTGCAACACCATCAAGTGTTATCCGCTCTTGATAGCCATCTCGGTTTCGCATTGATATGGCAAAACTGGTATATAAATCATCTGTTAATGGCATAGTGATAAACGCACTAGCGTCTTTGCGATTGAAATCACCTAAGGTAACCTCGCCAGTAAAATCAAATTCATCGTTTGGTGCCGCCGTTATAATATTAAGCGCGCCACCAATGGTATTTCGACCAAACAAGGTTCCTTGTGGCCCCTTTAGTACTTCTATTCTTTCTACATCCATCAAATCAATAACAGAGCCAACGGTTCTTGCGTAATAAACACCATCAACATATACACCAACACCGGGATCAGTATTGATGGCAAAATCACTCTGCCCTATTCCTCGGATGTAACCTTGAAAAGTTGATGCGCCAGCAAAAGAAGAAGACGTATCAAACTGAACATTGGGTGTAAAGTTGCCTACGTCAGCACTACTTTGCATACCGCGATTTGCCATTGCCGTTTTTGTAAAGGCTGAAATAGCAATTGGAGTTGACTGTATGCTCTCAACTCTTTTACGTGCAGTAACTTCTATTATTTCTATCCCTACAACTTTTTCCTTAACCTCTTTTTCTACTTCTACTGCATTAGCAAGAAATGGTACTGTTGCCATAAGTGGTAAAAGCACTAAACTGCGTTTAAAGTGCTTTTGTAATGCTACGTTTATTAATGTTTTATTATTCATTATTGTTTCCCCTGTTATTAATTTTGTCATCATTAAGTTTTCACTATCTAATTCGGTTTGAATCATTCATTTTTTTTATGCTAAAATAAAGTCTGCACAGCGCTCTGCAATCATGATGGTTGGTGCATTGGTATTGCCACTAACTAAAGATGGCATGATGGAAGCATCACAAATTCGTAAGCCTTTAATACCATGAACCCGTAATGTCGGGTCAACAACGGCATTATCGTCCATTCCCATTTTGCATGTTCCCACAGGGTGATAAACGGTTTTAGCGTATTTTCTAATATGAGCTATCAGTTCATCGTCACTGACTTCTTTCTTTGAAGAGGGTAATAACTCTTGTTCTATAATTGCTGACATTGACGGTTGGCGAATAATATTTCGAGCTATTTTTAAACCTCTCACCATTGCATCGACATCACTAGGTTCGGTTAAATATCGGGCATCAATTTCTACAGGCTCATCTGGATTGTTTGATGTTATTACAACCTCGCCACGTGATTTAGGTCTTAAAAAGCAAGGGTTTATTGATATGCCATGTCCATCTATGGGCTCTCTATCGGCATCACCAACTAAAGTAGGTAAAACATGAAACTGTATATCAGGGCGCCCTTCGCCTGTTGAGTCGATAAAGCCACCTGATTCAACAACAGTTGATGTCAGTAAACCAGAATGAAAAGGAAAATATTGAGCTCCATTTTTAATCGCTTTTAAGCCTTTATCTTGACCTAATAAAGAAATAGGTGCTTTGGTACGGCCATATATAGAGATTTCCAGATGATCTTGGTAATTTTTACCTACACCGTCGAGAATTTTTACAGGGTCAATGTTTACAGATTTCAATACATTTTCAGGCCCAATACCTGAATGCATAAGTATTTTGGGGCTTGCCAGTGCACCAGCGGTTAATATCACTTCATTTTTAGAAAATACGCTTATTTCAGTGTTCTCTTTATTTTTATAAACAACGCCAGTAACTTTATTATCCGTTAATAAAAGGCGTTGTACTTTTGCATGAGTTAATATGGTGACATTAGGTAAATTTTTCACTTCAGCTAAATAAGTAGCCGCTGTAGAGCCTCTTTTACCATTAACCGTTGTTGTTTGATAAAAACCCACACCAGCTTGAGATTCGCCATTAAAATCATCATTGTGTGCATAACCCGCTTCTTGAGCTGCTCGAATAAAAGCTAATGAAAGAGGATGTTTATGCTTAGCGTCAGAAACTTTCAAACTTCCTTGGGTACCATGGTAATCATTGGCCAAGCGTTCATTGTTCTCTGCGCGTTTAAAAACAGGTAATACATTTTCCCACTCCCAACCAGCGCAGCCACTTTTGGCCCAATCATTATAGTCTTCTGCTTGCCCACGAATATATACCATCGCATTGACAGAAGAGCCGCCACCTAAAGTACGGCCTTGGGGAATAGTTGTAGCACGCCCGTTTAATTCAGGTGACGTTTTAGATCGATATATAAAAGTACGTTCTGTGCCTATTACGCGAATAAAAGTTGCTGGAATATGAACAAAGATACTGTTATCAGCAGGCCCTTCTTCAAGTAATAATACTTGTTTACCTGCTTTAGCTAGGCGATTTGTTATTACACATCCGGCTGATCCACCTCCAATAACAATGTATTCATATTGCTTTTTAATATTAGACATTTTTCTCCCCATTTAAATTATTTTTATAAAGCTGCAAGAAAAAACCTTACGAATAAATAAACTTAACGTGTTATTTACTTTTACTATTGGTTTTAAGGATATATAAAAAAGAATAACTACTCTTACTTGTAACGGCCATCAAAGTTAAGGCGTTGAGACATTTATATGGATTACATATCAATAAAAATAAAAAATTAATTAACACGTATAATAATTAAATGTTTACAACATAGTAAAAAAATGACAATTTAACTGCTAGTCACTCTTACAATAAAAATAGGTGCAGAATATTATGCTAACTAAAAATTCTGTTTTGGTTTCAACAAAGGACGTATCAGGCCAATTAGCAAAAAATTACTGGGAACATGAAGTGAACAAATACCTCATTCGTATTGACTGCCCTAATAGTCAAGTACAAGCTACGCTTCATCACGATGATTATGATTTTTTCCGTGTTAACCATATTTCAGCAAGCGCACATTCAGTGCAGCGCAGTCGTTTTGACATTGCTGACGACCCTCGTGCAAGTGTTTTTATGTGTTTAATGTTAAAAGGCAATGGTTATTCTTATCAAGGAAGTTCTTGTTCAAACCATCGTCCAGGTGATTTGATTATGTATGACACTATGAAGCCTTATGGACATGGGTTTCCTGCCGATATGGAAATGATAGTAGTTGATATTCCACGTGATATTGCCAATGAAATTATCGGTAAAAAAAGCATTGATGACTTGATCAAGATTGACAGCCATGTGCAATTTGGTAAATCGTCTAATGAAGCTATTTTAAAGTTGTTACAAAAGACACCGTCTTCAACGAGTGAAATGCATAGTATTTGCAAGCAGGTAATACACCATGCGGAGGTGCTGTTTAATAGCTCTTATACTAAATCTAGCCAAAAAAGCGGTAACATTTTGTACCATGAATGCAAAGCTTATATTGATAAACACCTCACTGATCCTGAGCTTAGCATTGATAATTTATGTAATGAATTAAATACTTCTCCGCGTCAATTGGCGAGAGCTTTTGCGCGAAGTGAGCAAACAGTGAGTCGTTATATTTGGGAAAGCCGATTAGAAAAAAGCCGTGAAGATATTTTAAATTCGATCAATATTAGTATCACTGAAATCGCTTTTAAATGGGGGTTTAACCATAGCACTCATTTTAGTAGCGCTTATAAAAAATATTATGGCGAGTCGCCAAGTGATACACGCAGAGTATTAAAACAATACTCGTAGTAATAATTATCCTGCCCATTTATCTAGAGGCATTTAAAATTCAATCCTAATTAGCAATATGCTTTTACCAACAGATAAAAGTTATTATTAGAGTTTGTTGAACTTTCCATTATTGAGTTATAAGGACTAAAAGTGTCCATCACCTATTATTGAAAATTAAGCCCTTTCAGCAAGGTAATGAGCATAATCCGACACTTTTCGCTGATAATCTTGTTCAAATAAAGTAGAGTTAATTAAAAACTCTGCTGTAGCAATATTACTAGCGACAGGAATATTCCAGACAGCCGCAAGGCGTAATAAAGCTTTTACATCGGGGTCGTGGGGCTGGGCTTCTAAAGGTTCCAAAAAAACATCAGCATATCAATCTTTTTCTCGGTGATTAATGCCCCGATTTGTGCAATTCAAATCAGAAAAACATTTTTGTCGACGCGTAAACCAATCAACAAGTGACTTTATCGTGGGAATTTATCACATATTAACCCTGGCTTTAAAACCCAAAAATGCCCCGTCGTAGACAAATTCGTCTACGACGGGGCATAAATATAAACTTTTAAATCAAAAACTTAGATAAACATTTCTGATTTCAGCCAAGTCCTGTATTTTGAGGTAGCTTGGATATAGCTTCAGCTGGCTAAACTTTATAGACTTACTGACTCGCTGCTTGCTGGCTATAATACTCTGCTACAGCGACTATCTGCTCATCCGTTAACTCTTGCGCAATTACTTGCATGATAGGCGATTGTCGCTCACCACTTTTAAAATCACGTAATTGTTTTTGTAGATACTTGGCCTGCTGCCCCGCTAAATTAGGCCACAATTGCGTTACAGTAATTCCCTTCATACCATGGCAAGAAATACAACGAGCGCGAACATTCTCTCCCTTTTTATTATAGGTTTCGCTCGCTTTAGCATCATTCTTTTGTTTTGAAAAATAACCCGCTAACTGGGTAATATCCTCATCGCTAAGCTTATTAACAAAAGGTAACATCGCTGGGTTATGACGTGTTCCATCACGAAACGCTGTAATTTCTTTGTTAAGATAGCCCTGTTTTTGCCCAGCCAAATTTGGGTGTTTATTGTTGGTAGAAATTCCCTTTTGGCCATGACATGTCATGCAAACCTTGGCTAAATCGTTAACATTGCTTTGCTCATCGGCAATAGCGGCTTGATTGATGAGCAAACAAGTTAAAAAAGCAATCGGTGCTATTTTATTAAATTTATTTTTGGTCATTGTTTTCATCGATTGTCCTAAATTTATTAATGTGAAAGCGAAAAACTATTTAACGGCTAATTGCTTTACTAACATTTTTCTATATTCTACCACTTCAAATAAGGGCTTTTGTCGTAACTTAGCCACTTCATTCGCGGTATAATATTGCATGTTTTTTGGCACACTCTCACCACCCAGTTCAATAATCATCCAGTTAAGCACTTCGGCCAACTGTTCATCATTTAGCGGCGAACTAGCAGAGCCAGGTACTCTAACTAAGTATTCACGAGCAAGCTGGTTTTGTAGAAAATAACCAATATGGTTTTTAATTTTAGGTACCGACTTGCCGCCAGTGCCATCAGGCGTATGACAACCTTGGCAGAACATTTGATAATTAAACTTAGCTCTATCAGTATTCATCTTTACAAGGTTATCAACATCTGCAGCAAGCGTTTGACCGCTAGCAAAGATACATAGCCCCCAAACCACTCGCTTAGTGAATAAACTTAGCGCTATCACTTACTACTGCCATCTTCAAAAGCAATACCAACCACAATTGCCGTTGAGCAATGATAAACAGAGCTAGTAGCGCCTAAACACCAATTAACATCGTTTGACTTATCTGAGCGATATAATGGTCTGTCACCTTCATCTCGTTGACATAAACAAGTGCCACATTGAGTTTTACCACAACAATCATTATATGAAATAACATAGTTACGACCGTCGATAGGGTTACGACAGGTACCGATCCAGGTAATGGGCGACATTTCAGTGCCCGGAGGACAAGTATTGTAGCTACCGCCACAACAATCACATAAAAAACCGTCAATGGCGCAATAACGCCAATAATCACAACTCGAGGAATCGCCAGCATCTTGCGGTAACACTGGCGCATCACTTGCTCTTGCTACTGGTAATAAAGGAATAGTGGAAGCACCAACTAAGGTGGCGGCTAGCCCTTTAATAAAGCCTCTGCGATTACTCAATTGAGCAACATTACGTGCTCTTTTTTCGAAAAATTTATCAATGAAATTCATCTGTTACTTTCCATTATTTAGCTGGGTAGGCTTGTTTAGACATAAACTCTTGAATAGAAGCAACTTGATGTTCTTTTGCTTCAAACAAACTATCAATATGCTCTCTAGAGTTAATAATACCCATTGAGGCAATAACACCTTGTTGATCAATTAACACCGCATAAGGCAACTTGGCAATACCAAAACTTTTACCCAGTACTTCTGAAACAATATAAGGAAAGCTTGCTAACCCTTGTTTTTCAATCAAACCTTGGTGGTCATCATTTTTGCCATCACTCGCAAACACTACATCAACCCAATCCGCTTCAGCTTTAGCGGCTGATTTAATTGCCGGTAATAATGTTTTACACACAGGACAAGTAGGTGAAATAAAGAATAACAGTTGAGAATGACCATTATCACGCACACCACCAACATTCACTAGCGTCGAAGCCATTGTTTGTAAGGTTAGCTCCGGCGCTACTTGCCCGGCTTCAATCTTTTGGTTTATTGCAAGAGCGCCAGCAGGCGCAACACGCTCATAAAGCACACCTATTTGACGAGTCAGCGCATAAATAATTACGGCAAAAACTACCACGATGAGCCAAAGCACTATGTTTGATATAACTAATAAATCCATCTTTACATCCTCAATTTTTAGTGACTAAGCACTTTTAATGACTAAATACTTTTAGTCGTTGAGCATTAACAATAAGCTGCTCAAAAGTTAAATTTAATAAAATCATCACTAAAGAGATAATTATCGTCATTACCATTGCACTGGTAAAAAAACTGTTTCCAGGTGTTAAACACAAGCAAGCAAATACAATAAAAAAAACATTACGTAGTAATAAATTACCACTGATATTTGTCTGCCCTGCTGGTCCCATACAACCACAATCTAAATTTTTATTACCTTGCACTATTTGAAAAGCCATCAGTAATAAATAAGATAGTAATATAACAATGGCTAACATTGCCGCAACCGCTCTACTACTGGGTATAACAAGGGATAAAGCGATTATTACCTCTATGATACCAACACCTTTAGCAAGTAATTTAAGCTGTGATTTAGCTTGATTATTATGATCTACGTAAGGTTCTAAATTTAAATATTGTGCGATCAAATTCGCATAATATAAACCATTAGCCGACTGCACCTTGTGTAAACCTGCTTGCGCAAAAATCCACATTAAAAACAAAGCACTGGCATCAGAAAATACATAACTCATCATTAATACGCCTTATGTATAAGTAGTGGTGTATGATTACCAAAATCACTGATCGTTTGTATTAATTTTCCCGTTCTAGGGTTAAAAATATCAAGTTGTAATTCACCATTAGTAACTACCATTAACGGCTCTTTACCTCGGGTTACCGCGACAGAAACTGCCCAACTAGGTATATCGATTACTTTAAGACGTTGCTTAGTTTGCAGATCGAAAAGCCAAACCTGACTACCGCCATGCTGATGTGAACCATCATACCCGTCAGCATGCATGATTTGGTACATAATCCCCTGTTCATCAACATCATTAAGTGCTAAACCACCAGGTCGCCAGTTTTTCTTCTTTTCTTCCTCAGTAACTAAGCTCCAATGATCGATATATTTAGCTACCTCACCTGAGAAATCAAAAACATGCACTTCGCCAGTAAAACTTGGAAAATAAGCGATCTCATTAATGATAACTGGTCGTTCAAAGATAGGCGTTTTATCGGTATCGAAAAAGGCTTTGATCCGATGTTGTGATTTAAGCTTACCCGAATCATCTAACACGGTAGTTAACATACCGCCATTACTACACAGTGAAGAAACACTGCGCTTACCGGTGGTAAACGTTAACACACAACCAGGCGTACCTATGGTTGCCGTAATTTCTTTGGTGTCTAAATCAACCACGGTAATTGATGCTGCAGGGCTAAAGTTAGCGACAAAGAGAAACTTTTCATCGGGCGTTAATGCCATGGCATGACGCCTAGGTAAAGCCTGTAAACGGGTTTCTGGCCAAATAATTTCTTTAAAGGTGGCCATGGTCGTTTTGTTATAGATAGTTAGCACATCTGTTTTAGGCCCTCTTGCTCCCCTAGAGTGAAATGACTCCATAATATAAAACTCAGGCCTTTTTTGAGCCTGAATAAAATTACCGAGCAAGTTCTTATCTGCAGTGGCTTTGATCCGTTTTGAGTGCTTAGTTTCAGCGACATCAAGTAAGATCATTTTGCCGCCAAACATGCTCATAAAGCTTGCTTCATCAACAAACATCCACGTTTCTGGAAATTGGCTCGGCAGAACCCTTACGTTACCTGTTTTTTCTATTGGCAATGGTGGCAAGTCCGTCCTTGGCGCCACATCGTCAACCGTTTTTTGGCTAGCCTGTGCAGCCATAAAAACGGTTATTGAAAAAAAGAGGCAACACACTAAAAAACTTTGCTTTAAGTGTGTATAGACTTTCATATTTTATTCCTTAACTTAATAATTTGATTGCTAATTACTGCTGTACTATTTAGGAATTCTCAATGTTTGTATTGAGGTATATTCTTCTAAACCATAAAGACCAAATTCTACCCCAAAGCCCGACTGCTTAATACCACCAAAAGGTGCATTAGGCTGAATAGCGCCATGGGTATTAATCCATACCGAGCCACATTCCATTCGCTTAGCTAATGCGGTAGCTTTAACAACATCGGCTGACCATATTGAGCCACCTAAGCCGGCATCGTTTTCATTGGCTTTAGCAATCACGGCGTCAACATCGGTAAATTTAATAATAGGTACGATAGGGCCAAAGGGCTCTTCGTCAACTAAACGACAACCATCGGTTAAATCAGCAACTATGGTTGGTTCAAAAAAGTAGCCTTCCCCTGCTATTTTATTGCCGCCTGCTAAAAAGCGACCACCACAAGCTTTCGCATCTGCTGCCAAATCAACGACAATTTGTAATTGTTTAGCATTTTGAATAGGCCCTAATTCAACCCCTTCTTCTAAACCATTACCCACGGTAACTTGCTTAGCAAGCAAAGCCATTTCTTGACCAATCTCTTCATAAATTGACTCATGTACATAAAGTCTTTTTAGTGCCGCACAAGTTTGGCCATTATTATGAAAACAAGCAGCAAATAGCTGTTTAGCGGTCTCTTTTACGTCTACATCCGGCAGTACAATACCCGCGTCATTACCGCCTAACTCTAGGGTTAGTCGTTTAAGGTTACTCGCTGATGCGCTCATTATATTTTTACCCGTGGGCGTTGAACCGGTAAAAATAATTTTACTAACATCTTTATGTGTGGTTAATGCATGACCAACGTCACCCTCACCAGTAACAACATTTAGTACGCCAGCGGGTAGAATTTCATTGGCAAGTTCAACAAAGCGTAAAGTGGATAATGGCGTCAACTCTGACGGCTTGATCACTACCGTGTTACCTGTTCTTAACGCTGGAATAATATGCCATATCGCGATCATTAATGGCCAATTCCACGGTGTTATCGAACCAACCACCCCTAATGGCTTACGATGCACTTCAATACGTGCTTCATCATTATCTTGAACAACATCAACGGCTAATTCAAGCTCTGCGGTCATCTGGGTCCACGCAATTGAGCCACCTACTTCCATGCCTGAGCCAACATTATTCAAGCCTGCCATAGGCTTGCCTGTTTCTTTAGTCACTAGCTCCATCAATTCAGGCATATTGGCTTCTAATGCACTCGCCAGCGCTAACATTTTCGCTTTTCTGTCTGCTGAGCTAGTTTGACTCCACGCGTTGAAAGCCTTTTTTGCTGACGCGACAGCTTGATTTAGATCATCAACACTGCCCTGCTGATACTGTGCAAAAGCTTGCCCTGTGGCCGGATTAATAACATCACAATACTGCGTAGACTGGCTTTGTTGACCATTTATAATCATTGTAAACTTTTTCATAACACCTCTATTAAATTCCAATTTTTAACAAAAAAACATACTTAAACAGCCAAACCACTTGAATATCCATCATTCAGGTAGCTTGGCTATAAAGAGTTAACATCCCTATTCAAAGGTATAATTTACCGTAACGCCAACCCAACGAGGCGCAGCATAAAAGTTTTGGTTGTAACCAGCAGCACCGGTAAAGTCAAAACTGTATACTCGATATTCTTCATTTGTTAGGTTTTTAACAAACGCTGAAACAGATAAGTTCTCATTGATGTCATAACCAATGCGGGCATTAAAAATAGTGTAAGCACTTTCGTGTGATACATCACTGTTGGTAATATCAAAAAACTGTTCATCTTGGTGATTAAAATCAACTTGTACTGACAGCTCTTCTGTTGCTTGGTAACGTACTAAACCATTAATACTATACTTTGGCGCTAACACCATTTCGGTATTTTTAAAAGTACCGGCACCACGTATTGAAATTTCATCTACTTCTGAGTTAATAATACTGGCACCTAAACTGATATCCCAATTATCTCCAGGCAACCAAATCAGTTCAAAATCAGCACCGTTAATGGTTGCGTCAGCGTTATCAATAAATTGGCTTAAACCAGCAAAGGTAAGTGCTTGGTAGTTTTCATAATCGTAATAAAAGGCAGTAGCATTAAAACGAACATCGCCATCCGCTAGCGTTGATTTAAAACCAAGTTCATAACTCAGTAATTCTTCAGACTCAAAGGGCACATCTTCAACGGTAACACCATCAGTAAAGTCTAAAAACCCACCATTAAAGCCGCCACTTTTAAAACCTGTTGCGATATTAAAGAACACTAATAAATCTTCTGTTGGGGTGTAATCTAAGCTAATACGACCAGAAATATTGTCGTCATCAATTTTCCCTAAACCGCCAAGATCGGCATTGCTGCTAGTAAAATTAAGGTAGTGATCTGTGCCTGGGAAATCAGCACCAAAACCAAAATCACACACATCTCCAGCCGGTATTATGCATGAGTTAACCACAGCGTCAGAATTGCCCGTAGCTTTGTTTTGATAAACCATGGTGCGCTCTTCAGTGGTGTAGCGCAGCCCAACAGTTAAATTAAACTGCTCATTTAATGGGATTTCAACTTGGCCAAAAATAGCTGACGAGTTACTTTTTTGCACGTAATCTACGTCATAATCAACAAAATTGACCATATCTGCTCCAAAAGACCCTTCTGGTGCGCCCGTAATTGCGTCAACTAAAGGCCCAGGGAAATTAAGGGCCAAATCTAATGCGCCAGTAACTTTATTTTCAAAATAATAAGCACCAAGCATCCAGTCCATTGAACCGGTAGAAAAAGCAAGCCTAAACTCTTGGCTGAACTGCTTGTTCTTAGAGATAAATTGTGGAGAGATACCGTCAAAAGGCCCAACATCGGTGTCTTCTTGATGAATTTTTTCAACATCTTCAACCGCTGTTATTGACGTTAAGGTGTAATCACCCGCATCATAATCAAGGTGAATTGATGCGCCTTTTGAATCAATTTTTAATAGCCCTTCACGGTCATACTCACCCGCCCAGACATCGCCGTCAGTGTCTTTGTAGCCATAAAAATCACTCACACCAGCCGTGCCCGAGCCATCATCAGTTGCTTGATGTTGATATTGTGGCGCAATAGTATCTGATTTAGCGCCATGAACATTAACCAAGGCAGTAAAGTTATCCGCTAAATCAAAGTTTACTTGTAAACGATAAGCTTGGTTATCAGCCTCATTCGCATCCTTTCCTATACGGTTAGTCACATAACCATCATGATTGTTGGTTGCTACTGATAAGCGCGCTTGAACAGTGTCGGTTAAACCACCGGATATCGCCGCTTCTGTTTTAATTTGGTTATACTCGGCAAAGGTAACACTAGCGAAACCTTCAAGATCATCAGTGGGCTTTTTAGAAATAAAATGGACCAAACCACCCGTAGCATTACGACCATAAAGTGTGCCTTGTGGCCCTCTAAGTACTTCAACACGCTCTAAATCAAATAACTGAAACGTTAACCCCGGCATGGCCGACTGGTAAATTTCATCACGATAAACCGCAATAGGTCCTTCATTGTTATCATTAAAATCATTAAGACCAACACCCCGTAAACTAATGGAAGGGTTATTCCCTTCTCCTACCGGTGTACCTATATTCAAACCCGGTGTTTGACTGGCAATATCAGTACTATCGGTTAAATTTAGCTCACGTAACATATCACCAGAAAAGGCCGTTACCGCCACGTTACTGGCTTGAATTGATTCTTGCTTTTTTGAAGCAGTGATCATTATTGTCTCAATAACATTTTCTGCATGTACCACAGCAGAACTACAAAGTGTTAACCCGGCACTGATAGCCATTGCTAATTTAGCTTTATTCATTTTCATTTATTTCCCCGTATATCAAAGTGATATATTAGTGTTAAGTTGTTTTTTATTTTTATATCTAATTTTATTAAACAGGTTAACAATAGATTTACTAAAAATGATAAAAACACCTTTGAATTACCATTAAGATATAATACTGTTAACATATTAACTGTCTTATTAAAGCAAGCTGAATAATTAATCTCTTGGTCTAAAGGGAACAAAAAAATTGACTGAAAGTGCAACGAATAAAAATAAAAACACAATTAAGACTTGTTCGCAAAGATAATAACGATTTGTTTTATATATAAAAATTATGGGACTTGGTATATGACAACAGTGATCACTAGTTTGGATTCATTCAACCATGAAATATCAAATAGTTTTCTTCCAATGAGTTGCAGTACGTTATCATCACTTAAAAAAAATGAATTCAATGGCTTAATAAATAGTAAACGATTAAATCGTTTTAGCCTTACGCAAGTCTCTAGTAACCCCATTGTTGCCCAAAGATCAAAGCATAATGTTGCTCAGGTTACGGATGCTTATTACTTGATTAAATTTCAACTAACAGGTAGCTGTAGTACCAAACACTATGGTAGAGAAGCAACATTATCCCCTGGCGATTTTATCATTTGCAGCTCTAGTGAACCTTATCAATTAGAGTTTCATACAAATTATCAGCAAGCGGTATTTGCCATGCCGCAATTAGCGTTACAAGAAATGTTTCAAACACCCGATGATTATTTAGGCTTAAGAATGGGTAATGAAGAGCCAACCAATGGCATGTTGGCACAATTTGTTTATTCGTTGTCGCAACGTATGGATCAGCTTAATCCTGAGGCATTACAAAGTATGGAAGCTAACTTGCTTGACTTACTTATCACCTCACTTAAAAATCAAAAGAATAGTCATAAAAAAATTATAGAAAGCTCACCTGAACAACATTTACAAAGAATTAAACGTATGATTAACATGCATATTAAAGACTTCAGATTAGGCGTAGACTTTATTGCCCAAACTGAAAATATTAGCAAACGCTATTTACATATGCTGTTTAAAAGCCAAAATATTTCTGTTTCTAAGTATATTCAACAATTGCGATTGGAAGGCTGTTACAAAGATTTAACCAATACAGAATTTAATCAAGTTTCTATCAGTAATGTTGCTTTAGAATGGGGCTTTGGGGATTTATCGCATTTTAACCGCTGCTTTAAAGCGCAATATTCACACACTCCAAGACAAATTCGCCTACGGGGTGAATAATGAGCTCCTGAGATGCCTTTAATTTAGCCTTCGATATAATAATCTATCACGTCCTTTAATACTGATAATCTTATTGGTTTCATCAAAAATTTATTAGCACCTGATGCAATAATATCATCAATATTTTCTTGTTGAGAATAGCCTGACATAGCAATAATGGGAGTCTTTTTAGTCGTGTTATTTGATCTGATATATTTACAGACAGCAAAACCATCAATATCTGGCATAACTAAATCTAAAAAAATAAGACTTGGCTTAATATTTTCTATCATGCTCCCTGCTTCAAAGCCACTATAGGCAACTTTAACCTCAAACTTTGGGTATAATACTTCAATAAATTCAACTAATAAATCAGCATGCTGTTGGTCATCTTCTACGATAACGATAGTTTTCTCTTTTTTAGCAACGAGTTTACTGCCGAGAAATCTTTCTATTTCTGTACGTTCAAATCGCCGATGACCTCCAGGGGTGGTAATAAAATTTAACCGACCCTCTTTAGCCCAAAACCTAACAGTTATAGGTGATACGTTTAACAGTTTCCCAACTTGGCCTGGAGTAAGTAATTTTTCAGGTTGATTCAACATTTTACGTCTCAAAAAATTAAAATAATGGGGTCTGTAATAACCCTGTAACTATAAGCTATCTATACTTTATAACATGTAGTTCAATGTTAAATGTTGATTTTTATCAAATTTATCATAGTTTTTAATCTTATCACTTATATTTTTTTATTATTTATTATCGAATTTATAGATTGCGCTTTTATGTCAAGCGATTATAATCCATTTTAAATATAATATCGACAATATCGATAAGCGTAAAACCATGTCTAAATCATCTAAAAATGAAAATTTATTATCCGCAGTATTTCACTCTAATCCAAGAGGCATGCAAATAATTAATCTAGAGACCGGTATGCGGGTAGAAATCAATCAGGCAGCTTGTGATATTTTAGGTGATACCCAAGCTAATTTAATAGACAGAAATGCATTTAAAGACGGTGTATGGTTAGATAAAGAAAAGCATTCATTTATTATAAAGAGCTTAAAAGAGCATAAAACACTCAAAAACCATATCATCCAGATTAAGAATTATAAGGGTATTAATTTAACAATTAACTGCGATATATCTGAATTAAAGCATAAGTCTAAAGAGCTAATCATCATGACAATGATTGATGTATCCGAACAGTCTCTTTTACTCAGTAGCACCTCAGGTATGGCTAAGGTGATTTCTTCAGCCGATAACGTAAACTTTTTTAATAATATAACGCTCAAAATTGCTGAATCATTTAAAGTAGCTCATGTTTTTATTGGCTTGAATAATTTTAATGATGGTCTACAAATGAAAACTGTGGCCTATTGCTGCGATAATCAAATAGTTGAAAATATCACCTATGCTCTTAAGAATAGCCCCTGTAACAATGTTACCAACGCTAATATTTGTTATTTTTATCAAAACGTTCAAACTTTATTTCCAAAAGATTCATTCTTTATAGATAACCATATTAAAAGTTATATCGGGATACCAATTTTTGATGCTAATGAGAAAGCGATTGGCGGATTAATTTTACTATTTACTAGAAATATTGATCAAAATAGCTATTTGGAAGATATTTTAAAAATTCTTGCCGGAAAAATAACTAGTGAACTAAAGCATCGGGCCCTTCATGCCACCCACCAAGAAACGCAACAACATTTAAAACTATATAGTGAACAAGCACCGCTAGCGTCATTTAAATGGGATGTGAATTTCACTTTGCTTGAGTGTAATCAATCTGCAATAAAGATGCTTGATTATACCGAACATGAATTAAAGCAACTTGATTTTATATCAACTTTAGTGCCCGCTAATGAGCAAGCAGCAACTAAAAAAATATGGACTGAATTACTTAATAATAAAGGCGGCGAATACAATGTTAATTCGTTAATTAAGAAAAATGGCGATATTATTTTAACCGAATGGCATAACTCACTCATCAAAGATGATAGTGGAACTATTATAGGTATTGTTTCCATTGCTAAAGATATTACTCAAGAGCGACAACAACTAACACGTTTAGCGCAAAAAGAAACAGAAAAACGCGAGATTTTAAGTGTAATCATTGACGCAGTAATTACCATCAATAATAAAGGCATAATTTTAAGTGTAAATAGCGCGACTGAAAAAATGTTTGGTTATCCGGAAGCCGAGCTTTTGGGCGAAAATATTAAGTTATTGATGCCAAGATCAAGAGCCGTTCAACATGATGCTTACCGAGAAAATTATCACCAAACTAGAAAAGCAAAAGTTATAGATATTGGTCGTAAAGTGATGGCTCTTAAAAAAAATGGTCAAAGATTTCCTATCAGCTTAGCCATTGCTGAACTTTCTCCAGATGAAAATAATAATATTCGATATGTTGGTACTTGCCATGATTTAAGCGCCTTTACTGAACAGCAAAACAAGTTACAGCGTATCCAAAAAATGGATGCTTTAGGGAAGTTAACCGGAGGCATTGCTCATGATTTTAATAATATATTGGGTATAGTGTCTGGTTTTGGCGAACTATTAGAGCTACAGCTAGAACAAGATCCTAAGCTGTTAAAGTACTGTCAGCAAATTATCACCGCGAGTGCACGTGGTAGTGAGTTAACCCGTAAACTGCTATCTTTTTCAAAACAAGAAAGTAAAAAAAGTGCCATCATTAATATTAATGATTTATTAATCGCTACTCAAGCAATGATAGCAAAATCACTTACCGCCTTAGTGACCATAGATTATTCCTTAGCCGATGATTTATGGTGCAGTAAAGTCGATATAAATGCCTTTGATGATGTCATTCTTAATTTATGTATTAACGCCAAGCATGCCATGTCAACTGGCGGATTATTATCCATAGCAACGCAAAACGTCACTCTTTCAGCTATTGAAGCGGAACAATACAGTTTAATCGCGGGGGCTTTTATTTGTTTAACCATCACAGATAATGGTTGCGGCATGAGTGATGAAGTAAAACGGCAGATATTTGAACCTTTTTACACCACTAAAGGCGATAACGGCACTGGTTTAGGTTTGTCACAAGTTTATGGTTTTATTACCGCTTCTCAAGGGGCTATCTATGTTTATTCAGAGGAGAATATTGGTACCTCATTTAAGATTTACTTACCCAAAAACGAGTCTAAAAATAATAACGGTGTTACCCAAAGCAGTAGACAACTGTCTTTTAAAGGTAAAGAAAATATTTTAGTGGTTGATGATGAATTGGCCTTAGGGTTACTCGCCAAAACTATTCTCGAAAATGAAGGATATACCGTTTTTCAAACAAGCTCCGGTGAAGATGCCTTAGCTTGTCTACAAGAAAAAAATATCGACTTAATAATTAGTGATGTCATTATGCCGAAAGTAAATGGTTACCAACTGATTGAAAAAATCCGAGCGTTTGACCTGAACATTCCCATCTTACTCGCTACTGGTTTTGGTGGTGAGATTAATATCACCAAAGGAAATTTTGCGGATACTCCCGTTATATCAAAACCATACACTTCATTTGAATTATTATCACTTACTCGAAATTTATTAGATTCAAAAACATTGCGATAAAAGCATTACCCTTATCAATTTAATCGCCACCCAAGCTGGGTAATTAGCCAAAATTAAATAAGTTACACTCAAAGGAACTTAATAATGAATAATAGCTTTAATAGTAGTGAAGTCAGGTTTGCTGAGACAGTCCAATTAGTATCAATTACCGATCTAGATGGCAGAATAACTTATGCCAATCAAGAGTTTTGTGAGGTTGCTGGATATACGCTTGATGAGTTAATAGGACAGCACCATAATATTGTGCGTCACCCTAATATGCCTAAAGCTGCGTTTGCTGATTTATGGAAAAAGCTAAAACAAGGTGATTCATGGCGAGGTATGGTAAAAAATCGTTGTAAAAACGGTAGTTTTTATTGGGTTGATGCCTATGTAACGCCTTTATATGAAAATGGCACGATAAAAGGTTATCAATCGGTAAGAACATGCCCAAGCGAAAATCAAAAAGTAAAAGCTCAGCAACTTTATGATCAGCTAAATAGTGGCAAAAAAATTCATGAACTAAGCGCGAATATTAGCTTAAAACGCATGATAGCAACAATGATTATACTCTCTGCGTGTTTAGTTAACTGGATGTACGTTGATGCTATCATCTCAATTATCACCTTATTAGTATCTTTTATCTTGGTTTTTATAACGTTTTCAGAAGAATTAGTTGTTTTTCCAAAAGCAGTAAACAAAATTAAACTTTTGTTTGATAGTCCATCTCGTATTATCTACTCAGGAAAAGGACTGACAAACATTATGAACTACCCCGTAGAGCTATATAAAGCAAGAGTTGGCACCATATTGGGGAGAAGTAGTGATTCGGGACGAGTACTTGTTAATCTAGCCAGTGAATTAGAAAAAGTATCAAGCGAAATGCTTGCCGGTATCAATGAAGAAAACTCGCATTTAGCACAATTTGCTACCGCAATTACCGAAATGAGCGCGACGATTGAAGAAGTAAGTGGCAATACAACTAAAACCCATGACAGAGTTATCGATATTCAAAATGAATGTAAACACAACATTGAAATTATTGAGGTGAGTCAAAATAGAATACTCAATTTAACGGGAGATGTCGAAAATGCCGCGACTAATGCCATAGCTTTAGTAGCAGATGTTGATAAAATTTCTACCGTTATGTCTGAAATTCAGGGTATTGCTGATCAAACCAACTTATTAGCTTTAAATGCTGCCATCGAAGCGGCAAGAGCCGGAGAGCAAGGGCGTGGTTTTGCCGTGGTTGCCGATGAAGTTAGAACACTGGCAAGTAGAACACAAGATGCCACAGTGCAAATTGAGACTTCCGTACGAGAGTTGCAAACAAGCTTAAGGGAATGGAGTCAGGTGATGCTCCAGAGTAAATCTAACGCCGAAAAATGCTCAGAAGACACCTTGAATATTAAATATGCAATGGAAAGTATTATCACCAATGTTAATGAGGTTAGTGATATGACAGCTCAAATAGCAACGGCAGCAGAAGAACAAAGTGTGGTCGCTAATCAAATAAATCAAAGTATTCTTAACATTGATGATATCTCTAAAAACAATGCAGTATTGGCACAAAAAGTCAATAAAACGGGTATTGAAGTATATGAGAATGCAGCAATAATCGATACATTAAGTGATACATTTAAATAATAATATCTGAATAGGATTAGTGCGTATCTCATGATGCTACCAGGGCTAGCATTCAAGCAGAGAGCTTTTTGTCTGCAAGTAAATTATACGCGACTTTATTCACTTATATATTTTAGGAATACTTTGTGAAACAATTATTTAATCCCGCTATAAACTTAATGAACAGTCTGAGTTACTCTCGTAAGTTTATAGTTCTTGGAGGACTTTCACTCCTTGCGTTATTGATTGTTTCAATTTCTTTAATTACCTCCTTGTCCGAGTCGATTAATACCGCTAATCAGCAGTTAGAAGGCTTAAAGCAGACAAAAAAAGCATCAAAACTGATTCAATCACTACAAGAACATAGAGGCATTTCTGCAGCGGTGATTACCGGTGTTATAGAGAGTACTTATAAGCAGATATCAGTTAATAAAAAAGTCATTGATAACTTTCTAATAGTCAGTAATGAACTGCCTTCAGCATTTAAAAATACAGCGGAATGGTCTACTATTATTGAACAATGGCAGTATTTAAATACTAAGAAAATCTCTTTAGAACTAGATGAAAGTTTTGATTTGCATACAAAATTAATTCACAACCTAAATTCGTTACAGTTAAAGGTGGCAGATTATTATCTCTTGCTGGTAATGGATGATCTAGATTCATATTATTTAACAAATAGCTTTTTATTCACAATACCCATCACCTTAGAACTACTAGGACAAGCACGTGCTATTGGCGTTTCATCTCTAGGTAATAAAAATATAGAATACAAAAACACCATACCGACACTCTTATCAAATGTTGGTGTACCTCTTGATGTATTTCAAGAGAATGTGCATAAAATTAAAAGGGAATTGATTTCGGATGGAAAAAGCATATCTTCTCAGGCGCTAATTCAAACAATTGATAAGCACATTAAATTAACCTTAGCTGGGGTCATATCTGAGACAACATCATTGAGTTCTACCGAGTATTATAATCTATCTACTGCCGTTATTAATGTAGGGTATCAATTTTTAGATAACACACTTTATTTTACACTGTCTAACTTGCTTCACAGCCGAGTTAAACAAGCAAACACTCAATTAATAGTAAATATTGGCTTTTCGTCAATGTTATTTATTATTGTGCTGTATTTTATAATAGGACTATATTTTTCAACCGTTAAAAGTATCAATTCTTTAACTCAAGTTACGGGTAAATTTTACAGCGGTGATCTTAATGCTCGCGTAACGCTTAATACTCATGATGAGCTAAATGATATAGCACTTGGATTTAATGAAATGGCTACAACCTTTCAAAATTTAATGATTGATAAAGAAGAAATGAGCACAAGGTTACGCGCTATTATTGATAATTCACCCATAGGAATTTGGTTTACAGACACGGATGGCCGATATCAATTTGTTAATAAGACATTTTGTAACTTAGTAGGAGTGAAGGAAGAAAAATTCATTAATACTACTAATTTAGTTGAATTATTAGGTGAAACTTCAGCGCAGCGTTGCTTAGATTCCGATACTGCGGCGTTAGGGCAAGATTTTCCTCATGTTTCCTATGAAATAATCTCTCGTTTAAATGCAGCCCCAACCCTGCTTGAAATAACAAAAGTAAAATTGAAAGATACACAAGGTAAGGTTGTTGGTTTGATTGGCATCAGCAAAGATATAACAAATCAACGTCAGCAGGAAGATGATTTAAAACTTGCAAACATAGTGTATCAAAATAGTGCTGAAGCAATGATGATTACCAATATAGAGAATAAGATTATTGCCATTAATCCGGCTTTATCTGAGATTACTGGTTATAGCAAAAGTGAATTAATCGGCAAAAACCCTAAGATATTTAGCTCTGGTAAACAAAGCCCACAGTTCTATCAATTGATGTGGGCAGAAATAAAGCGAACCGGAACATGGCAGGGTGAAATTTACAATACCAGAAAAGATGGTAGTGATTATCCAGAATGGCTTTCAATTAACACCATTTATGACGATGATGGCAAAGTATTTAGACGAATAGCATTATTTTCAGATATTACAGAAAAGAAAAAAAAGGATGCCCTGATATTAAGGCAAGCTAATTATGACAGCCTGACTGACCTACCCAACCGAAGAATGTTTATTGATAGGTTAGAGCAACAAATCAAGGTCGCTCATCGAAAGAAGCAAAAGTTTGCTTTAATTTTTATTGATTTAGATAAATTTAAAGATGTAAATGATACTAGAGGGCATGCCTATGGTGATGCGCTACTTATTGAGGCTGGAAAACGAATTACTCATTGTGTTCGAGAGGTAGACACTGTTGCTCGATTAGGTGGTGATGAATTTACCATTATTCTGTCTGACTTAACCGACATATATAATGTTGAAGCTATTTGTCAAAAAGTATTACTCGCCTTAAGTAAGCCTTTTAATTTGTCTAAAATGGTTACTTATATAACCGCTAGCTTAGGTGTCACAATCTATCCAAATGATGCAAGCACCACTTTAGAGCTACTAAAAAATGCTGATCAAGCAATGTATCTGGCCAAAAATCTCGGACGTAATCAATTTTGTTACTTTACTGCATCAATGCAAGAGCAAGCGCTAAATAAATTAGACTTAATAAATGACTTACGCAAAGCCATTAGCTTGAATCAGCTAGAGGTATTTTATCAACCCATTGTTGAATTAAAAACAGGTGCTATTCGTAAAGCAGAAGCGCTTTTACGCTGGAAACATCCCGTTAGAGGCATGGTAAGTCCAGCAGAATTTATTCCTCTCGCAGAAGAATCAGGACTAATTGTAGAAATTGGCGATTGGGTATTTAAACAAACAGTTCAACACGTTAAAAAATGTAAGAAACTGCTTGGTTTAGATATACAAATTAGTGTCAATAAATCACCCGTACAATTCAGAGAATCAATCGTTCAGTTAGATTGGTTAGCCTATCTTACTGAAAATCAATTATCAGGAAAAAATATCGTTATTGAAATAACCGAAGGTCTGTTAATGAATAATAATACCAGCACCATGGAACGGCTTTCTCAGTTTAGAGCTGCTGATATTAAGCTGTCTATGGATGATTTTGGCACAGGATATTCATCACTTTCGTACTTGAAAAAATTTGAGCTTGATTACCTAAAAATAGACCAGTCATTTACAAAAAATTTAGCGCTAGGATCAGAAGATATGATTTTGTCAGAGGCCATTATCACCATGGCTCAGAAGTTAGGGTTGAAAGTGATCGCTGAAGGAATTGAAACAGCAGAACAAATGAAGTTACTCCTTGATGCTGGATGTGACTATGGTCAAGGCTATTACTTCTCAAGGCCCGTACCAGGAGATGAGTTTTTACAGCTATTATCTCGAATTACCCATTAGACAATAGGTTGAATATGCTCCTTGGGGGTTTTGTTTGTGGCATTGTGTTTCAATCCACCACTATTGGTAATGGTTTCAGCGTGAGGTGCGACCTACTACCCTCCCAGTCCGGTTATCAGCCATGAATTGAGTGTATTTCTAAGCTGCCTGCGTGGCAGTGAACATTGACAACGAATTAAATAAATGCACTAAATATTTCTAAGCTGCCTGCGTGGCAGTGAACAATTTTGGGGCTAGCAAGCGCATCACTCGCGATTTCTAAGCTGCCTGCGTGGCAGTGAACATAAATGAATAGCAGCCACGCGGCTTTCAGGATTTCTAAGCTGCCTGCGTGGCAGTGAACTATTTCACCACTTGAAAACGGAGAAAGCCGACTTTCTAAGCTGCCTGCGTGGCAGTGAACTGAAGCCGCTTAGGATAGTGGCTTAGGTGTTTTTTCTAAGCTGCCTGCGTGGCAGTGAACGGGGCGAATGGTCCACGGTGCAAGCTAAAAGCTTTCTAAGCTGCCTGCGTGGCAGTGAACAAATAAAAAAAGTTTACACCATGTCGGCTTATTTTCTAAGCTGCCTGCGTGGCAGTGAACGTTTGGCCACTTTACCCATGTTGATCTCGATTTTTCTAAGCTGCCTGCGTGGCAGTGAACTCTGCTATTGAATATTTGCAAATGGGCTTAACTTTCTAAGCTGCCTGCGTGGCAGTGAACCGGCGTTAAAGTTATCGGGAATCGTACGTTTTTTTCTAAGCTGCCTGCGTGGCAGTGAACCATCTAGTGTAACTGCTACTTTATATTTTGTATTTCTAAGCTGCCTGCGTGGCAGTGAACAAGTTTTAACAGCCCACTTATTGCCCGTTCCTTTTCTAAGCTGCCTGCGTGGCAGTGAACAATCATGGAAAGTATTCAGCCGCTGGTTTGATTTTCTAAGCTGCCTGCGTGG
>JABSOW010000031.1 GCA_013215465.1 Colwellia sp. | reverse complement strand
CTATCAATTTGGGGTGATTTCACTGGTGGATATTTGAGTGCTGTTCAAAAAACAGGCTTATGTACCTACATATGAATCACAATTAATACCTAACTCTGGTTCATCGGCTAAAAATTGAAACGTATTATCCAGTACTTTTAAATAATCATTTCTTTGTGATTTCCCCCAAGATAATTGGGTATATTTAGCTATTTTAATTAAATCTGACTTTGCTTTTGAAGATAATAAAAACTTATTCATTAATGGTTATCTTTATCTAGCTCGGTTAATAAACTTTCATAACTGTAATCAGTAATGCCGCTTTGTTCACCTTGAATTAGCATATTGCGTAAATTTAATAGCTTGGCTTCTTGATCTTCTAAAGCTCTTAATCCAGCTCTAACAATTTCACTTGCTGAGCCATAACGACCAGTGTTAAGTTGTTGGTTTATAAATTGATCAAAATGATCGCCCAATGTTACGCTTGTGTTTTTAGCCATAATGTAAAACCTCGAAGTACCAATATATATTAGATTATGGTATAAAAAATATAACAAGGCAATTAAACGGACAAAAAACAGTTGGCTTTTTGCTCGTGCCTCGCTAATTTTAGCCAACAATTTTTTGCCGCTTATTGCGGCGTTATATGTACATGGAGGTTTCAATTGTCATTTTTTTCTAAACTGGGCAAAGGTCTTAAAGGCGCAATGAACGCTGTAAATTCGGATGAATATCAAGTCAACGGTGTAAAAGCTAAATGTATTCATTGTGGTCACAGTCACTTCGAATTAGGAAGTGCTCAATTAAACACAGCTGGTATGACTTTTCTCAATTTAGATTGGGCAAATGGCAGCGCATCATTACTATCATGCAAGGGTTGCAGCTTTATTATGTGGTTTGCTGCGGAGCCTAAAAAACTCATTTAGCAAAGTACATATAACAAGCTGTTTAACAAGGACAAAATACAGTTGGCTGTTTTCGTGCCTCAACATTTTAGCCAACTAAATTTTTCCGCTTAAGTTAAGCGTTATGTGCTTAGAGTATTTAAAACACATCGTTGTGCGTTCCAATTCTAGCAAGTTGTAAATAAGTTTCATGTATACGATAAATTAAAACCAGATCAGGTTTTATGTGACAATCTCTGAAACTATGCCAATTTCCAACTAGAGCATGATCAACATATTTAGCATCTAGGATTAAACTTTTTTGAAGTGTTGATATGACATTACCCACTTCAATAATTTCAGGTATTGGTAATTTCGTTATTTTCTTAAAGTCTTTTTTAAATTGTGAAGAATATTCAAGAATTAACATTTACTACTTTACCTTCAGTTAATTCTGAAATAAGGCTCGTAACACTCTCAGATTTTTCTCCTAAACCTTGTGAAAGTTCTTGAATAGCTGTTACTGTCATAACATTCGGTTGCTTTGCTTTTAATTCAAAAGGAATTCCACCGTAATTTATTACAGCGCGAGCAAAAAGTTTAAGAGCTTGAGATGTACTTAAGCCCACTTCATCACAAATGTGAGTGAAAGCTAGTTTTGTATCATGGTCAATGCGAGTTGTGAGCATTTCTGTTTTCATATTTAAGTTCCCATTCGGACTGCTTGTATTACATTGTAGAACAAACGTAAGCAAAAGCACATAACAAGTTGCTTAAACGGACAAAAAACAGCTGGCTTTTACTCGTTCCTCGCTAATTTTAGCCAACTAAATTTTTCCGCTTAAGTTAAGCGTTAGTGGTCCGCAGTAATTCGAGTAATATTATTTATCGTTTAGTGCTCAATACAAGCTTTTGCGCTTGGTTCAATTCTTTAGTTTGGCAATGGAAGTGCCGCTCAATTTACTCTTCCTTTTGCCCAACCCAGTTTTCGCCTTGCGCGTTTTAGTGATTAAATTGCCCTTAGTTTTTAAGGCTCAAAGTTCATGTTTTGGTGTCTATTGCGGAAGCGCTTATTGGTTCTTCCTACTATCCCTTAAACATGGTAACTTATTGTAAAATTAGTGCTTTTAACAACCAGCAACTAACAAGGCAATCAAACGGACACGCAACAGTTGCCTGCGTTTCGCTGCGCTACACATTTTAGCCAACCATTACTTAGCCGCTTATTGTGGCGTTGAAGCTTTTCTCTGTTTTTGAGTAATGTAATAATTTTTAGGAGAAGTTTGTTTGATTAAACAAAAGGGCTTTACGTTAATCGAGTTGGTAGTAGTAATCGTTATTTTGGGGATATTGGCAGCTACAGCAGCCCCAAAATTTATTGATTTAACTGACGATGCTGAAGAAGCTGTATTTTTAGGGATATCAGCAGCATTTAAAAGTGGCGTTAACCAAGTACACCTTGCTTGGCTAATCCGTGCTAATAATCAGGCGGTGCAAAATTTCATAAAAATTTCAGATCCTCTTGCTGGCGGAGATTTAAGTGTAAATAGTTTTGGGTTTCCCGCAGATACAAGAGGTTGGAGTTTAAAACTAGATAGTGAATTTGATTGCTTAGATGTATGGAGGGCTGTTCTTAATTCACAAGATGCTTTGGTGTCAGGTGATGACTCTAGCGATTTTGAAGCGGCATATAATGGCGGTAATACTTGTACTTATACCTACAGCAAGCAATTAAACTTAACCGTTGATTATGATTCTAATAGTGGCGAAGTAACGATAAACAATTAAGGGTGATTAAAAGCCTAACAAGTGACTATGGTGTCAAACCCTAATATTTAATTCATTTTAGGATCCCAGTAGACACCATCTCTCACCATCGAATTGAGAGTGATAACTAGCTTTCTAATACACGCTATTATCGCTACTTTCTTTGGTTTCCCAGCGGCTACTAGCCGCTGGTACATCGCCTTAAATGTTGGATTACATTGGATCGCGGACATCATTGCCATGTACATGGCTGTTCTAATTTGAGAGCGTCCACCACATATCATTCGTTTGCCTTTATACGAGCCACTATCCCGATTAAAAGGAGCGACACCGACTAATGATGCCGCTTCTTTATTGTTGATGTAGCCAAGCTCTGGCATTTCACTAATCAAGTTAAATGCCACCACTTTTCCGACACCAGGGACGCTTTGAATTATGTCATTTTTTATCTTGTATTCTTCACAGCTTTCGATGAGTTTATGTAATTTATTGTCTGTTTTTTCTAACTGATTTTTTATCACAGTAAGCATAGGCTTAATAGATGACGTTATTTCTTTTGGCATTATTTGCAGACGGTTTTTCTCCATTGTTTGCATTTCCATAAGCTGACGTCTACGTGATAGTAAATCACTCATCAGCCTTATCTGCTCTGGCTTTAATTGTGATAACTTAGGTTTGATAACTTCTGCATAATGGGCAATTAATTGTGCATCGAGTTTATCTGTTTTGGCTCTTTGATTAATGGCACCTGCAAACCTTTTGATGTTGACAGGATTAGCAATAACAAACGGTATATTAGCTTTTGCACAAGCCATGATAAAGGCCTGTTCTAATCGTCCCGTTGCTTCGATAACGACACGAGTTACCTTGTGCCTTTTGATTTTAGTAATGGCTTCTTTAATGCCACTTTCATCGTTACTAACAACGAAATAAATATCTAAAGGACGTATGTAAATATCGAGTTGAGTTTTCCCTGTATCGACACCGACGTTAATTTCATTTTGATTATTTATGCTATTCATAATAAGCTGACTCTGCCTTGCTATTCGGGCTCGAGGCCCCGTTGACTATCCGAGTTTAGTGCTTGGAGTTTTATACGGCGTTCCATCTTGTTATCGGTTAACAGTCGGCTAAGTTCCGCTTCGCTTCACATTTTAGCTAACTATTAAAAGCCTCTTATTGGGGCGTTGGTATTTTCATCCTTGTCCTGAGTAAACTCAAAATTTCATATTTAAGTTGAAGTATTTTAATATTGTTGTAAACTCAAATTATTAATTTTAAGTTTTGGTGAGTTATGGCAAGAATCAGAGTCCCAGTTCCTTTTAAGGAATTAATGGAAAAAGTATCTCATAAAGATTTTCTTCCCTTACTATCTAAGTATAGAGCAACCGACCCTCAAGGTAATTATTTACATTGGGATAAATTTAAATGGAAAGTTGAGAAGGATGATGATGAAGAAGCGGCTTGGGTTGCGACTAAAATATCTAGAAAAACTAATACAAAGTATATTCCCAAATTAAAAGGTAAGAATGAAGAGGAATGTTTTAGTTATTGTGTTCCTGATTCGTTATTTTCTCAATTACATTATATAGATAAGCTTACTGGTGGAGGTCACTCTATAGGCGATGGTTCATTTATTACTGCACGAGAAAAAGATAGATACTTAGTTAAAAACTTAATGATGGAAGAGGCAATAACATCTTCACAACTAGAAGGTGCTTCGACAACGAGAAAAGTTGCCAAAGATATGCTGGAAAACAATAGGAAACCTATTGATAAATCAGAACAAATGATCTTCAATAATTATCTTTTAATGAAGAAGGTAGTTGAACGTAAAGATGAAGATTTATCTATTGGCCTGATTCTCGAATTACATGCAATTGCAACTTATAATGCAATCGATAATGATGCTATTTCTGGAGAATTAAGAACAGATAATGAAATAACTGTTAGGAATGATTATAACGAAGTGGCACATGAATCACCTTCATTTGAATCGCTTAAAGAAAGATTAACTTTATTATGCGAATTTGCTAATGAATGTAGTGATGGGAAGAATTCAGATAACTTTATTCATCCACTGATTAAAGCAGTAACTCTGCATTTTATGATTGGATATATTCACCCATTTGGTGATGGTAATGGCCGGACAGCAAGAGCACTGTTTTATTGGTTTATGCTCAGAAATGGCTACTGGCTATTTGAATATGTTTCAATTAGTAAACTTATTCAAGAAAAAAGAAGTGATTATGATGCTGCATATATTCATACGGAGTCAGACGACTTAGATCTTACATATTTTATATACCATCAAGTTGATGTAGTTACAAAAGCGGTAGATGCTTTACAGAAACATATAGAAAATAAAAAGGGTGAATTTTATCAATTTATGGAATGGATCGATAAGAGCCCTTTATCTAAAAAACTGAAAAGAGCACAGCTTGAATTACTTAAAGATGCCATAAAAGAACCAGGAAAAATTTTTACTTCTAAACAAGTGTCAGCTGACTTTGATATTAATGAAAATACGGCTCGTACATACCTAAAGGGGTTAGTTGATGAAGATTTACTTATATCGACTAGAAGTAAAAAAGGAAAAATGATCCTTTATTTAGCACCTTCAGGTCTACGGGATAAATTAAAAATATAACAAGTGACTATGGTGTCAAACCTTAATAGTTAATTCATTTTAGGATCCCAATAAACATCATCTCTCACCATGGAATTTAGCGTGATAACGAGCTTTCTAATGCACGCTATTATCGCTACTTTCTTGGGTTTACCTACAGCAACTAATCGTTGATATAGTGTTTTAAAGGTTGGATTACATTGGATCGCTGACATCATCGCCATATACATTGCGGTTCTAGTACCTGTGCGGTTGACCAAGTTTTTACTCGTTCACTATCAACATGTAATACCAGATGTAAATGATTATGCATCACGGCATGGGCGCAAATATCAATGAAAAATACTTGCGCTAATTGAAAAATACGCTGCTCAATCCATACTCGCCTATGCTCAAAACTGACACCCGTTTCTTGGTCTACCCCACACAAAAATGCCTTTCGTACTGTACGGCTGCAAATGTGATAAAACGGCGTATCCAATAAACTAATTTGTTGTGAACGAGGCTTAGGCATAACAATCACCTGAGTTAATAAGGGTAAATTAAGTCTAGTTTATAGATGGAAATACAAACAAATTATTATGGGTGGCAGAATAAGAAACTATCTCACTATTTACGATTGATAAATAGATATTGCTTTTCTGAAATAGAACGTCTTAATGTACTGGGATTCGTAGTTACCTCGTCACAGAGTGGAACAAAATCAGACTCTTGAATAGATGACTTTGGAAAAGAGAGAGTTTCAGATGATTCGGTAACGGTAAGTTGATTTTCAGATAATGAAATATTAGAAATACTGTACTCACCGCCATATTCACTAATTTCAAAAGATCCATTGCCCAAATCAGTTATAGTCTCGCTAAATTTATAATAGCAATCTTCCCCTTGGTCCCATGAATCGCCATCGTAATCGTAGATTACAAACTCTCCACTCTCTTTAATTGCTACATATAGTTGATCTTCTCCGAACTCATCAGTTTCAGTCAGATCCCATACACCTGAAATTTCAGATAAAGAGGGTTTACCAATGTTACTTTCAGTTGTACTCTCAGCCGTACTCTCACCGCTTCCACAAGCCATCAAAAATAAACTAGATATTGTTAACACTAATACTTTTTTCATACAGTTCTTCCATTAACCTGTAAATAATATAAACGTCAGGGACAGGCATAAAACCCTAACCGCTTATTAATGCGCATTTAAGGTTAAACCGTCGACAATTGCATCGATATCCTTTCATGCACATGATTTTTTATAACATTGTTAGTAAGTTAGCAGTAATTTTTATTGTATTCAATATATTGTGTGACTTTATATTTCGCCTAGCTCACAAGGGCGTTTATTGATAGTTCTTAAGTCTTTTATGAACTGTTTTAATTCACGGCCTAAAATTATGTACGGACGTTGGTTATCAATTCGTTTCAATCCCCTTCTAAGCCAGGTTTTAACCTCGTTTATGTACACCATAAACAGAGGTTAAAATATTGGCGCAGCGGTGGAAGTAAAACTATATTGCATGATGCCACCATTGGAGTTGGCGTTGCTCAATGCTCATTGCCGCGGGTGCCTCTCCGTATATTGGCCATTGAAATTGCCCTTACTCTAAGCGACGATAATAAAGCCAAAAACCATTAGTATCTCAAAATAATATTTTAAATTTATCGCGCTGTTTATTACAAAAAACAAACCAAGCTGACTCAAAGGATCGAGAGATAAGGTCTCACTGACAATAATACTAAGACCATTGATTGATTTTCTCATGTCGGTAAACCCTGTAACAAAATACACCGTTTGTGGGGAATGCATCAAAGTACCTTCAATAATGGTGCTAACACTTGTTGCGATAGTGTTGAATCGAATTCCACTTGGTAACCTTTTGACGTGATGATTTTTATCCTTGAGGATTGAGCAAAGGCTTGCTCATTAATAATAAGTAGGATCACCTGTTGCGGTTTAACGGGTAGCGCTTTATCAGATAGGAGTTTACGCCAAGCATAGAATGTGGAGGTGTTGACGTTATTGTCACGGCAAAATTAAATAATACTTACAACCGCTGCCTTGTTGTTGCTAAAGAGGGTTTTCTAGTGGTTGGATTTTTGTTGTTTTTTCATAATTATCTCATGTTAATGTACTGAGATAATTATGCGCAGGATCGATTAATATTGGTATCTGGGCTAATTACGCGCTTACAAAAAAAAGCTAAACTTGAGAGTAGAGCTAAAAAACAAAACAGTTTCTCGCGAACAACTAAGACAAAATAGGTAGTAGAGGCAAGGCGGTAAAAAGTACAGCCCTATTGACCGACGAAAATACAGTAAAAGCTTAGGGGCAATAGAGCCTTGTTTTTGGCAATATCACCGTGAATAAAGGCATGGACAAGAAAAAGTGAATTCCCAATGGCAAATGTATTGTTTAGTGCATAACATTGAAAAGTTAAGAAATAGCCTACATTAAGGTTCAAACCCCTGGTAAACAAGCTCAAAAGCAGAATACAAATAAAAAACCAGCCAATATTCAATGCTCAATGATGTAAAATAAAATCCCCTAAAACTGGCCACCAAGTGCTACTATAGTGATACATTTTGTATGGGGGGTTATCATGAGAGTAGAACTAGTAACAACACTGAAGCGTCAAGCTACAAAAATATTATCTGAGCTCCACTCTTCTAAAGAGCCTGTATTAATAACCGAACATGGACAACCATCTGCATACCTCGTAGATGTTGATGACTTCGAATTCATGCAAAAACGCATGCTAATTCTTGAGGCTCTTGCTAGAGGTGAACAAGCAATAAGTCGCGGGGAAACTATGTCTAATATTGAAGCTAAAGAGAAAATGAATAAATGGCTGAAATAATTTGGACAAACCCTGCTCTGGAAGACCTAAATAATATAGCTGAATATATTGCTTTGAGTAATTTACTGTCAGCAAAAAAACTGATCACGAAAATGTTCAACAAAATTGAACGCCTTGAAGATTTCCCTGGATCAGGAAAGAAACCGACTGAGTTAAGTAATCTTAATTACCAAGAAGTGGTCGTTAATCCTTGTCGTATATTTTACAAAATAGACAACGATAAGATTTATATCTTACACGTTATGAGGCAAGAGCGTGATTTACGAAAGTTCTTGTTGCTTACGTAACACAGCTAATCGGGCAGCCGAAGGTATCTAGCCCCAAACCCTCACACTGCCCTGCATGCGGTTCAGGTAGTGAACCTTAATCCATCCATTTCTTAATGAATAAATGAGCGGTTCAGTGAGGATAAACACCAAATAATTTTACAAGCTCAAAAGCAGAATATAAGTAAAAAACCAGCCAATATGTAATGTACAATGATTCAAAATAAAAACTGCCAAAAACGTAAATATTTTTGATTGTTAAAAGAAAATAATCCAGTTAGAGTATTTTAATTAAACAATAATATAAAAAACGAGTTATTCTACAAGCTCGTTATAAGTAAGGATAGTCTGTGAATTCTACTGAATTAATCAGAGCATTATCAAAAAAAGGAACCGAAGATCTTTCATCTTCATTGCAGTGGATTAAACCTATACCTGAAGATGTTAATGCTTTAATAGAAAAAATAGATATGGCATTAAAGATAGTTAAATTTTCTCAGTCTAGGTGTGCTGAAAAGCCGGGAGTAAAGACTTCAAATGAGCATATAGATTCATTAACACGTTTAAAGTCTGAAATTGAAAGTATCCTAAATAAAAGTTAAGGGGCTTTAATTTAAACTTACTTATGAGCCTAACTCCTGTCAATATACCGTAATGCTCAAGAAAACGAGCCATGAATTCCACTAAGCTATTTTATATAGTCATTAAATGGGTGTATTATCCATATAACCTTGTAGTCGGCAGATTATTATTAAAAAACCAACGTCATCTCGTAGCAGTCAACAACAGGATTTAAATGATATTAATCCTAATTTGTGTCCGCTATGCAATAAAAGTAATAATTGTGGGAATAACTCTTCTTGTGGTTCAACGCTAGATTGTTGGTGCAGTGAGCAAACAATACAGTTTCCCGAAACTTTATTAAAAAAAATTCCAAGTAACGCCAAAAATAAAGCATGCATATGTAAATCTTGTGCTTTATACCAATCAAACTAAGTGATCTTTTTAAATGGCCTAAATTTCCAGTAATATTATGGTTTTCAATCCCAATAGTTAAGTAGTCTCTCCCACTCCCAAACATGCCAGAGTTATAGTCTGCTCATAAAAATTTCACTCTCAGCCATTAAATTACTTCTCTGCTGACCAAGATATAAATTAAGGTACGTGATTTACTTAGCTTGTAAATATATATAACACGTTATGTTTATTTGCATCATTTACACAACTATTTTCTATTTAACCTATTAAAAAATAATAACAATATTTGTTTTTGGTTATCTAATTATTTAATTTATTATGATTTTAAGACGAAATTAGTTGAAGTACATATAACTACATGGGGAAAACTATGAATAAAACCAAAATAGCAGTTTTTTTGACTTCTCTTTTTTATATCGGAACTAGTCAGTTGGCTATCGCTCAGTCAAAGAGTGAAGAAAATGAAAAAGGACAAATTGAAACCATTCAAATAACATCTCGTAAAGTTACAGAAAGTATTCAAGATGTACCTATTGCCGTTTCTGCTTTTACCAGTGATGGTTTAAATGCTAGAGGTATTACTGATATTTCTGGAATTGGGAGTTTTACACCAGGATTAGAAATTGATGCCGCGGCGCCTATTAGTGGTAGCTCAGCAGCAATCAATGCATTTATTAGAGGAATTGGCACCACTGATTTCTTATTGACTACAGATCCAGGTGTCGGACTCTATATTGATGACGTTTACGTTGGTCGTTCAGTGGGTGGACTCGTCGATTTACTTGATATTGAGCGTGTTGAAATTCTAAAAGGTCCTCAGGGGACGCTGTTTGGAAGAAACACTATTGGTGGTGCAATTAGTATTATTTCTAAAGATCCTGGTGATACTTTAGCGGGCTCTTTATCTATTACAGGTGGTAGTGACAATCGACTTGATGTGCGTGGAAAAATTGAAGTACCGCTATCGGATACTTGGTTTAGTTCCTTTACTTTTTCTTCAAAAACTCAAGATGGCTATGTTAAACGTTTAGCCCCTCCTGCTGGAGTAGATTTAATTGACGTACCACAAATACAGGATGCTTTTGATGGCGGTGGCGATTCGCTCTATAGTGATGGCGCACCACTTGGTGAAAAAAACCTCCAATCGGGACGTTTGAAGCTTCTCTATAGTGGGGATGATTTCGAGGCTCGTATTGCCATAGATGCATCAACAGCAAGAGAAACAGCGCCAGCACAAACATTACTTGGTTTTACGTCAAGTTATGGAACCGGTGTTACATTAGCTGATGCGCATAACGGTCTTGCAGTACCTGAGGGAAGACCGGCTTATGATGAGCGTTTTATTACCGGTGATCCAGACACCACGTATAGTGGAGCTCGCGGTAATTCAGACTATGATTTGTTCGGAATTTCAGCAACCTTGCAATGGAACTTGGGTAGTGTTGATGTTAAATCAATCACCGCTTATCGCACTATAGAAGCTGATTTTTCGCGTGATGGTGATGCATCGCCACTGATTCTTGATCAGACACGAAATCAATATGAACACAATCAACTTTCTCAAGAGTTGCAATTAACCGGATTAGCTTTTGATGACAAACTTAAATGGTTAAGCGGTGTGTACTATTTCAAAGAAGATGGTGAAGATCGTGTCCAAGTACCTTTGGCTCTGGAAGTCGATTTAGCTATCGGTGGTGCTCCTGGGACTGTTATTAATTTATATTTGGATGAACTTAATGACGTTAGCAACACCTCTATTGCAGTATTTGCTCAAGGAACTTACGATATTACTGATAAGTTCAGTGCAACTATCGGTGCCCGCTATACGGAAGACAAAAAGGAATATCGCCCTACACATGTCACCCTAGGTGCAAATCCGCAAAATTTACTTGTCGGCGAAGACAGTGCCAAGTTTACAAATTTCTCACCTCGTTTTAGTGTAGATTACCGTTGGAATGAGCAATATTTTACTTATGCATCATACTCTCAAGGGTTTAAATCAGGGGGTTTTACTGGCAGAACAGTTGACCCACAACAGGGGGTTCGTTCGTTCGATCCTGAAGAAGCAGAAACGATTGAAATAGGCGCAAAAATAGATTTTTCTAAAATCCGAATTAATGCCGCTTTATTTTCAACAGATTACACCGATTTACAAATCACCAATCAAGAAGGCGTAACCCCGATTACTGTGAATGCAGGAAAATCTAAAATTCAAGGTTTTGAGGTGGAATTAACTGCATTTGTAACCGAAGATTTTCACGTTAATGCGGGATACGCTTATATTGATGCAGACATCATCGAAATTACTGACCCTGATGCAACTATTACGGCAGACAATGATTTTGCCAACATAGCAAAGAATACCTTTAATGTTTCTGGTGACTACTATATTTATTTATCAAATGGCAGTGAAATAAAACTACATGCAGACTATGTATGGAAAGATGATCATTTTAATGATGCTGAAAATGATCCTTTACTCTTTCAGGAGTCATTTGGGCTAGTAGGGCTATCTGCAACCTACACCTCTGAAAATGAAGATTGGTCGGTAATTGGTGGTGTGATCAATGCTACTGATGAGCGATTTATTTATACTGGCTTTAGTCAACCTGGAGTTGGTTTTGTTGAAGGTGGTTATAATCGAGGCAGAGAACTTTACTTAACGGTTAAATATCAATTTTAATTATTGATAATCAAATGTTCCCCAGCTCTGATGAAGGTGGGGAACATTATTAGCTATATATTATTTTAGGTTTAGAACAAAAATTGAGGCATAAATGAAATTATTTCATCTTTTTTTAATGGTACTTACCGTATTTCTTTTTAGCGGCTGTGGGAATACCAAATCAAAATCAGTGTCTGCCAACCAAGTTCAATTAAAGGTTGACGAAGCAGAATGGATTTCGACTGGCAAGGGCCCCGATGAAAAGCGTTTTAGTCAGCTCAACCAAATTAATGATAAAACGGTTAAAAACTTATCATTAGCATGGTACATGGATTTGCCAGAAGGGCGTGGACAGGAAGCAACACCATTGGTTGTTAATGGGGTTATGTATACAACGGCTGCTTGGAGCCATGTTTTTGCTATAAACCCAGAAACGGGAGAACAAATTTGGCACTATGATCCTAAAGTCGACAAATCGATCGCGGTTAAAGGCTGTTGTGGCCCTGTTAATCGCGGACTGGCTTACGCCAATGGGAAAGTATTTATTGGTGCTTATGATGGGCGATTGATAGCATTAGATATAAAGACCGGTAAAGAAGTCTGGTCAGTACAAACGACTGACACTAGTCAAAGCTATACCATCACGGGTGCGCCTCGTGTAGTTAATGGCAAGGTTTTTATTGGCAACGGTGGCGCAGAATTTGGTGTAAGAGGTTATGTGTCTGCCTATGATGAAAACACTGGCAAGCAAGTGTGGCGATTCTATACTGTTCCGGGACACCCTGATAAGCCTCAAGACAATCCAATTCATAATAAAACTGTAAATAGCTGGAACGGAGAGTTTTGGAAATTGGGTGGTGGTGGAACTGTTTGGGACTCTATGTCCTACGATGCTGAATTTAATCTCTTATATATTGGCGTGGGTAATTCTAGCCCTTGGAATCCTAAACTACGTACCGATAGTGAAGGCGATAATTTATTTGTTTCTTCAATTGTCGCATTAAACGCTGATACAGGTAAGTATGTTTGGCATTATCAAACAACACCAATGGATGCTTGGGACTTTACCGCGACCCAGCATATGATCCTTGCTGATCTTACCATTAAAGGCCAGCAGCGAAAGGTCATTATGCAAGCACCGAAAAATGGCTTTTTCTATGTGCTTGATAGAGAAACGGGAGAATTTATTTCTGCTGAAAATTATGTACCAGTGAATTGGGCAAGTGGGATTGATAAAGATGGACGACCAATTATTAACGATGATGCACGTTATTGGTTGTCGGATAAACCTGCACTAGTAACCCCAGCATGGGTAGGTGGACATAACTGGCATCCTATGTCATTTAGCCCTGATACTGGTTTAGTATACTTCGCGGCACAAGAGTTCGCATTTCCTTATGCTAGTGATAACGACTTTAAACCTAAACAGCTGGCAGTAAATTTAGGTATTGATTTAACTATTGCGGGTTTTCCTGATGATCCCACCGTGGTAAAAGCTATTAAAAATGCCACCAAGGGACACCTTTCAGCTTGGGATCCCGTTCAACAAAAGGAAATTTGGCGTGTCCAGTTTCCAGGTATATGGAATGGAGGTGTACTCTCTACTGCTGGTAATTTAGTTTTCCAGGGCAGTGCGACTGGTTTCTTTAACGCATTTAACGCTAGCACAGGTGAGAAACTCTGGGAGTTTCCTGCGCAGACAGGTATTGTAGCCGCACCCATTACCTATACTATAAACGGTGAGCAATACGTCACTGTATCGGCAGGATGGGGTGGAATATACCCCTTAATGACAGGTCCTCTAGCGTTAGATTCAGATCCAGATCCTGTTAATCGCAGTAGATTACTTACTTTTAAAATTGGCGGGGAAGCATCATTACCAGAGCTTCTTGACGAACTTAGGGATTTGCCCGATTACACAAATATTGTAACTGAAGACACTAGATTGCTCCGAGGTCATAAAACGTATGAATTATATTGTGCGTCCTGTCATGGTACCGGCGCAGTAGGTGGTGGGGTAACTCCAGATTTAAGATATTCAGCAATTACAAATAGTGCTGCGGATTGGAAGAGTGTTGTTCATGACGGTATACTCAAATCAAATGGCATGGTAGGTTTTGGTTTAGAGTTATCTGTATCTGATGTTGAGGATGTTCGCCAGTTTGTTATAGAACGAAACAAATACGCAAGATCTATTGGAGATATTTCCCGAACAAGCCGGTAATATAGCTTTGTGTTTTGGCTCATGCAACTCAACATTTAATGCCGTAACAAGCGATAATGCTGTTGAGTTGTACAATTACTTTAATGGCGAAGTAGTAAGCCTATCCACATATTACCTCTCACAGCTCATAATTTATTCATGCCTGCGCCCTACCCTTTTCCACCTAAAGTATGATGTTTTATTAAATGAAAATTAAATATAGTTAATAGGTACTAAGAAAAAGATAATCACAACTATAAATCAATATTATTAACCAGCGAGGAATAAATTATGTGGATTAAGCCTGACTTTGAAGAAATGCGTTTAGGATTTGAAGTAACTCTTTACATCAGTAATCGTTAATTATTATTTTATAATCAATTAGAATAAATTACCTCAGTTGTAGCCAATGCTTAAAACACTGAGGTAATTAGTTATCACTAGACAATTTCTTACTTCCCCTTTGTCTTGATCTCGAGGCACATATGAAAATTTTAGTTTTAGGCTCAGCCGCTGGTGGCGGATTTCCCCAATGGAATTGTCACTGCGCAAATTGTAAAGGCTTGCGTGACGGCACCATTAAAGCAACAGCACGCACTCAATCATCTATTGCCGTTAGTCCAAATGGAAAAGACTGGGTATTGATCAATGCATCTCCCGATATTCGTCAACAAATGAATCAATCGCCACAGCTTTGGCCCGAACAAGGTAGCCGTGGTACTAAAATCCGTGCAGCCATTTTAACTGACAGCCAAATAGATCATACAACCGGGCTATTAACCCTGCGTGAGGGGCTCCCGCTTGAAGTGTATTGCAGTGATGTAGTCTATGAAGATTTATCAACCGTTTACCCATTATTTAACTTACTTGAACATTGGCATGGTGGACTAAGCTTTAACAAAATAGACACCGAACAACGACAACCCTTTAGTGTTAAAGGGGTTGACGGGTTAGAATTTGTTCCTGTTATTATTGAATCAAATGCTCCCCCTTATTCACGTTATCGCGATAACGTGGTAGATGGTAATAATATCGGTTTAAAAATTATTGATAAAAGTACCGGTAAGTATTTATTTTATTTACCTGGCATCGTTGAAAGTACTCCGGAAGTTGAACAGATATTATCGAAAGCAAGTTGCGTACTTATTGACGGTACCTTATGGCTAGACGATGAAATGATTGCTCAAGGTGTTGGTACTAAATTAGGCTCAGAAATGGGGCATATGCCTGTTAATGGTGACTATGGTACAGTCGCGCTATTGAATAAATTCACCATAGACAGAAAAATTCTTATCCACATTAATAACACTAACCCCATTTTAAATGAAGAATCTCCCGAACATCAATTTGTTTTAGACAATGGTGTTGAAATTGCCGTAGATGGCATGGAAATAACGATTTAACCTTACTATAGGATCCATTTTATGCAGGCTTGGACCAAAGAAGAGTTTGAACATAAGCTTAGAAGCAAAGGCGAACTGTACCATATTCACCATCCTTTCCATATTGCTATGCATAAAGGAGAGTGTAGTAAGGAAGAAATTAGAGGTTGGGTGGCTAATCGTTTTTATTATCAAGTAAATATACCCATTAAAGATGCGGCAATTATGGCTAATTGTCGCGATATGGAAACAAGGCGTTTGTGGATCCAACGTATTCTAGATCACGATGGCAATGCCGGTGAAGAAACCTTAGGTGGTATCGAAGCTTGGCTACGTTTAGGCGAAGCTGTTGGCTTAGACAGACAAGACTTATTAGATGAAAAATTTGTACTGCCTGGCGTTCGCTTTGCTGTTGACGCTTATGTTAATTTTGCTCGTAAAGCTAGCTGGCAACAAGCGGCTTGTTCATCATTAACCGAAATGTTTGCGCCTGAAATACATCAAAGTCGTCTTGATAGTTGGCCACAAAATTACCCGTGGATAAAGCCTGAGGGATTAAGTTATTTTCAACTGCGTTTATCCCAAGCTCGTCGTGATGTAAATCATGGCTTGCAAATAACCTTAGATCATTTTACTAGCCGCGAAGCACAAGAAGATGCCTTAAATATTTTGCAATTTAAACTGGATATTTTGTGGAGCATGTTAGATTCAATGACCTTAGCATATCAACAAGGTAGAGCTCCTTATCAAGCGATACTTGGTCAAGACGCAATTAATAACCCTATTTACCACAAAGGACTATTTAAGTGACCACAGCTACAGTCTCCTCAAACATAAGCCCAACCATGACACCATCACTTAATGCGATGTTCCGCTTTCAATGGGAAAAAGCGCAAAACTGCTTTGTGTTATTATTTCCCGAAGGCATGGTTAAACTCAATGGCGGTGCTGGTGAAATTATGCAGCTTATTGACGGAGAAAAGAACTTACAACAAATTACTGATACGCTGCACACTAAGTTCCCTGATGCTGGTGACTTAACCACTGATGTGAATGAGTTTATCAGCACCGCAATTGAAAAAAAATGGCTTTATCATGACTAATCAAGCAGTAACCGACACATCAAAGCAAACTTCCACAGCCCTGGGTCCCCCACTTTGGCTACTTGCTGAGTTAACTTATGATTGTCCTCTGCATTGTCCTTATTGCTCTAATCCCACGCAGTTAAGCGAAGCAAAAAATGAATTAACCACAGAGCAGTGGTGTCAGGTATTTAGCCAAGCAAGAGAGATGGGGGCTGTACAGCTGGGTTTTTCTGGTGGTGAGCCCTTGTTACGCAAAGATTTGGAAGTACTGGTCAAGTATGCCCGAGAGCTAGGTTTTTATACCAATTTAATTACCTCAGGTATCGGTTTAACTGAAAAGCGTATCGCTAGACTAAAAGAAGCCGGGTTAGATCATATTCAAATCAGTTTTCAAGGTGCTGATCCTGAGTTAAATGATGCCATTGCCGGTCGCGGCAATGCTTACCAACAAAAATTTAATATGGCTAAATCAGTTAAAGCGCAAGGCTACCCTATGGTGCTTAACTTTGTTTTATCCAAACAAAATCTTGAACAAATTGAAGATATAATGCGCTTAAGTTGTGAGCTAGAAGCTGATTATGTAGAGCTTGCAACCGCACAATATTATGGTTGGGCCTATCAAAACCGAGATCATTTATTACCGACGCGGCAGCAGCTAGTTGAGGCTGAGCGACTTGTTAATGAATTTAGAGATGAACAACAAGATAAAGGGCCACATTTTATTTTTGTCACGCCTGATTACTTTGAAACTCGCCCCAAAGCTTGTATGAATGGTTGGGCAACAACCTTTTTAACGGTAACGCCTGATGGCTCCGCTTTACCCTGTCATAGCGCAAAGATGTTGCCACTGACATTTCCAAACGTTAAAGACAAATCGATTAGCGACATATGGCAACAAGACTTTTCATTTGATTACTTTCGCGGTGATGACTGGATGCCACAACCATGTAAAGGTTGTGATGAAAAAGAAAAAGACTTTGGCGGTTGCCGTTGTCAGGCCTTTATGATGACTGGTGATATGCATAAAACCGATCCTGTCTGTAGTAAATCTGAAGATCATTATTTAATTCAACAGGCTATTGCAAGTGCAACTAACCCGACAAAACCTATAGTAAAGCGTGTTAACCAAAGCGCCATGAAACGTGCTAAAGACACTTCGTTAGACATTGCCCGTATAAAAATATGACCTTGGCAACACCATTAATAGCAAATATTTATCGCCATAAAAATAGTATGAAGCACATCAATATAGTCAGTAATGAGGGCTTTAGCGCACTTTTTGTCGTTAATACTCCCGTATTTGATAATAGTGGTGTTGCTCACGGCGTTGAACATTTAGTTTTTCGTGGTAGCAAAGCTTTTCCTCAAGCTGAAACTTTATTTCAACTGATCTCACTCACTGATGCAAAAATTAATGCCTCAACGCTCGCTGAAACTACTTATTATCATTGCCAAAGCCAGTGCCCTCATACCTTTATCTTGGCTGTTAATTACTTGCTAAATGGCTTGTTTAATCCGGTTTTTAATGCCAAAGATTTACATTGTGAAATTTATGATGGTAAAGATAAGGGGGTTATTTATCAGGAATTGCTAGCCGCAGAGCAAGCGGATAAAAATAGCACTAAAAAAAGCGATAAAAATAATTTTTGCTATGGTGGCATTAGCACATTAATTGGCAATTTATCCCTAAACGATTTAACAAGTTTCCATCAACGCTTTTACCAAGCAAGTAATATCACCTTAGTTACCGCTAATGCTGATGTTGAAAAAATATCACAGTTAATATCATTATTACCTAAACAGCATAATCAGTCTATACCGTTAAAAGTAGCATTAGACCAGAACAATAGAAATAGCCAAAATGATGAAAGTAATGAGCATCATCAAAAAAAATATCCTCAAGCAATTAACCAACTGATAACTACCTATCATTTATGGCTGCAAGACCCTGACTATCCGGAAATTGCTGCCTACAAAGAAATTGAAAGCGCTAAAAAACCATTAGTAACAGATATTGACACCTTACCAATACTTCCCAATAGCCAGTTAATCCCCGCTTTGACTAGCTTGTCTAAGCTGCTAGTAGAAGAAAATATTACCGAACAAGCGGTTAGCCTTAATATAAGCCAGGTACCAAGTAAAACGTCACTACCAAACTTATTTTCTCAGTTATTCCAACAGGCAGAAAAACAATTAACTAGCGATAAATTAAACCCTCATATTAATCACTGCTATGTAAGTGAGCAACGAAACGCATTATGGTTAACGAAAATCAATGCCACTGAACAAGTAGTTGCTAATATTACTAGCTATATTATTAGTGCATATCCAAGGTTCTTAGCACCCCGTTGTCAGGGCATCTGCTATGCAACTCAAGCATTAACCATTGAAAATTCGACTTATTTAGCTATATATAGTGCTTTTGATATTAACCCAGATAAGCGATTGCAAGAAATCCCCCTTTGTTTGTTGAAATTAAGTCAAGATAACAGCTTTATTAGTATGAGTTTAGCACTGGCTAAAATTAAATACTGTCGAGTATACCAAGTTCAAAAAGACCAAGTAATCAATATAACTGCCACCGATATATCTGCCTATTTACTAGTGATAGCCAACGGTTCCCATCCTAAAGTATGAGTTTTTTTATGCCAAGGGAGCATAGTTAAACTTGCCAATAAAATCCTATTATAACCATAGACAAACACTGTTTAAATACTGACGCGATAAAATCAGGCCCCCAGAAAAGGATCAAATTCCTGCGGGTCTAACACATGAGGTGAATTATGATCTATACAAACCCGGGAAGCGAAAATTCTGTTATTACTTTTAAATCAAGATATGAAAATTTTATCGGCGGTGAATGGGTTGCTCCGGTAAAAGGAAATTACTTTAGTAATTCAACACCAGTAACTGGTGAAGTATTTTGTGAAATTCCACGTTCAAGTGCTGAAGATATTGAATTAGCACTTGATGCTGCTCATGCGGCAAAAGCTGCATGGGGAAAAACCTCAGTGCAAGAACGCTCAAACATATTATTAAAAATTGCCGATCGCATCGAAGCGAACCTTGAAGTATTAGCGGTAGCTGAAACTTGGGACAATGGCAAACCAGTACGTGAAACGCTTAACGCTGACATCCCGTTATGTGTTGACCATTTCCGCTATTATGCAGGTTGTATCCGTGCTCAAGAAGGTAGCATTTCAGAAATAGATAACGATACTGTTGCTTATCACTTCCATGAGCCTATTGGTGTTGTTGGTCAAATTATCCCGTGGAACTTTCCTATGCTAATGGCAGCATGGAAATTAGCGCCTGCACTTGCTTCTGGTAACTGTATAATTCTTAAGCCTGCAGAGCAAACTCCTGCAAGTATTCTAGTATTTATGGAATTGATTGCTGATTTACTACCTGCTGGCGTATTAAACATTGTTAATGGTTACGGTAAAGAAGCCGGTGAAGCCTTAGCAACAAGTACCCGTATTGGCAAAATTGCTTTTACTGGTTCAACCCCTGTTGGCCAACACATATTAAAGTGTGCTGCTGAAAACTTAATCCCTTCAACGGTAGAGCTTGGCGGTAAGTCACCAAACATTTTCTTTAGTGATATCACTCAATTTGAAGATGACTACCTTGATAAATGTGCTGAAGGTTTTGCTTTAGGTTTCTTTAACCAAGGTGAAGTATGTACATCTCCTTCTCGTGCACTAGTACAAGAAGATATTTTTGATGAGTTTATGGAAAAAGTACTTGAGAAAACCAAAAATATCGTTAGAGGTAATCCGCTTGATGTTAATACTATGGTTGGCGCACAAGCATCTAAACAGCAATATGAAAAAATCCTGAGCTATTTACAAATAGGTAGAGATGAAGGTGCAACGGTACTTTCTGGTGGTGACGCTGAAGTTTTAGATGGTCCACTAGGAACCGGTTACTACGTTCAACCAACAATTTTAAAAGGTGATAACTCAATGCGAGTTTTCCAAGAAGAAATTTTTGGTCCTGTTATTTCTGTTACTACCTTTAAAGATGAAGCTGAAGCTTTAGCAATTGCTAACGATACAGCGTTTGGTTTAGGTGCTGGTGTTTGGACACGTGATGCTAACCTTGCTCACCGTATGGGTCGTGGTATTGAGTCTGGTCGTGTGTGGACTAACTGTTACCATTTATACCCTGCTCATGCTGCATTTGGTGGTTATAAAAAATCAGGTATTGGCCGTGAAACGCATAAAATGATGCTTGATCATTACCAACAAACTAAGTGCTTATTAGTAAGCTATAGCACTAGCCCATTAGGTTTCTTTTAAATAGTACCTATATAGATACACAGCCCTTCACTTCCTCTTGAAGGGCTTTATTTAGTTATTTTTGGAGTCTGATATGAATAGTGTTACCGTATTACGACTCCATGTTTATTTTATTTTTTTATTCTTTTGTATTTCCCTAAAACCAGCCTTTGCTTTTGATGACTCTAACTCGTTCAAAAATAGTGAAGTAACTGCTATCCCTGCAGATATAGCCGCGATTTTTCCTAGTGCTACGCGTATAGGCCGGCCCGAACCTGATTTAGCAATAATCCCTGTTTACCAACTTAGTCAATTATTAGGTTATGTTTTTGAATCTGACGATTTTACTGATTTCATGGGTTTTTCAGGACAAACTATTAACATACTAATTGGCATTGATATCAACGGCGTATTCACCGGCTTTAAAGTGCTAAAGCATCATGAACCTATTTTTTTACATGGCCTTGGCGAACAGCCCATGTTTGACTTTATCGACCAGTATAAAGGGCATTCGATAAAAGAGCGCTATATTATTAATGCCCGAGACCACAGTACTCCTGGTATTACTAACTTTGACGGCATCACCAGAGCGACAGTATCGGTGATGGTGATTAACGATACAATTATTGCCTCCGCCTTAAAAGTTGCTCGGGCTAAGCTAGAAGGATTCGCTGCTGCTGCAACGGTAAAAATTAAAACAGATTTTTTTCAAGAACTAAATTTCAATCAATTGCTAGAGCAAGGGCATATATCACACTGGCAAGTAAGCAAACAACAAAGTTTAAAACTTGCTGTCGATGTTTCTAATGAATTAGTCAGCGTTATTGAAGAGTTAACTGAAGATAGTGATACTGATGCTGCTGTTAACGGTAAAGATGGCGACTTTATTGACTTGTATTTTGCTTTTGTTAACATTCCTATTATCGGTAAAAACCTTTTAGGTGAGCTAGAGTATCAGCGATTACTGGAGAGCTTAAAGCCCGGTGAGCATGGATTAATGGTATTTAGCCGTGGTAGTTATGGTTATGTTAGTGAAAACTTCATTCCCCAAACAGTCCCTGCCCGACTAAGCGTTGTTCAAGGTGAATTTCCGGTAGATATTCGTGATATCGATTTTTATAGTTACTATGATCCTTCGTTCAATGTAAAAATTCCAGATTTTTACCAACAAAATATATTCAGAATAAAGTCGCAATCTGGCTTTGAAATAAGTCAACCGTTCGAGATATTGCTCGCGGTAAACTATAACCAGTCATTTTTGGCTAAACAACAATATCAATTCACCATAGATTTACTTTTACCGAAAAAGTTGTTTTACACGCCTAAAGTTATCATAGAAAAAAAACAACCTTTATGGGTAAGAATATGGCTAGGTCGTAGTATTGAAATAGCGGTGCTATCTATATACCTAATTATCTTATCTTTACTCTTTTTGAAACAAGAGCAATTGGCTCGTCATGTTAATGCTATCCATAGAATACGCTTAACTATGCTAGTATTTACTGTTTTTTATATTGGTTATTACAGCCAAGGCCAACTGTCAGTGGTTAATATGTATACGTTATTATTGTCGTTAGCTAATGGTTTTAAACTTGAAGTATTTTTATTAGACCCGATTATTTTTATCTTGTGGGTATTTGTATTTGTTAGCCTATTTATTTTCGGTAGAGGGCTATTTTGTGGCTGGTTATGTCCTTTTGGTGCCCTGCAAGAAATAATGAGTTTATTGGCGAAAAAACTCAGCATCAGACAAATAAAAATATCACCTAAACATCATAATCAGGCCCAAAAAATCAAGTATGTTATTTTATTTTCGCTGCTCGGCACATCATTCTATTCGCTTTCATTAGCGGAACAACTTGCCGAAATAGAGCCTTTTAAAACCAGCCTGACATTAAATTTTGTTCGTTATTGGCCGTTTGTGCTCTATTCGGTACTTTTATTATTATTAAGTTTAAAAGTGCACAAGCTCTACTGTCGTTATCTTTGCCCTTTAGGAGCAGGATTAGCCATTCTTGGTCGTTTTCCTCTATTGAAATGGTTAAGAAGACGAAAAGAGTGTGGTAGTCCTTGTCAATTATGCCGCAATAAAAAATGTGAAATAGATGCTATCAATCGCGATGGTTCAATTGATTATAGTGAATGTGTGCAATGTTTAGAATGTTTAGTGACTATTGAAAACCCTAAATTATGTGTTGTTAATAAATACAGTCATCGGCCTATTAAAATAAAAAAGGTCGCCTAATAGCAACAAAATATTAAGCTTACGCTACCTACGACTAGCCCGTATTAATGTATGCCCGTTTAAGTATAGGTTCGATTCTTGTTGCCAAAATTTCATTTCCTTTTACATTGGACTTTCAGCCTACTAGACCACTAGAATAGCACTCCTTGTCTATAGTAAGTTTTTCCTGATTAATTTTCATAGACATATAAAACCTTTAACCCTATTAGGCCGATTCATGACAAATATAAAAACAATAGTCGCTGTTAGTAGATCCATTGATGCGTTAAAAGCCAGTCAAGAAATACAACAACAATTAAATCATCCTGATATAGATTTTGTAATATTCTACTGCTCAGCAGTCTATCAGTTAGATGAATTAGCAGCCGCGCTAACGCAATCTTTAGAGGATATCGACATCGTCGGTTGTACTACTGCCGGTGAAATAACCCGTGATGGCTGTGAACAAAATTCAATTGTCGCCATAGGATTTTCCGGTAAGTATTTTTCTATTAGCGCTAAACTGGTCGAGTCTATGGGGGAATTTGATATTGTTGATGCCCAAAACACCATGAATGAACTCACCGAGCAATGCCGTTTGAAAGAGCTGGCGCCAATACAAAAAAATAGTTTTTTACTAACTTTACTCGATGGCTTATCAACCAAAGAAGAACAATTTTTGCAAACCTTAAATTCGGCCACTTGTGGTATTCCACATTTTGGCGGCTCAGCTGGCGATGATGTTAATTTAGCCAATACCCACGTTTTTTACCAAAATAAATTTTATCAACAGGCTGCAATTGTTACTTTAATCAATACCAAATGCGCATTTGAAGTGTTCAATTGCAACCATATCAAGTGCCCTACGGAAAAATTAGTGGTCACAGAAGCCGATGTAGAAAATAGAACGGTATACGAGCTCAACGCAATGCCCGCAGCACTTGAATACGCTAAATTACTCAATATAGACATAAATGATTTAACCCCGGAAGTATTTTCACTGCACCCGCTGGCGGTAAAAGTAGGTGGACAATACTATATTCGCTCTATACAAAAGGTAAATGTGGACGATTTAAGTTTAACTTTTTATTGTGCTATCGATGTTGGCATTGTACTCACTGCCGTTGATATGGATGATATTTTTCATTCATTAGACAATAAACTCGAAAGCATTACCCAACGCTTTGGAAAATCAGAGCTAGTACTTGCCTGTGACTGTTTTTTACGCCGTATAGAAATAGAACAAAAACATTTATCTGAACAAGCAAAAAACCTCTATGCAAAATATAACATAGCAGGTTTTAACAGCTATGGTGAGCATATTAATGGCATTCACTTAAACCAAACTTTTGCAGGCGTTTTTATTGCAAAAAGTGACACCAAGGAGGGTAACGATAATGAATGACATGTGCAATGAAGACTCATTAGTTGACCAAATAACGCAACTTAAAGAGCAAAATGGTATATTAAAAAAAATTAACCATGCCTTAATGGAACGGGTTGAAAATCATGGTAATCAGTTTGCCCCTTACGCTGCCTTTGAACATTCAGTGTATTTAGCCGATCAGGTAAGAGAAAAAACCCAAGAGTTAAAAAACACCTTAGCAAAATTAGAACGTAGTAACCGCGCCTTAACCCAAGCAAATAACAAAGCTAACTTATTTAAACAACGTTTTATTGATGCCATCGAGAGCATTTCAGAAGGCTTTGTTTTACTTGATAGTGATGGCAGGATCATACTACAAAATAGTACTTTCTCTTCATTTTGGGAAGGACTAGGTCTTTCTACTGGCGTAGGGGTCAATCTAAAAGACTTAAAAGACCGAGCAAAAAATCTAGGCATTATTCGTCATGTTCACCCCGGTGATGCCTATAATATTAATCCCGTTTATAAACTATCTAATGGTCGCTGGTTTCAATTAAATGAGCGCCGCACCATGGAAGGCGGATGGGTAATGCTTTATAGCGATATTACCGCGTTAAAAACCGCTGAGAATGTCCGCTACGAGCAAGGCATGGCCAACAAATCTTTATTATTGCAAAGTTTAGTTGATAACCTTTCTCAAGGTGTGGTGTTAATTAGCAGTCAGCAACAAGTTGAAGTGTGGAATAATCGCTTTGCAAAAATAAGTCAGCTATCTCCGCTTATACTCAAAGAAAAGCCCTATTTTTCTAATATCACTAATTTAACTGAACTTGATCTAGAGCCAAAAAAAGAACACGCTTACCATGTGCAAACTTTATCAAACGGTACGGTTGTAGAAATAAGAGATCATCACTTAAATAACGGTAAAGTAATTAAAACATATACTGATATTACCGAGCGACATCGTTATGCCGAGTCATTGGAAAAGAGTGAACGTTGGCTGCGATTAATTACAGATAACGTACCTGCTATGATTGCTTACGTGGGGGCGGATCTTAAATTTCAATTTACTAACCAAGTTTACATGGATTGGTATGGCCACTCTGCTTCAGGGCTTTATGAATTAGAAGATATTCAAAACAGAACTAATTTTGATTTTAGTAAAGTAAAACCCTATGTAAATAAGGCACTTGATGGCGAAAGTGTGAGTTTTGAAACAGAAGAAAAAAACTTAGCAGGTGATCCTTGTTACTTGTTAAAGTCCTATGTGCCCAATATTGATGTTGAAGGTCAAGTACTCGGATTTTTTGTACTTATACGCGATATAACCGCCCGTAGAAAAAATGCCTTAGCCCTACAAAAAGCACATGATTTATTAGAGGTTAGAGTTGAAGAGCGTACCTCTCAATTGCAGACAGAAATCGAAGGGCATCGACAAGCGCAAGTTAGTTTAGAAAAAGCAATCAAAGAAGCAGACGAAGCTAACATGTCTAAAACCAAGTTCCTCGCCGCCGTTAGCCATGATTTATTACAACCTTTAAATGCGGCACAATTATTTAATAGCTCTTTAGCAGAGCAGGTGCTGAAGACAAAATTAGCGCCTATTGTCAGCTCTGTTGATGCTTCGCTTAGTGATTTAGAAAACTTAATATGTACCTTAGTTGATATCTCCAAGCTTGATGCTGGTGTTGTTAAAGCTGACAAATCTTCTTTTAAACTTGCTGATTTACTTGATAATTTAGCAAATGAATATCAACAACAGGCACATCAATACGAGGTTAGTTTACATTACGTAAGCACCGATATAATCGTACACAGTGATAGTGTTTTATTAGCTCGGGTATTACGTAACTTTCTTTCCAATGCTTTTCGATACACAGAAAGTGGCAAAGTATTACTCGGCTGTAGAAGACAAGGTGATCATATTTCGATTGAAGTCTGGGACAATGGTGTTGGTATAGCTAAAGAGAAAATCAATGAGATATTTCAAGAATTTAAACGACTGCAATCATCCAAAGTAGCCTATAGAAATGGTTTAGGATTAGGGCTAGCTATCGTAGATAAAATAGCTAAAGTACTAGAACATTCGATTAAAGTTAATTCTGTGCAAGGCAAAGGGTCAATGTTTTCAATTCAAGTCCCCATAGGTAAAATTGAGCAACTTCCTAGCCATAACTCTCTTCCCTCGCAAATTTTGCATAATACTATTTTAGCGCAACGTACTATTTGGGTTATTGATAATGATGCCAATATATGTGATGGCATGGCGCATTTACTCGGCGGTTGGGATTGTACTGTTATAACGGCAACCAGCCTTGAAGACCTTGAACAACAAGTTGAAATTTATCAAGAGCATGCTGATATTTTAATTGTCGATTACCATTTAGATGACGATAAAACAGGTCTCTGTGCCGCTAAAATTATTAATAAAGGGCGTAAATCAGCTATACCGACATTAATGATCACGGCAAACTACAGCAAGTCGTTAAAAAAGGAAGTAGAAAAAACGGGGATTTTATTACTTAATAAGCCAGTAAAACCAATGAAGCTAAAAACAACAATGTTACATTTGTTAAGGTAAATATCAGCGATACTATTCAGTATTTTACTAATGAAATTAGTTGTGATCACCTCCTACTTTAGTAGGATTTGATTGTAAAAACAATCAAGCAACACTATGATTTAAAAGTGATTAATATTATTTTATTGGTATAGTGAATAACTTATAACATACCATTACTGAATTATTCACGTTACATTATGAGGGTATTTATAACAAAGGAAGATTAATGAGTCGCATTATTACACTAACAGGGTTACTTTTTGCTTTGCCAGTATTGGCTGATGATATTGAAAAAATCAATGTTATTGGGCAAACACCACTATCAAATAACATCTCTGCACAAACTAATATTATTGGTAGCGCACAGTATATAAGTACTAAAGACATCACTAGGGCTCAAGCAACATCTTTAGCTGATCACATGAGAAATCAATTAGTTAGTGTAAATATCAGTGACGTGCAAAATAACCCTTTCCAACCAGATGTGCAATACCGCGGCTTTACGGCTTCGCCTTTATTGGGCTTACCACAAGGTATTTCTGTTTATTTAAACGGAGTAAGATTTAATGAACCTTTTGGTGATACCGTCAACTGGGATCTAATTCCGTTGGCAGCACTTGAGAGTGTCGCCCTATATTCAGGCTCCAACCCGGCTTTCGGGCAAAACACCTTAGGTGGTGCCTTATCATTAAAAACTAAAAATGGCTTTAGCTATACTGATAACGAGGCAAATGTTCGCTTTGGTAGCTTTGGTCAACAACAATACACCATGCAGTCAGGTGGTAACAACGGCAGTTGGGGTTATTACTTTATTGCTAACAGCTATAAAGAAGATGGTTGGCGTGATTTTTCTCAAAGTGAATTAAAACAAGCATTAGCCTCATTTAGCTATCAAAACGACAATAATTATATAGAACTATTACTTGCTGCTAATGATAATGAGATGACAGGTAATGGCGCAGCACCTGAAGAGCTTATTGCTATTGAAGGCCGCGAAACAGTTTATACCCACCCAGATAAAACTAACAATGATTATAAACTAATTAGTATTGCTAGCGATTCAGTTATTAATAAAAATTTATCTTTACAAGCGAATGCTTATTATCGCCAAAATAAAATCAATTCCATCAATGGTGATGATAGCGATTATGAAGATTGTGATTTTGGCGCCGGTGAAACCTTATGTGAAGAAGATGAAGCAGACGGCTCGTTAACGATGGTTGATTTTGTTGGTTATGATGAAGGCACTTTATTTAGTGATATTACCACGATAGATGCCGATGAAGTTGACGGTACACTCAATGACGGCGCTACCGATAACACCAGCTATGGCTTTGCTACGCAACTGATCCATGTAACCAGCTTTGCCAACCATGAACAAGAAGTGATTTTTGGCTTAGGTATGGATAAAGCCGATATTAACTTCAATAGTAATACTCAATTTGGCATTCTTAATAATGATTCTGCTGCTGATGATCGCTCAGTATCTGCAACCGGTTTTTTTGATAAAGAATCTCAAGTACGCTTGGATGTTACTACTAAGCAGCAATATATTTTTGCTTCTTATTCAATAGCTTTTGACCAAGGGCTTACCCTCAATATTGCTGGCCGTTACAATAACAGTCACATTATTATGAATGACCTTATCGATGATGGTGAAGGCTCTCTTGATGGTAATCATAAGTTTCATCGTTTTAATCCTGCTGTTGGGCTGAATTATCAACTTAATAATGAGTTCACCGCTAAACTTAGCTATAGCGAATCATCGCGAGTGCCAAGCCCTGCTGAGTTAAGTTGCGCTGATGAAGAAGATCCGTGTAAGTTACCCAACGGTTTTGTTGCTGATCCACCGCTTGAGCAAGTTGTCGCTAAAACAGTAGAAGCCTCTTTGCAATATAATAGCGATTCGGTTTCAGCCATTGCCACTTTATTTTCAACGAAAACCATTGATGACATAATTTTCCAACAAGCAGGCTCAACCTCCTCTGAAGGGTATTTTGTCAACATTGATAAAATACAACGCCAAGGGGTAGAGTTAGCTTATTCAGTCGCGTTTAATGATGTAAGCGTTGGCACTAGCTATAATTACTTAAAAGCTACTTTTGAGTCACCTTTTATCTCATTTAGCCCAATGAATCCACTTGGCGCAAATCGTCAAGTTAGTCCCGGCGATGTTATTCCTGGTCAACCGCAGCATCAATTTAAACTCCATGCAGATTGGCAAATCAATCAAGACATTAGCTTTGGTACAGAGCTAATATATGCTTCTGATTCTTATTATCGTGGCGATGAAGCCAATGAAAACAAAAAGATATCAGCCTACTCATTGGTTAACGTATATTTTTCTTACCAGATAACTAAGCGGTTAAATTTATCAGCAAAAGTGGATAACCTTTTTGATCACCAATATGAAACTTTTGGTACTTATGGTGAAGCTGATGAAGTATTAGAAGATTTTTACCCTGATATTGAGTCTCCTTACTTTGTTGGACCTGCTAGACCAAGATCCTTATCTGTAAGCGTTAATTATAAATTTTAGTAATATAAAGATATTTGCTCAGAAGGTGCAAATATCTTTTTCTTTTTCTAGATTGGAGTTTTTGATGTATATCTCCCCTACTCGTTTATTGCTCCTTATTGTTTTTTGCCTCAGTTGCATACCAGTGACTGCAAATCCGACTGCCGATTTACCCAAAGTTCGTGTTGGCGTATTAAAATATGGCACCGTTAATTGGGAAATAGCGGTGATAAAACATTATCAACTAGATAAAAAATATAATTTCAATTTACAGGTAATGCCGTTAAGTAATAAAAATGCCTCTGCTGTAGCATTACAAAGTAAAGCCGTCGATATTATTTTAGGTGATTGGTTATGGGTAAACCGACAACGTTTTAATGATAAAAACTATAGCTTAGTGCCCACATCAATTGCCTCCGGTGGTTTGTATGTTACGGGCAACTCTACCGCAAACTCACTTGCCGATCTTAATCAGATAAAAATAGGGGTCGCAGGCGGCTCAGTAGATAAAAACTGGTTATTATTACAAGCTTATGCGCAAAAAAAATATCAGCTAAAACTTAAAGACCATGCTGAAATAGTATTTGCCACACCACCATTATTAAACCGTTTAATGCAACGGAACGATATAGATGCGGCCATAAATTTTTGGCATTACAATGCTAGATTAAGTGCTAATGGCTACAAATTATTGGTTAGTGTGCCACAAATGCTAGCTGAGCTAGGCATAACTAATAAGGTGCCCTTGTTGGGATGGGTATTCGAACAAGAATGGGCAGTGAAGCACAACCAGCTACTAACCGATTTTCTACAAGCATCTAACGAAGCTAAAAAGTTATTACTTTTGTGTGATGAAGAATGGCAGCGTATTCGTCCGTTAACAAAAGCAGAAAGTGATGAGGTTTTTATTGCCTTAAAAAAAGAGTATCGAGCTAGAGTACTAGATAAATTTGGCCCTGAAGAAATTAAAGCCAGTAAACAAGTCTTTGCTATTTTAGCAGAGCAAGGAGGCCGGAATTTAGTGGGTAAAGCAACAACATTGGCAGAAGGAACTTTTTGGCAAACAGCTAAAATAAATCTGCCGCTTGCCAAACAACCAGTAGAAGACATAACAAACCATCAAGTAACATGTCCGCTCAAATAGGATGATAACCATTAAAAAACATACCAACGAGCAAGTACTAACAAGGCGATTATTCACCTTGTTAGTGTCTGTATTTATGTCACCAGTTTATGGCCGATTATTAATGTTAATAATCATCGCTAGCGTGTGGCAAAGTATTGCCTGGTACGTTAATAGTGCTGATTTTCCGTCATTATTCATTATCATAGAAAGTTTTATTTATCATTTTTTTCAAGGTGATATGTTAATTAACCTCAGCGTTACCTTAACTCGGGTATTGCTCAGTTTTACCATCGCCATGATCTTAGGTGTCATCATTGGTATTTTAATGGGTATCAGTAAACGTCTGAACCAACTATCCGACACTTTACTAATAATCGTCCTTAATATCCCTGCCCTAGTCACTATTTTACTGTGTTACATCTGGTTTGGCTTGGTTGAATCAGCAGCAATACTGGCCGTAGTCATTAATAAAATACCGACAGTTGTGGTGATGATCAGAGAAGGTGCCCGTGTGGTAGATGAAGATTTACTCAGTGTTGCCAAAGTTTACAAATTATCATTAAGTAAAACCTTCTTTAGCGTTTTCTTACCGCAACTTTATCCTTACATTATGGCTTCAGCACGAGCAGGCTTGTCTTTAATATGGAAAATAGTGTTAGTGGTTGAACTATTAGGACGAAGTGACGGCGTTGGCTTTGCATTAAACACATTATTTCAATTTTTTGATATTGCAGGAATTCTTGCTTATACCTTTGCTTTTATTTCTATTGTGTTAGTGATTGAAAACCTAATTTTTAGGCCATTAGATAAACTAATTGCTAGAGGAGTTCACCATGATAGAGCTTGATATTGCCATTAAAAATAAGTACTACGCTAATAGCGCTGCTGTGGTATTAAAAGATATAGAATTTACCGTTAAACCGGGGGAGTTCATTGCCATCATTGGCCCTTCTGGCTCTGGAAAAACCACCCTACTTAATATGCTTTCTGGGCTTGAAGATGCCACAGGTCAAAAACTGTTATGTAATTCAAAAGAACTCAATGGCGGTGAAGAGTACCAACTAGGTTATGTTTTTCAACAACCTAGATTAATGCCTTGGTTGACGGTTAAGCAAAATTTACAACTAGTATTACCGACAGCACAAAACCAAAAAATTGAGACCTTATTAACGCAAGTAGGCTTAGCAGGTAAAGGGGACTATTACCCCAAACAATTATCTGGCGGCATGCAACGACGAGTTGCCATTGCCAGAGCTTTTGCTGTTAACCCTGAGTTAATTTTACTTGATGAGCCTTTTAATTCTCTCGATGCGCCAACGGCAGCTAAACTACGATTACTGTTAGTGAGCTTGTGTAAAAGCTGTGGTAGTACCGTTATTTTTGTTACCCATGATTTAAGTGAGGCTATTTATTTAGCAGATCGTATTATTTTTATGAGTAATTCGCCCAGTTCAATCATTCATCAAGTCTGCGTTGATTTACCTAAGCCGAGAAAAGAGTCCGGCAGCGCCGAGCTTGCTTGGCAAGCAAAACTAATGGCGCAGTACCCGAAAATTCTCTCTGGTAGTATTGCTACCGATTAAAAACTCAATATTTTCTCATCCTTTTTTTATTTTCTCCTACTTAAGCATTAGGCAATTGGCGTAAGACTAAGGGAGGTTTTTTTTCAACAACATTACCAATACCCATTATTCTTGGACTTTTTTATCATTGAGGTAATTACAATAAAATCGATAAAAATAAAGGAAATAAAACATGACTACAAAATTTAAATTAGCAGCAATCGCCCTTGCTTGTACCACAGCGTTTAATGTAAGTGCCGCTGTTGAAGTTTATAACAATGATGGATTGACATTCAGTGCCGATGGTTTAGTTAACATCTTTTATTCTAACAGCGATACTGACACAACTGATGCTGCTGGTGACGTGACAAACAGCAAACAATCACGTGTTAAAACGGGTTTCTTACCAAGCTATATTGGTTTTAACTTTGCTAAACAACTTGATGATATAAAAGTATCTACCCGTTCTTCATTTTGGGTTACTTTAAGTGATACTGACGCATTTCGTGATACCTCGCCGGCTGATGCAGGCACAGGTACAGCCATTGATGTTCGTCAATTTTATGCCACAATAAGCGGTGACTTTGGTGAAGTACTAGTGGGTAAAGATTTTGGTTTATTTAACCGCGCTAATATTTTTGGCGATGAACTATTAACTGGTTATGGTCAAACATCTGGTGGTCTAGCTGATAGCGGTTTTGTCTCTTTTGGTAACATTGCTACCGGTTATACCTATGCTTTTCCAAAAGCACAAATCACTTATAGATCGCCTGAGATGAATGGCTTTAAACTAGCAGTTGGTGTGATGGATCCTAATAAAGTATCTGCAGATTCATCTGAAGATATGCCCCGTTTTGAAGCTGAATTGATGTATAACACGACTATTGAAGATGTTGCATTAAAAGCTTGGGTTAGTGGTGTTTCGCAATCAAGTGAAACAGCACTTGGTGAAGACCAAGATCAATCAGGTGTTGGTTATGGTGCTAACGTTAAATTTTCAGGCTTATCACTAACTGCTTCTGGTTTTAGCGCTGAGGGTATTGGCGGTTTAGATCAAATGGTTTCAGCACAAACGAATGAATCTGATGGTTACCTAGTACAAGGTTCATACACAATGGGCGCTAACCGTTTTGTACTATCTTACGGTGAAACAACATCAGATGATGGAATTACTGAGACAACAAATAGTAATAGCAATATCTCTTATTTCAGAACAGTTGTTCCTGGTGTAACCGTTGTAGCTGAATTCAATAAGACTGAAAATGATAATGATCAAAATTCTATAGCAGAAGAGAATAACGTTTTCTCAATTGGTGCTGTGGTAACTTTCTAATTTTTAGAAAATTAATAAAGGAGCAGAAGCTTAATTCTGCTCCTGACAAATTTAACAAATAGTAATCATTTCACAAATAAAAGAAAAATTGTATATTTTATAACTTAAAGATGAGGTTCTTACGACTAAGGGATGATTAAATAGTTAAATTTGCTCTGCTAAAGTAGTAAAGTGGATTTATTTCAATAGGTAATATCATGTATAAAATTTTAGTCGCTGATGATCACCCTTTATTTAGGGATGCAGTAATAAATATTATTTCTCAAACTTTTCCAGAGTCTGAAATTTTTGAATCTAAGGACATTGAATCAACTCTTGCCTTTGCCAAAGAAACTACTGATATCGATCTTATCTTGCTAGATTTGAACATGCCCGGCATGTCAGGCCTTGCCGGGTTACTAGATTTACGTAATCAATACCCAACAATCCCGGTGGTTATTATTTCAGCAGAAACTGAAAAACAAGTTATCTTACAAACTATTGCTTATGGTGCTGTTGGTTTTATCGCAAAATCATCGGCAAAAGATGTCATCGGTGATGCCCTTAAGAGTATATTTGCAGGTAACGTTTATTTACCCGCAGACATTATTCGAGCACCAACCACAGTTAACACATCAAGAGAATTCGAAATATTACCAGAAAAAATGTTTTTATTAACACGCAGAGAATTGATGGTGTTAAAACATTTAACAAAAGGTGAAGCAAATAAACAAATTGCGTTTAACTTAAATATTTCTGAAACGACGGTAAAATCACATGTTTCTTCTATCTTAAAAAAATTAGGTGCATCCAATCGTGTAAAAGTTGTCGTGGGCTGTAGTGATATCGATTTTAATCAATATTTAAAGCGCTAATACATCAACAACACAACTAGCATGAAAAACTGTTCTTGGCGGTACGACTTAACCGCCAACTCAAGTAACTGTTCAAATACCTAAACCCTCTCCCACTGATAAACACAGACAAATAGCAGCCATAGATAGTAATATCAAAGCCATTTAAGTATAATGCGCCCCATTATTTCCCCAGTTATTACTATTGTTACGGAAGCCTTATGCTATCAGCAAACAACATCACTCAACAATTTGGCGCAAAACCATTATTTGAAAATATCTCACAAAAGTTTGGTGGCGGTAATCGTTACGGTTTAATCGGCGCTAATGGTTGTGGTAAATCTACCTTTATGAAAATTTTAGGTGGTGATTTAGAGCAAACATCCGGTAACGTTAGTTTAGATACTGGCGAGCGATTAGGTAAGTTACGTCAAGATCAATTTGCCTTTGAACAGTATAATGTCATTGATACTGTAATAATGGGGCATACCGAGTTATGGGCGGTAAAACAAGAACGTGATCGTATTTATGCTTTACCCGAGATGAGCGAAGCTGATGGGATGAAAGTGGGTGACTTAGAATCTGAATATGCTGAAATGGACGGTTATTCAGCCGAAAGTCGCGCCGGTGAGTTATTAATGGGTGTTGGTATTCCTGTTGAGCAACACTACGGTTTAATGAGCGAAATTGCTCCGGGTTTTAAATTACGTATTCTACTTGCCCAAGCTTTATTTTCAGATCCAGATATTTTATTACTTGATGAGCCAACCAACAACTTAGACATCCATACTATTCAATGGTTAGAAGATACGCTGAATGAGCGAGATTCAACCATGATTATCATTTCGCATGATAGACACTTCTTAAATAGTGTTTGTACGCACATGGCCGATTTAGATTACGGTGAACTACGGGTATTCCCAGGTAATTACGACGAATATATGTTAGCAGCTACCCAAGCACGAGCTCGTTTACTAGCAGATAATGCCAAGAAAAAAGCACAAATAGGTGAACTACAAGCCTTCGTAGCACGTTTCTCTGCCAATGCATCAAAAGCTAAACAAGCAACATCCCGTGCTAAACGAATCGATAAAATTCAACTAGATGAAGTAAAACCCTCTAGTCGTAGCAACCCGTTTATTCGTTTTGAGCAAGAAAAGAAATTATTCCGTAATGCGTTAGTAGTTGAAAAGCTCAATAAAAGCTTTGATGATGCTCATATTTTAAAAGATATTTCTGCATTAATTGAAGTTGGTGAACGTATCGCTATCATCGGTGAAAACGGTATTGGTAAGACAACTTTGTTACGTTCATTGATGAATGAAGTCGGTTATGAAGCGAGTTCTGGCGATATCACTTGGTCTGAAAATGTTAATATTGGCTATTATGCACAGGATCATGAATACGAATTTGAAACTGACATGACTTTATTTGAATGGATGAGCCAGTGGCGTCAACCTTCCGATGATGAACAAGCTATTCGCGGTTATTTAGGTCGGTTACTTTTTTCTGCTGATGATATTAAAAAATCAGTTCATGTGCTTTCTGGTGGTGAAAAAGGTCGGATGCTATTTGGTAAGTTAATGATGCAACAGCCAAATATTTTAATGCTTGATGAGCCAACCAATCATATGGATATGGAATCGATTGAATCTTTAAACATGGCACTTGAAAGTTACGAAGGTACCTTGTTATTTGTTAGTCATGACCGTGAGTTTGTATCAACCATCGCCACCCGTATTATCGAATTAACCAAAGATGGATATATTGATTTTGCTGGTACTTACGATGAGTATTTAGCCAGTAAAGCATAACCCTTCTACAAACTTCCTTCGACAGGCTCAGAACGAGCGGAGTAATAACTCTGTTTAATCTTAGCGTAAAGCTATCGAAGGAAGCTAGTTAATAAATTAAGTACACTTATAACCTCTAAGGATTTATATGTTAAGTTATCGCCACGCTTTTCATGCCGGTAATTTTGCCGATGTACTAAAACATAGTGTCTTATCACTTGTTTTAGATTATATGACTCATAAAGAAAAAGGCTTTTGCTATATAGACAGCCATGCTGGTGCTGGTATGTATCAATTGGCTGATGAATATGCGCAAAAAACCGGGGAATATAAGAACGGTATCGCCAAGATTATTAACGATAACGAAGCACCGGAGTCACTTGAGCCTTATTTATCGCTCATTAACAGCCTTAACCTCAACAGCGACCTTGAAGTTTACCCTGGCTCTCCTGGGATAGCTAAAGCCTTTATGCGTCGCCAAGACAGTAGCCACTTATTTGAATTACACCCTACTGATATTCAACACCTAGAAGATTTTTGTCAACGCTGGCGTAAAGTATTTGTTAAACAATCTGATGGCTACCAAGGTGTGCTAGGTTTATTACCGCCACCAAGTCGTCGTGGTGTTGTTCTTATTGACCCACCTTACGAGCTGAAAGAAGATTATCAAAAAGCGGTTAACACAATCATTAAAGCCTATACAAAATTTGCTACTGGTACTTATATTCTTTGGTACCCTGTGGTTAAGCGCGAGCTAGTTGAGCAAATGAGCGATACCTTTAGTAAGAGTTCAGTCAAAAATGTCCTACAAGTAGAGTTTTGCTTAGCAAAGGATAGTGATGAATACGGTATGACTGGCACAGGATTATTTATCGTTAACCCACCATGGCAACTATCTCAACAGCTTAAAGAAATATTACCCTATATGAAAACTAAATTGGGTAATGACGAGAGTAACTATACTCTGAAGCAATTAATCGCTGAATAATAACTTACACGATAAAAAAATGTGATCTAGTATGGGTATCATTTGTTGATAATATAACGACCTTGAGTTAACAGGGATCACAAAACTAATTCCAGCTAAATCATGCATCTTCAAGTGGAGCGGGTTTATATCGTTTGGTTGATAGATGAGTTCATAATCAATATTTTCTTAGTGTGATGGACTCACTACCTCGAAACAGTTCAAGCAACCTTAAAATGGGAAAGCATCATACTGGTGGATTGGTGGCTATACTACCAGGCTAGGTTGTGCTCCACATTCAGCCACAACGACTTTGTTTCTCCCCATTGCTTTAGCATTGTATAAGGCCATATCGGCAGCCTTTAAATAGAGAGATAACTCTGGGTGCTCTTCCTCTATCATTGCCAGACCAATACTGACGGTAATACAAAAGTCTTCTCCTTTATTTGATTGCAAAGTGAGTGCCGACATAAATTCATTAATTCGCTCTGCCATGTTTTTTGCATCTGTGCGGTCAATATCGACGCATAAGACAATAAATTCTTCACCACCAAATCGAGCTACTATATCGGTGGAACGTGTATTTTCTGTCAGGCAATTAGCAAATGCTATTAAAACATCATCACCGGTAGCGTGCCCATAAGTGTCATTGACTAACTTAAAACGATCTAAATCAAATGCCATGATTGCACAAATATTTTCACCGTATCTGTCAGACTTTATTGCTATTTCTGACTGCAACTTAAATCCCCTTCGGTTAAGCAGTCCAGTAAGAGGATCACTCTGGGCTAATTCGTTTAACCTAGATTGCAGGCGCTCAGCGGAAATAAGTATTAATCCAAACATAGAAGTAACTTGAATAAATATAACAGTAATGAAGGTTTCAATACTGTAGGTCATTGAACTGCTAATGAGTGGTGGGAGGATAGACAGGGCGGTAATCACTTTAAAAATAGACAATACTGCGACCACAGCAAAACCGCAACCAACTGAAACTGACGTTATTAATCGTGGAGAACGGTAACTGATAAATTCTTTGGCGATTGCAAACTGATAAAATGCGCAAGTTAGAAATAACATAATATAAGCTGTTAGAAACAGTGCACCATCTTCAATCCATTCCAAGGCTACTAATGCTTTAGCACTTACAGAGAAAACGATGACAATCAGGGCAGGTAATATAATTAGCAGTGGGTGTAGCCGTTTTCTGTTAAAGAAGTATCTTGATGCACTCCACCACATTGCATGAGTTCCCATAACAGAGATTACTACAAATAACATAAATGATGGGTGAGGCGATTCGATATCTAGCAATATACAAAAAAAACATACCGCCAATGCAAGATGCCCCCCTGCCCATAATGTCATCCCCGACATACGCAGAATAGAAAAGCGAGCAAAAATGTAGGCAAAAAAACCTAACATGTTCAGTATCGAAAGTATGAACACTAATGTTCTAATATCAAAATTTTCCATGTTGTGCCTTTAACAGAGCGTAACCTAAATTTTGGGGGCAAGCCCCTTGCTGGATAGTGTTGACTGGCTGAAGCCTAATCTGGACTATTTAGTATTGGTATTGGTATTGGTATTGGTATTGGTATTGGTATTTTCAAAATTTTTTAGGTCTAAATGAAACAACGTGACTCTCGGAGAATACGCTTAATAAGGATTTTTCAACCTAAGTTTCTGATACTTTAACACGTTCAATATAAAGTACACGTGTCTAATTTCATTAAAAAAAAGAACCAACACTTTATCCCATATTAATATTATGGTTATTGATCTAAATCAGTGATCTGTTGAATGTAATAATTAAGACTAATAAAAAATGGAGTTCGAATTTTCTTCCTTATTTTACAATCTTTGTAGTGACGCAGTTAATTTAGCTACCTAGCTGGAAGGATTTATAACTTAAAGAAAGTGAAATATTAAAGGTATTCAAATGACCATTACACTACCAAAGAAGATTTATGTTGATTACTTCTATGAAATACCTGATAAAAATCGTCGGCAACAGTGATGAATACATCAACAATATCGGCTATGTGTATTTTGGTGTTGGTAAACTACACTTAATGTACTGAAACCCAACAACGATAGGTGCAACATAGCCTTAGTTAGCCATCTCTGAAATTTGTGACCATAATCTCAGACTGTTTTTAAATAGCCGATTTAGATCGCAATGGTGGCAAAAAAATTGAATGTAGAATGTGAGCCGTGATTTAAATTTTGGAGCATATTCTCCTGAACAACCATTATCTTCAATCAAGACCTTGCCTAAGTCGTTTCTAATTCCAGCTGAATCATGCATCTTCAAGTGGAACGGGTATAAGATTCTACCGTCCGGATATGGACTTTAAACGTAAGCGCGTAATTAGCCCCACATACCAATATTAATCAAGCCTGCGCATAATTATCTCAGCAAATTAACATGAGGTA
>JABSOW010000030.1 GCA_013215465.1 Colwellia sp. | reverse complement strand
CAGCTAGAAAAGAGGGCCGTGATAGCTATGCTGTTTATTTAGATTTAGAAAACCAAATCACCGATAACTGGTTAGTTGGGGCTGCATTTCGCTACGAAGATTTTTCTAATTCAGGTGATGATCTTATTTGGAAGCTATCTTCTCGTTATGAAGTATCAGATGATTTTGCGGTTCGTGGTAGCATTTCAACGGGATTTCGTGCTCCGTCATTACAACAAAGTGCCTATACAGCATACACAACAAATTTAGGGGAAGGCGGTGCGCTTGAAACGTCCTTCACCGCTAACTCAGGCTCTGCTTTTCCAAGTGCTTTAGGCGTGACAGAGTTGAAATTAGAAACCTCAGAGAGTTTAGGTTTAGGTTTTGTGTACAATGCCACCGATGAAATATCAATTACTTTAGATGCCTACCATACTAAAATAAAAGATAGAATCACGGGAAGTGGCTTCCTGAAGGCGGCTGATGTTGCCTTTAGTCCTGAGGCCACCGCTGCCTTACAACAGACGGGTGCGGTTAGTGCCAATTACTTTTCTAATGCGGTTAATTTAACAACGAAAGGTATCGATTTAATTATAACTTACCAAACCTCTTTATATGATGGTGAGTTTGGTGTTACGTTTGCCGGAAATGTTAATGATACCGAAATTGATAATGTTAATACGCCGAGTGGTATCCCTTCGACAGTAACGTTAGATAATAATAAACGAGATTTTATTACTGACTCTCAGCCACATGAAAGAGGAACGCTTTCATTTAATTATGAAAAAGGTGATTGGAGTGCGTTGATTCGTGCCAACTACTTTGGCGAAACTGAAATATCTTTCTTCGGAAATAATCACATCGGTTTACCAGGGGTTCTGTCGCCAACAGGGTCATTTAAACCAACCAGTGTTGTTGAAGCTGCTACTTTGATTGATGTCAATTTAGATTATAAAGTATCAGAAACACTAACCTTTTCTATCGGTGTAAATAATTTATTTGATGTTACTCCGGATGAACTAACGGATGATGAAGCGTTAGAATTTATATCCAAAAAAGCGTTTAGGTTCCCATTACGTGCCGTACCTTACGGCTTTGATGGCATGAGTTATTATGCTCGAATTGGCTTTACTTTTTAAACTTTAAAGTCAGTTAGTATGGGTGTAGCGTTGTTATTGCTACATCTATACTCTTCAATATTAAATCAACAAAAAGTTATATATACATGAAAACATTAATAATTATTTTTACTTATGTAATATCATCAATTTTTATCTCCATATCTGCAGCTGAAAATGATCCGTACCTTTATGTTCTCGGTGTCGTACAAGATGCGGGATACCCTCAAACGGCATGCTATGAAAAACATTGTATGCCAGGCTGGGAAAATCCATTATTAAGACGAGGTGCGGCCTCATTAGGATTAATAGATCCAAGTAATAATAAAAAATACATTTTTGAAGCAACACCAAACTTTCCAGACCAACTATATCGATTAGAACAAGAAGCACCATCATCAAAATATACCCTTAACGGTATTTTTCTGACTCACGCACACATTGGTCATTACGCTGGATTGATGTTCTTAGGGCATGAGGCTGCAGGAGCGAGTAATATACCCGTTTATGCTATGCCTAGAATGAAGAAATATTTAGCAGAAAATGGGCCGTGGAGCCAATTAGTTAAGTATAAAAACATCAATCTAATGCCATTACAAAATAATGAACCACAAATATTAGGTCAACTTGAAGTTACCCCCTTTTTAGTACCGCATCGTGATGAATATTCAGAGACAGTTGGCTACCTAATTAAAGGACCTAATAAATCGGCACTTTTTATTCCAGATATTAACAAGTGGCCGCAATGGCAGACGAAACTTGTTGATGCTATTAAATCGGTAGATTACGCATTTATTGATGCTACTTTCTATGACGACGGTGAATTGCCTGGCAGAGATATGTCAAAAATTCCACATCCTTTTGTTGCTGAAACAATGCATGAGCTAAAACTTATCGATGCAACAGAGAAAAATAAAGTGTGGTTCATTCATTTAAACCATACTAATCCATTACTCAATCCAGAGAGTAAAGAAAGTAAGTTCGTGAAGTCACAAGGGTTTAACATCTCAGTTGAGGGATTAAAACTATATTTATAATTGAATCAGCAAGATATTAATAAACTTAATTTAACGGAGGTTAGGTGCAAGCCATAGCCGATAACGATACTTCGTTACCCAGACAAAATGGTATTCTATTTTATATTTGGTATGTGAATCATTACGATATTTCATACCCATATAATAAACGCAACTACTAGCTTAAAGCTATCCCGTCTAAAGACGGGGGTTTAAACCAATTCCTGCGGACGAATTAAAAAGAAAAATTATCAGTAAATTTAAATCCTAACCTAAAAACAAATGAATCAGACTTTAAAGATGATGAATAACTTTCATCGGTAAAGTCTGAATGTATGTGGGATTCCACTTTGTTCTGAGATTGGCCTATTAAACAGCTTATAGTTTAAGTTCACACACTCAATAATTGATTAAGTTATACTCTTGTACTTTTGTATAAACAGGTTTACCTTGTTCAAATACGTAAGAATAGAGACAGAACCTTTTTACACTAAATGACGTTTTAAAATTTTCATGATTTGAAATATATGATTGTACATATTTTTCATTAGATGACCTTAGCCGTGCAATTGTAATATGAGGTCTATACTCTCGCTTATCTAGTTCAATGCCTAATCTGCTGAGGGAACGACCAACAGCACTATGTAAGGTATTAAGCCCATTACATTTGTCGACGCCGGCCCAGAGAGAATGAGGAGCCTTACCACGATAGAATGCTCCAACACCTGAGATTGCCTGAGTATAACAATTTAACTCTATATTATTCAGTTCAGAGCAAATAGAACTTGCCACTATATCAGACACTTTACCAATAAAATGTAAGGTAATATGTGGCTGATTATGCACCTTAATGTCATTGCCTTTTGGCTCTAACCTTGAAAGCTCTTCTTTAACTGGATCAGGAATTTCCAATGCTGTGAATAAGCGCGTCATTTTTAGATCAATTTCTCTCAATATTCAAACCTACCTCTTAAACATAACTCGTTTTTATATTATTTTTTATCAAAATACTCTAACGGGATTGCTTTCTTTTAACAATCCAAAATGTTTACATTTTTGGCGGTTTTTTTATCATTTAGCATTACATCCCGGCTGGTTTTTACTTATATTCTGCTTTTTTGCCGTTAATAGCAGCTTTAATTCGACCTTGAATGCTGGTGTAGTTGATGTCTCTGGAGTTTTAGCCAACTTAGCTCTAACCGGATTTAAATCTACGTAAGCCATACAAACCATTAAGGCCGCTTCATCAAGCAAGGCTTGAGATTTAAAACGTCCTAATCGTCTACAGTGCGTTACAGAAACAAAGATCTTTACTAGTTTTGACTATGTTTTTAGTGATAACCTACGCACCTTAAAATATGAATAGTTCTCGTTTACTATTCATACAAAAATATTACTAGGAGTAAGTTTTGCCCGATATTAATTTTAGTGTTGTCGGTTATTCACAATCAGCAACTCGAATGTCAGTAAAAGCACGTGACTTTACGATGATAGTTGATGAGCCACCGGTATTGGGAGGTCAAGATGAAGGGCCAAATCCTGTTGAATATGTACTTAGTGCTATTGTCGGTTGCTTAAATGTAACTTGCTACATTGTTGCAAAAGAAATGGGATTAACCATTAATAGTTTAGAAATAAAAGCCAATGGCGATATAAATCCTGATCTTTTATTTGGCAGAGTAACCAACGACCGAGCAGGCTATAAGGGAATAAGTATCGATTTTTGTGTTGATGCGCAAGCAGATCAAGAAACGTTAGATAGTTGGCTAAGCCAAGTTAAGGAACGCTGCCCAGTATCAGACAACTTAGCGAATGCGACGCCAATTTCAATCGGCTTGAATATTGTTGAACCAGCATAATAAAGGGCATGAAATTGTGATGGACGAAACACTCTAACTTCAATGATATTACCAAATACGGGAAATAGCGTTTAATTAAACAAGGCCGCTCGCACAGCAGGCTGATACTATCAATTCAAACTTACACTATTACTGAGGTGAAATAGTGTAAGTTCATTAACTAACAAGAATACTAGCTATAAATTTTATTTAATCGTTCAAGTAGCATTAAATCAAGATGCGTTAACTTTCCTAAACGTAACCAATTAATCAAACTTTGCTGTAAATCTATCCCTGCCCCAGACAACATTTGCTCTTGCATTAAGCTTACCTGTACTGCCATACGTTGGTTTGCATATTCTGCTGGTGATTCAACTTGTGCTAAAATTTCAATTTCTAGTGTTTTAATTTCACGCTCTTTAACATCAGCTTGAGTGTTTAGTACTAGTTGCTCTTGTAAACGCTTTTGCCAAAAACTTGTTAATTTTTGATAATCGTCCGTATTATTAGTGATTAATGCGTTAAGTGTCCTTTCGCCGTCATTGTCATCTTGGGCTACTTTGCTAAGTAGACAAAAAAGGCTGCGCCAATTATCTTGCTCTGCCCTGTTATCTTGCGTGGCTATTTTCTTGGTAACATCTTTAATAAAAAATTCGATTGCTGCAGCAACAGATTTAATCACCGGTTTATTGTTTATTACTTCGCTTAATAGTTGTTCCGCTTGTGCTTTACTGTGTGCTAACTGAGAATCAGCAAGTTCAGCTTTAATATTACTCAGTGTTTGAGTAAATTGCGCTGCTAATGAGGCTATCTCTGTTTGTTGTGTTGTTTTTAATTCAGCACGTTTGGCAAAAACTTGATCATTAAGAGATCTAAATTTTTGCCATAACTTTGATTCTTGATGAGTGCCGGCAAAACCGATAGCACGCCATTGTTGTTGTAATTCTTTTACCGCATCAACAGCTTGATATATATCTTCAACAGTTAGCTGTTGCTCAGCTATGGTAATTAAGGCTTGTTTATTGCTGCCATTAGCATCATGAAAATCTTTAATAGCTTTTCTAATCGGCTGTAAGGTATTTTTAAATTGTCGATAAAGCTTTTGGTAACCTTGTCTGTCAACCTCACCTGCTTGTTGCCAGCGTTGTTGCAGTTTATTGAGTTTCCCATCGAGCATCTTATAGTCAATAGCCGCAACGTCAGTATCTGTTGCTATAATTGAATCAGCAAGTGTTTTTGCATGTGAAATTATTTCATTGCGAGTTACTAGGTGTTGTTCCCGTAATTTTTCTTGCTCAGCATAAAATAAACGACAGGGGGCAAATGCTTGTTCACAAGCAAGGTTAAATTGTTTATTCAGCTCTTGATCTACGTTTTCATCGGCATGACCTAATGAATTCCATATTTTACGATATGTTTTTACTTTATCTGCTTGTTCATTAGGGTTATCCAGCGGCGTAGTAACTAAATCGCTTATGTCGCTTAACAATTGTTGTTTACGTGGCGTGGCAATGTAGTGTTCCCAATCGCTGATCTCTGCCATTTTTTCACTTATGTTATCAAAATCACGCTGTAGCTGTTGTTGCTGGTAAACAGACAATAAATTTATCGTTTGATTAACGCCTTTAAACAAACCAAAACATACTTTGTATTTACCGCTAAAAAGTAAGCGTTTTAAATCAATAAGTTTTTTCTTGGTTTGGCTAAACAATAATTTTTGTTCGTGTCGCAAGGGATTAAGGCCATTTTGCCAAAGCTGGGTAATTTCTTTATGGGCATCTTTAATTGACTGCGGTAACATACCACATGCTTGTTGTTCTACCGCTTGCCACTGTGTTAACCAGTCACGGTAAACTTGGTTGCGTTCATTTAATTCAGCCAGTGTTTGCGGTAATGCTAATTGTGATATTTTAGAAATAAGGTGAGTTGCTTGACTCACCGATTGCGCAATTTCAGGTAGTTGAGTTAAGCGTTTTTCTAACTGTATTATTTGTTTGGCAAAACTCTGTTGCTCTTGGGCATTTAACACACTTGTCACTAACTCTTGGTTTAACTGGATTAACTGCTTTAAAAAATCTGTTTCATTAAGTGTTTCATCTTCAAAAACAGCAGTAGTGATCACTTGATTTAATTTCGCAATGGCCTTACTAACACTATTTTTAACGACTTGTTTGTCGTGGGCTAATTGCTCTGCAATTTTTTCTTGATGATAGGCTTCTTCTTTAGGGGCAAATAGTTGACTAAGTTGAGCGGTGATCTTGTCATATTTGTTCGCTAATATATGTTGCTCTTCTTCTGATAAACATGTTAATTCAGGTAGGCTCTGTTGCCACTCTTGTACTAAGGCTGCTTTTTTTGTTAAGTATTGACTAAAATCAGACAGATCTTTTAATGCCAATAGTTTTGAAAGCAACAACTGACATTGCTTTTGTAATCTTTTAGGTTTTTCTTGCTGTTCAAGTAATTGTGCTAACTTGTCATCAATAATTTGTGTAACGTTATCATTTACGGCCTTTTTGAGCAGCTTTGTTAATAGTGTCGCTTCATTAAGTTCTTTTAAATCGAGAGATAGCAATTTAATTTGTACTTCACTATTATTTTTTTTAATAAACGTTTGTAACAAGAATGAGGAGATATTTTTCTTTTTTACTATCACTTGAAATAAATCAATTATTATTTTTGGCTCTACTTCATGTTCAAACCAATGGTTCAATAAAGAAAAGTTTATTGTTGGCGTTGCTAATAGCATAGATAAAAAGTTTTGTTTGGCCGCTACCGTTAACTTAACAGCCTGTGTATTAAATAGAATTTCTTGTACTTGCGTATAAGAAAATTCTTGCACCGCTTTGTTATCATTGCTGATGCTAGCATGGTAATAGTCATCGAAATTATTAAATTTTAATAACACAGCACGCCGCACTAACTCACTGCTATCCGTATTTAACAGTGATAACAAAGTCGCTTTGTTATCACTGTTATTACTATCTAATTCTTCATTTATCGCTGCAATACGTACATTACTGTCTTTGTGTTGCCATTTGTTTTTACGTTTAAACAGATTAAAAATCATAGGAGCCGTTATAATTTAGTTAAGTTGAAATTATTGATAACTGAAACAAGTTACAGTTCGGTAAAATGAGCAATATCGCTTTTAAGTGCATCTACATCAGGTTTAGCGCAAGGGGTAATTGCCTTTTCTTTGGCTGCACTGGTAAATTTTTCTTTTAATTGTCGTTTGTTTTTATGTACCATTTGGCCATCGCTGCCTATGGTTAACATTTCATCACTATCTAAATGACATGCTTGATAAGCCATTATTAATTGTAATGCGGTATCGCGCTGAGCCTGATCTACAACGACACCTTCCGGCCACTTTCCTGTTTCCGCAGCGCACTTTAATCTTAAATACATAGCTTCAGGCATGTTTTCTATTGTGCTATCTAAATTCATATTATACTCATGTTATTTCGAAATACTCGTTTGTGCGAGAATTAAAAGGCTTACAGTCACAGGTCGATAGTTCCAGACTGAACCTAAGTACCTAAATCCATGTAGGCAGGCGTTGATTGTGATTGCTATTTTTTTCGTTTAAAGAAAAGTAATCGAACGCGGATAATAATATACAAAATAAAACCAATAACCGTGCTGGCCATGGCTAAGTTGTGCTGCCAAGTACCTTGTTCAACGTTGTCCCAAAACATAAATAAAAAGCCACCACAAAACAACAGCATGGCAACAAATGAATAGCTCATTAAACGTTGGGCTTGATTGATACGATTGACATGATTCAAATTAGCGATTTTATCGCTATCTAACGCATGCAAAGATAATCCACAGTGACTGCATTCTTTGGCTTTATCTGATATTTTTTTCTTACAACTAGGACAATTTGTTACTGCCATTAATAGGGTCTTTATTTACCTTTGAAAATATGACCACCATTCTACCTAAATTTGGCCAATAAAAAACGCCCAGATGGACGTTTTTTGAATTAATAGCAAATGAAATAATGAATTAGCTAGCTTTACTCTGTTTTATTTTGCTCAGAGACGCTTTTATCCCACCTTTCTTCCCAGAAGGTAGCATCTTTTATCCCTAATTTTTTAGGATTAAAAGTATACTTTTTCACTCCAGCTTTTTGTTGTGCTTCATAATCTTCCAACGCTTTAATGGCAGGTTTCGACATGAAAAATATAATAATGATACCAACAATATTCAACCATGCCATTAAGCCAACACCAATATCACCTAGGCCCCAAGCAATATTGGCCGCTTTTACTGTGCCATAAAATGTTGCCGTCATAATCACTATTTTTAATATAAACACCGCACCTGGAAGATTAAGGGTGCGCTTAATATAGTAAATATTATTTTCTGCAATAAAGTAATAAGCTAATAGTGTGGTAAAGGCAAAGAAAAACAAAGCTAAAGCGACAAAAGGTTTACCAACGCCGGTAAACACGCTTTCTACCGCCATTTGGGTAAATTGTGGTCCATTAGCAACGACTTCACTGGCGATATTTTGCACAATAAACGCATCCCCTACCCCGTGTACATTATACGTACCGGTAATAATGATCATAAAGGCGGTGGCAGAGCAAACAAATAAAGTATCGATGTAAACGGAGAATGCTTGTACTAAACCTTGTTGCGCCGGATGGTCAACTTCAGCCGCCGCCGCGGCGTGAGGGCCAGTGCCTTGTCCTGCTTCATTAGAATAAACACCTCGCTTAACTCCCCAACCAATAGCAGCACCAAATCCCGCCATTGGCGTAAACGCATCACCAACAATCAACATAAATGCTTCCGGTAATTGCGTTATGTTTAAACCAATGATGATCAGAGAAATTAAGATATAAGCCAAGGCCATAAACGGCACAACAACTTGAGTAAAATTAGCGATACGTTTAATACCACCAAAAATGATAAAGCCAAATAATAAAACGATGCCTGTTGCGGTATACAACTTGGCATAGCTAATAACACCAATAGCCGTATCAATACTGCCACTGTTAGCGAACACCTGTTCTACTGCAGTGCCTATGGTATTTGATTGCACGGTAGGCAGTAAAATCCCCGTGGCAATAATGGTTGCGATAGCAAAAGTCCAGGCGTACCATTTTTGTCCCATTGCTTTTTCAATATAATAAGCGGGGCCACCATGGTATTTGCCATCATGTTCTTCTTTATATATTTGTGCATTTGTTGATTCTACATAAGCGGTTGCTGCGCCAAAAAAAGCAACTACCCACATCCAGAATACGGCGCCGGGTCCACCAAAGCCAATAGCCGCGGCAACACCTGCAATGTTACCGGCGCCAACTCTACCCGATAATGAAACCGCTAACGCTTGGAAAGATGAAATGCCTTGCTCTGAGCTTTTGCCTGATATTAACAAACGCCACATTTCTGAAAACTGGCGAACTTGCACAAACCGCGTGAGTACAGTAAAAAATAAACCTGCACCTAAGCACAAATAAATCAGTGCGCTGCTCCAAATATATCCATTGATAGTATTGACTAGTTCCTGCACGTAAACTTCCTCTTTATTTTAATATTATTATTTCATTTAGTATAAAGTATTATTATCGTAAATCATCAATCATGTGGTAAACACCGGTTAAAAAATCACGACCTAGCAAGCTGCTACGTATATCAGACCAGCCCATACTATAATCAGGCAACAAATCATTATCTTTAAACGGCATTTCTATGGTGTAGGCTAAACAGCTAAACTGATTACCAACCCAGTTAGTACCAACCGTTGGGTTAGCCTTTCCGGGTTTGTCTTTGTCATAGCCTCGTTCATCTTGAAATTCTGGCGTTAATGATAATAGAATGCTTTTAAACTTGTTTTCAAGCGCTTGATGGCGTTCATCATACGCAGCAACTCCTTCACAGCCCGCTAAAAAGTTAACCGGTAACGCCTCATCGCCGTGAATATCTAGAAACATATCAACACCTGTTGCAAGCATTTTTTTCCGCACTAAGTAAACCTCTGGGCTACGCTCCATACTTGGCGTTAACCATTCACGGTTTAAGTTAGTGCCAACCGCATTGGTGCGCAGGTGTCCACGAACACTACCATCAGGGTTCATATTCGGCACTATATAAAAAACCGCATTATTAACTAATGAACGAGCAACACCGTCATCATCATCAAGCAGGCGCTCTAAAAAGCCTTCAATAAACCATTCAGCCATGGTTTCGCCTGGGTGCTGGCGAGCTGTTAACCAAATAATGCGTTTACCCTCCCCTTCTTCACCAATTTTTAACAAGCTTATATCTCGACCATCAAGGGTTTGGCCTAACACTTGTAACTGACAATCTAAGTGCATTTGCGCATTATGTAGTAAATCTTGGTGGCGCTCGTAGCTATAAGGAGAAAAGTAAGCAAAATATACCGAGTCATATTCTGGCGTTAAGGTAATAGTAAGGCGTGTACCATCATAAGTTGTTGGTACACGAAACCAATGTTCACGATCATACGAAGCAACCGCTTGATAATCTTCCCAGCCTTCAACATAGGCAGCTTTACCGGCGTTGGTTAAATGAATAATATGTTCTTGGGGTATTTTAGCGTGGCTAGCATCAGTTTGTAATTTGAAGTGAAACCATTGATAAAATTCAGATTGATTATCATGTTTTATTTCTAGTTGGATATTACTAGCATCGCTTGCATTGATAACACGAATATTGCCGCTATCAAAATTGTCAGATATTTGCATCGGTAGAGCCTTACGTTCTGTACTCAAGTTTACCTAGGGGATATCAAGCTGATGAATTTTGAGTATAGATTAAAAATTGAATACCACAGTGTACACAAACACCGTGCAGATCACTAGATTAGACAAAAGAAAAACTATTATAAAGAGCGTAAATAAAGACCTATTTCTGAAGAATATCCCATAGATTTACCTATTATGGTGTTTTCTTCGCTAATTACATAATAACTCGGATAACCTGATATTGAATAAGCGTGTTTTATTTCTTCATTACCTAAGGCGATTGGAAATGTTAATTGATGCTGCTTGGTAAATTCCATTACTTCATTAACACTGGTGTAATCCATGGCAACAGCAACAATATTCAGATGTTCATTTTTCTCATACAACTTTTGTAAATTACCAATACTGAGATGGCATATTTGACACCAAGGGGCAAAGAAGTAAAGTACCGTGGTTTTGCCTTGCGAATGTAATGAAATGGTTTCGTCCATTAACGTTGGCACTTGGGTGAAATCCTGATTTTCTGATGTTGTTAATTCAACGTCTGTTGATAACATACTGGTTTCGCGCAGAAGAGATATTGCTTGGAAAACAATAAAAAATAGTAAAACTTGCATGGCAAGACTACGGAGTGTGGCTAACAATGAAACTTCCTAATAAATTTTAAGTAATAGTACTTTAATAGACCCGATCATCATTAATTAATTACAGACAAAATGTAAAGTTTTCTAAAATAAATAATACTGAGCTATTTATAAAATATAAGCAGCTCAGTACCATTAATAAGTAACGCGTTACCTAGCTTATTGTTGTTAACCCCTTCATATAAGGTTGTAACACTGTCGGTATAGTAATACTGCCGTCACTTTGTTGATAGTTTTCTAAAATAGCCACCAAGGTACGTCCTACCGCTAAGCCAGAGCCATTAAGCGTATGGAGTAATTCAGGTTTATTAGTTTCGCTATTTCTAAAACGTGCTTGCATACGGCGTGCTTGGAACGCGCCCATATTCGAGCAAGATGAAATTTCACGGTAAGTGTTTTGTGCTGGCAACCACACTTCTAAATCATATGTTTTAGTGGCACTAAAACCAACATCACCACTACAAAGCACCATAGTACGGTAAGGTAATTCTAGTTTTTCTAAAATAGCTTCAGCATGACCGGTTAATTCATCAAGGGCAGCAAACGAATTTTCAGGTTTAACCAATTGCACCATTTCTACTTTATCGAACTGATGTTGACGAATAAGACCTCTGATATCGCGACCGCCCGAGCCTGCTTCACTACGAAAACACGGAGTATGAGCCGTCATTTTAATAGGCAATTCGGCCTCATCAACAATTTCGTCACGATAAATATTGGTCAGAGGTACTTCTGAGGTAGGAATTAATGAGAATTTTTTTCCTGACAAGTCAGTATGAAATAAATCTTCACCAAATTTTGGTAATTGACCTGTGCCATATAAAGAAGCGGCATTGACCAAATAAGGCACATACATTTCTTGATAGCCATGCTCTTCCGTGTGCACATCAAGCATAAACTGCGCTAAAGCCCGATGTAATTTAGCAATATGACCGCGCATTACCGCAAAACGAGTACCGGCTAATTTAGCGCCACTTTCAAAGTCTAAACCTTTACCAATACCAAAGCCTAAATCAACATGATCTTTTACTTCAAAATCAAATGTTCTTGGTGTTCCCCAACGTTTAAGCTCAACATTGTCATCTTCATCAGCACCTGTTGGTACAGAATCATCAAGCAAGTTAGGCAAAGCACTCGCCAGAGCATTTATTTTTGCTAACACTTCATCTTGCTGGGCTTTTGCCGCATCTAGTTCATCACCTAATTGACTCACCGCGGCCAGTAATGGCGCAATATCTTCACCACGCGCTTTGGCTTGACCAATTGATTTTGAACGGGTATTACGCTCATTTTGCAATTCTTGCGTTTTTACCTGGATCGCTTTACGTTGTTCTTCTAACGTAATGAATGTGGCGGTATCAAGGGTAAAGCCACGCTTTGCTAATTGTGTGGCGACATTGTCTAAGTCTGATCTAAGTTGTTTTGCATCAAGCATAATTATTCACGTTTCTATCTAATTGAAGTTCAAGTTGAAATGAGTCAATCAACTTACTTATATATTTATCTACTCGCTGATCTTTAAGGCGTATAGTTCAATTTAAAGGAAAAAGCACGGAGTTGATGACTATCAATGAGTACTTTTAACGCCTAAATTGGATAATACAGCACTAAGGTGAGCTGTTACATTATTTTGCTATAGCGGAGACCATATAAAGTCCCAAGGCTGCAGCAGCTATACAAAGCGAAACATTTAAGAGAATATTAATGGCTGCTTTGGTTAAGTCTCCCTGTTGTATTAATAACAAAGAGTCTAATGAAAATGTTGAAAAGGTGGTAAATGCACCTAAAAACCCAATGCCAAGTAATGTTCTGTGGACATGGATATCTAAAATTTCATGTTCTATCAGTTGGTATAATACACCCATCGTAAATGAGCCGATGATATTAACCATCAATGTGGCAAAAGGAAACCCTTTTCCTAGCCAATTTAACACTAATTGTGAAATATAAAAGCGTAAACTTGCGCCACAGGCACCACCAAGTGCAACAAAAGCATACAGGGTAAAATTACTAATAGTACTACTCATAACGTTGCTCATTACTATTTTGGTTTAATTGCTGCAAATAATCTAACTTTTCTTTTAATTGTTTTTCTAAACCGCGCTCACTGGGTTGGTAAAGGTTACAATCAAAATCGCTTGCTCTGGCTAGCGCTTCAGGGAAGTAATTTTCACCGGCAGCAAAAGCATTTATTTCATTATGTGCATAGCGATAATCCGCGCCATGACCTAAATTTTTAGTCAATTCGCTCGTCGCATTTTTTAAATGTAGCGGCACATCTAAACTAGAGGTTTCTGCCGCTAGCTGTTTAGCTTTTTTAAAGGCATCATAAACCGCATTACTTTTAGGTGCTAATGCCATATAAATAACTGCTTGCGCAATAGCGCGTTCACCTTCACTGGGGCCAACTCGGTGAAAAGTATCCCAAGCATTAATTGCCAATTGCATAGCACGTGGGTCGGCATTACCAATATCTTCACTGGCAATAGCCAATAAACGTCGCGCTACATACAAAGCATCACCACCGCCATTGATAATTCGGGCATACCAATAAAGGGCTGCATTTGCGTCAGAGCCCCGTACTGATTTATGAAAAGCACTAATTAAATCGTAAAAAGCATCACCACCTTTATCATATAGCGCAATTTTACTGCCCGCTACTTGGGCAATCAAGGCAACGGTAATTGTTTTACTCAATTTGCTTGATTGAGTTTCAAGCGGAGAAGTTTGCAGACTATCAAGACAGTTTTCTAACAAATTAAGTAAACGCCTAGCATCACCATCAGCGCGATTTATTAAACTTTGCCTGGCATCTTGAGCGATTGTTAGCTGAGTTGGCTGCTGTTTTTCTATTAACGACAGCGCTCTATTAAGTACTTGTGCTAACTCTTCATGGTTAAGTTTTTGTAAGGTATATACACGAGCGCGGGACAGTATCGCCTGATTTAACTCAAAGGCTGGGTTTTCGGTGGTGGCGCCAATAAAAATAATGGTGCCATCTTCAATAAAGGGTAAAAATGCGTCTTGCTGAGATTTATTAAAACGGTGCACTTCATCAACAAAGAGCACAGTGCGACAATACTCATTTTGACTAGCACCCTGCTTTCTAATTTTAGCTTGTTCAATGGCTTGACGAATATCTTTAATACCCGATGTTACCGCAGAAAGTCTAACCACTTTCGCTTTAGCGTGTATTGCTATTATTTCAGCAAGGGTAGTTTTTCCCGTTCCCGGAGGCCCCCAAAAAATAAGCGAATGGCAATGACCTTGCTCTATGGCGAGTTTAAGCGGTGAGTTATTACCAAGAATATGTTGTTGGCCAACATAATCGGCCAAGCATTTCGGCCGCATCTGTGCGGCCAGAGGGACAGATTGGTTAGTAACATCTGCCTGTTCTTGCTCTGTAGTAAATAAGCTAGTTTGTTGCTGTGGATTATTCACAAAAGTTCCTAATTAGCGCGTTGATCATCTATTTGCACACCTTCTGGTAAGACGAAATTAAATAAACTACTACTAGGTACTTTTTTGGCGTCAAAATTTGATAATTTAATATGGCTAACCTGTCCGGTGGCATCAAGAAATGAAAATTGGCTAAGCTTATTTTCTTGTGTTTTTTTCCCGTTAGCAGAAAACACTAAGGTTAAACTTTTAATTTGGCTATTAGGATCTTTAGCGCTGATGACAAAACGCTCACCTTGTTGATTAGCCTTTATCTGACTAACTCCTGCTTGAGCAACTTTTTCTTGGTTAGGCTTTTCTTGACTAACCTTTTCTTCACTAACAGTGTACTGCTGCCATAACGACTCATCTTTACTGGTGAGTAGTAATATCGGTGTTTTAGCAATCGCCGCAGACAAAGAATAAACACTCACTTGTTCAATCCATGGGTCATAAAACCAAACATCACGGCCATCAGAAACAATCGCGAGTTCATCTGGCTCTAGTGTATGCCAATTGGCTAAATTTGGCTTACTGATCGCCAACTTTCCTGAACTTTTTTCCAGTAACTCACCTGCTTCACTAACGACTTCTTGAGTGAAATCGGCACTAAAGAAATTCAAATTTGCAAGCTTTGCCATTAATCGCTTTTTACTTGCTTCAACCTTTGTTGAAGAACTAAGTTGTGATTCAGCCATTACTGGCGTTAAATAGCTCATGGCAACACTTAACGCAATGATGAGAGTCGAGTTAAAAATAAAGGTCTTATTCATATTATATTAATCTTTAATTGGTGGTGGCGCTAACACGTCACGTGCGCCGTTGTTGCCAGCAGTTGACACTACCCCTTGAATTTCCATTTGTTCGACTATTCGCGCTGAGCGGTTGTAGCCAATTCTAAATTGTCTTTGTACACTAGAAATAGATACGCGACGCTTTTCAGTCACAAAGTTTACCGCATCATCATAAAGCACATCGAGCTCTTCTGCTTCATTACCTTCAGCTTGTTCGCCTGGAAGTAACATATCAGGATCGCTACCACCGGCTAAAATTTCTTCGATGTAATTTGGCTCGCCACGTAATTTCCAATCTTTAACCACCGCATGCACTTCATGATCGTCAATAAAAGCACCATGAACACGTGTAGGCACTCCTGTCCCTGGCGGCAAATAAAGCATATCCCCCATGCCCAATAATTGCTCAGCGCCCTGTTGATCTAAAATAGTACGAGAGTTTAAACCAGAAGATACTTGAAACGCCATACGGGTTGGAATATTGGCTTTAATTAAACCGGTTATTACATCAACAGATGGCCGTTGTGTTGCTAATATTAAATGAATACCTGCCGCACGTGCTTTTTGGGCGATACGGGCAATTAATTCTTCTACTTTTTTACCTACAATCATCATCATATCGGCAAATTCATCAACGATAACGACAATGCTAGGGAGTTTTTCTAACAGTGGTGGCGTTTGATCTAAACCATCACTTGGTTGCCATATGGGGTCAATAAGTGGCTCGCCTTCGGCAATAGCGGACAATACTTTTTTGTTATAACCTTTTAAGTTACGTACACCAAGCGCTGACATTAATTTATAACGACGTTCCATTTCACCGACACACCAACGTAGCGCATTAGCAGCATCTTTCATATCGGTAACCACTTCGGTTAACAAATGCGGTATGCCTTCATAAACACTTAGTTCAAGCATTTTAGGATCAATCATAATTAAACGTACATCTTCTGGCGTCGATTTATATAACAAGCTGACAATCATGGTATTAACACCCACTGACTTACCTGAGCCCGTGGTACCGGCAACCAATAAATGTGGCATTTTGGCTAAATCTACCACCACTGGCTCACCGGCAATATCTTTACCTAATACCATTGCTAAGGGGGAACTTGACTCTTCAAAAGCAGGACATGAAATAACTTCACTTAAATAGACTATTTCTCGATGTTTATTGGGTAATTCCAAACCGATAACAGATTTCCCTGGAATAACTTCCACTACCCGCACACTTATCGCCGATAAAGCACGGGCTAAATCTTTTGATAAGGCACTTATTTTGCTAACCTTTACTCCTGGCGCTAAATCAAGTTCAAAGCGGGTAATAACAGGGCCCGGATATACCGCAACTACTTGCGCTTGTATTTTGAAATCTAATAATTTCGCCTCGACTAAACGACTAACCTGCTCTAGCTCTTCTCTATTAATGGGGTTTTTAGCTTTGTCAGGGCGATCAAGTAAATCAATTGAAGGCATACCTGAGAATTTTTCTGCTGTTGTTGGTAGCAAGTTTACTTGATTAGTATCAGTACTATTAACCAGTTCACCCGTAGGTTTTTTATTTTCTAAGGCGTTATCATCAGCAACTTCAACTTTTTCAACATCAGCAAAAGCAGCAGATATTTCAGCATCACTAACATGCTCTTGTACTTTTATTTCCAGCGGGCCATCCATTAAATCATTGATATCGATAAAATGCTCTTGTGGCTGCTGTTCTTTTTCAGCTGTTGAGGTAAGAAAAGGAATCGCTAACTTTTTCTTTTGGGGTGTTGCTACAGGGGGTTGTTGAGCCGTTTCATCAACCTTAACATTCTCGTCTATTTCTGTATTTTCAGACTCATTCTCGGTGGTTGGCTCACTAACACCAAATTTATCTTTAATATAACTGGGTAGGTGCTGTAAAAATACTACGCTTGCTATGGCATAACGCCCGACGTTATCAATAAAATTAAGCCATGAAAAACCAGTTAATAAGACAAAGCCCGCACCACAAAACATTAGAAAAACTAAGGTGCTACCAACAAAGGAAAAATAAGGTAGTAGCGTTTGACTTAATACATCACCTAAAATACCGCCCGCTGAAAAATAAAACAGATCATCAAAATTCATACTCGCTAACGAAGTAATGCCTAGGTATAACATCAAAAAACCAATCAATTTTAAGGCAAGTGTTAGGTAATCTAGCTGCATTAACTGATGAAATTTCTGAAATAATAACCAGCCGATAATAGCGATAATAAAAGGTAAGCTATAGGCGATAAAACCAAATAAATTTAATAATAAATCTGAAAGATAAGCGCCAACCGAGCCACCTAGATTTCTAACGGGTGTTTGATAGCCTGTTTGTGCCCAACCCGGATCAGCGGGATCAAAGCTAAACAATGCCAACATAATAAACATAGCGAAGACACTAAAAAATAACAGGCCTGTTTCAAGTATACGTTGCACACCACTGAGTTGAGTGCCTCTAACGTAGACTGTATTTACTTCACCGAGGTCTTCCTCGGTATTTTTAACTAATTCTGAAGACAATTAATATTCCATGAAAAACGGAGTTTAGTGATATACACCCATATTACCTCAAGCGGTAAGGTTCAGCGAGAATTAAAAGACTTATAGCCATTCTACTGAAAGTATGAATTTAAAGATAAACAAGTAATCATCGTTTGATTGGTAGCATATTACTGGATTTTATTTCATCCATCACCACATAAGTTCTACTTGCGCTTACCGCTGGTAACCTTAGTAAGGTATCACCTAGTAACTGTCGATAGGCAAGCATATCTTTCACCCGTGTTTTTAACAGAAAATCAAAATCACCTGAAACCAAGTGACATTCTTGAATAACATCAAGTTCATGCACAGCGGCTGCAAAATCATCAAATACGTCAGGACTGGTTTTAGTTAAGGTGATCTCGACAAAAACTAACAGCGCTAAATCTAATTTAGCCGAATTAAGATTAGCTTGGTAACCCGTTATATATTGCTCTTTCTCTAACCGCTTAACCCGCTCTAAACAAGGCGTAGGACTTAAGCCTACCCGTTTTGATAACTCTACGTTTGACAGTCGACCATCTTTTTGTAATTCAACAAGAATATTTTTATCAATACGATCTATTTTTTTATGCATTATCATCCTCTTCTATATATAACTCTGATATTTTCAATTATTTTAGCATTATATATCGTAAATACTGAGAATACGACAGGTTGGTCTGGTTAGTTATCACTATACTAGTCGTATCTAAAATAAGAAGCTTAACAATAAAGCGACTATAATAAGTGTAACGAAAGAGAGAATATTATGATTATTGGTGTACCTAAAGAAATCAAAAACCACGAATACCGTATTGGTTTAACCCCAGCAGGTGTTAAAGAGTTAGTCGTCAATGGTCATAAAGTGATTGTTGAAAATAATGGTGGTGCTGCTATTGGTTTTGATAATGAACAGTACATTACTGCTGGTGCAAGTATTATTGATAGTGCGGCAGAAATATTTGCCACTGCTGATATGATTATCAAGGTAAAGGAACCACAACCTGCTGAATGCAAAATGCTTCGCGCCGGACAAATATTATTTACTTACTTACACTTGGCGCCAGATCCACAGCAAACAGAATTATTAGTCGCTTCTGGTGCAACCTGTATTGCTTATGAAACAGTTACCTCACCAACAGGTGGTTTACCTTTATTAGCGCCTATGTCAGAAGTTGCTGGCCGTATGTCTATTCAAGCAGGTGCGCATGCATTAGAAAAAGCACAAGGTGGTTTAGGTGCATTATTAGGTGGTGTACCGGGCGTTGCTCCAGCTAAAGTATTAATTGTCGGTGGTGGTGTTGTTGGTACTCAAGCGGCACGTATGGCGGTAGGCATGGGCGCTGATGTCACCATTCTTGATCGCTCTTTACCGCGTTTACGCCAGTTAGATACTGAATTTGATGGCCGATTGAAAACAGTGTACTCAACTGCTGATGCCATGGATCAACTAATTGTTGAAGCTGACTTAGTGATTGGCGCAGTATTAATTCCAGGTGCCGCTGCCCCTAAATTAGTCACCAGAGCACATATTAAAATGATGAAAAAAGGCGCAGTAGTTGTTGATGTTGCTATCGATCAAGGCGGCTGTTTTGAAACGTCAAAAGCAACCACGCACCAAGAGCCTACTTATGTTGTTGATGATGTTGTTCATTATTGTGTTGCTAATATGCCTGGTGGTGTGGCTCGTACTTCAACAATGGCACTTACCAATGCAACTATGCCATTTGCAGTAACACTGGCAAATAAGGGCGCTAAACAAGCATTACTTGATGATAAACATTTATTAGCAGGGTTAAATGTATTAGGTGGTAAAATTACCTATAAACCTGTTGCTGACGTATTAGGATATGAATACCTAGCACCTGAAGAAGCAGCAGCAACGCTAGAGTTTTAATTAACTCATTAGCGTTATAATAAAGCTAGAATAAACTCAAAAATAGAGTGCAGATTTATCATCTGCACTCTTTTTTTATACTCATTTTTACTAATATATCTTTAAAGCAACTGTACACCCTTGATAGAACCCCTTATCATCCCAATCATTAAGCTATATCTATCTATCAAAACTATTTTTCAATACTATTTATTATCAATATTAGTTGTTAAAAACAAACTCCGGAGAACTCATTTATGAGCGACGTTAGACATTGTCCCCTACTTATTCTAGGCTCAGGCCCTGCAGGTTATACTGCCGCAGTCTATGCAGCCCGTGCTAACCTAAAACCAGTAATGATTACAGGTATGCAACAAGGTGGTCAGTTAACCACCACCACAGAAGTAGAAAACTGGCCAGGTGATGCTGACGATTTAACGGGTCCTGCATTAATGGAGCGCATGCAAAAACATGCTGAAAAATTTGATACTGAAATTATTTTCGATCACATTAATAAAGTCGACTTCTCAAAACGCCCTTTTACCTTAACCGGTGATAACGGCACGTTTACCTGTGACGCGTTAATTATTTGTACTGGCGCATCGGCACAATATTTAGGTTTACCTTCGGAAGAAGCTTTTATGGGCCGTGGTGTTTCAGCTTGTGCAACCTGTGATGGTTTCTTTTATAAAAACCAGAAAGTTGCCGTGGTTGGTGGTGGTAATACTGCCGTTGAAGAAGCGCTTTATTTATCAAATATTGCTAGCGAAGTACATTTAATTCATCGTCGTGATACCTTCCGCTCTGAAAAAATATTAATCGACCGTTTAAATGAGAAAGTTAAAAACGGTAATATTATTCTTCATACTGATCGCACTTTAGATGAAGTATTAGGCGATAATATGGGTGTGACCGGATTACGCTTAAAAGACACTAAATCAGCTGCTACTGAAGAACTTACCGTTGCTGGTGTATTTATTGCTATTGGTCACAAACCTAATACCGATATTTTCAATGAACAACTAGCGATGAAAAATGGTTATTTAACCATTCAAAGTGGTACTCAAGGTAATGCGACGCAAACCAGTGTTGAAGGTATATTTGCGGCAGGTGATGTTGCCGATCATATCTACCGTCAAGCAATTACCTCAGCCGGTGCAGGCTGTATGGCAGCACTAGACGCTGAACGCTTCCTCGACGCCCAGTAGCAAATTTAGCAGGATATTTATAAGCCTTTAAATTCTAGCTAACATGACTATTTCTGGATCATATGAGCCTATATCAATTAAATGTTAAAGATTGGGCTTTTCCTCCTATCGAATATGCCCTTACTGAGCCAAATGGTTTATTGGCCGTAGGTGGCGATTTACACCCTCAGCGATTAATTAACGCTTACCGTCAAGGTATCTTTCCGTGGTTTAGCGAAAACGACCCGCTGATGTGGTGGTCACCTGATCCAAGAGCTATTATCAAACTTGACGATTTACGTATTAATCGTACCTTAAGAAAAGTCTTAAAAAGATCACCTTTTAAAATAACGTTAAATACCGCCTTTAAGCAAGTAATCGCAATGTGCGCTGATGCGCCCTTTCGCAATGATGGCACATGGATTTTAGCTGAAATGCAAAGTGCCTATGTCAAATTGCATCAATTGGGCTTTGCCCACTCTATTGAAGTTTGGCAAACCAGTTCAGTTGCTAAGCCTGAGTTAGTGGGTGGCTTGTACGGTGTCGCCGTTAATGGTTTTTTCTCCGGTGAGTCAATGTTTTATACCGCGCCTAATGCATCTAAGATTGCCTTAGTTGCTATGGCTGAGTTGCTTAGGTCAATTGATGTTGATTTTATTGATTGTCAATTGCTTAATAGTTTTTTAGCCGATATGGGCGCCATAGAAATATCACGAGAAAACTTTGTCGCATTGAAACAAACTGCTATAAATAAGAGTGTGACCACTAATTTTTGGCAACCACGTGAGTTGTCAGTTAATAAGCCATCAGCTTGATAGAAGTAGTCGTATGAATGACAACAGCTTTAAAGTAGGAATAACGAAAATCTTTCCTTGTAGTTACTTACCCAATGAAGAAGAGCGCTTATTAATTGCGGTCGACGAACGTCTGCAAAATAAGTATAGTTACAGTATACTAATGACCGAAGGTTTTCGTCGTAGTGGTGAGCAATCTTATCGGCCTTACTGCCCTAACTGTAATGCTTGCCAATCTATTCGTATATTAGTCAATGATTTTAGCCCTTCTAAAAGCCAAAAACGTTCCTTAAAACGTAATGCTAACCTCACCATAAAGCATTCAGAGCAAGTGAGAGAGTATTATTACCCGCTCTATGAAAATTATATTAATACTTTTCATCAAGATGGCAGCATGTATCCAGCAAACGTTGAGCAATTTGAAAGTTTTATCAGTAGTAAGTTAACCACACAATTATTTATCGAAACCTGGTGTGTTGTTGATGGTGTTAACAAACTTATATGTGTTGCCGTAACTGATGTGTTAATTAATGGTTTGTCAGCTGTTTATACTTTTTATCATCCTGATTTTAAACGCCATGGCTTAGGGCGTTTTTCTATCCTTACTCAAATTGATTTATGCCGACAATTAAATTTATCGTATTTATATTTAGGCTACCAAATTGATGATTGTCAAAAGATGAACTATAAAAATAGTTACTTTCCTCATGAAAGATTTATTAGCCGAGAATGGCAATTGGTTGAAAGAAAGCCTTCTATCGGCTAAAAAACAACAACTATGGTAAATAAAGCAGGACAAAGCTTTACTTTAGTCGTGCAATTAGGCATCATTTGCGCAGCTTTTTTTATCAGTCAGAAATGCTAATAATTATATTAGAAATTTTGGCTTTTTTGCACAACATATAGAGGTTTAGCGCCCCATGGCGAAAGAAGAAAATATTGAAATGCAAGGTACTGTTATAGATACTTTACCTAACACTATGTTCCGAGTTGAATTAGAGAATGGCCACGTGGTTACTGCTCATATTTCTGGTAAAATGCGTAAAAACTACATTCGTATTTTAACTGGCGATAAAGTAACAGTTGAACTTACACCCTATGATTTATCTAAAGGTCGCATTACTTTCCGTGCTAGATAATTAATCGCATGCAATTTAATATTAAAAACCAGCAAAATTGCTGGTTTTTTTGTCCGTTATTTCTATGATGCGTTAGTGATACTGTCCAGTAACGTCTATTCTGTTACGACCCGTTATTTTGGCTCGATAGATACAATGATCAGCATCATTTATGTATTGTGCAAACAACGTATGATGTTGGTACTATTCGGGCATATCCATATGGAAAGCATTTAGTTTGTTGCCGTCTAGATCACGAAAATAAGCAGCATAAAACCCAGCCATTTCACCACGCAACCCTGGCTCACCTTCACAGCTACCGCCTAGCTCAAGCGCTTTTTTATAAAAGGCATCTACTTTATCCGTTGAATCTAACATAATGGCGACCATATTGCCGTTACCAACGGTAGCAGGTTTACCATCATAAGGCTTAGTAACAGAAACCCCGGCACTGTTTTTACCTGTTGCCCACGCAACAAACTGCTCTGTTTCTATAAAACGTCCTGCTCCTATGGTGGCAAACAGTTGATCATAAAACTCAACCGCTTTTTCCATATCATTAGTGCCTAATGTAACGTAACCGATCATATTCAATTCCTTCTTATCCCGTTAAATAAAATTTAATCATAAGTAAATAAATAAATAAATAAAACTAAGCATAAGAAGTTAACAGTTTTTTATCAAATTGTTCCGCATTTATCGTTAAGTTTTTGTTAGCTATTTTTTCTTGTAAATCGCTTATGTCTTTATTTACCTTATCGATGGTTAACGTATTATCATCCAGTTGATAAACTTGTTCTAGGCTTTGGTAATAAAAAGTCAAAATAATCAATGCCTCTTGCTCTAGCTCTTTAGCTGCAACTTTAATTTTTTTTAATTTACGGTAAATCAAGTTTTGTATGTGCTTTACTTGCCAAACATAGTAAATCTCTTTAAAAAACGCGGTGGTTTTTAGGGTATGTAAAGTGGCCAGACAGACCAATAACGATAAGGCTACGCCTAAGAGGTTATATATAAAGTTACTGACATCTTCTTGCGCAAAGCTGATGATCAGCAGTTGCCCAAAAAGCAAAGCTAACACTAATAATGTAGCAATAAAGCTAACGATGACGATGTTTAAGTGTTTTCTATAACGCGCTTTGTCTATATTTATTAATTGCATTGAAATGTAATTTCCTAAAAAGTTTGAAAAACCTAGGTATAGGTATATGTATTTAACTATGTACTGAGCTATGCGTAGCTATTTGAGTAGCTCAGTATAGCAATATAGTTTATTGCTAGCTTCATTTACTCTACTAACTTTAAGCCAGAATAACGTTTTACTATACTGTTAACCCCTTGTTGCCAAGTTTGCTTGTTACTAGCAATAGTCAGTTGTGTTTTTGCCCGAGTAATGCCGGTATAAAGTAGTTCGCGTGATAGTAGTAAATTATTGCTTTGTTTAGGTAATAACATAGCAACATGCTCAAACTCACTGCCTTGCGTTTTATGTATGGTCATCGCATAAACACTGTCATATTTTGGTAATCTTGATGGCAATAGTATTTTATAGGGTATTTCTCCCTCTTCAGTTTTAGGCTGTTCAAAAAACGCCATTAGATGATCATTACTGCCACTAGAATTGTCGCTAGCATTGCTCCCCGTGCACCAAAGTAAACCAATATCACCATTGAAAAGTCCAAGGCGATAATCATTTTCACTGATCATAATAGGCATGCCATGATAGTTTTGCTGAAATTTCCCCCATGGCTGAGCCGCGTTAACCGCCAATTGCTCTTTTACCCATTGATTAATAGTATCAACGCCAAATTCTCCTTGGCGAGTAACACAGAGAATACGAAATTTTGCCAATAACGCAAAAGCATCATCAATAGTGCTACACTTGCTAATACCTTGATAATACTCTTTTATTAACGGTGATAGCCAAGTATGTAAGTCGCCATCAACTAACGCTAACTGATTGTTTTTACTTTTATTCTCAGCCTGTAATAATTGCCAACTTTGCCCACTTTCGCCTTTAATTACCTGAGCGGCTAATCTACCAATTCCCCCCTCACCATCAAAGCGGCGACTGGTTACCAAAAAGCTGAGATGATCACTTTGAGTGTCTGTTTGCTTGAAGGCATTATTGAGTTGATGCCCATCTAATTGACACACATGCGCTAAATAATTGCCATTATCTGGGCTATAGCCAGAATGAGGTCTAGGAGCAATGTCAGCTAACACACTGCCAACAGCAACAGACGGCAATTGATCGGCATCACCTAGCAAGATAACTTTGGTATCACTTTTTAATGCCCTAAAGATCCGTGTCATCATAGGTAAATCAACCATAGAGACTTCATCTATTAACAAAATATCACAACTAAGTAGATTATTTTGATCGTGCCTAAAGTTCGGACTGTTTGGAATAACACCGAGTAAACGATGAATAGTTTTCGCCTGAGTTGGTATTGCCGCTAACACACTTTCATTAATCAAATCTTTAAAACCAGCAATGGCATTAATAATAGACTCAGATAAACGTTGTGCTGCTTTACCGGTAGGTGCAACCAAAGCGATTTCAAGTCCCTGCTCGTTGTTTACTTCATCAGTATTTAGCATGATTAACGCGGCTAATAATTTGGTCACAGTATAAGTTTTACCCGTGCCCGGCCCACCAGCGATAACAGTAAAGTTTTTATTCATCGCATTGGCAACGGCAATTTTTTGCCAATCAATGGCTGCTGCTTGCTCGTGTGCTAGCGGTGGAAATAGCTGCTGCAGAACAGTGCTTATTTTTGCTGCTGAGGTCGGTAATCGCTGGGTTAACCGTGCTTTAATATCTTGAACCAGTGTTTGTTCAAATTGATAGTAACGACGCAGATAAACACTGTTATCTTCAAAGACGATTGGTTGCTCTGCCTGCGCGCTAAGATTAAGTGCGGTTAGTGCATCGAACAAACTGTCTTGATCAGGAAAAATAAAACCTTGATGACTACATTGCCCTTGTTCGTCAAAAGCGACTGCCCAATGTTGCTGCGCAAGTTCAGTTAAAGGTAAACAAGTATGACCTGCCCGTAAACTAGCACTTAAGGCAAAAAACACATGATTAAGGATTTGTGCTTGCGTGATTGATAATTGGCTAGAAAGTTCATTCGACTTTGTTAATGCGGTTAGCATTTCCTTGGCAAAAAAGTAATCAATAGCTTCAATATCGGCTAGTTGCTGTTGTGCTTGAAAAAAACTGTTATACACCATTATTTTCCTCTTTACCTGCAAAAAGGCAATCTAAAGCCGTTAATTCATCAACAAGAATTTTTCTAAAATAGACACCGGCACCACTATATTTCTCATCGTTGGTCATACCGCGTAAATAGAGATAATAAATACCGCCAAAATGTTGCTTAGCATCATAATTAGCAACATTTTGCTGTAAATAACGATGTAAGGCTAAACTATAGATAAGGTATTGTAAGTCATAATAATTTTTTTCAATATTAGTGCGTAACGCGTGGTGATTATAATCAGTAAAATCATCACCTAAATGGCTAGATTTATAATCACAAACATAATATTTGCCATTTTTCTCAAACACTAAATCAATAAATCCATGCATCATGCCTTTTAATGATTGATAACTGGGTAATCTCACTTGATTAGTGCCATGGGTATAATTTTGGTCAAGCAAAGCTGAATTTCGATGATCGGTTAGCAATTTAGCCAAGGTACTAATGTTAGCTTCTTCCATAGGGAAATAAAATTCACTTTCCCGTAGTGTTTGTTGCCTATCAATATCGGCCAGACAAAAGAGCTCTTCAGCAGCTAGGTTTAGACCAATAAGCGGGGTGGCAACTATTTCATCAAGCCAAGTAATGAGATCATCTGTCGTAAACCCTGAGGTTAACTCGCCATATTTCACTAATGGCCACTGGATGCTTTCTTGCCAATTGCTTGGTGATTCCTGTGTAGTAACAAAATCACTATGCTCTAAAATGTCATGTAATAAATTACCACTGTGGGCGCCTTTTGCTAACTCAAAGCGTAATAGTAATTTTGGTTGATTTGATGCAGCACGATCAAAGTGCGTTAATAGCTCAGTATCTCTATCTGGTGTTGATACCCCACCATGGCGTAAGTTTCGACTTAACGCCGAAAATGAACTTAGCCACCAATCACGCTCTATCTTGCCATGAAACTTACTCACTTCGGGTATTAATCTAGTGGCTAAATCAAGGTTACTTTGCTGGTATATATCCGCTTCAATATCATCAAATGCTACTTGCTTTACCTCGATAGCTTGGGGTGATTTTGCCATTAATTGTTGTAAGTTTTGCACAATATCTTGCTCTACTTGCCACTGCAGGGCTTTTCCAAGCGGTGAAAACGCATATTTATCAAATGGTGTGGTTAATATATAACAACGGTTTTCTGCGCGCGTAATCGCCACATATAACAAACGAATAGTTTCGGCATAGGCTTCATTAGCCATGGCCGCTTTGGCCTGTTCATCACCATCTAAACTCAAGCACAATTGACCTTGTTCATTATGATATTCGATATAGCTTACTGATTTATTACCAAATTTAAGCGGATCTTTATGACGGCTAGCAAATGGAATAAAGACAATTGGATATTCTAACCCTTTCGCGCCATGTTGGGTTACTATGCGAATTAGATCACCGTCACTTTCAAGACGCTGCTCAGCTTCTATATCACTGTTAGCCGAATTGCTGTCTACACTAGATTGTTGTTCAAACCAATAAAGTAGCTCTTGTGGCTGAAGAAATTTTTGGCTAGCGGATTGTAAAATTTCAAATAGATGCAACAGGTTAGTTAACGCTCTATCTTTGTTCACTAGTGAAACGTTAAAGTGTTGATGCATTAAATTTATTGCCATCACAATAAAGCCTTGTCGTTGCCATTGAGTTCTATAATCAAAAAAGCTGAACTTCAACGCTTGATAAGCCATTTCATCTTGTTGCAGTTTATATAAAGCTGCGGCATCAAAACCCAATAAACCACTCGCCAGTGCGTTTAAATAGTATCGTTCGTTTTCAGGGGCTAATATTCCCTTCAAGACACTGATCAGTTGTTTAGCTTGTTCGCTGTGAAATAAGTTTGCCCGATCGGATAAAAAAACACTCGCCAAGTTAGCCTCTAACAGTGCTTGTTTGATATCAGCCGCCTCACGGCCATCACGCACTAAAATAGCAATATCCTGCGGCTTAGCATCGCCATCAGTTAATAACTGCACGATTTCATTCGCACACCAGGTTGCCATTAACGGCCTAACAGACTGTTTACTTTCACCCTCTTCACTTGAGAAATGAATAAATTGCAGCGCTTTATGCTTATTACCTGAGTGGTGATTTGACTGCTTGGCCGTTTTACCGGCATAAACAGCTTGATAAGGAATACCATAACCAAACACCGTATTATTACCATCACCAAGAAACACCTGATTATAGGCATTAACCATATCAGCACTTGAACGCCAATTGGTGTCCATAAGCCAGTGATAATCACAGTCATTACGAGCATTTAAATAAGAAAAAATATCGCCACCACGAAAACCATAAATGGCTTGTTTAGGATCGCCAATAAGGTAAAGGGCTGGCTCTTTTTGTTGATATTGACGCTGTTGGCTCTGCGGCTGATGTGTATGTGCTTGGTAGTAAATGCCTTGCAAAATTGCAAACTGCTGGGGATCTGTATCTTGAAATTCATCAACAAGCGCGACCGGATATTGTGCTAATAATGTTTGCGCTAACCGACTATCTTCTTCACTTTTTAAACAATCTGCTAAGGTATTAATTAAGTCATCAAAGTCGAGTAAGTTATGTTGCTCTTTTGCTTGTGCAACTTGCTCACGCATTTGATATATCGCAGTGCGAACTAGCTGATAAGCTTTGGCTTTGTTAATATTTTTAGCTAAATCTTTAACCTCGCCTTTAATTTGTTTACTGCTTGCTAAAACTGCTGCTAACGCTACTTTAAATACCTTAGGGTGTCGATTTCCGTTCAGCAAATAATCAGGCATGGGCTGTGCTATTGCCGCGAGTAATGCCAGTTCATTTTCACAGTCACTTAACTGCGTTAACCAAGCTTGTAACTTAACTAACTCAGCCGCCCTCTTTTCTTGTTCATCTGCTTTTTTATGGGCAACTAGGCCTTCATTAAGCAAAGTTAAATCTGCGGTAATAGCACTATTGGCTTGCTTGGCTAATTGGGTGAATTTATCTACCAAATCTTGCACAGCAAGCACAGAGAGCTCGGATTTATGTGAAATAGCCTTAGCAAAGCTACTAACAAAAGCAGATGGTGTCGGCCAAAATTGCGCAACTAAAGCAAAGGCAGCACTGTTTTGTTTCGCCAATTGTCGATACCAATCTTGGCAAGCCTCTAAAATCAACTCATTGCTATTGGTGGACATGTTAGCGTTAAACGGCAAACCACTGGCAAAAGCATGTTGTGTCAACGCCCGCTGACAAAATCCGTGTATGGTAAAAATAGCGGCTTCATCTAAAAATAATAACGCCCGTTTTAGCAAAAATTGAACCTTGTCGTCACTCTCTGTTTTATTACTCTTGCTATTACTAATGACATTTTTGCTAATTTGTGCAAAGTAACTATCCTCTTTACATAAAGCTGTCCAGTTAGTTAACGCCTGACGAATAAAGGTCTCTATTCTGCCACGAAGTTCTTGGGTGGCATCTTTAGTAAAAGTCATCAGTAAAATTTCTTCTACTTTTAACTCCCGCTCCAGTAATAATCGTAAATAAATACGGGTGATATTATGGGTTTTACCGGTACCGGCACTGGCTTCAATTAAATGTCGTCCGGTTAAAGGAATAGTAGCCGCGTCTAAATTTTTCAACTGCATTGCTGTCGACATTAGCGACTCGCTCCTTTCGTTGTTTTCACCGTGTTAGCAGCCGCTTTCGTACTACCAGCTTTTGCAGCTTGCTCTTTTACAACACTGCGGTACAGCCCGGTATAAACAGACTCAATTTGTGGCAATAATTTTTCAATATCAGGACATTGTTGCCAAAAGTAATTAATATAGGAGTCTTGACCAAAACCCGGTAGCCCGCCGATTGGTGTTGCTGCGCCATGCCAAAATTGCTCGAAACGATCTGCTGTCATCACTACTCGCTTGCCTCGCGACTCTTTAAACACTTGCGCAGCTAAATCACCATTAAGCATTAACGCTTGTTTTTGCCCTTGGGCATAAACGCTCAGTAGCATCATTAACTCAGTTTTAGCCGTATCAACGCCTTCATTGTTAACACAATATTGCTCGACTTTTTGCGACTTAGTATTAAAGTAGAAGCCGCGCGTATTGTTTACCTGGCTAAGCGGGCTAGTACTATAATTTGTGTTATCACAGTTTTGTTGTTGCCACACTTGCACAATTAACTGGTGTAGATACAAGGTGAATAAATCTTTAGGCTTCGCCGTTGAACAACGATAAAAAACGATCTGCGCTCCTGCATCAGTAACCTTGACTGGCACCTGAGCCATCAGCGCTATGCTTTGCTCTGCTGAATTTTCAGCAGCATTTTCAAGTACAATTTTACAATCTATCAGCTCAGGATTATCACAACCTTGAGCTATAATTTCTTCGGCAAGTTGACTACTGCCAGCAAGCGCCTCATCAAAATGTGCTGGTGTACTGGGTAAGTCAGGAAATTTACCCGATAAAGCGGCTATATCAATTACTTGCTCTATTGTCGCGCAATTCTTCGCCGCGAGACTGGCGGCAAGTAAGTCTTGTTTTAGTAAATAATTTTCCAAGTGGTTGGCAGTAAAAGGTTCAACATCGTCAAGGCTTACTTCATTAATATCTAAATATAAATTAAGCACTTGTTGAGCAAAAACTTTACTTGGATGTTGGAAAAAACGAATGAGCTCTGCCGCACTTAAGGTGTTAACGTTATCGGCGATATCACACGCTGCAACAACCAATGTCGCTGATGTTGTTTCAACTTGCTGGTGTTGGCCTAACGATAACCAATTTGCATCAAAGCTGGGCTTAAACCCTGAGTGAGCATTTTCAACTAAGTAGTTATCCTCACTGTATGGCTGCATTGGCATTTGATGAACATCAGAGTTTTCTTGCCCAAACTGCCAACCATAACCTTGTGCCAAATAGTCCATTAACTCTTTTAATACTAAGGAGGGCTGTTTTTCATTGTTATTGCGTATATTTCGCCCCTGATAGCTTAAATACAGCGCTTTTCTGGCAGAAATAAGCGCTTCTAAAAATAAATATCGATCATCACCGCGACGAGATCTATCCCCTAAAACCGCCTTAGTTTGTGCTATTAAGTCAAAGCCTAATGCTGGGCGCTGCCGTGGAAACTCACCATCATTTAACCCTAATACTGCGATCACTTTAAACGGGATACTGCGCATAGGTAACATTGAGCAAAAGGTAACTTGGCCCACCATAAATTGTCGACTGGCATCCCCTTGACTAAAATGATTATTGAGAAAATCAACAATGATAGCGAGTTCAATTTTTTCATCGAAATGGGCATGTTGACAATATTCCACTAGTGATGCGATAGCGTCTTCAATAATAGCGATACTGTTATCAATTTGATTGTTAATTTGGTGCGTAGCTTGTTCACCAGTATTTGTTGAATAAACAACTTGGGTGGAAAAAAGCAGTTCAAGTTGGCTAAGTAAAAAACTCTGCCATGCTTTCGCCGTTCTAGCACTATTTAACTGATGAGAAAAGTGTTGTAATTGCTCGATAAACAACATCAACTGCCCCAATAAAATAGCGTCATCACCTTCAACTGTGCCTAGTAGTAACTGATCTTGATAAATACTGTCAGTGTCAGCATAAGCAAAACCTTGTAATAAACGTGATAAGCCCTGCTGCCAAGTAAAACTGTTACTGGCTTTGTCACCTAATAACATTTCTTTATGGGCTTGATCTAAGCCCCAGTGAATAGTGGCTTGTTGTAACCAAAAACTAATTTTTTCACTGTCTTCTGCGTTTATGGCAAATTTATTAGCAACCGCAGGCAAACGAATAAAGCTGAGCAATTGCGATACTTGAAACCGTGAGTCCGGTAAGGTTAACAGCTCACTAAACGCAGCAATTAAGGGGTCGCTGTCTTTAGCACTACGATCGGCAATTGAACAAGGTAATGGCGGTACTTCATCGGTTAAATCTTGCCAGCCACGGGTAAAAACCGCATTAACATAAGGCGCATATTGTTCTATTTGTGGGCACATTACCAAAACATCTTTTGGCGTTAATTTGTCACTGTTACCTGCTGTGTCATTAAACTGATGCAGTAAGTAGTCGTGTAACGCTTGTACTTCACGTAAGGCACTATGACAACTCACAATAGTGATTGAATCGTCAACTAACGGTAAAGACTCTGCTGTTACGCCACCTTTATCTGTTGCATCATTGAGCGCTAAAATATCATTTTGTAATTGATGTAAAATACACACTGATGACGTAGAATTTTTATTATCAGCTTGATTACTATGGTCGCGACTCGCTTTCACAAACAATTCAATATTTACGGTACTATAGTCTTGTAATAAGGCTAAAAACTCACGCCCTTGTTGACCAAAATTTGCTAACAACGGATTGCCAACAAATAAATGTTCATCATTATTAGCACCACTTGACCAGTGAGATAATTTTCTTATCGCTTGTTTTTCATTGATAATATCGCCCCAATAAGAAAAGCAGGGATTTAGATGAAAAAAGTCGACCTCAATATATTCACTCAAGGCATTAATAAAATTTAACCACATTGGCGCCATCGTATTAATACCAAAAAAACTCATCCGTTTAGGCAAAATATTTGCATCAGCACTCAGTTTGTCGGCTATATTGGCAATCGCATCATTAAGCAATTCAACCGGATTATAAGGTAGTTGGCTAATAAGTAACTGCCACAACTTGGCTTGCCATTTGTTTTCAGCACTAAGCGGAATAGCTTCTTCGCCCCGTTGCCATGCATCAAGCCACTGTGGGCGAAAAATTAAATATTGCTCGTACAAGTCAGCCATTTGCCCTGCTAACTGATAGCGTTTTAAATCCGCTTTATTTGAAGGTTTTGATGCCTTTTTTGATGTTGAACGTGGTGGTGAATTTACTGTTTCTTTAGATACTGTCGGATTAAGCCAGTAGCCAGTGGCGGGGCTAAAATCATCATCATTGATGACCGTTTCAGTTGCTAATAAGGCATAAATTCGCCAAGTGAGCACTTCTCTGGAGTAGGGTGACTGCTCAGGCACTTTATCTTCGCTAGCCAGTGTTCTTATTAGCTGCCACAAATATTGAGCAGGTAACGCGTAACGCATGTTCATGCTGATCCCACGTTCACTGGCGATGGCAAGGTTAAGCCAGTGTTGCATACCAGCATTTTGCACAATAATAACTTCTTGATTGAAAACGCCTACGGGAGAGACTTGGGAAATTTTATTGAGCAGGGTTAACAAATTTTCCATTTTGTTAGCGGGATAAAGGTTAATCAATACTGGACCTATTTATATCAATTAAACTAACTTAGCGATCATTTTAAGTGCTTTAAATATTTAATAACATCATTACTTTCAATGCCAATAGCTAGTCATTGGCATTGAAAGCGCCCTGTTCCTAAAAATTTATAGACCTTAAAATTTGAAGCATTTATTAATTTAATTGCTGTTATTAAAATTTAATAAATAAATTTAACCATAAGCATGAAGTGAACACCATTTATTTAGGTAAAGAATTACCAGTATGACTGTTTACCTTTTTACCTCGGTTAATTATTAAGGGTTTTAATGCCCATATTGTACAAGGTGAAAGCAAAAATATCGGCATAGAGACTAATGGTTTTACTTGCTGGTGTACCTGCGCCATGACCACCGTTAGTTTCAATACGAATAAGCATAGGCAATGCTGCTGCTTGAGTTTGTTTTGCTTGTAGCTGTGCCGCAAATTTAAAAGAATGCGCTGGCACCACTCTGTCATCATGATCGCCAGTAGTTACCATAGTTGCTGGATATTGAATATCTGATTTCACATTATGCACCGGAGAATAAGCGCGAATGTAATCAAACATTTCCTTACTTTGCTCAGACGTGCCGTAATCATAAGCCCAACCGGCACCAGAAGTAAAAGTATGATAACGCAACATATCTAAAACACCCACCGCAGGTAAAGCAACTTTAAATAATTCAGGACGTTGTAACATAACCGCCGCCACTAATAAGCCGCCATTTGAACCGCCTTGAATAGCAAGGTAATCACTTGAAGTATAATTTTGTCTACTTAGGTATTGTGCAGCAGCAATAAAGTCATCAAAAACATTTTGCTTGTGCATTTTAGTGCCCGCATCATGCCACTTACGACCATACTCACCACCACCGCGCAAGTTAGCGACCGCATAAATTCCGCCTTGCTCCATCCATATTGCTCGGGTCAAGCTAAATGAAGGCGTTAAGCTGATATTAAAACCGCCATAACCATATAAAATGGTAGGATTTTTGCCATCAAGTTTCAGACCTTTTTTATGGCTAATAATCATAGGAATTTTTGTACCGTCTTTTGAAGTATAAAATACTTGCTTAGATACATAGTTTTCGCTGTCAAACTTCACCTTAGATTTATTAAAGGTATTGGTTTTACCCGTTTTAACATCAAAAGCTAAAGTAACTGACGGTGTGGTACTGTTAGTGAAGGTAAAATAAAGTGTCTCTGCATCAACTTTACCGCTAAGAGCAGAAGCGGAGCCGGCACCGGGTAATTCAATCTCACGTATTTTATGTCCTTGGTAGTCATATTGATAAACCTTGGCAATAGCATCAACCATATAGTGGGTGAATAAATATCCACCACCAGTTGACGCGCTAAGTACATTGTCGGTTTCTGGAATTAAATCAAGCCAATGCTCTGAAGTTGGCTTTGCGACATCAACGCTAACAATTTTTTTATTATCGGCGTTAAGGTTCGTCACTAAAAACAATTTACTACCTTGATTATCAATCACGTACGTATCTGAGTTGCTGTGAGCCAAAATAGTAACCAACTCACTATTTGGTTTAGTTAAATCTTTAAGATATAAATCATTACCTGAGGTTGATAGCGAACCAGAAATTAATAGATAGCGATTATCGTCAGTAACATTGCCACTCACATAACGACGCTTTTGCTCAGCGCTTGCACCAAAAATTACTTTATCTGTGTGTTGCGCTGTGCCTAGTTGGTGATAATAAAGCTTATGTTGATCTGTTTTTGCTGACAGTTCACTGCCTTTTGGCTTGTCATAGCTTGAATAATAAAAGCCTTCATTTTTGTACCAGGCGATGCCTGAAAATTTTACATCAATTAATTTGGGCTCTACTACCTTATTTGATAACGCATCAATAATGATGATTTTTCGCCAATCACTACCCCCTTCAGAAATAGTATAAGCGGCCATTGAACCATCACGCGAAAAACTCAACTGACCAAGAGAGGTAGTACCATCGGCACTAAAAGTATTAGGGTCTAAAAATACTTCAGCACTGGACTGTTGTTGCCCTATTTTATAGCGATAAACCACGTATTGATTTTGTAAACCATTGTTTTTATAAAAATAGGTATAAGCACCTTCACTAAATGGCGCCCCGACCTTTTCATAATCCCACATGGCGGTTAAACGTTGCTCCAACGTATCTCGATAAGGAATTTTCTCCAGATAAGCTGAGGTCACCTTATTTTGCGAACTTACCCATTCCGCAGTTTCATCACTGCGATCATCTTCTAACCAGCGATACGGATCTGCAACATCAGCACCAAAGTAGGTGTCAACAACATCACCTTTTTTGGTTATTGGATAATTGATCTTTATTTTCGCAGTTGCCGTTTTGTCTTCATCCATCGTATTTATATCACTATTATTTACATTAGTTTGCCCAGAACACGCAATAATGCCATTACCAAGGATGATTACTAGTAGTAGTGAAAAATATTTTTTCATCATTTTTTTCTTATTAAGATATTATTTTTAAGACTTTACTCATATTTAGCCAAATATTAAAGCTAATAATCAATAGCATATGATGCCTCCATCGGCACTTTAGTATCACTAACTTTACCATACCGACAAAATCACGGTGAAAGACAAGTCTATGCCTCCTGCAAGCTCTTTATAATCTTTCAGTCCTGAATTAAGCCATACTTAACTAGTGGAAACTGCACGTTCATTCTGTCCGAAAATCTGAATAATATTAGTCAAAAGTCAACTTTAAGATAAAAATCTGACATTTACTGAGTTAAAATACACCTTAGTTAGCACAGTCTATTTAAGATATACTCTAAACCAGTTTTAATTCAATAATTTTATTTTTCCTGTGGCTGAGAAACCACCTTTAAAATAAAAACCTAAGATTTTACTAAATTAGAGTGAATGAGTTAGTGATGTAAATTTTCTAACTGGGTATTAGCAACAATGTTTACCTTAGTTTTATTTACCAATAGCAGGTAAAATAGATAGTTTGTTAGTAAACTGGCTTGGTGCATTAATAATTCATTTGAAATACTTTTATCGCTCAATAATAACGGATATATAACTAGACTAAACAATGCAGAAACATTTACAGACACTGATCAATTTATTGACTAAAAATGACCTTAAAGCTTTGCTTCAACATTACTTAGTTTCAAATGAAGCTGAGAACATCGTTCAGTTAGGTTTTATGTTTCAACAAGGACAAATAAAATCATTTGATTTTTATCAACAGCTCGCAACTAGTTTTATAGAAAATAAAGGTTTTTCCATTGGGCTTATCCCAAAAATTAAAACTAACAATACCTTAAACTTTTTCACCCCCGCATTACAAATAGAAGGGAACTTCAGTAAAACAGATCACCAGAAGTATAATGTTTTACATTATTTATTTACAAACAATCAATCAGTCAGTAGCATCCATCCGCCATTTAACTATGTACGTTCTATGATGTTATTTGGAAGTAATGAAGCATTGCGCGATGGTCTATGCAAACGAAACCAACAAAATTTAACCCCTATTGAAGCTTATTTATTTGCTAATAAAAATTTAACCCCTTTAGCTAATCATGAACTTACTGCTTTTTTGGCACTAATAGAAATTGAACGTAAGCAACAAGAAGTAGATAAGGCTAACTACTCCTTTGTCATTCAAGCAGTGAATGAATTATGTCGAAGTCAGGCTCAATTAGCTAATTACGACCTACAGCGCATTATGCTCATAGCCACTTACTACATAACATCTATTAAACAGGTTGTCAGTGACATGCCGTAAATATACTACCTGTTAGTGGTAGAGGTAAGGTCGAGTTTTCAATACCTTTAAAATTAACAACAATTAACAAGGACACCCACCGTTAATTGCTCTTTTTATACCTCTCAACTAAGGTTAATTAATCAACTTAGTTAGAGCTTTTTTGTGCGGTGAAGATAAGTTATTAGCATTGGCACAAGTGTTCTCCATTGATATATGCAATAAGTTATTGGCTTAATACTTTTTTTAAGCTACCTATCTGTTCTATCGCTAGCATGATGAATTCGTTAAGACGAAGACATGGTTATCTACTGATAAGTAAAATTCAGTAAAATGGCATCAACAGCTCCGTTTGACTTTATTTGTTCAGATTTATCCTCGAATTTACTTATTTTTTGTGGTAAAACTTTAGTTAATCCGTATTGTTTTATTTAGGCTATAGGTGAAATTAACGATGGGTGACTTTGTTGATTTTAGGTTCACTACCCTAATCAGAACGTTTAAGTTAGGGGTGCTAAATGAACCGCCCTGTGCGGAGCCGCATGCAGGGTGGTGTGGAGGCTGAAGGCTAGATACCTCTGGCTACCCGATTAGGTTTTTAGTTTATAATTTGAGAGAAATAATCATCAAGAGATATAGAAGAATGTCTTGTTTCAGGAGTTTTCCCAAGATTTGAATCAGACTTTTGACCAAAATATAATTTTTCACTATCAATATAAATTAAAGTGTAACTCGGAGGGGGATCGCTATTATCTGAATTATAAATAAAAGTCTTATTTAGGCCGTAGGCTTCAATACTTTCTTCACTTATAACTTTATCTGTAATTTCAAATTTCGAGATATCCAGAGTATCAAACATCATTGAATCACATTCTGTATCAGTTGGATGGAAAAACTCTGTTCGATAAGTGGATTTCAGCGAAGAATCTATACTTAGCTTAATCTTGACGTTCCATAAACCTTTTAACTCGTCACTTGATAGTTTATTGTAAGGAGAGCATTCTTTTTCCCAAGATGTATTAGATAACTTTACTATAGAGTCACTTTTTGACGTTTCAGTAGCAGTATCTCCGTCAGAGCCACCACAAGAAAACAAAAACATTGACGAAAGAGCAATGGTAATAGTTAAATTTTTCATTTGTACTCCATATTCTGATAAAAACTTAACGAGCTTGTAGAATTACTCGTTTTTATATTATTTTTTAATCAAAATACTCTAACTTGATTATTTTCTTTTAACAATCAAAAACGTTTACGTTTTGGGGATTTGTATTTTTCATCATTGAGCATTGAATGTTGGATGGTTTTTTACTTACATTCTGCTTTTGAGCTTGTTTACAAGGGTAAACACGAGGGTTTTAGCCTTAATGTAGGCTATTTCTTAACTTTTCAATGTTATGCACTAAACAATACAGTTGCCAAATACTGGCTCTATTGCACCAAGGCGTTTGCTATATTGTCGTCGGCCAATTGGACTGTCAATTTTAATTCTCATCTTATCGGTATAAGAGAGGATTTTCAGCTCACTGTCTTTTAAAAATTGTACCTGTCGCCCTGTTTTATTAGGCGCTTTGCGCATACATTGCTTTTGTAGTGGGCACTGCTTGCAATCTTTCAAATAACCAACAAACCGGGTGTAAATACGCTTGCCACTTTTGATATTATCACCACGGCACCACATTTCATGTCCTGCTGGGCAACGGCATTGCTGCTGACTGTTATCAAAATGAAAATCAGCTGAAGTAAATAGCCTTAGCCTGCCTTTACTGCGCTTTAAACGCCGTTTTTCTTTTTCTGTGTGATAGGTTTCACTGGTTTTAAACAATGGGTTGCGACTTCTAAATTGGGTATCGGCTATATAAGCATCAAGCCCTGTGGTTGCCATGTATTCAAGATTCACCTCACTGTGAAAACCACTGTCGGCGGTAAATTTAGCCGTGTGCAAGGCATCGGGGGTATTTAATGCGCTCAATTGTTTTTCTAATTGTTCTATTGCTGGTTTCAAGGTTTGTTGCTCACCAACAGAGCCCCACGTTTTCGCTTGGAGTATGATTTGGTGTTTATCGTCATTAATGGCAATGCCATTGTAACCCTGAATAGTGCCTTTGGAGGTGGTCATTTTGGCGCTATCGGGGTCGGTGATATTACTTTTTACCGGCTTACCCTGACTGCCTAGTTTCTCTTTGTTCGTTGCCAAAAACTCAGCTATTTTATTCGCACTTTTATCTAGCTTAGCTTTTTGTTTTAAGTCATGCTCGACTTCATCTTCGGGCATTTTATCTTGCGATTGATGACGGGCTAAAATACGTTGACTCGCCTTTTCTAATTTCGCTTGTTTGCGCGTAAGCTCTTCAAAAGTGCCGCTCCATTCCTTGCTAGCATTGGACTTTATCTTACAACCATCAATGGCAAACATGTTCCGGCCAATTAAGCCTTCTTCATCACAAATCATTAAAACCTGAGTAAACAATGGCGCTATTTGCTCACTCATCTTCGCGACAAAAGCAGCTATAGAGGTAAAATGTGGCTGAACATCACCAGATAAACTCATCAAGGTAATATTGGTTGCACAGGCCTGTGCAATACGTCGACTGGAGATTAATCCTCGAGAATAGGAAAACAGGATGACCTTCAACATCACGGCGGGGGAATAAGCGGCTGCACCACGTTTATCATTGTCATACCAGGCATCAAAGCGGCTTAAATCAAGTTTATTATCAACAATATGAGACAGCGCATATTCAAACGTGCCAGGCACTATTTGCTGTGAGAAATCGATTGGAATGAACTTACTTTGGCAGGATAAATCTGGTTTATAATTTGCCATGAATTTTTACGCTGAGTGAATAATATCTATTAGATCACAACCAAGATCTGGCATCAAGGTTTAAAAACAAACAATGTGGAAATAATAAAAGGAACATTAAAATGTTCCTTTTGGGATAAATTCTACAGCCTCAACGCCCTAATAATGGGCAAATTTCAGTTAGTTAAAATAAGCGACGCAGGAGCAAAAACCAACTGTTATTTGTCCTGATTAATTTGCTTGTTATGTTTTAAACCATGATTGATAGATAGGATTTAATTCTTTCATATCCATGTACAACCAAACCATACGGTCAACGAACCATGCTTTAAATGCCATTATCCAAAGATTGCCAAGTATTAAAGCCCAAATATCTAAAGAATAAAGTCCATACAAAAAAAACGGTAGACCCATTGCCGATAAGAATTGAAGGGTTCGACAAGCTTTAAGGTGATGAATTGGTATAACTTCATTTTCACGATTTAAGTATATTCGCTCCCCAAATGTACCCATTGAGGCCCAGTTATTCGTCCTTTTAGGTTCGCTGAATAAACGAGGGTTTACCCAAACCCATAAAAATGAAAGCGCAATTAATACTAAAGAATAAACGTCAAGCCACTCTCTCGACCAAAAAGAAAAAGATATCAATGGTAAAGCCGTAAACCTAGTGTAGACGCTCCAAGGGTTGGAATGTCTGGTCCATGTTTTATCATCCATCGACATTGCTTTTTCAGCATACTTAAGGATATCCACCAAGCCTCCTTGAAACATAACGAGCCTGTAGAATTTATCTTTTTGATAAAATAGACTCAAAAATCATTAAAAATTAGTAAGCGTATAGGGAACGGCACCTAGCCGTGCTCAATATTCCATGGTAGCAGCGGTTCAAGGTTGTTTGGTTGCTCA
>JABSOW010000003.1 GCA_013215465.1 Colwellia sp. | reverse complement strand
CCCATTGTGCAATATTCCCCACTGCTGCCTCCCGTAGGAGTCTGGGCCGTGTCTCAGTCCCAGTGTGGCTGATCATCCTCTCAAACCAGCTAGAGATCGTCGCCTTGGTAAGCCTTTACCTTACCAACTAGCTAATCTCACTTGGGCTAATCAAATGGCGAGAGGTTCATAAATGAATCCCCCCCTTTGGTCCGTAGACGTTATGCGGTATTAGCAGTCGTTTCCAACTGTTGTCCCCCACCATAAGGCATATTCCCAAGCATTACTCACCCGTCCGCCGCTCGTCATCTTCAAAGCAAGCTTTGAAATGTTACCGCTCGACTTGCATGTGTTAAGCCTGCCGCCAGCGTTCAATCTGAGCCATGATCAAACTCTTCAATTAAAAATCGTTTGTGTAAGTCACCCAGTGGATGAACTTACTGCTCAATGAATTCTGTCGTGCTATCTACCCGAAGATAAATAGCGCATTACATATATAAGTATTACTTACTTTCCTATTTATAAATAAAGAGAAAAAATAAGATTTTGTTATTCATGTGAACATCTTCATTAAGCGTTTTTGTTGTCTTCATTCCCTAAGGAAGTCAAACTATGTAAAAACAAGTTAATGTGAGTATCCACACAAATTGCATGATAACTAATTGTTAAAGAAATAAGCAGTAATCGCATTCGTTACTCGCTCTGCGCTTGGGGTTAACGTTGCCGTTTGCCCGAAGCAGGATGCGCATTGTACGCTTCCGTGTTTTGATGTCAACGCTTTTCTTATAAAAAATTAATCTTTTTTAAAAGGTTTTTCAAACTCTTAAAAAGCTAAGCTTTAAAACGTTAAGTTAGCTAATTCGCTTAAAAAGCGAGGAGATAACTTATCAAAACAGCTCTTTGGGTTATCCCTTGGAACTGGTTGCGCATTTTAGACGTTTTTCACTTGAGGTCAACACTTATTTTATAAATACTTCATTTTTCTCTTTAAGTGTTCAACATTCATACACACCCCGACATTATTGCCTTTAAAGCCATCAAATTGGATAATTATCAACTGACTTTACAGTTATTATTAGCCTAATGAATAACGTATTAATTTTATTCAATTCACATTATTTACTACCTTTTCGTGATTTTATGCTATTTTTAATAACATAAAATCCATTAAAATACAGACATTCAACAGGTAACTATATGACAAACAATAAATCAGCTAATAATTTGCGTTCCTTTCAAGGAATTACTCCTGTATTAGGCGCTAAAATCTATATTGATCAATCAGCCGTTATTGTTGGTGATATCACCTTAGCCGATGATGTGAGTATCTGGCCTTTAGTTGCTGCTCGCGGAGATGTAAATACGATGACCATCGGTGCTCGCACTAATATTCAAGATGGCACGGTTCTTCATGTAACCCGAAAAAGTGAGCATAAGCCGAATGGTAATCCATTAATTATTGGTGCAGATGTAACCGTTGGTCATAAATGTATGTTACATGGTTGTACACTAGGCGATCGTATTCTTGTTGGTATGGGTGCAATTATTATGGATGGAGCAGTCATCGAAAATGATGTGTTCATTGGTGCTGGTTCTTTAGTGCCGCCAAACAAAACCCTAACCAGTGGCTATTTATATGTCGGTAATCCTGTAAAAAAAATACGTCCATTAAAAGACAGCGAAGCGGCCTTTCTTAAACAGTCCGCAATAAACTATGTAGAATTGAAAAATGACTACCTAAAAGACACTTAAAACCCAAATCCCCTTTAACAAATAGATTCAAAGACAATTAACGCATATTGATATGAATCGCATCTTCCTCTGCCTCATTTTTTTTGAGCCAGAGTTCAACAATCTCTTCTAAATCAAACCTGGTGCATTGGTCAACTTCTCCTAATAACTTTAATTGCATTGAATGAAAGTATACAGTGATAAGTTGCCCTGATAACAACACAGTAAAACACCATGCATCTTGTTTTTCATCAAAGCGTAAGTCATCATTAAATAGAATGGCTTGATTCAACATATACTCCTAGGCAATTGTTGATTTTAATTGCGCTATCACGGACTCAACACTTGGTCTTACCCCTCGCCAAATATAAAAACTCTCTGCAGCTTGCCCAACTAACATACCTACTCCATCAATAACCTTTTTCGCCTTCAGGTTTTGTGCTTTTTGTAAAAACGGCGTTAGCTCTTTACCATAGGTCATGTCATAGCAGACACTATTAGTTGTAATAAGCTTTTCAGAAATTGGTACGCCGTTGCCTGTTAAACCTGCAGAGGTAGCATTTATGATGACATCAAACACTTGCTCGTTTGCTTCTTCAAATGAGCAAGCTGAAAGCGGTTGATTGGTATACTGTTCAACTATCGCTTTAGCTTTGGAAACCGTCCTATTAGCAATCGTTAAACTTTTTGGTTTTTGATTCAGTAAAGGTAACACCACACCTTTTGATGCTCCACCTGCGCCAAGTAATAATATTCGGCTATTTTCAAGGCTGACACCGTTAGTGAGTAAGTCATTCACCAACCCAATTCCGTCGGTAGTGTCTCCATATATTTTGCCATTTTTAAAGGTTAGCGTATTAACCGCACCGGAAAATTTTGCGTGTTCAGTTAATTCATCACACATTGCCATTGCTTGCTCTTTAAAAGGTGCAGTTACATTTGCTCCCTTGCCACCTTGATCAATAAACTCAACTACGGCCTCGGTAAAACCATCTATCTCAGCAAATTGAATTGCATAATTAATGACTTGTTTTGTCTCTTGAGCAAATAATAGGTGAATAAAAGGTGAGCGTGATTGTTTGATTGGATTACCAAAAACACAGTATTGGTCCATTAGGGTACTTTCAATAAATAAATTTACCTACAGCCTAACTGAATTAGTTTTTTAAAAACATAAAAAAGCAGTAACTCTTTTGAATAAGTTACTGCTTTTTGTTTTATTACTTTCAAAAGCTATAAAAACTCGCTTAAGTCATTAAACAAGCATTAAAAGGTATAACCTAACATTACAGAATAAACCATAGGATTTACATCTACCGCTGCTAACCCATTAACACTCCCACCTACTTTAAAAGTAGCATCAGTTGATATATCAATGTAGCGAGCCGAAACATTCACCGACCAATTATCGCCTAAGTCATAATCAGCACCAACTTGTGCGGCGATACCAAATGAGTTATCTAATTTTAAATCACTAAAACCAGCATCAGAATAAGTACCTGTAAAACTATTATCGAAAAAAATTGTATAGTTAATACCTAAGCCAACATAAGGTTTAAACGCAGAGCCTGTATCAAAATAATATAGTGCACTTAATGTCGGTGGTAATTGCTTAGTGTCTGCAAGTAATGTTGTCGTATCGCCATTATGTAATTTAATATCATGATCAAATGGCGTAGCCGCTAATAATTCAATTGCCCAGTTCTTATCAAAAAAGTAAACAAAATTTAGACCCAGTTGAGTGTTATCGTCAACCGATACTTGTAAACCTGAGTCAGCTCCATCTAGGAAAACAGCAGCTTTACCGCTATCTGGAGATACCATAGTTGCACCACCACGAACTAAAATATCACCCGCTTGGTTTGCAAATGCCATTGTGGAAAGGCTTGATAATAATGCGATTGCTAATAATGATTTTTTCATGTTTCATACCCCTTAAGAATTTGCGGATATAATAGGGCTCTTACTATTTAAAAAGTTGATTTAGCGCAAGGTTTTTCAGCTAACTTTTACAGAGTAATTTTTTATTGATTTCGATCAACTTTTACCAGTAAATATCGATAACCCCTTGCTGTCAAAGATACTTTTAATTGACATTTGTCGCACGACACTTTATTTACTGACGAATAATAGCACCTGTTAAACCATTAATAATACTTGTTGGTTTTAAAAAGCCTAAGGTGTCAGCCTTAATAATAAAATCAACTTTATCACCCAGTTGTTGTTCCACTTGCTGCCAAGTGATTGCTGGTGGTTGGCCCGATAAATTTGCACTCGTTGACACAATTGCTTTATTGGTTAGTTTGCACAGCGCAACTACATCAGGATGATTGGTAATGCGAACAGCAATAGAATCAAAAACACCACAAAGTAGTGGTGATATATTGCTATTGGCCGGTAAGACCTGGGTAAGAGCATCGGGCCAACGTGATAAAACACTAACGCGTTGTTCTTGATTAATAGCACTACCATCAAGATAGGGTAATAATTGAGAGTAATCAGCCGCAAGTAAAATTAAGCCTTTATCAACATTACGTTGCTTCAAAGATAGTAATTTTCTCACTGCGTTGTCATTATCAGGATCGCAACCAAGGCCAAAAACAGCCTCTGTTGGATAAGCAATAATACCGCCTTGGGTAAATATCTCAGCAGCGAGTTTAATTATTGAGGTATTACTCATAAAATCACTATTTAGTCAGTGCGTATATTCAGTTTCAAGAATAAAGCACAAAGTTAGCAGACTGTTAACCAGTGCTTTAGGCGCCTACATTGAGCAATACCGCAACAAGTTAACCTAGTTTAGCTTGCATTGCTTCATCTTTTGCAAGTAAAGCTTTAGCATTCGCTTTACGCTCAGCTTGTACTTTATCTGCCATGCTTTGATCAGCAACACCCAAAATTTGTGCCGCTAAATAACCCGCATTTTTAGCACCTGCTTTACCAATAGCAACTGTCGCCACAGGAATACCACCCGGCATCATTACTGTTGATAATAAAGCATCATGGCCTTGTAATGGGCCACAATCAATCGGCACGCCAATAACTGGGCGTGTAGTCATACCGGCAACAGCGCCAGCTAAATGGGCAGCTAAACCTGCAGCACAAATAAATACTTTACAGCCTCGCTCTTCGGCATCTTGAACATAAGCTTTAGTAGCTTCAGGTGTTCTATGGGCTGAGCGCACACGAACTTCATGAGTAATATCAAATTGCTTTAGAATATCAATAGTAGCTTGCATTACCGGAAGATCAGAATCTGATCCCATTAAAATAGCAACAAATGGTGAAGTCATGGTGTTTTTCTCTTAAAAGGTTAAAAATAATATGGATGGTTAATATTAAAAATTATAGAGCTTTACTTTTATAGTCGCATTTTTTTTGTGGGCAACTGATTACCTCACCGCTCGCCATGGTTCGTGTAATTAACACCGGCCACTGACACTGTGGACAAGTTTGCTCTACGGGTTTATAGTTTAAAACATATTTGCATTTAGGGTATTGATCACAAGAATAAAACGTCTTACCAAAGCGGTTAGTTTTTTCTTTTAATTCTCCTGCTTTACCCTTCTCTTTACATGATGGGCAAGCCACACCAATGTCTTCATGGTGTTGTTCATCTTCAATATGATGGCATTGTGGATAATTGGTACAACCAATAAACATGCCATAACGCCCTTGCTTTACCGCCAAGGAATGAGCGCAGTGAGGACATTCACTGTTGGCTAAAACTCTATCTTCAGCACGCTCTTGTTCAATCACTGAGCGTGTATATTGGCAGTTAGGGTAATTCGAACAACTTAAAAATGTCCCTGCTTTACCACGTTTCATGGTTAACTCTGAACCACACTCAGGGCAAACTTCATAGGCTTTTTCAAGCGCATGTTCATGTCGAGAAAATAAAGGATTTTCTTTATCTAAAGGTGATTGCTTGGCATTAGACAGATTAGACATAAAATAAGCTATAATTAGTTCAGTTAAGCGAGATACTACAAAAAGAGTTGTGACATATTATGCCACAACTCTGCTTAAAAAAACTATTATTTAATGGTGTGCCTTAGTGCAATGGACCTTCTTGTTCATCAAAAATAAGATCTTCCATTTGCGAGTAAGCATTTTCTTGACCGGGTACATTGAACAATACCATCAGTATTACCCATTTTAAGTCGTCCATAGAGAAGTGAGCGGTATCAAGCTCCATAACTCTATCGATTACCATTTCACGAGTGGTAAAATCAAGCACATTGACTTGCTCTAAAAATAAAATAAAACCTCTACTTTCTGTATCAAGAAGTTGTATTTCATCCTCGGTATAAATACGGAAAGATTTATTACCAACGCGAGTTAAATAAGGGTACGCATCACTATCTTGTAATGCAGAAAGATTTTCTAACCAATTGAGCGCCTTGTATATTTCATCTTGGTGAAAGCCTGCACGCGTAAGTTCATCAGTTAAGATGTCATGATCAACCATGACTTCAGCTTCACTATGAATATAATTTTCAAATAAATACATCAAGATATCAAACATAACTAGCCCCTTTTACACCTATAGTGAATACTACAATCTAAGGTAGCCACCTGGTACCGCAGCCACCAGACCACTAAGCTCTAATATTGTTAACCGAGTTAACACCTCCTCTATGGGGAGTTTACTTCGGAAAACTACTTTATCTACGGGAGTAATCTCAAATCCCACACTAGCCAACAATGCATCAACACACAAGTCCTTATTTTGATTTTTTTCATCAATGCCTTTATTTACAGTCCCTTGTGATATTTGCTGTTGCTTTAATTGTAGACCAGATTTCTTTACAAACGTTAACTCCTCTAGTATATCGGCCACTTCTTCCACTAGCTTAGCGCCTTGTTTAATTAACCAGTGGCAACCTTTAGCCTGAGAGTTATTAATGGCACTAGGGATAGAAAAAACATCCCTATTTTGTTCTAACGCACAACGAGCCGTAATAAGAGAGCCACTTTGCAAAGCAGCCTCAACAACTAAAACACCTATACTAAGACCGCTAATGATGCGATTTCTTTTCGGAAAGTGTCCTGCTTTTGGCAAAGTGCCTGGTAAAAATTCACTAATTATTGCGCCATGCTGGAAGATTATTTGTTGCGCTAACGTTCGATGCCTTGCTGGGTATACTTTATCTAACCCGGTCGCTACTACCGCAATGGTACTTGCATTAGACGTTAGCGCCCCTTTATGCGCAGCAGCATCAATGCCTAAAGCTAAACCACTGGTAATCACCAAGCCCTCTTCGACCAATTGCTGAGCAAGCTCAAAGGCCGTTTCACGACCGTTTGCACTAGCAGAGCGGCTACCAACAATAGCTAATTGACTTTGATTTAATAATTTTTTATTGCCTTGTATAAATATAACCAGGGGCGGATCATAAATTTGTTTGAGTAAATAAGGGTATAATGGATCATCAAAGGTAATTATTTCGCTATTACAATTAGTACTATTGTTAATGATTTTATCAATCAGTAACCAATTTGGCTGGTTGAATGCTGTAAGTTGCTTAGGTGTTAAATTATGTACTGAAGTCAGTGGTGAGAATGTTGGAAAAGAAAAAATCGCTGCTATTCCATAGGCATCAACAAGTGCTAGTTTTTTATGTATGGCTAAACGAGGAACAAGTTTTAACGCTAACCAGTAATGAATATTGCTTTTGCTCACCTGTCTCCTCCATTTCTTAGATATTTCGAAAAGCTCAGGAACTCAGGACAAGCGCTTCACTTCCATGTAAGCAATTACTCCTCCCAAGCAGAAGAGGCGGTAATGAAATACTTTATTCTGGTGCCGTCACCATATCTTGTAAACGCGCAGGTTTTTCAGTGCGTAAAATCAGTGCCATACTTGCTTGCTGATACACTTTAAAAACCATTAATTCACCGACAATTTCTTCTAGCATTTTATAATTTGAACCATCTGATGTTAGTAATCGGTTCCAGCGAGATGTCTCTACCGTGTATTTCGGCCCGGTACTTGTTTCGATGACACCTGGGCTTAAGCGTTTTATTGCCATAACATCGCCAACGGTTACCTGATGTATAGTGCCACGATTAATCATCACTACTTCTAACTTACCAAACTCACGACCATTACTGGTAGCTTTAATAATGGCTCCTCGCAATGATTTATCCGCTGCTTTCATGGTAAATACCGAAGGGAACATTTGCCCCTCATGTACTGGGACAACAAAATCACCCGAGCGTATTTCACGTTTCGCCGTAGACACTTTGAGTGTTGCTGGTTCGTTTTTACTGTGGTTACCGGTACGAAGCGCTTGACCTGTTGCCACTAAATCAACATAAAACCCTAAAGATTCGGCAGTTTCAGGATCAATAATTTCCTCACCTTTATTATAAATAGCGTAGGTTTGTGCTAACAATAAATTTTTATTAACATAAACTTTAAAGCCATTAATACTAGAACGGTATCCTTCATCGCTACCAATAACATAGGGTAATTTTTCAAGTTGTTCGGCACTAAATAAATGATCGTATTTAATAAATGGAGCTATCACTTCTAATGGTAACAGCCTAATTGCCATATCATCCTTATTTTTTTGACGTGTTTTAGGCGACCATTTATAACTTGCTTTGGCTTTAGCTGACTCCAGCACCAGCATAGGCACGCCTCTTTCATCAAGCACTAAGGTGATAATATCACCGGGATATATTAAATGCGGGTTGTTGATTTCAGGATTTGAGCGCCATAATTTAGGCCATAACCATGGCTGTTCTAAAAAAACAGCAGAAATTTCCCAGAGGGTATCACCTTTAACGACAACGTAAGTTTTAGGCGCATCATCATTGATGTTTAACTGCTCAGCCAGTGAAATTAAAGAACATGCAAATAAAGAAAGTGTTAAAATTATTTTTTTTAGCATGCGCTTCGTTCTTTTATCATGATTTTCCATGCTTTTATTCACTGTTATAGAAATGCGGTATTATTAATTGCTATAATAATAAACATAACACTCTAAAAGAATTATCGCTAATTCTTTTAACAAACTTTTATAAGATTATGACTATTTTAACTGTATTACGTTTTCCAGATCCTCGTTTAAAAACAAAGGCTAGTCCTGTAGCTAAAATAACAGAAGCGACCTCAATCATCATAGATGATATGTTAGCAACCATGTATGAAGAAAAAGGTGTTGGTCTTGCGGCTACCCAAGTTGATATTCATCAACGCATCGTTGTTATCGATGTTTCTGAAAGTGGCGACCAACCTCTGGTATTAATTAACCCAGAAATCATTGCTAAAAGCAATGAAACCTTGGTTAATGAAGAGGGATGTTTATCTGTTCCTGGGGTTTACGCTAAAGTAGATCGCCACACAACTTGTACGGTTAAGGCTCTTGATCGTCACGGCAAAGAATTCACCCTTGATGGTGAAGAGCTGTTGAGCATTTGTATTCAGCACGAGCTTGATCATTTAAATGGTATTTTATTTGTTGATTACTTATCGCCATTAAAACGCCAGCGCATTAAAACCAAGTTAGAAAAAGAAGCAAAATTAGACAAGGACAATGCTTAGCTCTATGTCTAATTCTCTAAAAAAATCCTTAAATATTATTTTTGCTGGCACACCCGATTTTGCTGCCCAACATTTACTCGCACTTATTAACAGCGAGCATAATATAGTTGCTGTTTATTGCCCACCTGACAAACCGGCAGGAAGAGGCAAAAAACTAACCGCCTGTGCAACTAAATTATTAGCACTTGAACACAACATACCTGTTGAGCAACCCCTTAACTTTAAAGCCCTTAACGACCAACAAAAATTAATCCAATATAATGCCGATGTTATGGTAGTGGTTGCTTATGGTTTACTTTTACCTGAAGCTATATTAGCAGCACCACGTTTGGGTTGTATTAATGTGCATGGTTCATTATTGCCAAAATGGCGTGGGGCAGCTCCTATTCAACGCTCACTAGAAGCGGGTGATGAAAAAACGGGTGTAACTATTATGCAAATGGATAAAGGCTTAGATACTGGTGCTATGATCTTAACTGCCGATTGCATTATTGAGCACACCGACACTAGTGCTAGCCTATATGATAAATTAGCTTTGCTTGGACCAACAGCACTGCTTGATACCTTAAGCTTAATGACACAAAATAACTATAACGCTGATGAACATAATACTAGCCAAGATAATAGTATGGCCACTTACGCCCATAAACTTGATAAAACCGAAGCCGAATTAAATTGGCAATTAAGCGCCACCGAATTAGGCAGAAAAATTCGTGCTTATATTCCTTGGCCTGTCGCGCAATTTACTTTTACTGAAAGTAACACCGTCAATAAACAGCATAAAATTCGTGTTTGGCAAGCCTCAACACAAGCAGTAAATTTAGATAAGCCTACTGGTACCATTATTTCTGCCGATAAAAACGGCATTGTCGTGGCCACTACTAATGGCGCTATTTGTTTAGAAATACTGCAATTACCCGGAAAAAAAGCCCTACCAATAAAAGATATTCTTAATGGTCGTGCTGATTGGTTCAAGGTAGGCACTAATATTAATGGCATAGTGGATTAAATGACAACTAAAACGACTCAAGTAAATAAACAAAAACCTATCAATATTCGCGCTTTGGCGGCGAAGTGCTGTTATAGCGTAATAGATCAAGGACGAAGCCTTAGTGATGAATTACCCAAGCAACAAGATAAGGCCGACTTAAAAGATAAAGGCTTATTGCAAGAAATTTGCTATGGCGTATTGCGATATTTACCCGAATTAGAGCATGACGTTCGTGCCTTGATGCAAAAACCTTTAACGGGTAAACAACGGGTATTTCATTTTTTGTTGTTGGTAGGTGTATATCAAATTAAATATATGCGCATTCCTGATCACGCAGCAGTTAGTGAAACCGTTGCCGCTACTGGCGCTTTGAAAAACCGCCAGATGAAAGCTTTGATAAACGGTGTGTTACGCAACTTTGTCCGTGCTAGTGAAAGTAATACGCAAAAAAAACAAGAAACACTACCAGCCTCAATAGAATATAACCACCCTAGCTGGTTTATTAAAAAAGTACAGCAAGGCTATCCGACAAAATGGCAACAAATTCTAGCAGCCAACCAACAAAAACCGCCGATGTGGTTAAGAGTAAATCAACAACATCACACTAGCACTCAATATCAAAGCTTATTAGCAACAGTAGAAATAGACGTTAGTACTATTGAGCCATTAAGTCATGCCATCGAGCTAACTCGCCCAACAGATGTTACTAAACTACCTGGGTTTGAGCAGGGTTGGATTTCAGTTCAAGATGGCGCAGCTCAACAAGCAGCTAGACTTCTTGACTGCCAACAGGGAGATGTTGTACTTGATTGCTGTGCAGCACCTGGCGGAAAAACCTGTCATATTTTAGAACAAAAGCCTGATATAGCGTCAATGACGGCCATTGATGTTGAGGCAAGTCGTTTAATAAGAGTAGAAGAAAATTTAACGCGTTTAGGATTAACAGCCAAGGTGATTGCCGCGGATGCAGCCAATGCTAAAACTTGGTGGGACGGACAGCAGTTTGACCGTATATTATTAGATGCGCCCTGCTCTGGCACAGGTGTTATTCGCCGCCACCCCGACATAAAGTGGTTGCGTAAAGCTACTGATATTGATGCACTAGTAATTCTTCAGCAGCAAATACTAAAAGAAACATGGTCTTTGCTTAAGCCCGGTGGTACTTTACTTTATGCCACCTGTAGTATTTTACCGCAAGAAAACAGTGAGCAAATAAAACATTTCCTTAATAACAATACCGATGCTGAGCTGGTAAGTATTGACGGCAACGACAAATCTGAAGAAGGCACTCTCGGCTGGCAATTATTGCCCGGAGAAGAAAATATGGATGGTTTTTATTACGCGAAACTGTTAAAAACAAGATTATAAAAATATAGACCCTCAATTAAGTAACCACGAGGGTGACGTTCATTAATGAGAATAAAAACAACAAATGAAAATAATCATAGTCGGCGCTGGTCAAGTAGGCGGTACTTTAGCGGAAAACCTTGTTGGAGAAAATAACGAAATATCTGTTGTTGATATTGACGGAGAAAAACTTCGTGAACTCCAAGATAAGATGGATTTACAAGTGGTTGTTGGCCAAGGTTGCCATCCTGATGTACTTAGAAATGCTGGTGCTGAAGATGCCGATATGGTTATCGCAGTAACCTCAGATGATGCAACCAACATGATCACTTGCCAAATTTGTTCTTCTTTATTTAATACTCATAAAAAAATTGCCAGAATTCGCTCTAACCAAATATTAAAACACTCAAAACAGTTGTTTCATAAAAACCATATTCCCGTTGATCATGTTATTGCCCCTGAAGAATTAGTTACCCGTGATATTGCCCGCTTAATTGACTACCCCGGTGCATTACAAGTATTAGAGTTCGCTCAAGGCAAAGTGAGCTTAGTTGCTGTTAAAGCTTATTATGGTGGTTTACTTGTCGGCCACGCCTTATCCACATTAAGAGATCATATCCCTAATGTGGATACCCGTGTTGCGGCTATTTATCGTAACGGTAAACCTATTCGACCCTTAGGCACCACCGTTATAGAAGCAGATGATGAGGTGTTTTTTATTGCCGCTAGTATTCATATACGCGCAGTCATGAATGAATTACAAAAATTAGAGCCCGCTTATAAACGTATTATGATTGTTGGCGGCGGTAACATCGGCGCAGGGCTTGCGCGAATTTTAGAAAGTAACCATCAAGTAAAATTAATTGAACGTTCAGCAAAACGTGCTGCGCAATTAACCTCAGAATTGAATCAAACACTTGTTTTCCATGGTGATTCATCTGACATAGAGCTACTGACCGAAGAAAATGTTGATCAATTTGATGTTTTTATTGCCGTTACTAATGATGACGAAGCCAATATCATGTCATCACTGCTAGCGAAAAAACTTGGTGTGCGTAAAACCATGGTGCTGATTCAACGTGACGCTTATATAGAGCTAGTACACGGTGGCGCTATCGACATTGCCATTTCACCACAACAAGCAACTATTTCAGCGTTATTAACCCATGTTCGACGCGGCACTATTGATAATGTTTATAGCTTACGCGGTGGTTCAGCAGAAGCGATTGAAATAGTCGCTAAAGGTGATGAAAAGTCATCAAAAGTAGTGGGCCGTACCATCAAAAACATCAAGTTACCACCTGGAACAACTATCGGCGCCATTGTTCGTGGCTCGGAAGTCTTTATTGCTCATTCCAACACCCTGATCAGGGAAGAAGATCACGTGATCTTATTTTTAGTCAACAAACGTTATATCGGTGACGTTGAAAAACTATTCCAAGTCAGCGCCACTTATTTTTGACACATTTATTCAAAGCAAGCTGTTTAAGCTTAGTGCTCTTTATTTTTGCAGCGAACGCTGAACTAGTTGATACCGCACAAGATTGGCAAACTTTTGAAACAGAAAACTTTCGTGTTCACTATACTCCTCAATATAAAAAGTGGGCCTTATCAAGCGCTCGGGAAATGGAGTTGGTGCGCACGTTAATAAAAAAGCAACAAGGTCGAGTGCTAGATGAAAAAGTAGATACCTACATAATTGATCCCTTTAATGCCGCGAATGGTTTTGCTATACCATTAAGTAATGCCCCGTATATGGTTTTATTCGCTACGCCGCCACAATCAGACAGTGTTATCGCTAATTCAACTGGCTGGCAACAACTATTAGTGCTGCACGAATACGTACATCTAGTACATTTAGGACAAAAAAACCGCGCTAATTGGCGTAATAACATAGCAAATTGGTACGATATTTATGATGCAAGCCAAATAACAAAGCATCGTTGGGTCAGTGAAGGCTATGCAACCCTGCTAGAATCAAAACTTACTGGTCGTGGTCGGCTCTATAACAATGCAGTAGAAGCGGTTATTCAACAATTTGCACGTGAAGGTGCTCTGCCTAACTACGCGCAACTTAGTGAGATAAATGATGATTACTTATCTGGTTCAATGGCGTATTTAGTGGGTGTTCGTTACTTAAAGTGGCTAGAAGACAATTATGGTGAAGACACCTTAGATGCAGTATGGACACGTTGGCGAGCAGTTAAAAAACGTAATTTCGCACAAGCCTTTAAAGGTGTTTTTCAAGATTCAGCCAAGCACTTATATCAACGATTTGTCGCAGAATACACTTTTAAGGCGCTTACCAAAGAACAAAATTATACTGAGAATACCTCAACATTATGGCTTGATCTCAACGGTACCGTTTCCGCGCCGAGTATAAGCCCAAATGGCAAATACTTAGCCATTGTCGACAGTAGCCAAAAGCTAAATAACAGCAATAAAATAACCCTTGCCGTTTATAGCACCGATGATAATACTAAAAAACAGCAAGAATATAAAGATGCTGTGGAAGCGTTACTTCAAGCCGATCCACAGGATATCGCCAGTAAAGCACCCGAAGTATTCAAGCGTGAACAAAAATTCACCTTAAATCAAAAAAACTATAATGGCATTAACAACCCTCGTTGGCTTGATAATGACACCATCATCTACGGAGCAACAACTGTTGATAGGAAAAATAGCCGCCATCAAGATTTATTCGCCTGGCATATTCCCAGCGACACGATAAAACAACTTACTACCAATGCAAATGTTCGCCGTTTTGATATCGCAAATATTGAGACCAATAACCCGTTTATTATAGCCGAGCGCAGCAGATACGGTAGTTCACAATTAGTGCTATTAACTATTGATGGTAAATTTGAACAAGTATTAACGCCTGCCAGTGTAGAGTCTGTTTATGATTTTGTCCGCGTTAAGCCTCAGCCAAAAAATAACAACGACACCAATAAAGTAACTTTCGCTTATTTACAAACCAGCCTAAATGAAAAATGGCGATTAAAAGTTGCTACGCTTGATATCAACGACAACACCATCATCAATGAACAAGTTGTACCATTACCGATAAATTATCAATTTTTATCCTTTCCTGAATGGTCAAAAGAGGGTGACAGTATTTTTTATGTTGCTGGCGTAAAAGGTGAAACAAAACTATATCAATATAACTTTATCGAACAAAAACTAACAGCCTTAACCTCTGGTCAGTATCCTGTTAGCTGGCCTGTTATCCTAGATAAAAATCAATTATTACATTTGGCTATTAACTCCCAAGGTCCTGACTTATATCAATTACAACTTAATAACAGCGAAAGAATAACCATCACTAATACAACCCAAAGTGGCATAGTAACAACTCACTTAGCAGGCAAGTTTACCCTTGATAAAGCGCAAATAACTATTGATAAAACTATTGGTCACATAACACCCTATGGTTTTGGGCCACAGCAAGGCACACTAACTTTGGCGGCTAGCTATAATTCAGCCAGTAGCAGCATGGTCGAGCTAGGTTATAAAAGTAGTGATGCTTTGCAGCGCTTTGATTGGCAGGTAAATATCAGTCAAGATATATTTGATAATGTGCTATCAGGCTTCGGCGGAAATGTTCGCTGGCAAGGTTGGCCGGTAAAACTAGCCGCACATGCTTATCAATTTGAGGTAAAAACCCAACAACAAGATAGTGATGCACTAGCTTTAGGTCAACTTAAAGAACAAGGCCTTCATCTTGAAGCTAGCTACCCTTATCGTTATAACACCTTTACTTTTGATACCGTCGGCCAAGTTAAGCTTACAGAGCTCGATAATCTTTCGAGTGAGTATATTGCTATTGGTTTTACTCAAAGCTGGTTTCATGAACAACAAACTTGGGGTATAAATCAACAAGCCAACTTATATCACCTAGCTGGTAAAGTTAAAAAAATCAATAAAAACAAATGGTACAGCGGAAGTAATTACTCACTTACAGTGGTAGGACATTTCCACGAGTTTTACCTAGGATTTAATTATTCAAGGGCAGAACGCTCAAAAGATGCAGGTAACATGCTAAGTTTAGGGGGCTTCAATTCAACTCTTATTCAACCGAAAGCTCACTTAAACAAACAACTAGCACCTGAATTGGCCTTTTATCAACAACAAGGTAATCATTACGAAAAAATAAGCGCTTTTATACCATTCAAAGGCGCAAGACTATTTTACACTCGCCATAAAATGACTAGGCAATCGCTTATTAATAGTTATGGTATTCAAGGACAAATCACCAATATCCGTGGCTTTACTGGTATAAACAATATCGCCATAGACTTTGGCCTAGCGCAAGTTAATCCGCAAAATTTCAAGTCAGAAACTCAAGCTTGGTTAGGTTTGTGGCATAAGTGGTAAAAACAAGTCATACCAAGGGATCAGCCCCTAGATTAGGTACGCCAAAAAGCTGGGGTAAATAATACCAATAAGGTAAATATTTCTAAACGACCAAACAACATTGCCATAATTAATATCCATTTACTGGTATCACCAATTTCTGAGTAATTCGCAGCAACCTCACCTAACCCTGGACCAAGGTTATTAATAGACGCAGCGACAGCGGTAAAGGCAGTAATATCATCCATACCTGTGGCAAGTAGTAATAACATGCAAATAACAAACACCGCTGCGTAGGCGGAAAAGAACCCCCAAACGGCTTCAACAACGCGATCAGGCAAAACTTTTTTACCCATTTTAATACTGAACACTGCTTTGGGATGAACCAGTTTATTGAGCTCACGCAAGCCTTGTAGATACAACAACAACACCCGTACTACTTTCATACCACCACCAGTACTGCCAGCACAACCACCAATAAAGCTAGCAAAAATTAATAGCACAGGCAACAGAGTTGGCCAGTCAGCAAACGACGTGGTCGCAAAACCTGCCGTGGTACTAATAGAAACCGATTGGAACAATGCCTGATCGAAAGCCTGATCAGCATCTTGATAAGTGCCATAGGCCATCAAGACAGTAAAACAAATTAATGTTAATACTACTTGTATGGCAATGAATACTTTGAATTCAGGATCGTAAAAATAGTTTTTCAATGACTTACTTTGCAAAACGGCATAATGTAAGGCAAAGTTAACGCCAGCAATAATCAAAAAGAATACACACACTAAGTTAATTACTGGGCTATTAAAATAGCCCATACTGGCATCATGAGTAGAAAATCCGCCAATAGCGATAGTTGAAAATGAATGGCATATGGCATCAAAACCCGACATACCCGCCAGCCAATAGGCAACAGCACAGGCTACAGTCAATGAAAAATAGATATACCATAGATGCTTAGCCGTATCCGCAATACGTGGCGTCATTTTTGACTCTTTAACTGGTCCTGGTGTTTCTGCACGATATAATTGCATACCACCTATACCCAGCATAGGTAATACTGCCACCGCTAAGACAATAATTCCCATACCACCAAGCCATTGTAATTGCTGGCGATACCATAAAACGGCATGGGGCAAACCTTCTATATGATTTAAAATAGTTGCACCAGTAGTCGTTAAACCAGAAAATGATTCAAAAAAAGCATCGGTAACAGATAAATATGGTTGTTCTAATAAAATCAGAGGAATAGCAGAAAAGCTTGCCAACACTAGCCAAAATAGCACCACAATAAGAAAACCTTCCCGGGCTTTTAAGTCTTTTTTTTGATGCCTATTCGGATACCAAGCTAAAAAACCGGTAATCAAGCACCAAAGAAAACCTAATAGAAAAGGTACACCACCACCATCACGATAAATCATGGAGACCAAAGCTGGCGGTAACATAGTGACACTAAGTAGTGCCACCAATAAACCTAAAATTCGAATAATATTTTTATATTGCACGTTTATTATTTTTGAGTAGTTAAATGCTATTACTTCAAATTAGTTAATACTAATTTTCCTGCCGATAATGTTTGTAATTTTTGCGCTACTAGCACCAATTTAGCTTCTGGGATTAATAAACTAAACTGCACTTGTTGCAAATACTCTTGTTCTATAACCTGCCCTTCAGCTTGGCTAATTATATGTAACACATCATCAACTTGGCTATATTGACATGCTAGGGTTTTCGCCGCCATAGCTATTTTGGTTTTCGCTTGTAAAAAAACTAACGCTTGGCGAACACTGTCGGCATAAGCTCGCTGTAAACCACCTGTACCTAGCTTAGTACCACCAAAATATCGCACCACTACCGCACATACTTGGCCAGTACCACCACCTTGTAATACGGCAAGTATAGGTTTTCCAGCTGTGCCACTTGGCTCACCATCATCAGAGTAGCCATAACCTAGGCTATCATTAGCAGCCTTAGTTAAAAAAGCATAGCAATGATGACTCGCTTGCGGGTGTGTCAGTTGCAGAAGTTTAACCTGAGCTTTTGCTTCGTCAATGCTAGTACAAGGCGCTAGATAACAAATAAAGCGACTACGATTAACAATAGTTTCATGCTCAACTTTATTAACCGCTATTTGATAATCTTTAATCACCACAAACTACAAACCTAAATCACGAGTCATGTTTTCATTATGTGATTGATGAACAATAATATTATCTTCGATACGAATACCACCAAAGGGTCGCATTTCATCTATTTTTTGCCAATTAACTTGATCGCTATTAGTTGATTCTTTTAAGCTATTCAATAACGAGTCAATAAAATACAAGCCTGGCTCAATAGTAAAAACTTGCCCTACTTCAATAACTCTTGATGAACGTAAAAATGGATGGGCTGCTGGGGTATTAATATGTGTACCGCGTTCATCAGCCATAAAACCGCCAACATCATGTACCTGTAAACCAAGATGATGCCCCAAACCATGAGGAAAAAACGTACTCACTATGCCTGAATCTACCGCGGTATCAGCACTAACATTGATAAAATCAAACTCTACCAATACTTGTGCTATTTCTTGATAAGTAGCAATGTGTAAATCAGCATAATTAAGTCCTGGCTTTAAGCCATTCACTGCATTTAACATCAGTTGATCCATACGAGCTATCAATTCAGCAAATTTATCTCGTCTGAAAGAATAAGTACGTGTAATATCAGCGGCATAGCCATTAAAATTAGCGCCCGCATCAATTAAAAAAGATTGATGCGTTTGCGGGGCTTTTTTATCTAAATCCATATAATGCAAAATAGAACAGTTTTTATTTAACGCAACAATATTGCCATAAGGTGTTTCATTGGCGGTATAACCTATGGCATTAAGATAAGCATTTTGGATCTCAAATTCAGTATCACCACTTAAAAATGCCGCTTTAGCGACTTTATGTGCCATTACGGCTAAATAGTTTGATTGACGTAAACACTCTTGTTCATAAGATGTTTTATAAGCACGGTGATAATGAAAATAATTAAGTAATGCCTCAGGGTTAATGGCCTCAAAACCAAGCGCTTTAGCAACTTCAACATGACTACCAATATAAGCGAAATCTTTTTTATCATAAGGTAATAACTTATCAACATCGCTGGCTTGTTTCAGAATTTTTATATTAAAAAATTCCCCCCAATAACTTTCGGTTAAAGGTGATATTTTATGCCAAAAATCAACTGGTTGATAATATATTAACGTGGGTTTATCTTCACCATTAATAACAAGCCAGCAGTTAGGTGCATCAATTAATGGTAACCAATGTTTAAAGTGGGGGTTTACTCTAAAAGGGTAAGTATTGTCATCAAGAAAAGCTTTAATCTCTTGGCCAGAATGAATAACAATACCTTCAATGTTTTCGCGCGACAAAGCTTGTTTAGTTATTTGTTGTAATTGTTCTATATGCTGTGGATAATCTTCTGTTAACTTATTGGTCAATTTACTCATTGCAGCGCCCCTTAATTTTTTTTCATGATAACACAACGTTTTGTTTTCAAGTTATATATACCCATGTTACCTCAAGATGCCGGATTCAGCTGGAATTATAAACGTCTTTAGGTAAGGCATTGATTGAAGAGAATGGTTATTCTCCTTGTCGAAATCAATAACGTAACATAAAGCGTTTCTAAACCAGCCCTTTGGGGATGACTGAGCAAATCATGCTCTTCGTTGCATCTATTTTTAATGGAACAACCATTAATAAAAAGATGCGCCTTGATCATGAATCGCTCAGTCATCCTGAAACTCGTATCTTGAAGTATCATGGGTATATGCCTAAAGCTAACGATTAAAAGTGTATATAAATATTGGCAGTTTAATCACCTATATTCATATTAATCACTTGCTCAAAAAGTTGACTAACCTGCCCGGGCTTATGCTGGTATATTTCTTGATAGGCCAAAACACTTTTTACATAATCGCGAGTTTCTTTAAAGGGGATTGTTTCTATCCAAATATCAGCGGGGATAGATTTTAAATTTTTCAACCAACTTTTTACTCTATGTGGTCCAGCATTGTAAGCTGCTGTCGCTAATACCTGATTGCCACTATTTCTATCAAGTAACTTTTTCAAATAACGGGTGCCAAGTTGAATATTGTTGTCCGCATTAAGTAAATAATTACGATTTATTTTACCTTTTTTTAATGATTTAGCGGTATTTGGCATTAATTGCATCAAACCCTTTGCTCCTGCAGGTGAATGAGCATCGGTCATAAAAGAGCTTTCTCGACGGGCAATCGCAAATGCCCATGCCGGTGATATTTTTTCTTTATTGGCATGACGATTAATTTCTTCATCGAAAGCTTTTGGAAACCTCAGTGCTACATCATCTAAATATCCTACCTTAGCTAAGGTAAAAATGGTTCGATCAAACCATTGGTTTTCATTTGCCACTTTAGCTGCAATTAATTTCTCGGTATTGGTTAATTGGCTAATTAAATAATTCCATTCAGAGCGCGCTCGATAGTAGCGGCCTAAATGATAGAATTCAAATGCTCTTTTCGCGGCAGGGTAATTGATAACCCGGCGCTTTTCCGCTAAAGAAAATGCTAATGGTTTATGCTGCATGCTAGCTGGCGTGCGTAAATAACTAGCTGCTAAAAAGCCATAATAGTGTCGTTCATTTGCCAACTCTTGTAACAAATATTGGCCACGCTCCGCAGCATCTGTGGCGATTAATGCTCTTGCGTACCAATATTTCCACTTTAAATCGTCTTTATGCTTACTAGGTAATTGCTTTAAATCAACAATAAGGCGTTGCCAGTCTTGTTGCTTTAATGCCTGTGATAAACGCCACTGCAGCATATTTTTATTTAAAGCACTAAATTCAAGTTTATCTAACCAAACTTGTGCCTGTTGGTGATTTTTTACGGATAATGCCAAGGCAAATTTTTCATTAATCTGTTGTAGTTGTATAGGAGTAAAGACAAACTTCTGTTGGGCTTTTTTATAACTACGAATAGCGTTGTCTGGATAACGCCAAATAAGGCGCTTTAACCCATAAGCTAATATTTCAGTTTCTCGTACCGACTTGTTAGGAAAATATTTTAACTTACCCACCAGTGATGGATCACGGCGAACTTTATGCCACAACTTAGCTAAGTACTGCTGTTCTTCTGGTAATAACTTGGTTAAGTAAGGAATTAAGGTGTGTTTACCGCCATCAGCTGCTAACGTAATACGCTGCCACACTACATCATTAGTTTGATAACCTGCTTTTTGCCAGCGTTTAAATAATGGATCACATGCTTTATTTTGTGATTTCCCAACCTGCCATAACTTGGTAACTTGCGGTAATACCACACTTTCCGGTAAGCCTGATGCAAGTCTAAATTTAAGATGCTGACAGCTTAACTCTGCATTACTTGTCGGCTTATAAGCTTGTAAAAATAATATGCCCTGATTTTTTTTTGCTAAATATTTTAACCACTTTTTCCGTAAAGGCCAGTCAAGCGGTGTACCTTTATATTTAAGTAAAAATTCACTTATTTCTGCGGCATTAGATAAATGTATGTTACTTAACAAACGTTGCAGATCTAAATAAGGTTGTAGCGGATAATAATGAAGATGATTATAAAGTGATTTATATTGTGCAGAGTTACTTTTATAAACTAATTTCTCTGCTTTAATAAATCGTTGTTGCTGAACTTTATCTACGATTAAGTTCAATGGTTCACTGGCAAATGCACCTAAACCATATCCATAAGCCAATATAACTAACAAAACTTTTTGCACTAAACTAACCGTCACTGATTTTAATATTAATTCCATTTGTTCAATGTATCTCAGTATAGGTCAGAGTCCAATTAAATAGTTGATTAACTCTTAATTATTATTCAAATACAGTACAATATCTCCAGCTTTATTATCTAAATACGTTAATTACCTCTATGCTAGACACTATTTTCCAAACAACTGATCATACTCTCGATGCTATTGGGCTTCGCTGCCCAGAGCCAGTAATGATGGTACGCTTAAATATTCGAAAAATAGCTTCTGGTGAAACACTCTTAATTAAGTGCGATGATCCCTCAACTACTCGTGACATTCCCAGTTTTTGTCGATTTATGGAGCATGAGCTTGTTGCCAAGAAAGTAGATGAAAAGCCTTATCTATTCGTAATCAAAAAGAACTAACCTACATTATTAGTTCTTCATATTCGTTAAACAGATAATTTATTACGCTGGTAACTCTACTTTTTTTAACATAACAAACAGATCATCTTTTAATTTTAATCGTTGCTTCTTTTTCATTGCAATATATTCATCACTCGTATTTTCAACTCCCTGCTCTATGCGATGTACTTCTTGATCAGTTTTATGATACTCAGTAAATAAGCGGGAAAAGTGATTGTTATTCATTTTTAAGTGGTGAATCTCGTCATTAAACTCTGGAAACTCGTGGTGTAGATCATGTTTTTCTATGGTCATAGTATTCTCCTGTGTGCCATGTTTACGTTAAGTTTTCTCCATCTTCATTATTACTCTACGCTCTTATTTTTATCATTATTTGATCTAGCACAATGGTCGGATTTATTATTGTTTATTTATGGTTGAGCTATAAGCAAGTATGTATTCTTGGAACTTTTGAATCAACATAAGCTCTATCTATGGGTATTTAACTGTAATGACTCAATAAGTTTATGATTTTTTAAATATATTTGGCAAAAAATAAAAGTGAGAGATCTAATAATTGCAACAAAATGGCATACGATCTAACATTCCCTTTCAGCCAATTTTCTCTGCTCGCCACGGAGAAGCAAAACATGGTGACATTGTGGTATTTGAATTAAAGGCTGCTAATACCAAATAAAATAATGACTTGGTGAATTTAGAGCTATCTCTGGGAGGTTAGAACAAGCAAAGTTTGGGCATATATAGTCACTCTATATCAAACAAATTTGTAACGTTATCATTTTCCTGACAAGCTCCCAAGGGCGAGTTTAAAAGGTGAATATGCTATCGCGTTTAATTTACACATAAAAAAGGGCATATCACTATGCCCTTATATACCTATTTACTACGCTAACGGCTATTACAATAACGAAATATCAGCAATGGCCAAAAAACTATTACGAATTTCATTGAGTAAGGTCAAACGGTTAATTTTAACCGCTTCATCATCACTCATCACCATCACGCTATCGAAAAAAGTATCAATAGGTGCTTTTAATTGAGCAAGTTCAGATAAAGCCGCTTGATAGTTTTTATCAACCATTAACGGTGCTACTTTCAAGCTGATATTTTGATAGCTTTCGGCGAGATCTTTTTCTGCTTGTTCGCTCGCTAATTCGGTTTTAAAGCCATCATAAAGTTGACCATCAAACTTTGCGAGAATATTGCCAACACGCTTATTGGCTGCTGCTAATGTTGTCGCTTCTGCTAACTCACCAAAAAAATCAACCGCTTTAATGCGCTTGTCAAAATCTAATGGTGCACTTGGTTTCTTAGCGAGTACCGCTTGAATAACATTAAGCGCAATGCCCTGCTCTTGATAGAAAGCACGGAAACGCCCGATAATAAAATCAAGCACATTGTCAGCGGTATTCTCGTTGACTAATTTATCACCCGCTACTCCGCCAAATAAGGAGATACTTTCATTAATAAGCGTAACAAGGTCTAAATCAAGCTGCTTTTCAATGATAATACGTATCACACCAATAGCAGCTCTTCGCAGAGCAAATGGGTCTTTATCCCCCTTAGGCGCCTGATTAATACCAAAAATACCAACTAAGGTGTCAATTTTATCACTGATAGCAACAGCACAACCAATAGTTGCCTCAGGTAAAGTATCACCAGCAAAGCGAGGACGATATTGGTCTTCTAATGCTTGGGCTATAGCTTCATTTTCGCCGTCATTGCGAGCATAGTATTTACCCATGGTACCCTGCACTTGTGGAAACTCTAACACCATATCCGACATTAAATCTGTTTTACTTAATAAACCAGCACGATAAGCATCGTCGCTGTTTTCACCTAATTGTTCAGCGATAATTTTACTTAAATTAGCAATACGCAGCGACTTGGCTTTTAACGTACCAAGTTGCTTCTGAAATAACACTGACTCTAACGTCTCTAATCTTGATTCTAACGTTTGTTTTTTATCTGTTTTAAAGAAAAATTCAGCATCAGCTAAACGTGGACGGATAACTTTCTCATTACCAAATATCACTTGTTGAGGATCTTTTGATTCAATATTAGCAACAAAAATAAATTTATTAACCAATTCGCCATCGCTATTAGTCACTGGAAAGTATTTTTGGTGATCTTTCATTGAGTATATTAATGGCTCAGCAGGCACATTAAGGAAATCTTCATCAAACGTACCGACTAAGGTTACTGGCCATTCAACTAATGAGGTTACTTCTTCTAATAAATCTTCATCAATTAAAGCCACAGCAGAAATATCTAATGCTGTTTGTTTAATTTGGGCAATAATTTTCTCTTGCCGTGCTTGGTAATCAACTTCTACATAGGCTTTTAATAACTCAGCTTGATAATCATCAGCATGTTTAAGAGTAACTAAACCTTGATGATGGAATCGATGACCTTGTACTTGATTGCTTGAATTCACTCCTAACGCAGAGCCAGTAATAATTTGCTCACCATACATTAGCGTTAAGGTATGAACAGGACGAATAAACTGAATACGTTCTGAGCCCCAGCGCATAGGTTTGGCAATAGGTAATTTATTTAACGCCGTAGTAACCATCTCTGGTACGAGCTCATGAATAGTTTTACCAGTAACAGTTGCTTTGTGTAATAGCCATTCACCCTTAGGTGTGGTTAAACGCTCTGCTTGTTCAACAGTAATACCATTTGAACGCGCCCAACCTATAGCAGCTTTGCTTGGCTGCCCTTGCTCATCAAAAGCAACGTTAACTGCTGGACCTCGTTTTTCTACTACCTTATCAGCTTGTTTATCTATTAAGTCAAATACTTGTACCGCTAGGCGACGCGGCGTAGCAAACCATTTGATATCTGAATAACACATATCATTGGCATCAAGCTGACTTTTAATATTGTCATAAAATGCAGTTGCTAGTGTTTTTAGTGATTTCGGTGGTAATTCTTCTGTACCTAATTCAATCAGGAGCGTTTCGTTAGCCATTATTTATCTCCTTTAACTGAATTATCAGTGTTGTTTTTATGGTCTTTTACTTTACCCTTTTGTTTTTTACATAGGGGAAAGCCTAGCTCTTCACGCTTTGCATAATAGGTTTGTGCTACGGCTTTCGATAAAGTGCGCACACGTAAAATATAACGTTGGCGTTCAGTAACTGAAATTGCATGGCGAGCATCAAGTAAATTAAAAGCGTGCGAGGCTTTCATTACTTGCTCATAAGCAGGTAATGGTAAATTTGCTTCGATAAGTTTTTGGCTATCTTTCTCACATTGATCAAACTGCTTAAAAAGTGCATCAACATCAGCATACTCAAAATTGTACGTTGATTGCTCTACTTCGTTTTGATGAAAAATATCGCCGTAATACACTGTACCCATAGGACCGTCAGCCCATACTAGATCATATATACTATCTACATTTTGAATATACATGGCTAAACGTTCTAAACCATAAGTAATCTCACCTGTTACGGGAGCACACTCTAAACCACCTACTTGTTGGAAATAAGTAAACTGGGTAATTTCCATACCATTAAGCCATATTTCCCAACCTAAACCCCAAGCACCTAATGTTGGTGATTCCCAGTTATCTTCAACAAAACGAATGTCATGAATAAGTGGATCAATACCCAACTCTTTTAGAGAATTAAGATAAAGCTCTTGGATATTTTTTGGTGAAGGTTTTAACATTACTTGGAATTGATAATAATGTTGTAAACGGTTTGGATTTTCCCCGTAACGGCCATCTGTTGGACGTCGACAAGGTTGTACATAGGCGCTACTAATAGGCTCAGGACCTATTGAACGTAAAAAAGTCATAGGGTGGAATGTTCCTGCCCCAACCTCTAAATCTAACGGCTGTACGATAACGCAACCTTGTCGTGACCAATAATCTTGCAACTGCAAAATAAGGCCCTGAAACGTTTTACAATTGAAACTAGTCATGGGTGATCAAATTCACTTTATGTTTAAATTTAATTACAAGCTTTTGATTTAACTGTAATTCTAAAAAGATAAAGCCCAGTAATGAAGACCGGGCATATTATTTGTATTTTAACTACACAATAGCTTTGTGTAGTTACTTTATTAAAAGTCTAAATTAGAGACGTTTAATGCATTTTCTTCAATGAAACGACGACGCGGTTCAACATGATCACCCATTAAGGTAGTGAACAATTGATCTGCGGCAATAGCATCTTCAATAGTTACTTGCAGCATACGACGTGTTTCAGGATCCATAGTGGTTTCCCATAACTGCTCAGGGTTCATTTCACCTAATCCTTTATAACGTTGTATATACTGACCACGTTTAGATTCAGCCATAAGCCAGTTTAATGCTTCTTCAAAGTTCTCTACTGATTTAGTTTTTTCACCACGTTTAGCGTAAGCACCTTCTTCCATTAAACCATTGATAGCGTCATTTAATGAAACAATCGCAGCAAACTCATTCGACTGAGTAAATTCATAACTACAATTATAACTTTTATCTATACCATGTTGACGAACGTTAAATCGAGGGTAATAAATATTACGCTCGTTATCATGCTCAACACTTACGGTGTAAATAGAGCCATTGCCATCTTGATTATCAAGTTGAGTAATTAAATCGTGTGACCAGGCGTCTACTTTCACTTTATCAGCAAAGTCTTCCTTAGCAATGTTTTTGCTATAAATCATTTTCTCTAGAATATCGCTTGGAATTTGTCTTGAAATTCGTTTAATGATATCCATGGTAGTACGAAATTGATTTACTAATTGCTCAAGCGCCAAACCGGTAATGGCCGGAGCATCTTCATTGACATGAATAGAAGCGTTATCTAATGCTAAAGTAGTTAAATATTTTGTTAGGCCTTCATCATCTTTAATGTAGCGTTCTTGCTTACCTTTTTTTACTTTATATAAAGGTGGTTGGGCAATAAAAATATGACCACGTTCCATAATTTCTGGCATTTGACGATAGAAAAAAGTCAGTAATAACGTACGAATGTGTGAGCCATCGACATCAGCATCAGTCATGATGATAATACTGTGATAACGTAATTTTTCTGGATTATATTCATCACGACCAATACCACAACCTAATGCGGTAATTAAGGTACCTACTTCTTGTGATGATATCATTTTATCAAAACGGGCTTTTTCTACGTTAAGTATTTTACCCTTCAATGGTAATATGGCTTGGTTTTTACGGTTACGTCCCTGCTTAGCTGAACCGCCAGCAGAGTCCCCTTCCACAATATATAATTCAGAAAGCGCTGGATCTTTTTCTTGGCAATCGGCTAATTTACCGGGTAACCCAGCAATATCTAATACACCTTTACGGCGCGTCATTTCACGCGCTTTACGAGCTGCTTCACGCGCTCTTGAAGCATCTACTATTTTCATAATAATAGTGCGAGCAATCGTTGGGTTTTCTAATAAATACTCACCTAATTTTTCACCCATGGCCTGCTCTACCGCAGTTTTTACTTCAGAAGAAACCAGCTTATCTTTGGTTTGAGAAGAAAATTTAGGATCTGGTACTTTAACTGAAATTACTGCAGTTAACCCTTCACGAGCATCGTCACCAGTAGCACTAGTTTCTGTATTACCTTTCTTAGCCTTATTTAAACCTTCTTTGTTCATATAAGAATTTAACGTTCTGGTTAATGCGGTTCTAAAACCACTTAAATGAGTACCACCATCACGTTGAGGAATATTATTGGTAAAGCAGTGAATACTTTCTTGAAAGCCATCATTCCATTGCATAGCTACTTCAACAATAATGCCATCTTCTCTTTCTAAATCGAAGTAAAAAATCTCTTCATTTACTGCGGTTTTATTGGTGTTTAGATAGTCGACAAAAGCTTGAATACCACCGTCATAACAAAAGTGTTCTTCTCTGCCACCATCTCGCTCATCAATTAATCGAATAGATATACCTGAGTTTAAAAAAGACAGCTCACGTATACGCTTCATTAAAATATCAAAGTGAAACAATACGTTGGTAAAAGTATCTGTGCTTGGCCAAAATCTAACTTCTGTGCCAGTTTGATCACTATCACCAATTGCAGCCATTGGCGCATCGGCTTCACCTACCGTATAAAACTGTTCAAACAATTTACCTTGACGGCGTATAGTTAATTTTAATTTTTGACTTAAGGCGTTAACAACTGAAATACCAACACCATGAAGACCACCAGAAACTTTATAACCCGAGTCTTCACCACCAAATTTGCCACCAGCATGTAATACAGTCATGATAACTTCAGCCGCTGATATACCCTCTTCAGGATGAATTTCTGTTGGTATACCACGACCATCATCTTTTACTGAGACAGAGCCATCAAGGTGTATTTTTACAGTGATTTCTTTACAGTGGCCAGCCAAAGCTTCATCTATTGAGTTATCTAAAACTTCAAAAACCATGTGATGCAAACCTGTGCCATCATCGGTGTCACCTATATACATACCGGGTCTTTTACGTACTGCATCAAGTCCTTTTAATACTTTAATACTGGACGAGCCATATTCATTTTCTACTGTCATAGTCATAGCCTATTCACTCTATATTACTTTTTCTGATGTATTTAACTCAGAATTGTCTGGATATATCACTGATATTTTACCATGTTTCACGTGAAACATGCGGTATTTTATATCATCACATGTGTCTAAGAAAGGTTGTAAAACACTTGCCTCAATTGCGGTAATAATAACTTGGCAATCTAATTTGTCTATTGCTCTAGATAAAGCAGTGCGAGAACTAACGTCCAATTCTGCACCAATATCGTCTATCAATAAAATTGGTTTTACTGGTTTAACTCTCGCGATAAAACTTGCTTGCGCAAAAGTTAATGCCAGTAAAAACAACTTTTGTTGCCCTCTAGATAGTTGAGTTTCGACAGCTTGCTTATCAAGGAAAAACTTAACATCAAATTTATGTGCTCCATAAAGACTATAACCAAAACTAGCCTCTCTGTCTTGATTATTGGTAAGCACATCAATTAGGCTTTTCTTTTGTGGCCAACCTTGTAAATATTGCACGGTTACACGGTCATGTAAGCTTGGCAACAAAATTACTAGCCAGTAATTCAATTCGGTAATAATTTCCGCAACATATGTTGCTCTTATCTGGGCAACGTCAATTGACAGTTGACAAAATTGTTCCGTCCAATAAGACAGCATATTATTGTCAGCTATACTATTTGAGCGCGCACATAAACGAATACATGCGTTTCGCTGTTTCAGTACTCTATTGAAACTCTTCCATTGATTGGAAAAGTCATGTTTCACGTGAAACATTCCTAAATCAATAAAGCGTCTGCGCTCTTTAGGGCCACCAAAAAAAAGTTTAAAGCTCTCTGGGGTGACAATCTGTATAGCAATATTCTTAGCTAAAACAGAGAGCCGATTATGCCGCTGGCCATCAATTTTTATAGTCGTTAAACCAGAAGTAATATCCCTACTCAAACCTAACTGGCAGTCATTACTATCTTTTACGCTGACAACAAAACTTTTGGTTTCGTGGCAAGCAAGTGAATCAAGCTTACTAGTTCTAAAAGATTTACCATGGCCAAGAAAAAAAATAGCTTCTAGTAAACTACTTTTACCACTACCATTATCACCAACAAAAAAATTTAATCTGGGATGAAATTCGATTGCCGCTCCATGTAAATTACGAAAATTTAGGGTAATTAATTTAGCAACACTCATTATATTTTTATCAATTTATTTAAGAAAATAAAACTAGGTAAATATTTCTATAAACGCATTGGCATAACAACATAAAGTGCTTCACCAGAATCAGCGCCTTCAATTACAACACTAGAGTTTGCATCTGCTAAAGTAAACTTTACTTGTTCATCTTTTATCGCACTAAGTACATCAAGTACATAACTAACATTAAAACCAATTTCTAATTCGTCGTACGGAAATTCAATTTCTAACTCTTCTTCAGCTTGCTCTTGTTCAGGATTGTTGGCGGTAATTTTTAATAAAGAATGAGAAAAATTTAATCTAACACCTTTAAACTTTTCATTAGATAAAATTGAAGCACGTGATAATACTTGGCGTAATTGCTCCTTATCTGTAACGAAAATTTTATCACCGTTGCGAGGTAATACTCGACGATAATCAGGGAAACGACCATCAACTAATTTACTGGTAAATGTGAATTCTGAATCAATAATACGAATATGATTTGAACCTAAGTATATTTTAACTTCTTCATCAACAGGCGCAAGCAAGCGAATGATTTCTAGAATACCTTTTCTTGGTACTATTACTTGCCTCGCTGGTAATGATAAAGTGTCATTGGATATTTTGCATATCGCTAGCCGATGACCATCTGTTGCTACTGAACGAATTTCATTACCTTCACTTTCAATAGACATACCATTAAGATAATAACGTACATCTTGGTTAGCCATTGAAAAGTGAGTGCTTTCAATTAGGCGTAAAAATTCAGATTTTAATAACTTAAATTCAACATCACCTTTCCATTCTTCAATATTAGGGAAGTCAGTAGCAGGCAAAGTTGAAAGAGAATATCTACTACGGCCCGAGCTTAACTTTACCGTATCGTCAGTTACGGTAAAAGTGATCAGCGAATTTTCTGGTAAGCTTTTACATATATCAAGCAGTTTTCTTGCCGGAATAGTTACTTTACCATCAGTACTTTGATTATCTATTTCAGCATAAGCAACCATTTCTAATTCTAAATCTGTGGCAGTTAAAGTAAGAGATTTACCACTTACATCAAAAAGGATATTTCCTAAAATAGGTAATGTACTTTTACGTTCAACCGCACCAGATACTAACAATAGCGGTTTAAGTAATGATTCTCTATTAATTGAAAACTTCATTTGTATTCCTGCTTATGCACATAATTATTATTTTTAAAGAAAAGTTAAATGACAAATTTATTAGCACTTAACCTTTATAAATCAAGACGATAGTGTTCTTATTAAATTCGAATAATCTTCTTTAATATCATGAAATTCTTCGCGTAATGACTTAACTTTACGACAGGCATGAAGCACAGTAGTATGGTCTCTACCACCAAAAGCATCACCAATTTCAGGTAAACTATGATTAGTTAATTCTTTAGATAGTGCCATTGCTAACTGTCTAGGTCTAGCAACAGATCTATTTCTTCTTTTTGACAATAAATCTGCGATTTTGATTTTATAATATTCAGCTACCGTGCGTTGAATATTATCGATAGTAACTAATTTGTCTTGTAATGCTAATAAATCTCGTAATGCTTCACGGACAAAATCGATAGTGATAGCACGACCGGTAAAATTAGCATTCGCGATAACTCTATTAAGTGCCCCTTCTAACTCACGTACGTTAGAGCGTAAACGCTTGGCAATAAAAAAAGCAACTTCATCTGCAAGATTGATATTATTCTCTTGTGCTTTTTTCTTCAAAATTGCCACACGAGTTTCTAACTCTGGTGGCTCGATAGCAATAGTTAAGCCCCAGCCAAAGCGAGATTTTAATCGATCTTCAACAGCAACCTCTTTAGGATAACGATCACTCGTGAGGATGATCTGTTGATTACCCTCTAGTAAAGCATTAAAAGTGTGAAAAAATTCTTCTTGAGTTCTATCTTTACCGGCAAAAAATTGAATGTCATCTATCAACAATGCATCAACACTTCGATAATAATGTTTAAACTTCTCCATCTCATTATTTTGGAGAGCTTTTACCATATCTTGAACAAATCGCTCAGAATGCATATAAGCAATTTTTGCGTTCGGATTATTTTCTAATATTGCATTACCAACTGCGTGCAATAAGTGTGTTTTACCAAGGCCGGTACCACCATAGATAAACAATGGGTTATAGGCTGCACCAGGGTTATCAGCGACTTGTGATGCTGCGGCGCGTGCCAATTGATTAGACTTACCTTCAACAAAGTTGTCAAAGGTATATTTTACTCTAACGTTGGCTTTTTTAGGCAAACCAGCACTAGCTGCATTTGTCGCTGTTGCTGTAGTATTTTTACTAAAATGTGCACTAGCTAAAGGTGACGACGCATTATTTTTCACTGTTGGTGTTAATGGTTTACTGCCGACATCAAATCGTAGCAGATAAGACTCCCCACCGTCAGTCATAGTAATTAATTCGTTAATTCGATTAACATATTTATCACGTACCCAATCCAAAACAAACCGATTAGGGGCATACAGTGTTAAAACATTATTTGTGACGACACATTGTAATGGTCGAATCCACATACTAAATTGCTGAGCAGGCAATTCTTCTTGCAGAACAGAAAGGCAACGTTGCCAAAGTGAGTGTTCCAACCAAAACTCCAAAAGAAAGTGATCTAATCAGCTTGCAAAATATACTTACTATTTATAATAAATAAAGGGTAAATAAAATGAATATTTAATGTCAAAATAAACAAAAACTAGTGAACTTAAAAAACTAGCGCAAGCGAAAATTTTATTATGTAGCACCATTATCTCTATACTTATCCACAAGTGCAATATTGACAAACAAGTATTATCCATTATTTTTATCATAAATATGCTAACCAGTTGTTAATTAATATTATTAACAACTTTAATAGATTAAAATAATGCTAAAAAAAGCTATATAGCATATTTACTTATGGTGATAAAAAATTAAAAATAACCATGACTTAATTATTATCATCAAAACCTGTGGATATTTTATAATTTTAAAGTATAAAATATCCCTAGATGTAAGCGAATTTTATTAAGATCTAAAGGATCCTACTAAGATCATTTGTAAATAAGAGAATATATTTTATTGACAATAGTCTAGTAAAGATTTAGAATTCGCCCTCTTTTTTTAGACCAGTGTGCTCATAATGGCTTTTTTGTCAGGGCAACAACAACCGACGGATTAGCGTAATGAAAAGAACATTTCAACCTAGCATACTAAAGCGTAAGCGTAACCACGGATTCCGTGCTCGTATGGCAACTAAAAATGGCCGTGCTGTAATAGCACGTCGCCGTGCTAAAGGCCGTGTACGCCTTAGCGCATAATCTTAATCCTTTTTCTTACTAAGAAAGTAGTCTTAAGATATGGTAACCAATAAGGTTACTTATGAATTTAATCGGGAGTCACGTCTGTTGACTCCCGATCACTTTCAATCTGTATTTAAAAAACCAATTCGTTTTGGCTCATCCCACTTTACTATCCTTATAACACCTTCTAATTTACCTGCTGATTCATGTAAAAATAATCGTTTAGGGCTAGCTATAGCTAAAAAACGAGTAAAGCTTGCCGTACAACGAAATAGAATAAAAAGAATTATTAGAGAAAGCTTTCGTTTAAATCAACACAATTTACCTGCTATCGACATGGTCGTTATGGTAAAGTCCGGTATTGATCAGTTAGACAACAAAGAAATTAATCAACAATTGACAAAAATATGGCGAAAAATAATTCAACGCCACAAAAGTTAGCAATAACCTGTATAAAAGGTTACCAGCGCTTTATTAGCCCAATGCTAGGATCAAATTGTCGATTCCACCCTACTTGTTCTTGTTATGCCAGTGAAGCAATAAATCGCTTTGGTGTGATTAAAGGTGGCTGGTTAGCAAGTAAACGTATATTGAAATGTCATCCCCTTAATGAAGGCGGTGAAGATCCGGTTCCACCGATAGATAAAGACAAATAAAACTTTCTTGTCTTAATAATACTAGATTTTAGTCTACATATTTTAAAAGGTAGTTGGTTAACTAGCTCGCGTATACTAAAATGCCTTGCAATTAATTAAATGCAGGTGGTGATAACCCCCTGTCAACACAAAAAGAAGAGAAATAAACCTTATGGAATCTCAACGCAGTCTGCTATTTATTGCGCTTATGGTTGTTACTTACTTATTATTTAGTCAGTGGCAATTAGAAAATGCTCCAGCAGTTGAACAATCAAGTATTAATCAAACAATATCAACAGAGCAAAATGCTAACGCAGATTTTGTCCCTGAATCATCAGATTCTTCAGCGCCATTGATAAAAACAACTCATTCTAGTGCAAAATTAGTTACGGTAACCACTAACACATTAATTATAAAAATTAATACTCAGGGTGGTGATATTGTCGAAGTGAAACTGCGTAAGTTCGATACAGAACAAGGCAACGGCATTCCATTTACTATATTACAAAATGGTAATCAGAAATATGTTGCACAAAGTGGTTTAACCGGTGCAAATGGTGTAGATAGGGTAATTAAAGGTCGTCCTATTTATAGCAGTTCACAATCAAGCTATGAATTATCTGCTGATGACTTAACTGTTGATTTAACATTTCAAGATGAACAAGGCTTAACGGTTACTAAACGTTTTACCTTTAATGCTGACAGCTATAGTGTCAATGTTGATTACATTATTGATAACAACACCGCAAACAGTGTTTCGGTGCAAATGTACGGACAACTTAAACAATCAACGCTTACCGATACTTCGTCAGGCTTGTTACCTACATACCGAGGCGCTGCTTTTTCAACTTCAGAAGATCGCTATGAAAAATATGACTTTGATGATATTGCTGACGCAAACCTAAATAAAACCACACCAGGTGGTTGGGTCGCTATGCTTGAGCATTACTTTGTTTCAGCCTGGGTGCCAAGTGCTACAGATAATAACCAAATTTATACTAGCTATAGTAACAACCTAGAAGCTGTTATAGGCTTTAAAGCACCAGCAATCACTATTGATGCTGGTCAACAAGGTATTACATCGGCAATTTTCTATGTTGGTCCTAAAGATCAAGAAGTATTAGAAAAAATTGCGCCTAACTTAGATTTAACAATTGATTATGGTTTTTTATGGATGATCAGCCAACCACTATTCTGGTTGTTATTAACTATTCAGAGTTTTGTCTCTAACTGGGGTGTTGCTATTATTATTATCACCTTAATTGTTAAAGGTGGTATGTACCCTCTTACCAAAGCACAATATACTTCGATGGCAAAAATGCGTGAGTTAGCCCCTAAAATGGCAAAACTAAAAGAACGCTATGGTGATGACAAACAAAAAATGTCACAAGCTACCATGGAAATGTATCGTAAAGAAAAAGTAAATCCAGCTGGCGGTTGTTTACCATTAATTTTACAAATGCCTATTTTCTTAGCACTATACTGGGTATTTCTAGAAAGCGTAGAATTACGCCATGCACCATTTATATTCTGGATTCAAGATTTATCCGCAATGGACCCTTACTATGTATTACCAGTATTGATGGGTATCAGTATGTTTGTCATGCAAAAACTGCAGCCGATGACAGTACAAGATCCAATGCAACAAAAAATAATGCAATATATGCCCGTGGTATTCTCAATATTTATGGCATGGTTCCCATCTGGCCTAGTGCTTTACTGGTTTATTAGTAATTTAATTTCAATCACTCAAATGAAAATAATTTTTAGTGGTATTGAAAAGAAAAAGTTAGCTGAAGCGAAGTCATAATTACTCGCAACAAGTATTAACTTACCAATAAACTAAATTCAGATAAAAGCGATTTCTTTTTCAAGAAATCGCTTTTTTGTTAGTTATACCAATACTAGTAAGTTAGTGATCAAATATTAATGAGGATAAATTTTTAAGAACAAGGCGCTTGATTGAGTAATAGCTGGCTATTGGGATTGAAAGCAACAACGTTATTGAAATACTTAGTCCATTTAAAATGATCACATATTTATTTGTATTGGTATTACAACTAAATAAAGTAAAATACTTCCTATTAACTTATCAACTATCAAAACAATGCCATGACTTCATTTTCCAAACAAACAACTATTGCCGCACAAGCTACCGCCCCCGGACGTGGTGGTGTAGGTATCATTCGTGTTTCCGGGCCCGAAGCAAAAAATGTTGCTCAAGCTATTTTAGGTAAAATACCAGCGATAAGAAAAGCTGAATATTTACCGTTTACCGATGCTAACAATGAAATTTTAGATCAAGGTATAGCGCTGTTTTTTCAAGCACCAAACTCCTTTACCGGTGAAGATGTTATAGAATTTCAAGGCCATGGTGGCCCTGTTATTTTAGACATGCTACTCAATGCTATTCTTGCTCTACCCAAAGTCGTAATGGCCAAGCCGGGAGAATTCAGTGAGCAAGCTTTCCTAAATGACAAACTCGATTTAACACAAGCAGAAGCGATTGCCGATTTAATTAATTCTAGCTCAGAACAAGCTGCCCGCTCTGCCCTAAACTCTCTTCAAGGTGATTTTTCTAAACTCGTTCATGAAATGGTTGATAGCATAATTCATCTACGTATGTATGTAGAAGCAGCCATTGATTTCCCAGAAGAAGAAATTGACTTTCTTGCTGACAAAAAAATAGTCACCGATCTAAAAGCAATTATTAAGCAAGTTGAAAGTGTTCAAAAACAAGCACAACAAGGAAGTATTATTCGTGAAGGCATGAGAGTAGTAATTGCTGGCCGTCCTAATGCGGGTAAATCAAGCCTGTTAAATGCATTAAGTGGTAAAGAAACAGCGATAGTAACCGATATTGCCGGCACCACCCGTGATGTCTTAACCGAACAAATTCATATAGACGGAATGCCGTTACATATCATTGATACCGCAGGTTTACGTGACAGTGATGATAAAGTTGAACAAATAGGCATCGAGCGCGCTTGGCAGGAAATAAAAAAAGCTGACCGGGTATTATTAATGGTAGATGCCAGTGAAAACCACGATATGTTAGCAGATGAGCAAGCTATTAAAGATTACTATCCTGAGTTTTTTGAAAAACTACCAAGCAATATAGGACTAACTTTAGTACGAAATAAAGCTGATCTAAACCAAGCAATCAATCAAACCGATATAGGGCTAACTGAATTTACCGATAATAAACAAACCAGACATGCTGTAGTAACCCTCTCAGCAAAAACTGGCTTAGGTATTGATAGCTTAAAAGAGCACTTAAAACAGATTATGGGTTATCAAAGTAGCACCGAAGGTGGTTTTATGGCTAGAAGGCGTCATTTAACCGCTCTAAACAATACTCATCAACATTTACTCATCGGCTTAGAACAACTTGAATCTTATGTCGCTGGCGAGATACTGGCAGAAGAGTTACGAATATGCCAACAAGAACTAGATCAAATAACCGGTGAATTCAGCAGCGATGATCTGCTAAGTAAAATATTTAGCTCTTTTTGTATAGGTAAATAGCTAACATAACTCTATTCTAACCTTTACTCACTTCTCCAGAAAGTAAGTAAAGGCATTAGACTCGAGCTGTAAAATTGTTCACTGCAAACTTACTAGTTTACACTATTCATATAATCAGTAGTCTTAAAAACATTCCCCTCAATAACACGACAGGTAAACCTTTTAAACTAGCCCTGGCAACTTGTCAGGGAAGCGATAACGTCACAATTTTGTTTGATAAGGATGACTATACAGACAAGTTTTACATGTTCTAACCTCCCAGACACCGCTCTCAATTAACTAATTCAACCTGAAAACTGGATAAAAGTTGAACTAATTTCCCACCTAGCGATCAGATCTTTCGACTAAAAACATTAAGGCTAAAGCAATGTCAGTATTTGATAGGGCAATGTTATCAAAGATATATATTATTGAAACGATAAATGATCAACTGAAAGACATTTCCCAAGTAGAGCATAGCCGACATCGTAGCGAGACATAATTTATGCTTAATGTTATTGGTATCGTGGCTTATTGTTTAAAAAATAAGCCAAGTATTAAGTTATCACCTAGTGAATTTGGACTATTTGGACTGATGGCTGTTTAAAAAATGTTGTGCTTAAGCAGATCTGAGGTTAATTCACTATTTTATTTGCTATAAAACATCCATGTTTTTACTAATACTTTATAAAGCTTTATTCTACAAATTAGAAAAATATCAGTTAAATTAACCATTCGATGATATTACAATAAGCGCATTATTAACTATTGGATATTATCAAATGAGCTCATTTCAAATCATTGTTGGTAGCATGTTAGGGGGAACAGAATATGTTGCCGAAGCCTGTGAAGAACAGCTAATTTTACTTGAACATCAAGTAAATTTACATTTAAAACCAGATTTTACATCGATCCTTAATGACACTTTTGCTCAAAATACCACCAAAAAATCAGTTTGGCTAATTTGTACGTCCACTCATGGTGCTGGTGACTTCCCTGATAACATTCAAGCTTTTGTTAGCGATCTTAAAAATTGTGAACAAGATCTATCCTCAATTAACTTTATGATCATTGCGATCGGCGATTCTAGTTATGATACTTTTTGCAAAGCAGGGAAAGAATTAAATATACTATTAAAAACAAAGGGTTACAGTGAACTATCTGGTATTAGAACGTTAGATATGAGTGAAGATATAGATCCAGAAGAGCTTGCACAACAGTGGTTAAATCAGATAAAAGATCGTTTATAGTAAGGTTACCCATAACTTATTAACAATATAGATCACAATTTAAAGCTCCTGTGGATAATTTGGTTAATAAGCTATTAATTTAGACTTATTATCCAGTGATTAACTTTTTAATATAATAGCACTGTGTATAACTCACTGTTTTGATCAAAGCTTACTCCTAGGTTGATCAAGGATTGATCACAGACTTATCATTAATATAACACTATAAAAAATATAATAAAAAATGCCTTACACACAGAAATATCGATCCTTAATAAGTAATAATAATAAGATCTTTATAAAGATCTTATTATATATTAGTGAGATCAGTGCCTGATCTTTTTAATCATTTGATCGTTTCCCTCGAGACAAAAAAGCGCTAAAATATGTCTCCTGATTTTTCAAATTACTTTTTCGATGAAAATAATTTCATCTGAGTGGGTAGTTTAATTTTTTATTAAAAACGTAACACTGAAGGTTAAGATTTATGTGGTATCAAGAGTTTTATGATGTAATCGTTGTTGGTGGTGGCCATGCTGGCACTGAGGCAGCACTTGCTTCTGCACGAATGGGTTGCAAAACCTTGCTGCTAACCCATAACATCGATACTTTAGGGCAAATGTCTTGTAATCCTGCGATTGGTGGGATTGGTAAAGGGCATTTAGTGAAAGAAATTGATGCCTTAGGTGGTTTAATGGCTACAGCCATTGATCATAGCGCTATTCAATTTAGAACATTGAATAGCAGCAAAGGCCCTGCTGTACGAGCTACACGCGCTCAAGCAGACAGAGCTCTGTATAGATCTTTCGTTAGAAAAACCTTAGAAAATCAAGAAAATTTAACTATTTTTCAACAACCTTGTGATGATTTGATCTTAGAGAATGATCGTGTCGTCGGTGTATCAACGCAAATGGGATTGAAATTCAAAAGTAAAACCGTGGTGTTAACCGTAGGTACCTTCCTTGCAGGGCAAATACATATTGGCCTTAATAACTATCAGGGTGGTCGAGCAGGTGATCCTGCAAGTATGAATTTAGCCGCTAAAATGCGTGATATGCCCTTTAGGATTGATCGTTTAAAAACCGGTACACCACCACGTTTAGATGCTCGATCGTTAGATTTTTCAGTAATGGAAGAACAACCCGGTGATACACCACGTCCGGTATTTTCATTTATGGGATCGCAAAAGGATCATCCACAACAAATTTCTTGCTACATCACCCATACTAACGAGAAAACCCATCAACTTATTCGTGATGGTCTTGATCGTTCTCCAATGTATACTGGTGTTATTGAAGGGATAGGTCCACGATATTGTCCTTCTATTGAAGATAAAATTAATCGTTTTGCTGATAAAAATTCTCATCAAATATTTGTTGAGCCAGAAGGTTTAACTACCAACGAAGTTTATCCTAACGGTATTTCAACGAGTTTACCTTTTGATGTCCAAATTAATTTGGTGCGCTCAATTAAAGGTTTTGAAAACGCATTTATCACTCGTCCAGGTTATGCCATTGAATATGATTATTTTGATCCCCGTGATTTAAAACAATCACTTGAAAGTAAATTTGTTGAAAATTTATATTTTGCCGGACAAATTAATGGTACTACTGGCTATGAAGAAGCGGGTGCGCAAGGACTCATTGGTGGGACTAATGCCGCTAACCGCGTTAAAGGTAAAGATGAATTTACCTTAGGTCGCGATCAAGCTTATATGGGAGTTTTAATCGATGATCTAGCTACCCTAGGCACTAAAGAGCCTTACCGTATGTTTACCTCACGTGCTGAGTATCGCTTATTATTACGTGAAGATAATGCTGATATCCGTTTAACTGAAAAAGGACGATCAGTCGGTTTAGTTGATGATCTTCGTTGGCAGCGTTTTAACGAAAAAATGGAAAATATTGAATTAGAACGTCAGCGATTAAAAGATACTTGGGTACAAAAGGATCACGCTTGTGTAGAACAAGTGAATAAATTACTTAAAAGTCCAATGAGCAAAGAAGCGAGTCTTGAAGATCTTATTCGTCGACCAGAAGTGTGTTATAACGATCTAATGAAAATTGAAGGACTAGGACCGGCAATTACTGATACGGAAGCTTCAGAGCAAATTGAAATTCAAACTAAGTATGCGGGTTATATTGATAGACAGCTTGATGAAATAGCCAAGAAAAAACGTAATGAAAATACTTTGATCCCACTGGAATTTGATTATCAACAAATATCAGGGCTTTCTAATGAAGTGGTTGCCAAGCTAAAAGATGCAAGACCTGAAACTATTGGTAAAGCTTCTCGAATTTCTGGTATTACTCCTGCTGCAATTTCGTTATTATTAGTTTACTTAAAAAAACATGGCTTACTAACTAAAATAGCTTAGTTATTTAGCCAGTATTAATGAAAGTAATAAAGCAATATAAATGACACTAACAACAGATTTACAAGCATTGCTTGCGAAAACAACATTACAAGTATCTGAGCAACAGGTACTATTACTTATCCAATATATAGAGCTTTTACATAAATGGAATAAAGCCTATAATTTAACTTCTGTTCGTGATCCACAGCAAATGCTTATTAAGCATATTATGGATAGCTTAATGGTAGGCGAATTATTACAAGGTGATAATTTTATTGATGTGGGTACTGGCCCCGGTTTACCAGGCATACCATTAGCTATATTGTATCCTGAGCGAAACTTTGTCTTATTAGACAGTTTAGGAAAACGTATTACTTTTCTAAGGCAAGTCGTCTATCAGTTAAAATTAACTAATGTACAGCCAATAAAAGCACGAGTAGAAGAGTATTGCGTTGAAACACCTTTTGATGGGGTGTTAAGTAGAGCCTTTTCATCACTTAATGATATGGTTAGTTGGTGCTCACATTTAATAACTATTGACTGTGGACAATTCTTGGCATTAAAAGGACAATACCCAACAGATGAATTAGCGCAACTGCCTAAAAACATAAAATTAGTGTCTAGTCATAAAATAACTGTTCCTGAGCTTGTTGGCGAACGACATGTTATTGTATTAAAAAAAGTATAGTAAACAATAAAAAACATTAAAAAGAGGCGCTTGTGGGAAAAATAATTGCAGTTGCAAATCAAAAAGGTGGGGTTGGTAAAACTACTACTGCGGTTAATTTAGCCGCATCTTTAGCTGCAACTAAGCGAAAAATACTGTTAGTAGATCTCGATCCGCAAGGTAATGCCACTATGGCAAGTGGTATTGATAAATATGAAGTACCAGCCACTTGCTATGAACTATTAATTGAAGAACAGTCAGTAGAACAAGTAGTTCAAACAGAAACTTCTGGTCTTTATCATCTTATTGCCGCTAATGCAGATGTTACTGCGGCTGAAATTAAGTTAATGGAAGTGTATGCGCGAGAGCAAAGATTAAAAACAGCATTAGCGCCGGTAAAAGATTACTACGATTTTATTATTATTGACTGCCCTCCTTCATTAAATATGCTAACAGTGAATGCCATGACCGCAGCAGATTCAGTGCTTGTTCCTATGCAATGTGAATATTATGCTTTAGAAGGTTTAACTGCTTTAATGGATACTATCTCTAAATTAACCTCTGTAGTTAATAGTAATCTACATATAGAGGGTATTTTACGTACTATGTACGATCCTCGTAATCGTTTAGCTAATGATGTTTCAGAACAGTTAAAACGTCATTTTGGCGACAAAGTATATCGCAGTGTTATTCCTCGAAATGTTCGTTTAGCGGAAGCACCTAGCTTTGGCTCCCCTGCTATGTATTATGATAAATCCTCCACAGGAGCTAAAGCCTATTTAGCATTAGCGGGTGAAGTGATACGTAAAAATACTCCTGCTAAAAAATCAAAAAAAACATCCTCTTCACTAGAAAATGAAGTATCTGCAGCAGAAGAATCAACGGAATAAGTTCAAGGAAAATTATGAATTCAGCTAAACGTCGCGGATTAGGCAGAGGTCTTGATGCTTTACTTACTCCCCAAATAAAACCGTCTGCCCAAAATGATGATAAAGACAGCATTGCAGATACGCCAAAAGATGGTGATTTAAGAAAAGTAACAATAGATAAGTTAATACCCGGAAAGTATCAACCGCGTAAAAATATGTCTGATGCAGCATTAGAAGAACTATCACTCTCCATTCAGTCTCAAGGTATTATTCAACCTATTGTTGTTAGACCATTAAATGGAAATAATGGCGAATATGAAATTATTGCTGGCGAACGCCGTTGGCGTGCGGCTAAATTGGCGCACTTAACAGAAGTTCCTTGCTTAATTAAAGATGTAGCTGATGAATCAGCAGTTGCGATTGCTTTAATTGAAAATATTCAACGGGAAGATCTTAATGCCATGGAAGAAGCCATTGCCTTACAGCGTTTATTAACTGAATTTGATTTAACGCATCAGGAAGTTGCTATTGCGATCGGTAAATCACGCACTACCGTTACCAACTTATTACGGTTAAATAATTTACATGATGAAGTAAAAGTTTTTCTAGAAAACGGCGATATTGAAATGGGTCATGCTCGTGCTTTATTAGCGCTTAATGATGATGTACAAGCGGAAGCTGCGGGAATTGTTGCAAGCAAAGAATTAACGGTACGAGAAACTGAAGCACTCATTAAAAAAATTCAGCACCCAGCAGTAGAAAGACCAATTATAGAAAAAGATCAAGAAAGTATTAATATCGAAAAAGACTTAACAGATAAGTTAGGCTTAAAAGTTACTGTTAGCCACAATAAGAAAGGTAAAGGAAAAGTAATTATTTCTTATAGTAAATTAGCAGAGCTTGAAAACTTATTAACGAAAATAAAATAACTTATAAAAAATAAGTTTATTAGTAACGATTTTATCGTTTTTTTTTTTGAATTTCCCCTAACTCATCCCATCATTCATACTTAATAATGGCATATTTATATACTTTCGTTTATTCAGTTTAAGAAATGCCTAATCCTTTAGTCGTATTTATTAAAAAAATAGTAATTATTCGCACAAATAAAGGGCTTCTCTGCCCTATTTTCTTGCAAAAAAAGCCAGTGTGGGTATACTTGCGCAAACTTATGACATTTAAAGTTTTTACTTTAAAAAAGTATAAAACTTACGAATTTATTCGTATTACTTTGTTTTAACTTTATGTAAGAAGTAACAATGAAAAATAAACTCGCTACCGCTGGTCGTAAATTGGCATGGCAACAAAATGTGTTAGCTATTAGTGTTGTTTTATTATGTTCATTGTTGAGTTATTTTATTTGGGGATTTATTTATGCTAAGTCAATTATGGCTGCAGGTGTAGTAACAATAATTCCCAATATAGTTTTTGCGCTGAAAGCATTTAAATATGCAGGAGCCAAATCGTCTAAATTAGTGGTTGAATCCTTTTTTAGCGGTGTAAAATTGAAAATGGTATTAATGGCTTTGTTATTTGCACTCGTCTTTAAGTTTTTAGTGCTACTGCCAATACCTTTTTTTAGTATGTTTTGTTTGATGATGGCTTTACCACTAATAACGCCTCTTTTTATTAAACATTAGCTAATAAAATATTAACGAAAGAATTTTATTTTTAAACTTTAATCATTAGGAACATTAATATGTCTGCTGCTGAATTAACCAGCCAAGAATATATTAAACATCATTTAACCAATTTAACTGTCGGTGAAGGTTTTTGGACCTGGCATTTAGATACTTTAGGTTGGTCGGTGTTTTTAGGCTTTATTTTTCTGTATATTTTTCACTCTGTTGCTAAAAAGGCGACCACGGGTGTACCCGGTAAATTACAATCTGCCGTTGAATTAGTGGTAGAGTTTGTTGATGATAGTGTCAAAAGCACTTTTCACGGCTCAAACCCGTTAATTGCGCCATTAGCCTTAACTGTTTTTGTTTGGGTATTGTTAATGAATGCGATGGATTGGGTACCGGTTGATATACTACCTTGGTTAATCGCTACGGTTGGCGGTGTTGAAATGTCTGATGTTTACATGAAGCCTGTACCAACAGCAGATCCAAATATGACCTTTGCGCTTGCAATAGGTGTATTTATTCTTACCGTTTATTATTCAATTAAAGTAAAAGGCTTAGGCGGCTTTATGAAGGAGCTTTACACCCAACCTTTTAATCATTGGACTATGTATCCAATTAACTTTGTATTAGAAATGGTTACCTTATTAGCACGCCCATTATCATTAGCCTTACGTTTGTTTGGTAATTTGTATGCGGGTGAGTTGATATTTTTACTTATTGCAACAATTGGTTTGTTTCAATTGCCAGTACACTTTTTATGGGCAGCGTTCCATTTGCTGATTATCCCGTTACAGGCGTTTATCTTTATGATGCTAACTATTGTATACCTTAGTTTGGCGCATGAAGATCACTAATTTGCAGGGAGCAAATTAGAACGAATTTATTCGGCCCCAAGGGGTATAGGCAAGATGCCTAGAATACTAGTTTTTTGTACAATTTTTTAACTTTAACTTTAACTTTTAACATTCAAAATATCGGAGATAAATATGTTATATATCGCTGTTGCGTTATTAATCGGTCTAGGTGCTTTAGGTACTGCGATTGGTTTTGGTTTATTAGGTGGCAAGTTCTTAGAGTCTGCTGCTCGTCAACCTGAATTAGCACCACAACTTCAAGTAAAAATGTTCATCGTAGCGGGTCTTATTGATGCTATCGCGATGATCGGTGTTGCTATTGGCCTATACATGTTATTCGTACTTGCTTAATAGTAAGTATTAGCATTTTTTAACGAATAACTAATTAGGAGGGTACACAAATGAATATTAATGCCACACTACTTGGTGAATTAATTGCATTTGTCGTATTTGTAATTTTCTGTATGAAGTTTGTATGGCCGCCAATTATCGCTGCCATCGAAGCTCGTCAAGCAATTATTGCTGACGGACTTGCTGCTTCAGACCGTGCTGCCAAAGATCTTGAGCTTGCTCAAGAGAAAGCTACCGCTCAACTAAAAGAAGCTAAAGTTCAAGCTGCATCAATTGTTGATGCTGCTAAAAAACTTGAAGCTAAAATTGTTGAAGAAACTGCTGGTAAAGCACAAGTTGAGAAAGAAAGAATCTTAGCTTCAGGTCATGCAGAAATTGAGACTGAACGTAACCGAGTTAAAGAAGAATTACGTGCACAAGTTGCCGTTCTTGCTGTAGCCGGTGCCGAGAAAATTCTTGAGCGTTCAATTGATGCTGCTGCACACAGCGACATCTTAGATAAACTCGTCGCTGAACTTTAAGAGGAAAGAGCTATGTCTGAATTGACAACTGTCGCTCGTCCTTATGCTAAAGCAGCGTTCGGATTTGCTGTTGAAGCTAAAGCAATTGATAGCTGGTTAACCCAGTTAACGTTTGCTGCCGAAGTCGCTAAAGATGAAACCATTAAAGGTTATTTGTCGGGTGGGACTTCAGTAGAGCAAGTACAAACATTATTTTTAAATGTTTGTGGTGAGCAAGTAGACAGTAATGGCCAAAACTTTTTAAAAGTTATGGCTGAAAACGAACGTTTGTTGGTGCTACCTCAGGTTCTTGAACAATTTATAGCGTTAAAAGCTGATTTTGATCAAGAAATCGCTGTGGATGTAACCTCTGCAGTTGAAGTAACCGCAGAGCAAAAAACAAAATTAAGCGCCGCGCTTGAAAAGCGTTTGGCACGTAAAGTAAAGCTTAATTGTACTGTTGATGCGAGTATCGTTTCTGGCTTAATTATACAAGCTGGTGACATGGTAATAGATGGCTCTATCAAAGGTAAACTGAGCCGTTTAGCAACATCATTACAATCTTAGATAAGGAAACAGAGCATGCAACTGAATTCCACTGAAATCGCTGAACTGATCAAGAATAGAATTGAACAGTTTGCCGTTGTCAGCGAAGCTCGTAACGAAGGTACCATCGTTTCTGTAACAGATGGTATTATTCGTATCAATGGCCTTGCCGATGTAATGCAAGGTGAAATGATCGAACTTCCTGGTGGCCGTTTTGCTATCGCGTTAAACCTAGAACGTGATTCTGTAGGTGCGGTAGTAATGGGCCCTTACGCTGATTTAGCGGAAGGCCAAAAAGTTAAAGGTACTGGTCGTATTTTAGAAGTACCAGTAGGTCGTGGTTTATTAGGCCGCGTAGTAAACACTCTTGGTGAGCCAATTGATGGCAAAGGCCCAATTGAAAATGACGGTTTCTCTCCAATAGAAGTTGTTGCACCAGGTGTTATCGAACGTAAATCAGTAGATCAACCAGTGCAAACTGGTATCAAGTCTATTGATGCTATGATTCCAATTGGTCGTGGTCAACGTGAATTAATCATTGGTGACCGTCAAATCGGTAAATCAGCGATTGCAATTGACGCTATCATCAACCAAAAGAACACTGGCATTAAGTGTATCTACGTTGCTATCGGCCAGAAAGCTTCTACTGTAGCGAACCTTGTTCGTAACTTGGAAGAGCATGGCGCGTTATCAAACACTATCATAGTTGTTGCTTCAGCTTCTGAAGCTGCAGCATTACAATACCTAGCACCATACGCTGGTTGTTCTATGGGTGAATACTTCCGTGATCGCGGTGAAGATGCACTAATCGTATATGATGATTTGTCTAAGCAAGCAGTTGCTTACCGTCAAATTTCATTACTTTTACGTCGTCCGCCAGGTCGTGAAGCCTACCCAGGTGACGTTTTCTATCTTCATAGTCGTTTATTAGAACGTGCTGCTCGTGTAAACGAAGCATACGTTGAAAAATTCACTAAAGGTGAAGTTAAAGGTAAAACAGGTTCATTAACTGCATTACCAATTATTGAAACGCAAGCGGGTGATGTATCTGCTTTCGTACCAACTAACGTAATCTCAATTACCGATGGTCAGATTTTCTTAGAATCTAGCTTGTTTAACTCAGGTATTCGCCCTGCTGTTAACGCCGGTATTTCAGTATCGCGTGTTGGTGGTGCTGCTCAAACGAAGATCATCAAGAAATTGGGTGGCGGTATTCGTTTAGCACTTGCTCAATATGCTGAATTAGCAGCTTTTGCTCAATTTGCCTCAGATTTAGATGATGCGACTCGCGCTCAATTAGAGCACGGTCAACGCGTTACTGAATTGATGAAGCAAAAGCAATACAGCCCATTGTCAATTGCTGAAACAGCAGTGTCATTATTTGCCGCAGAAAAAGGCTATTTAACTGACGTTGCAATCAACAAAATTGTTGATTGTGAAGCAGCGCTCCATGCTTATGTAAATACTGAGCATGCTGAGTTGATGGCTACTATCAACGAAAGCGGTGACTACAATAAAGATATTGAAGCTGGTTTGAATAAAGCACTTGAGTTATTCAAGTCTACGCAAACTTGGTAATCGAGTCTTTAATTAAGTAACGTTTTCGGAGAAGAGTCATGGCCGTTGGTAAAGAAATAAAAACCAAGATTGCGAGTGTTAAAGGCACTCAAAAGATCACAAACGCTATGGAAATGGTTGCCGCGAGTAAAATGCGTAAAGCGCAGGAAGGCATGGCAGCCTCTCGTCCATATGCGACAAATATACGGAATGTGATCGGTCATATCGCGCTTGGTAACTTAGAATATCGTCATCCTTATATGGAAGAACGTGAAGCTAAGCGTGTTGGCTACATTGTCGTCTCAAGTGACCGTGGTTTGTGTGGTGGCTTAAATATTAATTTATTTAAGAAAGTACTTGCTGATGCTGCTGAAAAGCAAACATCAGGTGCTGAAGTTGAATTTTGTGTAATTGGCTCAAAAGCCACATCATTTTTCAACAATATGGGCGCTAAAGTAACTGCACAAATATCGGGCTTAGGTGATTCCCCTTCACTCACTGACTTAGTTGGTAGTGTAGCGGTAATGCTTAAAGCTTATGATAACGGTGAAATTGATAGGCTATTCGTAGTGTATAACAAATTTGTTAACACTATGACGCAAGAGCCGACAATTGATCAATTGTTACCTCTACCTAAGTCAGATGACAAAGAAATTAGTCATCGTTGGGATTATATTTACGAACCTGACGCTAACCTATTGTTAGACCAATTATTAGTTCGTTATATTGAATCTCAAGTATATCAAGGTGTTGTTGAAAATATTGCTTGTGAACAAGCATCTCGTATGGTTTCAATGAAAGCCGCAACGGATAATGCGGGTGATTTAATCGACGATCTTCAATTGATATACAACAAAGCTCGTCAAGCAGCGATTACTCAAGAGTTGGGTGAAATTGTTGCTGGTGCGGCTGCGGTAGGGTAAGCAGAATAGTTAGGGAAATAATTATTCTGTTAACAATTTTCGTAATTTAAAGAAAAGTTAGCTAGGCCAAGCTTAGCTAACTTAAATTAAGAGGAATAAACATGAGTACAGGTAAAGTCGTCCAAATAATTGGCGCAGTTGTGGATGTTGAATTTCCACAAAATGCCGTACCTCAGATATATGACGCAATAAAATTAACCGAAGGTAACCTTGAAGGTTTAGTACTTGAAGTTCAACAGCAGCTTGGTGGCGGCGTTGTACGTACTATCGCAATGGGTTCCTCAGACGGTTTGTGTCGTGGTCTGAATGTAGTAAATACAGGTGAATCAATTCAAGTACCTGTTGGTGTTGAGACTTTAGGTCGCATCATGAACGTACTTGGTGAGCCTATTGATGAAGCAGGTCCAATTGGCGAAAAAGCTCGTTGGTCTATTCACCGTGAAGCGCCAGCTTACGCAGAACAAGCCATGTCTAACGAATTGTTAGAAACAGGTATCAAAGTAATCGATTTAATTTGTCCATTCGCTAAGGGTGGTAAAGTTGGTCTTTTCGGTGGTGCTGGTGTTGGTAAAACAGTAAACATGATGGAACTTATCCGTAACATTGCTATCGAGCATAGTGGTTACTCAGTATTTGCTGGTGTTGGTGAGCGTACTCGTGAAGGTAACGATTTCTATCACGAAATGAACGATTCTAACGTACTTGATAAAGTATCGTTGGTTTATGGTCAAATGAACGAGCCTCCAGGAAACCGTTTACGTGTTGCCTTTACCGGTTTAACTATGGCTGAAAAATTCCGTGACGAAGGTCGTGACGTATTATTCTTCATCGATAACATTTACCGTTACACGCTTGCGGGTACTGAAGTATCAGCACTACTTGGTCGTATGCCATCAGCTGTTGGTTATCAACCAACGCTTGCTGAAGAAATGGGTGTATTACAAGAGCGCATTACTTCAACGCATAAAGGTTCAATCACTTCAATCCAAGCGGTATACGTACCTGCAGATGATTTAACTGACCCTAGCCCGGCAACTACCTTTGCTCACTTAGATGCAACTGTTGTACTAAGTCGTGATATTGCTTCACAAGGTATTTACCCAGCTATCGATCCACTTGACTCAACTTCGCGTCAATTAGATCCGTTAGTTGTTGGTACTGAACATTATGAGACTGCTCGTGGTGTACAAACAGTATTACAACGTTACAAAGAACTTAAAGATATCATCGCCATCTTAGGTATGGATGAGTTATCTGAAGAAGATAAGCAAACTGTATTCCGTGCACGTAAAATACAGCGTTACTTATCTCAGCCGTTCTTCGTTGCTGAAGTATTTACTGGTTCGCCAGGTAAATATGTACCATTAAAAGACACCATTGCTGGCTTTAAAGGCATTTTGGCAGGTGACTATGATGATATGCCTGAGCAAGCGTTCTACATGGTTGGTGGTATCGAAGAAGCTATCGAGAAAGCTGCTAAGATGTAATCAATTAGTAAGCACTTATACTTAGTGTAAGTGCTTACAGTAATAGAGGTCGAGTCAAATGGCATTATTTACGGTACATCTTAATGTTGTTAGTGCAGAAGAAAGTTTATTTTCGGGTAGCATTAAATCATTACAGATCACAGGTAGTGAAGGTGAACTTGGTATTATGCCGGGTCACGCACCTTTATTAACCTCACTAAAACCTGGTATGGCATTAATCACTAAAGAAGATGGTACTGAAGAAGTAATCTATCTTTCTGGTGGTATGTTAGAAGTTCAACCAAATAACGTTATCGTGTTAGCCGATGTTGCTACACGTGCTGCGGACTTGGATGAGCAAGCTGCGCTTGATGCGAAAAAACGTGCAGAAGAAAATATGAACGCCAATGGTGTTGATGTTGACTATACTGCTGTTTCTGCAGAATTAGCTCGTGCAGAAGCACAATTACGTGTTATTCAAGCGACTAGTAAGAAAAACTAATTAATATCTTTAATTAAGGTATAAATAAAGGTTTAGTGTATAAATAAAAACGCCCGATTACTGTAAAGTGATAGGGCGTTTTTATTTACAAAAAACTAACAAACAGAGCCTTTAATCCCTTCTTATTTTATGCACTAATGCCGCGTAAACCATTAAGCAGCATGTCATAACCATCAGCAGTGCTTCAATTCTTTCTGGTTTTTTGAGATAAAGCGATGAGGTTAAAAAATATGGGATTTTTAAAAATATAAACCTTTTTCTACGCTTTGCTGTGACTTGTAAAGACCAAGCATTTTTCCATCGTTAACCTGTCACTCAAGTCATTGGGGGCTAATATAAACATGCCTTTTTCCTGTGATCGCTGTTGTCTATTTGATAGCTCTGTACTTGATTATTTTCCATACGCTTATCTAGCGTTTTATTGTTTTAAATCAAGATATTGTTATGTTAAGTTATTAATATTTTTTCCATATAAATTATAGTAATAGCAAAATAAATGCATTATATTTATAGCGTTTTTCATTGTTATGGCTTTAAGTTGTAATGAAATGTATTTTCATCCGTTGTTTTTAGTAAATAAAAAGGATTTGCTATGAGTTTTAAATTTAATCGTTGGAAAAGTATTCCGATCCCATTACTTACCATTTTTATTGTCTCTGGTTGTTCTATTGCGCCAAAGCCGTGGGAAAAAAATGAAATTAAAGATGCTTCGAAGCAGGAGTTGGTCGCTTTAGATAGAACGGAAGAAATCACCAAAGAAATATCTTTGGATGAAGCGATTCATCGTGGCGTAAAGTATAATCGTCAAAAGCGAGTCAGAATGATGGAGTCGGCACTTGCTGAAAAACAATTTGATTTAATGAAGTTCGATATGTTGCCAACCCTAGCAGCAAATGCTGGTTATGCTACAAGAAATAACTATGCGGCATCTGCAAGTACAGTCTTTGAAGATGGAAAACCGGCTATATTATCCGGCAATCCAACTTACTCCGTTAGTCAAGCAAAAAAACAAGCTACAGCAGATATAACTTTTAGTTGGAATGTTTTAGATTTCGGTTTGTCTTATGTAAAAGCTAAACAGCAGTCTGATAGATTCCTCATATCAAAAGAAGGTGAACGAAAAGTTCTTTTTAATATCACTCAAGAGATTAGAAGAGCTTATTATCAAGCGGTTACTGCTGAGGAGTTGTTAAAAAGAATTCACCCTCTTATGAAAGAGGTTAGAATCGCACTGCAAGATTCTGATAAGGTAAAAAGCCTAAGATTAAAATCACCTATACATGCACTTACCTACCAAAGAGAATTGTTAGACGTACTAAGAGATTTAGCTAGTTTAGAAAAAACACTTATTTTTTCTAAACTAGAGCTTGCAGAGCTTATGGGGCTTAAGCCAGGCACGGCGTTTGAACTCGCAGATAAAGTACAGAGCAGCTATGAACTACTAACTGTTCCGTTTAACATCTCTACAATGGAAAAAATAGCACTAGAAAATAGACCTGAAATTTTAGAGGGGCGTTATAAAGAGCGTATCAGTCAAGAAGAATTATCGGTGGTCATGTTAAGCATGCTTCCAGGTTTGAGTCTTAATGCAGGATATAACTCAAATGACAGCGACTATTTACTAAACAATGATTGGTATAGTTTAGGTGCAAATGTTACATGGAACCTTTTTAATGTCTTTAAATATAGCCCTCTAAGTGACGCTGCAGATGCAAAAATTATTTTAGCCAAAGAGCGAAAACTAGCAATTGCATTGGCGGTTATAACTCAGGTACATCTTTCTACTGTTAGATATCAACAAGCCGTTGGTGAGTACAAACTCTCTAAAGATTACTTAAATATTTCACAAGGAATCTATGAGCAGGCTATGAATGCCAATGAACTTGATATGAATAGTGATCTTCTTATTATAAAAGAGAAACTAAGCTATCTACTTGCTACGCTAAGGCACTCTGCAGCCTATGCAAATATGCAAAACAGTTACGGAAGAATCTATGCATCGATGGGTATAAATAAAGACTCAGATGTAGAGTACCCAAAAGATAATATCTCAGAGCAAAAAAATGAGACGTTTCTCGCGGAGCCTATTAGAGAAGAGACCGTTGTAGATGAAACAACAGTGCAAGAGCAGCAGCAAAGCCAAGAAACAAATGCTGAACTATTACCTCATGAAGAGCTTGCTGAGCCACTGACTGCTTTAGCTATATTAGATGATATCAATACCAAAGATTTAAATTATGCTTACATTTTAATCAAAGTGGGAGAGATTCTGAATATAACGGGTAAGGAATATATTGTACAACAAGGTGATACATTATTTGAGTTATCAGTAAGCTTTAACGAAAAAATGGCAGAAATAATCAAAAACAATTCGTGGTTAATCGAGCAGAACAGGATCACATATAACCGATGAATACGAGGAAATCGGTTGTTTTATTAAGTCTGTTTTTTTTGCTGCCGGCAAAGGCAGAGCTGACCGCGAGAGCGGTTGTTAGCTCTATAGACAGAACGATATTATCGGCAGAAATTTCTGGTAATGTTGTTTATCTTCCCACGGGAGAAGGGGAGTATTTCAAAAAAGGGGCTCTTTTAGCGAAAATAGATTGTGCAATATATGAAGCTCAAAAGAGAAAAATTGAGATTCAAAAAAAGATAGCCCTGTATCAGATGCAAAAAAATGAACAGCTCGATAAATTGAACTCTATAGGGACTTTTGAGGTGTTAATCTCTCAAGAGGAATATAGAAAACAAGGTGCAGAGCTAGATATTGTCTCTGTCAATGTAAAGCGATGCAAAATTTATGCGCCATTTAACGGCAGAGTTGTTGAAAGAAAGGTAAATCTGTTTCAAAGCATAAAAGCACAGCAAGAAATTCTGGAAATAGTTGGAACAGGTAACTTAGAAGCAAGAGTGGTTGTTCATGCCACCTGGCTAAGTTGGCTGAAAAAAGGTGATAAGCTCATCTTAAGTGTTGATGAAACTCAAACAGAGTTAAAAGCTACCGTTAAAGAGATCGGTGCTGTCGTTGACCCTACCAGTCAAACCGTATTAATAAGAGCAAAACTACTCAAACCTTATGGCAAAATAATTGCGGGTATGAGTGGTACAGCAACGTTTAATTCTACAAATTAGAAAAAGGATTTAGTAATGAATATTTCAAATAAAAAATCACGTAAAATCAAACCATTAATAAGCGCGTTAGAGCCTAGAATATTATTTGATGGGGCGGCTGTCGCAACAGCGGTAGACGCACTAGATAACAGTGCTTTTGAAAGTTCATTACTAGATAAAAACACTACACCAGCGGCGGTTGAACCTTTATCTCGAGATAGAAATGAAGTGGTATTTGTTGATAGTAGTGTGGAAAATTATGAAACGATTGTCGATGGCTTAGGGGCGGATGTTGAGGTCTTTATTATAGATTCAGAGACTGGTGGACTAGAACAGATTGCTGCTATTCTTGAGGGGAAAGATGAAATCGACGCGATTCATATTATCTCTCATGGTAGTGTTGGCGAGATATCGCTTGGTAGTTCACTATTAAATGTACAGAATATTGACAACTCATCAGCTGCACTTGAAAGTATTTCAAACTCACTAAGTGAAAGTGGAGATATACTTCTTTATGGATGTAATGTAGCAAGTGATGGACGAGGGCAAGAATTTATAAATAAAATAGCCGCTAGCACACAAGCGGATGTTGCTGCTTCTGAAGATATCACGGGGGCAGCTGCTCTTGGTGGTGATTGGGATTTAGAAGTTAAAACTGGAATAATTGAGACAAAAGGGATAGTTATTGATAGTTATGAGGGAAAATTAGCTTCTTCTATTATTATGAATAATGGATTTGTAAAAACAGCAATTAGTCAAGATGGAACATTAGGTATTGGAGGAACTGGAAAACCAGGAATCCAGTACGATGCAGATGGTGGAGGTGACGATTTTTTAGATTCAGCTGATTACTTAACTCCCGGTGCACCCCAAGAACTTTTTTCAGTTAAGCATGCAGGTATTTTAGAAACTAATAATAATTCAAATTATACACGTCCTTCAATGGAGACAACAATAAGCGGTTCGTCAAGTCAAGTAGTAGCAGTATCCACAACAGCAGATGGAAAGTTGGAAATAACCCAAATATATTCTCTTCCTGAAGGAGCAAAAGTTTTAACTATTAATGTTACAATCAAAAATATTTCTGCTTCAACAGTTGCTGATGTTAAATATTTAAGGAGTACGGATCCTGATGTTGATTCAAATGGTTTAGCTGGTTCTACCTCAAGTACAAATAACACAAGAGGAACAGGAGTATATAGTGCGAATGATTTTGTACTTTCAGAAGGCCCTGTAAGTGGAAGAGTTATTGGTTTATATAGTTCAAGTTCTGTAACCCATAATACTTCGATTAGTGGGTGGACAAAAGATCCTGATGTTGCACTTGCTGGTGGCAATGTAGGCAATGGGGATAAAACTATTGACTTAGGTTTTAATATTGGAAGTTTAGCAGCAGGAAGTAGTAGTTCATTCAATTTTTTATATGTTTTTGCAAATACTATTTCTCAAGCTGAAGCACAAATAGCTACAGCAGATTCAAATACAGCACCTACAGCGAGTGCTATTCCTACTCAGAATTTACAAGAAGATTTTTCTTCATATACAATTGATTTAAAAAATCACTTTTCAGATTCGGAAACAAATTCAGCAGATCTAAATTATAATTATAGCGGAGGCGATAATACTGTTATTAGTATAGATAATAATGGAATTGCTACAATTACCGCAAAGACTTCTAATTGGTATGGAGTAGATCATGTAACTTTCACTGCTTCTGATTCTTATGGATTATCAGCATCACAAGAGGTTACTTTTAACGTTTCATCTGTAAACGATACCCCAACGGTATCAAACTCAGCAGAGCTAAAACTTCAAACAATACAAGAAGACGTAACGAGTATAAATAATAAAGGCACTAGCATTGATGCTTTATTTGATCCAGTTTTTAATGATGTAGATAATCCCGATAGTTTAGGTTCAGTGAAAGTGGTAACGATAGATGCAGACCCTGCTACAGAGGGCGTTTATGAGTATTCACCTGATAATGGAATCAGTTGGGCTACTGTAATTGTTGGAGCAAACTTAAACGATACTGATAAAATAAGGTTTAATCCGGTAGCGAACTATTTTGGAACACCTGGAGTAATAGAGGTAAAAGTAAGAGATCAAGGTTTTGGCACAGGTGGAATACTAGCTTCAACAAATACAGCGACTTTATCAGTTGTAGTCGTTTCAGTTAATGACATACCAGTGATTACTAGTGCTCAAGGGGTAGCCACCATTACTGAAACATCAGCAGATGATGTACCGAGTGATGTTTCACTATTAACTTCAGGAGCATTAACATTAACCGGAACGTTAACGGGAACAGATGTTGAAGACGATGGCGCTAGTACAGCATTAACTTATGCAATCCAAGGTGGAACACTATCTGGTAGTACTTACACGTTACAAGGTAAATATGGTGTATTAACTTTAGATACAAGTACAAAGAATTGGACATATTTACCAAATAAGCAAGTGGCATTAAATGCACTCGCTGATGGAGATACTGACACCGATACGTTTATGTTTAAAATAATAGATTCATCTGGTGCACAAGCAAATCAATCTTTAGATATTACGCTTGTTGGAACAAATGATTTACCAGAAGTAAGCCAAGTGATAAGTGATCAAACATTTAGTGGAAATGGTAATTGGATTTATCAAATTCCTGCCAATACTTTTTTAGATAGAGAAGGAGATGGCTTAGCTTATACTGTTGAGCAAGTGGATAACGCTGGTACACAAGTAGGAGATGGTTCTTTACCATCGGGTGTAACTTTTGATGAGGCATCAAGAAAGTTTATCGGTGATGGAGATTTTATAGTAAATGGTGATTTCTATTTCAAAGTAACAGCAACAGATCCAGCATCGGCAAGTATATCTGATACTTTTCAAGTAACTTTTACTGATGTGGAAAATAATGCGCCAGTTGTCGTTAATCCAATAGATAGAGTGGTTATTGATTTAGCAACAGCAGGTACAGCCGCAACATTTTATACTATCCCCCAAGATACTTTTTCAGATGATCATGATAATAGTACGGCATTAATCTATTCAGCAACTGGACTGCCAGCGGGCATGAGTTTTGACCCATTGACTAGAGAATTCTCAAGTGATGGCTCTTTATTAATTGCCGGAAAATATATTATAGATATTACGGCAACAGATTTAGGGACTGATGGATCTGTTGGAGTAGACGTCGATAAATCAACCACGACACAATTTGCTATTTACGTAGATGATGGAACACCGAATACAATCTCAGCTGATACAACAATAGCGGATCAAACATGGACTGGTTCAGGAAACCATATATTTAAAATACCATCAGACGCTTTTATATTTGATGATGTAGCTGAAACTGTCGCTTATACAGCAACAGCAGATGCGAGTGCTTTACCCTCTTGGTTAACGTTAGATGCCACTACGGGAGTACTTTCAGGAAATCCACCTCATGATGCTGCCGTTACTTATGCAATAATAATCACAGCAACTGAAAGTGGCCAAAGTTCAAGCGGCACCAATAGTTTCACTTTAACGATTGCCACACCAAATGATGCACCTGCTATAAATGGTACAACAGTAGCCGCAGATCAATTAATAACAGAAGGCAATGATTTCAGTTATAACTTTGGAGAACTGTTTATAGACCCAGATGGTGGTTCAGATGGAACGCCTGATCTTGCAACGTTAACATATAGTGCAAAAGTTTGGGATGGCTCAACTTGGGGTGATGCACCTGCTTGGCTTAGCGTAACAGGTACAACAATTTCTGGCACACCGATAGGAAATGTATCCTATTTAGATATTAAATTAATTGCGACAGATTCAGGTGGTGCGACTAATGAAACGACATTTAAATTAGATTTACAAGATCCTGCTGCGACTACTACGGTTGGTGCTTATACCGCAAACAATCCAGGTGTTGTAACAGTTGCTGGAACGCCAACAGAAGGGCAAACGTTAACTGTATTGTCTATCACAGATCCTGATGGAGATGGTTCAATTGCTAATACTACTTATCAATGGCAAGTAAGCAGTGATAGTGGAGCTACTTGGACAGATATTAGCAATGCAACAAATATCAATTATACATTAACAAATAATGAAGCAAGTAAACAAGTAAGAGCAAAAGTATTTTATACCGATGGTGGCGATGTTGCTGAGGTTCAAGAGTCAACTGCATTATCTATATTAAATGTAGATGATACAGGTGCAGTAAACTTGTCAGGAACTCTAGCATCAGGAGATGTGATAAATGCAACCATAACTGATAGTGATGGTTTAGTTGGGGTTGAACCAATGTATGCGTGGTATCGCTCAAATAATAATACTGGACCAGGGACTATAATTACTGGTGCAACAGGAAGTTCTTACACATTAACAAATGATGATGGTAATAAATATATTCGAGTTGTCGTGTCTTATACCGACAATCAAGGTACTGCAAACACACCGGAAGCAATAAGTGCTGCACCTATTCAATTAGGCGCTGTTGCCCCAGTAGCGATTAATGATGCCAATAATATTACAGAAAGTGGTGGCTTGAATAATACAACACTTGGGGATCAAATAATAAGTGGAAATTTATTTGCCAATGATACCGACCAAAACCCTATTGATACACAAACGTTAGTAGAAGTCAGAGTTGGGAGCATTGAAGGGGCTGGAAGTGGTGTCGTTATCAGTGCAGATACTATTTATAGCATAGATGGCAGTTATGGCACCTTAACAATTAGCGACCAAACCGGTGCATATTCTTATACACTTAATGAAACAAATGTTTATATAGAAGGATTGAATGTAGGAAATACATTAACAGAGTCATTCAATTATACAATTACAGATTCAACCAATAGAAATGATATCGCCGTTTTAAATATAACTATTAATGGGTCTGATGATAAATTAATTCTAACAACAGATACGGAGTCTTCAGACTTAGTTGAAGCGGGTGGAATAAATAATGCAGAGGCGGGTACCAATAAGGCAAGTATTACTTTTACAGCAATAGATGTTGATAATGAAGTGACTTTTGACTTAGATAGCACTTGGGTCCAAGAAAGTGATATCCAAAAATATACCAAGTCCACTGATTATGGAAGTATTCTCTTTGATGTATCAACAGGTGTAATGACATATACAATTTCTAATGATGTATCTAAAGTACAATCTTTAAGACCAACTGATTCAGTGGAAGAAATTATTTCAATAAAAGCAGTTTCTCTTGCAGCTTCTGATGAGGTTACAAAAGAGATAAAATTTATTATCAATGGAAGTAACGATACACCAAATATTCAAATCGTAGATGTATCAACAACTTTAGCTGAAGGTGGTTCATTAAGTGATACTGGTTCAATCACCTTTACCGATGTAGATTTAGCTGATAGACCAACAGCAACAGAAGTTACAAAATCTGTAACAGCAGTAGCAGAAGATGGCATAACAGCACTGGTATTAACCGCTGCTCAAACGGTAGATATAGAAGCAGCGTTTAGCATTGTTAACACAGGTACAAACACAAATAATGGTGAAGTTACTTGGGATTATACAATTGATGATGAAAAGTTAGACTTCTTAGCTAATGCGGAAGTAGTCACGGCAATATTCACAATCACAGTAACAGATGATGCGGGTGCAACTGCTAGCCAAGATGTGACTATTACAATTGGAAGTATAAACGATCAACCAGTAATAGATTCTATTACAGCAACGGGAGCATTAACAGAGCTTGATGGAACTGAATCAGGAACAACAGAGGTAAGTGCAATAGGAACAATGACACTTTCAGATTTAGATGATACAGATACAGTAACATTATCTGAAGTGTTTAATAATGATATGGCCTGGAGTGATGGAACTATTACAGCTAATCAATTAAGCCCAACTCAGATTCAATCATTAATCGATGGGTTTGTTTTTGATAATACGGGTGCACTTGCCATTGATGATACTACTAATACAGTAAACAGCTCTTGGACCTATACCACAGCGGATAATTTAAACTTCCTCGCAAATGGTGAGACATTAACATTTAGTTATACAGTGACAGCGACAGACGATAGTGGCGTCGCATTAAACGCTGCATCTGCTACTAAAACGGTCACTGTCACCATTACAGGTACAAATGATCAACCGATAATAGAGTCGATCACAACCACGGGCGCATTTACAGAGAAAAATGGCACCTCTGTTGGATCAAATGAGACAAGTGCAACAGGTTCAATTCAACTCTCAGACCTTGACGATACCGATACCGTCACATTATCTGAAATATATAACGGTGATATGGCATGGAGTGGTGGAAGTATTACCACTGAGCAATTAAATACCACTCAGGTTCAATCATTAATAAATGGCTTTGTATTTGATGATACGGGTGCGCTCGCCATTGATGATACCACTAATACAGTTAATAGCGCTTGGACCTATACCACCGCGGATGATCTGAACTTCTTAGCAGAGGGGGAAACATTAACATTTAGTTATACAGTGACAGCGACAGATGATAGTGGTGTCGTATTAACAGAAGCATCTGCTACTCAAACAGTAACAATCACCATCACAGGTACTAATGATGCACCAGTGATTCAGATAGTCGATGTTGCTGGAGACATTCTAGAGGGAACTACGCTAACAGACAGCGGCTCAGTCACCTTTACCGATGTCGATTTAACCGATAACCCGGTTGCTACAGAAGCGACAGCAACAGTTACCGCATTAAATCAAGGGGGTACAACAGCATTAGCATTAACAGCGACACAGCGTGCTGATATAGAAGCTGCATTTACCATTAATAACACGTCAACCAATACCAATGATGGTGAGGTTACCTGGGATTATACAATCACAGAAGGTAAGTTAGATTTCTTAGGTGAAGGTGAAATAGTAACCGCAGTATTTACAATCACTGTCACAGATGATGAAGGTGTAACAGATACTCAAGATGTAACGATTACGATTATAGGTACCAACGACACGCCAACGATCCAGATAGTCGAAGTTGCTGGAAACATTTTAGAGGGAACTACGCTAACAGACAGTGGCTCAGTCACCTTTACCGATGTCGATTTAACCGATAGCCCAGTTGCAACAGAAGCGACAGCGACAGTTACCGCGTTGAATCAAGATGGTACGACAGCGTTAACATTAAGTGAAACACAGCGTGCTGATATAGAAGCTGGATTTACTATTAACAACACAGAAACCAATAGCAATGATGGTGAAGTTACCTGGGATTATACCATCACAGAGGCTAAGTTAGACTTCTTAGCTGAGGGAGAGGTAGTCACCGTGATATTTACGCTTACAGTAACGGATGATGAAGGCGCAACAACGACTCAAGATGTTGTTATTACGCTAACAGGTAGCAATGATAAAACAATCGCTTCAACGGAAAATATTGATGCACTGGAGCAATCATTTGGTACTGGCTTCACTATGGATATATCAACACAGTTTAGTGATATTGATTTAACTGATGAGATAACTTTCACCATTTCTGGGTTACCAAAGGGCTTAACATATGATCAAGGTACGGGTGTTATTTCAGGTAGCTTAAATGATATTGGTAGCTTTGCCATAGTCATCAGCGCGGATGATGGAGAAGAGGTAACAACAAAAACATTTGAGTTAGAAATTCTTGCTCCGGCAGAAGTTGTTACGCCAACAGTCGAGGTTGTAGTTGCAGAAACGTCAGAAGTTGTAGAACAGTCAGTTGAAATAGCAAGTGGCTCATCAGGAAAGAATTTAATTCAGGATACTTCTGAGAATTCTACAGTAAGTAACTTACTCGACAATATTGATAGTGTATCGACGCCAAAAGTGGGTTCCTTAGAGGATGTATCATCCAGCATAGACCTCGGTCAGGATGTAAAAGAATCTGGAGCGGAAGGCTTAGTAAGAAGTGTTGATATAACAGTGACTGTAGACGCAAATGGTCAAGTGAGTTTTGATGATACGGTTGAGAGTATAGATTTTAAACTTAAAAGCATTAGTTTCATGTCAGATACAATTACCATTGACATTAGAGATGATTACCGATCAGATCAAGAGGTTTATTCAGGAAGTTATAATGATGGTAAAGGGTTACCATCAGGGTTAAATATAAATCGTCTAACGGGCCAAATTAGTGGTGTTATTTCTGAAGAAATGCTGGATGAAGAGGGAAATATTGAGTTTGAGATAATCGCCTACAATGAATCGACAAACGAGACTCGTATTTTAAAAGTCAAACTAAATATCAGTGAGATAAAAAATGCTGTTACGCCTACCGCTGAAGTAGTGTATATCCCTTTGAATGATCAATTAGTGATGCAAAGTGACAATATAAATAACTATGGTAATGAGTTATCTAAACTCTTTGTAGTGTAGGTTACATAAAAGATAAGTGAATGTATAAAATCGAGCCTATTATTCAGCTGAATTTCATCTGGGTAATAGGCTCGACGATTTTTTATTGCTAACTACAAAGGAAATTTTAAAGTTTGAAAAATATTGCTCAGTTATTGCAGCTTGAAGAGAATTGTCGCAATTGTGATAGTGCAAAAGAATTAGGTTACATAATAGTAAATGAGACAAGAGATCTGATCTCTTATGATCAAGCTGTTCTTATATCACCAGATATAAGTGCGAAGCTGAGAGTACAAGCTATTTCTGATATTTCTGTCGTAGAAATGACATCTCCCTTTACCCAGTGGGCTGAGGATGTAGCAAATCACTTGCTTAATTTGGACAATTCATCATCCTTACATGTAGTTAATATACAAAGCGATTTAACACTCCCACAGCAAACTGAGCTTAAAGATTTTAGCCCATCGAATATATTATGGATCCCTTTAACAACAAAAAAAGAGATAGAAGTTGAGTTTTATCTGATGCTGTTTAAAAACAGTTTATGGAGTGATAATGAAAAGTCACTTTTAAAACATCTTGCTTCTTCATATAGTTATTTTTTATATTCATTACATAAATCTAGTTTTAACATATGGCTAAAAAACAGATCTTTTAACAGTAAGTATGTAAAAATCGTATTAGCATTAATACTGTTGTTAATGTTTTTCCCGATCAGCTTAACAGTCTTAGCGCCTTTGGAAGTTAAGGCTAAGAATCCTCTTGTTATAACCTCACCATTAAATGGTGCTATAGATAAAATCAACGTATTTCCTGACCAAGTGGTCAAAAAAGGTGCTTTGATTGTTAAACTTGAGGATACCGAGTTTAACCATAACTATATTATTGCACAAAGAACTTTAGAAGTTGCAAAGGCTCAACTTCATACGACAAAGCAAAATAGCTTTGTCGATTACAGTAAAAAAAGCCAAATTTCCGCTATTGAATCAGAGGTACGGTTAAAAGAAGCTGAGATGGAGTTTGCAAAGTATGAGTTTGAAAAAACTAATATCTATGCAGAAAAGTCGGGTACGGTCATTATCAATGATCCAAATGAGTGGGTTGGTAAATCAGTTGTTGTTGGGGAAAGAATTCTGCTGATAGCGGATCCAAAAAGCATACAGCTTAAAATAATGTTGCCAGTAAGTGATGCCATCTTTTTAAATGAGGGTGCATTGGTGAAAATTTTCTTTGATAATGACCCATTAAATACTTGGGGCGGTAAAATATCTCAAATATATTATGAACCTGAATTAACGCCTCAAACAGTTTTGTCTTATAAAATTATCGCTGATTTTGATAAAATTGATGAAAATGGCTATATTCCTAAAATAGGTTTACGGGGAACTGCAAAAATATACTCAGAGAAAGTGACGTTGTTCTTTTATTTGTTTAAGAAACCTATTACGTCAATAAGACAGTGGATTGGTTGGTGATGGACCAAGAAAGTGAGAAAAAACTTCCCAAGTTAAGACAAGATTTAAAAATACTCAAAACCTCGGCGGGAGAAGATGGGTCGAAAAGATGGCTTCTGTTTGATCCAATACAAAATAAATACTTCACCATTGCCCTAGATACCTTTGAACTTATTTCTAAATGGAATGAAAACAAAACGGGAAGTGAATTTCTGGCAGATCTGCAAAAAGAGGGTTACGAATTTGATCAAGCGAGTTTAGATGTTTTTATTCACTTTATAGTAGTAAGCGGTTTAACGGTTACTGACAATCATGAGGGTGTTTTAAGATTAGTCAATACTTCGGATGCGGCTAAAAAAAATATTTTCAAGTGGTTGATACATAACTATCTTTTTATCAGAATCCCCATTTTCAAACCCGATAAATGGCTAAGTGATAAATTACGCTTTGTGCATTTCTTTTATAGTAATTTGTGGCGAAATATTGTTCTTTGTTTGGGTTTTGTAGGCATTATTTTGGTATTGAGGAATTGGGATGCCTATACCTCTACATTCCAACATTTTTTTTCTAAAGAGGGTTTGTTTTTTTACTTTATTTCTCTCTTATTTATTAAGAGTCTCCATGAGTTAGGGCACGCATTTACAGCCAAAAAGTATGGATGTAAAGTTCCCTCTATGGGAGTGGCATTTTTGGTGTTATTTCCTGTTTTATATACTGACACGACCGACTCTTGGAAACTGAAGTCAAAACATAAACGTCTTATGATTGTTCTTGCTGGTGTAAAAGTTGAATTGTATTTAGCAATGATTGCAACTTTTCTGTGGTCGTTTACGCCTGATGGCATCATAAATAGTATACTTTTTATGATTGCAACGACAAGTTGGATAACGTCGATACTTTTAAATATCAGTCCATTTATGAGATTTGATGGCTATTACGCTTTATCGGATTGGAGTGCAAGTGAAAACCTGCAACCACGATCTTTTGCAATGGCTAAATGGTACATAAGAGGCCTCGTTCTGGGGCTACGAGAAGAAGCGCCTGAATATTTAAGCAGAAAGAAAAGAAATTTTTTTATAATTTATGCGATATTAACGGCGATATATAGATTCTTTCTATTTCTTGGTATTGCTGTTTTAGTTTATTATTTTGCATTTAAAGTCTTGGGGATCATCCTCTTTTTAGTTGAAATTATTTGGTTTATATTATTGCCGATATATAAGGAGTTGAAAATCTGGTGGAATAAAAAAGAGAAAGTTACTCTTAATAAAAATAATAAAATATCTATAGCCGTTCTTTTAATGATGAGTTTTATTTTCTTTGTCCCTTGGAATACTAAAATAAATTTGCCGGCTATATTGCAAGTTGCAAATTATACGGATATCTATGCGAGTAAAGAGTCACAAATAGTATTCATTAATTTTAAAAGTGGCGACCGTGTTAATAAAGGTGATGTGTTACTTTTATTAGAGTCACCCAACTTATCTCTCTCTATTGAAAAATGTAAACAAGAGATTGAGACGATTAGATTGGAACTAAAAAAACAGGCGGGTTCAAAAGAAATACTTGCAAAAATATTCTTACTTGAAGAGAATTTAATACGTAAAAAGAAAGAATTAGAAGGGTTTATTAGCGTTAATGCAAAGCTAACTTTAGTTGCTCCTTTTGACGGATATATATACTTCAATGATATTTATGGTGTAAACCAATGGGTTAATCCTAAAGAGCCTATATTATCAATATACGATCCCAACGATCTTAAAATAAGAGCTTTTTGCCCTGAAGGAAGAATTCGAGATATAGATATTAACTCAGCTTCTTATTTTATATCAAATCTTGGTGAGGTTGATACTATCGATGTTGATATTAACTCTATTTCTGAAATATCAACGCCTTATTTAAGATATCCTGAGTTAAGCTCTGAATATGGCGGAGATATAGCAACAAGAAATGATTTTAATAAACGAATGTATAGTGAAGAGGCTTATTATCAAATTAATGCGGCTGTATTGAACAGCAATAGAGTTTTTAAAATCAGAACAAAAGGCACGCTTGTTGTAAGTGGTGTAAGAAGAAGTATTGCCAAAATGTTTTTCCTTAAATTTGTCTCCGTTTTAATAAGAGAAAGTGGCTTTTAGATTTTTTGAAAGCTTCTATATCCGCGCGATTTCGTATTTACATACAATGCATGGTCTTCTCTATGACAATTCCCATGATTAATTGGCTTGGTGTTTTTCTAAGAGAAAGTAAGATAACCAGTTAAGGTTATCTTACTTTTTTAAGTTTTTAGCATAGGTTGAACTAAACCCCTGAAAAATCACAGGCACAAAAAAACCGACTAAAGTCGGTTTTAAAATACGGTATTAAATTAGCGTTATAACACCATAGTATTCTTCAGCTTGTTCAACGCATTTTTTTCTAATTGTCGAACACGTTCAGCCGAAATTTGGTATTTATTGGCTAACTCTTGCAACGTTGATTTATCTTCACTCAACCAACGCGTTTTAATAATATCTTGGCTGCGATCATCTAGCGCAACCAATGCCGTAGATAAACGGTTATTAGCATGATTTTTCCAGTTAGCATTTTCTACTTCAATCGCTAAATCTGATTGTTTATCTTCTAAATACTGCGCTGGTGAAAAACTACCAGCACTGGCATTATCATCATCATCAGAAGAAAGCTCAAAGGCTTGGTCGTGGCTGCTCATGCGATTTTCCATTTCCAAAACATCTTTGGTACTAACACCCAAAGTTTCGGCAACAGTATTTACTTCAGCGTTACTAAACCAACCCAAGCGCTTTTTATTCTTACGTAGATTAAAAAATAATTTACGTTGTGCTTTAGTGGTAGCAACTTTTACGATACGCCAGTTTTTCAATACAAATTCGTGTATTTCTGCTTTAATCCAATGCACTGCAAACGAGACCAAACGTACACCCACTTCAGGGTTAAAACGCTTAACCGCTTTCATTAAGCCGACGTTACCTTCTTGCACTAAGTCAGCTTGCGCTAATCCATAACCGGAATATCCTTTGGCAATATGAATAACAAAACGCAAATGTGACATGATCAGCTGTTGTGCAGCTTGTAAATCATTCTCATTATAAAGGCGAGTGGCAAGATCATGCTCTTCCTTAGCCGTTAGCATAGGAATGCTATACGATGATTGCATGTACGCTTCAATACTACCACTTTGTGGTAAAATAAGTTGCATTGTATTACTCATATATAGAACCTCTTTTCTTAAACTTTTACTTGTTTTACGCTCGTTATTTTAACATGAAATGGGGAGTTTAACTACCTACACCATACAAGGAGCGTCAAGTGCCGACAAACATTAGCTTAATAGAAAGGGCAAAACAAGATGATCTTTCATTTATTTAGTGAAATATTTGTTAATATTTGTTAATATTTGTTAACGCTGTATTTTTAATGTCTTAACAAAAGAACTCTTTAGTCTGCGTTAGGTTCAATCGCTCTAATATGCTTACGTACTGAAATATAACTCCCTATTAAACCGAGCAGTACCGCAAAAGCAATAAGCAGTAACGCCTCACTAAATGCTAACCCTTGTAATTGAAAATCACTTTGATATAGATCAGTTAATTTATTAATAGCACCGGTTAAGTATTGTGCTAATAAACTCACCGCTAGCCAAGAGAGTAACCCACCAAAAATACCGTACCATACACCACTATAAAGGAATGGTCGTTGAATAAAACTATCGGTGGCACCAACCAATTTCATAATAGCAATTGCATCTTGCTGGCTTAAAATAGCAAGTCGTATAGTATTGCCAACAATGAGTATCACCGAGATACACAACAACAAAGCCACACCACTAACGATATTTTTTATTAATTGCGCCATTGCCTCTAAACGTGTAAGCCATTCCAAATCAAGCTTACCTTGGTCGACTTCTCGTTCTTGCTTTAACTTTGCTAACAGTTCATTTGCGGCATCCGCCTGGCTAGCACGTTTGGTTGGTGTGACTAATATAGTTGCAGGTAAGGGATTATTTGATAAGTATTCAAGTGACTGACCAAACCCTGAGAGTATTTTAAACTCTTTTAGGGCTTGCTTTGCTGAAATATAATGTACAGCACTAACTTCTGGGTATAATTTCAGTCGTTTTACTAAGTTTTGAGCGCTTTTGTCATTGATTGATAATTTCAAAAACAAAGTGATTTGCGAAGCACTGTCCCATTGCTCACTTACCTGTTGGGCGTTTTTAACAAACAAGTGCAGGGTGGCAGGTAAGGCTAAACTAACCCCTAAAACAAAAACGGTCATCACGGAAGTAAACGGTGTACGCCATAAATCACCTAAGCTACCTACCGCTTGTTGAAGGTGCCTGATGGGTAATGTTAATAACCTTCTCAACAAGCTATCACGCCCACTTAACTGACTCGAGTACAAATTACTCACCTATTGCTCCTTGCGCTAAGATACTTGGCGAAGTTCTCCCATCAACACTTAATCCCTCAATGATGCCATCATTAATCATGGTACCTTCTTTTAATGTTAGCGTGCGATATCTCATGCGAGCAATTAAACCTAAATCATGAGTAGCAATTAACACAGTAACGCCTGCGGCATTAAACTCTTCGAATAAGCGAATAATATCTAAGGATAGTTTAGGGTCTAGATTTCCGGTGGGTTCATCAGCAAGTAAAATAGGGGGTTTGTTAACAATAGCACGGGCAATACCCACTCTTTGTTGTTCGCCACCAGAAAGCATATGTGGAAAATATTTTAGCTTCGCGCTTAAGTGCACTTTATCTAAGGCGGTTTCAACACGCTTTTTAATTTCTTTATGGCTAACCTCTTCAATGATTAGCGGTAAAGCGACATTATCAAATACAGTACGATCTTTTAGCAGGTTATGGCTTTGAAATATCATCCCTATACCGCGACGTACGTAGGGGATTTGTTTATATTTTATTTTAGCAAGCTCAGTATCATTCACTAAAATACTACCTGAGCTTGGCTTTTCCATCATAGATATAAGTTTCAACAAGGTACTTTTACCAGCACCAGAATGACCTGTTAAAAAGGCCATTTCACCCGCTTCAAGAGTGAAATTAACTTGTTTTAGGGCGAGAAAGCCACCGTGGTAAGTTTTATTAACATTTTTAAAGCTGATCATAATTATTATTTTATTCTGTAATCTTTGCTTGCAGTCTATTATTCTTTGGTAAACAAAGCATCAATAAAATCATCGCCGTTAAATGGACGTAAATCATCTATACCTTCACCAACACCTAAATAACGAATAGGGATACTGTGTTTATCAGCAACAGCAAAAACAACACCACCTTTGGCAGTACCGTCAAGCTTAGTTATTGTTAGGCCAGTTAAGCCAACAGCTTCATTAAATAACTTAGTTTGGCTTAACGCATTCTGGCCAGTGCCCGCATCAAGGGTTAGCATCACTTCATGGGGGGCATTGACGTCAAGTTTTTTCATTACTCGAACTATTTTCTTCAACTCTTCCATTAAATGGGTTTTATTTTGTAAACGCCCTGCGGTATCGGCAATTAATACATCTATTTTACGTGCTTTCGCCGCACATATAGCATCAAAAATCACTGAGGCACTATCAGCACCGCTATGCTGAGCAATAACTGGGATATCATTACGCTCCCCCCATACTTGCAATTGCTCTACCGCTGCTGCTCTAAAAGTGTCACCTGCTGCTAGCATGACTGATTTCCCTTGTGCTTGAAATTGCTTTGCTAGCTTGCCAATAGTAGTAGTTTTACCAACGCCATTAACACCCACCATTAACATTACAAAAGGCTCATCACTTTCAGGAATTTCTAACGGCTGACTAACGTCTTCAATGATTTTTTTCAACTCAGCTTTTAATAACTCATATAAGGCTTCTGCATCTTTTAACTGCTTACGACTCGCACTTTTCGTTAATGAGTCAATAATTTTCATGGTGGTTTCAACACCAACATCGGCCAATAATAAATGTGTTTCTAGCTCTTCAAACAGCTCGTCATCAATTTGCTTGCCGCGAAATAAATCAAATAAGCCACCACCTAAATTTTTCCGTGTTTTAGTCAAACCTTGTTTTAAGCGGGCAAAAAAACCAAGTTTTACTGCCTTTTCCGGTTTCTTGACTTCAGCTACCAGCTGTTCTTCTGGCTCATTTATTTCAGTTGTAGGCGCTTCTTGTTCTTCAGGTTCATCTACAGAGGTAGATAACTCAGGTTCTTGCTCTACTTCTGGCTCTGCTTCAGGCGCCATATCTTGTGGTATGGCTGGTGATGTGACTGGCTCAGCAATGACAACATCTTCAACTACCGCTTCGCTCTGCTCGGTATCAGCGATTAACTCAGCCTCTGGCGCACTTTCTTCAACAGCCTGAGAATTATCTGGTGTAGCTTGCTCTTTCTTATCCTGACCAAAGCCTAACCAGGAAAACATACCTTTTTTCTTCTTTGACACTTTTTTAGACCTTTTGCTATTCGATATAGGTAAATTACGTTATTTGATTGGTATTGAGACCAAATAGAGATAAAATCGCCGCTATATTAGCATTTAATAGCATAGCTGTCAGTGATATGAGTCAAGGTAAAAAACAACATAATAAAAAATCGGCAACAGGCAGTATTCGTATTATTGCCGGTAAGCATCGCGGTAGAAAATTACCGGTGTTAATGGCCGAAGGTTTAAGGCCCACTACGGACAGAGTAAAAGAAACGGTGTTTAACTGGTTAATGCCCTATATACATGATGCTAATTGTTTAGATTGTTTCGCTGGCGCTGGCAGCTTAGGCTTTGAAGCACTATCTCGAGGCGCGGCGCAAGTTACCTTAATTGAGCTAAATAACGCGGCTGCCAAGCAACTACAAGCAAATAAAAAGCTGCTTAACGCCGATAATGTCATTGTCACAAATACTAATTCGTTAGACTTTCTCAAGTCATCAGCCAAACAACACTATGATCTAGTATTTATCGATCCTCCTTTTAGAGAAGACTTAGTTACACAAGCTGCTGAATTATTAAATAATGGTTGGTTGGCTAAGCAAGCATTAATTTATGTTGAAATGGAAAGCGAGAGTAACCAAGAGCTACCTAACAACTGGCAGCTACTAAAAGAGAAGGTGGCCGGGCAAGTGGCTTATCGCTTATTTCAATACACAGGCTAAAGCCGTTAGTAGCAATAATAAGTGAATATTGAGAGCGTTATTCGATTGCAATGCCAAGGTTAGACAGTCCTTCTGACAACACCATCTCTGTCGCTAATTGGCAAGAGCGTTTAGTTTCTGCGGCAATCTTTAAAAAATCAAACAATTCGTTTTGCGTTTCGTTTTCCCAAACTAGTAGCGGATGCTCATCGATGTTTGCCGCTTCAATATCCTCACTGCTCTCCTCAATAAACAACAACTCCACATAGTAATTAACACTGTTTTGCGATAAGCGGCTGATACTGTTGATGTCTTCATGATCTTTATCCGTGCCATTTGTCTGCATTAATTGCCACAACGACATCATCGCCATACACACATCGAGTGCAGGAAAAACACCAAAAGAGTCAAATACTTCGGGATCTGGCGTTTGCTCTTCTAATTTATTTAACTGAGCATTAAAATTAATTTTGATTTTTTGGTTTTTATCTAACCACTGCCATACTAAATCAAGCTGATTACGTAATAAGGCATAACTACCAAATTGGCTGCTTTCACTAAACATTTGATAATTAGGTAGCATGCGCTCTATTAAAGCACTCGCAAAAGCAATTTGTTGCCAGTGGCTTAACTTTTCAAAAGGGAGATGGATAGCCAAATTGTTATTCTCATTAAAATATTAATATTGAGCTATTGTAAACTAAGTGTATAACAATTACTTCACGTTAACTATTTTGAATTTACTGCTTTTGCGCATATTCAAATTTCAAGCGATACTCAGTTAGCTTGTTTTCTAGTTCATTAATTTATTCGAAAAAGTTCTCTTTTTATCTATTATTATCGGTGATCATATCGCTATTTTTATCCCGTAAATATTTACTTTGTTCATCGTCTAACTGTGCTTGTAGCGTACTGGTATTTTGCTCTAATTGATGCGTTTTTTCGGATAAGTTTTTACTTTGTTCGCGAGCTTATTTTGGCTAGTTTGATAATTACTCTGTAAGGCAAGGTAAGCTGGATCTTGCTCTGTGATGATTTTTAGCCGGTTTTTTTTGCGTACCGTGCCCTATACCTAAGCTACTTCAAGATGCTCGTTTCAGGACGGCTGAGCGGTTCATAATCAAGGCGCTAATTTAATTAATGATTACAATTAAATTAGCACAAGAAAGCGGACACCGAAATAAACAATTATTTTTATTTAAAACGAAAAAAGGAGCAAAAGCTCCTTTTTTACTGAGTGTTCTTTTTCAAAAACTAACTTTCATTTGCGGCTTTATCGACAACAGGAACAATCTGTACGCCTGTTACCTTATGTTCTGATACTTGGTTGCGTAATTGCGCTAAGCGATTCATTTGACTTAAAGAGCCTAACATTGAATAGATAGGAACAAACAAACCTCGCTTATGGAAATCAAGCACTTTATCATCAGACAATTCTTTCACTTTCTCTTCATTGATAGTGAAAATGCCCACTAATTTTTTCTTTTCGCCAGTACTTAAGGCTATGTTTAACTCAAGCTCTTGCAATAAATCATTTTCTTGTAATTCTTTAATGAATTTTTCAGTCATTCTTTCATTATCGTATAAACGGCCTAATGCTTGTTGTACATTAACCAACACTTCAGACTCTTTACCATCATCTTCAAAAAAGGGTAAGTCTTTTTCTTCGCCAACAAACTCGCTCTCTAAATCGACACAAGCCGTTAAGGTATTTTCTTTATCAGGATCGATGCCTAAAGAGAAAGGTACCATTGCAATACTTTGCGGCATTGAAATAGCGGTCCACTTGTCATCTTGATAAAATAAGTTTTCATTTGCTTCTAAACCTAGCATAGCAACACTGCGGTAACGCTCTGAGTCTGGACTTTTAACTAGTACAATAGGAAAACTGGCCGATGCTTGGGCGAACTCAGCAGCCGTTAAAGGGATAATGTGCTGTCCAGCCACGTGTGATAAATCACGCGCTTTAGCAAGTTTCAAATTCTGATGCTGATCTTTTCTAATTGGAACGATATTCGCCATGATTTATTCTCTTTCTTTGGTGCTTATATTCATATTTTATTTGAATGTAAAGACACATTTTTTTAATTATGTAATATATACTCACTCTACTTGAAGAGCGGCTATATTAATTACTACATGCTTTTTACGTATTGGTATAAGTTATGGAGACACCTGTTTTCGCTTTCAATGCTAAACTGAAAAATAATTGAAATTAATATTAGGCACTGTTGAACTTTACTGATTGTTTTTGCAGTTTATTAGCCTTTATTATGGTGATTCTTACTCAATGAAAATTAAAATGTTTATTTGTTTTATGCTATTAGCTGTAAATACAGCGATTTATGCCGCGCCTAAAGTTTTGGTGAAGCATCATCGTAATGCCAAAAATTTAGCTGAGATTCAAATTACTAACCAAACAATAGAAAAATTAATTTGTTATGTTGCTATTGATGGCCATAAAATTTATTTTCGCTTACCTGCTCGGCTGCCATCAAAATGGTATACCGCAACGGATGTACGTTTTAATCATGCCAGTTTTAGTACCTGGTGTGATTACCTGTCATTACACCCTAAATATCAGCAAGAAGTAAACTATCACTAGGGGCTAGTAGCAAAATTTAATCGATAATTATACCCATGATACTTCAAGATACGAGTTTCAGTCATCCCCAACGGGCTGGTTTAGAAACGCTTTATGCTACGTTATTGATTTCGACAAGGAGAACAACCATTCTTTTCAATCAATGCCTTACCTAAAGACGTTTATAATTCCAGCTGTATCCGGCATCTTGAGGTAACATGGGTATATCCTTAGTACTATTAATTTTTTAGAGCGGAGATATTATGGTTATGAAAGAAGAGCTGGTTAGTTTCCTCAACAGTGAGTTTCCTCAAGCGAACTTTATTATTGAAAGTGTTGGTGATAAGTCTGCCACGATAAGAAAGACAATCAGCCATGAACATTTAAGACCTGGTGGGACAGTGTCTGGTCCAGTGTTAATGGAAATGGCGGATGTTGCTTTGTATGTTGCCATATTGAATGAAATAGGCCTTGTAGCGCTTGCTGTTACTACCAGTTTAAACATCAATTTTTTGCGAAAGCCTTCGGCTGAAAAAGACATAATAGCCAAATGCAAACTGATAAAAGTAGGCAAGTCACTTGTTATTGGAGAGGTGTCAATATATTCAGAAGGCTTATTAGAGCCAGTAGCGCATGCCGTTGGCACCTACGCTATTCCACCCGCTAGTAGATCACAAAAGTAATAGAGTAACTAACGCGGCCGATAAACCTTTTAACCAGCCCTTGGCAGCGGTAACAGGAAAGTGATAACGTTCCTGCTACCGCTCTGACATAACTAATGTTCAGCATTTAGAGCTATTTATCGAGTGATGTCAGATCATTCCACAGTAACTGATTTTGCTAAATTTCGCGGCTGATCAACATCGGTACCTTTGATAATTGCAACATAGTAAGAAAGCAGCTGTAAAGGAATGGTGTACACAATGGGTGCAATAAGTTCATCACAGACGGGCACATTAATGACTTTCATGGTGTCATCGCTAGCAAAGTTGGCATTTGAATCGGCAAACACATACATCAAGCCGCCACGCGCACGCACTTCCTCAACGTTTGATTTTAATTTTTCAATTAAATCATTTTTTGGCGCCACGACAATAACCGGCATTTCAGCGTCAATTAATGCTAATGGTCCATGTTTCAATTCGCCGGCAGCATAGGCTTCGGCATGAATATATGAAATTTCTTTTAGCTTTAAGGCCCCTTCCATAGCGATAGGATATTGGTCGCCTCTACCCAAAAATAGTGCATGGTGTTTATCAGCAAAATCTTCCGCTAATTCTTCAATTGAACCCGCTAATGCGAGTACTTCTTCAAGTTTACTCGGTAAAGTCATTAATGCTTGCGCTATTTCAGTTTGTAGTTGCTCACTCATACCATGAGTCTTACCCAATGCTAAGGTCATCATCATTAAGCCTACTAACTGCGTAGTAAAAGCTTTCGTTGAAGCAACACCTATCTCAACGCCAGCTTTGGTCATAAAAGATAAATCTGACTCTCGCACTAACGACGAGCCATCAACATTACAAATGGTTAAACTCGCTTTATAGCCTAGCTCTTTAGCTAAACGCAATGCGGCTAACGTATCCGCGGTTTCGCCTGATTGAGAAATAGTGACTAACAAGGCATTTTTGGGCACATGAGATTTTCGGTATCTAAACTCACTGGCTATTTCAATATTACAAGACACACCAGCTAATGATTCTAACCAATAACGCGCCACCATACCTGAATGATAACTAGTGCCACAGGCTACTATTTGTACATGCTCTATGTCTTTAAAGATATCCTCAGCACCAAGGCCAAAGGTATTAATATCTAAGCGATTAGCGACAAGTCGTCCCTCTAAGGTATTGCGAATAGCAATGGGCTGCTCATAGGTTTCTTTGAGCATAAAATGACGATACTCACCTTTATTACCGCTGTCATGACTTACCGATACTTCTTTTGCTTCGCGCTGTACCGGTTTGCCATTAACATCAAAAATATTAACATCAAAACGAGTCACTTCGGCGACATCGCCTTCTTCTAAAAAGGCGAATTTTCGTGTTACTGGTAATAAAGCCATCATGTCAGAGGCAATAAAATTTTCGCCTAAGCCATAGCCAATAACCAAAGGGCTGCCAGAGCGAGCTACAATAATACGATCTTTATCTGTGCTATCCATGACCACAGTGCCATAGGCACCTTCTAATTGCTTTACCACTTTTTGTACAGCGGCTAACAAACTATCGCTAGTTTTTAATTCATGATGAACTAAATGGCCAATAACTTCGGTATCTGTTTGAGACGTAAACTCATACCCTAACCCTTGTAGCTGATTACGTAATTGTTGATGATTTTCAATAATACCATTATGAACCACAGCGATATTATTATTTGAAAAATGAGGGTGAGCATTTACTTCGCTTGGAGCGCCATGAGTAGCCCATCTAGTGTGAGCAATACCGGTACCACCATTTAATGGTGTTTCTTGTAAAGCTTGGGCTAATGCTTGTACTTTACCCAACCGCTTAGCACTAACTAATTGGTGGTTTTGGTCTACTGTTGCAATACCTGCAGAGTCATAACCTCGATATTCTAAGCGCCTTAGTCCTTCGACCAAAATTTCCGCTACGTCACGCTGTGCTACCGCACCAACTATGCCACACATATTATCTATCCTTTTTTATTATTTAAACCGCTTTGGCACATATTAGATTTACGCCTTGAGCGATTAACTGCGATCTTACTGACTGCTCTAAATCATCATCAGTAACGAGGGTGTGTATTTGTTGCCAAGTTAGCTCTAAATTAGGTATTTTTTTGGCTATTTTGTCTGATTCAATCATAACAATAACTTCTCGTGCCACTTCCGCCATCACTCGACTTAAACCAATAAGTTCATTGAAAGTAGTAGTGCCTCGTTCAATATCAATACCGTCTGCACCGATAAATAACTGGTCAAAGTCATACGAGCGTAGTACTTTTTCGGCAACCTGCCCTTGGAAAGCTTCTGAATTCGCATCCCAAGTACCTCCGGTCATCAATAAGGTAGGTTCATTTTCAAGGGCATGAATTTCATTAGCTATGCTTAATGCATTGGTCATCACAACTAAGCCCTTTTTACTTTCTAATTCACTTACTAATGCCGAGGTGGTTTGGCCGCTATCAATAATAATTCTGTTATGATCACGAACTAAAGTAGCAGCATATTTGGCTATTATTTTCTTTTGTTTTGAAAGCTTTTCAGATTTTGGCTCTGTTATCTCACATGGCAGCGCAATAGCACCACCATAACGCCTTAGTAATAAACCGCTATTTTCTAATGCGGCCAAATCTTTACGGATAGTTACTTCACTTATGTCAAATTGCTTAGCTAAGCTATCTACGCTTACTTCACCACTTAGGTTGAGAGCGGAAATGATGTGTTGACGGCGTTGTTGGGTATTTCTCTTTGACATGACTTTTAAATAAATCTTCGATTAGCTTTCACTTTGATTGTCATTATGTTTCAAAACGAAAGTTAAAGCAATGAACCTATAACTTACTTAACCAATAATTTAAAATATTCTGGTGTTTTTAAATTTGCTGCGTGTAAACAATTTAATACATTTTTACTTATGTTAATATTAGTAGCAATATAACTATAATGTTAATTTTTAGCGTATTTTAGTTTAAGATTAAATCAGGTTTTTATTAGAAATAATCTCATTTAATTAATTATGCTCAGCTGTATTTAGACAATTAATTTACCCTTGTTTTTTTACTGGTCGCTGCCATTTTTTAATATTACGCTGTTTACCACGGCCAACAGCTAGATCGCCTTTTTCAACATTTTTAGCAATAACAGAGCCGGCACCGATCGTTGCTGAATCGCCAATAGAGACAGGCGCAACTAATGAACTATTTGAACCAATAAAAGCATTATCATTAATAATTGTTTGTGACTTATTAACGCCGTCATAGTTACAGGTAATAGTACCTGCACCAATATTGACATTTTTGCCGATGATAGCATCACCTAAATAAGTTAAATGGCCTGCTTTGCTGCCCTCACCAAGCGTAGTTTTTTTCATTTCAATAAAGTTTCCCACGTGAGAATCTTTATTCATTACACTACCTGGGCGAATGCGCGCAAACGGGCCAACAGAGCAATTTTCACCAATACTTGCCTCTTCAATAATACTATTCGGCTTTATTTCAACATTGTCACTAATCGAACAATTTTTAAGAATACAGTTAGCACCAATTTTTACATTGTTCGCTAAAGTTACCGACCCTTCAAAAATACAATTAATATCAATACTCACTTCACTGCCGATAATCAAAGAGCCACGAATATCAATACGAGTTGGGTCGCGTAAACTTGCCCCGGCTATCATTAACTGCTCAGCTAAACGTGCTTGATAAGCACGTTCAAGTGCCGCTAATTGCACGCGATTATTAGCGCCTTCTACTTCAATTTCAGTTTCAGGGTGAGCAGTGGCTATTATCTTTCCTTCACTATGAGCACTAGCGATAATATCGGTGAGGTAATATTCCCCTTGAGCGTTATCATTAGAAAGATCACTTAGCCAACGCTTCAAATCACCGCCATTGGCAAATAAAATACCGGTGTTAGCTTCATTGATTAACAGCTGCTCTGGATTGGCATCTTTTTGTTCTACAATACCAACTACTTGTCCGTTAGTACGGACAATTCGACCATAGCCGGTAGGATTATTCAAATAAACAGTGAGTAGCGACATACCTTTTTTAGGCTTAACTTGCAGTAAATTTTCTAATGTAGATACTTTAGTCAATGGCACATCACCATAAAGCACTAAAACATCTTCATCATCGTTTAAAAATGGCGATGCTTGGTCAACGGCGTGGCCTGTACCTAGTTGTTCTATTTGCTCAATAAAAGTAAGATCATCACCGGTGTTTTCTGTGGTAAGTGTCGTTTTTAATACTTCACCACCAAAACCATAAACAACATAGATGTTAACCGCTCCTAACTGGCGAGCGCTATCAATAACATGAGAAACCATCGGTTTATCAGCAATAGTATGTAGTACTTTAGGTAATGAAGAACGCATGCGAGTACCTTTACCCGCAGCAAGGATGACAACAGAGAGCGACATAGAAAATCCATTCAATTAAGCGTATTTATTATAAATATCATTGTAACCAAGTTTTATTTCGCTTAATAGGGGATAGTAAAGTATTAATTGCTTCCTTTATTAATCAAACCAACCTCTAACGCTTCAAACCAGTCTAGAAATCGTTTTACATTATCACCTTTAAAAATCCGTCCGTGTTGTGGGCACATCATATCAATATCAAGTTTTCGCACTCGTTGTACCCAGTCATTCTTTGCTTTATTAGACGGCATCCAGCGCTGATGAAACATTTTCATTTTATCAATATGATCATCAAAATCTTCAACAAATAATGGCGCTTCAACAGTTTCTAACGCAGCCCCTATATCACCAGACATCAAAATTTTTGCTTTACTGTCATAAACATTAAAATTACCAGAAGAATGTAAGTAATGTGCCGGAATAAAATCTAAAGTAACACTATCAAGTTTTAATGAATTTCCTTCATCAGGAATAGCGGCATAATGAATGTTATGCATACCAAAGTGCCTAATAAAGCTTTCCCAAAGCCAAGGTGAATGAAGGGTGGCTGAAGGCAAAGCCTGATCCCACAAGCCCAAAGAAGAAATAATATCAGGATCTTGGTGGGAAGCGAATAGGTGGGTTATTTTGTTCGCTGGCACTTGTTTTATCACCGCCGATAACATAGCTGAAAATAACTCAATACCACCAGGATCCATTAATAATGCATTATTTTTAGTAATAACAATATATTGATTAGTATCAATTATTTGTTCCGGTTTTTCTTCATCACGACCAAACATTAACCAAGTATGCGAGCCATTATCAAAAAGTTTATGGGTTTTCATTGTTTATCCTTAATCTTTTTATTATTGCTGTTTTTCTCTGTATACCAAGCAAGTTAATACTCTTCCAATATGGATACCATTTGTTGGGAGTACTTAATATGTTCTTTTATTTTCCCCGCGGCACCTTCAACATTATCAGCGACATTAATTAAGGCTTCTTGATACTCAGAGCCAGCCTGCGAAGCTTCTACTCTTGATAATGTTGCTAAAATAACAGCGTTACGTAGTTCATTGCTTAACATCGCTAATTCATCACTAAGTTGATCTATTTGCCGACGATATTTTCTATTTAAGTCTTCTTGAACTGATTCACAGCGCATAAGTTGTGAATCTAAACTACTTATATAGGGGGAATTTTTTGCTTTTATATATACAGCATGAAAATGCTCTATTGCATCATCGGCACGTACCTTGTCTGCTGATGTTTGGCTCAACCTCGATGCTAATAAGTTGATTTTTTTAGATGATGAAATAGTTATCTCCGCTAACCTATCAATAAAATCAGTTAACGGCCGAAAACCAGCCGCTCTTTCTCCTGCTCGTAGCGCTACTGCTCTAGCATTACTTGCCGTTAATGAAAGTTGTTGCGCAATATGAGTTGCTTGATCTAGCTTTGCTGCTATTTCTGCAACGCAGACAAAATAATTAGTTGAGGCTTCAGACATTCATAATCACAATTTTCCCTAATATTCACTAACTATAGAACAGATATCTATTATTGTTAACTTAGGTCAAATTAGTTTTGATCAAATAATTGCACAGCAAGTGTGCAATTATTCTTTTTATCGCCTTTAACTCAAGCATAAAAAAAAGTAAATAAATGACTGTTTTTAAATTAACCCTATTAAATTCATGTGATTAAAAGTTTTTTTATTCCTTGGTACGTTATTTGCGGTACTAACAGCAATATGACGCAACCTGCGGTAGAGAGAGATGAGCAAGAAAATAAAACTAGTAGTTATTGGTAATGGTCCTGTTGGCCATAATTTTTTAGAGTATTTGGTTGATTCTGGTAAAGCTGATCACTACCAAGTTACTGTGTTTGGTGAAGAGCCTCTTCCTGCTTACGATAGAGTACATTTAACTGCATGGTTTAAAACCCAGTCAGTTGATGATATCAACATGGTTCACGATAACTTTTATGGTAAGAATAACTTCACTTTGCACATTGGTAATAAAGCGACCAAAATTGATCGCGAAAACAAGGTTGTACATTCTGAATCAGGTCTTGAAGTTAGTTACGATAAAATTATTCTAGCTACTGGGTCATTCCCTTTCGTTCCTCCTGTTCCTGGCCACGAGCGTGATAACATTTTTGTTTATCGTACGATTGAAGACTTAGAAAAAATTACTGAAGCAGCTAAAACAGCTAAAGTAGGTACTGTTATTGGCGGAGGTCTGCTGGGTTTAGAAGCGGCAAAAGCGGTGATGGATTTAGGCTTAAAAACTCATGTGGTTGAATTTGCTCCTCGTTTAATGGCGGTACAGATTGACGGTGGCGGCGGCGCTATGTTGAGTAAAAAAATTCAAGACTTAGGCGTAAGTGTTCATACCAACAAGAATACTCAAAACATTGGTGATGGCAATGAGGCCGTTCATAAAATGAGCTTTGCTGACGGTAGTGAACTAGAAACTGACATCATTGTATTTTCTGCTGGTATCCGTCCTCGTGATGAATTAGGCCATAGCTCTGATTTACAAATGGGTGAACGTGGTGGCATTGTCATCAATAATAATACCCTGACTTCCGATAAAGATATTTATGCCATTGGTGAAGTTGCCCTTTGGAACAATAAAATCTTTGGTCTTATTGCACCAGGTAATGCCATGGCACATGCTGCTGTTGATCATTTAACCGGTACTGGTACTAGTGAGTTCGCTGGTGCCGATATGAGTACCAAATTAAAACTGATGGGTGTAGACGTTGCTTCTATTGGTGATGCCCATGGTAATACGCCAAATTCACGTAGTTACACTTACGTAAATGATCGTGAAGAAGTATATAAGAAAATAGTTGTTAGTGAAGACGACAAGTATTTACTTGGTGCGGTACTTATTGGTGACGCCGCAGAATATGGCTCATTATTACAATTCATGCTTAATAAAATAGAGCTTCCTGCTGAGCCTGAAGGATTAATTCTACCAAGTATTGATGGTAGTTCTAGCGGTATTGGTGTTGATGCCTTACCTGATTCTGCTCAGCTTTGTTCATGCTTAAACGTCACTAAAGGCGACATTATTGAAGCTGTAGAAGCTGGTGCTACCGATATGGCTGCTATCAAGTCATGTACTAAAGCAGCAACAGGTTGTGGTGGTTGTGCCGCATTAGTTACCCAAGTACTTAATTGTGAATTAGAAAAACTTGGTGTTGAAGTTAACACTGACCTTTGTGAGCATTTTGCTTATACCCGCCAAGATTTATACAACATTATTCGTATTGAAAAAATCAAATCTTTCGCTGAATTACTGGATAAACACGGTACCGGTTTAGGGTGTGATATTTGTAAGCCTACTGCAGCAAACATACTTGCTTCTTGTTGGAATGATCACGTATTAGAAAGTAACCTGCAAGGCTTACAAGATACCAATGATTTTTACATGGGCAATATGCAAAAAGATGGTACTTATTCAGTTGTACCTCGTATTGCCGGTGGCGAAATCACCCCAGAAAAGCTTATTGTTTTAGGTGAAGTTGCGAAAGAGTATGGTCTTTACACTAAAATAACTGGTGGACAGCGTATCGATTTGTTTGGTGCGCGTGTTGAGCAGTTACCGCCAATTTGGCGCAAGTTAGTTGATGCTGGTTTTGAAACAGGTCACGCTTACGGTAAATCATTACGTACGGTAAAATCTTGTGTTGGCTCTACTTGGTGTCGTTATGGCGTACAAGACTCTATGGGCTTAGCGATTACTCTTGAAAACCGTTATAAAGGTTTACGTTCTCCTCATAAAATAAAGTTTGGTGTTTCCGGCTGTACTCGAGAATGTGCTGAAGCACAAAGTAAAGATTTCGGTATTATAGCCACAGAAAATGGTTGGAATTTATATGTTTGTGGTAATGGTGGTATGAAACCTCGTCACGCAGATTTATTTGCTTCAGACTTGGACGACAAGCTACTCATTCAATATATTGACCGCATTTGTATGTTTTATGTCCGTACAGCCGATCGTTTACAACGTACTTCTGTATGGATGGACAACATGGAAGGTGGTTTAGAGTACTTAAAATCAGTGATCATTGATGATAAATTAGGCTTAGCTGCAGAGTTAGAGCAAGAGATGCTTAATGTGGTTGATACCTACCAATGTGAATGGAAAACGACCATTGACGATCCAGAAAAAATGAAACGTTTTACTCATTTTATCAACAGTGACAAAGCTGATAATAACGTTATATTCACCACCGAACGCGAGCAAATTCGTCCTGCTTTTGCGGGTGAAAAATCACTTGCTATTGAAGTTAAATAAGAGAGGAATTAAATCATGACTAATCAAAAACAATGGCAAGATATTTGCAAAACTGGTGAAATTTTGCCTAATATAGGTGTATGTGCTTTATTTGAAGGACAACAAGTAGCTATTTTTAAAATAGCTGATTCTTCTGGCACAGAGCAACTATTTGCCATTAATAATTACTGTCCGTTTAGTGAGTCTAACACCATATCAAGAGGCTTAGTGGGAAGTTTGGCTGGTAAAATAGTGGTCGCGTCACCTTTATATAAACAACATTTTGATCTATCAACAGGTATCTGCCTAGAAGATAGCACAGTTAGCCTTGATATCTATCCTGTGCGCATAGAAGGAGATACCGTCCAACTTGCTGCTTAAGGATAAAAGATGAAATATATAGTTATTACATTGTAGATGTTTTTACTGATCAACCTTTTCATGGAGTGCCGCTGCCTGTATTTACCGATGCAACTGGCCTCACTGATAAAAAGATGCTGCAAATTGCCGGGGAGCTGAACGCAAGTAATACTATATTTCTCATATTTTGTGAACAAAAATCTACCTATAGCATTAAGGCTTTTTCTAAGTTTGAAGAAGTCTCTATTGGGAGTCATTCTATTTTAGCCGCTAGTTATGTTTTAGCTAAAATTGGTGTTGTGACTTTAACTGCTAAACATACACTCATCACGTTTGAGTCCAACTGGACAGAAAAAAAAGAGACCATTAATACTTACGTGAGTAAAGACGAACAGGGCGCACCTTCTCTAGTTCAGCAAACATATCAAACCAGCCCTGCCATTGCTCATCATGAAGATCCACCAATAGGTAGTGCAATCCCCGCTTTTGCCAGCCACATTTGTGCTCATCCTCACATACAAACAGGCACTCATGTATTTGGTATTTAAAGGGGGGCAAATGATGGCCGTAATAGTATGTTTTATGTGGAAATGGATAACATAACCATTCGAGTTGGTGGTCATGCTGTGTTAATGAGTGAAGCAAGTATTAAAGTGAGTTGATTCGATATTTAATAAGATTTTAACCTTTTTAAAAGATTAATGAACTTTTCATATTCTTGGTGCTCTGACTATAGGTAAGTTTGTTTCCCTTAGTGTTTCATGTTTTCAGCGCGTTATTTTTAACGCGCTTTTTTTTTCACTGTAAATCGAAGTTTTGTCTTAAAACATTATTAGCGTACAAATATCCTCTCAAAACAAAAACTTTTAATTTATTTTTAAGAATACTAAAATTAATTTTTCGATATGTTGTCCAGTGCCAGCAGGCTCTGCTTGATAGCAAACAATATTAGCAAAAAAAAAGAGCTATCTAGTTAGCCCATTTTTATTATTCTATTTGATAAACTATCAAAGGAAGATGGTATTATTTTAAAAATCTATAACTTCCTTTGATTGCGGCTTTATATTGCTCACAAAGCTCACCTAAAGGTGCATCAATTTTTAACATTCCATATTCTTGATGGGCTTTACGTTTAACACGCTCCCAACTAATACCTTCAATAGTCATATAACCTTCAGAAAACGCTTTAAGTTTTGCTAATTCTTTAAATTTTTTAGCATCAATTGGTTTATCACAATCACGATCCAAGTAAATCAATTTACTGGCAGCTTCTGCAAGTAGTGATTCAACTTCTCTTTTTTCGGCTTTAGTTAGTGGCTCAGCAGAAAATACAGCGCTGCTTAATAATAATAAAGGTAAAATTAAACGTTTCATTTAGGTTATTCCTATTAAATATTATCTATCAAAATGTTTTTTTATCGTTATGTACTAATGGTTTAACTAGCAATACAAGTGTTAACTGTTATTCATAATTATCCTTTTAGCTGTTGTTTTTAATCATAGCAGCTTTATTTACCAATGTATTAGTACGTTACAATTCACTACAAACAAAAACGCCCTGTTACGGTGAAGTAACAGGGCGTTTATAATTTTATACACTAAACCTTTCACTGGTTAAAGCTTTGCATGATCTCGGTGAACAATTTGGTTATTGTTTAGTGGCAAAGGGCATTGAAAGTAAAGATGTAATGCAAAAACTTCATGATTTCTGATGTTGTTTTTGGTAAGGTTATCATATGAGTAGACCGAAAAATCATTAGGAAAAGCTATTAAAAAGCAGGACAAAAATTGCGCCTAAAGCTCTTTATCAGAGAAATTATAAATTTTAAACTTTGTCTTAGCGCATTGTTTTATTAATGAGTGTATGCTTTTACTCGTTTACTGACTTCATTTGAGTATATAATAGTAATAGCAGTAATTAGATTATAGGGGTTTGTTATGGGTGGTATCAGTATTTGGCAATTATTAATTATTGCCGTTATCGTGGTTTTATTGTTTGGCACTAAGAAGTTGCGTAATTTAGGTGGCGATTTAGGATCGGCGATAAAAGGCTTTAAAAATGCAATAGGCGATGAGAAAGATTCAGCTGATAAAGCAGAAAAAAATTCAGATACGTTAGCTGATAATAGCAGTACTACTGCGAATAAAGTTAGCGAGTCTAAAGAAAACCAAAAAGAAAATAGTCAGGCGTAATTAATGTTTGATATTGGTTTTTGGGAATTAACGCTTATTGGTATTATGGGTTTAGTGGTACTTGGCCCTGAACGGCTACCTGTAGCGATCCGCACCATTAAAAGTTGGGTCACAGGTGTGCGTAAGTTTAGTGATACGGTAAAAGCTGAACTATCAGAAGAGCTAAGAATTCATGAATTGCATGCAAACCTTAAAAAAGCAGAGCAGGCAGGCATGACTAATTTAAGTCCAGAAATTGCGGAATCTGTTAAGTCATTAAAAGAAGCTGCTGCTCTGGTTAATGAGCCCTTTAAAAAGGTTGATAGAAGCGCGATGGACTCATTGATTTCAACTTCATTAGCGAGCCAAGATACTACAGGTAATACCGCTAGCAGTGAACAAGCAAACAATATTCAAGCAAATGATATTCAAAGTGTTGAGTTAGCAGAGACACCTCAAGCAAACACGCAGAATACTGAGGACGAAGTTAAACAAGACAAATGAATTCATCGGTAGAACATTCAAAATCATCGGCACCTGAGCCGCTAGTAGCAGAGAAAAGCGTGACGCTTTTTGATCATTTACTTGAACTCAGAACGCGTTTATTGCACGCAGTACTAGGTATTCTACTGGTATTTTGTTGCCTAGCTTATTTTTCTCAAGATATTTATCAATACTTAGCACAACCCTTGTTGCAAACTATGCCAACGGGCTCACAAATGATAGCAACGGATGTAGCATCTCCTTTTTTTGCCCCTTTTAAACTCACCATAGTATTATCTATATTCATTGCTATGCCTTACATTTTATATCAAATGTGGTCATTTGTAGCGCCGGGTTTGTATCGAAATGAAAAACGATTAGTTGCACCACTGATGTTAGGGTCTACTTTGTTGTTTTACAGCGGTATTGCTTTCGCTTATTTTGTTGTTTTTCCGGTGGTTTTTGCTTTTTTTACCTCGGTTGTCCCAGAAGGAGTGGTAATTGCTACAGATATTAGTAGTTATTTAGACTTTGTGTTGAAATTGTTTTTTGCTTTTGGCGCCGCGTTTGAAATCCCCATTGCGGTTATCTTATTGTGCTGGACTGGTGTGACTAGCCCAAACAGTTTAAGACAAAAACGCCCCTATATGGCTGTTGGCGCCTTTGTGCTTGGTATGTTATTGACTCCACCAGATATAATTTCGCAATCTATGTTGGCAATCCCTATGCTACTGTTGTTTGAAATTGGCATTATTATTGCCTCGCTATATCATAAAGAAGATGACGAAGAGGAAACAACGTCGTGAAAAGTGCTATTTTACTATTAGCTAGTGTGTTTTTTTATCTAACATCGTCAGTTAGTTATGCCAAGAGTAATACTGAGCTACTATTGAACTTAACTCATTGTTCGACCATAGCAAGTGATGATGTCCGTTTGAGCTGCTTTGATAAATTAGTTCTAGCTACGGCTAAGCAATCAGTTGTTGCCGTTACAGCTGTTGTGCCGCCAATCGTGAATAACAAGCAGGCTAAACTAGCTCAGATTGATGACTTCGCTAAAGAACATTTAAAAAAAACTAAAGAGCAAGGTCTTAGTAGTATTCTTGCGACAGTGAGTAAGGTCAGAAAATCATTAAGAGGCCAATGGCTTATTTATTTGGAAAATGATCAAAAATGGCAGCAAACGGATACAGCTAAAATCAAATTTAAAGTAGGTGATAACGTTCGCCTAAAGAAAGGTGCTCTGGGGGCTATTTATTTGTATAAAGAGGGCAGCCATCGCAGTATTAAAGTTAAGCGACTTAAATAGTTGATTGATATAGGTGTTAATTTAACTAACAAGCGTTTTGATAAAGATCGAGACGAGCTTATTTTTCGTGCAAAAAATCAAGGTGTTGAGCAACTCTTGATTACGGGGACTAGCGTCTATGAAAGTCAGCAAGCTTTAGCCTTATGCCAACATTATCAGCAACAATTTCCCAACACCCTATTTACTACAGCAGGCGTGCATCCTCATGATGCTGATGGTGTCAGTGATGATTATTTAGCACAATTAATACAATTGGCTAAACAGCCTCAAGTTAAAGCGATTGGTGAGTGTGGCTTAGACTTTAATCGTAACTTCTCCGCACCAGCACAACAGTTAAAAGTATTTAAGGAGCAAATTGGCTTAGCGGCAGAGCTTAATATGCCATTATTTCTACATCAGCGTGATGCTTTTTCTCCTTGGTTTGCGGCACTAAAGCCTTTTATTAATCAAATTCCAGCGATGGTTGCTCACTGTTTTACCGGTAATAAAAAAGAGTTAGAGCAGTGTTTAGCAGCTAACATGTATATAGGCATTACGGGTTGGCTTTGTGATGAACGCAGAGGAAAAGAACTGCAAGAGCTTATTAAGTTAATTCCGTTAAATCGATTGTTAATAGAAACAGATGCACCATACTTGACTCCTAGAACGATTAGGCCTCGCCCCAAAAGTAGTCGTAATGAGCCAAGCTACCTACCTTATATAGTTCAACAAATAGCTGAGATAACAACTATTGACCCCGATGAAATAGCTTGTCAAACTAGTATCAATGCCCGTAAAGTTTTTAACTTATAAAGTAACTCGCTGTGACTGACCTAACCTTTCAATGTAATGAACTATTTTTTCAAGGATTAGCGATAAGTCTTGTCATTTTTCTGATGGTAATGACTGTTGTTGCTTATCTGTTATATCGAAAACATTCACTTGAACAAAGGTCTTTAAAAGAGCAAATAATAAAAGTAAAACAAGACATTTTACTAGAAAATAATTCTTATCAGTTACTGTTAGAGCAGCAACAAGAAAGTCAGGACTTACTAGAAGAGCGAGTTCAAGAGCGTACTTTGGAGTTGCATATTACCTTGCAAGAGCTAGAAGAAGCTAATCGTGAATTAGAGAAAATAAACACCTTAGATGAATTAACCGGATTATTTAACCGTCGATTTTATGATCAGAAAATTCTTGCCGAATACCGTCGTAGTAAACGTAATCTAACACCCTTAAGTTTGATAATTATTGATATTGACCATTTTAAAGTGGTCAATGATAGCTATGGGCATTTAGCGGGTGATCAATGTTTAGTTTGGCTTAGTAATCATTTTAAACAAAGCTTAAAACGCAGTAGTGATATGGCTTTTCGCTATGGTGGTGAAGAGTTCTGCGTAATATTACCTGATACCGATGAAAAAGGGGCAATAGCATTGGCTGAAGTGTTAAGAAATAATATTGAGCAACAAGTATGCACTTATAACGATATTCCAATAGCATTGACTATTAGTAGTGGTATTTTTACTTATACACAGCAAGATGGTGTGCAACCAAAACAGATATTTACCAGAGCTGATAAAGCGATGTATGAAGCAAAACATAATGGACGTAATCAGACGCAAGTGTATAAAGATAGCATTGAGTAATCCATATCAATTTTCAGGAAAAAATTATGAATAACAACATGAATCAGTCGCCTTTTGGTCAATATCCTGCACGTCGTATGCGTCGTATGCGCAAAGATGACTTTACCCGTCGATTAATGGCAGAAAACCAATTAACGGTAAATGACTTAATCTATCCAGTATTTGTTTTAGAGGGAGAAAATCAATACGAAGAAATTAGTTCAATGCCCGGGGTAGCGAGAAAAAGTATCGATTTATTATTAGAAGAAGCGCAAGAACTCGTTGAGCTAGGTATTCCTGCTCTTGCTATTTTTCCGGTGGTACCCAGTGATAAAAAATCGTTAATGGCTGAAGAGGCCTACAATGATGAAGGTTTAGTTCAACGGACTGTACGGGCATTAAAAGCTAAATTTCCACAGCTAGCCGTTATTACGGACGTAGCGCTTGACCCGTTCACCACCCATGGCCAAGATGGTATTTTAAGTGAAAGTGATGAAAACAAAGCAGGAACGGTTGGCTATGTGTTAAATGATATCACCACAGACATATTAGTTAAGCAAGCGCTGTCGCATGCACAAGCGGGTGCTGATATTGTTGCGCCATCGGATATGATGGATGGTCGTGTTGGGGCTATTCGCCAAGGGTTAGAAAATCATGGTTTTGTTAATACTAAAATCTTAGCGTATTCAGCTAAATATGCTTCTAATTACTATGGTCCATTTCGTGATGCGGTCGGCTCAGCAGGTAACTTAAAAGGCGGAGATAAGCAAACTTATCAAATGGATCCAGCGAATAGTAATGAAGCCTTACATGAAATAGCACAAGATATTAACGAAGGTGCGGATATGATAATGGTTAAGCCGGGCATGCCATATTTAGATATAGTACGCCGCGCTAAAGATACTTTTCAAGTCCCCACCTATGCTTATCAAGTGAGCGGTGAATATGCCATGCATATGGCAGCAATTCAAAATGGTTGGTTAGCTGAAAAACCTTGCGTGATGGAAGGATTGTTAGCGTTTAAACGCGCGGGCGCTGATGGTATCTTAACGTATTTTGCTAAAAAAGCAGCAAGGTGGTTGAAAGAAGATAAATAACCAAGTTATCAGTTAGGAGCTTCGGGGGGGGAGCATCTCATAGAGTAATCCTTCACGAAGCGCTCCAGCAGAAAGTGTTAATTCAGTAATGTTAAAAACTTTAAATAATGCAATTAGAATACTTAAACCACTAGCGAGTACCGGTGCTCTATCGGCTCTTAATCCTGAAAGTGTTATATTATCAATGGTTTTGCACTGGATCAGTGCTTGTTTTATTTCTTGCAAAAAAGCCGAAGTAATTTTAATCGATTGTTTTCTAGCGTGAAGAATTTCGGCTAACGCTTGCATAGAGCCAGAGCTACCTAAAACCGATTGCCAACCTAAATTGATAAAGTTTACGGATATTGGCGTAATGATTTTACTTGCTGCAGTTATCGCAGCAGTAAAATTTCTCTCTGTTAATAAATTGTCAGTAAAAAACTTTTCTTTAAAACTCACGCAGCCTAAATTTAGACTAATAGTTTGTTGCACATCAAAGCCTTGGCCAATAATTAATTCAGTACTGGCACCACCAATATCAATAACAAAACGTTTTTTTTCAAAACCACCTTGGCAGGTGTGAGCAACACCACTGTATATTGTTTTGGCTTCTTGTTCGCCACTAAGCAGTTTAATTTTTACTGGCAAAATTTTGTTGGCCGAGATTAAAAAATCATCACGATTTATCGCTATTCTTAATGCAGCGGTAGCAACAATACGAATATTGCTGACAGGAATACTTAGCAGGTGTTGAGAAAACAGGGTTAAACAATCAAGGCCACGATTTATGGCATCAGGGCTTAATTCATTGTTGTTATTTAAGCCCGCAGCCAAGCGTACTTTTTGTTTAATTTTGGCCACAACCTTCATTTGGTTGTTAACTCGTTGAGTGATCTGTAAATGAAAGCTATTTGAGCCTAAATCAACCACAGCATAATGCGAATTTTTATCTTGTGCACTAAGCTGTAGTATGTTTTTGTTCATTATCATTTAAACACAAAGAGAACTAACGGCGAGGACGAGAGCTACTATTGCCGCTTGGTTTAAAGTTACCACGGTTTCCTTGTCGATTACCGCCACGATTACCACCAGGTCTATGACGACGTTGACGAGGTTTCGGCCTAGGTAAATCATCAAGCAAGGCTTCATGTTGATACTTTGTTACTGGCAAAGAGTGTTCAATGTACTCTTCAATTGCCGGTAAGTTAAATACGTATTGTTCACAAGCTAGGCTAATAGCATGCCCTGTTGCACCAGCGCGGCCGGTACGACCAATACGGTGTACATAATCTTCGCAATCATCTGGTAAATCATAGTTAAAAACATGGGTAACAGATGGAATATGTAAACCACGAGCGGCCACATCAGTAGCCACTAATATATCTAAACTACCGTCGGTAAATTGCTCTAGTATTTTTAAGCGTTTTTTCTGGGGTACATCACCGGTTAATAAACCAACCCTTAATTTATCAGCAACAAGATGGTCGAAAAGCTTTTCACAAACATGCTTAGTGTTGGCAAAAATAATTGCTTTTTCAGGCCAGTCTTCTTCTATTAATGTTTGCAATAAAGCCATTTTATCTTCATTAGAAGGGTAAAATAATTCTTCACTAATACGAGTATTTGTTTTTTGTTCTGGTGCAATTTCTACGCTGGTTGGATCATTCATATGCTCGAAAGCAAGCTCTTTCACTCTAAATGATAATGTGGCTGAAAACAGCATGCTTAGGCGCTGTGTAGCAGGGGGCATTTTATTGAACATATAACGAATATCTTTAATAAAGCCTAAATCGAACATTCTGTCGGCTTCATCAAGTACAATAACTTCAATATTTTCTAGGTTATAAACGCCTTGTTTTAAATAGTCTAATAAGCGACCACAGGTGCCAATTAAAATATCGACCCCTTGCTCTAACTCTAAGCGTTGACTTTCATAACCTTCGCCGCCATAGACAACACCAAGACGTAGTCCGGTACTTTTTGATATTTCTATAGCATCACGGTGAATTTGAATGGCAAGTTCACGTGTTGGCGCCATAATTAATGCACGAGGTTGATTATGCGTTGGCGCTTCCACTTGCAACAGTCGGTGAAAAGTTCCGGCTAAAAATGCGATGGTTTTACCTTCTCCTGTTTGAGCTTGGCCTGCAATGTCAGTGCCTTGAAGCAGTATAGGTAAAGATTGTTCCTGGATGGCCGTACAATGTTGAAAGCCCATGGCTTCTAATCCGGTCACTACTTGCGGAGCAAGATTTAAGTCAGCGAATTTTGTTTCTGTTAAGTGTGTTTTTTTCATCGCGCTAGCTTAACACCATAGCTATACCAATTGAAGTAATGAATTGAATTGACTCATTCATTATTTCAATTGGTATTAATTAATAACTAACTTTCGCGGCGTTAAGTGAATATAAAAGAAAACAAACTTGAAAAATAGGCAACATAGCCTCATAAAGGTATAATATAAAAATTAAATAGCGTGGCACGACGGCCATATAAAACGGAGAATAAGATGAACGATAAGATTGTTCAGCTAACTGATGATAGTTTTGAAGCAGATGTTTTAAAAGCCTCAGGTTTAGTGTTGGTTGATTTTTGGGCAGAATGGTGTGGTCCTTGTAAAATGATAGCGCCAGTTCTTGATGATATAGCAGTGGAATATGATGGTAAGGTTACTGTTGGTAAATTAAATATCGATGAAAATTCAGCTACACCACCTAAATATGGGGTACGAGGAATTCCAACGTTGTTGTTGTTTAAAAACGGCGAAATTGCTGATACTAAAGTTGGCGCCTTATCAAAAACACAATTAAAAGAGTTTTTAGATAAAAACCTTTAGTTGCTTACTTTCAAAAGCCTGAAATCATTTCAGGTTTTTTATGCTACTTTTGAATGATTAATTCTCGCTGAATGAGCAATTTATTAGTTCAATTACTATAAAATATTTGCTTACATTATAACTAGTGACTTTACCTAGTTAACATTTAATGCTAAATTTAGTTCCTAAGTATAAAATAACATTTCCATATCCCTATTCGATTATCTTTTTTTGCTATTTTGTTAGCTGTTTTATCAGATAAGAATATTATAAAAATACATTTAAAATAAACTGTCATCGGCAATCGCCAGGACGTAACCACTTAAAATAGTTTAAGAAACCCCCTATGAATCTTACCGAACTGAAAGAAAAATCCATTAATGAATTGGTTGAACTAGCTGCATCTATGAAGTTAGAAAACCTTGCTAGAACACGCAAACAAGATATAATTTTTGCTATTTTAAAGAAGCATGCCGAAAATGATAATGATATTTTTGGTGGCGGCGTTTTAGAAATTTTACAAGATGGTTTTGGCTTTTTACGCTCTGCCGACTCTTCTTATTTAGCCGGCCCAGATGATATTTATGTGTCACCAAGTCAAATTCGCCGCTTTAGCATGCGTACTGGTGATACTATTCAAGGTAAAATTCGTTCACCGAAAAAAGGCGAGCGTTATTTTGCCTTGTTAAAAGTAACGGAAGTGAATTTTGATCGCCCTGAAAATACTCGTAATAAAATTTTATTTGAAAACTTAACCCCGATACATCCTATCGATAGACTTACCATGGAACGTGGTAATGGTTCTACCGAAGATATTACCGCTCGTGTTATTGATTTAGCGTCACCAATTGGTAAAGGCCAACGTGGTTTAATTGTTGCGCCGCCAAAAGCCGGTAAAACCTTATTATTGCAAAATATCGCACAAAGCATTGCTCATAATTATCCTGATGCCGAGCTAATGGTATTATTAATTGATGAGCGTCCAGAAGAAGTAACTGAAATGCAGCGCTTGGTGAAGGGTGAAGTTATTGCTTCTACCTTTGATGAACCAGCAAGTCGTCACGTACAAGTGGCAGAAATGGTGATTGAGAAAGCAAAACGTTTAGTTGAACATAAAAAAGATGTGGTGATTTTACTTGATTCTATTACCCGTTTAGCCCGTGCCTACAACACAGTTATTCCTTCGTCAGGTAAAATTCTATCTGGTGGTGTTGATGCCAATGCTTTACATCGTCCTAAGCGTTTCTTTGGTGCGGCGCGTAAAATTGAAGAAGGTGGTAGTTTAACAATTATTGCTACTGCGTTAGTAGAAACTGGCTCTAAAATGGATGAAGTTATCTACGAAGAATTTAAAGGCACAGGTAATATGGAATTACACCTGTCTCGTAAAATTTCAGAAAAACGCGTATTCCCAGCAATTAATATTAATCGTAGTGGTACACGCCGTGAAGAATTGATCACTAAACCTGATGAATTACAAAAAATGTGGATTTTACGTAAAATTGTCCATGAAATGGATGAAATAGGCTCCATTGAATTCCTTATTGATAAACTAGCAATGACTAAAACCAATAATGAATTTTTCGATTTAATGAAACGCAAGTAACCTTTTACTACTGATAGAAAACCAGTCATACCGACTGGTTTTTTTGTTTTTAAAACGCTTTGTAAGAAGTAATGGCATTTATGAAATATAACGACTTAAGAGATTTTATCAGTCAGCTTGAAAAAATAGGGCAATTGAAACGAATTACCGCACCTATTTCTACGCACCTTGAGATGACCGAAATTAGCGATCGTACGCTGCGTGCTAAAGGGCCGGCATTATTGTTTGAAAATGCGGTAGATGAAAATGGTCAGCCTCATACTATGCCAGTACTCACTAATTTATTTGGTACACCCGACAGAGTCGCTCTTGCTATGGGACAAGAAAACTTTGGTGCTTTACGTGATGTCGGTAAATTATTGGCTATGTTAAAAGAGCCAGAGCCACCGACAGGATTTCGCGATGCTTTAGGTAAAATCCCCATATATAAACAAGTGCTCAATATGCCCGTTAAAGTGATTAAGAAAGCACTTTGTCAGCAAATTGTCCTTAGTGGTGATGACGTTGATTTATCCAAATTACCAATTCAAACTTGTTGGCCCGGTGATGTTGCGCCATTAATTACTTGGGGCTTAACTATCACTAAAGGCCCTCATAAAGAACGTCAAAATTTAGGTATTTATCGTCAGCAGGTACTGTCTAAGAATAAAGTCATTATGCGTTGGTTATCTCACCGTGGTGGCGCCTTAGATTTTCAAGAGTTTAAGAAAACTAATCCCGGAGAAAAATACCCTGTTTCTGTCGCTTTAGGTGCAGATCCTGCCACCATTTTAGGTGCAGTAACACCTGTACCAGATACTTTGTCAGAGTATGCGTTTGCCGGGTTATTACGTGGTTCTAAAACTATGGTGACTAAATCAATCAGTAATGACTTACAAGTACCAGCAACAGCAGAAATTATTTTAGAAGGTTACTTAGATCCCGAAGAAACAGCGCCAGAAGGCCCTTATGGTGATCATACCGGTTATTATAATGAAGTTGATGATTTTCCTGTTTTTACCGTGACCCATATCACTATGCGCAAAGATGCTATTTACCATAGTACTTATACTGGCAGGCCGCCGGATGAACCTGCTATTTTAGGGGTGGCGCTAAATGAAGTGTTTGTGCCTATATTACAAAAGCAGTTTCCTGAAATTCAAGACTTCTATTTACCGCCGGAAGGATGCTCTTATCGTTTAGCTATTGTTACCATTAAGAAACAATATGCTGGTCACGCTAAACGGGTAATGATGGGGGTTTGGTCGTTTTTACGGCAGTTTATGTACACTAAATTTGTCATTGTTTGCGATGATGATATTGATGCACGAAATTGGGAAGATGTGATTTGGGCAATGACTACACGTATGGATCCAAGTCGAGATACGGTATTAATTGAAAACACCCCGATAGATTATTTAGATTTTGCCTCGCCAGTTTCAGGTTTAGGCTCTAAAATGGGTTTAGATGCAACGAATAAATGGCCCGGTGAAACGGACAGAGAATGGGGCGTTCCCATAGAAATGACCGATAAAATAAAACAACAAGTAGATGATATTTGGGATGATTTAGCGATCATACCTGAAGTAAATAATTAAATTAAAGAGAGTTATTAATGAAAACAATTAGCTGTCAAATAGTGTCATTAACGTCACTTACGGCTCATGTGTTTAAAGTGCTATTAAAACCCGCTGAAAAAGTAGACTTTATTGCCGGGCAGTATTTAAATTTTGTTATGAGTGATGAAGATAAACGACCTTTTTCTATTGCTAGCTCACCTAATAGTGAGTTGATTGAATTACAAATAGGTGCTTTTGTTGCTGACAGTTACCCTATGCAGGTAATAGAGCGGATTAAATCTGCACAAGCAGAAAATAAATCGATTATTGTTGAGGTAGCTGCAGGTAATGCGCAGTTACGTATCGAGAGTGAACGGCCATTGCTATTATTAGCAGGTGGTACCGGATTTTCTTATATCAAGTCAATGTTTGAGTACTTAGCTGAGCAAAATTCGCAGCGCCACATTATGGTGTATTGGGGCTTACGTGAGTTAGCTGCCGCCTATGAACTTGAGGAAACCGCCGCGATAATTGCTAAATTACCGCACGCAAATTTTATTCCTGTTATTGAAAATGTCAGCGAAAATATAGATGAAAACGCTAGCGAAACTTGGCAAGGGAAAACAGGCTTAGTCCATCAAGCCGTGATGCATGATATTATTAGCCTAGAGCCCTATGATATTTATCTTGCTGGACGCTTTGAGATGGTCGGTGCTATTCGTAGTGACTTTGTTGAGCATGGTGCATTACTTGAGCATATGTATGCGGATGCCTTTGCTTTCATATGATTAGGTTTTAGAAAGTAATGGCTTATAGGATTACCGATAACAAAGAAGAGATGGATATTGATGCTATCCATCACTACCTTTCACGTTCATATTGGGCTAAGGATGTGCCTAAATCGGTGGTTATTAAAGCGATTGAAAACTCACTTTGTTTTGCTGTTTTAGCTGTGGATACTAACAATAAAGAAAAACAAGTGGGTTTTGCTCGTTTGATTACCGACTCAGCTACCTTTGCCTATTTGGCTGATGTTTATATTTTAGCAGAGCATAGAGGTAAAGGATTAAGTAAGCAAATGATGAAAAAAATAATCGCTCATCCACAATTACAAGGGTTGCGTCGAATAATGTTAGCGACTAAAGATGCCCATGGATTGTATGAGCAGTTTGGTTTTACCGCACTCACCGACCAAAAAATGTTTATGCAGTTATGGACGCCTGACATTTATTCACAGTCATCTAGAAGCACTGCACCTTAACCCATACTTCATTTGCGGCTTGGTGTTGCCCCTCTTCAGTCAGGGCTTTAGCTAACGCTTGTAAATCTTCTTTATCGTATTGTTGCCCTTCCAGTTTCATTAAACTGCCAAAAGCCTTTTCAGCCATTGACCATTTTTTATTCATTATCGCTAAATGGCCTAAACAACTTAACCATTGGGAACTTTGGCTATTACTATGAAGATGCTTTTGAACTATGGCTATTAACGGCTCACTCTGTTTAATAGGCAATGCGCGTAACTGCTTAAGAAAGCGATCATTAGGCTGCTTCTTCAATATAGGGGTAATGAGTTTAATTAATGGTTCGGTGATTTGCTGTTCAGCTAAAACCTGACAATAAGCAAATAAAACGCTTTCTCGTTGTTTTATTTTACGACCAAGTGAATTCCAATAAGCTTGTAAGTTTGTTTGATTTTGTTGACGGATAATGTGGTTAAACGCGCCATAATAGGCTTTATCTTCCCATGCCTGCATAGTCTCATCATTAATGGTTTTTTCTTTGCGAGCAGTAGTTAAATAATCTACCGCCGTTTCATAACGTTTTTCAATTAAACATAAATCAACTTCCAGTGCTAATAACCGAGTATCGTGGCCAATTTGTTTATGGTTTTTATCAATTAAGAGTCGTGCTTTATTATAGGCATCGCTGGAATTTTGATTCATTAATAACTTTACTTTAACAATAACACTGGCGAGATCTGAAACTGTTGATTTTGCCGTCTCTTGCTCTAATAAGGTCAAGTAGTGGTTAGTGTTAGTATCTAGTTGTTGTTTTGCTGAAGCAGCAGCGGCAAGTAAATATGCACTTTGTTGGCGTTTTGCCGGTTCGGCACTTTTAGCAAATAATCGCTCGGCGTCCTGGTAATCTTCTAGCATATAAGCAGCTAGGCCTTTATTGAAATTGGCAATGCCGCGTCTTCTGCTAGCAAAGGCTAGCGTATTCCATGCGTTGAAGCTTACCTTGAAGCCGCCACGTAGTAATTTGAAAATAATAAATGCACTGATAGCAAATAGAGTGAACATTATTATTGCTGACAGTATTGTTAGCTCAATAATGGTTTCACCCATGGCTATTAGGATGTAGCCTTTTTCATCAATCAATAACGGGCTAAGTGCTAAGACAGCAAAGAATAATATAATAAGGGCAATAAAACGGATCATATACTGCCCTCAACGTTAGCTTGCTCATCCTGCTTTTTGGGTAAAGGTGATGATTTTTTAGCTTCAGTCTTTACCGCATCAGTTTGCTTTTTTTGGAGTGTATTTTCAGCATCAATAGCGGGTTGTTTAGGTGCTATTATAGCGGTAGTGTTTTTATTTTTCAGCGCCGCTCTTATCGCTGTTAAAGAGCTTAATTCACTTGGATAATTGTAACTAACGCGCTGTGTTTTTAACTTAGTTATTGCTTGGATGAAGAGTTGATTACTTGGCTCATCAAGATCAAAAAAATCAGTCAGCCATTGTTGAGTATCGGTTAAGGCTGCTTGATAAATATCACTTTTACGTTCACTCGCCGCCCATAAAGCCAATTGAATTTTTAAACTTAAATTTTGTTTTAAATGCTGTTGTTGCTCTGGAGATATTAATGGCTCGATTAGCCCTGTGCTTTGACGAACACGAATAAAGTCATCAAGAAACTTTTGCCATGTTTTCGCTAAGTTAGCTTGCCAATCCTTAAGTTCATTCGATAATTCAAGGTTAGCATTTGTATCCGTTTTTGCGTCAATATCTACCATGGCTAAAGGCAGTATTGCTACTTGCTTGTTCAATGCCATTAACGTTAATACAATTTCGTCAGTTTGCAGGGTCGGCATTAGCTCCAGTGACTTAATATCTAGATGAACTAACTCACGAACAGGTAAAAAAGCAGGATTGTTGAGCTCGGCTAAGCGGGCATCGGCATCTTTAAGTAAACCAATAGCAGCGGTGGTGTCATGCGCTAACCATAAAGTTCTTGCCGCAATACGAATAAGGTATTCAGCTTCATGTAATAGCCAGTCACTGGGTTGGCGTTGTTTTATCTTTTGTTCAAGTAGCCCGACAGTGGTGCTCAGTTCAGCAATTATTACTTGGTTATTGTTATTAACTTGGGCGGTTACTTGCTGTAGTTGTTTAGTAAAATTTGCTTGTTGCTCAATCAGCGTTTGCTTTATTTGGTCTTGATATTGATTGAAGGTAGCAGTACTTTCTTGAACAATTTGTTTAGACAGCTTTATTGTCAATAATTGGCTTTGTTGCTGCTGCCAAAAATAGTGGCCAGCTGTGCTACCTAAGGCGATAACAATAGCAACGAGTGCTAATTTTGATATTTTATTTTGACCTTTACTACTTGTAGTAGCAGCTTGTTTTTTTGAAACTTTTTTAGTTTCTGCTTTAGTCGTTTTGGTGACAGCTGCTTGGCTGTCTGTTTTTTTTGCAGGCTCAGTGGTTAATGGCGTTTTATTATCAGTCATTTTTCATTCCATTATTGAATTTTAGTAACTATTCAACCAACGCTCGAAAGCGAGTTATTCCCATATAATTCTTCGATTAACATAGCACGAAGATCACGGATGGTGAATAGATACGAATTTTATTACTTAACGCTTTTTCTCAATGATTGTTTGTAACGTAGTGCTAATGGCTTGTTCATTAGCGCCGTCACTCTGTATAACATTAACTAAACCAAGCTGTTTAGCATGGTTGGCAATACGCTTACTGGCGACTAACCAAATACAATGATTTCGCCAGTACTTCGTTGCGTCATTTTCTGCCGCGACATTAGTGGCTTGCGTTAATTGTACCAGCTGCTCTAATAGTGCGTTACTGGTAACGACAATACAATTAATTTGTTGTTGATACCATTGCTGGTCTATATCTTTAGGAAATGTTCGCCATACTCTTTGATAACTTTCAAGGTAACAGACCGTTGCGCCACGCTGATTTAACTCAAAGGCTAAATGCTCTCTACCACCATTGCCACGTACTATAGTGATATTTTTATTTGCTATATTTTCATTTAGTAAACTTAACGCTAATACACCTTCGCTATTTTCTTGAGCAGGACAATGTATATTTTCAAGCGCTAATGTTTGCAGTGCTGCTTTTGTCGCTTTACCTACGGCAATAATATGCTGATATTGCCAGTGCGTTGCACGGACGCTAGCATGGGCAAATTCCACTGCGGCAACACTAACAAAAATTATTACCTCAGCATTTGTTAGCAATTTTTCACTTTGCTGGTGATCAGCTAATGGCTGATAATCGAATAAAGGCTGACTAACGCAAGTTATGTCTTGTTTGTTAAGTAGCAAAGTAAGTGCTTGCGCTTTTTTTGTTGGTCGGGTAATTAATACCTTTAACGCTGTTAACATAACTATTGCTTCATTATGAATTATCAGCGTAGACTTTTTGTAAAATTTTATCAGCGCCGCGGCGAAGTAATTCCTGTGCTAGGGTATTACCTAAAACTTCACCTTGCTCAATAGGACCGGTTATTTCACTTGCAATTATTTCACTTCCATCTACCGCGCCAACTAAGCCACGTAAGTGAATATCTTTACCATCAGCTGAAATAACACTATAGCTAGCAATTGGTACCTGACAGCCGCCTTCTAATGCTTTATTCATTGCGCGCTCTGTTAATACACGAATACGGGTGCTGTTACACTCAAGGGGAGCTAATAAAGCTTTTATGGTGTCATCATTAAGGCGACATTCAATACCAACAGCGCCTTGGCCATTAGCAGGTAACATTTCTTCTGGTTCAATAGTTTGAGCGATTCGCTCAACCATTTTTAACCGAATTAAACCGGCAGCAGCTAAAATAATTGCGTCATATTGCCCTTCATCTAACTTTCTTAAGCGGGTATTTACGTTGCCGCGTAAGTCTCTAATATCGAGATCAGGGCGTTTTGCTTTTAATTGGCATTGGCGACGTAAACTCGAAGTACCAACAATAGCACCTTGTGGTAAATCGCTAAGATTAGCATAAGTATTTGAAACAAAAGCATCACGGGGATCTTCGCGCGGGCAAATAACCTCTAAACCCAAGCCGTCAGGAAAATCTACCGGTAAATCTTTCATTGAATGCACCGCAATATCAGCTCGGTCTTCTAGCATGGCAACTTCAAGCTCTTTAACAAAAAGACCCTTACCGCCTATTTTTGCCAATGGGGTATCTAACCAGATATCGCCCTTGGTAGTCATTGGCACTAGTACAACATTAATGTCTTGATGAAAGTGTTCTAATTGTGCTTTTACGTATTCTGCTTGCCATAATGCTAGGGCGCTTTTACGTGTTGCTATTCGTACTGTCGTCATGGGTCTTGTTCTCAAAAGTTTATGCTATGGTGCGGTTAGAGTTATTTCGGTATCGGCCTGTTTACTTACCGCGGCAGATAAAAACTGCCAAAATTCACCACCGCCACGTTTATCTGTCCAAACATCATCGAAAAATGAAAAATGGTGACCATTAAATTTAGTTGCTACCCAAATTTGATGTAGAGGTGCTTGCTTATTTATGATGACTTTAGTGTTGTTTTTAAACGTTAGCGTTAATAAGCCACCAACACCTTCGTAATCTATATCAACACCACATTCTTCAATCGCCTCTTCAACGGCAAGTAATAGATCTTCAGCGATTAAATTGTATTGGCTATCGTTCATTGGCTTTCTTTAGTTGTTTGGGGGATCAGCATGTGAGTATAATACCAATCAACCGAGATAAATATAACAACTAAGTTAAGTACAAAGCTTGATTTAGATAACTTTCATAGAAAAAATTGGTAATCATGCATTTAATTAAACATTTTTCTTTTTGGTTCAGCTGCTTTTTTCTAAGCGTGTTCCTCTCTGCGTGTGGCTCTAAGGGAGATTTATATCAAATTGTTGAGCCAAAATCAGAGCAAAGTATTATAGAAAAAGAGCCGCAGAAAACAAATAAAGACCCGCAAAAGAAGTCGACATAATGTTAATGAATTTTTCTAAAATGCATGGTTTAGGTAACGACTTTTTAGTACTTGATAATGTAACGCAAAATGTTTTTTTATCTAATGAGCAAATCGCTAAATTGGCTGACAGAAATTTTGGTGTTGGTTTCGATCAATTATTAATTGTTGAACCGCCCTACGATCCCGATTTAGATTTCCATTATCGAATTTTTAATGCTGATGGTAGCGAGGTTAGTCAATGTGGTAATGGCGCTCGTTGTTTTGCTCGCTTTGTCCGTATGAAAGGTTTGTGTAATAAGAATAAAATTAAAGTCAGTACGGCTTCCGGAAAAATGACCCTATTTGTTGAGCGCGATGGTAACATTTCGGTTACCATGCCAGTACCACAATTTGAGCCAGATAAAATTCCTTTTACCGCACAAAAAGCCGAGGGAACCTATATTTTACGTAGTGATTCAGAAACGGTACTTTGTGGCGCTGTGTCGTTGGGTAATCCTCATTGTGTGGTAACTGTTGATAATGTACTTGAGGCGCCTGTGGCGCGTTTAGGTAAAGAATTGTCATTACATGAACGCTTTCCGGAACAGGCCAATGTTGGCTTTATGGAAATTGTCGCGCCAAATCAAATTAAATTACGTGTTTATGAGCGTGGCGCGGCTGAAACGTTGGCTTGTGGCAGTGGTGCTTGTGCCGCTGTGGTTATTGGTCAAATGCAAAACAAACTAAGCCGACAAGTAACTGTTGAGTTACCTGGTGGCAAATTGAGAATTTATTGGAAAGGTCCTGGGCACCCGGTAAAAATGTCTGGTCCTGCGGTGCATGTGTTTGATGGCCAAATATCTATCTAACCACCGGTCTTATTGTTACTTTGCCCAACTTAGTGGTCGAAAGTGCTTATACCAATACAAATAAATATTTGATCACTAACTTGCTGGTATTGGAGTTATTTATGTTCATAAACTCTGCGCTTTCTCCTTGAATTTGTAGAATATTTCAGCAAGATAAATAATTAAAAAATGTGAAGGATATTTTTATGAAAAGTAAACAAACAATAATAAATACCGATGAACTACCGTTAACTGATGAGTTGGTTAGTGCTTACCTACAAGATAATCCTGAATTTTTCAATCGTAATAATGAATTGATGACAGGGTTAAGATTAACGGATATTCAACGTGGTACTGTGTCCTTAGTTGAAAGGCAACAACAGCAGTTGCGACAAAAAGTTCATAACTTAGAAGATGAAATTACTCAGCTGATATCAGTTGCTAGTCATAATGAAAATTTATTTGTGCTTTATAGTGACTTGTATTTACGATTACTCGACTGTAAATCAGCGAGTGAACTACTTGATTGCTTAACGCAAACTATTAAAGAATTACTGTCTTTATCTGCCTTTAAATTGTATTTGGTTAATGGTGTTGATCTTGCCCATGACAGTTTGTCAAAGAACGACTGCCAAGGTGTGATGCAAAACCGTTTATCAAACAATGATTATTACTTTGGCCGTTTACAGCAAAGTGAGCAACAACTAATATTCTCCCATAATTGTACTGGTTCAGTGGTGTTGGTGAAGCTAGTACATGATGAGTGTGAGTTGGGTTTTTTAGCCATTAGTAGTGATGATGCTCATCATTTTGATCCGCGTATGGATACCTTACTATTGAGCCAATTTAAACGTTTAGTGGCCAAGTTATTGCAGCAACATTTAGCACTTTAATATAACTCTTCATAAGTACAGCACCATATGAAATTCTACCGCCGTTTAACTGAAATCAAAGCGATTAGTTTTGATTTAGATGACACCTTATATAGTAATAAGCCAGTAATGCTGGGGATCGAAAAGAAGATGATTGCCTACTTTTCTTGCCAGCCTATTTTAAAAAATAGTATGCCCGATCAGCATAAACTTCTGAATGGTCACTTTTGGTATCACTTTCGCCGCCAAGCTTTGTTAAAGCAACCCGACTTAGCCCATGATGTGGTGCGAGTACGCTTGGTTAGTTATCAATTAGGTTTTATTTCGCTTGGTTTGGCTGAGAATATTGCCAGGCAACAAGCACAGGCGGCATTAGATTACTTTATCGAACTACGTAGTGATTTTACCGTACCAGAACAAAGTAAAAAACTACTTGCCAATTTAAGCGAAAAATACCCATTAATCGCTATCAGTAATGGTAATGTTGATACCAAGGCATTAGGTATTTCGCGATATTTTCAACATATTTATCATGCCGGTTGGCAAACTGATGGTAGTTTTCTTAAACAAAAACCTGCCAATGATATGTTTACTGTCGCTTGTCAGCAATTGGCTATTAAACCGTCGCAGTTATTGCATGTTGGTGATTGTGGCCGTGCAGATATCCAAGGGGCATTATTAGCGGGTTGTCAGGCGGCATGGTTATCTTGTTATGATGTTGGCAAGCCGGTTACCGTGCTTCCTCATATTGAGTTGAATAAACTCAATCAACTTGAGCTATTATTGCTCCATTAAAATGCGGTATTTAAAAATTAGCAAATATTCATATTGCTGTATATAAAGCCAGTGCTATACTGGCAAAATTTAAGTTTCATATCTAGTTCAATAAGGTTTCCGCGATGGATGTTTCAGAATTACTCGACTCTTTAAACGACAAGCAACGTGAAGTTGTTGGTGCACCGCTACAAAATATGTTGGTGTTAGCGGGCGCTGGCTCAGGAAAAACACGGGTATTAGTGCAACGCATTGCCTGGTTAATGCAAGTTGAGCAAGCCGCATCCCATTCTATTTTAGCGGTAACCTTTACCAATAAAGCAGCTGCTGAAATGCGCGGCAAAGTTGAACAGGTAACTGGCGGCAACACTCATGGCATGTGGATTGGTACTTTCCATGGCTTGGCACACCGTTTATTACGTATGCATTTTCAAGAAGCGAAGCTGCCACAAGCTTTTCAAGTACTTGATAGTGACGATCAATTACGTCTAATAAAACGTATTGTTCGTTCATTAGCGTTAGATGAAAAGAAATGGCCTGCCAAGCAGTTTGTTTGGTATATCAATGGTAAAAAAGATGAAGGTTTACGCCCTCAGCACATTGATGCCCAATTTGACCCGAGCGAAGCCCTGTTCGTTAAGGTATATCAAGCATATCAAGATACCTGTGATCGGGCCGGCTTAGTTGATTTTGCCGAGCTGTTACTACGTGCTCATGAGCTGTGGCTCAATAATCCAGAGCTATTAGCTCATTATCAACAGCGTTTTGGCCATATTTTGGTGGACGAATTCCAAGATACCAATGCCATTCAATATGCATGGTTAACCATGTTAGGCAAAGCACAGGCTAAGGTGATGATTGTTGGTGATGATGATCAGTCTATTTATGGCTGGCGTGGCGCCCGTATAGAAAATATTGAACGTTTTACTAAGGAATATGATGATGCAAAAACGATTCGCTTAGAACAAAATTATCGTTCCACCGCTAATATTCTCAATGCAGCTAACCAATTGATCAGTAATAATAATAACCGCTTAGGTAAAAAACTATGGACTGAAGATGAAGCCGGAGACAAAATTTCTATTTATACCGCTTTTAATGAAATAGACGAAGCGCGTTTTATTGCTGGCCGTATTAAGCAATGGCGCGATGACGGTGGCAAACTTGATGAAGTGGCAATTTTATATCGCTCTAATGCGCAATCACGTTTAATGGAAGAAGCATTATTACAAGGACAACTACCGTACCGAATTTATGGTGGTCAACGTTTCTTCGAGCGACAAGAAATTAAAGACGCATTAGCGTATTTACGACTTATTAATAATCGTAATGATGATGCCGCGTTTGAACGTATTATTAATACGCCAACGCGTGGTATTGGTAATCAAACCGTCGCCTTAGTGCGTGATGCCGCTAGAAGTTTGCAAGTAACCTTATGGCAAGCTTGTCAGCAATTGCTAAGCACACAGCAATTAAAAGGCCGCAGCGCTAAAACTATCGCTATTTTTATGAATTTAGTAGATCAATTAGAAGATGATTCAACCGATTTAGATTTAGATCAACAGGCCAATTTCGTTATTCAGCATTCGGGCTTAAAAGCCATGTATCAAGCGGAAAAAGGTGAACGTGCCGAACAACGTATTGAAAACTTGGATGAGCTCGTCACTGCTTGTCAAACCTTTCAAATAGAGCCGTTATCGGATCAAGATGAGATAGCAGAGCTAACGCCATTAACAGCTTTTTTAACCCATGCTGCATTAGAGTCGGGTGAATCACAAGCTGAAGAGTTTGAGGCAGCGGTGCAGCTAATGACCATGCACTCAGCGAAAGGTTTAGAGTTTCCTTTGGTCTTTATTGCTGGTCTTGAAGAAGGAATGTTTCCTAGTCAGCGGTCAGTAGAAGAAATAGGCCGATTAGAAGAAGAACGGCGCTTATGTTATGTAGGTATGACTAGGGCAATGAGTAAATTATATTTATTACATGCAGAAAGTCGACGTATATATGGTCAAGAAAAACACCATAAGGCTAGTCGTTTTTTGCGAGAACTACCTGAAGATTGTATCGAAGAAATTCGCATGCAAAGTCAAGTCTCTAGGCCGAAAAGTGTCGGTAAATTTTCCAATACTTTTACCTTAGAAACGTTTGCCAATACTGGTTTTAAGCTGGGTCAACAAGTTGCCCATGCTAAGTTTGGTGAAGGGGTGGTGTTAAATTATGAAGGTAGTGGTGCACAATCTAGAATTCAGGTAAATTTTGAAGAGGTTGGCAGCAAATGGTTGGTAGTTGAATACGCTAATTTACAAGCGGTATAACTTAATTCACCTGAAGCACGCACCTTCAAGTAACTTATAGATTAATAATATAAAAACAGGGTAAGTGATTATGGCTCAACGGTTATTAGTAATAGAAGACAGTAAACCTATCGCCACCGTTATTAAACAAATAGGGCAATCACTTAACTATGAAGTAGTCTTGGCGACTACATTAGCGCAAGTTGAAGAAATTCTGTCGGTTGATAGTGACTTTTTTGCTGCCACAGTTGATTATGCTTTACCTGATGCTTTGGATGGTGAAGCGATTGCTTGTGTGCTATCTCATGGTATTCCAAGTGTGGTAATGACAGGAAAAATGGATGATGTAACCAGACAAAAAATTCTTGCTCAACCTGTTATTGATTACATTCCTAAAGAAAATAGCCAAGCATTTTTGTATTTAAAGCGGGTATTGCATTGGCAACAAACCAATAGCAAAAACGCTATTTTAGTCGTCGATGATTCATCTTCAGCGCGTAATCATATTGTTGAATTATTAAAACGTCGCAACTTCACCGTTTATACGGCCAATAATGGTGTACAGGCATTAGAAAAGTTAAAGCAACATAAAAAAATTAAAATGGTTATTACTGATTTAGAAATGCCTCAAATGGATGGTATCGAATTAACCAATGAAATTCGTAAGACACATTCTCGTGAGATATTAGCGGTTATCGGTATTTCAGGCGCAAGTAATGGTATTCATTCCGCGCGCTTTATTAAAAATGGTGCTGATGATTTTTTACGTAAACCTTTTTGTCCAGAAGAATTTTATTGTCGTATTACGCAAAATATTGAAAGTTTGAATAATATCGCTCAAATTCAACATGCAGCAAATACCGATTATTTAACTGAACTTTTCAATCGTCGAGCATTTTTCTTTAATTCGCAGCAACGTATTGCAGAGTACACCAAGCGTAATATTCATTATTGTTTAGCTGTGCTTGATATTGATTTCTTTAAAAAAGTAAATGATAACTATGGTCATGATGCTGGCGATCAAGTCTTAAAAGTTTTAGCACTTTATATGCGTAAGCACTTTAGCGCTGGATTAACTGCTCGTTTAGGCGGTGAAGAGTTTGCGATATTATTACACGGGTTAGACACTGATCAATTGTATAATAAATTAGATGATTTTCGTCGTGACATTTCAGTATCGACTTTACCTGCGGGTGATACTCATATATCAATCACCATCAGTATCGGTGTGGTCTTTAATAGTAGAGAGGTGCTTTCCAAGCAAATGAATGAAGCCGATAATGCGCTATATTTGGCTAAAGATAATGGTCGTAATCAGGTAGTTATTTTTGGCAGTGATGAATATTAATCGTTGGTAAGTATTTTTTGTTAGTTTAAATTATTTTATAAATAAATTGAACTTAGTTGCCAAGAGGCACTCTTACTTATCAGTAATGTTATCCCTTAGTGTTTCATGTTTTTATGCACCTATTTTTTATAGGTGCATTTTTTTTTGCTTAATTTTAAACGGCACTAGTAATACGCAGCTAATTTTAATAGAATCAGCATCCTGAAAAGCACGCTCTCGTGGTGAAGTGGATATCACGTGGACCTCCGGAGTCTAAGTCGCAGGTTCGATTCCTGCCGAGAGCGCCATTTATAGTTTTAGCCTTTAAATAAAACCTTCTTAGAAACTCCTCATTATTATTGCTATAAGTGCACAATAAGAATGTACTTTATTGAAAAAACTGCCTATTGTATTGACAATATTAAACATATAAAAAATTTATTGTGATGAAAATACGCTTATTTTTTACTTTTTCAAATGCATTCGCGAAATTATTTTGGCTGAAATTTACCAGTGTCTTCTTATTTTTAAGTTTTGCTTCCTTCGCACAAAACACGTCTAATGAAGGCTACCAAATTACGTCAATCAATGTTGAACCTTATATTCAAGTTATTAAGCGCACCGGTAAAGTTAACTTTAGGCATACGATAAATTTATCATTTAAAACAACAGGTTTCTTAACAAAATTAAATGTTGATGAAGGGGATACCTTTGAGGCCGCAGAGTTACTGGCCGCTTTAGATACCGCAGAATTAACAGCCGATAAAAATGCGACTTATGCTCGTTTATCGCAAGCAAAACGTAATGTCAGCCGAATTCGAATCTTATTAGCTAAAAAGTTAAGTTCACAACGAGAGCTTGATGATGCACTTACTGACGTTGAAACAACCAGAGCTGGATATCGAGTTGCTTTTTATAACTTAGAAAAAGCACAGCTGGTTGCACCTTTTTCAGGTGTGGTGGTACAGCGAAATACTGAGTTAGGTGAATTACAGGCACCGGGTATAGTAGCGTTACAAGTAGCCGCGTTAGAGCATAATTTAATTGTCAGTGTAGCGCTAACCAGTGAAGAAATAGGTTTGGTGAAATTAAAACAAAAAGTAAAAGTGCATATTGCAGGTTTTGGTTTGATTGAAGGTGTGATAAGTAAAATTCCTGCAATATCAAATAGTAGCAACCACTTATTTACTATTGAAGTACTATTACCGGAAACGAGTTCTACTCGGCCGCTAATTGCGGGCCAGTTAGCGAAAATCTTAATTTACAGCCAGAGTCATGATTTTGTTTATCGTTTACCTATAGCAGCGTTGAATGCCGTTAATGCTCAAGGGCAAGCATTAATAGCGCTTGAGAAAAATAACAAACTGATTCAACAAGCTTTTTCAGTATTCAAGATAGATAATGATTACCTCTATTTGCAAGCACAGCAAAGTGATGCAGCTATACAAGTCATTACTCAAGGGTGGAATAAGTTATCACTTATTTCTGCTGAGAAATAAGTGTAATGAGGTTACCTAGTTTAGCGATTAAAAATGCCCAGTTTACCATTACTATAGTCGCCTTATTGGTGTTGGTTGGCATAGTGTCGTACTTTAATATGCCCCGCAGTGAAGATCCGCAGTTTGATATTTCAATAACCCTAATAGAGGTTATTTACCCTGGAGCATCACCCACAGATATTGAAACGTTAGTGGTTGACCCGCTAGAAGAAGAATTTGCAAATATTGATAATATTAAAAAAATTGAGTCTCAAATAAAAAATGGTGGCGCACGTATTGAAATTACCTTTCATTATGGCTCAGATCCTGAACTAGCCTATAATAAAATACAACTTGCGGTCTCTGCTGTGAAACCATCATTACCGGATGGTGTACAAGATTTATTAGTATTAAAAGCAACTCCTACTGCGGTCGCTATCGTTCAGTTTGCCTTATGGACAGAGCCAACCAATTATAAACAGATGGAGTTTTATGCCAAGCTTTTAGAGAAGCGTTTAGAAACCATAGAAAGTGTTAAAAAAGCCGACATATGGGGTTATCCCCAGCAGGTTGTGGCGGTGGATCTTAACTTAGATTTACTTGTACACCACAACATCTCTACTACTCAAGTCACGCAGGTTTTGCAGGGACGAGCGACCAATATTACCCCAGGTTTTGTTAACGCGAATACGCGTCGCTTTAATGTAAAAGCGAGTGGTAATTTTGAAAAACTTGAGCAGTTAGAAAATACTATTATTGTATCTAATGATGATTTTCTGATACGTCTTAAAGATGTAGCAGAAATTAGTTTTGCTAGCCAAGAGCCAAGTTATTTAGCTTATTATGATAAAAAACCAGTGATATTTGTTACGGTTGAACAACGCAGTGATACTAATATTTTTTCGTTAACAAAAGCTATTCAGCAAGAAATTTTGCTATTTAAACAAACAATACCAGAAGCAATAAAAATAGAGGCATTGTTTGAGCAGGCAGACGGTGTTGAAAGTAGGGTTAATGGCTTTTTTAAAAATCTTTGGCAAGGACTTGTTTTAGTTGGGCTATTAGCTTTATTGTTTTTAGGCTTACGAGAGTCAATAGCGGTAATTATTGTTATTCCACTTTCTTTTCTTATCGCGATAGGCTGGTTAGACTTTGCTGGCTTTGGCTTGCAGCAAATGTCGATAGTTGGCTTGATTATCGCGCTAGGTTTGTTGGTTGATGATGCTATTGTGGTAACAGAAAGTATTCATCGAGAAAAAGGTAAAGCAAGTAATATGGCTGAGGCCGCTATTAATGGCACCAAAAAAGTTGCTTGGGCATCAGTTAGTGGCACAGTCACTACCATGTTAGCCTTTCTTCCTATGCTAATGATTGCTAGTGATACCGGTGATTTTATCCGTTCAATGCCTGTTACAGTAGTCTTGGTCTTGTTAGCATCATTGCTGTTGTCATTAACTCTGTTACCTTTATTAGCAAGTAAAAGCTTTAGTTTAAAACCGACAAAAGTCAAAACATTACAACATTACATTAATCATTTCGCCGAAACACTTTATTCATCATGGTTAGTTAAATTATTTAAATTTCGCTGGTTAGTTATTGCGGTTGCTGTGGCTAGCTTACTCGCCATGTTGTCACTTTTTAATCAAGTCGGTTTAAGTTTATTTCCCAAAGCAGAAAAATCAATGTTATTAATAAATGTTGAAACTCCTCCTAATTCATCATTAAGCTTTACTAATAGCGTTATGCAGAAAATGACATTATTTATAGAAAAACAGCCGTTAGTTGAGAAAGTAGCTCTTAACGTTGGTAACTCAAATCCCCGAATTTACTATAACGAAATACCAAAACGGGGCGTGGAAAAATATGGCCAAATATTGGTTGTGTTAAAAGAATATGATCTTGAAAAAGTATCATCTTTGGTAAATGTGTTACGAAGTGAATTCAATCAATGGCAACAAGCTAATATCACGGTGAAAGAATTTTCTCAAGGGCCAGTGACAGATCAACCTATAGCGATTAGACTTATTTCTGAGTCACTAAGTGATCTAGAGCGAGTGGCGAATGATTTAGCGAATAAAATAGCCAACACAGAGGGGGCTATCAATATTGATAACCCCATCGGTATCGCAAATACCGAGTTAAAGCTGAAAATTGATTACGATAAAGCAGGCTTATCAAATATCGATATAAACACCTTAGATAAAACCCTACAGTCTGTTTTATCTGGTATTTACATTGGGCGGTTCAATGATGTTAATGGTGAAAATTACCCAATATTGGTGCGGAATAAAAAACCAGATATTAATACCTTGTCGGATGTTTATGTCACTAGTTCAACCGGACAACAAATCCCTTTAATGCAGGTAGTAAACATTCAGTTAGAAAAGGGGCAAACAAACTACTTTCATCATCAAAAGTTACGTATGGCAAAAGTGTCTGCCGATGCGGCTGCAGGTTATTCAGTTAAAGACTTAACGGAAGAATTTATTCAATATATTGAGCAATATGATTTACCCATGGGTATGTATTACACCTTGGGGGGGGAAGAAGAATCTAGACAAGAGTCTTTTGCCGGTTTAACACAAATAATGTTAATAACAGCTATTGGTATTTTTGCTATTTTAGTGCTGCAATTTAAATCGTTTATACAGCCACTTATAATTTTTAGCTCAATACCTTTTGCTATGGCAGGCTCCGTTATTGGCTTGTATTTAACTGGTTTGTCTTTTTCTATGATGGCTTTTGTTGGCTTAATTAGCTTATTTGGTATTGTTGTTAACAATGCTATTATTTTAATAGATTGCGCTAATAGAAACTTGGCTGAAGGTTTACCTAAAAAGCAAGCTGTGCTTGCTGCTAGTGCGACTCGATTCACACCAATATTATTAACAACGCTAACCACTATTGGTGGGCTTATACCCTTAACCTTGTATGGTGGAGCTTTGTGGCAACCTTTGGGGGTTGTACTTATATCGGGGCTTTGTGTCTCTGCCATTTCAAGCTTTTTATTTGTGCCCGTGTTAACAGAGTTACTTACTTATTCAAAAGTTAAATCTAATATTTCTCAGGAAAGCAAAAATTAATTTATGGAAATGTATACTGTAGGTATTTGGGGATACAGCTTTGCTAGTATCGCTTATGTCATATTTTCTCTACTTATTCTTGCTGCACATAAGCAGTCTAGTATTGCTAAGTGGTTATTCCTTAGTTCTTTAATAGTAGGAGGCGCTAACGTTGTAGCTGTCCTACAAATAGTTATTGGTTTTTCTTTACAGTGGGTCATGCTGGCTGATGTGATTAAAATAGCTGCATTTTCTGTATTAATTCTTAGTTTTAATGTTGAGAAAGACAGTCTTCTCGAAGTTTTAAAGAATAGGATAGTTGTTAAGTATCTACTTTTTTGGTTTTTCTCCTCAGTTATTTGTTGGGGTGCGAGTTATACGTTAGATTTATCATATCAATATTTATTTTTATTATTTGTTTTACTCAACTTGACCAGTTTAGTCTTACTTGAGCAGGTTTATCGAGGGGCAAACACTGAAGCAAAAAGGTCAATTAATCCGTTAGTTATTGCCTTGGGAAGTGTTTCAGTCTTTGATTTTGTGCTTTACGCTCAAGCAACGATGGTTGGAGGTATTGAGTTTGATTTTTGGTACATCAGAGGATATTTATCAGCCTTAACGGTTCCGTTATTATTAATAAGTATACGACGGTTTAAAGAAGGTACTGTGCGAATATTTGTTTCGCGTAATATGGTTTTTTATAGCTCAATGTTAATGATTGCCGGTCTATACTTATTATTAATGGCTGTAGCGGGTTATTTAATTAATTATTTTGGTGGAGAATGGGGACAACTAGTTAGTTTTGGTTTTTTCATTCTAGGCAGTATAGTTCTGGCGGTTTTACTTATTACTGAAACCGTTCGCCGTCAGGTAAAAGTTTTTATCTCAAAACATTTCTTTGCTAATAAATATGAGTATCGAGAAGAGTGGCTAGAGCTTATTGGTCAAATAGAAACAGCGAGTGCTGAAAACTATTGTCAAATGTCATTGCAAATCATGATGTCTAAAGTGGGCGCTACCGGCGGTATCATGTTAAAAGCTAACGGTAATAGTCGATTCACGGTAAAGCATAGCGATGGCCTAAAGTTAGATGAATCGTTCGACAAAGACTTAATTTTACTTGAAAACTTTACTAAAACCCAAGGCTGGATTATTGATATTAATGAGTATAATGAAGATCCGCTCTTATATCCTGGGTTATTTATTCATCCTAAAATTTGGCATGCTGTTGGTGTAAATATTATGGTGCCTATTTTTATAGGCAAGAATTTTTACGGCTTCTTTATATTTTCAAATAGTGACGAAAAAAATCAACTGAATTGGGAAGATAGAGATCTACTTTTTGCTATTGCTAAGCAATTAGGTAATTTTATCTCTTTGAATGAGGCTAACGATAAGCTAGCAGAATCGAAACAGTTTGATGCTTTTAATCGAATGTCTGCTTTTTTAGTACACGATTTAAAGAATGTTCAAGCTCAATTATCATTAATCACCTCTAATGCAAAGCAACATCGTGATAATCCAGAATTTGTTGATGATGTTTTTGAAACCGTTGAATCGGCGACAGAGCGATTAGCAAAAGTATTAGCACAATTAAGAGATAAGCAAGTAGCCCAATCAACGAGTAAAAGGGTAGATCTTGGTGATATTATTAAACGAGTTACAGCACAGCGAAACGTGATGCAGCCGCAAGTTGTGATTAAAAATAATGCAGAAGAATGCTTAGTGACGATAGATGATGAACGTTTTTTTTCTGTGATGAACCATTTAATTCAAAATGCACAAGAAGCTACATCAGATGATGGTTGGGTAGAAATAAGTTTAACTCAACAGCAAAAGTATATAAATATTATTGTTAGCGATAATGGTTGTGGAATGTCTGAAAGCTTTATTAAATCTAGGCTTTTTAAACCATTTGATACAACTAAGGGTAATGCAGGTATGGGAATCGGCGTTTTTGAAGCAAAACAGTTTTTTGAAAGCATAGCAGGTAGCTTAACGGCTGAAAGCATTAAAGGGCAAGGAACAAAAATGATTATTTGTTTACCTGTATTAAGTTAGAAGAGAAGCTTTAGAGTTGCGAGCGACGAAGACAGTTGTTTGACCATGGTGTTTTCGAAACGCGTGACTTTGTTTGTGGTAAATGTAGGTTAGACTTCAGTCTGACTGTGTAAAGTCGCGGGTTGTGTGTTAATAGTTACGAAGATAAGCTGATGAATGCGGGGCTTCGAAACTCGTTACCTTCTTCGCTCGTAACTCTATGTAATGAAAAATAATTAGGAAAAATGCTCAAATGGAAAAAATATTGATTGTTGATGATGATAAAGGAATTCAAAAGCAGCTGAAATGGAGCTTGTCTGATTACAGCCCAATTCTTGCTGGAGATAGGGAGGCAGCTATCGCGGCAGTTAGACGTTATGAGCCTAAAGTAGTTACCTTAGATTTAGGCTTACCGCCAGATGCAGCTAATGCGAGTGAAGGGTTAAAAGCACTAGCAGAAATTCTGGCGATAGCACCACACACAAAAATCATAGTTATCACTGGTAATGAAGATAGAACTAATGCCTTGAAGGCCATTGCTGCTGGCGCTTATGATTTTTATCAAAAACCTATTGATGCCGAAGTCATTAATGTCATTATTTCACGTGCGTTGACGTTAGCAAACATTGAAAGTGAAAATCGCACAATGCGCGCAGTTACCGATAGTAACATGGGGATTATTGGTAATAGTGAAGCAATTTCACGTTTATGTACCATGATAAAGCGTATTGCACCAACCAATATTACGGCATTATTGTTGGGTGAAAGTGGCACAGGTAAAGAGGTTGCCGCTAAAGCTATTCATCTTGCCAGTGAGCGAATAAACAAACCGTTTATTGCTATTAACTGTGCTTCTATACCGGAAGCTCTATTAGAAAGCGAGTTATTTGGTTTTGAAAGGGGCGCATTTACCGGCGCCCATAAAATGACTAAAGGAAAAATAGAATGTGCAGAAGGTGGTACCTTGTTTCTGGATGAAATAGGCGACATGCCCTTTAACCTACAAGCTAAATTACTGCGTTTTTTACAAGAAAAAATAATTGAACGATTAGGGGGTAGAGAAGAAATTCCCGTTAATGTTAGGGTTATCTGTGCAACGAATCAAAATTTAGAAGAGATGGTTGCCAATAAAGAATTTAGAGAAGATTTGTTTTACCGAGTGAGCGAAATGACCCTAAACATTCCGCCATTACGTGATCGCGATGAAGACGTTTTGATTCTTGCTCAATATTTTCTGAAACTTTATGCCACAGAGTATAAAAGTAATGCTAAATCATTTTCTGATGATGCTATTAGTGCTATTAAGGCTCATAAATGGCCAGGAAATATTCGTGAATTACAAAATAAAGTCAAATCTTCGGTAGTGATGTGTACCGGAGTGCAAGTAACGGCTTTTGACTTAGGGTTCTTTGACCATAATGATAGTAACTATGAACTATCTTTAAATTTACGGTCGGTAAGAGAAAGGGCAGAATCGATCGCGATTCAAAAGGCCTATGCTCTTTCTGAGGGAAATATGTCTAAAGCCTCTGAATTATTAGGCCTAACAAGACCAACGTTATACTCATTAATTGAGAAGTATGAGTTGAATATTAATGGTTAAATCGACATTAAATTTTAGGATACAATCTAAATGAATTTTTTCAGTAAGCTACTTTTATCTATTAGCTTAATAAGTTATGGGCTTGTTACAAGCAATGCTGTAGCTAAAATAGATAATTATGAAGCGGCTCTTCAAGCTTATTATGAGAATGATATTGACTCTGCTTTTATACATTTAAAAAATGCCTTAAGAGAAAATGAAAGTAATCTACCGGCAAAATTACTGCTTTCAGAAGTGCTCATTAAAAAGAAATTATATTCACAAGCAGAGCAAGAATTGAATGATGCTCTTTTAGAAGGTGCAGATTTTAATTTAATCGTGGAGCCTTTAGGTCGAGTATTGCTATTTCAAGGAAAATTTAATTTGGTTGTGCAACTGGCCGATGAAAAAGGGTTACATAACAAGGGCCAGTTATTATTCAACTTAATTAAAGCTAAGGCTTATACAGGCTTATCAAATACAGAACGCTCGGAAGAAATATATAATACAGTTTTAACAAACCACCCAAATAACGTTGAGGCAATGATAGAGCTGGCCGCGATAAATATAGGGAAAGATGAAATTGAAGAGGCGCATGCGCTACTGAAAAAAGCAGAAGCTTTAGCTCCTAATAGTAGCCGCCTTTGGCAGGTAAAAGGGGTATTAGCCCGAAATATGGGGCAAGAGCAAGAGTCACTCATATTTTATAGCAAAGCAAGTGAATTAGAGCCAAGCAATGCTGCTATTTTGAGGGCAATGGCTAGTAGTCATATTAACTTACAACATCCAGAAAAAGCGCAAACATTAGTGGATGAGATTTTATCGGTCAATCCAAAAGATCTGCAAGCACAGCTGATGAAAAGTAACATTCTAAAATCATTAGACAAACAACAATTATCTAATGAAATTCTGATTAAATTAACGAATCAGTTATCTTCTATTGATGAAAGCTACATGTTGTCTCAACCCCTGTTATTATTAATTGATGCGATGAGTAGTTATGGACAGAGTAATTGGCTTCAAGCTCAAAAAAAGTTGCAAATATATATTAATCAGGGATTAGAAAATGATGATATGAGTGCTGTGGTATTACTAGCGGATGTTTATGTGAAACTAGCCCAGCCAGACATGGCGTTAAAATTATTGGCAAGTTATGAATCGCCTATAATTAAAAATAAAGATTATGCCCTCATCCTAGCGGGACTATATTTGCAGTTCAAGCAAAACTTTAAGGCCGATTATGTGCTTCAAAAGTTGCAACATACATATCCTGATGATGAAGATGTGTTAATACTTTCCGCGAAATTATTAAGTAATACTGGTCAAGAAAAAGCGGCGTTATTATTACTCGAGTCTTCGAAGAGCCAAAGCAGCCAAAAAATCAATCATAGCTTGGCGGTAACCGCGTTAAGGGTAGGGGCGCTTAATAAGGCGTTGGAGTATACAGGGGCTCTTATTTCAATTTCACCAGAGACAGTTGAATATCAGTTGCTGTATGTTCAAGCTCTACTGCAAGTAGGACGATTTGATGATGCCAAGTCACTCATTGTAGGGTTATATAAAAAATATCCCAAGAATAAACAAGTGACTTTTAGTTTTGCTTTGTTGCAATTTAATTTAGAGAATATTTCAAAAGCGAAAACTCTTTTAAATCAGCTGGTAAAAGAATCACCGGAAGATGGCGAAAGCTGGTTTATCTTAGCGCAAATAGAATATGATTTAGGTAACGTTAATGAAGCGGTAGCTATTTTAGAGCGTCAAACCAAAAATGAAGCACATAGACAGAAAGCGTTATATAAGTTGGCCGCAGTACACTATGCTGAAAAAGCTTATGATAAAAGTTTATCGGTAATCAATGTATTACTACAAAAAAGTAGGCTAGATACGAAGGCAATATTCATAAAGGCTAAAAATTTAATTGCTTCAAATCAACTCAAGGGTGCAAAGCATCAGCTTGATATTTTATTAGGCCTATGGAGCGATGATGCCCGTAATTTACTAAAATTAAGTCAATTACAGCTACGAATTGATGACATAAGTGCAGCAGAAAAAAGTTTAGAAATGGCTTATGGTATGGCACCCAATGCGTTACCGATAATTATAGATCTAATAAAAATAAAAATTAGGCAAAGTAACTTATCAGAAGCCGCTTTGCTGTTATCAAAGGCTCAGAATTCTGGTTATAAAAACAACCTATACCTTATTATTTTACAAGGAGATATTGAGCTTGGTAATAATAATATTCAATCTGCTTTTATTCATTACTCCTCAGTGTTAAAAAAAGATGAAGGCAATGTTATTGCTCTGCTTAAGTTGTCTCAAATTAGCCAATCAGTAGCATTGTCGGAAAAGCTGATAAATCAGCTCGGTTCAATAGTTAAAAATAAACCCGAATTAGTGCTTCAACGTCATATCTTTGCTGATCATTTATTTGAACATAAAAAATACCAGCAAGCTAAATTTCAATACCAACGTTTACTAACATTAGATATACCCGCTGAAAAAATAGCGCTGGCACTTAATAATTTATCGCTTATATACCTTAATGAGGCAGAGTATAAATTTGCTGTGGAAACAGCGAAACAAGCACATAAGATACTTCCTTCTCCAGCAATAGTAGATACTTTGGGTTGGTCATTAGTTTTGTCGAGTGAAGTAGAGCAAGGGCTTTCATATTTAAGGCAAGCTTTCAGTATGGTTTCTACCAACCCAGAAATTCAATATCATATAGCGTACTCATTAGTGAAGCTTAACCGTAAAGTAGAGGCTAAGATAATGTTAACCGATATATTAAAACAACCTGGCACATTTGCGGATTATAAATTAGCAGAGCAATTGTTAAATAGCCTATAGGTGATTTATAAACCTTGCATGTGTTATTACGGACACAAAAATAGTAAGTGCCATTCAATAATCTACCAATGCTACATAATCTTTACTAAAGGTAATTCAAAAGAATAAGCTCAGGGTAATTTCTCTTGCATAGAAACAAAAATGCCGAACAGGTATGACTGTTCGGCATTTTGATGATATTTACGACCCAGTTATTAGCTTATCTTTGCTTTCTTACGTGTAAATAGGGTCAAAAAACCCATTGCGAAGATGAATAATGTTGAAGGCTCGGGTACAGTTACCGGACTAATCTTCTGTGCAATAGTAAGTTTATAATCCTCCACTTCACCTTGATTTTGATATCCTGTTGCTATTAAGTTCATACCATCAGAAAGGGTTTCAAGGGAGTTTTCACATACTACTCTAGCACGTAACCAAATATCACTGAGAATATCTAACACGGGAATAGTTTGAACCTCACTAAAAAATGTTGCTTTTGTAACTGAGCTATTGTGGATTTCATCTTTCCAGCGGCCATTTCCATTGTTCCAAGTACTCATCCACACATTATTATTGCTTTTGGTTGAGCCTTCAGTACCTAAGTCACCCCATTTGGTTAAATCCCAATTGGTGTCACCAGAAGTGGCTATATTGCCTTCAGAATCTTCGTTTTTCCACCACTTCTGTGCAATGATTGTTTCGTCTTCTTCCCATGTGCCATTTTGATCCCAGTCGACCCACGATTTCAACTGATCATATTTATGGTTTCCGGTTGTTGCACGGGTCATATTAAATTGAAATTGAACTAAACCTCCTGACGTGAATTCAGCGCTAGTACCATATTCTGACCAAGTAACACCATCAGAAGATGTTTTCCAAGATACACCATCGTTAGTTGTTAAATCTTTTTCTTGAGCTTTATTTACCTTTTCTTTATTAGATTTAGCACCTAACCTTTGCCAATAGTTTGATTTATGACATGCTGAGCCTTCTTGGCCGGTAGCATTACCGTAATCGTATTGTCCGCTAGTTCTGGTCGAACATTCTTTTACATTTGTACTTGTTGCGAAAGTTAAATTAGAAAAACTTAGCAATATAACGCTTGCTACAACAGCTTTAATACATTTCATTTTTACTACCTTGTATAAGTCATTTACCATGCCAAATAAAGCAAGAACCAGGCCAGAATTATTTTTATATTTTTATCTATGAATAACAGTTGCTTATATTATTTTTATACTCTAATTCTACATTTAATTAATTTATCTGAAGCTAATTGTAAAAAAAACTGACATAAATGTAAATAAACATTTAAAGATCGTTATTGAGTTGCTCTTCTACTTCTCTTAATACATTTTTAATATTTTCTATATTTTCTATATTTTCTATATTTTCATTGGAATTGACCACCACTTGTTGCGATTGTGATGTACTAGCTTGATTATTCGGTAATACTTTCGAACTTAATGAGCCAGTAGGCTCACCAGACACTTCCAACGCGACTTCATTAATCGCATCAAGATAAAATAAGTTAATTCCTCCATATTTGGTGCTTGGATAATGTATTTTAGCTCTTCTTAGCTATGTAAAAAATTTTGTATTAGTGGTTTATCATCAAGCTGAAAGTTAGAGAGCATACGCAGTTATTCTACCGTTTTGCAGGTAAGTTTTATGCTTTATCACTGATAATAAAGCTATTTTTACTTGCTTGGAGGTGGTTTTAACATGTAAAAATTATCATGTAGTTTATGGGATTGGTGCTATATGGCTTGGACAAAAAAATGCCAGTCATAAACTGACTGGCATTTTTGAAGATACTTAGTAATTAAATAAACTAAGTTATAAAGTGAAGTTTTTACGTCGAGCTGCAATACCAAATAAGGCTAATGCAAATAATGCGATCGATGTAGGCTCAGGTACTTCAATACTTTTATTACCATAAAAAGTGATATGAGATAGATCTTTTGGATCTTTTGCTACTCTTGAGCTTAGACCTTTATCTTTACCTTTACCTTCAGTTAATGGGGTAGTCCACTCTCCGGTTGTTACACTTACTGCTAAACTCATGCAAGCGACAGAAAATTTAACTGCACAAGTATCAGCATTTTCGACAGTATCAGTAATCATCCAATTTAAGATAAATCCACTTCCTCCCTTTGCTACCCAAAAGTCAATGCTAGGATAGGAGTCAGTTCCGGTATATTTCCAGTTTCCTTTAGCTATTCCTGGGACATTGTTGTTATCATCACCATTGAATCCCCAATTGGCTGTTGATAATGAGCTAGTAGATAAAAATTCGGTGCCCGCGGCGCTACCGTCAGCTGAAAATTTACCTAATACTGTTGCAAATTCAGTAGTGCCAAGTGTTATTTGACAAGTGTCAAAGCCACCGTTACCGAAATAATTGGGACAGTCATTTTTATTACCGCCAGAAGGGTTAATCTGCACAGAAACTTGAATTAAAGTATCAACAGTTGTTAAAGCAGCACTAGCTGTATAGCTCACGAAAAGAGAGGACGCTATTAATAAAATCTTTGAAAAAACATTTTTTGAAAACATAACCTTCATCCTGAAGAATAGAAAATTTAATTATACAGTAGCATAATTTTTAATTATGTTTGTGAGTGCAAAAAACATACCGAATCTACAGTGAGTTGTTATGTATAGAGTTACTATTTTTTTTTGTATTTTTTATTTCAAGAATCACAAAAAGTGTAAAATTTCTAGACACAGTGAAAAAGGTTATTAATGCTGAGTTGTCTTTATTCAAAGAACTTTGACATAATCAATATCAATGTTCACCTGCAATTTTGGATAGATGTTTGAAAGCTTATCGGTATATATTTTTACTACTTATTTCTTTTTCAATAGCTGCTTCACAAGAAGATGAGCTTTATGAAACAGCCCGTAGTGCTTTAAATGACAATAAATATAGTGAAGCGCTGATTCATGTAAAAAATATTCTTAAAACATCACCCAATCATTTAGCTGCACATATTTTAATGGCTGAAATATTACTCGCCAATGGTAGCGCTAGTATGGCAGAAGTAGCATTAACTAAAGTAATTGCTTTAGGAGCCAATAAGAAACAGTTACAACTATTGTTTGCAGAGTCCTACATTATGCAAGGGCAATATAATAAAACCTTGGGTTACCTACCAGAGCAAACAAATGACGATAAATTAGCAGCGAAAATTTATGTACTTCGTGGTGATGCACATTTAGGATTACGCCAATTAAAACTATCGCAAAATGATTACCACGAAGCGTTAGCTTTTGATACGAGCAACATAGATGCCAAGTTAGGGTTAGCGCAAATTTCAGTTAACTATTTTAAATATCATCAGGCAGATAAGTTAGTTAATGAAGTATTAGCGGGTTATATTCCGCCAATAAAAGCTTGGAATTTAAAGGCGAGTATTCAGCAAAGTTTAGGCAATAACGAACTTGCACTTAATGCCATTAACCAAGCGTTATTGATTGATAAAAACAATATTCAATCACTAATTTTTGCAAGTACTATTAACATAGAGTTACAGCAGTTTACATTAGCAGAACAATACGCAGATAGTGTATTGGAGCAAGTGCCTAATGAGCCTAAAGCTGAATTCCTCAAAGCCATGGTACAGGTTAGAAAAAATAAAAATGCCGATCTTGAAAGTTCAATAGAAAAAGTTGCACAAGTATTAGATCACCTGAGTGAAGATGTGCTTCGTTCAAATCCTTCTTATTATTATTTAGCCAGTATTATTTTATTTCATCAACAAAAATTTGAAGCAGCAAAACAATATATAGATGCCTACTTATTGGTCGATAAAAATAACATTAATGCAATAACACTGGCGGCTACTATTGAATTAGTATCAAAAAAGCCAATGCAAGCGAAAGCGTTGTTAAGTAGGGCTAATTTTTTAGAGCCAAATAATCCAAAAATATTATCTATGCTAGGCATGACTTACTTAGAGCTAAAGCAGTATGAAAATGCTCACTTTTACCTTGCGAAAGTAAAAGAGCTAAAGCCTGATTTAGCAATTGCAGACACTCAACTTGCACAAAGCTATTTGGCGACAGGTGAGCCAGAAAAAGCGATAAAACATTTATTAACGGCCTCCGCAGCAGCATATGATCCCACAGTGGTAGGTTTGTTATTGGTTGAATCTTACATCAAGTCTGGAGAAATAGATAAAGGCATTAGTGTTGCAAAAAACTTAGCTGAAAATATGGCCGATAATGCCAATATTCAGCATCATCTGGGCTATATTTACCGAATCACAGGTGAAATAGAGCAGGCAAAAAAGCAATTTGAACAAGCATTGGTCATTGACCCCAATCATGCAAAATCTATAGTTAGTTTAGCCAAACTTGATTATCAAAATGGTAACGTAGCTGCTGCTATTAATCGTTTAAAGACAGCATTAACAATATCAGGCAACGATATTTATTTAATTACCACTCTAGCTAAACTATATAACCGTAATAATAACTCAGCGGCTAGTGTCACCTTACTCGAAGAACAATTTAAGCTTGATAATAAAGATGAAGAATTATTAAAAAGTTTAATTGTTAGTTATGTAGGTAATAAGCAGCTAATGCTTGCCATAGAAACGTTGAATACTTATTTATTGAACCATGAAAAAACAGTTGAGCTGTATCTTATACTGGCCAGTTTACAAACAATAAATTCAGATGTGACTTCTGCAGTTAATGCTTATAAATCAGCGATAAAACAAGACGGTGATAAAGGCAAAATATTTTTGTTGATAGCTCATGTTTACCAGCGATTTTCTAAAGTACCTGAGGCAATCACTGCCTATAAAAAAGCGAGAGCTTGGGATGAAAACAACGACCAAGTAATTATCGGGTTAGCACAACTTTATAATGCTGAAAATGATACTGCTAGCGCAATAAAATTAATTAAAACGTTTGCAGCTAATCACCAACTGTCTGCTCAACTAGTAGAACTACTCGCTAATTCATATTTACGTATCAATCAATATAGCCTAGCTGAAAAATATTATAATAAACGTATTAAGATGGCTAGTAATGACACTAGTGTTGTCGGTTTGAGCTTAGTATACCGATCGACAAAACGAGCCAATCAAGCTGTTGACGTATTAACCAAATCATTAAATGAGCATCCAAATAGTTTATTATTAAATACGGCATTAGCTGAGATTTTTATTGACCAATCTCAATGGCTCGAAGCCGATGGAATATACCAAACATTAGTTAGGTTACACCCTAAGCACCCGGCAATATTAAATAATGCCAGTTATGTGGCTTTGAGTTTATCTGATTACCAACGAGCTGAAACGCTGGTTAAAAAGTCATTGGCCATTGTTGATAACCAACCTGACTCATTAGACACACTAGGGTGGATTTATTATCACACTAAAGAGTTTAATGAAGCATTACCTTTATTTAGAAAAGCGTTAGCCATTAATAATTCAAACGCGGCGGTGAAGTATCATCTAGCGTTAACACTAAAGGCCCTTAACAGAGATAAAGAGGCCATTAAACTGATGGTTGACGTGGTGAATTCAGATTATTCCCAAAAAGCTGCAGCAGACGTATTATTGAAGCAATGGTTAAAATAAATTTAATGAGTTACGAAGACAAACTCTTAGGCGTGTAGGTTTTTCGATACTCGTTACTTTTATTTCTCGCTACTGTGGTTCATTTGTGGTTCATTTGCTCTTCTGCATATTGACGATTTTTTTGCTTAAGTAGTTTATCAACATAACGTGCCATTTTGATTTTTTGTTTAATGCTACTTTCTAATATTTCTTCAACTTCTCTCAACACATTTTTTATATTTTCGACATTTTCGCTAGAATTCACTACCACTTGCTGCGATTGTGAGGTACTAGCTTGATTATTCGGTAATACTTGCGAACTTAATGAGCCAGTAAGCTCACCAGACATTTCCAACGCGACTTCATTAATCGCATCAAGATCAAAACAAGTTAATTCCTCTAAAAATCCAAAAAGTAATAAGCGGTCGACAAAAATATTAATCTTACGAGGTACACCTAAGGTCTTTTCATGAATAGCTTCAAATGCGGCGTCTGAAAACAAAGCCTCTTTTTCGTAGCCGGCTTGCTGTAAGCGGTGATTTATATAGTTTTTTACCTCTTCTCCGTTTAAAGCTTTAAGATGAGCTGAAGCGATAATACGTTGTCTAAATTGCTCCATATTAGGTGCTTGAATAATATCTTTAAGCTCTTCTTGGCCAAGTAAAAAACTTTGAATTAGTGGTTTGTCATCGAGCTGAAAGTTAGAGAGCATACGCAGCTCTTCTATTGTTTCAACAGGTAAATTTTGTGCTTCATCAACTATCAACAAAGCTCTTTTTCCTTGCTTATGCAGTTGAATTAAAAAGCTTTCAATGCTGTGCAGTACTTCTGCTTTACTATTTCCTTTTAAGGGGATTTTAAATTCAGCAGCAACTAATTCCAATAACTCGTCTGGAGATAACTTAGTAGTAACCAATTGTGCTGCAACTATTTTCTCATCACCAATGGTTGCTAATAAGTTTCGTGCTATGGTGGTCTTCCCTGTGCCAATGGGGCCAGTAATCACAATAAAACCTTCACCTTGATCTAAACCATATTGTAAATAAGATAAGGCACGTTGATGATGGCTAGTGGCAAAGAAAAACCGTGGATCTGGGCTTAATTGAAAAGGACGTTCGGTGAAGCCGTAGTAACTTTCGTACATGTTAAAATTCTTTTGTTATATTAATTATTGCGCGCCTTTCATCGTAACTAAAGCGGTCAATGGTAGAGTCACGATTGATATGCTTTACCGTAAAATTGCATGATAAAGCAGAGGCTAAATTTCGGGTGAAAGTTGCTGAAATAGTGCGGTAATAGTCTTCTTGGCGACTACCTTCAGGGTTGTCTTTATCATAAATAGAATAGTTAAATCCTGAGGATAACGATAAGCTACTTTTGGGGCTAATTGTGCGTGTTACGTTTATGTTTGCGTTAATAGTGTCATCTACTATATTGCTTTCTAAACTCGTTCTTTCATTTGCGGAAATACTTACGCTAAATGATGTTCTTGATAACTGCAGTTGAGATGACCAGGTCAAACGCTTATTTAGTGAATACTCATTACTTTCGATTAATTCAGGATCCTCCGCTGTTACCTCTTGAAATGAGTTTCGATCAAAAACCTGTAAACTTTCATCATAGCTAATTGAATTAGTGAGTCGTCTGGTTTTATGTTTAAAATCTAGATTATAAGAGTCACCAAAAAAACGTTGGCTATAACCGATAGTTAAAGACGTTCTTGCGGAGGGTTCCCATTGTATTGACGTGTCAAAATAGTCATCACTGACGGTTTCATCAGCAACAAAGTTATAAGAAAGATCAATAATAATATGTGGAGTCGCTAGCCATCTTATCCCTGGCCCCCAAGATGAGGTAGTATTTAGATTTGGGTTAACACCGCTACCTTGAATGTTTTCATCATAATAACGAATAAAGGGGTTTAAATTCCAAGCCGTAATCGCGCCAAAAAGTGCTTCTACAGTGTAGTTTTCACCATCATTGTCAGTATATTGCTGCTTTCGCTTAGTATAATTACCGCTCAGTTGCCAGTATAGGTGGCGAGCATTATTACCGTTTTCGCTACCCAGCCGAGCCGTAAAACCATTGTTATCACCAATGTTATCTTCGGCTCTAGTAATATTATAATTAACAGATGATGTTACTGAATAACTGCTATTACCAAAATTATATTGTAAGCCTGTGGAGTAGTTTTTTTGCTCAACAGTATCGGCTGAAACTAAATCAGCCAAACTGTTTTGGGCATTATTTCGACTTACATTCGCTATATTAGCGCTAGCGGTGAACATAGGGCCGCTACGCCAAAAAGAGTATTGACCATTAGCCTTTAACGTGCGAAAACCATTGTTAAGCTCACTGTCATGGCTGTACAAAGCGTAAATTTGGGTGCCTGACCACTGTAAAGTTGCCAAACTCGAGGTATATTCTACATCTAATCCAGCAATGGTTTGCGTGACCAAGCTTGATGTGGTTTCTATAGAGGTTAACGCGACATTATTAGTGAAGGTTTCATCTAAGTTTACATTAGGTTTTAATTGCCAATCACCTGCTAAAACCGAAGTTGACGCTATTACCAAGGTTAATAGCGTTACAATACAGTGGCTTGCGATATGGTTTCTATTGGTTTTTTTTATTATATCCATAGCCGTAATAGCCATAACCATCCTTTTTCGACATTACTGTTTTATTCATAACGAAACCGACAGCGATGTCTTCATTAAGCTGTGAAACTGCTTTTTTTACATCATTCAATTTTGTTTTTGACTCTTCAACTACTATCACCGCCTGTCCAACTAAACTAGAAAGAACGGGGGTTTCTGTTACCCCTAATATTGGCGGGCAATCAAAAATAACAATGCGATCAGGGTAACGCTGTGCTAACTGGTCCGCTAAAGTTGCCATTTTTTTACTTGCTAATAATTCATTGGTTAAATGATGTGGCTTACCGGCAGGTATTAATTTTAAATTAGCGATACTGGTATTATAAATCACATCAGACAAAGAATGTACTTCATCAAGTAAGTATTCAAGTAGGCCTTGTTTACTTTCAAACTCTAATTCTTTGTGCAAGCTTGGCCTTAACACATCCGCATCAATGAGTAATACGGTTTTATCTTGTTCTAAGGCAATACTCAAGGCAAGGTTTATTGAAATAAAAGTCTTGCCTTCGTTTGGATTAGAACTACTAACCATAATTAAGTTGCTATGTTTTAATGTTTTAGCGGCAGGGCCAAAAGCATTGTTTAGCAATTTACGTTTAATATGGCGAAACTCTTCTTGTATATGATGAGTGCTATCAGTGCTATATATAAACCCTTTTTTAGTTAAGTGCTCACCGTTTAAAATTATAGTTTCTTTATCTGTGGTAGTCGTTTTTACCAGCGTATTATCTGCTTTAGAAACTGAAGCATTAATGCGCCGTGTTGAAGATTCAAACTCAGACTCTTTTGAATCTTCACCTTGTTGTGAGCCTGTTGTTACTCTCGCTTCAATATTATCTTTTTGCTTTTGTGCAGCTTGCTTTTGTTTGGCCAATGCCTTTTCTATAGTACTCACGGCTTACAGTATCCTTTTCAGTGGTGCTTGAATGGCGTCAGGGAATAAAAAATAACTCATAAATATAATAAGAATAACAAGTAAACATAGGTTTGAAATAATAAAAACAATTGTTTTCTTTTTATGCCATTTTTGCAAACCTAAATTTTCATTTGCTGAGACAACGCCGAATACAGGCACGCCTGTAGCTTTTGATAATTGAGAGGTAGAAGTGGCTATCGGTGATAATTGGCTTAGTAGCAACGACAATCCTATACCAGCACCAAGGCCAATAAACGCGACTAATAAGAAGAATAAAATTCGCTTAGGTCCTGTTGGTTTTGTCGCTGCTCTAGGGGGATCAATTACTTTAAACTGAATTTTATTGGTAGTTTCATCGGCTTGTTGTGCTAGTAGGGCTGTTTCTTGTCTATTTAACAATTGTTCATATTTACTTTTTGTAATTTCATAGCCGCGATTCAGTGCAACCAGCTCACCTTCAATTTCAGGCAAAATGTAGATTTTATTTTCAAGATCTTTAACTTTAGTTTGATAATCGTTAGCTCTAACTTTTAACAAAGCCACTTGGTTTTCATATTGGTTCACTTGAATTTGTAATTGTTGAATAACAGGGTTTTGACTGGTTATTAAGGTATCACCGTTTTCACTGCTCGTTATGTTTAAGTAATCATCTATTTCTTTAGTACGTTGTTTTTCTAAGTGCGCTAAGCGCCTTTTAGCTTCAGCAACATCGGGGTGTTTATCCGTATATCTTAGCTGTAAAGAGTCCAAGGTAAGCTCTAATTCAGCGATACGTTCATCATAGCTGGTTTTAATTGAATTAGCGGTTTGGATTTTATTTTGAGAATTAGTTGATTGGCTTGGTACCGTTTTTAATTGTGCTTTTGCTGATTTAAGTTGGGTTTCGGTTTCAAGTAAACTAAGTTCAATCATTTGTAACTGTTCTTTGGCAATATTAAGCTTGTTATAATAACCGCCATATTGATCTGGCAACATATGACTATATTTTTGTTTAAAAGCGGTTAAGCGAGACTCGGCACTAGAAAGTCTATTTTCATATTCAGCTATTTGGCTTTTTAAGAACTTTTGGGCTGAGTCGGCATCTGTTCGATTATCGCCAAGGGTATTTTCAATAAAGACAGTTAACGCTGACTGCACAACATTTTTAGCCATTTCAGGATTTTGATCTTCAAAAGAGATAGTAAATATATTATCCCTTCCTCTTTGTTTTATTATTTTAATGTCTTCTCTTAATCTTAAAATAATAGCTTCATATTGTTGAGGGGTTTCCGCTTGAATGTCCATATCAGTCATTCGAGAGATACGCTCTAAATTAGGTCGGCTTAATAAGGTTTTAATCATTAAGTTGATCTGTATATCGGGATTTGTTTGAACCGTAAGTCCTTTTAATAAAGGGGCTAAAATTGATTGAGTATCTGCATAAATACGTGCCTTAGACTGATAAATGTCTGGCATCATCGCGACTACACCCCAACCAATAGGGCATATTAACCAAGTTGATATAATGATATATCGACGTTTAATCCAAATTCCTTTTAAATAATCTATCAGATCATCAAATATTTCTTGCATTCTAAATTTTAACCTTCATTAGTTATATCCTTTGTCGGCGGAATGAACTAAGTTACGAGAAGATAAGGAGACGAGTATCGAAGCACCCACATTCTCGTAATTTTATTTCGTAACTAATAACTCGTTACTCGCCACTGTGTTTTCGAAATGCGGTACTGTCTTAAAATTTAAAACCAAGCTTCAGGAATGATAATAATATCACCTGGAAGCATATCAACGTTGGCACTAATTTCACCGTCTTTTAATAATTCGTCAATCATAATTTCATATTGTTTTTGTTGGCCATCTTCTATTCTAACTAGAACAGCATCATTGCCGTCAGCAAACTCGGTTAAGCCGCCCACTTGAATCATTACATCTAACAAGGTCATGTGCTGAGTATAATTAATCGCGCGAGGTTGTGCTGCCTCGCCAATCACGCGAATTTGTTCACTGAATGGGCCAATAAAATTATTTACCGTTACTGTAACAATAGGCTCTCTTAAATAAGTTGCTAATATCTCTTCTATTGAGCGGGCTAGTTCAGTTGGTGTTTTACCTGCTACTTTAATGTCTTCAACAAGTGAGGTAGTAATCATGCCATCGGGGCGAACAACAAATGAACCTGAAACTTCAGGATTACGCCAAACAAATATATTAAGTACATCTCCAGCACCAATGAGATATTTATAAGAGTTAATATCTGCCGTATTTGAGGGATGCAATGTTGCTGTTGGTAAATTATTAGTAGTAGAGCAGGCAGAAATGATTTGTATTAAAAGCAAAGTAACGATTACTTTTAGTGACTGAGTAAATGTTTTATCCATGGTTCATACCTTAACATCAAAAAATATTTTAATTCAGCTACTGATTGTATTGTATTTTTTTCTGATATGCACACATTTTAACAAGCGTAAATAAAACGTTAACTTTGTTAGTATTTTTGCTAGAATCATTTCTCAGTTTTATCTGTTTAGCGTTATTGTAACAAGCAATAACTAACTGGCATTTATATAATTTATCAAGGAAAGTAACCTCAATATGTCTAGCCCGAAATTTAGAGACTTACCGTTGGCTAGTAAAACTCTGACTATTATCGAGTTTATATTACTAGCCGTGGCGTTGCCATCAGCACTCTATTTAAATGATTTGATGTCATTTATTACGGTTACACCAATTACTGATAATTACCTATTTGTTTACGCCCTCGTTTTTGCCCTATTGAATCAATTAAGCTCATTAGCACTAGGCTTGTATAATTCCAAGTTAAGGGTGAATTTTCGTGCTGTTATTCGTCGATTGTTAATGTGTGTTGCGGTATCCTTTTTTATTTTAACGATAATAAACCCTCTTTATGGCGAAAATGCTTTGCCGATTGAAATATTAGCATTTGCTTCTTTAGTCAGTTTTATTGTTATTAGTTCTTTTCGCTATTTTACTTTTCAAGTAGACTTTTTTGGCTTTAATAAACGCGTTGTTTTAGTGCTTGGTGCTGGCGAACGAGCCTCTATCATTGAAAGAAGAATGCGCCGTGATGTTGATAGGCAAAATTTTTCTGTGCACGGTTACATTATTATGAACGGTGATTTAGAAGAAGGTATTAAAGAAGAAACGCGTATATCTCTTGAGGGCTCATTAGTTAATTATGCACTAGAAAATGGTATTGATGAAATTGTCGTTGCCAGTGATGAGCGACGTAATAATTTGCCGGTAGATGAATTATTTGCTTGTAAAATACGTGGTGTCGAAATTACCGAAATTTTAGATTTTATCGAACGGGAAACGGGGCAAATTGCGGTAAACCTTATTTACCCTAGTTGGGTGATATATTCGAATGGTTTTGCCTCAGTAAACTATTTGCGAAACTCTTTAGATTGGGTTTTTAATGCCGTTATGGCGGTGGTGCTTTTTATTATTACTTGGCCAGTGATGTTAATCACCATCATTATGATGAAGCTTGATGAAGGCTTGCGTGCACCTATTTTTTATACTCAAGAGCGAGTAGGTGTTGATGGCGAACCGTTCAATATTATTAAGTTTAGAAGTATGCGCCTTGATGCTGAAAAGTTTGGTGCGCAAATGGCGAGTGAAAACGATCCAAGAATTACTAAAATAGGTAACTACCTGCGTAAATATCGTATTGATGAGTTACCACAAATGTACAATGTGATTTGCGGTGATATGGGTTTTGTTGGCCCTAGACCTGAGCGTCCTGAGTTTGTTCAAAGCTTAATTAAAAATATTCCTTATTATAATGAACGTCATAATGTTAAGCCGGGCTTAACTGGCTGGGCACAATTAAAGTACCCTTATGGTGCTACAGAAGCAGATTCATTAGAAAAGTTAAAGTACGATCTCTATTATATTAAGCATCGTAGTTTCTTACTTGATTTACTTATTCTTGTCCGTACGGTAGAAATAGTATTGTTTGGTAAGGGCCGTTAATGAAAAACATTGTAGGTCGTAATTTATTGCGACAAGCTGTAGCTCTCAGTTCAGTGCAGCATATTGCTTTTTGTTGGATTAAAATCCAACCCACATTGAAATCTAATAAGGTAGGTCGTAATTTATTGCGACAAGTTGTAGCTCTCAGTTCAGTGCAGCATATTGCTTTTTGTTGGATTAAAATCCAACCCACATTGAAATCTAATAAGGTAGGTCGTAATTTATTGCGACAAGGGCTTTATTTATGAGTCAAATAATTAATGCAATGACCGTTGATATTGAAGATTACTTCCATGTGGCTGCTTTTGAAAAAAATATAGCGCCAACGAATTGGTCGAATTTAGAGTTACGAGTTGAAAAAAATACGTATCGCTTACTTGAGTTATTCTCTCAATATAAGGTAAAGAGTACTTTCTTTACCTTAGGTTGGGTAGCAGAACGTTGTCCTAATTTAATTAAAGCTATTGTAGAACAAGGGCATGAACTAGCGAGTCATAGCTATGCTCATCAGCGAGCCTTCACTCAAACTCAGCAAGAGTTTCGTGATGATTTAGCTAAAAGTAAACAAATTTTAGAAGATGCCTCAGGGCAGGCTATTATTGGTTACCGAGCGCCAAGTTTCTCGGTGAATGATAGTAACACTTGGGTTTATGATATTTTAATGGAACTCGGTTTTGAATATAGCTCCAGTACTTACCCAATAGAGCATGATTTATACGGTGTTCCTAATTGGCCTCGATTTAAGTATGAACGTCCAGAGTGTTATCAGAATAAAAAAATAATTGAAATTCCAGTGCCCACGTCACGTAAAAATGGTAAAAATACCGGTATAGGTGGCGGCGGCTATTTTCGTCTTTATCCTTACTGGTTATCAAAAAGGCGAATTGATGCTTATTTAAAAGCAGAGCAGCAGCCTTATAGTTTTTATTTTCATCCGTGGGAAATAGACCCAGAGCAGCCCAAAATTTCAGGGGCCTCGGTAAAATCAAAGTTAAGACATTATTTAAATTTGTCTAAAATGGAAGGGAAGGTAATTCGTTTGTTAGAAGATTACCAGTGGAACACCATGAAAAGTGTTTATTTAGATGATGTAGCTAAATAAATATGATTAACCTAATAGTTAAAGGATTTCCTATTGTAGTTATATTTATCGCTTGGTTTTATACCTATTATCAAGGAGTAACCACAGCTATAAGCGTATGGACTGCTTCTGAAATATTTAATCATTGCTTTCTAGTTATTCCTGGGGCTTTTTTTCTTATTTATCAAAAGAGAAGGTTACTTTTTCAACAATCTTTTGTGGCTAATTATTGGTTGCTTGTCCCTTTAATGGGGACACTAGTTCTCTATACTTTTGGGTATGTGGGTGATATCCGTTTATTTATGCATATCGCCACCTTTGTTTCATTACCATTACTTATTTGGCTTGTTATTGGTAATCAAGCGGCCAAAATCATCAAATTCCCTTTATATTTTATGTTGTTTGCTATCCCTGTTGGTGAGCAACTAATACCTTATTTACAAGAGCTGACGACTGATTTAGCCGTGCCCTTGTTAGAAATGACAGGAGTGCCAATTTATAGAAATGGCCTTTATTTAGATATTCCTGAAGGACGATTTTTAGTTGCCGAGGCCTGTTCAGGAATTAGTTTTCTAGTAGCATCTATTGTTTTTGGTAATTTGTATGCTTATTTGTCATTTAAAACCTTAACCAAGCAATTATCATTTGTACTAATTTCATTAGTAGTGCCCATTATTGCTAATGCTTTAAGGGTATATGGTATTGTATTAACTGCACATTTAACAGATATGGAGTATGCTGCAGGGGCTGATCACCTGATTTACGGAGGCGTTTTTTATGCAATTATTTTATTTTTATTAATAATGATTGGTGAAAAATTTAGAGATAAGACTGACACAACTGAGCCTGCTGTAAGTGAAATATCATTACGGGTAAGTACTAAAACTCAACTTTGGTTTCCTAGTTTATTTATTGCCGCGTTATTTTTACTTCAATATGCATGGATTAGTAATATTGAAAAACCTAACACCTCTGTAGTTGCTCACCCACAATCACTGAATTTACAACAGCTGCCATTCGTTGTTATACAAGAAAAGCTTAGGCAGTGGCAACCTCACTTTCCTGATGCCGATGTTATTCAACAAGGACATGTTCAGGGCGCTAATGGCCAAAACATTGACTTCTTTATTGCGTCTTATAACGGTGGTAAGGGAGAGCTGATTTCTTCCCAGAATAAGCTTTATAACGCCGATCGTTGGACTTTAGTTAACAGAAAAGTTATCGCGCTTACTGGCAGCAATACTGATGTTTACTTAACCAAACTTGCTGCACCCGCAGGAGACAACCGTTATATTATTCACTGGTATCAACTTGGCAAGGAAAAATTTACCAGCGATATAAAAGCCAAATTATATCGAACCACACATTTATTATTAGGTAGAGCAGATAATAATGGCCTAATCGCATTTTCGATGCAGTTTGTTGGTGATGGTGCGAATGCTGCACATGGCCTACAGCGCTTTATAGCAACTAATTTTGAGGCGATAGATAAAATCTTGCCGAGTAATGATGATGCGTAAAATTTATTCTGGCTTAAATGCGATAATTAAATTTATTCAGTGTCATGAAATACCAGGTAAATATCGGTTGTATGAAGCAACAAAACATAAACACAATCGCAGTTTAATTACTTACGAAATTAAAGGCAGTGAATTTTCAATCCCTTGGGATCAATGGTGCTTTTGGAAAAACTATGGCCCAGAAAATTATTACTTAGAAGAAATATTACCTTTTACTCAAGTGCTAAATGACGAATTAAAACATTTTGACTTTATTGACTTAGGTGCTGATGTAGGGGTGGTTTCGGCTTTAGTTAATAAGCATTGCCAAGGTGTTAATCAAATTATTGCGCTAGAGCCTAATCCAAGTGTATTTAATGTGCTTAAGCAAAATTTATTAAATATATCGGCCAGGCATTTTGCTTTTAATAAAGCTATTTCTAATTTTAATGGTTATGGGCTATTTAGCTTTAATAGCGCGCAAGGCTCTGATCACGAAGGTCACTTAATTAATAACTCAACAGGGAAAACTGAAGTTACCACGGTAGACTCGCTTATTGATGATAATAATATTGCTATAGCGAAAAATATAGCCATTAAAATTGATGTTGAAGGCCAAGAAAAAGCAGTTTTTTCTGGGGCGAAAAAGACAATACAGCAAGCGGAAAAAATAGTGCTTTTGTTAGAGCTTCATCCTGATGTTTTGACTAGAGATAAACAAACACCGGAAGAGTTATTTAAGGAAGCTGAAAAGTTAAGAGATTTTACTTGGTTGGTACCTATTCTAGATAACAAACAAGTAGATCGTTCCAAAGCATTTTATCAGCAGTTCCCGCTGCAACAATATGACATTATTGGCATAGCAGATTAACAAAAAAATGTAGGTGGTAATTCATTGTGACAAATTGCCTATGTAGGTCGTAATTCATTGCGACAAATTGCCTATGTAGGTGGTAATTCATTGTGACAAATTGCCGTGTAGGTCGTAATTCATTGCGACAACACCGCAGCTTTACTCGTCAGTGCTGCTATAGCTAATATCAAGCTACTTTTAGTTAGTTCAGCAATGCGATTGTTAATAATAAGCGCTTGAGCATGGTTCCTTAGTACGATACCACGGTTAGTTTCATTATTACTTATCAGCACATCAATGGTTTTGTTAAACCTAAACTCTATCGCGTTAGGGTAATCGTGCTCAAAGTAGATGAAATTATCCCGAATAATCGTTTCGGGACTATCTTCTAAAATAATGCCGACATCGGCGAATTCATGATTGTTTTTGGCATGATAAATAATGTTACCTTCTACCACTCCCGCAAAGTTAGAATGAGTATTATAGTTGTGCTTTTTAAGCCTCATACCAAGGCCAATACCGCGATCTGAATTAATAATTAGATTGTTTTTAATAGTATTATGAGCAGTATCATTCCATAAATGGATGGCATGTTCGGCAATATATTTATTTGGGCTAGCAATGTTTTCAAAAATATTATTTTTTATTTGCCAGTTTTTAATGCCATGTGCGTCAATACCGCCAATATAGAAGTTTGGCCCTATGCCATTTGTATAGCGAAACAGGCAATTTTCTACTAAGCCATTAGTAGAAAACCTGTCACTATGTTTTCTACTATAAGTAACTTTTAGTAATTGTTCGTAGCCATCTTGTAATATGGTGTTGCGAATAATAGGGTTAATGGCACCATTTTCACCTGCGATTTGGATAAGGTGGTTACCGGTCTGCTCAAGCGTTAAACCATCAATAACGAAGTGTTTTCCGCTTACTCTGATGAGGTTTTCAACACCTTTGGTTGACTTCATGCCATTGCCACGCAATATAGTGTTAACAGGAGTGGCTGATGTAGATAACAACATAATATTGTCGGCTGAAATATTTATAGTGCGCTTAAGATGATAAATACCATCAGCGAATAAAATTGCAGCATATCCACCAACTTGATGAGCCTTATTTAAGGCTTGATATACTTCATTAGCATTGCGCACATTATATATTTTATAATAGTCAGGTATTTTTACCTGAGGTTGCAATTTTGCTAAGAATATAGCCTCAGTATCTATGGTAATCGCATTAGCCAAGGTAGAGCACAATAGCGCCAAAAGTATCAATATTGATTTATTTGCGCTAATGCTAGTCATTTATTTGTTTAATAACCTTAGCAGGATTGCCGGCAACAATTGAATAATCTGCCACATCATCAATAACCACAGCGCCAGCTGCGACTACGCAATGTTGCCCTACGTTTGCCATAATAAGGGCGCCGTTGCCAATCCATGAATCTTTTCCGATGGTCATTTTTTCAAAAGTCCCACCTTGATCTTTTATCGGCTTGGATAAATCATCAAAATTATGCTGTCCTTTACCACTCATTATATGAACGCCACTGCCAAGCAGGGTGTCTTGGCCTATTTTGCATTTACCTATATTACATTGTGGTCCAATATAAACACCCGACTCAATTTCAGTATCGCGTTGAGAAAATAAAACGAGAAAAGATATTACCGCGTCTTTACTGCAATAATTCATCGTGAATCGATAAAAACCCGCCCGTAAATAAGCACCTGTTTTTCCCGGTAATAGGCTTAATAGTTGAGAAAAACTGCTGAAAACCGCATCACTTTTTAATACAGAGTTCAGTGTCAAATATAGCAAAGTGAAAGGTGCCGCTATGACTGCTGAGATTAAAAATAAACTTTGCTTAATTAAATTCTTCAAATTAAATACTCTAAAGTGAATGTAGGTCGTACTTTATTGCGACAGATCCCTTTCGGCAAGCTCCCTTCGACTGCTCCGCGCTCAGGACTAACAGAAATGGGTAGGATTTGCTGAATAATATATGTAGGTCGCACTTTTGTGCGACAGATCCCTTTCGGTAAGCTTCCTTCGACTGCTCCGCGCTCAGGACGAACGGAAAGGTGTAGGACTTGCTGAATAGTATATGTAGGTCGTAATTTATTGCGACAGATCCCTGAGAACATATACTATTTCGCTATTAAATCCTGAAGCGGCTTTAATTTTCCTGGCCACGAGTATTCATTTTTAATTAATGATAATGCCGAATCAGATATCTTCTTTCTTAACTGAGCATTTTCTTCGAGAAATAAAATCTTTTCAATGAATTCATTAGGAGTGTTTGCTAATAATATTTCTTGTTGATCGCGGCAAGTAATACCCTCAGCGCCCATAGGTGTTGATATAACCGGTAAACCACAAGCAAAAGCTTGTAATACTTTATTTTGTACGCCTCGGGCTAATCTAAACGGTGCAACAAAGTAATCCGCTTGATGATAATAAGGTAAAATCTCATCAACAAAACCAGTGACTTCTATTCCCTCGATAGACGACAATTGCTGAACCTCTGAGTTTGGGTTCATCCCTGCAATAATAAAACGAGCCGACGGGAAGTGAGATAACAGTTGTTGCCAGCACTGTTCAACAAACCACAATACGGCATCAACATTGGGTTTGTAATCCATAACCCCGGTAAATATAAAAACGGGATTTTCATTTTGTGGTGCAATCTTAGCAGGATAAAACTCTTTAGTATTTAAGCCATTCCCTAAAGGAAATACATTACTTGCATGAGGAACTTGTTTTTTAAAAAGTGCCACTTCGGTATCGGCGATAAAAAAACAAGCGTTAAATTTTTCTTGTATAGTATTTTCATAGCTTGCTAACTTTGTCGCTTCTCGCTGATAAACCCAGCGCATTGGAATTGACGATTTATCGGCATATTGTTGCCATTTGTCAGAATCTAAATCCATAAAATCCATTAATAACTGTACATTATAAGCACAATTATTGTTATACACATACTTGGCAACCGCTGAACTTGTACACAATATATAATCAAAGGCGTTAACTTGAATTAACTGGTTTATTTTTTGTTGCAGCTTTACCGAATAAAAATTAGCCACACTTAATGATTCTCCTAACAATACACCTTTTAACAGTCTTAGCGCTTTCGGTGGCAGTTGTTGGGTGCTAACTGAAATGTTGTTGAATTTGGCAAGCTGTTCAGCAAATTCAATCTCGGTAGCGTCTTCAATAGGGGCTACAACATGAATATCATGACCCAATTCTGCTAAATACTTAATTTGATTAAAGGTTCTAATCTTTTCGCCCTTATTCGCGGGATACGGTATGCGGTGGGAAATGACTAAGATATTCAATGTTAATCTCTATTTATTGTTGTGGCAATGTAGGTTGTGCAGGAATCATTATTTAATTTAATATGATCACCTGTAGGTCGTACTTCAGTGCGACAAATAATTATTTTGTCAGAATAAATGCTGACCTACAATATTTTTGAATTTATTCTTGTGGTTGCAGTGTTAGTTAGATTTATATTGTGTATTATTTAGGGTTAAAACATCAACACATTTGATAATAAAAGCAAAAATAAATAATGCCCATTAAATCGTTAAGTAAAAAAGTAGCAAAAAAGCTAAGTTATTTGATGGCCATTGTCATTATTGTTAACATCAACAAATCCAGTAACTTTTGATCTGGTCTAATGGCATAGGACACTTTGATAATTTTTAAGGTTTCGTTTTATTCATCACTAAACTAAATAGAGTTAGATAATAAAACCAACTAACACGAGGCGAATCAAGTGGGTCTCCGAACAAACCAAATGCCAAAAAGCCTAATGTAATACTCAAAAAAGCTGTATTAAGTAGTTTGTTAGTGCCTTCAGAGTTCAGGGTATTATGAACGCCGACCGCTACCAAAATAGAAAACAATAATATTCCAACGGCACCTAATTGATAATAAATAGACAAATAAATATTTTTAATATGCCAAGCCAAATGTTCAAAATCATGATAAAAAAACCAATGGTCTAGGCCAAGTTGAAAGTCATCATTTTTTATTAATTGATTATCATACGAGTCAGTTACATTTATATTTCTAATAGCTAATAGTTCTGTGGATGCGTCATTACGTAATAAAAAAACAGTTGGCCATCTTTTAAGGGGATTGGTTTCTAGCCCCACATTTTTAGAATTTATAGTGACAGAAACAAACTGGAACGATTGAGAAGCCGTTATCGCTAAAGGACGCCATTCACAGTTTACTGTCCAGCGGTCAAAGACTATTAAGTTTCTTTCACATAAAGAGATGTTAATGATTGTATTATTTTTACTTTGAATTTCTAACTCTACTTTATAATCAATATTAGGATATATATGGAGTCGTTGACCAAATGCTAAGTCTTTACCGCTACCTAATATTAAAACATTCTCGCCATTGGCATTTTGCTCTGTAGAGAAAGTACCTACAGTTCTGACTAAATCGGGTTTTGAAACTAAATAATTTAGAGGGAAACTTCCTAATCCGTTTCCTAAAATATAACTCTTTAGATCTTGGTTAGATGAATCAATTACATTACTCCAGTGAATCATTCTTGTATGTAAATCTGAGTTGATATTAGTCATTCGTTGTTTCATATGGCTGCCTGCAAACATTAGAATGGCAACAAAGGTAGCGAGTAAAAATAGAGCATTAATAGATAAAGAGCTTTTTAATGGTGAAAGGTTGGTGTGTTTATAGCTAATGATTATTGAAAGAACTACAAGTAAGCTACATATAGTAATAAGTGTGAATAAATTCTGTGAATTTTGTTCCACCCATTGACTATCGGTATAACCCTTTAATGCGACATAACAAGAGAGTGATATCAACGTCATTAATAAAAAATAAAAATAATTAGCAACTTTCGATTTATAAGAAAATAATAAAGTGGAACTAATAAGTAATAGAGTTAACGAAAGTATCGAATAATAACCAGAAGTACTATACAAAATAAATGTAAGGATAAAAGTCAAAAAATATAATACGCCTAACGTTTTATATTTTTTCCAGTCCGATTTTTTCATCATCAATAAAATAAAACATACTATCGATATTAATACACTTACATATGTCGCTCTTGTAAAGCCAACTAATACACAATAGAAAACACAGAGTAGTGCAAGTAAGCAGCATAGTTTTAAATAATTACTCTTGAAGTAACTTATACCAAAACAAAGTAATGGGAATAAAAGCAGATAAATACCATCTAAACTCTCGCCCCCAGTGTGCATGTCAGACATGATGCTAGTTGCTCTATATGTGCTTGTTATATCAAGCAGCGAACTTAACACCTGGTACCAAGAGGCACTGTTTTCAAAAGCAGTTAAAAAATTTCTTTCCCAAAGGATGATAATAAATAATGAGAATGCTGATATGCAGCTACCGTAAATGAGATGTTTTATTACATTGTCTTGGTTTTTTTGATATTGAGAATGAAAAAACCAAGCTAATATTGCTGCCCAAATTATCCCTTTGCCAACTTTATATTTTAGTAAACTCGAATGGTATGGATTGGTTAATAAACTGCCAGTTATGTCCTCTGGTATAAGGCCTATAGAATAAATGGACAGAAAACTAAACAATAAAACTAATAGGTGTTTTTTGTTTAGTGTCGGAAAGTAAACTAATGGAAATTTAAATAAAAGCACCCCAATAGTGATATAGATATAAAAGTCCAATTCATTAAATATGAATCGGCCCGACCATGGTGTTAAATGCAACACAACTGTAATTATAGGTAAAACAATCAACCAACAAGTGGGTTGGCGCAGTAGGAACAAAACGTAAAATAATAAAGAAATTACAATATACAGATTAGCCACAGGAAATATGGCCGCCAGATAAATAACACTACTAACAATTAAAGCGGCAAGTGTTTTAAAAAAAACGTCCGTTTTATTGTCTAATAGAAATATAAGATCATTCACTTTATTCACTTTGTTTTTTTATGGTCGATTTTTCTTTAGACGGAAATGGGGGCTCGAAAGCCTACTACTGTTACTTTATTTAACCTAAAAGAGTAAGCGCTTCGAGCTGAAGTAACTATATCAGAAAATATATGAAATAGTAAAAATAGATAAATATATAGTGATTGTTAACTGGACCTCTAGAAAATGAATAAATAAGAAATAGTAATCATTGGTAATGATTACATGATACTATCCACCACCTAAGTATTGACTTTAGCATTATTATGTTTGCTCACAGTGAGTTTGAAATCTATAGAACAGAGACCTTCAATGTACCGATTAATACTTGCTAGCATCATTATAATTGCTGTTTCAGCATGCCAGGATAATAGTCAAACAGCAGGCATCGCAGACAGTAAAAAAATAGTAACTGAACTATCATGTGGCGCAACTCCTCACGGAGAAAACGAACAACAATTACGCTATAAAACTTCATCTGTTTCACACAATAATGTTTGTGAAGAAGAAGTGCAGTCCCGTACATGTAATGATGGCATTTTTAATGAACGGAGTGGCACATTTCAATTTGAATCTTGTAGTGTAGATACAGTAACTAATTTTTTTTCTTGTGGATTGATAGCACATAACGAAAATGAACAGCGAATCAGCTATCAACTGCTGAATGTAACGGGCGACCAAGTTTGTGAAGAAGAAACTCAAATTCGAACTTGTAACGATGGCAGTTTTGATGAATGGAGCGGGACTTTCAAAAATGAAACGTGTAGTTTTTTTACTGAAATAACTATTGATTCTTTTGAATATCAAGGCGGCTTTAGATTTTCAGGTGAAGTTTTTGGAGATTCAAATTACACTAATCTAAGTTATGCTCCTGGGGTTATAGCATACAACCCAACAAATCATTCCCTATTTATTGTAGGGCACAGTAGAGAACAGGCTATCGCTGAGTTTGCCATACCTGAAATTGTAAATAGCCAAAATATGGCTGACTTTAAAGTACAAGAAAATATAATTCAAGGTTTTGTAGATTTTCACGAAACTGGTCGTGTTGATACTGGTATTGACCAACGTTTCAGAATCACAGGACTGGCTTTAATTGAAGGTAAACTAATCGCCAATTATATGGATTGGTACGATGCTTCTGGTTCGGAAACCGATACTACGGTGGTATTTCAGGATGCAAATAATTTGTCTACAAGTAAGATTATTGGACCTTTTGAATTTGAAGGTGCTATGCATGCGGCGGGTTGGATTACGCCTATCCCATTAGAGTGGCAGCAAAGTTTAGGTGGCCGCTATGTAAGTGGTTTCTCTGCTGGCGCTATACTTTCTAGGCTATCGGTTGGTCCATCAGCGTTTGTCCTTACGGATGTAGATAGCTTAATCAACGCCAAACATGGCACAGTAATAAAAAGCGGAGTATTACTGGATTTTAACTACCCTCAAAATATATTGTATGACAAGACGGTTTATGGTGAAGGGTCTATAAATCAGGATGATATTCTTTACAACAAGGATTTACAAAATGATCTTTGGACAAGAAACTCTGGAGCATCACATGGTTTTATTGTGCCTGGAAGCAACACCTATGTAACATTGGGATACTCTGGTGGTCACGAGTCAGGGTTAGGTTATAAGATAACTCAAAATGATGGTAATCTCTGTGGAGGGCCTTGCCCATTTATTGCTGCTGAAAGATATAATTATATTTGGTTATGGCATGTAAGTGACTTACTTAAAGTTAAACAAGGCCTGATGGAACCCCATGACGTTCGTCCTTATGAATATGGTAAGTTTGATACCCCTATAAATGCAGAGCTAAGAGGAGCAAGTTATGATGCTGACAGTGGCTTGTTATACGTTTCTTTAAAGGACGGCGATACAACAGCTTTATATAGCAGACCTCCTTTGTTTTATGTTTATAAAATAAATTAATAGTTAAACTTGATAGCAAACTGCTATGGATGGCAGTTATTAATTTTAATTCAATAGGTTAGATCTAAAAAAGTTAATCTCACAAATATAAAGTCATTACAATAATTTTGAATTATCCAAGTTCAAATTACTTCAGAATTTAGGGTGTAATTTTTACAAGGAGCTTCTATAGATGTCGTGCATTCGTTGGGCTCTTTGCTCAAATGAAAATTTAGATTTGGTAATATCAATCGCTTTTGCACCAAAACTTTTTCTTATTTCAATTGAAGAAAGTAATTCCGCTAAATACTTAACCAGTGTGTTGGTAACATAATTGCTGAAATCTAAAGGCAGGATGGTTACATAACAGCCCTTAAACATTTTAAGGCAATCATATTGAGATATATTTATCATATAACCCGTTTCACCTTGCACCATCATCTCAGGAATAGCCATGTAGTTAGTAGATATTACCGGTATTCCATAAGCCATTGCCTCTAGTACAGCAAAACCAAAAGCGTCACCATAAGTAGGCAATACATAAATATCTGTATTGGGTAATAATTTATTGAGAAATGTATCTCTTGGTACTCGACCCATGGTTATATTTTTATTTTCTCTTATTTTTTTAAGGTACTTTTGCTTTAATTCTTCATCGCCCGTATGAAAATCGATATCTTCATCACAACATAAAGTGAGTTGAAGTGAAGGATATTCTTTTTGCATAATTTCAAAAGCATCTACAACGTTAACGCCACCTTTAATAAAAAAGTTTCCATTAAAAAGTAAATTTATCGGGTCTTTTTTATATTGGATAAACTGTTCATCAACACTGCGTATTGCGGGATAAACAACGGTTGATTTTTCTAAAATTACCGAGTTAGTCACATTACCATAACTTGTTAGGGTTTTTTTCCCCGCCTCGCTCCAAAAAATCAGCTTTTTAAAGTTGTCTTGAGAAAAGAGGTATTCCATATATTTGGCTCTAATCATTTTTGGGATAGGTAACCCCAAAAATGAGAATGCCAAGGCTTCCTGATACATAGCTAAAGAGTAAAACCAAGGCTTCTTAGTTTTTGCTGGCGTTAATATGGCCTCAATAGCATCACAATCGCCTTCATCAAAGGAACTCATAAATCCTTTAAGAGGGCTATGCATAACAGGATGACCTTTGTTTAGGTATTCTAAAAATATATAGTTTATATTTTGGGGAGGATAATTAACCTGTTCAACAGCCATTCCATGTTGTTCAGTTAAGCCTATTAATAATTCTTTTGGTGATTGGTCCATGAATAAACCTCTTACTTAATGTCCAAGGGTAGATTTATGCCTCTCTGAATTTCCTAGTAATAATATCAGACTTGAGAGGCTTATTTTTAATTTTCTTTACAAAAAAACTTTTTTAAATTCTTGCTGAAGTGGATGTTTAATCATAAATATGATCGATATCCATGTAATTCCCATCAACAATAAAAATACAAGCATTTGAATTAAAGTGGTTGCCTCAATAAATAAATCTATTTTTGTAATTCCGGTGGCTATGGCATAACACCCTAAACAAAGAATAAAATTCTTAATTTGCGATCGCATAAATTTCAGTGTTGAAAATTTCATATAGACAGTGAGTACTACATTTATTGTAATAAAATAGACGAAAGAAACTGCAATCATGGCTTGTGCTATAGCATTAAGTCCAGAAGGGAAAGCAATGAATATAGTTATTACTGTGATGATTGTAAAAATTAAATTAACAATAAACATGTGTTTTTCCTTGTCTTCAGCAATTAAAAGCGTAGAAACAAGCGGATGTATATTATTGAAAAATGCCCAAAAACAAAGTGTAGCCACTAGTCCTGCACTTTCTGTCCATTGGTCACCAAAGACAAATAAAACCAATGTCTTACTTATGACAGATGCAACTACGAAAGCAGGTAATAATAGACCATTTATGAGCGCTGTCGATTTTAAATAAGCGTCCTCAATACTCATCCCATTTTTTTTACTATCAGTGAAATATGGAAGTGCTACCTGCATAATGCCCATTGCAAGTGTAGTGTGTATATAATTGATTAATCCTAAGCCTCTGGAATAATATGCGACCATAGTTGGCGTGCCCATTTTACCAATGATCAGGTCAGGGGATATCATATTCATCTTGTTGAACAAGTTGCTGAATGTCACATAAAAGCCGAATTTAGCTATGTGTTTCATTTCTTTAAATCTGGGTATCCATTCCATTGAGTCGGGGGCAAAAATGCGTACCAGGAAGGTTTGTATAATTGATTGCACGGCCATAGAAATTGCAAGTGCATAATAACTAAAGCCTAAATAAACAAGCCCTATGGTCATGATCAGATTGGATGCCTGTGTAATAATACCTATTTTGAATATAGTATCAAACCTGAAATCTCTGGTTAATAGTGCAAAGCCATTTGCTGCGTATGGTGAAACAAAGAATGGGATTGTGAGAATTAACATCAGCAGTCCTATATCATCTTTTTCATAAAAAATTTGGGCAGGATATGCTGCTAAGGCTAATATAAGTCCGAGAGTTACAGAAATTATGAAGTTGAGCCCTAAAGCTGATTTAATATCATTTTTTCCTAGTTCAGCTTTTTTAACTAGATAATTGCCTACGCCGAATGTTTTTAGTGAATTTGCAATAATAACTATTGAACTGGCAATAGCAAATATACCTAACTCATCAGGAGTCAGGATCCGGGCAATAATAACAACAGCTATTAAGTTTAAAAGACTGTCTAAATGGTTTGCGATGATTGAAAACTTTAAAGCGCGACGAACCTTTGTCATGATATTTCCATAAATATTGTTTTTTCTAATGATAAAATTTAAAGCTTATGTCTATTATTTATAATTAAGTATTAAAAAGTGTTTTAGCTTTTTCGGTGTGAACTTTCCAGTCTAATGATTTTTTTACATGCTCCCTGGCTTTTTTACCCATTACTTTACATTGTTCAGGGTTTTGTAATAACTCAGTCAGTTTAGCTGCTATTGGCTCTGGTTTAGTACAATCTATAATAAAGCCTGTTTCACCAATTATCATAGTTTCAGCTGTTCCGCCTGAGTCACCGGCAACTACTGGTTTTTCACATGCTTGTGCTTCAACTAATACCATACCAAAACCTTCAATGTCTTGTTTATAGGTTCTGTTTGGTAGAGTAAAAACATCACATTGTTGGTAAGCGAGGATCATTTTTTCATCGCTGTTTTCTGTCATAAACATGACATTATCCTGAAGTGATAATTTTTGTATTAATGCTTCCAATTCTTGTTTTTCTGCACCGTCACCAATAATGGCATATAGAACATTTGGAATGGATTTTTTGATTTCCGGTAATGCTTTTATAAGCATATCCTGGCCTTTACGTTTTTGAAGGCGACCGACAGTTAAAATAACTCGGTTATTTTTCCAGCCTAAAGATTCTTTAACATCGTCATTTTTTTCGGCAGGAATAAACCGCTCTGTATCGCAGCCAGGATTTAATATTTCCGTTTTATCTGGGTTTGCTTGCCAATTATTAAGAATTAAATTGGCTGTATTTTGGCTGTTACAAATCAACCTTGAAGCGTTTGAAAGCACCTTAAGTACAATCCAACTTAGCTCTCGGCTAGTTGCTGCTGCTTCTACGTCTTCTCCGTGGATATAACAGACGTAAGGGATATTAAATACTTTTTTAAATATATAGCCGATAAAACCTTCAGGTAAACAACGCCCACAATGAATCGTCGTTATTTTATGTTGTTTAATTAGTTTTCTAAGGTTATTAAATACCCGCCAGTAAAATTTTAAACCGGTTAAACTTTTTATTCCCCAGCTTGGCGATGTAAGGTTTATACGCTGAATGTTCAAGTCATGGGTTTTATCAAATGCTTTGTCATTTTCAGTTGTGCCAGCAGCAATAAGATATTCGTTTCTAGGTAAGCGGTTATAAAGCTCCCAAAACCAACGGCCGCTACCGCCATTTATTGGTGGAAATATTTCACTTATTAATAAGGTTTTCTTTGTCATTTATTTGTCTCTACTAAATATCAATAAATTAGATTTTTATGTGTTTTTGAATGATTTTCACTCATAAATTTTCGCTCAATAAAATAATAAAATGGAGCACAAAGTATTATAGTTAGAACAATTGTTAATATCCCATAGGTGATGTTATTGGGTTCTATAATCTGGCGAACAAACATTTCGGGTATTTGATAAGGTTTGGCGTGGAGAAGATAGATTAAATAAGATATAGTGCCTAAAATTATGAACATTTCTAGAAAGTATTTTGTTATCCCTCCCAGCTTTATTTGCATTAGAACCTCTTTAAATGGCGACACTACCCATAACATTAATACAAAGACAACGGCAAATGAAAAATTGGATATAATCGAATTGAAACTAATATAAGTTAACAACGAAATAAGTATTATTATGTTCAAGAATGATGACATTATTAGAGTGCGTTTGGTTATTATCTTCTGAAAGTAAATACTGCCCTTATGTAAATAAGCTAAAGCAAGTCCACAAGCGAACATTTGCCAATAATGAATGAAAAGACCACCGTTCAATTCACTGACTAATACTTGGTTCAAAAAGCTTGCAGCAGTAACTATTAATAGAATTGTTATAGAATATTTTTTGCAGTGTAGGGCTAGATATACTAACAAGTAAAATTGAATTGCTAATGACCAGTACACTGGATTAATGGCATTGAATTGTTCTTGAATATCAGAACCATTTGACAAAGATGCTTCAGCTGAATGTGCTATTACGTACCCATAAATAACAAAAAACATTGGTACACCCAAATATCCATATTTCGCTAGTTCATATAATAAAGGGGGTGATTGTTCAACTATTTGTTTTTTATGGTAAAAAAATACCCGTAAGGCGGCCAGCCCTCTGGCAATATCCATTATAATAATGATTGCTTAACCAGCACTTAGCGAATTAAGAAATGTGGTAAGTTCTAATTCACATTCTTTTTCAAGTTTTTCAAACCAGTCATTATCGGCAAATTCTTTCCACTTATCTACACCTTGTTTCTCTATAACAGATGCCGCTTTCTTAAGGTGTTTATTATCGATATTTAACTCTGTGAAGATGCCTTGTAAAACATTATTTGGGTCTTGTGTAAGTTGTTTAAGACTAATACTCTGATCAGATTCTTTTTTACCGTACAGGTAAGATAACTTCCAGAGATAGTAAAAGCGTTGGTAGGGATGTGTAGTCGTTCTCTGGTCTAAAAAAGGGAAATGTTTTGCTAAATCATCACACCATGAATTTAAATAGAAACCATCTATGTAGGTGTTTTCAATGTTATCTTTGGTCATCAATTTTTTGTCAGTTAGAAATGAATACCATTGATCTCTGGGATGACGGTGTAGGTGAATAAATTTTGCGTTAGGGAAATGCTGTTTTAACCAGGGTAAACGAAAATCAATACGGTTGAATTGTAAAACCGGGCGACCTTCGGCTTTATTAATTAACTCACAAATGTATGCTTTCATATCAGGTGCCCAAGTATTGGCATCCATGAACAAACCTTCTCTGATCCAGTTTTCTTTATAATATTGACCTAAGTGTTCCATATCATCATATTCGCTTGAGTAATCGTCTACCCCAATATGAGTTGAATCAACATGCTCGCCTCTAGTTGTTTTGTCAAACCAACGACGTTCGTTGAATGGTTCGTAATATGATGTGCAGCCATCAATGTTTCTAAATATATTCCATAGTAGGGTTGAGCCGCTTCTAAAACGGCTAGTGATGAAGACTATGTCATCACGTTCAGATGTTATTAGATTATTTGATTCATTATTTATAAAGTGATCATACGGGGTCTCTTCATTACGGAGACGACCTAAGTCTTGTTTAGATAATTTGATAGAATCGTGCAGACTTTGTTGGATTTTTGCATTATTTATACACTTTAATAAAAGGTTCAATAATTTTTTTTTAAATTTATTACTTAAACTCATAATATTTATTTAAATATCCTTATTTTTCGGAATGAATTCTGACCTACATTTAGTTATTAATGCGTTATAACCGCTATGATATTGTTGGTTCATATTACTTTCTGAAAACAATGATTCAAATCGATTTTTAGATGCTTGCCCTAAATGATTGGTATTTAATATTGAATGCACTGCTTTTGTAATTCCTTTTGCAAACATTAGGATATCGTCATTTGGTGTTACAAAACCATTTTCACCATCAATAATAACTTCGGGGTTACCACCAACATCGGTAACTACACAGGGCTTACTTAATGACATCGCTTCTAATAATGTCATTGAAGTTCCTTCGCTAAAAGATGATAACAAGTAAATATCCATAAGTGCTAAGTAATTTTGTGGTTTTGTTTGATAGCCAGATAAAATTACGTTTTTATTAATGTGTAGCTTGTTGATGCAAGCTTCTATATTGGCACGCTCTTCACCATCACCAACAATGATTAAGGTGGTGTTTGGCTGTTGCTTTACTACTTGGGAGAATGCTTTTAGCATCATGGGATGATTTTTTATTGGATCAAAACGGGCGATGGTGCCGAGAATTGTATGATTGTCAGGTACTTCTAGTTCAACCCTTAATTTTTCTACATCAGATTGAATTACTTCTAAAGGTGTTATCCCGTTGTATATTACTTCAATAGACTTGTCAGGAATATTTTCAAATTCAATCAATGCTTGTTTAGTCGCTTTAGAAATAGCGGTAACTTGATCTGTAAACATGTTCAGTATGGGGTTGATAAGTTTTCGCTTCCAAGTGCTTGAGTCTGGATAAAACCTACCGTGTTCGGTGAAAATCACTTTAGTTTTGCTGAACGCAGCGGCAATAACACCGTAAACCCAAGGCGTGTATTGATGGCAATGAATGATGTCGACTTTGTTATCTTTTATTAGACTGCGAATTTTTTTAATCAAATTTATGTCAAAACCTGGCTGGCGGTTAAGTTCGAAAAAACGAATATTGTCTTTTTTAAGATCTTCAGCAAATGGACCTAAGGGAGACTCTATACAGAGAATAGCCATTGTAAATAAATTAGTATCACTGCCATCGATGATATTTTTAATAACCATTTCAGTACCTCCGATACGCATATCAAAGGTTATGTGCATTATATTTGTTTTTTTCATTTTATTTTTTCAGCTGAATCAAGACACATTATTTGGAATAGTTATTAACATGTTTACATGATACTGATATTACTTTAAATTATGAAAATTAACACTATATGTTTATAAGATAACTCATGATAAAAAAACAGTTTTTCCCAATTATATTAATTAGTAGCAGCGTTTTTGTTATCCTGTTAGCTATGCTATTTGTACTACCGTCTAAAGTAGAAAATATCGTACAACATACCTTAACAAATTCAAGTACCAACATTGCTAATAAACTTTTAAATCAACAACAGGAAATAGATCGCTTAATAAATAATATAAAAAGAAAAGATACAGCGATTAATAATCAATTATCCTTAATTAATGGGCTAGTAAATGGTGTTCGTAGTGAACAGAATCTGATGCAGGTTCAAAGTGGTGATGTTAGTCTATCTACTCAACAATTTCCTGAATTGATGCAGTCAAAGCAATGTAATGGCAAAAAGGGTATTGTTGAAAATATAATCAAATTCGATTCGCCATTTCTTTCAATACCGCATGTATTGGCATCTTTTCAAACGTTAGATTTCGCGAACGGACCGGATCATCGATTAAAAGCAGCGGTAAGCAATATCACTACAAGTTCTTTTGTGCTTAGCTTCCATACATGGTGTGATACGCGAATGTCTCAAGCATCACTAAGTTGGTTGGCTATTGGTCTATAATTTTAGACTTTACTAGGCTCCCGAACGTTTGTTGATATTGAAGATACTTCTCCCTTTATTAACTTTGTCAATATGATAGTAATGCCAAAATTTAGCCAGATTAAATCGTTGAATGCTAGAGAATAAAGCGAACCGCCAATAAGGTATACGGTAATACTGCAAATAATTGCATTGCATAGTTGAATATAATACATTGGATTTTCAATGTTTTTTTCATGTGTCTTAACCAATCTACGAAGTTTAAATAATCGACGGTAAGTACAATAAAATAAGAGTATCCAAGTGACAATGCCTAAATAACCTAGCTCAGCAAGTACCTGAAAATGACTACTATGAACATCTCGAGCACGTTTGTATTGGCCATCGGAATGATCAAATAGATCGTAATATTCTCGAAAACAACCGGGACCTACGCCTACAGGATAACTCTGAGTCATTTTAGTTGCTACTTGCCAAAAGTGGGGTCTTGATGCAGCAGACGCATCCAAATTTTCCTTATCAGCAAAAGCCGACTCAATACGTTGTTCATAACCCTCAGGAAGAGGAACAACTGTAAAAATAATGGCTAACACAGGCACCATTAAGAATGCTTTTTTAAGCCATTTTCCATTTAATATAAAAAGCAAAACTAACGCCAAAAATGTTGCTATGGCGGAACCTCGAGAAGACAAAGTTATAATATTAAAAATAGTGCCGATAAAGAGTAATAACATAGCAACTGAAAATAATTTCAGGTGAAAGATTAAGTACTTTGGGAACAATTTTTTTGAGGTGCTATTTGAGCATTGCTGGTAGATAAAAATAAGGAAAAATAGTAGAATACCACTACCCATTGCAAAAGCATTACTCCCTGAGAATATACCTCCCATATTCGAAGAACCGTAACTAGTATAACCGCCACCAATTATTGCACTTATTCCTGCTTTTCCCGCATGAAATCCTAATGATAAACCAACAATTGCTATCAAATATAGTAGGTGTTGCTTATTTTCAACGACACTCACTGAAAGTAGCACGGCAAAAATTAGTAGGAACATATACTGTAGCGGCTCGATTTTTAAGAAAATATCACTGCAGCCATTAATGGTATTTGAGAGCACCATTAGTAAAAACCAAACTATCATTAATACCGCGATATTGTCTTTCAATATAGGATATTTGCCACGGAACATTGATGGTATGAAAAATAAAAGTGTGGCGATCATCGGGAATCGAAAGCTGTTAATGTCCATGTAGATCCAATCTTGTGGTCTAAAAATAGCAAACCACCAGTAAGAGATCATTCCGCCAATACTACTTCGAAATGCTATAATTAAAAAAAAAGCAATAATTATTAGAACAACAACATCTCTCATATTTTAGTTAAACTCCCTGCATCTTTCACCGTTCTATTTTTTTTTCTTAGTCTTTCAATATATTTATCATTGAATTTGTTTACAAACGATCCGATTATATAGGAAATAACTAATGCGCCTAAAAATATAACTATATCGTTATTGGGCTTTGATATTTGAATATTTTGCACTGTAAGTAACCAGAAAACGATCAAAGCTGCGCTCCAATGAAATATGTATATCGGATAGGAATAGTCGCCGATTTTTTTATCTAGTTTCATCCATTTTTTATTGGTTTTAATATTTTGTAACTGGAGAATAAGGCAAGCCGTTAGTGCTATATTTAAGGTTGCAAAAAAGAAATCTAATTTCCAAACTAAGCTATCATTTTCAAGCAATGGGAGCGAAAGACTCACCACTAGATTTAAGATAAATAATGGCAAGCTAATTTTTAATGGAAAACTTCTTTTTAATAAAGAAAAGAGCACTTCTCTATAGTGATAAATAAACGCACCCAGAGAAAAAGGTAAGGAGGCCGTTAGGAGATTACTATAGTCATATGCAAAGGCTTTGGTGGAAAACATCATATAGAATGTAAAAATTATGCTGCTAATAAACCAAACAAGTGTTATTTTTCTATTTTTAGATATACCTAAACCAATCAATAGATAAAAAAACAGCTCTATTGTTAATGCCCATGTCGCTGGCAATATACGAGTAGGGTATTCCATTAGCCCTGGGAAGATCATTAAAGTATTGGCAAGAAATTCCTTCCAAGTTGTAGGAATTCTCAAATTAGGATGAAATTTTTGTGTAATGTCATTGCCAATAGAATAGATCACTAGCAAGGTAACAATCATTAATATCCAATAAATTGGATAAAGTCTTAATAGCCTGTTTGATGTATAGTTTTTAAAGCCAAATAAAGTATAACCATATGTTTTTTGCATTATCATGGTCATTAAAAAACCACTTAGGATGAAAAAAGAATATACAGCATAAGGCCCGATGGCTGGCACCTTTAGAATATGATAAGCAACAACATTGATAGCAAGAATTGTTCTTAATAAACCAAACATTGTTTAGTTCTGCTCCTTAATGATTAATGCTATATTGGCAAGGCTTGCAACTTCACATTTACTGAGAACTAAGCCATCAAGTTCTAGAATTTCGCCAGCAATAAATTGATTTTTTTGTATATATTTGTAGTTGACTTTGTTTATTCCTATTTGTTCTATATATGATGCTGGGCATATATCTTCCGATTTTTGCCAAGTTTTTAAAGCCAAGTTAAATAGCTCATGTGTTGAAGTTGGATGTTTGTACCCTAAACCAGCAAGTAATGGGGCACTGATTGTTGTCACTGAAAATACAGACAGTGCTTTTAATAGAATTCTTTTGCCTTTATCCATTTTTTAAATGCTCTGCAAGTCTAATAGTCATTGCTACTATTGTTAATGTCGGTGGTACATTACCACCGGTAGAAAATACGGAAGAACCCGAAATATATAGATTTTCAGTACCGAAAACTAGTTGGTTACTGTCAACTACTCCTGTTTCTGGAGTAGTACTCATGCGGGTGGTACCCATATGATGATTACTAAATCCGAGCTGATCATTCCAGATTCTACTAGAACGATTTTTAAGTAACTTTAATCGCCCTAATGACTGAGCGCCTATTTCTTGTGCCACAACTTCTAAGGATGTCCATAATCTATTCTTATCTGAATCACTGATTTTATAGTCAATAATTATTTTAGGTATGCCAAGTGCATCTCGTTTTGTGCCTAATTTTATGCGATTATCTTCACTTGGTGTTTGCTCCATCATCATAGGAATTTCAAACCCACCAACGTTATTAGCGTCGTCAAATAAATGCGAATCAAATTTCTTACGTGCTATTGCTTCAAGAACCATATCCATATCAGAAATAATGTTATACAAGTGGGAAGCCGTGTCTTCGGGTAATGTTAAATCAGATAGCGCTTTTCCTAATATATGGGAAGAAGATATGCCATCAGAAATGGTATATTCGCTAACGGGCACCATTGGCATTCTTAGATTAGTGGTTTTTTTTTGTCGTAATGAATCATTAGATAATGTTAGAAAGCCGACGACATATTTTTTTTCGAGAAGAGAAGCTTGATAAAAATCAAAACTCTCTGGTTTTTCGGTAAATAAATGAGCGGCCCTAGGCGTAGGGTGTTCCATGAAGTAACGGCCAACTTTATCACCTTGATTCCCTAGCTTATTTTCATATTTTTCATTAAATGCTAATAGTATTCTAGCGTTTTCGAGCCCACCTAAACCTATTACAAAAGTATCTGCATGCAGTGTACAGCTATTACCTTTGTTATTTATAATGGCAATACTTTTAGCTTTTTTTGTTTGCTTGTCATAATCAATATCAACGAGGTTGCTATTGGTGAGTATCCTTATATTCTTTGCATCTACTATTGCTTGGCCATGCTGTGCAAAAAAACGAACTGGAGGGTTCGACATTTTAGCTATGCGAGTTTCTAAAATTTTTGAGTTAGCTACTAAGTCGATCTTATTTAATTTCTTTGACCAGTAATTGGTTTGATAACCATCTGCTTCTACACCGCAATAAAACTGTGCTTTTATGTAATGCACAGACAAATCGCTGTAAGATATCGGCCAACCGCTATTAGGTATCCATTCTCTATGTTCAAAGTCTATAGGATCTAATGGAGAGGTATTATTTTGCCAGTGATTACTGCTACCTCCCAAAAATCGTAGTCTTGCGTAGTGTGGATCGGGTAAGGGAGATGGAAAACTTTCCGCCTGATAAAGGTCTTGACTTTCTTGTTGGTAATTTATTTCGCCAGATTCAACAAGTATTATATCTTCGAAGTGATCTTTAAGTTCGTTTGCTAAGACAATACCAGCTACACCGCCACCAACAATACATATTTGGCACGTGAGTTTACCTTTATGTGGGATTGAATTTCCATTTTCTATCATATTATTGGTGTGCTAATTTATTATTTAATAAGGGGGATGGCGTACAATTATGGTAACACAGACATTCCATTTAGGTAACTTCCTACGCAGAGCTAGTTTCTAATTTAGGCCGAGATTGAGATGCGCCGAAGCTCTTTCGCATATTCATAAAAGGTAACTCTATAAAACGATAAAGTAGCTCTGCCGCACAACAGGATATTATAAAAGCTATTAATATATAAATAATGAAAAGTTGGTCAGAAAATAAACGTCGAGTAATTGCTAGAGCATCGGGATGTAATAAATAAATTGCATATGAACGTGTTGAAACATAGTAAACTATTTGGTTTATCTTATTACCAAACGAAAGTTTTTTTACATTTGCCCAAAGGATCCAACTACCAAAAATAAATGCGAGTATTAATTTGCTTGGTTGGAATGAAAATTCGAAGGGAAACCATCTTAAATAATAAAAACCTAAGTATATAAACAAACTTATAAGCGCAAACTTGGGGCCTATATTTAGTAAACGTAGCCAAAAATTAGGGTATGAAAACTTAATATTTGCTAACAATATGCCAATTAAGCAGCAATCCCAACGTACATGAGTCTCTTCTAAGTTGCTATATAGCTCTAATCCCCTGAATAATGTGGGTAAAGCAATAAGTAAAATCAATATCAAGGTGCGTTGTTGGCGAGTTAGTTTAGCTAATAAGACAATCAGGGGGGCAATAACGAGGTAAAACTGTTCTTCAACACACAAAGACCAACTTACAGAAAATATTGAAAATGGTTGGTTATAGTTTTGCAGAAAAATGAAGTAATTAAATGGAATTTCAAAGTCGATTTTAGTTAGTATTTGCTGGATAATAGTCAACATTAACACTGCATAATAAGCAGGTAATGTTCTCATCCACCTTCTTATCCAAAAACGTTTTACTTCAATATTCCCATGTTGTTTCAATTCGTTAAATAGTTGGTATCCAATAAGCCAACCCGATAGCACAAAAAACAAGTCGACACCTGTACCGCCGAATTGAAGAGGAGCAAGTATTTCAGGAGCCCCATAGCTTAAGACCGCATGTCCAGTAAACACCATTAATATGGCAACGGATCTTAAAAAGTCTAATGAAATATTCCTATTTTGCATGTTTACTCTTTAATCTCGGTAGTTGCAGTTGAATTATTACTCATATACTTATCCCACCACATTTGAAACATTAGCATGCTCCAAAGTACGGTAGCATGATCTTTTTGTTCGCTCTTGTGCTCTTGCCATAACTTCGCTATTTGTTCTTTTTTGAAAAAACGGCATAAACCGTTATCTCGGTTAAGCAAGCGTTCTTCGGTAATTGCTCTTAGTTCATTTCTTAACCATGAAGCAAGCGGCACGGAAAAACCCATCTTTTTACGGTACAAAATATCATCAGGTAAGTAGTCTTTAAATGCCTCTTTTAGCAGATACTTCTTTTCTGGTTTATTTTTAGCGGTATTAAATTTAAATTTCGATGGTATGGTGGCGGCAAATTCTATTAAACGATGATCTAATAAAGGCGCTCTTACTTCTAATGAATTAGCCATGCTCATTCGGTCTACTTTGACTAAAATATCACCGGGTAAATAGGTTTTCATATCGGTATAGAGAATGCGTGAGAGATGATCTTGGCCATCACATTGGTGATAAAAGTCGGTCGTTATTTTTGACGGATGATAATCATTTAATGCGGCGGCAGTTTCATCGTTAACCAGTGCTAGCCAAGTAGCGTCTTTGATAAATGAATTAGTGATATAAAAGCCCATGGCGGGCTCAACACTTAAGCTATTTAATAATGAACTGGCTTTCTGGCAAGCAGAAATATTAATGTGGCTAAGTGTTTTCGCTAAACTTGGAAAAAACTTTTTTCTTAATACCTTAGGTATTTTATTGCGAAGTTTGTTTTCTATATGATCAATACTGTATTTTTCATAGCCAGCAAAAACTTCATCGCCGCCATCACCGGCGATAGCAACGGTTACTTTTTCTCTAGCGAGTTGAGAAACGAAAAAAGTGGGTACTAAAGAGGGATCGGCAAAGGGTTCATCAAAAAACGACACAATATGCTCTAAACTATTGGCTACATCTTGATGAACAGTCAACTCATGATGATTAGTGTGATATTGCTCAGCAACAATTTTAGCAAATTTTGTTTCATCAAATTTTTCATCATCAAAACCAATAGAGCAGGTGGTTATCGGCTCTGCATTGTTTTTTTTCGCGGTTTTAGCCATTAAGGCCACTATGCCACTTGAGTCTACACCGCCACTGAGAAAAGCGCCCAGAGGAACATCTGAAATCATCCGTTGTTCGGTGCAGTGACTGATAAGATCTTGCACTTGTTTTTTTAAATTTTGCTCTGAATCGTCAATTGTTTTGGTAAAGGATATATCCCAATATTGATGTTTGTTAATACCCTCTTTATTAACAGTTAAATAATGTCCTGGTTCTAATTTATGTATATTTTGATAAATTGTTTTTGGATCGGGTATGTATTGATAAGCAAAAAAGTCATATACCGCATCAACGCGTATTTCTTGAGGAATGTCTTTTATCGTCAACAGTGCTTTTAGCTCGGAAGCAAACACTATGTCTTTATTGGGCTGGCGTTGATCAAGATAGTAATAAAGGGGTTTTTTGCCGATTCGGTCTCGGGCAATAAATAGTTGCTGTTTTTGTTTGTCCCATAAAGCAAAGGCGAACATACCATTAATTTTTTTAAGTAGCTCTGTGCCTTCATAATGGTATAGCGCCAGAATTACTTCGGTGTCTGTATGGGTTTTAAAAGGGTAGCCTTTAGCGGCTAATTCAGCTCTGATTTCTAAGAAATTATATATTTCACCATTAAAGGCAATAACATATTGTTCATCATAAGATTGCATTGGCTGAATGCCAGCATCAGTTAAGTCTATTATGGCTAATCGACGATGGCTAAGGCCAATATGTTCATCAATATATTCAGCACCAGCATCAGGGCCGCGATGATAAATGGCTTGCCCCATGTTTTTGAGGGTGTCTATATTTCCAATTGAACTGTGAAATTGGCTAAAGCCAGCTATACCGCACATTTATTACACATTCCCTTTTGTATGTATTATCAATTGTCGCACTGAAGTACGACCCACAGGTGCTTTAAGTAGGTCGGGACTTATCTCGACAAAATGCGTTATAAATATACACTATTCCAATAAGGATATTGACTAATATTATCAATGATATTTTTTCTTAATGGGTTTGCTACAATATATCTCGCTATTTGTTTTCTGTCTTCTGTTTGTCGTAATGCTCGATCAAAGTAACCCGGTTGCCAAACTTGGATTGAAGTACCATTTTTAACATTAATGCTTCGCGCACTTGCTCCTTTTAAATGCTTAATTACTTGCGACAAGTTATATGACTTACCAAGCTGTAATAAACCATGAAAATGATCTGGCATTAAAACCCATGTTAGCCATTTGCAATCATATTGTTTTTCATTGAATAAAATAGTTGAGCAAAAAGCATGAGAAAATTCATGCTGAGTAAATAAACTTATTCTATTGTTACACACAAAAGTGATGAAATACTCTCGTTGTGGTTCGCTAAATCGACCTTTTCGTAAGTCATTCCATGACATAGATAATTCCTTTTATTTATACTTTTGTTTTCTTCAATTGTCGCACTGAAGTACGACCCACAGATGCTTTAAGTAGGTCGGAATTCATTCCGACAATGCTGTAATGTATCATCAATTGTCACACTGAAGTACGACCCACAGATGCTTTAAGTAGGTCGGAATTTATTCCGACAATGCTGTAATGCATCATCAATTGTCACACTGAAGTACGACCCACAAGTGCTTTAGTAGGTCGGGACTTATCTCGACAATGCTGTAATGTATCATCAATTGTCGCACTGAAGTACGACCCACAGGTGCTTTAAAGTAGGTCGGAATTTATTCCGACAATACTATCTATCTTTACAAGCTAATGTATTTTCTTATTTTAGGGCCTATAAATACCGTTAAGGCAAGTGGCAATTTGCGCCAAATATTTTCAACCATATTCCTTAAATTACTACTATTAGACTTGTCATTTTCATTGTCTTGGTTAGTTGCGGGTAAATATATTTTTGTCCAGTTTAACGGCACAGGCTTAGCGCCCCACTGTTGTTTGAATTTAAACGTTCCCTCGCCAAAGCTAGAACGACCAAAATCAAATTCACTAACATTATTATCACATAAATATTTTAATAATGACCAATAAAGCATCATGTTAGGAGATAAGCGGTTATATTCTGCTCTGGTTGATGCCCAAGGTATGGCCGCTTTGTTACCGGCAATCAACACAATACCACCACCAACAGGAATATCGCCTTGGTAAACAATGGAAATGATCATGTTTTGTTGATAGTACGCCAACAAAGATACAAACCATTGCTTGGCATGTACTGGTGAGCCTAATGCTTTCATATTATGAGCAAATACTTGGTAAAAATCATCAAGCATCGCTTTTTCTGAACCAACTTTGTAGGTTAAACCATTTTTTTCTGCTTTTCGTATTTGGCTACGTAATTTTGATTTAAAGCTAGAAAATAGTAGTTCAGAATTTTCTGGTAATGGCATCAGCATACTTACTTTTTCAGCATTTTTTGCACTGTCAATATCATAAGGCGTGGTTGTTGAATATCGTAATTCAATAAATTTTGCTTGATAAAGCTCAGCTATTTTTTTACTTTCAGCAAGTAGCATCGCCTGTATTTTATCATTATTTGCTAATATGCCACCAACATCGCAAAACGGTAGTGTACACAAACTTGGTTTGCTCAGCGGTTTGTTAAAAATAATAAGTGGAAAAACACCCACAATCTTACTTTCGCCGTTAACAATGTCTTCGGCTAACAAATAGTGCTCTTTATGTGAATATGCATCACGAACTGCATTTTTCCAGGCAAAAAGGTGGTACGGAGAGTGATCACCATGCTCAATGACGTAATTGTTCCAGAGCGATTTATCTGTGTTTGTTGCTTGTCTAATTAATGTCATGGCTGAGTTAATGGTGTTTGTTATTAGTGAGTATTTCTTTTGCTTGAGAAATAGTGCAAAAGGTGACGTTGGTTTTTTTTTCTAAATGCTGTACGGCAATTTTAATTTGTCGACAAATATGTTCACGGGCATTGTCATGAAATGACAAGCCGGTAATGTTTTCAAATAAACTAGAGCTGTGTAAATACATATGGAAAACGGTTTTATCTTTGCTTAGTTGACTATCAATTAACATTTTCATTTCTTTACCAGAGCATAATTCTGGTGATAAATATAACTTACGTAATAGCCTAGTATGCCAAAGAATACCGTTAATTCTTAGCCAAGAAAAAGGGCGGCGCTCAAATAATTTATGTAATTTTTGACATAAAAAATTAAATGAACGATTAAAGCTTACGGTAACCGGTATTTCTAAGATGTTTTTTTGACTTCCCTGGCTGTTAGTGTCGTTGTAATCGGGCCAATATGGGGAGTCAGGTGCTTTTTCACAAGAGAAATGTTTAGTTAAATAAAGCGGATAAATACTAGAGTCAACATCAATGCCTTTATGGTGCAGTAGTTTTAATATTTCACCATTAATACCCCATCGGCCAGTGCGAAAAGATTTGGCCTGACAATGCAATTCTTCTGATATTTTTGACAACAGACTATTTAGTTTTTTTTCAACATTTTCAATAGGTAAGTTTACAACGTGTGAAGACACTTCTGTGGTATCGTTGAAAAAAGGTGGGTTTGCCCATGGATGTAAATGTGCACCTATTTCGCAGTAGTCTTGATTTAAATTTTTCAGTATTTGTGCTGATTTTTTGTTATTAGCGACCGCGTAATCAACGAAGTATGTCGGCTTTATGCCTAGCTCTTGGCAAAATGCTTGAAAAGCTGGAATTTCGTTAACATTATTTATTGAAAAATTGTCATTGGGGAATGGTCCTGACCAATCCCATTCTTCTTCAGTGTCAACCGACAAAATAAACAGTACAGATTTTTTCATGGCTTAGGACACATTGACTGAAATAGTTCAGTATACTCATTTGCCATACGTTGCCCTGAATAATGTTTGTTAACAAAATCTCTGGCATTATCAGTAAGCTCATTTGCATATTCTGCATCGAACAGTAGTTTTTCCCAATAGTGAGATAAGGCTTCTTTATCTCCTAACTTGGCTAATAAACCGCTTTCTTGGTGAGTTATTAATTGATCTATGCCGGCAATGTCATAAGCCGCTACTGGAATTTTCATCGCTGTGGCTTCCATTAAGCAGCGAGGAATACCTTCTAAAGTTGAGGTCATGACAAATAAGTCAAAACTTTGCAGTAATTCTAGGCGGTCGTCCCTAAAGCCTAAAAATTCTATTTTATTATGATGAGTAAGTTTGTTGGCGTAACGTTCTAATTCAGCCCGTTGTTCGCCATCACCCAATAAAATTAATTTTAAATTGTTATGCTTATCGCATAGGTCGTTAAAAATATCGAGTATATCAAAAATGTTTTTTCGGCTGATCATCTGACCGACAAAACCAATACGTTTTTCTGAGCTGTTTTCTTTTGAGCTGTAAATAGTTTTAGGTTTAAGCCGTTGTTCTTCCACTTCGGATAAATCAACACCGTTTTGTATATAAACTAACTTATTGTCTTTTACCCCATGTTTACGGGAATCATCGCAAAGTTGTTTAGAAAGAGGCACTACTTTGTTGGCAAATTTCATACTTTTACAGCCAAGCCATATAAAGGCTCGTAACTTTAAGTCTTCGGCATTTTCAAAACCATGGGGTGTTACAATGCTTTGGATACCAGCCTTTTTGGCGGCAATAACACCTAATATATCTGATTTATAACCGTGGGTATGAATGATATCAATGTTTCGGTCTTTAATTAATTTCACTAATTTATTAATGACGCTTATATCAAACCGACCAGACATTGGTACTTCAAAGGTATCACCACAATGCTGCTTATATTGTTTAACTAATTCTAAATTTTGAGAATTGTCTTCCAAGGTTATGGCTAAGTCACAGCGCACGGCGGTGTTATCTATATGTTTAGCGAGTGCTAAAATCCAACGTTCAGCACCATAAAACCCGGTAGAGCAGATAAATTGTAAAACATTGATTTTTTTATGGGTCACTTAATTAATCTCGTTGTTATATGAACTTGTAGGTCGTACTTTAGTGCGACGATACTGTTGGGTTGAAACCCGACCTACCTTGGTCTCATTAAATATATCTGTAGGTCGTACTTTAGTGCGACATTGTTGCAATTAATGCCAGCCCACATTGGGCCCTTAATATTATTTAATACCAGAATTTGAAAATGATTTGAATAAACCGCCTAGGGTACCAATGGCTCTAGCCGGAAAGTATATTAAGTAAAACTTAAAAACGTTGCTAAAGCTGACATCATTTTTGGTTAGTTTGTGTAAGCGAAAACTGTAGGCGGTAATGGGTAGTAATAACAGGATAAAGCTGCCTATTGCCAATAAAGTGTTATTCAGTAGCAGTGCTAATAAACAAGTTGTGAACAGTACAAATAATGCTAATGGAATAACAAAGCTGGGTATTTCTCTTAAAGGAATATTACGCCCTTTTATCGATTGTAAATTAGATTGACCACGCCATATTTCTTTTTTATACATCTCATTATATTGTTTATCTTCACCTAAATGGATGTAATTAGCTTGTGAGGTGTAATAAAGCTCACCTAGTTGATGTACTTGGTCAGTAAAGTAGTAATCTTCACAGGTAATTAAATGTTCAGGAAAGCCATTCACTTGCTCAAAGGTTTCTTTGCTTAGAAATAAATTTCTACCGGGTAAAAAGTTAACGTTACAGTCTAGCTCGGCGTTACTTAATGCGGTTCTTATTTTTTCTAGTGGTGGCGCGTTCGGTCCATTTACCTGAGCGGCGCTAACTAACATACGTGCTGATTTTTCTTGTATGGTTGTTAACATGCAACTTAACCAGTTAGAGGAAAGTTCAACATCAGCATCTAAAAACGCTAAATATTGGCCTTTTGCTTGTGTTACGCCATAATTTCGTAAAGCAGAAATCGTTTGATTTTCCGGTTGAAAGTGTACATTAATAGCAACACTGGCTTGTTGAAAGTAGTCTATATTTTCAAGCTTTTTATTTTGAGTAACAATTAAAATCTCAAACTGGGTTTTATCATATTGTTGAGATAATATTGATGCAACTGTCTGGGTGAGAAACTCTTCACGTCCTTTATGTGGAATAATAAAGGTAATATTTACAGTCATTTATTTACCTAGCTTTATAAAAAAATTATCAATACTTGAAGAGCGTCTGCGTAACCAAGTCAATTCATTCAATACAGAAGTATTACTTAATGTAGTAAAAAATGCACTAAGTAAATTCTTTTTCTGTGATAGCGCTACGTCGTCAGGTATATGGTTTTGTGGTGGTTTTTCTGAATATGTGTATTTAGGGGCATTGTTGACAAAGCTTTTGATACCATGATTTTGCATTAATATACTGAGAATTCGGGTGAAACTTCTCGTTGGCTCGTGCTCAAATGTAGTGACCACATAGTGATAAAGTTCATCCGCTTTTTTTTTGTACTTGTCTTTTATCGCTTGATTACGAGTAAAATAACTGGCCATGTACAGTACATTAGCCTTTCTAATATCTTGAGCGGCCCATGTATGGTTAGGGTACTCCAACACTTCTGGGGTATTTAAATAAGGTTGTTCGTGTTTAGTCATCCAATTAGCATAGTGTAATAGCGAGTCTCTGGCATAATGGAATGACAGATCAATTTGCTGGTTATTTTGTTTCGTTACTAAATAACGATATACGGCCTGAAAAAATATGGTATAAAACCAACAAGTCTCAATATTATCTAAAGCTCGCTCTTTAATATCATCCTTGGGATGAACAGTATCTTTGATGATTAAGCTAGCATTATCTAAATAAGACTGCTTGCCTGTTAATTCAAATGCATCTATTAAAGCAATTATATAATGGCCAGTGCCACGGTCTAATGGATACTTACCAGTAAAAATACTTTTAATATCAATACGATTTTTATTTTTAATTGACAATAAAAAGTCAGTAAGTGTACCGGAGCCTTCATAGTAATGCGTTATCCAGTTGTTTAATTTAAGTACCGCTTGCTTCGATGTTTCATCACCCGTTAAATAGTAATGCAGCATTAAGCCAGTGGTATAACAATGCTGCCCACCGGGGCCACCGCCGCCAGCATGATCTTGATAAGCATCTGCTACTTGGCGTCGTGAATAAGTTCTATGGCTAGCTGTTTCAGCGGGTAGGTAATGATCGGTATGCCAAAATAAGCCACCGTTGTATTCTACTTTGTCTTGCGTAGTATGATAAATATCAATATTTTTCACATGATCTGCTAAATCATTAGCCAACTCTAACCATTTTGCTTCGTTGGTTAATAAATATCGCCTTAAAAACCCGTATATAGGATCATACTGGTTATTATAATGAGAGATAAGTTCATCATCGCCTGCTACTTCTAATGTTTCATGATCTGCATATAAATCACCAAAATTTCGCCAACCAAATTCATCAATTAATTCTCTTTTATGAAAAAAATTATTTTCAGCAGTAATACCTTCATTAATTATTGTATCGTATAAGGTTTCGTTGCCGGTTTGGGCCAGTAATGGAATGGCTTGCGTCGCTACTAAATAGTCGGTAGCAATGGTTATTTTGCTTGGTGATTGGATAAAAGCAAGGCTATCTTTTGCATTATCATAATTAATATAGAAGGTATCTATTTTTTTCTCTCCAGGTTGTAATTCAAACCCGTCAATGGCGTATTGTGAAAATAGCCCTAATGTTATGTTATTTGTGTTCACCTCGATAGATTTTGGAAATTTTTGCCAAAACTTTTCAATATATACCGATATATTTGAAGTAAGTTGTTGATGCTGTTGCTCAACGTATATTGTAGGTGTTGCTCTACCTTTGATAATACTTTTATCTTGATGATCGTTAACCGAAACATTGTAACCATTAAATTCAACCGAGGTTTTTCCTTGGTAATTGACATGGTTATTGCTTTGCCAATTATCACCACCACTACTGGCTTGAAAAATAGAGAATTGTGTAATATTTTCTTGCCAAAACTGATTTGTTATTTTAGGGATTAGCTCATCGTGAATCTTGTAGGCTGATTTTACTTGGTTTTCACAGGGTATGATGGCACAAAATGATTGAAAAAATTGTGAGTTAGTATTGCCTAAATCCCAAGTGCCACTATTATCTGCCATCGCTTGCGGGTTATGTAAAGTGAAGCGCCATTTAGTATTATTATTATGATAATAAAAGGTAATTTCGGCTTCAAACCTTGTCGCAGTATCTTTTTTTATTGCAGCGGTACTTTGTTGAAAAAAGCCGCTAATAAGTAAAGTAAGGCTTACTGGTGTCTGTATTTTCTTTGCTACTGACGCACCACTAATATTGTCAATGATGGGGTAGTATTTATTACCCTGTTGGTCGGTTAATGCTAAAGAACTTTCAGTACTAGTGTAATAGCGTTTGTTGGTACTATTTTCTTGAGCTTGCGCTAATTTAAATAGCCCTAAAGAGCTGGTATTTAAATTAAATATTGCTGACGCTGTTTCTATCTTTAAAAAATCAGGTGCTTGGGTTACTGTGATGCCAACGGGTGGTTCATTATTACATGATGTGGAGTCAGTTAAATAAAGTGTATTTTCGCTTGCTTCATTACTTGAAAATAAAAAATGGACACTAAGCCACTTAATTGACAGATCAGGCCAATAAGCTAATACCTTTAATTGCGCGGTAATTACCTGCTGTTGGCCATTAACTAGCGTTAAGGTATTGGTATGATATATTTTCCCATACTCAAAAGGGATACTGACATTAATCGGCTCAGATACTTTAGCGGTAGCAGAATCATTCTTGAGGGTAATTGGCACATTGATCATGTTTAAGGGTATCATTCCATTGTAAATGTATGTTAACTAGTAAATTGTTATGTGTTTGATAGGGTGTTGTCAATTACTTATATTTTAAATAGCGAATTATTTAAAGAAAAAAAGAGAAATAGGGAGTGTTTTTGCAAATTCAAAAGATTATTACACAGATAAAACCATTTGAATTATCACAAAAAGATCAATTAGCAATACTATGGTCCGATTTAGAAAAACGGGCGAATTGCAGTGTTTTTTTATCCTGGCAATGGATAAGTAATTGGTTATCACTCGTTAGCAAGCAGATGTTTGTTGTTGAAGCCTACCAAGGGAGTAAAATTGTTGGTTTAGGGATTATGGTTGAGCAGCAACGAAAAGCTTTTGGTTTACTGCCTATTAAACAATGGTATTTACACCGTACTGGCATTGAACAACAAGACCAAATATGGACTGAATATAATGACTTTCTTTTGGATCAGCAAATAGCTGACGAAGTTAGAGATAAAATGGTTAGCGCTATTAACTGTTATGACAAGTCGGTACAAGAATTTGTTATCGGCTTGTCATCTAATAGGGTAACAAGCTGCTTTGAAAAACATTTTAAGCATTCAGCAGAGCAGATGACAGCTCAAGGTTATTCAGTTGATTTTTCAGAGATTAAAGATAGTTACTTAGAGACGGTGCCGTCGAAAAATACTCGCTCACAAATCAAGCGCAGTGATAAATTGTTAAGTCAGATGGGAATTTTGACTTTTGATGTTGTTACCGACAAAAATCAGGTTAAGGCTTTGTTTAGTGAAATAGCCAAACTTCATATCGTACGTTGGCAAAATACCCGCGAAGGTAGCGGTTTTACTAATGAGCTATTTAAGATTTTTCACCAAAGATTTATTAATGGTGGAGATAGTACGGTACAAATATCAGTGTTATCTTTAGACAACAAAGCTTTAGGGTACTTGGTTAATTTTGTTTATAACGATAGGGTTTATTTCTATTTATCAGCACTAACAACGTCAGCTAATAACAAAATAAAAATAGGCTTAAGCTTACACAGTAAAGCAATTCAGTATTATTTAAGTTTAAAACTTAAAACTTATGACTTTTTAGGTGGAGAAGCACGCTATAAACAGTCTCTGTCTAATTCGCAATATGTATTATCAATGAAAAGTTTTAATCGTAACTCTTATATTTTAATTATTGAAAGTGCATTTAAAATAATAAAGTCTAACTGTAAGTTACTGTTATTAAAGTATACAGATTAAGATATATTTAAGTAAATTTTAACAGCTGTGGGTCGTACTTCAGTGCGACAAAGAGCTGTAGGTCGTACCTCTGTACGACAAAGAGTCACAACACTGTCGTACAGAAGTACGACCTACAAATGATAAATATAAAGGAAATATATGAAACTTATAAATACCAAGCTTGCATTAGCGGTGAGCCTAGCGATAAGCCTAAGTGCCTGCTCGCCTAATATGACAACCGATAAGTATTTAGCGCAAGCAAAAATATTTTCCGAAAAACGAGATCATAATAGTGCCATCATTGCTTTGAAAAATGCGGTTCGTATCGAACCCCAAAATTCTAATGTCCGTTTTGCGTTGGGTGCTGCGTATTTAGCTCAGGGTGATTATTTAGCTGCAGAAAAAGAATTAGAAAAAGCTGAAAATTTAGGTAGTGGCAATAAGCAGCTGCTTACTTATTTAGTGCAAGCGAAAGTTAAATTAAATAAGTTTGATTATGTTTATCAGTTAATTGAGCAAGTTGACGCATTTTCAAATGTAGATCAGGTTATGTTATTAACCTACGCAGGCATAGCCGCAATTCATCAAAATAAAACACAATTAGCAAAAGAGTATATTGAAGATGCTATTAGTATTAGCGAAGACTCTATGTATGGACAAATAGGTAAGGCGTATATTTCTCATTCTGGAAATAATTATCAAGATGGTTTAAACACAGTTGATGAGCTGTTATCTACCACACCAAATTTTGCTGAAGCGTTAATGCTAAAAGGTTATCTATTACAAGCTACAGAACAGTTTGAGCAAGCAGCGAATACTTTTGAACAATACTCCACGTTACGACCAAAAGATATTTCTGCTCGTTTTTTTGTCGCTCAAAATTATGTTTTAGCACAAAAATTTGATGCCGCAGAGCCGCAAGTTGATTTGTTGCTGAAAATTTCAGAATTTCACCCATTAGCAAATCAGCTAAAAGCTGAAATTGAATATGCAAAAGGAAACTTAAAACAAGCTAAAGAGTATGCGGTTATTTCATTTCAACAAAATGACAGCTTTACTCTTTCAAAAATTATTGCCGGTATTAGTGCTTATAAGTTAAAAGATTTTGAACAGTCTTATCAATATTTAATTTCAGTGGAAAATATATTACCAGCAAAGAACTTGGTGCGAAAAATAATTATCGATTTACAACTTAAGTTAGGTTATAACACTGATGCTATTTCAGGTTTAAAAACACTGATTGATGTAGATGAAGCTAATCCTGAGATGTTAACAATGGCCAGTAATCAAATGCTAGCAATAGGCAATATTGAAGCTGCTCAAGAGTTATTGCAAGCATCAATAGAATTAGATACATCTGAGCCTAGTGAATTAGCAAAGCAGGGTATTACTCAACTTCGATTAAATCAAGCAGATAAAGGGATTGCGATACTAGAAAAGGCCCTGAATTTAGATCCCAATTTAGCGTTTGCGGAGCAGGGGTTGGCTATTGGTTACTTAAATAACAGTCAATTTACAGAAGCAATAGAAATAGCGAAAAAGTGGCAAAAAAGTGGCAACCAACAAATACAAGGCTACTTGTTAGAAAGTGCTGTATTAGATAGACAGCAAAAAAGCTTAGAAGCTAAGTTGTTATTGGATAAAATTTTAACACTTGATAGTCATAATATACCGGCACTCTATAAATTAGCAGTCTATGCACATAAAGAAAAAAATATTGAGCAAGCTTATGATTATTATACGCAAGTATTAAAATTACAGCCGCAGAATATTAGGTCAATTGTTAATTTTACTCGTTTTATTGCTCTTGCAGTTGAAGATAATGATGAGTATACAAATAAAGCCATTACTTTTTATCAGGCAAGATTGAACGATAAGCCAAATAATAACTTCATCAAATTAGGTTTTGCTTATATTTATAGGTTAGCTCATAGTTATGACCTATCAATTGAATTATTACAAGAAATAGCAAAAAGTGCAGAGCCACTTGAAGGGATTAATATAGCTTTAGGTGAAACTTATAATGAAATGGGAGATTGGCAGCAAGCGATAGAAACATATAAAGAGTTTGTTAACGCTAATCCAAAAAATCTTAAAATGGCGCATAAAATATTTTCTTTATATGAGCAGCATAGTCAAGTAGACAAGGCGTTGGTGCTTTTGGAAAAAACAATTCGTTTCCATCAAGAAAATGTTGGCTTATTATTACTTAAGTCTTACTATCAGTCATTGCTTAAAATTGAACCAAATCAGAATGATTTAGATAAAATTAAAGAAAACAAAATTACTGCGGAGCATTGGTTACTTGATAAAGTGTTGGGAAATATTGCATATACAAGTAAAAATTTTGAATCATCAGCTAAACATTATAAAAGAGCATATAAAAAGCAAGCTAATGAAATTAATGTAATAAATTGGTCTAAATCAGTTGCGTTACAAGGCGATAAAAAACAAGCTGTAGTTATATTAGAACAGTATATTCAAGGTGTGGTTGAAGAACAAAGAACGATAAGTATTAATGCCGTACTAGCTGATGCTTATATGAATAGTAATGAATTAAGTCAGGCCTTGACACTATATGAGATTATTTTATCGCAACAACCTGAGAACTTATCAGCTTTAAATAACTTGTCTTATTTAGAATTACAAAGAGGCAACGCCAAAATATCGTTAACTTATGCTGAACGAGCTTATGAATTAGCAAAAAACAATGCTGCTATCATTGATACATATGCCCAAGCACTTACTGCTAACGAACAATTTACTTTAGCAATAGAAAAATATGACAAAGCATTGGGAATTAGCGGTAATAACATTAAAATAGCAACGCATAAAGCAGCAGCACTAAAGCTCATGGCTAGGGAAAATAAAAAGATGCGCTTACTCAGAGGAAGGTCCTAAATAAGTGTCAGTTTTTTTTACATAAAGAATTAATGGTTTGAGCTGTATTTACCCAACACATTGAATTTAAATGTTTTTATATTGTTGGCACACCATGTGCAACATTGAATTCATAAATAAAACTTTAATTAATTTAAAAAGCAACGGAGAACAATATGTTTACACTAGGAAAGAAAATAGGCTTTGCTACCTTATTAGCATTAAGCGCAACTTCAGCAAACGCATTAGTATTAGATTCATTTAATTATGATGTGAACTTAACTGCTGATGGAGCTGGAACGGTAGATACAGCCACTTTCACTTCAGTAACTGATACTACACCAGCAGGTGATGTTACATATACTTTAACAAATATAGCAGATACTAACTCATTCGGTGGTATCACAACTAATGCTGCTTTTTCAGGTGGTCAGTTATTTTATGCTGAAAAGCCCGCTGTTGATGGTTCTTTGTTGCTTGAATATTTCGATGCTGATGCTACATCACCAATCGATTTAACCGATGCAGGTGCAGCAACTGTCTTCTATTTTGATGTTGATTTTGCAGATGTTGGTTTTACATTAGATATTACTGTTACAGATATATTAAGTAATGTATCTACAGCACAATATGTTTTAGATCATAATGTTCTTTCTTTAGAAAGAGTATTTTTATCTTTTGCTGATTTCACAGGTTTAGCCAATTTTTCACTAGTAACTAATATTGATGCATTAGTTAATTCAACCCCAGGTTCTGATTTAATACTTTCTGAAGTTGGTACTATTCCAGAGCCCGCTACATTAGCTGTTTTCGGTTTAGGTTTAATCGGTTTTGCAGCAAGCCGTAGAAAAAAATCTTAATTTATATATAGTAAACATATAGTCTATTATTAAAAAGCCTCGTACGCGGGGTTTTTTATTGTCTGAAATAAGTGATTTTAGTTTAAGTAATCATCGGAATGACGGGGTTATACCGTCATCCTCGAGTCGTTTTGTCGAGGATTTATTTTAATGTTATCGTAGTTGTTCATTCATATCATTATCAGGGAAGATAATATGCTACGAAGAATAATTGCTTGGCAACAACACTGGGCAACCCAAAAGACATTAGTTGTCTTTGCTATTGGTTATATCATTTTTCCTGTGTACCTATTACCGCAAATATTGCCTGAAGGCCGACCTTTAGATCTCCATTTGTATTACAGCGCTGAAGATGCGTATAACCTGATTAAATCGTATGGAGAATATAATAGGGCACGTTATATTGTTGGTTCATTAACAATAGATATAATATATCCATTATATTACGCAACCTTTCTAGGGCTAATACTAAGGTTTTTTATTGAAAAAATAGATGAGCAGCATGGTAAATGGCAGTATTTCAGCTTATCTCCTTACATTATTATGTTGATAGATTTTTGTGAAAATTTGACTGTAATTACTCTGTTATCGATTTTTCCACAGCGCAATGAGTATTTAGCAGAGCTAGCAAGTGTACTGACATCAACAAAGTGGCTGTTGTTTTTTATGGTGAGTATTTTACTGGTTTACTTTCCTGTTAAATATTATAGAAAGGGAAAGTGATAGATCCGGCCTAAAAAACCACCGGAATGACGGGGTTATGCCGTCATCCTCGAGTCGTTTTGTCGAGGATCTAGGCCTATGTGATCATTTCTACTGGTTAAAACCACCAACTACTTCGTTATTTATTTAATAATTAGAATAACTAGCTATTAAAATAAATGCCTTGTATTTGGCCGTTTTTCCTACGTATAAAATAGATCACCTAATTAATGAAACTGGTATTACAAGCTATCAGAAAATTCAGCTAAGTTTTTATAAACACCATAACAGAGCTAGGAATATTGTTCGGTATCTATGCCATATTTATCAATTAACAATTTAAGCATGCTTATACACTTGGCTCAAAAAGAAGAATTTAATGTCTTTATTTCTTTGTAGGTCGTACTTTAGTGCGACAACTTAGCACCAATTAATAGTATTGTCGGAATAAATTCCGACCTACATTTGAGCTTGAGTAATCCCATAGGCACGTATTTATATGGGGTTACCAACATCTAACTATTTAAATGATGAAAGTCTTCTTCAGTGTAATACCCTCGACCGATCGCTACTTGTTTATTGCTCTTTATGATAACGTAATTCATCAATACTTAATCTAACCGATCTACTGGTTGGTGTTGCAGTGCGGCCAAGTCGGCCCATAAATACCGCGCGTTTAACATTTTCTTCACCAATAAGTGTTTTGAAGTCATTATCAATGGCGATTACATTTTTTTGGGTGAATTCATTTTTGGTGAATTTTATATTATTACGTAAATACTCAGAAAATATTACCGGAGTTTGCTCTGGTTGAAAACCAAGTTGTAATTGGGTAGCTTGTAGCCAAAATCGTTGCATTGCAGCCCCAGCAGCTAAATAGTCTTCAAGTGACTCTGGCTGTTTATCGGCAACAATAACAAAGTGAGCACAACTTCTTATAGACGTTGAAACGTCAAGTAGCAATTTAGGCACTAGCGTACCTGCTAAGTATTTATCCATGAAACTAAAGCGTTGCCAGCTTTTTAATGTCCATTGGCTTAACATTATAGTGATAGGATCTAACCCGAGTGACTTTGCCGGTAATAGGTTTTTGCTGAATGTTGAGTTGCAGTTTTTTTCAGGACTAGTATCTTTGCTTATTGGGGTAAACTCTACAATTTTTGAGTGAACATCAAAACCTTCTTTCATGCTTAGGCGAGTTGTAGCATTGCCAAACATAAACTTAGCAATGCTCCATCGCTCAGCTAAAGATTCTTTCCAAATAACTGAGTAACCTTCTGGAAGTATAGTCTCTAACTTTTGTTTTTCACTTGTTGTTAATTGTTTGGTTCCCATGCGTTTACGTTGCACACAACGAGTTTTTATATAGGGAAATAATGAATGCTCGGGTAAGCCTTCTTCACTAGGCGATAGTGATAATTTAAAGGTTGGATATAGGCTGTAGTCGTCATCAGTAGGGGATAAACCCTTTTTATTTGTCGTTAACTCTATGGTTATATTGTAATTAAGAGATCGGGCTGCAATTTTACTATTTTCTATGAAAGCGCCTAGAGCCAACTTACTAGCATTTCCCTCTAAATCATAAACCACATGGTCGCGAGTATCAAAACCATGAATAATACATGTTAACTCACTAAGTACCTCAATGCGTTGTGGTTGCATATTGTCGCCACTTGGCGCCCATTTTGCGTATTCAAATACTTCTTCGATAGGTTTCAAATTATCACTCTTATTAATAGGTTGAGTAGGAGCTAAAACAATTTTTCTGGCCATTTTAAACATCATTTTAGCAAGTAGCCCCCTATTACCAAGAGGCCGCCACGTTTTTTTGAATTTATTACGATAAGCATCAAAGTGTAGTCCATAAGGTGCGGCCAGTACTTCGCCACGGTTAAGGAGTATTTTTAATGCATAGGTTTCTGCCATACCGGCGCATAAGTTAACAGCCATAGGCGTAGAAGGACCACGTTTTTCAATGAAACTGACGCTAGTTTCATCGACTAAGTAAGGGCGTTGCAACATCGCCGGAGATAATCCAATTAGAAATTGAATCAGTTGCTCATCTTCTGTTTTTTTATCTTCAAAGCGGAAGTATTCTTCAAAAGTCATTTTTCCGGGCATAAAGCATAGTAGTGCACAGCCCATACCTAAAGGTGCGGCGGTGATCACTGGAATGTTTTTTTCTAGACATTTTTGAAAAATAACTTTACGTGCTGATAAGGCGAAGAAATCTAAGGCATCTACGTATAAATCTATATCTTCAAGAAATTCATCCACGTTGTGCTCAAAAATCCCTTCAGGAAAAGATTTTATCTTAGCGTCAGGGTTAATATCTTTGGCCATGCGCTCCATTACATCAACTTTCTGTTCGCCAAGCGTCGACATAAAAGCGCCTGATTGACGATTAAAATTATGCACTTCAAAATCATCAAAATCAGCAATGTAAAAATTTTCGACACCTAAACGTGCCAAGGTCAATAAATGTATGCCACCAACACCGCCGGCACCAGCAATGGCTACTTTCTTCGCTTTTAATATTTGTTGTTCTGCGGTAGTAATCCAGCCAATATTACGTGAAAAAGCTTTGTTGTAATCAAACATGCATTGTCCTTAATTAATAACCGTATTTATTGATAAAAATCCTTATACCACTGTACAAATTGTTCAACACCTTTTTCCACACTCATTGAGGGCTTATAGTTGGTAGCTGAAAACAAATCGTCAACATCGGCATAGGTTTGATAAACATCGCCCGGTTGCATTGGCATCAAGTTTTTATTGGCAGTAACGCCCAAAGAGTTTTCTAAAGATTGAATGAAATCGAGTAGTTTGACCGGGTTGCCATTGCCTATATTAAATATTTTGTAAGGCGCAGAGCTGTTTGCTGCAGAGGCAGATTCTACAGACCAATTATTATTTTTTTGCGGAATAACAGCTTGAATTCTGATGATGCCTTCAACAATATCATCAATATAAGTGAAGTCTCTGCGCATATCGCCATTATTATAAACATCAATGCTTTCGCCATTTATAATCGCTTTGGTAAATTTAAATAACGCCATATCTGGGCGACCCCAAGGACCATAAACGGTAAAAAAACGCAGACCAGTGGTTGGTATGTTATACAAGTGAGAATAAGTATGTGCCATTAACTCATTGGATTTTTTGGTAGCGGCATACAATGAAATAGGATGATCGACACTGTCAGATGTGGCAAAAGGTACTTTACTATTTAAGCCATATACCGAACTTGATGACGCATACACTAAATGTTGCACGTTATTATTACGACAACCTTCTAATATGGTTAAGTGGCCAACTAAGTTTGAGTCAGCATAGGCCATAGGGTTATCTATTGAATAACGAACCCCAGCTTGTGCTGCTAAATGTATCACCCGATCAAATTTCTCTTGGGAAAATAGTTGAGCAATACCTTCACGATCAGCCAAATCAAGCTTAATAAAGCTAAACGAAGGGTGTTTTTTTAAGCCATCTAAACGCGCTAATTTAAGATTAACATCATAATAATCATTAAGATTATCAATGCCGATAACGTCATGCCCTTGTTCGCATAAACGCTGTACTACATGAAAGCCAATAAAGCCGGCTGCGCCGGTAACTAAAAATTTCACACTTGTTTCCTAAAATTATTTATTAAGTTACGAGTTACTAGTTTCGAGCAACGAAAACACCGTGTTAAACCTGTGGGGATCCGCTACTGGTAACTTTTCTAACGGGTAACTTAAGTTGCTTTTTTAATACTTTCACCACGGCCAATACCGTAATAGGCGAAACCGCGCTCTTTCAGCAATGCTGGATCATATAAGTTACGGCCATCAATGATCACTTTATGGGTTAACTTTTCGGCTATTAAGTCAAAATCAGGTGCTCTAAATTGACTCCACTCAGTACAAATCACTAAGGCATCTGCGCCATGTAAGGCAGATTCTTTAGTACCTACTAACGATAAATCCTCTCTAGAGCCATATATGCGTTGGCATTCTTCCATGGCCTCTGGATCATAAGCCTGTACTTTTGCGCCTGCTTGCCATAGTGCTTCCATTAACACCATTGCAGATGCTTCACGCATATCATCTGTTTGTGGTTTAAATGATAAACCCCAAACGGCAATAGTTTTACCGGCTAAATCACCGTTGAAATAAGACTGTAGATTTTTATATAGTTTTTGTTTCTGTGCATAGTTGACTGATTCAACCGCTTCTAACAAGGCTGGCTTATAATCAATGCCATGAGCGGTACGTACTAAGGCTTGTACATCTTTAGGGAAACATGAACCACCGTAACCACAGCCAGGATAAATAAACTGATAACCAATACGAGAATCTGAGCCAATGCCGTGGCGTACCGCTTCAATATCGGCACCCAATAATTCGGCTAAATTAGACATTTCATTCATAAAACTAATTTTGGTTGCTAGCATACAGTTAGCTGCGTATTTAGTTAATTCAGCTGAGCGCACATCCATAAATATCATGCGGTCATGGTTGCGGTTAAAAGGCGCGTATAATTCGCGCATTGCTACTTGTGCAGATTCACTATCTGTACCAACGATTATGCGATCGGGCTTCATACAATCACTAACGGCGGCGCCTTCTTTTAAAAACTCAGGGTTTGATACCACATTAAAATCAATATCGACATTACGTGAGGCGAGTACATCGGCAATTTTTGCGGAAACTTTATCGGCAGTACCTACGGGAACGGTTGATTTATCAATAATTATTTTAGGGGAGTTCATATAAGTGGCGATAGTTTTGGCTACGGCAAGTACATATTTTAAATCCGCTGAGCCATCTTCATCAGGAGGAGTACCTACAGCAATAAATTGCATTTTTCCATGTTCAACACCGGCTTTAGCATCAGTGGTAAATTTTAGTTGACCACTTTTATACGTTTCCTCTACTAAAGGAGTTAAACCGGGCTCATAAATAGGGATCAAACCTTTTTTTAGGTTATCAACTTTAGTTTGGTCTATATCGACGCATACCACATCATGACCAACAGAGGCTAATACTGCTGCTTGCACTAACCCAACATAACCAATACCAAAAACTGTAACTTTCATTATTTCCCTTAACTGTTTTCAATTAAATAATATTTTTACTAAATATACTCTTTTCGTACTTTCTTGCCAACTTAAAGCCAAGTTTAACTTAAGTTAAATAATTAAAAACTGGTCTCATTGATTAAGGCAAGAGCGCTTATAGGATTGTCGAAACATTTTCTATGGCTTATGATGGTGTTATCAGCTTGTTATTTTTTAAAGGAACCTAAATGAACGCTAACAACATTATCCCCGTTATCATGTGTGGCGGTAGCGGCACCCGTCTTTGGCCGTTATCTCGCGCGCAATTTCCTAAACAGTTTTTACCCTTAGTTAATGACACTAGTATGTTGCAAGACACCTTAGCGCGCTTACCAAGTCAGCACCAAGCGCCAGTATTTATTTGTAATGAAGATCATCGTTTTTTAGTGGCAGAGCAGGTTAAACAAGTTAACTGCGGTAAAGCGACAATTTTACTTGAGCCTAAAGGGCGAAATACTGCACCAGCCGTAGCATTAGCGGCACTGAACGCATTAACCGATAATGACGATGCTTTGTTATTAGTATTAGCGGCAGATCATGTTATTAAAGACACAACAGCATTTCATCAAGCGGTTAATGTAGCAACCGTTGCGGCAGAACAAGGTAAGTTGGTTACCTTTGGTATTGTGCCAACCCATGCGGAAACAGGTTATGGCTATATACAAAAGGGCAGCAAACAAGAAGAGCAGCAAGGAAATGATATATACCAAGTAGCAAAGTTTGTTGAAAAACCAAATGCTGCCACAGCACAAGACTATTTAGATTCGGGTGACTACTTATGGAATAGCGGCATGTTCCTCTTTAAAGCGAGCCGTTACTTAGCAGAGCTGGAAAAATTTAGACCCGATATTTTATCTGCCTGTAGAGCGTCAATGGCAAAAGTAGAAAAAGATTTAGACTTTACTCGCCCTGATAAAGAGTCATTTTTACAATGTGCTGATGAATCAATTGATTATGCGGTAATGGAAAAGACAGCCGATGCAGTTGTGGTACCTTTAGATGCAGGCTGGAGCGATGTTGGCTCTTATTCAGCACTTTGGGAAGTATGCCAGCAAGATGAACACCGCAATGTTATTAAGGGTGATGTGATCGCTCATGATACCAGCAACAGTTATATTCATAGCCAAAATAAATTGATAGCTACACTTGGTGTTGATAATTTAGTGATCATTGACACCCCTGATGCGGTATTGATTGCTAATAAAGATAAAGTTCAAAATGTTAAAGAGATTGTTAATGAGCTGAAAGCCAAGCAACGTCCTGAAAGTACTATTCATCGCGAAGTGTATCGTCCGTGGGGCAAATACGACAGTGTTGATAATGGCGAGCGTTTTCAAGTAAAACGTATTACCGTTAATCCGGGGGCTAAACTTTCGGTACAAATGCATCATCATAGAGCTGAACATTGGATTATTGTTTCAGGCACAGCAAAAATCACCCTTGATGAGAAAACCTTTCTTTTAAGTGAAAATCAATCAACTTATATCCCTATTGGTGTTGTTCATGCGCTAGAAAACCCAGGAAAATTACCACTTGAAATGATTGAAGTGCAATCGGGAAGTTATTTGGGCGAAGACGATATTGTCCGTTTTGAAGACAAGTATGGAAGAGCATAACTGTAACGAGTAAAAGAAGTTACGAGTTACGAAGTACTATTACTCTTAGTTAAGTATTTTCGAAACTCGTAACTATTTACTCGAAACTAAATAAGGATGTTGTATGCAGTATGAAAAGTTGGATATATGGCTACGTAGTAAGAATCTAGCTATTGATGTGTACAGAGAACTTGCTGGTTTACGTGATTTTGGCTTTAAAGATCAAATCACTCGCTCAGCTTTATCGGTGCCAAGTAATATCGCAGAGGGCATGGAAAGAAGTTCAAATACAGAAAAAGCTCGATTCCTTGTTATTTCTAAGGGTTCTACAGGTGAATTTAAAACACAAACTGATATTGGCGTCGCAATAGGTTATATAAATCAGCAGCGTGGATTATATTGGATGAATGAAGCAGAGCAATTATCTAAAATGCTAGGTAGTTTTATAAAAAGGTTAAAGAATAATGACTAAAATCTCGAAATCGGCAGCGAATACTTCTCAAGCTGAAACTTTTACTTCGTCACTCGAAACTAGTAACTCGCAACTGTTAACCTGCTTCAAAGCTTATGATATTCGCGGCAAACTTGGCGAAGAGTTAAATACTGATATTGCCTATCGTATCGGTCGAGCTTTTGCACAACATACTAAAGCTAAAAAGGTAGTGGTTGGCGGAGATATCCGTTTAACGAGTGAAGAGCTGAAGTTAGCACTTGCCAACGGTTTAATGGATGGTGGCGCTGATGTTATCGATTTAGGCTTATCTGGCACTGAGCATATTTATTTTGCTACCAGTCACTTAAATTGTGATGGTGGCATTGTGGTTACTGCCAGCCATAATCCTATTGATTACAATGGCATGAAGTTAGTACGAGAGAACTCTAAACCCATCAGTGGCGATACCGGCCTTTTTGATATTAAAGCCTTGGCAGAGCAAAACAACTTTAGTGATGTTGAGCGCCAAGGTCAATTAAGCCGTTATGATATTACGCAGCCTTATACCGCGCATTTATTAACTTATATTGATACTGACAACTTTTCTTTATCAGGCTCTTCATTAGGTAAGGCATTAAAATTAGTGGTTAATGCCGGTAACGGTACGGCGGGTCCCGCTCTTGACGCCATTGAAGCGGTTTTTAAACAATTACAAGTGCCTGTTGAATTCATTAAAGTGCATCACCAGCCCGATGGACATTTCCCTAATGGCATTCCTAATCCACTGTTAGTTGAAAACAGAGCGGCCACACGTGATGCTGTTATTAAGCATAAAGCTGATATGGGCATTGCCTGGGATGGCGACTTTGATCGCTGCTTCTTGTTTGATGAACAAGGGGAGTTTATTGAAGGTTATTATATTGTTGGCTTATTAGCAGAAAATTTCTTAGCTAAGTCAGCAGGTGCTAATACCTCACCACAGAAAATAATTCACGATCCGCGTTTAACGTGGAATACCATCGATATCGTCGAGCAAAGTGGCGGCCAAGCTATTCAAAGTAAAACTGGCCATGCTTTTATTAAAGAGCGGATGCGCAGTGAAGATGCTATTTATGGCGGTGAAATGAGTGCTCATCATTATTTTCGCGATTTCTTTTATTGTGACAGCGGCATGATCCCCTGGTTGTTAATTGCTGAGTTGGTATGTTTACGCAAACAGCCTTTATCTAGCTTAGTAAAAGCGCGTATTGAAGCGTATCCATCATCGGGTGAAATTAATAATAAACTTGCTGATCCTAACAAGGCTATTGCTCGAGTGTTTGAGTATTATCAAGCAGATGCGCAAGTAATAGATAAAACTGACGGTATTAGTATGGAGTTTGGTAATTGGCGTTTTAATTTACGTAGTAGTAATACCGAGCCTGTAGTACGATTAAATGTTGAATCTAAAGGCGATAAACAGTTAATGCAAGATAAAACCCAAGAAGTATTAGCCTTGTTATTACAATGATGTAAATAGTGCAGTGGCGAGCAAAAAAAGTATCGAGTTGCGAAGTACCTAACTCTCGGTTATTTTTCTTCGAAACTCGTCACTCAAAACTTAAATATAGTATTTTCGTCACTCGAGTATGGCAATTGGTAACGACTAAAACTCAAAACAGGAAAGTTAAATGAATTTTTTAAGATCAATAGTTTGTGCCAGTGTTATTTTGGCGGTATCTGCTTGTGGCAATAATGAAACCGCGCAAACACATATTGCACAAGCGGAAAAGTTTTTGACAGCGAAAGAAAATTCATCGGCAATTATAGCATTAAAAAATGCCATTAAATTAGATGTTAAAAATGCCAAGGCGCGGTTTTTACTCGGTCGTTTGTACTTAGCATCTGGTGATGGTTACAGTGCAGAGAAAGAATTAGAGCGTGCGCTACAATTAAAGTATGACGCTAATAAAGCACTGCCTTTGCTTGCTCGTGCTTATATGTTAACCGAATCAGATGACGATATTTTTTCACTTGCACAAGAGGCTGAGTCGTTAACTCAAGCAAGTAAAATACAGTTTTTAGCGTATAAAACCCTTGCGGCTTTACGGACTGATAATGAACCGCTTGCTAGTGAAACGGTTAAGTTAACGCAGTCAATGTCAACAGCGGATGGCTATAGCATGTTAGCAAATGCTTATTTAGAATTTGCTCAGAAAAATATTGATTATGCTGCTGCTTTGGTAGCGCGTATTTTAACAGCAACACCTAACAATGCCGATGCATTAATGCTACAAGGACAAGTCGCTATAGTTGAGGGAAACTATTCACAAGCGGTGACTAGCTTTGAAAAATACTTTGCGCTACAGCCTAGCTCTAACAAAGTACAATTATTTATTGCCGATGCCTTATTGAAAAATGGACAATACCCGCAAGCCGAGGCCATTGCCGATACTATTTTGGCGAAAATTCCCGAGCAGCCTTTTTTGCAATATATAAAAGCGATGGCACGTTTTGAGGTTAAAGATTACGAAGCGGCGAGTCACTTTTCTGGTAAGTCCCTAGCTTCGGGGTTTAGCTCCTTTAGCTTAAAGCTAGTTGCGGGTGCTAGCGCTTTCTACTTACAAAATCATGAGCAATGTAATTTACATTTAAAAGATATAATCAAGTATTTACCAGGTGATCATGTTGCACGGAGAATGCTTGCTGTAAGTCAATTACAGCTAGGGTTGATTGATGATATTAGCGAAACGTTAGGTGATTTTAAGTTGTCTAATGAAACCAATACACAGTTTTTAGCAATGCTAAGCTATGAATTGATGGAACGTGGTGCTTATGAAAAAGCCAAAGAGTTGGCAAAGCAGGTAACTGCGTCTGCAGTGAATGCGAAGCAAAGTGCGCGGGCCGGTATTTTAAAATTAATGATGAACGACCCTTCCGGTGTTGAAAATTTAGAATTGGCTTTACAACAAAACCCAGAATTAATTTCTGCCGAGCTTGCCTTAGCATTTGCGTCAATTAAAAGCGGTGATTTAGCTAGAGCAGAGACCATAGCTAATAAATGGCTAAAACAATATCCAAATAAGGCTGGGGGTTATAACTTAAAAGCAAAAATTGCGTTTGCACAAAATAAGCTAGCACAAGGGCAAGTCGCATTAGAGCAAAGTTTAAAGTTAGAGCCAAATAATGTTTACGCATTAACTGAAATGGTAAAATTGGCTAATCATCAGAAAAAAACAGCTAAAGCAATGGCACTTACCGAAGAGGCAATTGTTGCGTACCCTCATAACCTCAAAGTATTAGCACAATATTTTGAATTTCATAAAAATGAAGAGGGGTTACTGGTACTTATAAAAGCTCAACAAGATAATGAAACCAATGTTAAATATGGTGTTTTATTAGCAGAAGCATTGATTAAATTAAATAAACCTAAACGTGCAAGTGCAATATTAGCGGCTTATCAACTTAATAGTAAAACCCCAAAAAGTTATTGGCAGCTAATGTTGATTGCTAATGGTAAACAAAAAAATGGCCAAGAAGTATTCTTAATTTTAGAAAAATGGCGAAAAAACAACCCGTATCATATTGAGCCGGTATTATTATTGGTAAATTATTGGGCAGGTAAAAAACTACCTGATCGCGCTTTAAATGTGTTAAATCGCAGTTTTAAACAGCATCCCAAAAATTTGATGCTTCATTTGGTAAAAATGCAGGTGTTGCTGAATAGTAATCGCTCAACTGAAGCACGAAATTTACTAAAAGATTTAGCATCATTTGATGTCAATAAAGATTTAAAGGCAGGCATTGAAGGACGAGTTTTGCTATTGGAAAAAAACTTTTCTGCAGCAGTACCCAAGTTAAAGCAGCAATATGAAGCTAAGCCGAATGCTCAAAATGCCACTTTTTTAGCGCAGGCACTTGCGGGAAATAACCAAAAACAAACGGCGATTAAGCTACTTGAAAGTTATTCATTAGAGCATGGCTTGAAGCCAAGGGTTAGCTTGAACTTAGCGAATTTTTATTTATCTACAGATGAAAATAAGGCTATTCTTGAGTATGAAAATTTAATCAAAACACAACCCAATAATATTGTGGTATTGAATAATTTATCTTGGTTATATATGGAGAAGGGCTTATTTTCTCAGGCACTAAAACATGCAAAAAAAGCGTATTCTTTATCCGCAGAGGTACCTAATGTTGTTGATACTTATGCTCAGGTTTTATTGAAATCTGGTAAGAAGGCACAAGCGCTAATAAAAGCTGAACAAGCGTATAAATTATCAAAAGCAAAGGATATTGATATTGCATTGAACCTTGTTGAAACGTTATTGGCGAATAATGATAAAGAGCAAGCGAAAAGCATATTATTAAAAGTTAGCACTAAAACTAAAGTACAAAAAGAAAAATATCAGCAATTAACAGCACAATTAATGTAGCTGTTAATTACTGAGATCAATACTCTATAGCGTGTTTGTCTGAGGAGTTTTTGTACTTTGCTTTATCGACCCTTAGACTTGCTCCCCTCGACTGCCTCGCGCTCAGGGGGAACGGAAACACTCAGGATGAATAGAGATGCGTAGGGTAATAGATATTGTAGGGTTTGCCCTGAGCCTGTCGAAGGATTGAAGGCTCTAAGGAGGACAGGGTAGTGGGTTATATCACTTCAATTGATCTAATTGATCACCAACTTCATGCGCAATGGCTTGATAAAGGTTTTTAAAACCTGGAGATAGTTTGGACATGAACATTTCTGCATTAATATAGTATGGGGCACGTATCCCATGATAATCAATAGGTTCGCCAAGTTGGACAAAATGAATACCAACAAATTTCATACTGCGAGCTAATCTAGGCTCCATCATCACATAGACATGTCTTATGCCTGTATTCATCGCCATTGTTGCTGCCGCCATATATAAACCAATGGCTATAAACGGGAAACAACGTAGCTCTGTTTCTGAGTAATTATTTTCTTGAATAACACCGGTACCTGAACCTTTAAATTTATCTGTTTTACGACGTCTAAAGTCCGCCTTTACTGCCAGTCGTGATATTTCACAAATCTCATTACGATTAAAGCGCATCGGGTGTAATTCTTCGTTAGTAATTGACTCTAAACAAAATTTTTCAATGGGTAAAAGTTGCTCTAAGCTTTTCGTTTTCACTATGCGCACGCAGCTAGTATAGGTGTTAGAAGGTTTGTGTTTGATTAAAGAGAAAATGGAATGTTCATCGAATTCATCTTTTTCTTGACCATCATCTTTTACATTTTCAAAGGATAGTTCTTCACAATAAACATTATGTCGAATTTTAAAAACCTCTTTGCGTAATGCTGGGGTGGTCGCCACTTGTGGTTGTAAAAACTGGGTGAAATGCTCTGCGATATTATAAGCGTCATGACTGGCCTTCATTGAGACGATCTTTTTAGTTATATCACCAATAATGGGAGTATTTAGCAGGCGCTTGTTCCAGTTCATTTAATATCCATTTTGTTGTTTTGGAATATAAGGTCACAATCGTGATCAATTACTTAACTACTGTTAGTCAAATTATCATAGCAAAAATCGCATAGTTTAGAAGCTATTATAGTTTAATTTGTCATATTTTCTTTTGCTTTAAATATGGGTTGTTGAATCGGGGATGTTTTAGTTTTAATGGGAATAATTTCTAATGCTGTTTGGTAGCCAGTTTCGAACAGTTGTAATTTTTGTTCGTCCGTCATATTAAAGTCTACACCAGAACATTCGCCGGTATTTATTACTATGGTATTGTGCCAAAAAACGTCGTTAATATATTCTCGTGAAATGGTAGTCATAAAGGTGCGAATAAGTAAGGTTATGTAATTAAAAATAGGAAAAAACCTATTCGTTTTGAGTTCGTCATATTCATATTCACTTCTAAGCCTGAAGCACATTACCGGTGTGCCATCTTTAGCCCAATTTCGATGTAGAGCATCTTCAGATAATATGCTGCCATCAACCATAAGGTATTTGCCAAACGGTTTAAAGCTAAAGACCAGAGGGATAGACATAGAAAAGCGCACCGCCTCTGACACTTTCATATTGGGCGTGTTTTCTTGATTAAAAATAACGGGTTGACCACTTCTTACATCGGTAGCTACAACGTGTAGCTGGATATCCATTTGGGCGAAGGTTTTACCTTTTAGATGCTTATCAACCCATTCTTCAAATGCATCACCGGAGCTTAAACCGCCATTGCGTATTAGTTTGAATAAAGAAAAACCAGTAAATTGAGTATAATCAGTGGCTAATGCTATTTCTTTCATTTCGTCAATAGAAAGGCCGGAAGCAAAAAAACTAGCGATAATACTACCGCCGGATACACCAACTATATGATCAAATTGTATCTGTAATTTGTCTAATGCCTGTAATACACCTAGGTGAGCAGGTAAACGGGTGCCTCCACCAGCAAGTATAGGAACAATCTTTTCAGTCATGATATTTCTCCGTAGTATCATTTATTATGGCTGATATTCGAAAGCTTGTCTTAAGATAAAGAAAATTAAGGTATTATATTTAAAACAGAATGTAGAATATAACGATTGGAAGGATACAATGCTAAAAAAAACATTAATTTTATTGTCAGTTTTCTGCTTACTTTATCTCATTCCAGCAAAAGCTGGATTTGTTGATGTAGTAGCAAAAATAAAACCTTCAGTGGTTGGTATTGGTATTCATACCCCCACAAGCAGACCACAAAATATATTACGTGGCACGGGCTTTGTTATTGGAGATGGTCATTATGTTATCACTAATGCCCATGTGTTACCAAAGGAGCTTGATCAAAGCTTATTACAAAAAATGGCAGTGTTTATTGGCTCAGGAAAAACCGCTAAAGTGAGGTATGCCGAGATTATTGCTACGTCAGATTTATATGATTTGGCAATATTGAAAATACCAGGCTCACCCTTGCCAGCCATGAGTTTGGCAGATAAGAACATTCGCCCAGACGGTAGTTACATCGCTTTTACTGGTTTCCCTATTGGTGGTGTTTTAGGTTTGTATCCCGTTACGCACCGAGGCATTATTGCCAGTAACACACCCACGGTTATACCCGCACAAACAGCAGGACAGATTAGTTTGAAAATGCTGAAACGTATGCGTAATCCTTATTCTGTTTATCAACTTGATGCGACAGCATACCCAGGTAATAGCGGTAGTGCTATGTATGATATGGAAACAGGTGAGGTATTAGGAATTATTAATAAAGTATTTGTGCAAAGCACTAAAGAAGCGGTGATTAGTAACCCTAGCGGTATTACTTATGCTATCCCTGTGAAATATCTCCACAAAATATTGAAAGAAAATAATATTAAGTTATAGGGAATAGGGACGAGTTATTAGTTACGAGTTTCGAAGACAACGTACTTAGCGTATATGGGCTTCGCAACTCGCGCCTTTTCTTGCTTTCTTTACTCTCATGTCGGCTGGAATTCATTTTGAGTTGTCAGATGTGAGTTTTAAAATAACTTATTTAGCGTATATGGACTTCGTAACTCGCTACTTTTCTTGCTTTCTTTACTCTCATGTCGGCTGGAATTCATTTTGAGTTGTCAGATGTGAGTTTTAAAATAACTTACTTAGCGTATATGAACTTCGTAACTCGCTACTTTTCTTGCTCGTTACTTCCTAGTCACTCGCCCTTCGCGTCTGGTCGTTTGTTGGCATCGAATATAAAGCTGATAGCGGCACAAGCTCAATATTATTTTGCTGTAATGTTGGAATTAAGCGTAGTAACGCTTGAATAGTTTCAGGGTGCGGATGAGCAATGGCAATAGCCATATTTTGGTTTTGAGCATGTTTGATTAAAGATTGAAATTGTTTGTTGATATAGTACTCAGTTAACTGATTATCTAAAAAAACATGGCGTACCTTGACGGGAACTCCTAGTTTTTCAGCAATAATACTTGCTTTGGAATATGGGCTGGTTTTACTGTCTAGAAAAAGCAAATGATGCTGTTTGAGAAAGCCCATAGTCCATGTCATAGGTTCGACTAGTTGCGTTAGGTAACTACCCATATGGTTATTGATACCGATAGCAAAAGGTATTTCCGCTAAAGATTTGTTCAAACTGGCATAAATTTCAGTTTTATTCATGGCACTAGTCAGTGCCCCTGGGCCTAATTTTTTACCATTTTCAGCTTCCATTGGAATATGAAGCAATACTTCCTTGTGATTGGCGTTAGCCTTAGTCGCTAATTTTTTACCATAAGGAGTGTGAGGTAAAATAGAGTAAGTGATGGCACCGGGTAATAACAGTGCGTGTTTGTCGGAATCTCGATAACCTATGTCGTCAATCACAATGGCGATGCGTGCGGGTTTTTCTTGTGCGGATACAGTAGGTAAAAGTGCAGTAAAAGAGAAAATGATAAGAAAAAAAAACGTCGACACAGCTGAAATCATTTTTTTGTTGTTAAAGTAAGTATAGTGAGGTATTTAAAGCATATCATTTAGTTTTAAACTTGTCGCTCTTCGATCTTTAGGCTATTTACACCAGAGTTTGGGATTAACGGCTTTACCTTGGTGGCGAATCTCAAAATAAAGTCCGGCTTGATCTTGGCCGCCACTCTGTCCCACTAAAGCAATAGGCTCGCCAGTTTCTACTCTATCACCAACAGATTTTAATAAGGTTTGATTATGGGCATATAAACTCATGTAGCCATTACCGTGATCAATAACCGTTAATAAACCATAGCCTTTTAACCAGTCAGCAAACAAAATAGTGCCATTGTGTATGGTATGTACTTGCCTGCCAATTGGTGCTCCAAGTAAAACACCTTTCCATTTTAAATAGCCTTGTTTTCGGCTACCAAAATTGCGTAGCAGTCGCCCTTTAACGGGCCAAGACAGTTGTCGCTTTAACTTGCTTAACCCGATCAAATTTACTTCTGCGCGAATAAGTGCGGTAAGTTTTTGTAAAGCTGCGGTTAGGTTGGCTTCTTCGGTTTTTAATTTAGTTAATTGTTGTTTGCTTGATAATAATTTTTTACTTAAAGAGGCTAGGGTGCTGCTACGCTTATCTTTGTTTTTACTTAAATTTTTTCGTTGTTGTTGCTGATTGGCTTTTAATGCATGAAGTTGCTCTATTTGTTCCTGATGTTGTGTCGTCACTTGCATTAGCAGGGTAATTGTTGATTGAAATTTATCAATTTCAATCATGCGTGCTTTGTTCAAATATTGGTAATAACTGAGGGTGCGTTGAATTTTTTTACTGTCATCTTGGTTTAACATTAATTTCAAATAATCATGTTGGCCAGTAGTGTAAGCTGAACGTAGTTGTTGGCCGAGTAAGCGTTCTTGCCTGCTTTTTTTTGCGCTTAATTGTTGTTTCTCTTTACTTAATGCTACTATTTTTTTATTGGTAACTTTTAATTGTTGCTCAGTATCACTGATGGCTTTTGCGGCTTTGGCGATAGCTAAATCATCATTTTTTAGTTGCTGCTCTAAGCTAATCCGGTCTTTATTGGTTTTTAATATATTAGATTCTTGTTTGGCAATGGCTTGTTGCACATCATTGAGTTTACTGGTGTTTTTCCGCTTAGATTTTTTATGGTTACTGGTATCAGCAGCCATACTGAAGTCGATAAAAAGTAAGCTGCTTAGTATGACTAAACAGCTTAATAATTTACCAAACATTGTTAGGGTGTTATATGACGTCTTTAACATTAACTATTCGTTATGATTCTGCTGTAACTCTTCTCAGTGTGCAGTATTAATCAAGCTGCATCAATACTGAGCCAGTCATTTCTTCTGGCTGCTCCATTGCCATTAAATGTAATAATGTTGGCGAAATATCACTTAAGGTACCAGTAGCTGCCGGTATAGCTTTTCTGCCAACATAAATCAATGGCACTGGCTCACAGGTATGTGCGGTATGCGCTTGGCCGGTATTTTCATCAAGCATTTTCTCGGCATTACCATGATCGGCGGTAATTAAACACTCACCACCCGTTTTTTGTAGGGCTGCAACTACACGCCCAACACAGCTATCAACCGCTTCACATGCTTTCACCGCAGCATCAAAATTTCCAGTGTGACCAACCATATCACCGTTAGGGTAATTACAAACGATAAAGTCATGTTCGCCACTTTCAATGGCGGCCACTAATTTATCGGTAAGTAGTGTTGAATTCATTTCTGGTTGCAAATCGTAGGTGGCAACATTGGGAGAGGGCACTAAAATACGTTGTTCACCTGCAAAAGTGTCTTCTTGTCCGCCACTAAAGAAGAAAGTAACATGCGCATATTTCTCCGTTTCAGAAATTCGTAATTGCGTTTTGTTGTGTTTAGCAAGCCATTCACCCATAACATTATTTAAAGGGTTTGGTGCAAAAGCACAGTTAGCATCAATATCAGCGGCATATTGAGTTAACATCACAAACTCACTTATGGCAGGTGTTTTTTTACGGCTGAAGCCGGTAAAGTTTGCTTCGGTGAAACAACGAGTAAATTGGCGGGCACGATCGGCTCTAAAATTCATAAAAATTAAGGCATCACCATCGTTAACTTCAATTGCTTTACCAGCGTTATTGAGGATGGCACTTGCACTAACAAATTCGTCATTTTCATCACGTTCGTAGGCGCTTGCTAACGCGGATAAAGCATCGTTATATTGATATTTACTTATGCCTGATACCATTAAGTCGTAGGCTGCTTCAACACGTTCCCAGCGTTGATCTCTGTCCATAGCAAAATAACGACCGATAACCGAGGCAATTTGTCCTTCGCCAGTAGTGTTGGCAAAAAGTTGGTCGAATTTTTGTTGGGCTTTTTCTAATGACGCTTGCGCACTACGTGGTGGCGTATCTCGACCATCTAAAAAGGCATGTAAATAAATTTTATTTGCCCCGCGTTTTTTGGCCAATTCCATCATGGAAAAAATATGTTCTTCGTGGCTGTGTACACCGCCTGGTGACAGTAAACCAAAAATATGTACGGCTTTATCTTGTTCAACCGCCTTGTCTACCGCAGTACATAAAGCGGGTGTTGTTGCAAACTCACCGTCGCTAATCGCTTTAGTGATGCGAGTGAAATCTTGATAAACTACTCGGCCAGCACCTAAATTTACATGACCTACTTCAGAATTACCCATTTGGCCATCAGGCAAACCTACCGCCATGCCAGACGTTTGAATAAGCATGTTAGGGTAATCATTTTTAAGTTTGTCTAGTATTGGAGTATTAGCTGCTTGAATTGCATTAGAATCACTTTGTTCACGATAGCCCCAGCCATCCAAAATTATTAAAACGGTAGATTTTTTATTCGCCATGACTGCGGTGCCTTTTAATTATCGCTGAGTGGGATATAACTCAATCAACTTGGTATAAATTTAGTTGCCGCTATTGTACACATTCACCAGCATTTATTTAAGCAAGAAATGATTCATGAGCACTTACCAAGCTCATGTTACTTCATCTGCTGCAACTAGCATACTTGAAGTAACATGGCTATAAATTCGCTATTCCAACTCACTTGGGTATAATGTGGCGAATTTTACTATTCATACCAATTGAAATAATGAAACTCCCGAAGGGCGAGTTTAAAAGGCTTACATGCGGCGTTATTGATTTTGACAAGGGAATAACCATTCTCTTCAATCAATGCCTTGCCTCTAAGCCTTTAAATTCTCGCTAAGTGGTGCATTCATTAATTCAATTGGTATTATCATCTTTATTATTTACCGAAAGAGTCATCATTTATGGAACAATTTATTACTTTTGCTAGCAGCAACGGCATGTTAAGTGCGGTTTGGGTTGCCCTTGTCGTTATGATTATTGTGATAACGATTAAAATTCAAATGTCACCGGTTAAGCAAATTAGCCCGCAAGATTTAACTTTTTTAATGAATAGAGAGCAAGGTGTTACCCTTGATATTCGTAGTGAAAAAGACTTTAACAGCAATCATATTCTTGATGCTGTGGGTTTAACTAACGAAAAAATCACTAAAAATGGCTTTGTTAGCCTTGAAAAGCATAAAGAAAATCCCATCATTGTTGTATGCAGTGCTGGTATCAGCGCGGTAAAAGTTGCTAATGATTTACATAAATCGGGTTTTGCTCGAGTAAGTGTATTGAAAGGTGGTATGGGTGCATGGACTAGTGCCGGTTTACCAGTAACGAAGAAATAAGTTACGAGTAACTAGGTTCGAGTTACGAAGAAAAACCTTAAAGCATACGAGTAACTAGTTTCGAAGAAAAATCTTAAATAGTAGGTGTTTTCGTTACTCGCTACTGTTTTACTCGTAACTGCCTAGATCAAAAGTAACTCAAAATAAAGAGAATCATATATGGCTAAAGTTGAAATATACACTAAAGCTTACTGCCCATTTTGTACACGGGCTATTGCCTTGCTTGAGCATAAAGCGGCCGCTTTGTTAGCATTGAAAGTTGACGAAATTAGCATTGATAGTGATATGGTATTGCGTGAAAAAATGATTGCTCGCAGCAGTGGCGGTTATACCGTGCCACAAATATTCATTAATGATGTGCATATCGGTGGTTGTGATCAACTTGTTGCGTTAGAAATGAATAATAAATTAGATGCTTTGTTGGCAGAATAAATAGCTAAACAGTTTTGCTAACTAAAGATAACAACAAAATATAAAAGATAGGAAATCCTCATGAGTGATGAAAACCAAAACGAAGTAACTGAAGCCACACAAGAAGCACAAGCAGAGCCACAATTTGCCATTCAACGTATTTATACTAAAGATGTGTCTTTTGAAACACCAAACTCGCCGGCTATTTTTCAAAAAGATTGGAAGCCAGAAATCAAATTAGATTTAGATACTCGTTCTAATAAATTAGCTGAAAATACCTATGAAGTTGTTTTAGCGGTAACAGTAACGGCTACAGTTGAAGGGCAAACTGCCTTTTTAGCAGAAGTACAACAAGCCGGTATTTTCACTATTGGTAATTTACCTGAAGCGCAATTAGCGCATACTATTGGCGCTTTTTGTCCAACAACATTGTTCCCGTATGCACGTGAAACCATTGCTAGCTTAGTTAACCGTGGTTCATTCCCACAATTTAATTTATCGCCAGTAAATTTTGAAGCCTTATTTGCTTCTTATGTACAACAACGTGCCGCCGAAGCTAAAGCTAACGTTCCAGAAAGCACCGAGACTCACTAAAAATTAGTTTCAAGGTACAAGTGACGAGTTTCGAAGACAAACTAAAGAGAGTATTATGACTGTTTCAGCCAAAATTACCGTATTAGGTGCGGGATCTTATGGTACTGCATTAGCGATTTGTTTGGCACGAAATGGTCATAAAACCCTTATGTGGGGACGAGATGCGCACCAAGTAAATGACATGGCTAGTGCTCGTGAAAACGCTAAATATTTAGCAGGTTGCACTTTTCCTGATAGTTTACAAGTGACCAGCGATCTACGCATAGCAATACAAGCAAGTGATAATATTTTAGTGGTTGTGCCTAGCCATGCCTTTGGCGATATGCTCAAAAAAATTAAAGTTGTGCTAGATGAATCAGCGAACGTTAATGTTAAAATTGCTTGGGCAACAAAGGGTTTAGATCCTCAATCAGGTGACTTATTGCAAAATGTCGCCCGAAAAATTTTAGGTGAAGACGTTGCGCTAGCGGTATTGTCTGGCCCAACCTTTGCTAAAGAGATGGCAGCAGGCCTACCTACTGCTATTTCATTATCGTCTACAGACGATGATTTTGCGGCAACACTCTCTGATTTATTACATTGCGAAAAATGTTTTCGGGTTTACCCCAATAAAGATTTTATTGGCGTGCAACTAGGTGGTGCTGTTAAAAATGTTATCGCCATTGGCGCAGGTATGGCTGATGGTATTGGTTTTGGTGCTAATGCTCGCACCGCGTTAATTACCCGTGGTTTAGCTGAAATGACCCGTTTAGGTATCGCCTTAAACGCCGATCCGGCCACCTTTATGGGCATGGCTGGCTTAGGTGATTTGGTCCTCACTTGTACGGATAATCAGTCTCGAAATCGTCGCTTTGGCCTAGCGTTAGGTAAAGGTGTTGGTGTTGAACAGGCGATGACAGATATTGGCCAAGTGGTCGAGGGTTATCGTAATACCAAAGAAGTTCATACGTTAGCACTGCGCATGAATGTTGAAATGCCTATTGTTGAACAGGTATATCAAGTACTTTATCAAGGTAAGAATGTAAAGTTGGCGGCAGCTGATTTACTCTCACGTGATCAAAAGCAAGAATAAAAACTAAATTAACGAGTTACGGGTAGCGAGTTTCGAAAAGCTCCCCGTCGTTATGTTCGCAACTCGTCATTAATTACTAGCAACTTTTTTATACCGCATTGACAAAACCCAATTGGCGCCAGGCATCATAAACAATAACAGCAACGGCGTTAGATAAATTCATACTACGGCTTTCTTTTAACATAGGAATACGAATTTTATCTTCATCGGGGATCTGCACTCGTACTTCTTCAGGCAAGCCACTGGTTTCCGAGCCGAATAATAAATAATCTCCTTGGCTAAAAGTGACATCACCATAAAAATTATTGGTTTTGGTGGTGATGGCCAGTATACGCTTTGGTTGCTCTTGCTTAACAAACGCTTCAAAATTTTCATGGCGTGTTATTGCGGCAAATTCATGGTAATCAAGACCGGCTCGACGCAGTTTTTTATCGTCTAAATCAAAGCCAAGTGGTTCAATTAAATGTAAGCGAAAGCCTGAATTAGCACATAAACGAATTATATTGCCAGTATTTGGCGGAATTTGTGGTTGAAAAAGTACAACATCTAGCATAATGATAATTGAGTCATAATAGGAATTCTTGCTATTATAGCGATTAATACCCTTTTAAGCCTTATTTTCATGTCAGAAAAAACATTGAGCAAACAAACAAGCAACGAAACTTATCATAAAGATTATGCCTACTGGGTAAAGCTAGCCGCTATTAGCTCTTCGTCGGTAGCGTTATTACTGGTGGTTATTAAGTTTTATGCTTGGTTGGTTAGTGACTCTAGCGCTATGTTGGCGTCGACCACTGATTCTATTTTAGATTTATTCGCCTCGGTAATGAATATTGTTATTTTGCGCTTTGCTTTAGCGCCAGCCGATAAAGAGCATAAATTTGGTCATGGTAAAGCGGAAAGTTTAGCGGGGTTAGTGCAAGCTGCTTTTGTGCTTGGCTCTGCCCTTTTACTTATTTTTAATGGGGTCGAGCGGGTAATGAACCCGCAAGTGATTGTTCATAGTGAAGTGGCGATTTGGGTGACAATTATTGCTATTGTATTGACGCTTGCCTTAGTAGTTTTTCAGCGTTTTGTTATTAAACGCACCGGCTCTATTGTTATTAATGCCGATGCTTTACATTATCAGTCAGATTTATTTTTGAATATGGGAGTGCTAGCCGCCATTTTTTTAAGCCAAGGAATTTGGCTACAAGCCGACGGTGTCTTTACCATTGCCGTAGCTTTATTTTTATTGTTTGGTGCCGGACAGATCATTTACCAAAGTGTTTACCAGTTAATGGATCATGAATTAAATGATGATGAGGTGGCTAAAATAACAACTATTATTTTAGCTCACGAACGTACCTTAGGTTTACACGAACTACGCACTAGACAGTCAGGCGCGCAGCGTTTTATTCAATTTCATTTAGAGCTGGATGACAGTTTATCGTTATTACAAGCGCATAGCATTGGTGATGATATTGAGCGTGAAATTTGTCAAGTGCTTGCGCCGTGTGAAGTGTTTATTCATCATGATCCAAGCTCTGTTGTACCAAAAGAGTTGAAGGGCCACTCTTCTACCCTTTGACAAGGTAAGGATTGGTTAAAGACTTTTACTAATGTTGTTCAAACCATTGAATAACTGCTGATAATGCCTGCTCACGGTAAGCATCACTTTCAAAAAACAATTCATGATAAGCATCGGCTATTAATAGCGGCTTGCCGTTGGGGCACGATTGGGGGTGCGATTGGTGTAATTGTTGACAAAAATCATTTTGAGCTTGGTTTGCTATAATCTGATCCTGACCTGCTTGTATCACTAATGTTGGGGTGATGATTTTATCTATATTGTTGAATATTCTCTCCAGCGCCTTTTGAGACTCAGTTAACCATTGTACTGTTACACCACCAAGTTGAATTGCTGCTGTGGTTTTATATAGCTGAGTAAAGAGCTGATAGCGTATTGGCGAATGCATTAAAATATTATCGGCAAAGGCATTTTGGCTGAAACCCTTATGACCAAGAAAATACCAAGGTGTGTCATCAAACCATTGATTTAACTGCGCTAAAATCTTTAATACCGACTTGGCGATAAAATTAGGGACGCTGCCGCTATTAAAGCCTAACATCGGTGAAGAAAGCACTGCTGCTTGTATTTTGTCAGGGAAGTCTTGTAAATATCTAGCGGCAATTGCGCTACCCATTGAATGGGCTAATAAATATGGTTTGTTATCTTGGCAATGGGGAGCCACTAAATTTTCAATAAAGATATTTAGATCATCAACATAGTGCTGAAAGTTTTCGACATGACCTTTGTGAGGGTTTGCTAACAAATGCTGAGATAGGCCCTGACCACGGTGATCAAGAAGAAAAATACTATAACCGTGATTGAATAAATCGAAACTGAGTTCTTTATATTTTAGATAACTTTCACTGCGTCCGGAAGAAATAACTAAGCATTTGGCTGGCATAGTGCCATTATTATTAATGAAAGCAGCATAATTGATCCGGACATTATTAACACCACTAAAATGGGAGAAGTTGCCCTGCTGCCAAAAGTGAGCAATCTCACCAACATAGCGACTCGTTAGTTGCTCTTCAGTGGTAAATTTATTGTCGTCAGCTTTCGTCATAAATCCTACTATGGCTAATGTGAACAGTAAATATTTGAACATATAGGTTAATAGTTACGAGTTGCGAGCGACGAGTTTTGAAGACACGCTATGATATTTAGCTGTTTTCGTAATTCGCTACTTTTCTAGCTCGTTACTTTCCTCGTTTGCTTCTAATTCAGCTAATCGTGTTTCTAATTCGGCTATTTTAGCGCGAGTTTTAATCAATACTTGCGTTTGTACATCAAACTCTTCACGAGTAACCACATCAAGTTGTGATAATTTACGTTGTAGCACTGTTTTAGTTTTATCTTCAAAATTATGGGCCATATTCTTTAAACTTGATGGAATGGCATCGGTGACTTGCTTGGCTATTTCTTCAATTTTTTTTGCATTTAGCATGAGTGTTTCCTGAAATTTTACTTGATAGCATTGTAACTGTTTTGTCTTCGAGTAAAAACAGGTAAAATCAGCGACCGTAAATTTTTATTTCCCCTTTAATGTATTTTTGTGACTATGCTGCTTGAGATGAACCATAACAATGAAACTTAATCCCGGACAAAACCAAGCCGTTAAATATGTTAGCGGCCCATGCTTAGTACTTGCTGGAGCTGGCTCTGGCAAAACCGGTGTTATCTGCCAAAAAATTGCTTACCTTATTCAAAAGTGTGATTACAAGGCGCGCAATATTGCCGCGGTGACTTTCACCAACAAAGCCGCGCGTGAAATGAAAGAGCGTATTGTTAAAATGTTGGGTAAAGAGTTAACGCGCGGTTTAACCGTTTCTACTTTTCATTCGTTAGGCTTAGATATTATTCGTAGAGAAATTAAAGTGTTGGGTTATAAGCCGGGCTTTACCTTATTTGATGATCAAGATTCTATGGCGTTATTGAAAGAGCTAACCATGGACGAGCTTGATGGCGATAAAGATTTACTTAGCAAATTACAAAGTATGATTTCCAACTGGAAAAATGATCTGTTTTTACCCGATGCAGCAGTTAAAATGGCTAGTGACGCCGATAGCCAAGAGTATGCTGAATTCTATCAGCGTTATCATCAGCATATGAAAGCCTATAATGCCCTTGATTTTGATGATCTCATTCTTATTCCGACCTTATTAATGAAAAATTATCCGGAAGTACGGCTACGTTGGCAGAATAAAATTCGCTATTTATTAGTGGATGAATATCAAGATACCAATGCTAGCCAATACGAGTTAGTTAAACAAATTGCCGGAGAACGTGGTCATTTAACGGTAGTTGGTGATGACGATCAGTCTATTTACTCTTGGCGTGGCGCGAAACCTGAAAACCTAGTATTACTTGGTAAAGATTTCCCACAACTTAAACTTATCAAGCTAGAACAAAATTACCGCTCCAGTGGTCGTATTTTAAAGTGTGCCAATATTCTCATTGCCAATAACCCTCATGTTTATGATAAAGCTTTATTTAGTGACTTAGCTTATGGTGTTGAATTGCGTGTGATACAAACCAAAAATGAAGAAGATGAAGTATCGCGTATTATTGGTGAATTAATTGGTCACCGTTTTATGAACCGCAGCAGTTATAAAGACTATGCTATTTTATATCGGGGCAATCATCAGTCACGCTTACTTGAAAAAGCACTGATGACGAACCGAATTCCCTATAAAATTAGTGGTGGCACTTCGTTTTTTTCCCGGGCAGAAATTAAAGATGTAATGGCTTATTTACGGGTGTTAGTTAACCCAGATGATGATAATGCCTTCTTACGTATTGTTAATGTACCCAAGCGTGAACTTGGCCCAGCAACATTAGAGAAGCTTGGTAATTATGCCAACATGCGGAAAATCAGTATGTTTGCTGCTAGTTTTGAATTAGGGCTTGAGCAAACGCTAACCGGTCGCGGCTTAATGAAGCTGCAAGCGTTTACCCAATGGTTAGTGAATGTTGCCGATCAAACTGAGCGAGGCGATACTGCAGCGGTATTACGATCAATGATCCGTGAAATAAACTATGAAGACTTTCTCTATGATACTTCGCCTAGTGCTAAAGCGGCGGAAATGCGGATGAAGAATGTCACTGAGCTATTTAGTTGGGTTACGCAAATGCTAGAAGGCTCGGATGATGAAGAGCCGATGAACTTACCGCAAATTGTTACCCGCTTAACATTACGTGACATGATGGAACGTAATGAAGAAGAAGATAATAACGATCAAGTGCAATTGATGACTTTACACGCCTCAAAAGGATTGGAATTTCCTTATGTATTCTTAATTGGTATGGAAGAAGGCTTATTACCTCACCAAACCAGCATAGATGAAGGCAGTGTTGAAGAGGAGCGTCGCTTAGCTTATGTAGGTATTACCCGTGCCAAACGTGAGTTAATATTCACTTATGCAAGAGAGCGCCGTCAGTTTGGTGAGGTATCTCGCACTGAAGCTAGTCGCTTTTTACATGAACTTCCTCAAGACGATTTGAACTGGGAGTTAGGGCAAGTAAAGAAAACAGAAGCGCATAAAGAACAGTCTAAGAAACAGGGAATGGCAAGCTTGCGAGCACAATTAGCTAAAGGTAAAAAGTCTTAACCCTTCCTTCGCCTACTTGCTTTTTCTGAGCTTATTGAAAATAGAAAGGACTACTAACTAAGCAACAAATACTATCGCTAAGGCAATCAAAGTACCTGCCACCAGTATACTGACCATAATATTTTTATTTTGCTGAGCTTGTTGCACGAGTAACTTGTGCATTAAGAAGGTTTGTTGCTGTTGGTTTTCTTTACCCATTTTTAAATAGTCATAAACCAGATCGGGGATTTCAGGTAATTTTTCATTCCAAAAGGGTAAGTTATCTTTAATTTTAGTAAATACCGCTTTTACTCCCATTTGATCTTTAACCCAGTTTTCTAAAAAAGGTTTAGCGGTTTGCCATAAATCTAATTGTGGGTAAAGCTGACGACCTAAACCTTCAATATAAAGTAAGGTTTTTTGCAGTAGTACCAGTTGCGGTTGTACTTCCATATTAAAGCGACGGGCGGTGTTGAATAAATTAACTAATACTTGGCCGAAAGAAATTTCAGCAAGAGGTTTGTTAAAGATGGGCTCACAAACCGTGCGGATAGCAAATTCAAATTCATCGACACTAGTACTGGCGGGCACCCAACCTGAATCTACATGTAATTGCGCCACTTTACGATAATCACGGTTGAAAAAAGCAACGAAATTTTCGGCCAAATAACGTTTATCTTCTCTATTTAAGGTGCCAACAATACCACAATCAATGGCGATCCAGGTTGGATCAGCCGGGTTAGTTGCATTAACAAATACATTGCCAGGATGCATGTCGGCGTGGAAAAAGCTATCGCGAAAAACTTGGGTGAAAAATACTTCTACGCCACGTTCCGCTAAAAGTTTCATATCAACACCAAGCTGTTCTAGCGTGTCAATTTCAGCGACGCCTATGCCATAGATACGCTCCATGACTAATATTCTTTTAGAGCTATATTCACTATAAATTTCAGGGACATAAAGTACTTTGTCGTATTCACTACCTTGTTCAAAGTTACGTTTTAGTTGAATTGCATTCGCCCCTTCACGATTAAGATCTAATTCATCTAAAATAGTCTTTCGGTATTCGGCCACCACTTCTTTTGGCCTTAAGCGTTTTCCGTCAGGTAACCAACGGGCAACAATACCAGCAAAACGCGACATTACTTTTAAGTCAGCTAAAATGGTTTTGTTAATATTGGGACGCAAAATTTTAATAACGATATTTTTTTCGGTGTTATTTTCATGCAAGGTGGCAGTATGTACTTGCGCGATAGAAGCCGATGCTAAAGGCTCTATGTCAAAGTCACTAAAGTGCTGCTCGAACATTTCAATGCCCATGGCATCAATGATTAACTGCTTGGCTAATTCACCATCAAAAGGGGTAACTTGATCTTGTAATAAGGCTAGTTCATCGGCAAAATCTGGCGGTAATAAATCACGGCGTGTCGACAGCATTTGACCAAATTTAATAAACACTGGGCCAAGTGATTCAATCGCTAATCGAAAACGCATGGCTACGGCTTTATCTTTATGCTTGTTTCTTAACCAAAACAATGAAAAATGACCAAGTTTGGCATACCAAGGTAACATTTTTCGTGGCACCAGCTCATCTAAGCCATAGTGTAAAAATGTTTTAACAATGCGGTATAGTCGTATGCTACTCACGTTTTAGAAGATCCTTGCGGTTAATTAGTGGTTGGTTTTGCGGTTGATTAACTGTGAAATACGTTGATTAAGTTCATCAACTTGTGTGCTCACCGCAAAGACTTGTTGGTTGAAGTGCTCAATTTGACTACGTGTTACCACTAAGCGCTTTTCGTGCACTATATACTCACTGGCATCGGCGTTAATTTGTTTGGCGGCAAATTTCAGTTTAGCTGATACGCTCTTACCTAGTTGCATTAGCTTATGTGTGGGTATATCTCCAATGTGATTAGCTAATTCACTTTGCCAATCAATCTCTAGGTTTTCGGCTAAACTAGCGAATTGTTGCGCTACTTTTATATCACCGGTTAAGTCTAAAAGGTTTTGTTTGATTAACTCGGTGATTTGTTGCCCTGCTTTTAACTTCTGTAAAGTTTTTATGCTTGTTTTAATGGTGCAGTCGGCGCGTTCAGTCAGTGCGGTTACCATCATTTGTGAGTTTTCGATGCTGTTACAAACAGTAAAACTCAACGGAAAACCTAATTCAGCTAACTCGATAGTTAAGGTTTTTTGCGTTAACTTATCTAACGATGCATTGGCCGAGCTTAATGCTAAAGTTTGGTTAATAACAACTTCTAAGGTTGACGCTAACGCTTGTGGAATCATTAAGCTAGATGCTATTTTTGATAATGCAGTTGTCATAAGCGTTAAAACTTATAACCTTTGTGTAGGGCAACTACGCCACCGGTTAAGTTTTTAAAGCTAGTTTGTTCAAAGCCAGCATCATCCATCATGGTTTTTAAGGTTTCTTGATCAGGATGCATGCGAATAGACTCAGCTAAGTATTGATAACTATCACCGTCTTTAGCAACTAGCTCACCAATTTTAGGCAAAATGTTAAACGAATAAAAATCGTAGGCTTTGTTAAGTAATTCATGCTCGGGTTTGGAAAATTCAAGCACTAATAAACGGCCACCGGGTTTTAGTACGCGATATATTGAGCGTAGTGCCATATCTTTATCGGTGACATTACGTAGTCCAAAAGCAATAGTAACAATATCAAAGGTATTATCTTCAAAGGGTAAATATTGGGCGTTGGCTTGTACATACTCTATATTTTGTACTAAACCTTTATCGCGTAATTTATCACGGCCAACATTTAACATAGAGCTGTTAATATCAGCCAATATAACCTTGCCGTCTTTGCCCACTAATTGAGAAAATTTTGCCGTTAAATCACCCGTACCGCCGGCTAAATCAAGCACTTTATTGCCGGGACGAACACCACTGGCATCAATGGTAAAACGCTTCCATAACCGATGAACACCAAATGACATTAAATCATTCATCACATCATACTGCTGGGCGACAGAATGAAAAACACCAGCGACCATAGAAACTTTATCCGCTTTATCAATGGTTTTGTAGCCAAAGTGAGTGGTGTTGTCTGGCGTTGAATCTTGTTTATCTGGAGATTGATTTTGCTCTGAAGCTGACATCTGCTATTCACTGATTTTGGTAATTGTTGATAGTTTACTGTATGTGAAGGGAATCAACAATTACCTGCTAGACTTTTGTTGATTTAGAACAGCTATAAATCCAAGATCTAAAGGTAGATAAGTTGACCCTTTTAGCATATCGAGGTGCTTTGGCTATCATTCCTGTTGGTATAAAAATCATTCATATCTAATAGCCACAAAAGAAAACCACCATAAATGTAGTTTAATTACATTCATCTCTTGCTTTCTTAGAGTATAAGCTCTACACTTACTTTTGTTCCTTTTATGTGAACGCTTGTTGTAATAATTGAATATTCTAGCTTTCCTCATAGCTAATCCGCCGATAGTTTTACTATCGGTTTTTTTTTGCCTGAAATTTAAAAACACAATTCAATAAAATAGATCAAATATCTTTTCTTCTAGATTTGAGCTAGACCCGTCAGATTACCTCTGATTATAATAAGAGCCTTTTAATTTTTCAGTTAAAAAATATAAGAATAATTCAGTATTAGATTGACCTACATCACGATCTAATTCAGTGAGTAAATAATATTATAGCCTGCTACTAAGCGTGCTTTGTTATTGGTTGATAAGTTATACCTTTCATGCTTATTAAGTGCTTGTATATATTTTTGCTACTATACTGCAATGTGCTAAATAATTTACTAAAAGACCTTCAAGGATACCTATGAACTTTTCTAACCTGTCGTTTAGAAAGAAAATTTTCAGTTTACTCGCTTTGCCCATGATAGGATTTCTTTGGTTAAGTATCAGTGCAATTATTGATAGTGTTGTTATTAAAAACGAAATGTCGACCATGGCACCATTGACAAAATTGTCAGTGGTGTACAGTGAGTTAGTACATGAACTACAAAAAGAGCGTGGTATGACGGCGGGATTTCTTGGTTCAAAAGGGACTAAATTCGCCAGTAAGTTACAAAATCAACGACAAGGTACCGATCAAAAGCGAATTAAACAAGAAAACTTCTGGCGTGACAATGACTTTAGCCTTGATGACATAAAGCAACTGAATACGGCTATTAATCAATCTTTACAAGATCTGGCATCTATTCGCCAACAAGTAGACTCGCAATCTATTACGTTAGGTAAGGCACTCACTTATTATACTCAGTTAAATAAAAAATTATTAAGTGTGGCAAGCTTAAATTCTGCTATTAGTTCCAATGCGTTAATAACTAAGCAAGCAATTGCCTATTATAATTTTCTCCAAGGTAAAGAGCGTGCCGGCATTGAGCGTGCGGTATTAAGTAATACCTTTGTTAAAGATAAGTTTGGTGAAGGGTTGTATGCCAAATTTATAACATTAGTCAGTGAACAAAACACCTATTTTGATAACTTCAGGCAATTCTCTAATGAGCAGGATAGACAATATTTCGAACAGCAGCTAACTCATGGTGCAGTTAATGAAGTATTGAAATTAAGAGCAATTGCAAAAAGTAAACAAAGTGATTTTGCGATTGACGCAGAACATTGGTTTGCTCAAGCAACAGGGCGTATTGTTCAGTTGAAAAAAGTTGAAAATTATTTAAGTAATGAAATATTAGCTTTAGTTGAAGAAAAGCATAGCAACGCCTATCAAGCTATGTTGGTTAATATCATCGTGAGTTCGTTGTTAATTGTTATCGCGTTAACAATTAGTTTTTACACTATTAATGAATTAACCAATACAGTAGTAAATTTAACTACGGTAATGGAAAAGGTAAGGCATGAAAATGACTTAACCGTAAAAAGTAGCTATGAAGGAACCAGTGAACTAGGTCAAATTTCAATGTCTTTAAATAAAACATTAGATAAATTTTCGACGGTAATTAAAGATATTTCATCATCAAGTATGACATTGGCGTCAGCCGCAGAAGAAACCTCACAGACCTGTGAATATAATTCTCAATCATTAGTAGAACAGCAAGATGGCATTACGTTAATTGCGACGGCAATTGAAGAGTTATCAGCCACAGTTAAAGAAGTTGCGGAGAATACGCAAAAAACAGCATCTTCTGCAAAAGAGGCTGATGATAAGGCAAAAAATGGCTTGGCAACGGTAAAAAAATCTTATCAATCAATTGAAATGTTAGCCAGTGAAATTGATGGCTTAGCACAACAAATTAATAGTCTACATGAAAGTAGCATTAATATTACCAGCGTGGTTGATGTTATCAAGTCAGTTGCCGAGCAAACCAACTTACTTGCTTTAAATGCGGCTATTGAAGCGGCAAGAGCGGGTGAGCAAGGGCGAGGTTTTGCTGTTGTTGCTGATGAAGTAAGAACTTTGGCACAACGAACCCAGCAATCTACCGCAGAAATTGAAAGTTTTATTATATCCCTACAAAGTGATGCTAACGCGGCTTTTAATGTGATTGAAACAAGTCAGAAAAAAGCCGTCAGTGCGGTTGAAAATTCAAAGAATGTTGAATTGGTACTTGAAGAGATAACTGAAGCTGTTGGTACTATTTTTGCGATGACAGATCAAATAGCGGCGGCAATAGAAGAGCAAGCCATGGTAACCCAAGACGTTGCCCAAAATGTAGTTGCTATTGAACAAAAATCAATAGAAAGTACCGAAGGAGCCAGTCAAATAGCGATAACGGCTAGAGAACAAGCTAAACTCGCTACCTCACTACAAGATTTGGCCAACACCTTTAAGGTGTAAACCTATGGTCACCTTATTTTAGTTGGTTACTTTTGCAAAGCGTATTTTGGTAAAAACAGCTAGGTATATACCACAAAAAATCAACAGAATACCGCCAAGGTGAAAAGGATAAATTTTTTCATTAAGAAAAAATGAAGATAATATAAGCCCAAAGCAAGGCATTAAATGTATAAACAGGCCAGCTTTGGCGGCACCTAATTCTTTTACACCTTTATTCCAAAAAATATAGGCTAGAATTGAAGGGAAAATAGCCATATATAGAATGGTTAATACCGCGCTATTTTGCCAAACAATAACCGGTGCATAAAAGTAATACTCAATAAGTGAAAAAGGCAGTAGCGCGATGGAGCCGACTAACACGGTAATACCAAAAAAAGTAAAGCCATCTAGCTCTGCTGGTCGGTAACGTAATAATATTGAATAGACTGCCCAAAAAATCACCGCAATTAACACATAAATATCACCCTGATTTATGCTGTAATTAAGTAAGCTTGCTAACTCACCTTTAGTGATCAATATTAATACCCCACTTAGCGAAATAAATACTCCTAACCATTGCTGTTTAGATACCGCTTCTTTCAGCCAAAATGCCGATATTATCAAAATGGCAATAGGGATCACGGATTGTAATATTGTCGCATTAGTTGCTGTGGTAATTGTTAAGCCTAAGTATATAAAGGTATTAAAACAGGCTACACTTAATACCGATAATAAGATGAGAATTGGCCAGTGTTGTAAGATAATCACTTTGTTTTTTTTTAGCTTTGGTAGTAAAAAGGGCGAAATTATTAGTAATGCTAGCAGCCAACGCATTTCAGCCATAACAATGGGTGAGACTACTAAATGCATAGAACGACCCAAAACAAAGTTGCCCGCCCAAAATAATGCAGTGAGTGATAAAAGTAAGTAAGCCATTAAGTTCTCATTAGGTATAGTTTAATAATGTTATTAATAAGGTAATTGATTTCATCGTGTTAAAACAATCTTACGTTTATAGCATCAATAGAGTAAAGCGTTGCTGAACATTGTAATTTCTAACGAGTTAAAATGCTACCGCTAAAAGAGTGACAATAAATGCACAAAATAGCAAAACCAATTTTATATTATGTTTATGATCCTATGTGTAGCTGGTGTTGGGGCTATCGACCTACTTGGCTTGTTTTACAAAAAAAACTTGCATCGGTAGTACAAATTAACACTAGGGTTGGCGGTTTAGCCGAAGATTCTACCGTTACTATGCCAAAAGAGATGCAAGGCTTTTTACAGCAAACCTGGCATAAGATCTCTGCGGAATTAGGCACGAAATTTAACTTTGATTTTTGGTCGCAATGCCAACCAAAACGCTCAACTTATCCATCGTGTCGTGCGGTTATCATTGCGAGAAAATATCAAAAAGAGCAAGCAATGTGCTTTGCCATACAACAAGCTTATTATTTACATGCGCAAAATCCATCAGAGCTGAGTACATTAATAAAAATTGCCGCCGCTATTGGACTTGATGCTGAGCTATTTGCACAACAAATGACTAGTGACGAACTAAATCAACAGTTAAATACTGAAATAAAAGCAGTAAGAGCAATGCCTATTCAAGGATTTCCTTCTTTAGTACTTGATATTAATGGCGAACTAATTCCCATTAGGTTGGACTATAAAAACTGGCAAACGAGTTACGAGATTATTTTAGCGATGCTTGCTGATAAAAAATGAGAATTTTGACGCAGCGTTTTTTGAAATTGAATAAATTTTGAAAGTACGTCAAAGTGAGGTTAATTTTGCCATGGCTAGATAAGTTTGAGGTAAACATATTCGTAGCCAATATTAATTGCCACTGAAACCAGTAACACCGACATAAATATATTAAATACTTTAAAATAAATAGGCTTGTTCAGTTTCTTGCCGATCAGTAGCCCAATCATGGAGTAACTAAATGGTGCGCCAAAGGCAAGAATAGACAAACCTATCGACCAAATAACAATGGCACTGCCTTGAATATTCTCTGCTGGAAATTGAATGGTGGCGATGGGTAGAGTAGCAAGCAATCCCTTAGGGTTTAACAATTGCATAAAAAGCCCATCCCAAATTGATAAAACTTTACCTTCTCCTGATGAGGAGTTTATACTCACTTTTGCCGTCATTACTTTCCAAGCAATATAGACTATATAACAACAGCCTAACAAGCTCATATAGGGAATAAATTTGGGGTTAATAAAGGTATTGCCGAGAAACCCAAGTGTCACAAATAAGATAAACATTGCGCCAGCAATACCAATAAAAAAACCAATATGCTCACTAACTTTACCGTTTATACCACTGTGTACTCCTAATAAGTTGACCGGTCCTGGCGTGTACATAATGCCAAATGCATAAGTAATAATTGTTAACATATCTTCGACTCCATAGTAGAAATTGTTAGGAAAACTGTCGCTGGAAACGCTTCGGCGTTAGCCCATATATGCGCTTAAAATGGCGATTCAAATGACTGTCATCGGCAAAGCCAGCCTCAAAAGCTGCTTGATTTAATGATTTACCCGACTCGAGGATTCTACGCGCAAAGTTAACCCGGCAACTTAATACGTATTGATGTGGAGTAATCCCGAATTGCTGACGAAACTGACGAATAAAATGGAACTTAGACATATTGGCAACGTTGGCAATATCATCAATTGAGACATTATGTTGAAGACTTGCCAGAATATAATCTCTTGCTCTGAGCAGTAGCTTGTCAACTCGCTTACTCTTTTTACTGCCTAGATCAAGATTACCTGACATAGCGACCAGTGATTGCGCAATTTGAAATAAACCTGACTCAAATTCTATTTTAGAGTAAGTGGCTTGTTGGATGATTGACGACAACCTCAGTATTTGATGGCGAAGAATAGGATTATCAACCATGGGTTGATTTAGCCTTAAGGCCGAGTTTTGTTGATAACCAAGGGCGCTAAATAACGGACGAAATTCGTCAGGGTGAACGTATAGCATCTTATATTTTAGTTGTTGTTCGCCGCCAGAGTGACCATCATGCACATCTTCAGGATCGAATAACAGCACATTGCCAGAAGCACTTTTATAAAAAGCATTTTTGCAAAAAAAATCCTGCCTACCTTGCAGCGTTACGCCTAATGAATACTCTTCATGGGCATGCTTGGAATAGGAAAAATCGCTCATCGTTGCATCAAGCGCAGTAACGTTTTCACATTTTTCGCTATTGATGAATTGGAAACGATTCTCTTTGTTCATGGGGTTTACTCTTGCTGATTATTAACCAATGATTGGTATCACTTCAGTATAAAGAGGCGTTGCGTAAAAATCTTGAACAAAATTGCTCAATTAAGAAAACCATGATTTAGAGTGACTGTTTAGAGATAATGAGCACAAGCAACATAGCAGAGACTTTACTTAAAATTATTTCTCATTCCAGCTTAATCATGTCTCTTCAAGTGGAACGGGTTAATTAATATTTTGTGATGACTTTTATCGGCTGAACTTGACAGTATGCTAGATAGTAAGGTAAAGCTATATTAACTTTATAAATTATTCTTAATAGAGTGAAATAAAATGTACATACATACTATTCAAAATAAGGTTAACAGCAACAATAATATTGTTTTTTTGCATGGTAACTCATCCTCATCTAAAGTTTTTCAGGCGGCTATAGAAGCTGATTTACCCTATAATATGCTCGCTTTTGATTTACCTGGTCATGGCTTGTCGGAATTTAGCGAAAACATAAATGGTTATTCTTTTGATAATTATAAAAATGTTTCATTGGCTCAAATAAAGCAGTTAAAGGGTGATGTGATATTGGTAGGTAATTCATTAGGCGGTCATATTGTGATAGAAATTGCAGAGAAAGTTCCTAATTTAAAGGGCATAATCATCATGGGAACCGCACCAGTGAAGTCACCACTGAATCTTGAAGAGGCCATTACCCTTAATGAGGCTTTACCTGTGTTTATGACCGAAAATCCAAGTGATGCAGATATTAATAAAGCTATGAAGATAGGCACTTATCAGAAAAAAGTGAATGAATTATTAGTTAATGATTTTCAACAAGCGGATGGAAAAATACGTGCTGCCATTGCCCTAGATTTTACCCATGAGCGTTTAGGTAATGAATATAAAATGTTTCAACAGTTGCACTGTCCTAAAATGATTATTCAAGGACGGCAAGAGCCTACCGTGAATGCCCTATATTTACACGAGTTGGCAAAAAAATCTGCTGCAGAATTGGTTTACCTTGAAGCATGTGGACATTACCCAAGTATTGAACAGCCCAAACAGTTTATTCAGTTATTAAAAAACTTTAGTCAAACATGTTTTAATGAAGCTAGTCATTCACAAAGCGCCAAGTAGTTTAAATGATTCAGCAAATTTAATTAAGCCATATAAATTTTTCACATCAATCTTTCGATAAATATTTTTACGGTGTGTACGTACGGTATGTTCAGAGATAAAGGTCGCTTTAGCAATCTCTTTCGCTGATTTACCCTGTGCAATAAGTTGTAAAATATTTTTCTCTTTTTTACTTAAAGCCTGAAACTTTTTCCATGCATTAATATCAGAAAATGTCGTATCCAGTACTTCGTGAATATAGGTACCAAAGCCAGCAAAATCTTCTAAGAAATATGAAATGCTAAAAAAATTATTATCACAGGTGATAATTTTACTCGAAGAAACCCATTGATTTTTATTTTCAAATTCAAATAACTGATAATATGAGCACATAGCATTTTTATCATTTTGCTTTGCAAAGTGTTTTATTTTCGTAATATTATAGTCCAATATTTCCGTGTTAGCTTTTTTAGCAAGTGTGCTAAGATCGGGAGCCTCACCTTGATTTACTTCAAAATAATCTAAACCAAAATTATTTCCCCACTGCCAGTTTAACGATTCTCGTTCACTTTGAAAAACAACAAAAGGTAGGTATTCAGCTATCTGATAAAAGATTTCCGGTTGAGTTTGTAATAATTTGGCAAGCTGATAAATTTTCATCGAATTGCCTGAAATAATTTCACTTTCAGTATGTAATTTTTTCATAACTATAACAGTATAAAAAATAGCTGGTTATGACAACGAAAATAACTATTTCTAATTCAATCGCACTATAAGTTTTGTCTTTATTTAGCCTAGTGTGCTTTTTAAATTTACCCTGTATTACTAAAAATACCGCATTTGCGGTATGCCTGATTCTAGCTATTCAATGTAGTCTTATACAGTTAACACCTACATTTTTTCAAATAAAGTAAAAGGAAGTATATCAATGCAAAATAACCATTTATCACTATTACAAACTACCGTCCTATTGATGAGTGGTAGTTTATTGTTAGGTTGTGGAGGAAGTGGATCAAACGATAATGCGTCAGCAGGGTCCAATGATAATCCTAGTGTTACCATAACAGGTAACAATACCGTGGCAGAGCAGCAAACATTAAGCCTAATCGCTAATGCCACAGACACCGATGGTAGTATTGCCAGTATTAGCTGGTCAGTTAAATCGGGAGAAGGTATAACCCTGACAGGAGCAAACACTAACAGTGTTAGTTTTACCGCTCCAGAAGTAACAGAAAGTACAACCGTGGTCTTAGAAGTACTTGCGACAGACAATGAAAACGCAACCGCTACAGAAGAAATAAGTATTACCATTACCGACAACAATATTAATCCAGAGGTAACCATTAGTGGTGAAGTAACGATCGATGGTAATACCTTGGTTGTGCTTAGTGCTGACGCAACCGATGCTGACGGTAGCATTGCTGAAATTAGTTGGTCTATTAGCTCAGATCCTAGTGCTAGTATAACTTTAGCCGATGCTGATAGTGAAAAAGTAAGTTTTATTGCACCACGTGTTAGTGAAGAAACTGACGTGATCCTTGAGGTGATGATAACCGATAACGAAGGTGCCACTGTTACCGCTACGCATGCCATAACCATTGGTGCCACTAATCGCCCTGCCATAGCCGGTACTTGGGTTTTTGACGATCAAATCCCTGCTACCACGACACTAACTTTTACCCATGACAATCACTTTATTATGATGGTTGTTGATGATGACGACGATTGTGGGCAAGCAGGTTACGAGTTAGGTACCTACACTTGGAACGAAACAACAGGAACACTAAGTATTAGCATTATTGAAGACACTAATGGTTGTATCGGTATTCACGATGAAGAGCCCCTTAATGTGCCTTATGAGGTTGATGACGGACAATTTACCTTAATTGTTACTGGCGATGCCATGGCACTTAACGGTAGTGATGACACAGGCACTTATTCAGCTAACCTACACCGTGTTATTAGCGATACCAACCCATTAATTGGTGCTTACGTTTACCCTAAAACAAATTTTGAGCAAGATCACTCCATGGTGATTTATCCTGACGCTAACAATTATATTATGTTATTTTACATAAAAGATGTACTTGATAATGATGAACATTATTTGTTAAGCGGAACTTATAGTTATGATACTGGCACTACAATACATAACCAACTTTCACAAACTATACATTACCTAGGTAATGATACTCTTAACTCATATACCCCCGAAATAACGATCAAACCACAAGGCGATATACTTATTGTCAAAAATGGTGAAACTGCCTATACAATGTCTCGTACTCATCGTAGTACTGATCAGCTATTTTTAACCGAGGAAAATCTTACCGGTAGCTTTTCAACCCCAGATGGTGTTATTACCTTTAATAGTGATGAAACCGCTACATTTGAAGACTCGTCTGAAACTCAGACCTTAACTTGGTATATAACGTTTGGGCAGTTATTTATTAGTGGAGGTGAAGGTGAAGACGCTTTTACTGCCGTATTTTCATTAACTTCTATCACGGCGAATCAATTACAATTTGATGTGGCTAATTTTGATTTGATCAAAAGAGAAGACGGCACTGAAACGGGTTTATATGAGTATTACACTGAGATTTGGGTACGTAATTAACCTGAAATAAAGCTTAATTCGACATTCCGCACCCTAGGTCGCTATTTTAAAACTCGGACGCTTGCGGCCGAGATCTTTATCTGGAAACTTTATTCTGAACTTTATTCAACTTTATTCTGCCACCCATAATAACTTGGTTGTATTTCCATCTATAAACTAGACTTAATTTACCCTTATTAAGTCTGGTGATTGTTATGCCTAAGCCTCGTTCACAACAAATTAGTTTATTGGATACACCGTTTTATCACATTTGTAGCCGCACGGTACGAAAGGCATTTTTGTGTGGGGTAGACCAAGAAACGGGTGTCAGTTTTGAACATAGACGCGCATGGATTGAACAGCGACTTTTTCAATTAGCGCAAGTCTTTGCCATTGATATTTGCGCCCATGCCGTGATGCATAATCATTTACATCTGGTATTACATGTTGATAGTGAACGAGTAAAAACCTGGTCAACTGCACAGGTACTAGAACGTTGGCATCAGTTATTTAAAGGCACATTACTGACTCAAAGATATCAAAATCAACAATCCCTTGATAAGTTCCAACTAGCAATGGTTGAAAGCACCGCTGATATTTATAAACAGCGATTAATCGATATTAGCTGGTTTATGCGTTCACTCAATGAGCCTATCGCCCGACAAGCCAATCGCGAAGACAACTGTACCGGACACTTTTGGGAAGGGCGCTTTAAATCTCAAGCCTTGCTTGATGAAGGCGCCTTATTATCTTGCATGGCTTATGTTGATTTAAATCCCGTTCGCGCTACGATTGCACCGACACCGGAAAAATCTGACTTTACCAGTATTCAATTACGGATAAAAGCGTCGATAAAAGGTGAACAACCCAATGCTCTACTGACTTTTTCAGGCAATGAACATCAACCAAAAAAGAAAGGCATTTGCTTTAGCTTAAAAGACTACTTAACACTGGTTGATGAAACAGGGCGTGTGATTCGTGACAACAAACGCGGTGCTATAGGGATGAAAACAGCCAATATTCTCGCAAGGTTACACATCAGTGAAGAAAGTTGGTTAAAACTAACCACTGATTTTGAAGGTATATTCACCGGAGCGGCAGGTACCGCTGAACACTTATGTGAATTTAGCGAACATGTTGGTTTACAACGTACACATGGGTTAGCCAATGCTCAGGCCTGCTTAAATAGCGCATAATTCCTTTTTTCATCAGCTGAAAACTTAATGTTATCTTAGGGTGAAAGGCATAGCTGAAACCAAATTCAGCTAAAAGCTAATAAATAGAGAAATGTGAGTGATAAACGACTCGTTAGCGTCTGTTTTCGTTATCGGTGGTTATTTTATTAAACCAGAAAAACGATAATAATCGAGCCATCATTGATTGAAGTTATCATGGGTGGCATAGTAACTAGCATAGTAACTAATCTTCATACCGAGACATTATATTTTTTATATATGAGAATTTGACCTTAAATGAGAATGCCTAAAATACTTTTATTTCCGACCAGATTAACCACAACATTGAGTAAAATTGATCCAAATCAAAAGAAATAGAGTAATTATACTATTAATGCTTTACTTTTATAGAGTGGTTACTCTATAATTGCCTTGTTCCTAAGCGAACACTTACTTGTAATAATTTTATTCTAGCTTCCCCATAGCTACTATGCCGATGACCTTTTAATTAAAGAACTCATCGGCTTTTTTTATGGGCGCTTCACTAGCAAGGCGCAAGAAACTCTGCGCGTTGCGAAGTACTTCACTCTCAGTATTTTTTCGAAACTCGAAACTTAAAGCTCGTCGTTTTCTGTCTCTTCTGTAAACCAATCACAAATAACAGCATTTGCTTGTTCTGAGCCAGTACGTTTCAGCGAAGAAAAAGCTTGTACTTTGATGTCACCATTAAGGGCGTCTAATACTTTTTTAACTTTTAGTACCTCGGTACTCCGTTTACCTTGAGATAACTTATCGCATTTGGTCAGTAATGCTAATACTGGTAGATCGCCATCAACAGCCCATTCAATTAAATCCATGTCTAAGTCTTTGAGTGGATGTCTGATGTCCATAAGGACGACTAAGCCTTTTAAGCTTTGGCGTTTTTCTAAGTATTCACCTAAGGCTTGTTGCCATTTCTTTTTCATTTCTAGCGGTACTTTGGCAAAACCGTAACCGGGTAAATCAATCAGGCGTTTATTATCACCTATTTCAAATACATTGATCATCTGAGTACGACCGGGAGTTTTACTGGTACGAGCCAAGCCTCTTTGGTTGGTTAAGGTATTTAATGCGCTTGATTTACCCGCATTGGAACGACCGGCAAAGGCAACTTCAATACCACTGTCTTCTGGTAGTTTGCGAATATCCGGCGCACTAATGGTGAAGGTCGCTTTGCTTAGATGTATTTTTGTAGAAGACAAGGGCTTAACTCGTTAAAAAAGTAAAAGTGTATTATAACGTTTTCTGTGGCCTTTTTTTATTAAAAAATAAATAAAATGGTAAAATACTGTATTTTTCGGTGATTTTTTCTTAGATATTGTTACACATTGATTATATTAGTGTAAAATGCCGTCACTTTTTATTTATTTAGTTTTTGACAAGCAGAGAGCAACTCAATGAAAAAAATTATCTTTTCACTATTGTTAACCATGGGCGCTATTCATACGGCAAGTGCAGTAGAAGGCAATGCCGATGCTGGTAAGACTAAAGCGGCTATGTGTGGCGCTTGTCATGGTGCAACAGGTCTTAACCCTAGTCCTACTTATCCTAACCTTGCCGGTCAAAAAGCTGCCTATATTGCTAAACAGTTAGCTGATTTTAAATCTGGTGCCCGTACCGATATGATGATGGCGCCAATGGCGGCAAATTTATCTGAACAAGATATGGCTGATTTAGCGGCTTACTTTTCAGTTCAAAAGCGTGTTAGCGAACAAGCTGCAGCGAGTGATGATTCTTCAGCACCAGCTGCAACAGCGTCAGCCGGTAGTGTAGCAATAGTTACTTCAACGTCAGCCAAAGCAATTTATGCCGGCGATGTTAAATCAGGCCACGAAAAATCGGCTATGTGTGCATCTTGTCATGGTGCTGATGGTAATAGTCTTATTGCTATGTACCCTAAATTAGCGGGTCAAAGTGCTAACTATATTGCTAAGCAATTAGCTGATTTTAAATCAGGTAATCGTGTAGATCCTGTTATGGTTGGCATGGTTGCCGCTTTATCAGCACAAGATATGAATGACTTAGCGGCATATTTTGCCGTACAAACACCAACAGCAGGTCAAGCTGAAGGTAGTGATATTGGTCATAAATTATATTTTGGTGGTGATGTTAATAAAGGTATTACTGCTTGTGTTGCTTGTCATGGTGTTAAAGGTAAAGGTATGGCTCAAGCGGGCTTTCCTGCACTTGCCGGTCAAAACGCTGCTTACTTGAAAAAGCAAATTGCTAGTTTCCGCGATGGTAGCCGAGGCAATGATCGTAACAGTATGATGCGTAATATCGCGATTAAATTATCTGATAATGATATTGATGAGCTAGTAAAATATATGTCTTCGCTTAAATAGCATCGATACAGCTATAGTGTGATTTTTATAAAAGCAGCGTTTATCGCTGCTTTTTTAGTTTATAGCCCCTTATAAAACAAAGTTAGGATGATTTGATTAAAACAAAAAATGCTAAACAGTTAGTTGCCTGTCAACAGTGTGATGCACTGTACGACACACCAATACTAAAACAAGGACAAAGTGCAAAGTGTACTCGTTGTGGTAGCATTTTGGCTGAGCGCAAAGTGGACTCGATAGAGCGTAGCTTTTATTGGTCGCTTGCTGGCATTATGTTATCAGCCCCAGCAATATTATTGCCTCTTATGGGAGTGACGTTAGTAGGGCAATATCATCATGCCTCATTATTAGATTGTATTTTGGCGCTTATTGACCGTGGTTTTTTTATGATTGCCACGTTAGTTTTTTTATTCACTTTAGCAGTACCTGTTGTTCGTTTACTCGGTGCTTTTTATATTACCTATAGCTTCAAATTTAATCGCTTAAAACCTTCTTTATTGCATTTTTTTCGTGCGTTTCACTATTTAGATAACTGGGCAATGTTAAATGTTTTTATGTTAGGTATTGTGGTATCTATGTATAAACTACTGGATGATACTGAGCTGTCAATAAATATGGGTTTATTGGCATTTATTCTTTGGCTTATTTGTTCAACTATGGCGTCAAGCACCTTAGATCAAGATTATATATGGCAAGAATTGGAGAATGAATTTGTCGATTAAGACCGCCCAAGGTAGTGGTTTAGCGCTTTGTCCAAAATGTCATAAGCTTAATAATATAAGGCAGTGCTCTGGTAAAAATGTTCGCCTGCAATGTATTCGTTGTCATGGTTTGTTTTACCCGCGTAAACCATATAGTTTACAATATACCTTAGCGTGGAATTTTGCCGCCTTAATAGCTTTTATTCCTGCAAATATTTATCCAATAATGATTCTCTATTCGATGGGCATTGGCGAGCCAAACACCATACTTTCGGGTATTGGTGAGTTTATTGATCTTGGGCTTTATCCTATTGCCGTTATTATTTTTACTGCCAGTATTATTGTGCCATTAATTAAAATTATTGGCTTGTTTTTACTGGTTTATCGAGTACATACTGGGGTGCGATTACGTCCAGATAAGCACAGTAAGTTTTATCATGCTTTAGAGTTTTTAGGTCCGTGGTCTATGCTGGATGTTTTTGTGGTAGCCTTACTTGTCGCCGTAGTGGAACTTGGCTTTATAACCTCGGTTGCTGCAGGGCCGGCAATTAATTATTTTACTTTGACGGTGATCTTTACCATGATCGCAGCAAATAGTTTTGATCCTCGTTTGTTGTGGGATAAAAAACAAGGGTGTGAAAACGCTAAGGAAGAAAATGACTATTGATAAATCATTAAATAATAGTAATGAAAAATTTTCCGCTGAAGTTGTACCGCGCCAAGGTATTTCAATTGTTTGGTTTGTACCTTTTATTGCGCTGATTTTTGGTGGCTGGTTAGGTATTAAAGCTTTATCTGAACAAGGTACTTTTATTACCATTGAGTTTGACAGTGGCGCCGGTATTGTACCGAAAAAAACTGAGATTCGTTATAAAGGTTTGGTTACTGGTTTAGTTGATAAGGTAGTGCCGTCTGCGGATTTACAATCAGTTATTGCCCATGTGGAAATGTCGAAAACCTTTAGTGATTATTTAACTGAAAATACCCGGTTTTGGTTGGTCAGTGCTGATATATCCTTACAAGGAGTTTCGGGTTTAGATACTTTATTATCAGGCAGTTATATTAATATTATTCCAGATATTAACGACGATGCTGATAGCCAAGATCATTTTATTGCGCTAAATGAAGCGCCGCAACTTGATATGAGTACGCCGGGATTACATCTTACTTTGCAAAGCAGTGTGTTAGGCTCTATTAGTGAAAATTCGCCGATTACTTTCAAGCAAATTCCTATTGGTCATGTCACTGGCTATCATTACGTAGAAGAAAACCAAGCAATAAACATTAATATTTTTATTGAACAAGAATATGCTTATTTAGTAAAAGCAAACTCGTTATTTTGGAATACCAGTGGCGTGCAAGTTACTGCGTCAATATCAGCGGGCATAAAAGTAAACACCGATTCATTAGCTTCTATTATCGCCGGTGGTATTGCTGTTGATACCTTGAGTTATCAAGAAAAACTCTCTCCGGCTAAAAATGGTCAAATATTCCCATTACATGCAGATTTTCAAGCGGCAGAGACCGGCTATGAAATTGAACTAACCTTAGATTGGAATTCAGGTATTAATCACAATGCCAGCATTTTATATCAAGGCTTAACTATTGGCTCAATAGAGTCTTTTAGTAAGATAGATCCCAAAAGTAGAAAAATAACAGCTAAAGCTAAAGTAAACCCTAGGGTAGTGCCTTATTTAACCGAGCAGTCTCAGTTTTACTTGGTATCGCCGCATATTGACTTAACGGGTATTTCTAATGCTAAAACCTTGGTAAGTGGCACTTATATTAGTATTCGTCCATCATTACAAGGTAAGCCAACAAACAAATTTAGGGTCTTTAATGCTAAGCCACCTTACCAATATACTGAGCCGGGTTTGCATTTAGTGCTACAAACTAATGATCGCCACTCTTTACAAGTGGGTAGTAAGGTCTACTACAAACAGCAGACAGTAGGCAGTGTGCAAACAGTTGAAACTATTGGTGCTGAGCAGCATTTGATCCATATTCATATTAACCCGGAATACCAAGATTACGTGTCGGAGAATAGCCATTTTTATAATAACTCGGGCATAAAAATTAAGGCTAACTTACAAGGAATTAATATTGAAGCGCAGTCACTACAAAGTATGTTAACTGGCGGTATTTCCTTTATTAACGTAGCGCCACAAGCGAGTGTAACAGGGGTAGTTAATGGTGATAAATTTAACTTGTTTGCCAATAAAAAAATTGCCCAGCAACGTACTCTCTTTACCTTAACAACTTCCGCAAATGAACACCTTAGTATCAACACCAGAATTTTACACCGAGGTGTTGAAATAGGTGCCATTCATAAAATTGATGAGCAAGGTGATTACAATATATTACATCTAGGTTTGCTACCAAAATACCAACATATTTTGCGTGCCGGCACGCAATTTTGGTTAGCCAAAGTAAACCTGACTTTATCTGGTGCAACCGATACCGATGCTTTGTTCGGGGGAAGTTATATCACTTTTAATTTATATTCTGATGCAGGTGACGCGAAAACTGATTTTATTTTGTTAACTTCGCCGCCAGCTAAATACGCCAGTGCTAAAGGCTTGCAGTTAAGTTTGTTAAGCGAGCATGCAAATGTGGCGACACCGGGCAGCAGTGTTAGTTATCGCGGCGTTATTGTCGGACGCGTAGACAATGTTAGCTTGGATAAAAAAGCTGATAGGGTACGGGTTAATATTACTATTGATGAAGTGCATAAATCGTTAATACAAGCGAGCACACGCTTTTATAATGCCAGTGGTATAACCCTAAAAGGCGGTTTTAGCGATTTTGTTGTTAAAACAGAATCTGTTGATGCCATATTACGTGGTGGCATTAGTTTTTATAATTCAGTTGATAGTTCAGTAGCTAACTTAGCTGATAAAACACCGACCAAAGTTGCCGTTAAAGAGTTAGAGAGTTTTCATTTATTTGAACATTTTGAACAGGCGAGGAGTGCCGGCTTAGCTATTCGTATCCATTTTAATGACTTCACTGGTTTAAAAATAAATACTAAGCTTCTTTATCAAGAGCAAGTAATTGGTAAAGTAGAGCGGTTAGTGTTTAATGAGGATGAAATTGGTGTTATCGCGCTGGTGTTATTGAATGATGTTGGCGCTAAATATGCGAAACAAGGCAGTAAGTTTTGGCTGGTAGAGCCAACCATAGGCCTAGTAGGGTCGAAAAATGTTGCGCATTTACTTGCCGGCGCTTTTATTGCCTTGCTTCCGGATACTGATTTATCAAATGAAGTAAGCACTGAATTTCAAGCGCTGGAAATAGCGCCAACGGTGACTCAATTACCTTATGGTTTGAACGTAAAGTTAAGTACTCAACGGTTAGGGTCAATTCGGGTCGGGAATCCGGTGTTATATCGACAAGTAACAGTGGGTAAAGTTATTGGCATAGATTTATCGGCAACTGCCGATACGGTGAATGTGTTTATTAATATTGCTAAGCGTTATGCGCCGTTGGTCAGTAGCGGTAGTAAATTTTGGAATGCCAGTGGCATTAAGATTAAGGCGAGTATTTTTTCTGGCATTAAGATTGATTCAGAGTCTATTGAAACGCTGATTGCTGGCGGCATCGCTTTTGCTACGCCGGCGTCTAATAATGATGATAGCGAGCAAGCTCCGCAGAGTTTTACCCTACATCAAGATGTTGATAGCGATTGGTTAGCATGGCAACCAAAAATCACTATTGGCCAGTAAAGTCGACTAAAAGCGTTAAGTTATTCAAGCGTAAACTCATAAAACAGTATGGGCAACAAGTTGGGCAACGGCTGCTTCTGGATCTTTTGCTTCGGTAATAGCCGTTACCACGGCAATACTATCAACACCAGTGGCTAAAACTTGTGGGGCACGGTCAAGGTTAATGCCACCAATGGCAACGATGGGAATATATTCGCTTTTACCTTGCCGCTCATTAAGTTCATCGTCATCCTCGAGCGTAATTGTTTTAGGCGCTTGCTGCCTTAATGCTAACAATTGTTGTAAATTTTCTATCCCTTGAATTTGCCCGGTCATATCTTTAGTCTTGGTGGGGAAAATAGCGCCAATGGCTAAATATGAAGGCTGTAGCTGTTGTGCAAGTAAAAACTCATAGCAACCATGAGTACTGATCCCTAAACGTAAGCCCGCTTGTTGAATTTGTACTAAATCTGCTGCTGCTAAATCTTCTTGACCAATATGCACCCCATAAGCGCCGTGCTTTATCGCCAGTTGCCAATAGTCATTAATAAACAAGCGAGTATGATAGTTTTTTGCTAATGCTACCGCAGCAATGATCAGCTGCTCTAACTCAGCAGCGCTTAAATTCTTTACTCTTAGCTGAATAATTTTCAACCCTAAGGGCAGCAAACGCTTAAGCCAATACAGTGAGTCGATAACGGGGTAAAGACCCAGTTTTTCGCCCTGTAAAGCTAAGCTATTAAAGCGTGGTAAATTTTGGTATTGCTGAGTTAACTGCTCACTGACTTTTGGGAAATATTGTGCTTGTTTTGGCCATGAAAGTTGCTCGAAAGCACCATAATATTGATGACCTTTGATGGCGCTCAGTGCCACGGTCGCGGCTAATCCTTGATTAATAAACGCTTTACTTAAGGTAAATGCATCGCGCAGTAAATAACCTTGCGCTAAAAAAGCAGCCAGTGCACTAGCAAAGGTGCAGCCACCACCATGGCTATAATGGCTAGCAAGGCGTGGCGAGCTAAGTTGATAGCTAACGCGTTGTAAAATTTTGTCTTGGTTATCTTGCTTAATAGTATTTAATTGATAGCAACACAGATCAATACAAACACTAGTATTGTCACTATGTCCGCCTTTAACTATTACCGCATTAATCGTAAAATCACGGTAAATTTTCTCTGCTAAAGTCGCGCTACTGCCAGAGGTAGCGGCTAAGATTTTAGCCTCGGCTAGGTTTGGAGTAATAATATCTACTTGCGTTAATAAAGGCGTAAGCTGAGCTAGCGATAAGGCATTGAAATGGCCACCAACACTGGCTTGACCAACGGGATCGTAAACAGTAATTAATAAACTATTTTCTTGCTTTAATTTAGCAATAGTTGCCGCTAACCACTGCACTTGTTCAGCATTGGCTAGTAAACCAATTTTGACGACAGTAGGCTTTTTATCTTTAAATAAAGCCGTCACCTGTTGTTGTAATAGCTCAACAGGTACTGCATTAACTGATAGCAAGCTAGTTGAGTTTTGGACGGTATTGGCGGTGATTAAATGACAAACTTCGACCCCTAAGGCATGGCCTGTTTTAATGTCGGCGGCGATGCCAGCACCACCAGAGCAATCGCTACCGGAAATGGTCCAGATTATTGGTTTTTGCTTAGCTTTTTGAATAGGTTTTTGACTGGTCATGATCAAAGTTTAACTTGTTTGTTGTAGCCAAAAAGGCGTATCTAATGTTGGCGTACTTGGGTGAGCCGTTTGCCTCTGCTCCATGATACCGGCGATATAACCTTGCTCACCTGCTGTTAAGGCCTGGCTGAAAGCTTTAGCCATTAATACTGGGTTATCCGCCAATGCCACGGCACTATTAAGCAAAATACCGTCATAGCCCATTTCCATGGCTAAACAAGCATCTGATGGTTTGCCGATGCCAGCATCTAAAATTAAGGTAGCATCGGGTAAGCGTAAACGTATGGTTTCAAGGTTATACGGATTCATTAAACCTTTACCTGTGCCAATAGGTGATGCCCATGGCATGATCACTTCACAGCCTAAATCGTATAAACGCTGACATATGACCAAGTCATCGGTGCAATAAGGCAATACTTTAAAGCCATCATCAATCAATTGCTCGGCGGCGCTTAATAACTCGATAGGATCGGGTTGTAAGTTATAATCGTCGCCAATCACTTCAAGTTTTAGCCAGTCGGTTTGAAAAATTTCCCTGCTCATTTTTGCTAAAGTCACCGCTTCTTTAGCGGTTTTGCAACCGGCAGTATTAGGCAGTAGGTGACCATCAACTTGTTGCACTATTTCTTGTAGATAATGCCAAATTTGTTGACCCGATTTCTCGCTAGGGTTTTGACGTTTAAGGGATAAGGTTACTACTTGTGAGCCACTGGCTAGTATGGCTTCTTTCATTACCTGCGGCGATGGGTATAAGGCGCTGCCAATAAGTAAGCGGCTATCGAGTTGTTGTCCGTAGATATTTATAGCCATGATTTAGCCCCCTTGTATTGGCAATAACACATCAAGGCTATCACCATTGTTGACTATAGTGCTGTCATAGTCGTCTTTACCAACAAAATTGCCATTTAAAGCAACGGCAAAGGTACTTTGCTGCGCTTCAACAAAATGCAAGGTTAATGCGCTGCTAACACTAATATGGTTTTCATGAGGTAGCGCGTAGGCGTTGCCATTAATATGAATATTCATTAAATCACTTCTTTCATTTGATTATTTTTTACCGCAATAAAATCTACCGGTAACAGTTCACTATAAGGTAGCTCTGTATTGGTTAAGTCACTGGTGTCGCTAGTTGGTTGTTCAATAGCCGCCACTAATGCCAGTACTTGTTGAACGACTACAGGGGAAATTAAAAAGCCATGGCGGAATAAGCCATTTACCTGAATTAACCTACTTTGGTTATCAGTGGTCAGCACGCTAATTTTTGGTTGATTATCACTAAATGCCGGTCGACACTGACTAATATGTTGACGTATATTCGCTTCGGCAAAACCTGGATGAATACTATAAGCGGCACTTAATAATTCCATTGCGGAACGCACTGTCATCGGTGAGTCATCATCACTTTCTATTTCAGTGGCACCAACCACATAAAAGCCTTTGCCTTTAGGGGCAATATAAAGCTGATACCTTGGGTGCATTAAACGTATTGGCCTGGAAATATTAACCGCAGGGGCAAATAACTGAAAAAGTTCGCCACGTACCGAGCGTAAATCTGCTAGTGGTGCGCAAGCTTGCTTAGCGTTTTTTAACGTAGCGCCGGTACCACGACAATCAATGACTAAATCAAAAGGTGCATGATGACTTTGCTGAGTGCTGTTTCTAGTTAAGGTATAGCTGACTTGTGTGCTGTGTTCGCCGTGTTTAATGGCGGTTACTAAACACTCACTCAGCCAGTTGAGCTTATTATTGCCACCTTCTTGCTCAAGCTGTTTACGTAAGGCGATTAATAAACGCCGATTACCTATTTGCCCTTCTTGGGGTAAATACAAACCTTGATTAAAGCTACGCCCTAACTCAGGTTCAAGTGCGGTTAATTCTTGACGATTTAAGTTCTGCACCGCATGTTCAGCATAATTATTGTGCAAATGACGAACAAACCGCTGGTAATCACCTTTGTCTTGCTCATGGCTAACCATAATGGCACCGGTTTGCTGAAAAATAGTGTGTTCGTCTAAACTCGCTAACAGCTTAGGCCATAAGTGTAATGATTCAAAGCCCATTTTTACAATATTTGGCTGACAATGTAGTGATTCGCCCAGCGGCGTTAACAACCCCGCAGCAGCATAAGCGGCACTGTTATGTGCCAACTTAGTATCTTTATCAAATAAGGTAATATGGTGTTTTGCTCGCAAGAAAGCAAGTGCCAATAATCGCCCGATTAAACCGGCACCAATAATAGCTATGTTCATTTTATGGTATCCATCAGTATCCTGCTCAACGCTTTGAGTCGAGGAACTATTTTTAACAGCCCCATTTTCTAGAAAATGGGGCGATAGCACTATTTAGCTGGTTGGTAAATTTCACTACCGGAGGCTTTAAACTCAGCAGATTTTTGTTGCATGGCGAGTTCTCGTTCACGCTCTGAACTGAGGATTACGGTCTCATCAAGTAATTTTATCTTGATTTCACCTTTTTCAAGACCCGCAGCATAATCACGAACTTCTTGTGATATTTTCATTGAACAGAACTTAGGACCACACATGGAACAAAAATGAGCCACTTTACCTGATTCTTGCGGTAAGGTTTCATCATGGTAAGCGCGAGCTGTTTCTGGGTCTAAACCAATGTTGAATTGATCATACCAACGAAATTCAAAACGTGCTTTAGACATAGCATTATCGCGGATTTGTGCGCCTGGATGACCTTTGGCTAAATCGCCAGCATGGGCAGCAATTTTATAAGTCATCAAACCTTCTTTTACGTCTTCTTTGTTAGGTAGTCCTAAATGTTCTTTTGGCGTTACATAACAAAGCATGGCACAGCCGTACCAACCAATATTAGCGGCACCGATACCCGAAGTAATATGATCATAACCTGGGGCGATATCTGTGGTTAAAGGCCCTAAGGTGTAGAAAGGTGCTTCGCCACAATGTTTGATTTGCTCTTCCATATTTTCTTTAATCATATGAAGCGGTACGTGGCCTGGACCTTCTATAATGACTTGTACATCATGCTGCCAAGCAATTTTAGTTAACTCACCTAAAGTATGTAATTCAGCAAATTGCGCTTCATCGTTGGCATCGGCTACTGAGCCTGGACGTAATCCATCACCGAGTGAAAATGAAACATCGTATTGTTTTAATATTTCACAAATATCTTCGAAGTGGGTATATAAGAAGTTTTCTTTATGATGTGCTAAACACCATTTTGCCATGATAGAGCCACCACGAGAGACAATACCAGTAACACGCTTAGCGGTCATGGGTACGTAACGTAGCAACACTCCTGCGTGAATAGTAAAATAATCAACGCCTTGCTCTGCTTGCTCAATTAAGGTATCGCGAAAAATCTCCCAAGTTAAGTCTTCTGCTACGCCATTTACTTTTTCAAGTGCTTGGTAGATAGGTACTGTGCCAATAGGCACTGGTGAGTTACGCATAATCCATTCACGGGTTTCGTGAATATTACGGCCGGTTGATAAATCCATCACCGTATCGGCGCCCCATTTAGCTGACCAAACCAGTTTCTCAACTTCTTCTTCAATGCTTGAGGTAACTGCTGAGTTGCCTATATTGGCGTTCACTTTAATTAAAAAGTTACGGCCAATGATCATTGGCTCACATTCAGGATGGTTGATATTTACTGGGATAATCGCGCGACCACGGGCAACTTCATCACGAACAAATTCTGGCGTTATTTGCTCAGGAATACTGGCACCAAATGACTCACCTTTGTGCTGTTGTAGCAACATTTCGTCTTTAACTTCTTCACGTTTTAAGTTTTCACGAATAGCAATATATTCCATTTCTGGGGTAATAATACCTTGGCGAGCATAATGCATCTGGGTAACGTTTTTGCCTTTTTTTGCTACACGCATTTTTGGCAAATGTTCAAAGCGAATGTGATCAACACCTTCATCAGCAAGGCGTTGCTGGGCATAAATCGAGCTGTTTGATTCTAAGAATTCTACATCGCCACGTTTATCAATCCAGCTTTCACGTAAACGAGGAATACCTTTATGGACGTCAATTTCAACATCGTCATCAGTGTAGAAACCCGAGGTATCATAAACACATAAGGGGGCATTTTTTTCATACTGAGGGTTATCTTTAGGGCTGCCCGGTAACAGAGTATCGGTTAAGGTGATTTCACGCATAGCCACTTTTATGTTATGAATTTTACCCTGCACATAAACTTTATTAGAGTTAGGGAATGATTGATCTGAAACGTTTTTTAAAAAGGCTTCAGCTGCCTCACGTTTTTCACGTCTTGTTTGTGGTTTTAGCTGCTTGGTCATGGTCGCACCTTGTTTTTGTTTTTCTGTTTTATTTAACATAAAAGTCAGAGAAAGATAAAAATAGGCGGAGCTTGGGGCAAAAAGAGTATTTAACTAGGTATTGTTAGTAACAGGTTATTGATACTCTTTCTTGTTCCCTACGCAGATATTAATCTGATCAGGTTTACGGATCCCGCTTTCGCGATCTCAGCCTTTGGCACTCCGACAAGTATTGAGTTAAGTGTTCTTAAATAGAGACAACTTAACAACAGCGATTCTAACTTGAGCAATACTCAATAAGCAAGCATTAAAAGGACAGTAAAGAAGAAGTGATATATGATTAGCGTATATTAATGGGATGAAAGGGTATAAAAGCAGTAACGGTTCAATTGATATAAGTCACTGCTAGTGTAGAGAAAATAAATTTATTCCTCGTTAGTAGTTTCTTTATTTTCTGTTGTTTGTTCAACTTCTTGCTCTTTTTTATCTTGCTGGTCTTCACCACCACATCCGCCACAACAACCCATAATATACTCCAATAATAAAAAAATTAAAAAACAATAACAATATATTAGCTGAGTAAATTATTCCGCTATTTGATCAAGATCAGGGTTTTCCTATTTTTTGCAGTTATTTCATTTGGTATGATTAATAACAAAACTGCGTTAATGCCGCCTTTAGTTTCAGGCTTAGATTTTCGACATCTTTGGCATTACCAAGCACTAGCTCGGTAGTGTCTTTACTTTTTTGTGATAAGGAGAAAATCTGGGTCATCATATTATTTACATCTTTAACTGCTAATAGTTGCTCACCTTGATTGTGGTTAATAAATTCATTTTTACTGATGATATCGGTAAATGAAGCCATAATAACGGACAGAGTTTTTTCTGTTGTTTTAATTGTTTCTGCGCCATCATCGGCAAATAAGGCATTTTTTCTCATTTGTGCTGCGGCTTCATCGGTCGCTTTTCTGATATTGGCGATGACAGCTTCAATTTCTATGGTTGATTCTTGAGTACGTTGGGCTAACGAACGTACTTCATCGGCCACTACTGCAAATCCTCGGCCTTGTTCGCCGGCTCTTGCTGCTTCTATTGCCGCATTTAAGGCAAGTAAATTTGTTTGATCTGCAACGGTTTTTATTACCGTTAACACCGAGTTAATTTGTTGGCCATGTTCTCGTAAAACATGCATTTGATCAGCAGAATGGTTAATTGCTTCGGCTAACTGTTTTATTTGTAATGCTGACTTTTTGACGATGGTAACGTTGTTAGCAGCATGTGTGTCGGCACCTTTACTGACCGTTATCGTTTCTTCTGTATGTGCTTGAGTTATTTCGACTGCTCTGGTCATTTGTTCAATAGAAACAGTGGCATTAGCTAACTCATCTTGAGTACAGCTTACTTGGCTTTTGGCTTCTATACAGGCAGTTAAGGTGTTTTCGGTGGCATTATCTAACGAAGAGCCAATATTGGAAATTGTACCAATAAACTCAACGATTCTATCCATCATGGTATTAAAGCTGTCGGCAATTTCACCAAATTCATCTTGGCTATTTAAGGTAACACGTAGTGCTAAGTTGGATTGCTTTTCGACGTTAACTATTGTTTGTTGCAGGTGTTTTAGCGGTTTACTGATTGATCTAAATATTGATAAACCTAACAGCAATATAGCGAAAGCGATGCCACTGACTACTAAAAATAGCGTTTGGTTGCTTTTCGAGGCTAATTGTACATTGACAATTATTTCTTTACGCGCTAACTCTTTTTGCAAAAGCACCAGTTGATCTAATTTAAGGAGGAAGGGTTCAAGTGCCCCATACATCCGTAAGTCAACAAAACTGCCCATACTATAAGAAGATGCTTCAACCATAAAGGCTGAAATAGTGTCCATGGCCTCGACACTATTTAGGTAAAGAGGAGCCATGCTGTTAACTATCTTAACTTCTTGGCTGGATAAGTGAGTAGCGTTATAGTCTTGCCATTGCTGGTTAATTGTTTTTTTTGCTAAGTCTACCTGTTTTTGGGCATCTTGCCACAATACCATACCACTGCGGGCTTTATGAGCAGTGTCAATAATATCTGAGGTAAAGGTTCTGATAATTAAGTTGAGTCGTTGAGTTTGGCTTAATCTAAATTCAAGCGTGTGTTGAGAGTGCTGGTAACGCTCAACCGTTATTTTCATACTGACAAAAATTATGGCACTGAATATGAGTAAAGGAACTAGCGATAAGATGATCAATTTGCTGCTTACACGTGCTAACGTTTTCATGTTTAATCCAACAGTAATTCCATTTTCTGTAAATAAATAGCCTAATAAATGAGAGCAACTTAACAAGTAGATATGACACTAGTGTTACAGTTATATGACAATAATATTACCAAGAGTAGGTAAAAGCCATCGTATATAATGGTTTTTTATGGCTTGTGCGGTAGCCTAGATATTCTCGAACCTACTAAGCTAGCCACTAAAATAGCCAGGTAAAATTGTCCAATGATCGCTTCTAAGTAGACTAAAAATCGTGCCAGCGGTAACGTGGGTGAAATATCACCAAAACCTAAGGTGGTCATAGTAACAAAAGAGAAATAGATAAACTCAGGAAATAAAGTAAACCATTGGCGATGCTCATGCATTACTTGAAATGAGTTGGGAAATTCAAGTTGCAACAATGTATAACTTACCGCCCAAATTAATCCTAATAATAAGTATAAGCAAATAGCGCCGAGTATTTTATTGCCATCGATTTCACCAGTAAATAAAACCTGTTTAGCAGTTTTAAAAGCGGTAGAAATAAAATAGCTCAGTAAGAGTAGTAGGTGAAACTGATCAAACCCGGCACTATCAAGCCAATTAGATGCCATGGAAATGGTTAAAATAGCCAAAGGAAAAATAAAGGTTTTTCTTAAAATAAAGTGCTTAGATTTGACACCCCAAACAGCCACTAACAAGGTGATCACTGTGGTTGATTGCATTAGCCGTTGTACCGAATGACCAAAAAATTGCTGTGCTAGTGCGGTGCCTAATAATAAGAGTATTAATGCAAAAGTAAGGTAGATAAAGTTATCTTGTTGATCCATTTTCTTCACAATAAATACTCTTTATAGCAAATGAAATAATGAATGTTCAAGTCATTATTTCAATTGGTATTAACTGCTTATGATCAACTAAACAGACAGCTCAATGCGTGGTTTTGCATCTTCACTACTATCTATTTTCGGTGAACATAACAATAACCTTGATGAAGCAATATTGCCATGTTTGATGATATATTCTTTGAATAGCTCTTCACGTTGTTCGGCAAGTTCTTTAAGTTGTTTTATCTTACTTTTATCGGTTACTTTACTACCTGCTGTAAGGCTAATATCGGCAGGAGTACTAATCGCGCAAATATTCACTCGTGTGTCTTTTTTGTCTTGCATTAAAGCGATGAAGGCTTGTAAATAAGCGTGTTGCTGTTCATTTATCGCTATTTGTTTCGCCTGATAAGGTAAATCGTCAAAGCGTAATTTTAGCGCAAATTCACCTACAGTCATGGCAACAGAAACAATATTGGCGTAGGGAACAAAGGTTTTTAATAAGTAGTCTTGTGTTGCCATCCAAATGGCTTTTTGAGTGATTAAGGCAACAATACTACTCATACCAAATTGTGGGTCGGAAGTGGAGCCGGACAATGGTACATCAAGCTCTACATTACCATGACTATCTTTTAACATACCTAAGGCAAAATTTAAGGGCAGAGCACCCTGATCGATTAATGCGCCCGCTTCATCGCTATCAGCGATGGCAGTTTCTAACCCTTGCAATAATATAACGACATTGCCATCCAATTGTTCGCCTTTAAGCGTGACATTAATATCGGTATTGAGTTGACCATTTTTTAATTCTAATTGCATGGCTTGCTTCATATAAGTAGAAACGGCAGGTAAGGATAATTCTTTCAAAAAGCCGTTAAGGTGATGTATTGGCTGTTGTGAAAATGGTTGAGTGAAGCCTTTAAAATTAAAATGGGCGTATTTATTACTGCGGCCAATTAACTCAAATGGTGTTTGTTTGTCCTTTTTATCTTGAGCGTTACTAAGCGTGCCGAGAGTTAATTTATCGATAAATAATATACGTTTATAGGCGGGTTCGACACTGTTATCTAAAAATGATATTTGATTATCATGAATTAATGAAAACTCATTTAGTGAAATAATAAAGTCGGCTGTTGTAGTCTTTATCTCTTGATCAACGTCTTCTACCACCTCGATATTCTCTTTTTGCTCTGCTTTGGTGATGGGCAGTGTTACTAAATTTGATATGGCTTTTTCTTTGTTTAAAATTATGTCACTTTGTAGGCTATCAAGTAGTATTTTATTCACGGCTAAGTGGCGCTCACTTATGATCAGATCACTGATGCTAAACCGCTTTAATTGCACTAAAGGTGGTAAGTCTAGGTCTTCATTTTTGGAAGCAAAAATATCATCAATAACAAATTCAGCGATTTTTATTTCCGCGCTGTCGGTGAAGTGAAAGCTAATATCGTTTAAGGCTAATTGTTCAAAGTAAGCGAGCTTTTGACTGGGTTTTTGATGGTGAATACTGGCTTTATTTAGCGTGAGCTGTCCTTGGCCGCTTAGTTCAGTTAGTTCACCTTGATGTAACGTTAACTTTAAGTCACTAATGTTCTGTTGTAATTTTTCTAACGTAAAAGATTGCTCTTGGTAACCGACCACAAGATTTTTATTAGTTATTTCTGCTTTATTTACATGCAGTTTAATTTGCCCTGTTGTGATTGATATTGATTGTTCACTAACTAATGAAAAAGAACCACTAAGTTCAGATAGGTCTTCCACGTAGCGTTGTAGTTTAGTGATAGGGTAATCAATTAATGCTAGCTGAGTAGTAACCTCTCCTTGTCCTTGTTCAAAACTGGCATTGGCTGCTAATGTAAGTTTAGTACCGTCAATAATGCTTTGTAGATTTACCTTCGCTTGTTGAGACTGTTCATTTGCTTTTACTTGCGTGATTAACAACTTGTTGATAACAACCTGATGGGGTTTATTGTTATTTTCTATATCAATGTTAATTTGGCTAAAGTCTAATTTTGGTAAGATGAGTTGATAATCGAATGACTTAGGCTCAGTGTCGTTGACCTCTTGTTGGTTTTTATTAGGGGTTTCATTAGAATTTTCTTTGTTTAGATCAATGCCGGCAATAATAAGCTGCGTTGCTGTTTTATTAATTTTTAGGTATGCGTTATCTAATTGAAATTTACTAATCACTATTTTATCAAAGAGTAAACGGAATAATGTTAAGCGAATGGTTAATTCATTTATTGAAAGTACTTTTTCTTCTTTATTAAGATAGAGTGTCAAATCGCTAACAGTCAGCTGACTGATAAAAGGGTTATAGCGAATACTAGTGTCAGGCGATAGCGTCAGCCCTTGTTCAGCTAGTATGGGAATAATAAAATATTTACTAAGTGGTGAAGAAGCGGCCCAAATAACAAGATAGAGGCCAATAAATAGCGTAGCAATTATTTTTACAGCTTTACTGAAATAAATAGGTGATTTTTTAACAGCAGAAGAGGCGTTCATATTGGTGATTTTTGTTCATAAAGGAAGCTGAATGGTAACAGATAATCCCTTTGTTGCATTGTTTTTGGCAAAAATATTACCTTGATGAGCAATAATGGCTTGCTTGGCGATAGCCAATCCTAAACCCGTACCTCCGGATTTTCGATCTCTGGCAAGGTTTACTCGATAAAAGGGGGTGAATAATTGTGGTAAAGATTGCGGTGGAACACCTATGCCGTTATCACAAATAACTAAGTTAACAAGTTGTTTATCAACCGATAAAGATACTTTCACAGTACTGTGTTGCGGACTATATTTTACCGCATTAGTTAATACATTACTGATGGCGCTAACCAGTAAATTTTGATCACCGAATAGCTTAATTTTCTCCGGTGAAGCGAGTGTAATTGTTATTAATTTTTCATTGGCAACAAACTGCTCTTCGTAAATGATATTTTGTATTAAATCGGTAAAATCAAGGTGCTTTTTTTCGATTTTTTGCAGGGTGTTTTCTAAGCGTGATAGAACTAATGCCTCTTCAATCATTTGATTTAAACGGTCTATTTCTAATTGGCAGCGCTGTAAATAATTTTCGCGAGCTGATTTGGTCGTAGACTCTTGCTGGGCTAAGCCCAGTGCCATTTGTAAGCGCGTCATTGGAGAGCGCAGTTCATGGGAAACATCACCAAGTAAACGCTGTTGTGCACTTTGGTTTTGTTGCAACTGCTCGGCCATTTGATTAAAACTGTTAGCGAGTTGTCCGAGTTCATCATTACGCTGTGTTATGCCTTTAACACGAGTGGCTAAATTGCCTTTACCTAACTCAGTGGCCGCTTTTTTTATGATAGCAATTGGTTTGCTGAAAGATCGCGCTAATAATAAGCAAAGTATAAAACTAATAAAAACGGGAATAGCAACGCGAGCCCAAGAAGGAAGCTCTTGTACTAGTTGGCCAAAATTACGTTTATGTTGTTTTCGAGAGATGAATAATTGATAGTTTTGTTTATTAATTTTTATTAAAACGGGGCCAACCAAACGGGTATGAGAAAAAACACTGGTAATGGTTTGGTCAAATATCCGTTCATTAAGATAACGTGTGAGTGCTTGTTGATGCTTTGGCGGTAATAAAAAAAGACTAGTAGCAGTTGAATTATTATCAATACTTTTAAACCACATGTTAAAGGGGACTTTGGTAAATCGTTGATTCTTTATTTGTCGTAATTCATCAATATTTTTTATTTCACTTCGACCTATTCTTCTCGCAGTATTGTGGAGTTGGCGAAGTTCATCATGTTGTGGAGTTTGGCTAACTACTTTGTTGTATGCATCGCTTGATAATTGTTGAGAGATAAAGCGGGTAGTAAAAATAGACGTGATCGCGATAAGCCAAAACCACATAAATAACTTGATGCTAAATGAAGAAAATAATATTTTTATTTTGGTATGTTTTTTACTAAACATTTAGCTGCTTTCACCAGTTAGAAATAAATAACCAGCGCCACGTACTGTTTTGATTTTTTCAATGGTACTAAAAGGCTCGAATTTACGGCGGATATTACTAACGTGGACATCAATACTGCGATCGAACGGCATTAACTTTCGACTTAGTACTTGTTTCGAAAGTATTTCCTTGGCTATTATCTGCCCGTGATGTTCCATTAGTATCGTTAATATTTGGTATTCAGTACCCGTTAATGAGATAGTGTTAGTATGGCAGGTAACGGTTCTTGTTCCATGGTTAAGTTCAATGTTATTAACCGATAATATTATATTTTCACTGTGCAAAGCCTGTTGGTTTTGTTGAGTTACAATATTAATACGACGTAAAATTGCGTGTATTCGGGCTAATAACTCTTGGTGGTGAAAAGGCTTAGCTAGGTAATCGTCAGCACCTAGTTCTAAACCCCGTACCTTGTCATTATTATCCCCTTTCGCTGTCAGCATCAGAATAGGGGTTTTATATTCACTGCCAAGTGCTTTTAATACTTCAAAACCATTGAGTTTAGGCATCATCACATCAAGTAAAATAAGATCGAATTTGTTTTTATATGCTTGCTCTAGACCTGATTGACCATCAAAACAACAGTGCACAATAAAGTCTTGTTGGGATAAGTAATCGACTAATAGCTCAGCTAATTCATGATCGTCATCAATGAGTAATATTTGTTTTTTATTCAAGTGAAACTCCACATTGGTTTACATATTCTCGATACCATTATAAGTGCACTCTGAAATATGCCCCTTGATTGGTACGAGTATAACCATCTTATCTTATTAATTAGCGTCTTGTGATGCATCCTTGCAACCTTTACTCAATCTTTACACTGACTTTACATATCTTAGCACTGGCTTATCTATACTGAGCAACAGTTATTTAACGTGGTATATCAAAATTACTTTTTGGAGAAAATTATGAATATGATTAAACCAATGAACACTATTTTTTCAATAGTAGCGGTTTGTATCGTTATAGCCTTTGCCAGTGTTGCTAGTGTGAATGCCTCAGACCATGGCATTGCTTCTAATGCTCCAATAGAGCATCAAGGAAATAAACATAAGATGAAGCGAATGGCTAAAGCATTATCATTGAGCGAGCAACAACAAGTACAAATAAAGGCAATAAGAAAACAAGCCAAAGAACAACATAAATCTTTACGAGCGTCGATGGAGGAATTTAAAATTGCAGAGAAAAAATTACTGCAAAGAGCAAGCTTTAATGAACAGGAATATAGTACTCTACATGATACATACCAAGCTGTTTTTTCCCAAGTAGCGTTAATTAGAGCAAAAAATAAACATGCTATTTTTAATGTTTTAACGGCAGAGCAACAATTAAAATGGTTGAAAATTACTAAACGTCATCAAAAAAATGCTAACAAGGTGTGTGGATAATATTGTAGGTAGCTATACTTAAACAACAGTGTTCAGCTGAAATTAGCAGGTGCTAAGTAAGAATTTAATTGAAGAAAACAGGTATAAATGAAATACTTTTAACTATGCAAGCTAAAAGAAAACAATTTAGCCATTTGGCTTTCTACTGGTTTTTCATCAACTTTAGCAGGTAAAAAACGCCATTTTTTAATTGCTGTTCGTATTGAGTTTTTGAAGTAATTTACTTTGTTGTGTTGAGCAAATTTGATGTTTTTTATCTGACCATCAATATCAATGGTAAAGTTTACTTTTACTTCTATTTCAATTCCTTTACGTTTTGCCACACTAGGGTAAATAGGATCTACTGATTTTACTTGTTCTGCGCTATGCCATACAGGAGTGATGGGTGTAATTAACTTGTTTGTTATGGCAATAGGTTGTAACCATTCTTCTTTTGGCCTTGAAATATGAGTAACAAATTTTGTATTGATATTGGTTTTCTTCTCGATGTAAGGCTGGTCGAGGTAAGGCAAGTAGTTTTTCTTGCTTTCGATCTTCGGTGAATCAGTTAACAGCGTAGTGTGTTGGCTTTTATTTACAGCGTTAATTTGTTTAGCTTTAGTTGTTTTAGCCAAAGGGGACGTTGCTAAGGTTGCAATTTCTAGCTGGTATGGGTTAGCTAATAATGATGAATTGCTATTATAATTTGTCCGTTCAAACGCTTGCTCAACCATTGAGGTTTGAGCAGTACTTAGTTCTTGATTGAGGTGACTAGATTGACTTGCCGTTAAGGGTAAGTCTTCAAACTGGATAATTAATGGCTCTTCTATAACAGTTGTTAGGATTTGTCCTGCAGCTGGTGGCTTTTTGGTTAAAGTATCTTGGAATTTCATTGGTGTTTTTAAGTCAATAGTATCTGCTATATTTGATTGACTTACTTGGGGTGTCAACAACTGTTGGGTCATAGAGCTGCTTGGTAATATATTGTTTATCTTGCTACTATTGTTTTGTGTTTGCGTCGTCTTATTTGAATGCTGCCATGGTTTTTCATTATACCAAATGTCGAGTAATGGCATGGTCAATAGCTGCTTGCTTGATAATAGTAATACTGAAAAGACGATAGTTAAACTAGCAAACCATTTACTGATGTTATTTTTTGGGGCGCAATGATGATCGACTAAACGAATCACGCGTTGCTTTAAGTCACCACCAGATGCAGCCATTGCTAGATCTGGAATTGTGTGATGATGTGCTTTAGTACATAAAGACGCAGTATCAGCTAAGGTATGAGCATAAGCAATAGCATCGCCACAATGTTGCACGGCAATATCATCGCTGCAATATTCACGTTCATTACGCATTTGCTTAGATACCCAGTGCACAGCCGGATGGAAAAATAATAAAATTTCTATTAGCGTTTGAAAAAAGTTAACTAAGTAGTCATGACGACGAATATGGGCTAGTTCATGCAGGAGAAGCATTTCTAATTGTGGCATACTTAAGCCGCTTACCATGCTAGCAGGCAATAACACTACAGGCTTAAGCCAACCAATCGCCATGGGCACATCAACTTTTAATGATATTAATAACCGAGGAGCGATGGTTAATTGAATTTGTTTTGCTAATTGATTAAATCTAGTTTGTAGCTTTTGACTCGGTGCCACAGCATTTTGTTGTGGTAAGTTATTAACATTATAAATTTCTAATAGTAACTTTCCTGCCAGTAAGGTGATTGTTGCTAGCCAAAAAATGGCAATATAAGGTAATAATGAAGGCAGTAATGCGATTAATTTGTTATAGCTAAAAAAGGCATCTGGTTGTTTTAATTCTTGGATGAACTCACTTAACGCGAATGAATTAGCGATTGTATTAACGAATGAACTTTCAGTTTGATAGATAATAGCAAAAGTAATTATCGGTAATAACAGGTTAGCTGACATTGCCAAAGCTGACAAAGCATAGCGAAATTGCGGTTTATTATTGTTGAAAATAAGTAATGCTGACTTTAATACCGCAGCCACCAACAACCCTTGCCACAGAAAGTGCAATAAAGTCAGCGATAAACTGGTTAAAAATGGGTTAGTCGATAAAAGTGTTAACATTAATTATTTAAAAACTATTTTTCTAAAGAATTAAGTAATTGACGGATATCATCAATTTCTTCAGCAGAAGTTGACACATCAATAGCACGCATAACTAATTTTGATGTTGAGCCACCAAACGCTTTACTGATTAAATCTTTAATCAAAGATGATTGAGTGTGGGTCTCACTATTTGCTGCGGCGTAGACATGAGCACGATTACTTTCGTCGCGAATAACAAGTGCTTTTTCATGCATTATTTGTAATATTTTTAAAACAGTAGTGTAACCAGTTTTTTGTGTGGTACTAACAGTATCATGTATTTGTCTAACGGTAGCTGGACCCATCTGCCAAAGAATATTGAGTAAAGTTAACTCAGCTTCTGTTGGCTTTACTGCTGATTTATCGCGCGCCATGTTTTTTTGTCCTTTAATGGAATGTTAATAGTTTAATTTTATAGTAAAAAAGTTTGAAATTACGAATGTAGTCGTAATCATTATATACTCATCCTATCCTGTGTTGAATTAATGAGCAACTTTTTATTTTTCATTCTCGGTAGGTATTAGGTTTGCATATAACTCACCTAAACGAGTAACGGTTTCTGGGCCAGCTTCAGGGGCAAAGTCAACCATATTAGGTGCAAATGTGCTCACCACGGTAGAGCCTAATTTAAATCGACCCATCTCATCACCTTTTTCAAAAGTGATCGCATCAACTCCCTTCGCCGGATATTGCCATCTGAAAATATCACTGCCTGCTGGCGGGGTAATAGTGCCAGCCCAGGTGGTTTCAATACTAGCAACAATGGTAGCACCCACAAGCACCATGGCTAATGCGCCGTGTTCGGTATCAAAAATGGTTACTACGCGTTCGTTACGGGAAAATAAATTAGGAACATTATTAGCCGTTAACGGGTTCACTGAAAATAACTCTCCGGGTACATAAATCATTTCACGTAACGTTGCTGCCATTGGCATATGAATTCTATGATAATCTTTTGGCGCTAAATATATACAAGAAAATTTACCTTTTTGAAAAGGCGCGGCAGTTCTAGCATCGCCACCTAATAAAGACGTTAGGCTGTAATTAAAGCCTTTTGCTTGAATAAGCTTACCTTCAACAATATCACCTTGTTGTGAAATTGCGCCATCTACTGGATAGCATAACGAATCGCTATCGGGATCAATTGTACGTGCACCGCTTTCTAATTCTCGGGTAAAAAAGTCGTTAAAAGTTTCAAAATTACTGGCCTTTTTAAGTTTAGCCTCGCTCATGTTAATACCATAGGCGTTGATAAAAATATCAATTAATTTAGTGGTTAGCCAACCCATTTTCGCCGCAGCCAGTTTACCGACTAAACGTGAAATTGCATGCTTTGGCATCGCATATTGCAATGCTATTTTAATTTTGTCACCGATTGTATTTTTTGTGGATAATGAGTTTGAAGATAAGTTTTCTGAAGACACTTTCTTTCCTTTAATTTATAAATCGATTAGTCATTAAATCGTGAAGTTAATTTGTTTTCGCCTAAGCTGGCTATAATTCGTTGAAAACTTGCTAGCCGTTTAGGATTAATTTGCTGTTCATTAGCGCCGATTAATGCACAACCAGGATCGTTGATGTGTTTGCAGTCTCTAAATTTACAAAGGCCGATAAATTCTTCAAACTCGATAAAACCATTAAAAACTTGTTCAGGTGTTAAGTGCCATAAACCAAATTCTCGAATGCCGGGAGAGTCAATTAAATCACCGCCATCGTCAAAATGATACAACCTAGCAACGGTGGTTGTATGCTGTCCTAAACCAGAATTTTGTGATACTTCTTTAGTGACTACGCCTAGCTCAGGCATTAAGGCATTTACTAAGGTTGATTTACCAACACCAGATTGACCAACAAAAATACTAGTATGTTGATTTAGCTTGGTTTTTATTTCGTTAATACCAGTATTTGTGGTGCTGCTGGCATAAAGCACTTGGTAGCCTATAGCGCGATAAATTTGTAATTGTCGCTCAATATTATCTTGTTCTGCTTGGCTCAGCTCGTTAAGCAAATCGGTTTTATTTAATACGATAACAGGCGTAATACCAGTTTGCTCCGCAGCAACTAAGTAGCGGTCGATAATGTCACTATTAAAAGCCGGTAATAATGAAGAAACTATCAATATTTGGCTGATATTAGCAGCAATGGGTTTTACACCATCGTATACATCAGGACGACTTAGTACTGAATCACGTTCGTGCACTGCCTCAATAATACCTCTAATACTGTGCTGCGTTGCTTTACCTAAGCGCCACAGTACTTTGTCGCCACAAACTAATGAACGAATAGAGCGACGTAAGTTACAGCGGTAAATTATACCATCAGCGCCTTCAACATCAGCGTGTTGACCAAAGCGACTGATTACGATGCCATTTTGCGCCATGCCTAAATCATCATCTTGCCATTGTACTTTATCTACTTTGACACGTAATTTTTTGTCATGGTTCGCTTTAATACGACGCTGTTGACCCTGGGTCAGTTTTTTTTTAGCCATTTCTATTGTTGTGACCAGATAAGATTGATCATTTTATTTAATCCTAGTTATTTGTCAGTTATTATACTTATAATTACTATCTATTGCTTGTGCAATTTATAATACCAAGACTAAAACTTAATAAACTTGGTACAAGGGACACTTATGACATGTAGCGACACCAATTTAATTTGGCTTGATTTAGAAATGACAGGGCTAGATCCTGAGATAGATGTGATATTAGAAATTGCTACCATTATTACCGACAGTCAGTTAAATATTTTAGCACAAGGTCCGGTATTTGCTATTAGTCAATCGGACAAAGTACTCGATAATATGAGCGACTGGTGCATTGAACATCATGGTAAATCAGGTTTAACGCAACGTTGTCGAGATAGTAAAGAGAGCCTAGCAGAGGCGACAGCACAAACGATAAAGTTTGTTGAGCAATATGTGCCAAAGGGTAAATCACCTATGTGTGGTAATAGCATAGGGCAGGATAGGCGTTTTATTAATAAATACATGCCTGACTTTGAAGACTGTTTTCACTATCGTAATTTAGATGTTAGCACGGTAAAAGAACTTGCTCGTAGATGGAAACCAGAGGTGTTAGATAAAGTTGTTAAAACCGGTGCGCATTTAGCCTTAGATGATATTCGTGAGTCTATTGCCGAGCTAAAAGTGTATCAAGAGCACTTTTTTAAGATCTAGATTAATCTGCTCGATAGTGAAAATAAGTGACTGTGCAACATGGCCACTAAAGCGCTTATAAGATAAAAAGTGCAGATACTGGAATAATAGTTTCCATTACTATACCCGTTCCAAAGCCAGTTAGCCCATCTGCTACCGCTAAATTATGCTGATGCAACCATTTATTCAATTCTGATATGTGATAGATAACTGTCGGAGGCACTACTATTTATCGTTAATTTTTCGCTTGTGAGATAATCATCTATATATCGAACAACACTCGTTTCATGTATGCGTAATGCTTGAGCAATCATTGGTGCTGGTCAATTTTCATCGCGTGTAAAAGGACATTATCGTGCGATAAATTTACTATCAGAGGACGGCGGTGATGTTATTCAACTCTTCATTTTAATGGATCAGCAAGCGTTACTTACTGAAATAGCTAGGGTTCGAAATCGTAGTTTATTAATAGGCTTTGGTTTAGCTATTGTCGCATTGGCTATTGCTTTATTGTTGAGTCGGCGCTTGTCTAGTGTTCTATAGTTCATTACCACGCAACTTATACAATATAGCCGTACAGGCGAAATGAATAACTTACCTATCAAGGCTCAAGATGAAAGCGGTGTGTGGCCAGAAGCTTCCACAGTTTATTCTTAACCCAAGCAGCGCAAGATAAAGCCTTATTACAACAAAAATGGACTTTGGATGAACATGCGATAGTTTCTATCACTGATATTAAGGGTAATATTACCCAATTAAAAATCACTTCAATGTACTGTGATTAGGCTCCTAATTTCAGTATGATAGTGGCATTAACTTTGGTTAGTGAATAACTATGAAACTATCTCGTACAGGCTGGAATAATATCATTATATTTTCGGTAATGATTATTATTTTGTTAATCAGTGCTACCAATGATCGTTTATTTCCTGAAAAAGGTAGCGACAGTGAAAAGCATCTTTTACCTGAGCATAGTGTCATTTTAACCTTAGTTATCAACTTCGATGGCAAGCGTCAATTAACATTTGAACGTGTTGGTAGAGCATGGAAAATGACCAGCCAAGGATTATTAGTTGATTTAAGTAATCAACAAATAGAGCAACTGATGTTAGCATGGCAGCAAAGTAGTGGCTTAGTGCAAGCTGATGACATTCTCATTGAAGGGCTAAGTGGTATTGAGGTATTAATCAACACCGCGACACAAAAGCATGAGTTAGCTTATATGGTGTATCCTCTCGTTGATCAATTATTGGTGTTAAACTTACAAAATAAGTTATGGTTAGCTTTACCTAAAGCAGTCGCTCATCAACTAATCCCCAATCAATAAATAGATACTATTATGCCTGAATTACCCGAAGTAGAAGTATGTCGTTTAGGCATCAGTCCCCATGTTATTGACAATAAAGTAAGTAAAGTTATTGTGCGTAATGCTCGGTTACGTTGGCCTATTCCTGAGGAAGTACAGAGTATTGTTGGTCAAAGCGTGATAGCGGTAGATCGTCGGGCTAAGTATTTATTGTTACGTTTTTCTACAGGTACTTTGCTTTTACATTTAGGCATGTCTGGTACTATTCGAGTGATTGACGAAAGTACACCGGTTGCTAAACATGATCATTTTGAGTTGATTTTTGTCAATGGTACAGCGCTGCGTTTGAATGATCCCCGTCGTTTTGGTGCCGTACTTTGGCTTGCCGAGCATCAAGATGAGCAAGGATTATTAAGTAAGCTAGGCCCAGAGCCGTTAAGTGATGATTTTTCGCATGGCTATTTATTCAGTAAAGCAAAAAATAGAAAAGTACCAATAAAAACTTTTTTAATGAATAACCAGATTGTGGTTGGAGTGGGAAACATCTATGCCAATGAAGCTTTGTTTCAAGCGGGCATACTACCAACAGCAAAAGCAAGGGATATTAGTGAACGACGTTTTAATAAATTAACCGATATTATTAAACAAGTATTAAGTGCTGCGATTGCACAAGGCGGCACCACCTTGAAAGATTTCACTCAAGTAGATGGTCGACCCGGATACTTTGCCCAATCACTTCTTGTGTATGGTCGAGCAGGTAAAGCTTGCTTGACCTGCAAAGAGACTCTGTTAGAAATTAGACAATCAAACCGTAGTTCAGTGTATTGTCCTAATTGTCAGAAAAACTAATTAATGCCAATTGAAGTAATGAATGAGTCAATTCATTACTTCAATTGGTATAACTCAGCTTGGCTTTTGTTCAAGTGCTGCTTTAATTATAGGGTGAACAAATTGACTGACATCGCCATTATGTAAAGAGACTTCTTTTACTAAGGTTGATGAAATAAAAGAATTACCTTCAGCAGGCGTTAGAAAAACACTTTCTAAGTCAGGTGATAACCGTCGGTTCATATTCGCTAATTGAAATTCATATTCAAAATCAGAGACTGCGCGTAAACCACGTATCAGCACTTTAGCTTGATTATTTTTAGCAAAATCCACGAGTAAACCACTAAAACCTACGACAGAGACATTGTCTAATCCTGTGGTGATTTGTTTAATCATTTTGACTCTTTCTTCAAGGGAGAAGCGAGGTTTTTTACTTGGGTTTGAAGCTACGCCAATAATAACTTCGCTAAACAAGCGACTAGCTCTAATTATTAAGTCAGAGTGTCCATTAGTGACAGGATCAAACGTACCGGGATAAATTGCTCTTATATTCATAAGTTTATGTACTAACCTCTGGGGCTCTTGTTATTCTTTTTGCTATTGTAATCGTTTAGGTAAGTTTTTGACAAGAGAGACATTTAAAAAAATTCAATTAATGTTAAAGTATTTACTCAAAACACTTTAAATTTAATGAATTTTGGTAGTATGATAGCAAACTTATAATTGATTAATTTTTATGCCGAGTTTACTTGGATATAGCCCTCAACGGAAAGAAGTAAAAATATGAAGACCCGTGATAAAATAATTCAGGCGAGTATTGCATTGTTTAATGAGCAAGGAGAGCGAAATGTTACCACGAATCATATCGCAGCGCATTTAAGTATCAGCCCTGGTAATTTGTATTATCATTTTCGTAATAAAGAGGACATTATTTTGTCTATATACGAAGAGTATGCGAGTAATCTACTGCTTGATACCTTTCCACAAGTAAGCAATAAAATTAAGCCGCTTGATACTATTATTTTATACATGGATGCGGTATTTCAAATGACGATGAAATTTCGCTTCTTTTATAGCAACTTGCCGGTATTACTTGATAAAAGTCCAAGCCTTCGTGAAAAATATGTAGAAGTTCAGCATGCTATCGCTGAGCGGGTTAGCCAGTTACTGATATCGCTTCGTACTGAAAATATTATAGATTTTGAGGATGAAGAGTTGGTCGATATGGTCAGTATTTTACGTCTTATCAATACCTTTTGGCTGAGTTTTTATCAAACACAAAATATTGTCAATGAAATTAATGACTCAGTGTTTTATCAAGGGGTATTGAAAATATTAGTTATTTTACGCCCATATACTACAGATATTGCCTTGCCAGAATTACTTAAAGCACGAGATATGTATCAACAACGTTATCAGGATGCATTAGATGCGGCATAAAAGCCTGTCTAAGTAGTTTATATTTAATGGCTAAGGTAACCTTCCAGCAGTAGCTGCCAATTATCATGCTGCCAATGAAATGTAGGCAGTTTGTTGAGTTCTTTTAAAAAAGAGCGTTGTAATCTTGCTAAATTGGCTTGTTGCCAGCTCGCTTGGTTATTTTTTCTGACTGCTCCGCGATCAAAATCGATTAAAAACACCTGGTCATTTTTATCTATCAAAATATTATGAGCGTTTAAATCATGGTGATAAATATTATTATCATGAAAGTGCTTAATTGTTACGCCTATTTTTTTCCACAAAGCTGCCGTTAATGGCTGCTTTGATAACAGTGCGACTAAATCTTCAGCATGTACAATACGGCTACTTAGTAAATCAGCGCGGTAAAACAAACCATGGCGAATAACCCGAAAAGCAATGGGTTTTGGCGCAGGTAGTGCTAGTTTTTGCATATGTTCAAGCAACGAAAATTCACGGGCTGCCCGAGTGTTTGCTTGTGACGTAAACCAATAACTGTCATTGATTATTTTACCAATTAAACCGCCCCGATAATAATGGCGTAATACCCAGTGCTCTACTTGTTTACTTTTTTTGTCAGTGTGTTTAACAAACCAAGTGGTACCACGTCCCTGAGCTGAGCCAGTAATCGCATTTTCTTTTTGCCAATAGCTTACATCGAGCATGTCAGGCACAAATGAATTAAGCTCATTGCTATCGTAAAGACAGTAGAGTTTATCTTGTTGATGAATTTTTATCTGTGCGCCATTACTCATGCCAATAGCTCCTGTACATGTGACAATGTTCGTGCACTTGCGCCCTGATTATTTATCACAACTTGATGGGCTTGCTTACCTAACAACTCAGCTTGGGGTTTATCTTGTAGTAACTTAATAATGGCTTTGGCCAGTTGCGATGATTGCCCGGTACTTGTTTGATTCGTTGGTAGTTGCACTATGCCTTGAAGTTGCTTTAACTGTTGCAATATCTCAGTGAAATTACTCATATCACTACCAACGACAATCGGTTTTTTAAACAAGGCCGGCTCTAATGGGTTGTGTCCACCAATATGGCTAAAACTGCCGCCCATGGTGACTATGTCGGCTAAAGAGTAAGCAGCCATTAGTTCGCCTAGCGTATCAAGTAGCCAGATGTCTTGTGACTCTACCGGGGTGTTTTTACTGCGCTTAACCAGGGTAAAATCATGACTAAGGCAAAGTTTTTCTACTGAATTAAAACGCTCAGGGTGTCTAGGCACTAGCACTAAAAGTAGCGTTGGGAATAGGGCTTTAATTTCTTTGAATGCCGTTAACGCAATCTCTTCATCCCCTTGGTGTGTGCTTGCGACTAACCAACGTTGTCGGTGTGTAGGTAATAACGTCGTTAACTGCGTTTTTTTTTCTAAGATAGTAGCATTGATACTAATATCAAACTTAATATTGCCAGATACAAGGCAGCGTTCATTGTGGGCACCTAGTTGAAGAAAATTGCTTAGGTTATCTTGGCTTTGGCATAATATTTTATCAAAATTATTGAGTGTAGGTGTAATCAATGGGCTTATTTTCGCATAATTTATCATTGACTTAGTAGATAATCTGCCATTGATTAATAAAAGTTTTATCTTTTTTTTAGCACATTGATTAATTAGGTTTGGCCACAGTTCAGTTTCCATAAAAATCATCAGTTTTGGCTGTAATCGTGTTAAAAAAAGCTGTGTACAGGGGAGGATGTCTAATGGTAAATAACTATGTTGTACTCGTGATGAGAAGCGTTTTTTTACTTGCGCTGATCCTGTTGGCGTAAAGGTGGTTATGGTTATTGGTAGCTCAGGATAAGTTTGTAATAATTGTTCAATAACAGGGGTTAGCGCAATAACTTCACCGACACTAGCTGCATGTACAATAATGCCATTTTTTTGATATGACTTTGGAATAAAGCCTAAGCGTTCACTGAAGCGTTGGCGGTATTGCCGGTTACTGAGCGAGCGAAATAATAATGCCAATAATATAATCGGCAACAGTAACAGTAATATTATACGGTAAATGAGTAGCGCAAGCATAAATTGTTCTATAGTTAGTTTATGATAGATTATACCTAACTTTGATTAAATACCTATTAATACTCATGAATATGCCTAGCCTACAAAAAATAAAATATCACTTCTCACTTTTGGTGGTGTTAATGGTGTCGTTAATGTTTTTTTTATCAGTAAATGCATACGGTTATGAAAAAGAAATAGCTCCAATAAGTAATGCTCAACAAGTTAAATTCAAAGCAAGAGCCGATGATGATTTTTTATTAGCTGCGGACTATTATGCGGGTGAAAAAAGATCGGGTGGCGTGATCGTCTTGCATGATTGTAAAAGTGATCGTAGCCGCTATAGCTGGCTCGCTAATGGTCTTTTTCAGCAAGGCTTACACACACTAGTACTTGATCTTCGTGGTTATGGGGGGAGTGTATCATCAGCATTTTCACGAGAGATAATTAAAAATAATGCCACCGATATTGTCGGTTATCAAAGTGAAATGGCATTGCTAACTACTTATTGGCAAGATGATTTGATCGCCGCTTATCAATTTTTACGTAGCAAGGTTGATAAAAACCAAGGTATAGCCATTATAACAAGCGGTTGCAGTTCAGCTTATGGGGTTGCCTTAGCAGAGAAGATCTTGTTGCATGCTATGGTGATGATCACACCAAAAATGACTTATGCCGATAAAGAACGTTATAAGAATTTAGTTGATATTCCTAGTTATTTTATTACCTCATCTCATCATGCCGACAGCTATCAAGTGGCGCACGAATTATTTTCTTGGAATGGTTCAAAAAAATCGAAACTGCAAATATTCAAAGGGGAGCGTTATAATTACCATTTGATTGCCCGTGAAAAACAGTTAATTAATGACATTGCTCACTGGCTTGATTTGAATGTTAGTAAGTGAATTTTAACCATAGAGTAAATCTAATGGTACGGAAAGTTACTTGCTAGATAAATTATCTTTGGGTGTCGGCTGTGAGTATTAAATGTAACGCGTACAATAGTGAATATTACTATTTGTAGATTTACTAAAGTAGGGCTTCTTATGTCAGACAATAAAACAGAAAATTTTTATCAAAATATTCAAGCACAAATAACCCAAGTTAAAGCCGAAGGCTTGTATAAAGCTGAGCGAGTGATCACTACTGCGCAACAACCTGAAATAGCGGTAAATACCGGTGAGCAAGTCATTAATTTTTGTGCTAATAATTATTTAGGTTTGGCGAATCATCCTGAACTGATTGCCGCAGCAAAAACAGGCTTAGATGAGCATGGTTTTGGTATGGCATCAGTGCGCTTTATTTGTGGTACGCAAGATCTTCATAAAACGTTAGAGCAAGGCCTAAGTAAATTTTTAGGGATGGAAGACACTATTTTATATTCTTCTTGTTTTGACGCTAATGGCGGTTTATTTGAAACGTTATTAACCAGCGAAGACGCTATTATTAGCGATACTTTAAACCATGCGTCTATTATTGATGGTGTGCGCTTATGTAAAGCTAAACGTTTTCGTTATGCTAATAATGATATGGCGGCCTTAGAGCAAAGCCTCATTGCTGCTGATGAGGCAGGAGCGCGTTTTAAGTTAATTGCCACCGATGGTGTGTTTTCAATGGATGGTGTTATTGCCAACCTTAAAGGTGTTTGTGATTTAGCCGATAAATACCAGGCGATGGTGATGGTTGATGACTCGCATGCGGTTGGTTTTGTTGGCGAGCAAGGCCGTGGTAGTCATGAGTTTTGTGATGTCATGGGTCGTGTTGACATTTTAACGGGCACCTTAGGTAAAGCCATGGGTGGTGCATCAGGTGGCTATACTTCAGCGAAAAAAGAAGTGGTTGAATGGTTACGCCAACGTTCACGTCCGTATTTATTCTCTAATTCGTTAGCGCCAGCGATTGTTAATGCGTCAATTACCGTGCTTAAATTATTAGCTGACGGTGGCGAATTACGGAAAACCTTAAAAGAGAATACGGCGTATTTCCGTGATAAAATGGAAGCGGCAGGCTTTACTTGTGCTGGTGCTGATCATGCTATTGTTCCGGTGATGTTAGGTGATGCCAAAATAGCGAGTGAGATGGCCGATAGGCTTTTAGCTGAAGGCATTTATGTTATTGGTTTTTCTTTTCCTGTAGTGCCAAAAGGGCAAGCGAGAATTCGTACGCAAATTTCAGCGGCACATACGAAAGCGCAACTTGAACAAGCTATTGCCGCTTTTATTCGTATCGGCAAAGAAATGAAAGTGATTAGCTAAGGCCAGTGAAAATATTATGAAATCTTTATCAAAATTAAAAGCTGAGCCAGGTATTTGGTTAACGCGCACCGAGCGACCTAAAGTGGGTCATAATGATTTATTAATTAAAATTAAAAAAACTGCCATTTGTGGCACCGATATTCATATTTATAACTGGGATGAGTGGTCAAAAAAAACGATCCCTGTGCCTATGGTTGTCGGGCATGAATATGCAGGTAAAGTGGTTGGTATTGGTCAAGAAGTCAAAGGGTTTTCAATAGGCGACAGGGTGTCAGGTGAAGGTCATATTACTTGTGGCCATTGTCGAAATTGCCGTGGTGGTCGTACGCACTTATGTCGTAATACCGTTGGTGTTGGTGTCAATAGAGCGGGCTCTTTTGCCGAATATTTAGTTATTCCGGCATATAATGCCTTTAAATTACCCGATGAAATTTCTGATGACTTAGCCGCTATTTTTGACCCCTTTGGCAATGCGGTACATACTGCTTTGTCGTTTGATTTAGTGGGTGAAGATGTATTAATTACCGGCGCTGGTCCTATTGGTATTATGGCGGCAGCGGTAGCGAGACATGTGGGTGCGCGTCATGTCGTCATTACCGATATCAATGAATATCGCCTTAATTTGGCTAGGAAGATGGGAGTCACTCGTGCGGTTAATGTTGCCAAAGAAAACTTAACTGAGGTGATGGCTGAACTGGGCATGACCGAAGGGTTTGATGTCGGTTTAGAAATGTCAGGTGTACCAATCGCATTTACAACTATGTTAGACAATATGAATAATGGTGGTAAAATCGCTATGCTAGGTATTCCTAGTGAAGCAATGGCAATTGATTGGAGTCATGTCATTTTTAAAGGCCTAACGATCAAGGGTATTTATGGCCGTGAAATGTTTGAAACTTGGTATAAAATGGCTAGCCTTATTCAATCGGGTTTAGACTTATCGCCAATTATTACCCATCAGTATAATATTGATGATTTTCAACAAGGTTTTGATGTCATGCGTTCAGGGCAATCAGGAAAAGTAATTTTAAATTGGGAGTAGACAACAATGTCTGACAATAGCGCGTCTAATGAAGAACGTTTTATGCATATGCAAGTTGAAGAATTAGCACAGGTGCTTAACGATAAAACACATGTGGTAGTTGATATTCGTGATGAGGCTTCATTTGCTAATGGTCGCATTACTGATGCACTTAATTTAACCAATGAGAGTTTGGCTGACTTTTTACGTGATGCCGATCCTGATGCTCCTGTAGTGGTGTGTTGTTATCATGGGCATTCTAGTCAGCAAGCAGCGCAGTTTTTGGTTAGCCAAGATTTCACCCAAGTTTATTCGCTTGATGGTGGTTTTACTCAATGGCAATTACAATATCCGGATAATATTTCTCGCTAATGGATAAGCATGACAATTTACAACCATTAGTTCAGCTTGAGCAGCATAATATAGCGCTACTTTTTGCCAATTATTTAGCAACTTTAGGTATTGCTGCTAAAGTGGTTAGTGAAACAAAACAAACTCATATGGTTTATTGTCAACCTGACAAAATTTCTCAGGCTAAAGCTGAATTTGATATTTTTATCAAAACGCCTTTTGATAAAAAATATCAACAAGCGGCTTGGCAGCACGGTGAAACGGTTGCTATTAATAGCAATGACCTAACATTATTAGCAAGCTTTAAAGAAAACTTTTTTGCTCATGCTGGCATCACAACGCTGCTCGTTTTTGCTTTATGTTGGTTGGTGTTTATCGGCAGTAATCTCGGCTGGGGGCAGTCAATATTTAATCAATTACAGTTCTATCCTCGTCTTTCTATTGATGGTTTTCTTGCTGAGCCTTGGCGTATATTAGGCCCCGTTTTTTTTCACTTCTCTTGGTTACATATTGTTTTTAATACTATGTGGTGGTGGCAATTAGGTGGCAGTATTGAAAAGGTTTTAGGTAAAGGCACACTGATTAATTTATTGTTAATTTCGGCGATTTTTTCAAACTTAGGGCAGTTCTTTGTCTCAGGCGCGAATTTTGGTGGCTTATCAGGTGTTGTATATGCTTTAGTTGGGTTTGTTTGGTGGTATGGCTATTTGGCACCAGAAAAAGGTTTGTCTTTATCTAAACCTATTATTGGCTTTTTATTGTTTTGGTTGTTGTTAGGTTTTGTTGATGTATTGCCAGTAAATATAGCGAATACAGCACATTTACTCGGCCTTATTTCAGGGTGTTTGTTGGCCGTGTTTAGTGTGAAGCTATCTCGTAATTCGTAGCATCTTCAAGTGGAACGGGTATAGATGATGAGTAGCGAGTTAATAGTTACCAAGACAACTTATTGGATTGTAGGGGGTTGGCAACTTGGTGCTTTTTCTCTGGCTAATTATCTAACCACTGAGTGAATAATAATTTTTTGATCAAAGGCTGGCCAGTTTCTTTCGTTAGTAACTTTTTTACTTGTTCTTCACAGAGGAATTTAATTTCAGAGCGGCCTTTAATTGATTTTACTTTCGCTTCTGTTTGTCTACCAATGATATCAATAATGGCATCACGTAGTAATGGCGAGTGATGTTCAACTATTTCTAAATTATCACTTTCAACCATTAATTCGACTGTGAGACGCACGTAACCCATTTTTTTCTTTACGGCGACATAATTTGTGATTATATCTGGCTCAAAACCGAAATAAGCATAATCGCTAGCCTTGATGGCTAGTGAAGTAAGAAAGCAAGATAAAACTATTAAATATTTGATCATTAGTAACTTATTATCATCAAAAGAAAACATAACTATTTACCTTACTCTGGCAAGCTCATCATTCCGTAGGTTTCTTATACGGAGTATTCGGCATTAATCCTGAGCTCCTCAATTCAGATACAATGAAGATGATAGAGGTAAATAAAGACAGAAAAACGAATTTATAACACGTTGGCTTTATCATACCCCGATTTTTTCTTTTTGCCTGAATAATTTTTAATTATTTTTATTACCGGTTAAGCTGAACATGCTTTTTTTCATTAAAGCCTGTTATTATACTCATGATATTTTCCCAATTGATATTCGATAGTACGCTATGAACTTGCAGTTACTTTTCCCCGTTACTTTATCAAGCCATTGGCAACGTTCAGATGCATGTACACTGCCTGAGCATTTACAATCTTGGTTACTTGATCCTGACTCACTCACCGCGCGCTTAAAAACGCACTGTCATCAATTTCGAGTGGAGTTGTTGGGTCAAAAAATTGAACCCTGCCAAGTACATGAAGCAGTTGCCGATATTCCTGCTGGAGAGCCAGTGCTTGTGCGCGAAGTGTTGCTTTATTGTGATGATAAACCACAAGTATTTGCCCGTAGTTTATTGCCTACCGCTAGTTTAACCGGTGCGGAACAAGCATTAGCTAATTTAGGAACACAATCACTTGGGCAGGTATTATTTAATAACTCATCGCTTGAGCGAAAAACTATTGAAATAGCCGAGTTTGATTTAACTAGCTCAGTCGGTAAATTAGCAGATGATTTACAGTTTAATATTACTCATACACTGTGGGGACGGCGTTCTATTTTTATGCTAGAAAATAAGCCCTTAATGGTTGCCGAAGTTTTTCTTCCCGGTGCTTTTGCCTATCAAACAATTGCCCGCTCAGTCACTAAGCCAAGAGTTGCTCATGGTTAATAAGCTGCAAAAAAAATGGTTAGCCATTAAATTAATCACCCGCATGGATAAACCTATAGGTACTTATTTATTGCTGTGGCCAACTTATTGGGCGTTATGGATTGCCAGTGATGGCTGGCCTAATTTTCATTTATTGATAGTCTTTAGCTTAGGCGTTTTTATTATGCGTAGTGCTGGCTGTGTCATAAATGATATCGCCGATATAAAGGTAGATGGTCAAGTTGAACGGACTAAAAATAGGCCGTTAGTTTCGGGCTTAATGACAAAAGAACAAGCAGTTAATTTGTTTGGTGTATTGATCGGTTGTGCTTTGGGTTTAGTGTTAACCTTGAGTTGGCCGACTATTTATTTATCTGTAGTTGCTTTAGTGTTAGCGGCATCGTATCCATTTATGAAGCGTTACACTCAGTTACCACAAGTAGTGTTAGGGGCGGCTTTTAGTTGGGGCATGATCATGGCCTTTGCTGAAATAATGGGTGAAATACCACTCATTGCTTGGTTATTATTTGTGGCAAATTTATTGTGGACCGTTGCTTACGATACCATGTACGCTATGGTTGATAGGGAAGATGATATAGCAATAGGCGTAAAATCGACTGCTATTTTATTTGGCGAGCATGATAAACGGATTATCGGCTTTTTACAGTTATTAGTATTGGGCTTGTTATATACGGTGGGCGATATGCTAGCTTTTGGTTGGCCATTCCAGTTAAGTTTAGTGATCAGTGCTGGTTTATTTAGCTACCAACAATTATTGATTGTTAATAGAGAGCGAGATAAGTGTTTTCAAGCATTTTTACATAATCACTGGGTTGGTATGATTATTTTTATCGGTATTTTTATTGAATATTTGTAACACCAGATATGGGTATTATACCAAGACCAGTAAGTTAGTGATCACATGTTTATTTATATTGGTGTTAGCTTTCAATTAACCCTTGATTAACCGCATAGCGAACTAAACCGGCGAAGGTATCAATGTTTAATTTAGTTTTGATATTACGACGATGTGCTTCTACGGTACGAAAGCTAATACTCAAAATTTTTGCTACTTCTTTGCTAGAGTGGCCCTGAGCAATGTAGGATAATATAACTTGTTCACGGGTGGTTAACTTTTCTCGCGTTAATCTTGAAGGGTTTTCTATTAATGCTTTAGCAATAGAGCTGCTAAAATGGGTTTTACCTGAGGCAACGGTTTTAATCGCATAATACACTTCTTCTGAGGTGGTATCTTTTAAAATATATCCCGCCGCACCTGCTTGTATGGCTCTATTGACGAACTCGACACTGTCAAGCATGCTAAATATTAGTACCTTGGTAGCCGTTAATTGTTCAGTAATTATTTCCGTAGCATCAATACCATTCATGTTGGGCATGCTGATATCCATTAAAATAACATCAGGTTTTAATGTTAGCGCTTTCTGCAGTGCATCTTTGCCATCCTCAGCTGAGCCAATAACCTCAATATCAGGATAATAAGATAAACATGAGCTTAAACCATCTTGTACCATAGGGTGATCATCAACTAATAGTACTGATATTTTTTGTTGATTTTCTGGCGGTTTAATCATTATTTTTCTCACTGGTAGTTTGGTTAAAATAGTTGGCAAAGCAACTTTTAGGTATTTTTGCCGTAACTCTCGTGCCTTTTGCTGTTGATGTTACCTTAAAAACACCTGAGTGATATTCAATCCGCTCAGCTAGATTTCTTAGCCCAATACCAAACTCGTCAAGATTTTCTTGGTTTTTTATACTGACACTGGTATCAAAACCTTTGCCATTATCGCATATAGTTAAGGTTAACCAAGCTTGATTGATTACTAATTTAATAATCACGTTACTGGCTTTGGCATGTTTTTGAATGTTGGTGAGTGACTCTTGCACTACACGATACAAGGTGGTGCTGATATTGTCAGGTAACAGTTTTTTTAACTTTGGGGTAATTACTTGCATTTTAATACCAGTTAATTCTGAAAATTCACTGGATAACGCATCCATAGCGGCAGATAAGCCTAATTCATCTAATATTCGCGGATGAAGGTGGTGGGATATGCGACGAATTTCTTGTATGGCAATACTTAGGTTCTTTTCAGCAGCCAGTTGCGATTTAGGCTTTTCTTGGTTTAATTGTGATAAAAAGATGCCTGTAGCCTCAATGGAGTATTTTATCGATACTAACATTTGCACTATACCGTCGTGTAATTCTCGTGAAATATGACGGCGCTCTTCTTCTTGTAAACTAATAATTCTTTGTCCCAGCTCATTAATTTTTATGTCACTTCGCTGCTTCTGCCTCAAAGTAAAAATTAAGCCAACTACAAATAGAATAAAAATAGAGCCTAAAGCGACGCTTAATACAATTTGTTGAGTTTTACTAATATGCTGATCGATCTCTTGCTGTAACAGGCTAACTTGTTGATTAACGTCGTCTAAATATACCCCTGTACCAAGCATCCATTGCCATTCATCAAGGAAAACCGAATAGCTCATTTTATCAACTTCTTGGTTCGTAGAGGGCTTAGACCATTTGTAACGGTGGAATCCGCCGCCAGTTTGTGCATTTTCAATTAAAATTTGTACTATTTTTTCGCCAGTATCACTTTCTAAATTCCACCAGTTTTTGCCCTCTCTGAAGGGTTCTTTGGGGTGAGCTATATTGACACCATCGCTACTATAAACAAAAAAATAGCCATCATCTCCGTTATAAAGTAGGTTGTTAAGTAGGCTTACTGCGTTAGCTTGTGCTTGTTGGTCTATTTTTTTTTCGCCAGCAAACATATGTTCAACGGATGAAACAGCAAGCGCGGTATAATTTTTCAGCTCACGTTTTTTTTGCTCTAACAGAAAATTCTCAACCGAATGTAAACTTTGGCTAGATAGCTCTCTATACTCACTACTGAAAAAGAAAAATACCGCTATCGAGGTTAAAATTACTTGAAATATAGCAATATATAAGAGCTTTAGTGGCAGGTTCATAAAGGTATTATTCCTATAAATAAGTATTTTATTCGTCTATGTAGCTTAATCAGAAAAGCGTTCAACGTTGGCAAATGGCTTCGTGGTAAGGTTATTATTGAGTAAAGCACCTAAACACGTTACCTTATGAATGATGACAAATTTTTACATTTTTCACTAGCCTACCTTCTACCTAGGTATAAATACCTAGTGAATTTCGGCGTTAATACGTATGGTGTAATTTGTAAAAGTCTTTAGTATTAGTAGAAAACAATAATAGAAAAAACAACAAGCTCAAATATAAGGAAGAAAGATGAAAAAATCTGTTTTTATTAAACTAGCACTTGTTTTGTCGCTAGGATTATCAGGGTTGTCAGGATTAGCCAATGCGGCTGATGATAAAGTATATCGCTGGAAAATGGCGGAAACATGGGGGCCAAATTTTCCAATTTTTGGTGAAGCGACTAAAAACTTAGCCAAAACAGTAAAAGAAATGTCGAATGGTCGTTTACTCATTCGTGTTGATTCATCTAATAAACATAAATCACCGCTAGGTATTTTTGATTTTGTGAAAAGTGGCCAGTATCAAATGGGGCATTCAGCTTCATATTATTGGAAAGGTAAAAACTTTAACACATTATTCTTTACTACTATACCTTTTGGTATGACAGCGCCTGAGCAATACGCATGGTTCTATCATGGCGGCGGCATGGAGTTAATGAAGAAGGTTTATGATAAGTACGGTATCTTATCCTTCCCAGGAGGTAATACCGGTAACCAAATGGGCGGTTGGTTCAAAAAAGAAATCAACAGTGTTGAAGACCTTAAAGGGTTGAAAATGCGTATTCCAGGTTTTGCTGGTGAAGTAATGGCAAAATTAGGCGCTAAACCTACCAATATCCCTGCAGGTGAGCTTTATACCGCCTTAGAGCGTAATACTATTGATGCGTTAGAGTGGGTTGGCCCATCGTTAGACTTACGCATGGGTTTTCACAAAATAGCCCCTTATTACTACACCGGTTGGCATGAGCCGGGTGCTGAATTACAGTTTATGGTAAATGAAAAAGCGTATAACAAACTACCTAAAGATTTACAGTTAATTCTTACCACAGCGATGAGAGTCGCTGCATACGATATGTATATCCAGTCTTATCATGAAAGCGGTAAAAATTTAGCGACCTTGAATAAAGATTATCCTAACATTAAAATGCGTTCTTTCCCTCAGTCAGTAATGACGGCAATGAAAGCAACTAATGATGAACTATTGAAAGAATTTGCCGCTAAAGATCCAATGACAGCAGAAATTCTTAAGTCAATTCAAGAGTATCAAATAAAAGTTCGTGCTTGGACTAATTTATCTGATCGCGCCTACTTAGATACTACTGATCCTAAGTAGTTTTACAATGTATGAAAAGCAGCAGCCATTATTGATTGTGCGGCAGCTGCTTTTTTTATGCTTAACATGAATCGTTACTATAATAGATAAATGACATAAAAATGTTGTGAGAAAAATAATGGAAACTAGTTTAAAAATAATTGGGAAATTTATCGACATGCTTGGTAATTTTTGCAGTTTGTTGATGGTGTTAATGATACTCAATGTTTTTTATGATGTAGTTATGCGCTACTTTTTTAATGATGTAAGTATTGGTATGCAAGAGCTTGAATGGCACTTATTTGCTGCCATGTTCATGTTTGGTATTGCTTACACGCTAAAAGAAGATGCACATGTTCGTGTTGATATTTTTTATGATGCCATGACTAAGCGCAAGCAAGCTTTCATTAATATTTTTGGTTCATTAATTTTTGCTTTACCTATCACCTTGCTAATTTTTTACTACGGTATTGATTATACCTTAGATGCATACACTATGGGCGAGGGCAGTGGTGATCCCGGTGGTTTGCCACATCGTTGGATAGTGCGCTCGGTGATCCCTTTATCCTCATTTTTTCTGGTTTTAGCCATTATTTATGTGGTATTAAGCCAAATTCAAACGTTAACTGGCAATGATAGTAATACCACCAAGCAAGAGGGAGAGCACTAATGACTGGGTTAATTCTTTTTGCCATTGCTTTAGTTTGTTTATTTCTCGGTTATTCCGTTGCTTTTACTTTTGCCGGTATCTCATTAATTGTTGGTGCGTTAACGCTAGGCGTCGACTTATTTGAATTTATGCCATATCGCATTATGAATATTATGGAAAACACCATTTTAATGGCTGTCCCTATGTTTATCTTTATGGGCATAGTGCTACAAAAAACAGGTTTAGCAGAGCGTTTATTAGAGTCTGCCGCTAAGCTCTTTGGTGGTATGCCCGGCGGTGTTGCTATTTCGACTATCATTGTTGGTGCCTTATTAGCCGCTTCTACCGGTGTTGTTGGCGCTAGTGTTGTTGCTATGGGTGTTATTTCTTTGCCAGTGATGTTGAAAAATAACTATCATCAACCAACTGCCGCGGGGGTTATTTGCGCGTCTGGTACCTTAGGGCAAATTATTCCACCTTCTATTATTCTCATTATTTTAGGCGATGTAATGGGAGTGCCTGTTGGTGACTTATTTAGAGCTGCAATAATTCCCGGTATGATGCTGATTGTTGCCTACACGCTATACATAGTAATTTTAGGCAAAATAAGACCCGATTTTTGTCCACCTATGGTAGTGACTGAAAGTAAGCGCGAACTATTAGTACAAGCATTAAAAGACATAGTACCGCCATTGACACTTATTTTGGCCGTGCTAGGCTCCATTTTTACCGGTATTGCCACACCAACAGAATCATCTGCTATTGGCGCTGTAGGTGCGGTTATTTTATCAATTTTCTATGGTGGTTTTTCCTTTGCTAAAATGCATGAAGTATCGAAAGAAACGGTAAAAGTAACCTCTATGGTATTTGCGGTATTAATCGGCGCTACTGCATTTTCGATGGTATTTAGTTACTCAGGTAGTGAATATTTAATTGAAGATTTCTTTATGGAATTGCCAGGGGATAAATGGACCTTTATCGGGTTGGCTATGTTAGCTATTCTAATTTTGGGTTTCTTTATTGATTTCATTGAAATTGCTTTCTTGGTGGTGCCAATTTTAACCCCAGTCGCTATGGCGCTTAATATTGATCTAGTGTGGTTTGCTATTTTAATCTCAATGAACTTACAAACCTCCTTCTTAACACCACCCTTTGGTTTTAGTTTGTTCTATTTAAAAGGTGTTGCGCCAAAATCATTTAAAACCACCACTATTTATAAAGGTGTAATACCATTTATTATTATACAAATTATAGTATTAATGTTGGTAGTGTTCTTCCCTGAATATTTGATTTTCTCTTAAAGCATTTATAAATACTGGCGATATATTCAAACCGCTAGACTGGCTACTTTTCAATGATATTAATTGAAAAGTAGCCAGTGATATCACTTAAATCCTAAATCATTATTCTGGTATAAGTCTTTTAATACCGACCCCATCGATACCTACATAAATATAGCCGTCTTGCCCCTGTAGTAAGCTTCGCACACGACCAATATCTTTAAATACTTTCTCTTGGCTAACCACTTGCTCGCCTGCAATGGTCAATAACACTAAATAGCCGAATTTCATTGAGCCCACTAAAAATTTACCCTCGAATGTCGGATATTTATCACTTGAAACATAAATCATGTCGGACGGTGCTATTGAAGGTAGCCAATAAAGTGCTGGTTGAACCATGCCGATTTTTTTTGTTTTATCGGTGAGCGTAGTGCCATTGTAATTGATACCGTAACTGATCACTGGCCAGCCATAGTTTAGCCCTTTTTTAATCACATTAACTTCGTCACCACCGCGAGGGCCATGTTCATGCGACCAAATATTATTGGTGCGGGGATCAATACTCATTCCTTGTGGGTTACGATGACCATAAGAATATACAGCGGATTTAACGCCATGCTGATCTAAAAATGGATTATCTGAAGGTACTCTACCATCATCATGTAGTCGGTATATTTTCCCGCCATCTTTGCTAATATCTTGAGGGTTCACATCACGTTGGCCTCTGTCCCCTACGGAGAAAAAGACAAAGCCTTTATCGTCAAATACAATACGACTACCGTAGTGTTGACCCTTTTTGGAATTAGGTTGAGCTTTATATAACAACTTTTTATTGGTTAGCGCTAAGTTTGCAATGTCCAAAGTGGCTCGCATTAATGCGGTATTACTGCCTGAGCTTTTACCTGAGTTGCTGCCGTCTTTACTGGCATAAGTAAAATAGAGCCATTGATTGTTAGAAAAGTCAGGATGAAGTGCCAGATCAAGTAAACCCCCTTGACCATTGCTATGAATTTTCGGTAATCCGCTGATGCGTTGAGACAATAAACGACCATTTTTTATCACCCGTAATTCTCCCTTTCGTTCGCTGATCAGGATTTCGCTACTAGGCAGCTGCACTATTGCCCAAGGTATGGATATACCTTCAACAACCAATGACGTAGACATATTTTTATCGAGGCCATTGGATTGAATAAGCTTGCTATCGCAAGCACTGAATGCCAGCGCCAATAGTATCGTTATATGTATTTTCATTATTTTGTCTTTTGGGTAGTCATTAATAAAGTGATTGTAGTCAATGTTCTCAGAAGCACAACTAATACCAATTGAAGTAATGAATTGACTCATTTAAGCAAGAAAAAGTCATCTCATACCAATTAGTATAAAGATGTGATCTAATGTCATTTATTTGCTAACTAACAACTAATTGATATTGAATATACATAGCCCACTAGAATTAAAAGCGCTTTCTAATAAAGTAAAAGTTCATCGAATGAGACCAGATTACTCGCTGTTTCACATTTTAAGTTAGGTAAGAATAGAGCTGAAATAGCCTGAATGTTCAATATTAGCAGAAGAATTGTTAATGAATGGCTTGTCAACTACCTTAGCAAAGGAATATCAGCGCTTGAGAGTAAAAACCAACAGGGTGAACAAGCTACTTAACCGAGCAGGAAAAACAAACACTAAACTTATATAAAGGCTCACAGCCAATCTGATATGGATGGACGGCTAACAGGCGAAAGCATTCGGTCGCATATTAACGCTAATTTGTACAAAGTACGGTTTATAATTCAGCTTAACTAATGAGCTACCTATCTAATACTTCAGTAATAAATAGGTGCTCAAATAATCTTATTTCTTTAGCAAAACGACTAGAGCAGTTTCCAACCATAAATAACTGTTATTGTCACTGTGTAGGCTGCAAGAATAAAGACATTTCTTGAACTTCCTGAAAGTTTTGGTGTTTTTATTTGTGATACATTCAACGCGGCGAGCGTTACTCCGCTAGCATAGAGAAGAATAGTAAATCCATCATGGCTCAAAGTTCCTTCCAATAAAAAGACCAAAACAAGTATTAAACTGTTGTTATCAAGTGCGAGACCGGTATATTTTTTACCTCCAGCAAGACCGAAAGTACTAAAATAGCTTAACCGTATGGCACTAGCGGCAACCATCAAAAATGCGCCAAGTAAAAATACCGGCTCAAATTTACCGTAACTCAACAGCAAAATAGCAGGGGTAACACCATAACTTACTATGTCTATGAGTACATCAAGTTGTCCACCAAAGGCACTGTCAGTACCTGTTCTCCCTTTCATTCTACGGGCAATAAGTCCGTCGGCCCAATCAAAAGCTACCGCCCAAACCATGCCAATCATTGCTGCAGAATAAACGCCTAACACACTGTAGTAAATTGCCAATATTGTACAAGCTAATCCTGCCAGTGAACAAATATTAGGGAGATCTTTAACATAAGAGAGAATGGTTGGCTGTAATTCTTGAGGTGCTGAGGTATCGGGGGTCATTTTTAATCCATAGGTGATATTAAATTTACTAAATAGTATTTTTTAGTAAATAGCTTATAAAGAAATGTTATAATAACAGGAATATTACTCTGAACTAGGAATTAAAAATAAAATGTTGGTGTATACAGTAGGTACGTTTGATTTATTGCATGTGGGCCATCTTGCCTTGTTAGAATATTGTAAGACACTGGGCGATACCGTCGCGGTTGGTGTGGCTTCTGATGAAGTAGTGAATTCTTATAAGCCTAATGTGCCAGTTATTCCCCTTGAACAGCGCATGGAAATGCTAAAAGCCTTACGATGTGTTGATATTGTTCGACCATACCACAAACTTGACTATGTATCCGCCTGCAAAGAATTAAAACCTGATATTTTTGTTATTGGCGAAGACTGGGGGGATAAACAGCATAATCTTGATGTGGAGGCTTATCTGCACGCTAAAGGTGGTAAAATCATTCAAGTCAGTTATAACCCAAAAACATCCTCAACAAAAATTAAACAAAATGTCGTTGAACAATCTCATCGAGGCAAATATCTCGCTCAAGAACTTTAGTGCCCACGTCAAAAAGTATATAAAGTGGCTGCACACGGACTTCGTAAGTGTCGGTGTGTAAGATGTTAGCTTAGGCTAGGGGCTTGTCATCAAAATGTCCTTTTAGTGTCATTTTATCGTCATAAAACGTGCGTATTCTTTTTATTACAGTTAGTCATCAAAAAATGACGTGTTAATTTAGACCTGTGTACGGAGTATATATACCCAAGCCACTTCAAGATGCGAGTTTCAGTCATCCCCATAGGGCTGGTTTAGAAACGTTTTATGCTGCGTTATTGATTTTATAACCATTATTCTTCAATCAATGCCTTGCTTACATGGATGTAGGTATTTAGGTTCAGTCTGGAACTATGAACCTGTGCCTCTAAGCCTTTTAATTCTCGCTAAGTGATCAATTCATTACTTCACTTGGTATAAGGCTTCTTGCTCTGTGACAAAGAAGGATAATACGGCACAACAAGTTCATTATCCTAAATTAAAAAATAGCTAACCAGGCACTGTTTTCTTCTTAGCATGAGTTCAGACTTTTTTTCATTAATTTATCCATGTTATCAATGCAATTTGATGCTATGTTCTTGTTAATTTCTAGGGGTAGCACTTTTTGTATGCTTAGAACTCAACGAGTAGCAGACATGACTTTCGGCCCTTTACTTAGGCCTAAAGCCGATCCAGTTTCATTAGAAACGGTCTAGTTCTATATTGGAATAATCATATGTGTAAGGTTGATTTAAATGACTACCTTGTAACATACCGAGTGGTCGGTTATCATTGATAGGCACAGATAAAATCAAAGAAAAGCCAAAGAGTAGTAATCATGAGTGACGCTGAACAAACCCGCCAAAAAATTCTTGCCGTAGCGGCTGATGAAATTCATCAACATGGTTTTCAGGCGACTAGTTTATCAACTATTCTTAATCGCTGTGGTATTTCTAAAGGCGCTTTGTATTATCATTTCTCTAATAAAATTGAATTAGGCTATGCCGTTTTTGAAGAAAGCTTTGTGCCTCTGCTTCTTGATACATGGCAGCCAGCATTAAGCCAAGACGATCCCATTGAAGGCTTATGCCAATTTTTTACTTCTATGTGTAATCAAATGAACAGTAGTGAAGTTGTTTGTGGCTGTCCTTTGAATAACCTCTGTGAAGAAATGGCCAATGTTGATGAAGGTTTTCGCTTACGCATACTATCGATGCAGGAAAAGTTGAATGCATTAATTGTAACGGCACTAGCGCGAGTTAAAGGCGATTTACGTCCAGAATTAAAATTTACTCAAGTGGCTTATTTTATTGTGGCTACTTTTCATGGCTCCACAAGCTTAAGTAAAAGTTCACGTAATAAAGTGTTATATCAACAGGTTATTTCAGAACTTTGCTTGTATATTCGTTCGTTAAAAAAATAAATTTATTAAATAGCCGCTTCTGCTTAGTGCTAATAGATCTTAGATAAGCCCTTTACTTATAGATAAAGTAGTTACAAACCGAACGGTCGGTGCTATTCTAGCTTTATTGTATATACCGAGCGGTCGGTTTATTTTCGGTGAGAAAATAATATTAATAAATAGGGAACTATTAACATGCTAGTTTTAGTAAAATTAACTACTTCATTGCTATTGGCATTAGTCATTTTAGCGTTACCAGTATCAGCGGTTGAGAGTGAAACAACTCAGCCGTCACCTTATAAGGTGCTGGAAAATATTGGTAACAAACTCTTTAGCCGCATTGCTGCTAATCAGCAAGAAATTAAAAAATTTCCACAGCTTATGCAAGTAATTGTAGAAGAAGAGTTGATGCCATCAATTGATTATCGGTATGCCTCGTACCGTATTTTGGGCAAGTATTTACGCAAAACTACCAAAGAACAACGGGCGAAATTTGTTAGCTCAATGCGCCATAACTTAGCGAGAACTTATGCTCATGCTTTAATGCAGTATAAAAACCAGCAAGTGATATTCGAACCAGAAAAAGCCTCCAAAGGTAAAAAAATTGTTGCAGTAAAAACCCAAATTATTGATGTTAATAAACCGACTATAAATGTAGTGTTTAAAATGCGACAAAATAAAAAAACCGGTCAGTGGAAAGTTTTTGATATGGTAGTGGAAGGCATTTCATTATTAAGTAGTAAAAAAGCGGAATTGAGTAAAAGGTTTGCTAAACAGGGTGTTGAACAAGTTACTATCGAGTTGGCGGCATTAACAAGATAAGTATTAGGGCAAAGCAGTAAGCTGACAATAATCGCATTGCGATGTCTTATCAACTTATTGCCGAGCTATTACCATTAAAACGGCTACGAGCGAGCAATACTTTGCAATACTTCAATGGCTACTAGGTTGGTTACTGAGGTTTTAAGCTGTTTCATTGTGTTAGTTGTTATCAGTAAACCATCGTCATTAAGTTCAATATAACCTTGCTCTCGCATAGTGTTAATTAAGGTCGCTTGTGCTTTTTTATCAATAAATTCAGGGGCGGTTATATTATTTAACACCGATAATCGCTTGGCGATAGCGACAACTTTTTGTTCTAAATCTCGCCTAGTGATTGGCGCTAAGCGTGTTGCCAATGAGGTTATAATGGCAAGCCTTTGTAAGCTTTCACCAATACATTCAGCCATAAGATAAATATGACTGAGTTGCTCGGTGTTATTGGTTAATGACCAACATTTAGCCTCACTTTGTTGAGCCATGCCTGATTTCTCTAAAAAGGCTAAAACTTGTGCAACTTGTTTAGTCATTTGCGCGGGTGTTTGCCACAAAAATAGGTCGTCTTTTAAAGTAGCGAGTAAGCACACCGTTTGCTCGATTAACTGCGTTTGAGCTATTTTACTATTGTCAGCTAATAACTTACACACTAACGAAATTAGACTGTAGGTGTGTAAAATATTGTTGCGGTAGTAGCGCATCTCTAAGCTGGCAGAGTCATTGAGTGAGATGATAGTTCCAAAGCTATCTGTTGATATGGTAACTTTATTCAGCGAAATAACATGGGCTAGTAATTCACTGCCATTTTCTTGTGGTATTGTCAGTTGTTCGCTAAAAGGGGCTTGGCGTTGCATGTTTAGCGCGAAATCTAATTGCTTTTCTAAATCAGCTTTAGCAAGCGCTTTGTTTTCACAGGCATGTAAAATAAGCGCAACTAATGCTACGCCATTGAGCGCCGCACATTGATTGATACGGGTCATTAATTTATTTGCCAACTCGTTAGCCGTTGGCGTTAACCAGTTAGGTTTTTGCGGGTTGATAGGGTTAATCGCTGATTTCCATTCAGGTACCTGTTTATTCAAATAATCATTAATATTGATGGGCTCGCCAAAATTCACATAACCATTACCATAATTACGTAAATTTTTAATCGCTTTTAGTACACCAAAGATAGATTCTTTTTTCTTTTCACTGCCACTAAGCTCTTTATGGTAGGTGCCAACTTCCATAACATGTTCGTAACCTATATACACAGGTACTAAGGTTAACGGGCGGTCAATACCACGAAGTAAACTTTGAATGGTCATGGCTAGCATGCCCGTTTTCGGATTTAATAATCGCCCGGTACGGCTACGGCCACCTTCGGTGTAATATTTTACAGAGTAACCACGTTCAAACAACAAGCCTAAGTACTCACGGAAAATTGTTGAATATAAACGGTTACCAGCAAAACTACGACGAATGAAAAAAGCACCACCTTTTCGAAATATTGGTCCAGCAGGCCAAAAGTTTAAATTAATGCCAGCGGCAATACGCGGCATAACTAAACCTTCTTGCAAAATGACATAAGAAAGCAATAAATAATCCATGTGGCTGCGATGACAGGGCACGTAAATAATTTCATGTCCGTCTTGAGCGAGTTCACGTAATACTTGAGAATTGTTCACTTTTATGTCGCTATACAGGCGACCCCACAACCAGCGTAAAATGCGTTCACCTAAGCGGACTAATGAAACGCTGTAATCGCCAGCGATTTCTTCCATCATGTTTTGTGCTTGTTTTTTTACTTGTGCAGTACTGAGGTTTTTGCTTTTAGCTTCGTCTTTGATTATGCGCATTACCGACGGGTTGGCAAATAAAGCCGTGAACATTTGTTGGCGATGAATAAGGCGTGGACCTTTTGCGGCAATATTTTGTCGATGAAAATGAAAACGGGCAACGCGAAGTAATTTATGTGCTGTTGCTTCATCGTTACCGTGATTGTCAGACATTTCTCTCAACGAGAGTGCTTGGCTGTATCGTACTAAGTTATCGCGACCTAGAAAAAGGACAATAAATAATTTTTGTAGCCAAGTAGGAGTAGCTTGCTCTGCCAGTAGTGAGGCAACATTAGCATTGTTTTTTTCTTGGGTGGGTATTCTACCCCAGATAAGGTTTACTGGTATTAATTGCGCATCAAGTTCTTTATCAATATCGTGCTGATTAAGAATTTCTAAGCCTTGATGTAGTGCGGTAGTATTTTTTGTTTTAAAGCACGAAAACACTAATTTGGGTTTTTCTAAACATAAAATACGGTCAAATAGTTTACCGTTTATTTTGATTTTGCTAAGTGGATCAGGCAGTTGTTGTTGCTTACAGGCCGTTTGAAGCGTTAATAAATCACTGGCTGATTGATGGCTTACTACGTAAAAAACAGGACGAGCTTGTGTTTCTACAGAAGTATCGGCATCTTGCACTATTTTACTACGAACCAATAAACGTAAAGGGAGTTTTAATAATAAATAAAAAAAAGAACGCAATATAGACATTATCATCGCTAAAATTAATTGTTGGTTAGCTCAAAAAGAGGAGTTTAACATTTATACCCGTTACCATTCAAGATGCAGGTTTCAGGGCGCCAAAGCGAAGCACCTACAACGGACATATTTTTATTAGGCACAAATACAGCAATTTCGTCCTGAGTTTTTAGCTTGGTATAGTGCATGGTCTGCTTGTTCAAACAAGGTGGTCCAATCTGAAATATTATCATTTTGAGCGATACCAATAGATACTGAAATAGGCGGTAAATAAGTGTTGGTCTCTCTTTGTTTTAACTTCATTTTAGAAATAGATAAACGAATTTCTTCAGCAATTTTTCTTGCCTCAGCAATAGGGGTGTTAGTCATTACCACCACAAACTCTTCACCGCCAAAACGTACGGCAAGATCTTGCTCGCCAATATGGGTTTTAATTGTTTTTGCTATGCGCTGAATAACTTTGTCGCCAATAAAGTGGCCAAAGGTGTCATTAACCTTTTTAAAGTGATCAATATCAATAGCTAAAGAGGAATGAGTATCGGCGTGATCTAAATCTTGTAATTTTTCATCGCAGCCTCGACGATTTAGCAAACCTGTTAACGAGTCAACTAACGCTTCTTCTCTTGAAGAGGCAAGTTTGTCTTTTAGTTGATTAATCTCTTGTTGTGTAGTGGTTAATTTTTGAGACAGTGCTTCATGTTGAGCTTTGGTGCTATTTATAGTGTTAAAAAGATAGCTAACAATGCTTTCCATAGCACCATTATTTTTTGACTTAGCTAAAATCTTATCTAACTTTTGTAAATTATTTACCGCTTTGTCTTCGTTACTCACTTGTTTACTGATTTGTTTTAAGGTTTCACTTAGCGTTTGTTCAAAAGGAGCTAATACAGTATTTTCAATTTGTTGAGCAAAGGATACATAGCGTTTGAATAAATCAGCGATAAAATCTGCGGTCATTAATTTGCCCTGTTGCAGCTTTTTATCTATAGCGGCCGATAACATTTCGTTTTCATTGCTAATATAAAGATAGATTACCGAATAATTTACGGGTGTTGGGGCAATTAAATGACTAGAGAGGAAGTCATGGGTATGCTCGCTGAATTTAGAAGTTACTTGATAGTTATCCTCAAAAGACATACTTTATTCCTACACTCTTGATTTGTTATTATATTGTCAACTATTTTAACGTCATCATTTCAGACTAACAAGTATAAAAACAATAATAATGTTGTTTTATAGACTTAAGGAAACTGTATTGCAAAAAATTGCCATTTTTGTTGATGTACAAAATATTTATTACACCACACGAGATGTCTATCAACGCCAATTTAATTATCGATTATTATGGCAAGAATTACTTGCTAAGGGTGATATTGTACAAGCGACAGCTTATGCTATTGCGCGCAGTGATGATCAACAGCATAAATTTCAAAAAGCACTAAAACACATTGGTTTTCAGGTGAAATTGAAACCTTTTATTCAACGTAGTGATGGCTCGGCCAAAGGCGATTGGGATGTAGGCATTACTATTGACATAATGACGGCCGCGGCAAGGCAAGATATTGACACCATAGTACTGCTTTCTGGTGATGGCGATTTTGATATGCTGCTAAGCCATATTAAAGCACAATTTAATGTGAGTACTATGGTTTATGGTGTCCCAAAATTAACGGCAAATTCACTGATTAATGCTACCGATGAATATTATAAAATAGAGCAAAATTTATTGTTGTAGTTATGGTATCTATTAGCACCAAGGTATTAATTAAACTTTAATTTTTATAAGCTAAACTAATAAGAATTATAATAAAAAGTACAGTAAATAATTCGAATAAGTACTAATGTTTTCCGGACTAAAATAATGGAGGGGAATGTGTAAATGAGCTGATTTTGGTCCTAAAAATATCATGCTGGCAGTTGCTAATGGTCATCAAAAGCGCAATTTAGTACCGCATATAGCGTGAGATCAAGACGTTCTTTGTCCCGGTAGCCGCGTGTTAACTGGAATTAATGACAGTTTTCGGTAAATAAGTGGCATTCAAAGAATAAATAGCTAAGTCTATCGTCATAACCTAAATATTGATTTTATAAAATTCCTGTATATACTACCAGTATAACTGTCAATATATACAGGAATTTTTTATGGTTGCTATACACGAACTTAAACCGTTAACTAATCGACAACAACAAGTTTTTGATCTTATTAAAGATACCATTAACGACACAGGAATGCCGCCGACACGTGCGGAAATTGCTAGTTTTTTTGGTTTTAAATCAGCCAATGCGGCAGAAGAGCATTTAAAAGCGTTAGCTAAAAAAGGTTATATAGAAATGCTACCAGGCACATCTCGTGGTATTCGCTTAGCTGAGCAGTTTCTTAAAGAAGATGGTTTACCTTTAATTGGCCGTGTTGCTGCAGGTGAGCCAATTTTAGCCCAAGAACATATTGAAGATTACTATAAGATGGATGGTAGCTTATTTCACCCCACGGCAGATTACTTATTGCGGGTTAATGGTGAAAGTATGAAAAATATTGGTATTTTAGATGGTGATATACTTGCTGTGCATCAAACTACCGATGTACAAAATGGTCAAGTTATTGTTGCTCGTGTTGAAAATGAGGTCACGGTTAAGCGCTTCAAACGAGAAGGTAATATCGTTTATTTACAGGCTGAAAATGAAGACTTTTCACCCATTATAGTTGATTTAACTTGCCAAGAATTTAACATTGAAGGTCTTGCTGTTGGCGTTATTCGTAATGGTGACTGGATGTAGTGTTAATTTGCCAATTATGGCTCAATAATCCACAAATTAATAGAGTGAGTATCGTAACGTGGTACTCGTTTCACGGCTAGCGCATTTTAATCCCAGATTCCAGCAGGGTTGAGCGATATTCATCGTCTAGCCCTGCCATTTTCTTTTT
>JABSOW010000029.1 GCA_013215465.1 Colwellia sp. | reverse complement strand
AAAAGAAAATGGCAGGGCTAGACGATGAATATCGCTCAACCCTGCTGGAATCTGGGATTAAAATGCGCTAGCCGTGAGTGTGAGTAGCTAACAGCCAAATTTTCTTTGCAGGAATGCTCGTTTTTATTAAAGAGTAAAAGACTTAATAAAGTCTTTTACTCTTTAGACTTCTGACTATTTCAATATGATTAATACATTAGTCAGTTGGTGTCACTATTCAATTTGGCTAAAAACCATATTGGTATAGTCAACCATGCCAATAATTTCTTTGTTTTCAATAACAGGTGCAAGATGAAGACTAAAGCGCTCAAATAATCGTGCGCAATACCTTACATCCATTTCAGGTAATACACTCATCAAAGGTTTTGCCATGATCTCATATAGGTTTACGCGATCAGGAGAGCGATCTTTGGCGAGTACCTGTTTGGCAATATCGGCAAGCATCACTAAGCCGTATTCATCTTGAGCATTACGTTTATTAATGATTAAGGCATTAACATTATGCTGTTTGGCTAAAGTAATGCCTTCAGTAACGGTCATCATGCCATCGACAAATTGATAGTTGTTAGTGGTCATTACATCTTTTACTTGTACTAATTTATGGTTCATAGCTCTTCCTCAACTTTACCTTTTAAGCGCTCTACTTGATGAGCTACGCCTACCGCATCTTCGACATTTAATTGAATAGCAATACCTTTGCCAGGGTCTTCATCAAACCCAGCTATTTTGCTAATTCGCTCAAGTATTTTTCTTGATAAATGTTGTTCTACAACAAAAAGTAATACATCCCTTTGAGTTTCAAGTTGCATACCAAAAAAAGTGTGTTGACGTTTTATCCCTTCGCCTCTGGCATTGTTTATTATGGTTGCGCCTGTAGCACCAGCCATTCTCGCGCCTTTCATAACGTCGTCTGTTACTGCGTCGTCAACAAAGGCAACAATTAATTTGAATTGCATGTGATCACCTATTTTATCTGTCTTCTTTAGACTCCGTTAAAAAGTCTTGTTGTTTATGTTTTAAATTACGTTTAGTTAATTTATTTTTGTTTCTTATCTCTAACTTTTTTTCAACTCGTTTTGTTTTAGCTTCAGTAATTTGTGCATAAGCCATTACCGCAATTATAGGAAATAAACTAGCGAAAGCGATTAAGCCAAAGCCATCTATTAGTGGGCTGCGCCCTGGAATTGTACTGGCTAAACCTAAACCTAAAGCGGCAACTAAAGGAACCGTTACGGTTGATGTTGTCACGCCACCTGAATCATAGGCCAAGGGCACAATCAGTTTAGGACAAAAAAAAGTTTGAATGACCACAATAATGTAACCCGCAATAATATAATAATGGATAGGGTGACCAACTACGATTCGGTAACTCCCTACAGCAATACCTACAGCAACACCAATGGCGACTGAAATACGCAGACTATTAGCATTAATCGCACCACCAGAAACTTCCTCGGCTTTAATGGCTACAGCAATAAGTGAAGGCTCCGCAATCGTTGTACTAAAACCAATTGCGGCGGCAAAAACATAAACCCACATATAGTCTGACCAATGAATACTTGCTAATACCTGCTCGCCAGCATGAATAAATTCTGGTGCGGTTAATTGTTCTGCCATCATTTTTCCTAATGGAAATAATGCTTTTTCCAAGCCCAGTAAAAACAAGGTTAAGCCAATAAGGACATAAATAAAGCCGAAACCTACTTGCTTTACATGAGGTATAGGTTTGCGAATAACCAACAGTTGGAAACCCAAGATTATTGATATAATAGGTAATACATCAACAACGGTATTTTTTAAGGTATTTAAAAATTCAAAAAATAAGTCCATTAGCCAATCACCATGCCGTAAATCATTACAAAAATTATCGGTGTTAATGAGGCGAAAGCGATCAAACCAAAACCATCAATCATAGGGTTTCTGCCTTTTATTGCTGATGCTAGACCAACACCGAGTGCGGTTACCAAGGGAACAGTTATCGTTGAGGTAGTAACACCACCAGAATCATAGGCAATGCCAATAATCCAGCTAGGAGCAATTAAAGTCATCAATACCACAATAATATAACCACCTAAAATTAAATACTGTATTGGCCAACCCCGGAGTATACGTAAAACACCAATAACAATGGCAAAGCCAACAGCAAAGGCCACGGTAAAACGTAAACCGTTGGCATATGAAAGTTGTGATTCTAGGGTATCGCTAATGATTCCACCTGAAGCGGCGACAATTGCCGCTTCTTTTGCTACGGCGATTAATGACGGCTCAGCTACGGTAGTGCCAAAACCTAAACAAAAGGCAAAAGTGAGTAACCAGCTAACACTGCCTTTTTTAGCGAATGCTTGCGCCATTGACTCACCAATGGGAAATAAGCCCATTTCTAAACCGTAAATAAAGAAGGTTAAACCAAGTACCACTAATGCTAAGCCAACTAATATATCGCCAACATTGGGCATGGGTTGTTGCAGAACGGCAAATTGAAAAAATGCAATAACGAGAATAATTGGTAGCAAGTCTTTGCAACTACCTAATAGCGCTTTGAGAAAAACGAAAAATTGTTGATTCATAAAAATATCGTAAGAGGGCTTACATAGTATTATAAAATTAATTAAAACAATTACTTTGATTTAACACAAGGTAATTGCTTATTTAAAAATATAAAGTAGCAGTTGCTTTTTTATTGCCAATCTACCCTTATTTTCCTGCAAGTGAAGCATCATCTTTAACAACGGAATTCCTCACATGACATTTTTAAACAAACAGTTAATTCAAGAAGAAGTATACACAGGGATATTAGTATTAAATATTCATGGTGTGTTAGTTGAAGTTAATAATCACTTTCTTGATATCACTGGCTTTGAAGAAAAGGATTTACTTGATAAGGAATTTGATTGTTTCTCGATAAATAAAATTTTATCTAAAGATGATAATTCAACTTTTGGAAACTATCGTTCGTTACTAACGGGAAAAGATGGCGCTCGTTTTATGGTAAAAATTTGTTATTTTTACCAACGTAAAGAAAACATAGAACAGATTATATTGTTTATTGAAGAAATTAATGATGTCGATACCACTACAGAGTCCATTATTAAACAGATATTTAATCATACAAAAGAAGCGATTATCGTCACTGATAATCGCGGTTTCATCCAAACAGTGAATTCAAATTTTTCCAGTATTACCGGCTATAGCGAAGAAGAGGTTATTGGTAAAACACCGGCAATTTTAAACTCGGGAAAACAAGATAAGTCTTTTTATAAACAATTTTGGCAAGAAATAATAGATGAAGGCTGCTGGCAAGGCGAAATATGGAATAAACGTAAAAATGGAGATATTTATCCAGAATGGCTAAATATCTCCAGTATTACCGATGTTCATGGTCAAATATCTAATTATATTTGTCAATTTACCGATATAACTAATCGAAAGAAGTCTGAAGAAGAATTGCACTTCCACGCTTATCACGACAGTTTAACCAGTTTGCCAAATAGGAATCTACTATTTGAAAAGCTCAGACACTTATGTGTACGCCATGAAGAGTCGCCTATTTATTTTGCGGTGCTTTTTTGTGATTTAGATCGCTTTAAAGTGATTAATGATTCATTAGGGCACGATGTGGGTGATGAATTATTAAAAAGTGTTGCTACTAGGTTTAAAGCAAAATTAAGAGATAATGACATCATAGCGCGCAGTGGTGGAGATGAGTTTATTGTCATCATTGAAGGAAAAAAAGCATTAACAAATATGGATAAAATTTGTCTGCAAATATTATCCATGTTTGACGAACCTTTTCAAACTAAATATGGTGAATTCAAAACGTCTATCAGTTTAGGTGTAAGTAAATTTCCATCAGACTCAACGGATATAACAGAACTGATTTCTTTTGCTGATGCCGCAATGCTTAAGGTGAAAGAGACTGGTGGTAATCATTATTCATTTTTTGATTTAAAAGAAAAAATGTTTATAAAAAAACGCTTAGAGCTTGAAAATGAAATTTATCAAGCCATTGAAAAGCAACAGTTTGAAGTATGGTATCAACCACAAATAAATATAAAAACACATGAAGTTTATGGTGTTGAATGTTTAATTAGATGGAATCATCCAGAACAAGGGATTATTTCACCTGATTTATTCATTCCTATTGCAGAAGCTAACGGCTCTATTAAAAAGCTAGGATATTTTGTCTTAAAAACGGCATGTCATCAATTAAGGCAGTGGAGATTGAGTAATCTATTTACAGGCGTTATGGCTATTAATGTTTCATTGCGGCAATTTGAACGGAATGATTTACTCGGTCAAGTGAAAAAAATATTAGCCGAAGAAATGATCCCTGGTAATGCTATTGAACTGGAAGTCACCGAGTCACTTTTCTCTGAAGGTAACAATTACCATATCCCTATTTTATCAGCGCTGAGGGAGTTGGGAGTTACCGTGGCTATTGATGATTTCGGGACAGGATATTCGTCATTACAACGCTTAAAAAACCTACCTATTGATAATTTAAAAATTGATAAGTGCTTTATTGACAATATTGAACATAGCCCAGAAGATGTTGCTATCGTTATGTCAATAATCTTATTATCAAAAACGTTTAAAGTTGATTTGATTGCCGAGGGCATAGAAACCCAAGAACAAGCCAATAAACTAAGAGAATTAGGTTGTTATAACCAACAGGGCTACCTCTATAGTAAGCCATTGAATTCACATGATTTTGAATTATGGCTTATGGATTTTAAAGGTAAGCAACAAAGCGAATGAGCTCTGGACTTGGGATATCACGTATTTGAATGTGGTACGAAAGCAGCTGAATTATTGCAGCGAAGTTACTGGCGTGAAAAAGTGGTTAATCAGCCATTGGTTCTCCATTCAGACAATGGTACGCCGATGAATCCTATGCGCTCTCTATAGAAGAACAAAGTTTTATAAAATAATGTAGCTTTACCAAATGTATTAACTATCGTTTTTAAAGAATACAGAGGACTGCCTAGATTTATCTATTTCCAGCTTAAAAATATCAGGCCTTGAGTAATGGCCGGCAACATCCAAAGCACGCTTTGAACTTGACGCTAAGTCTACATCAATATCAACAATAACATTCCCTTTTTCTTTTGATAATGGTCCAGCTACAATTTCTCCACTGGGTGATATAACAAGCGAACCTCCAGGATTAATCCATTCTTCATCTACAGGATAAATCCTATCTATATCGGGAAAGTCTTCAGGTAAATCTTTTCTTTCTAGCGCCACACCACAGCTTAATACCCAGCACTTTCCTTCTCTAGCAATATGCTGCATAGTACCAGTCCAAGCTTCACCACTGTCATAAGTTGGTGCTATGTATATTTCTATTCCTTGTGCATACAGGGCATATCTTGCTAGTGGCATATAGTTTTCCCAGCATATAAGGTTGCCAATTCTTCCGACAGGCGTATCTATAACATTTAAGCCATGTCCATCTCCAAAGCCCCAGACCATCCTCTCTGGGTTAGTTGGCATAAGCTTGCGATGATGATTAACAATTTGACCTTGAGTATTAATTGTTATTACAGCGTTATAAATAGTGGATTGACTATTTGCATTATCTCGTTCATTAATCCCACAAACAATGGTGATACTTTTCTTTTTAGCTGCTTCGAGCATTGGTTTTAGATCATCTGAAGTTAGGTCAATTGAATTTTTGAGTAAGCGAGCATGTAGCGCTTCACTGATGCCCCAGTCACCACCAGGTTTTAATCGCCATATCCAAGCTGGGTATCCAGGTATGAATGCTTCGGGAAAAACTATTAGTTCAGCTCCTTGCTCTGCTACGGAATTAATGATTTTTACCGCTTTTTTTATGGTACGTTCTTTATCTAGAACGTAAGGTGCTTGTTGAATAAGTGCTATTTTTTTCATAATTAAATCTCATTTAACGAGTAAGATTATTCAGGCAATTGTGTATTTATTACAGGTACTAGCTACTACCATAGCTAATACCTGCCTGTGAGTTTAAGTAGCCTTGTGCTATTTGAGTTATTTTACCGGCACCATAATATGAGCGTAAGGTGTATCTCCCCACATGACATAAGGTCCTCCAGATTTAGGATCTCGAGTGATGCCTTTTAGCATTTCTTTTGGCACAATAATCATTAAATGTGGGCCTGTTTCTGTATAGTCCTCAGCATTTTTATGATCTGGATGATAGGGTGTTGAATTACTCACTCCTGAGCCAATATCACCTTTTAGCATGTAAGAAATACCTATTCCCGTGGCATTAAAGTCAGCTTTAGTGGCTACAGCACTCATCATCTGCACCCAAAGAGCATCATTACACATAGGTGCCTTGTCTCCTGGCATAGTGTCAGGCATGCAAATCCATCCGTTTTCTCCTTTTCGTAATACTTCTCCGTTTGAGTCTACAATGGTTGCTTGCTTACTTATCGATTGGGGGGCTGCGGCCATAGCCCGTTGAATTTTTGTATCACTTGATTCTGCTAATACTGCAAGATGAACAGAAAACAAAGATAATATTATAAGTATTTTGTTTTTCATTTAATTATTCTCCGTTTTAGTTTTTAATTTTATAACTCGACAACCTTGTTACAAGAATTTAAGTATAGTAGAACTTTATTAATTTATAGTTGCTGCATTGTTTGACCTGTTTAAGTGTTGGGGAATGAACCTTTATTTTTCTTAGTCTAGCTCTTTGCCATTTATTTGATTTAATTGGTATAAATTAACAAAATTAAAGGGTTTACCCTTGCTGTATTTTCTATTGGTGTTTATTCTATGTGGTCTTCACCATAATTTTAGAGAATTTAATGAAAGAGAATTATTTTAAAAAGTATCCGAACAAAGATGGATTTTTTAATGAATACGGTGGGGCATTTATTCCTCCGAATTTAGAAGACGAAATGAAGAAAATTAACGATGCTTATTTTTCTATCAGTAAGTCACATAAATTTATTTCAGAACTACGTGATATCAGAAAGTATTATCAAGGTCGTCCGACTCCCGTTTATCATTGTCATCGTTTATCAGAAAAGTATGGTGGCCAAATTTATTTAAAAAGAGAAGATCTAAACCATACCGGCGCTCACAAGCTAAACCACTGTATGGGGGAAGCTTTACTTGCTAAACATTTAGGTAAAAAGAAGTTAATTGCTGAAACAGGCGCAGGACAACATGGTGTTGCACTCGCTACCGCAGCTGCTTACTTTGGCTTAGAGTGTGAAATTCATATGGGTGAAGTAGATATTAAAAAAGAATACCCCAATGTGCTGCGCATGAAAGTATTAGGGGCAACAGTAATCCCAGTCGTACATGGTTTGAAAACCTTAAAAGAAGCGGTAGACAGTGCTTTTGAAGCGTACCTTAAAGATCCTATTTCAACCATATATTGTATCGGCTCAGTTGTCGGCCCACATCCATTCCCTATGATTGTTCGTGATTTTCAACGTGTTATTGGTATTGAAGCTCGACAGCAATTTCTTGATATGACCGGAGAGTTACCTGACAGTGTGGTTGCATGTCTTGGTGGTGGTAGTAACGCCATAGGGATATTTTCTGCCTTTTTAGATGATGATGAAAGTCAATTGTTTGGTATTGAGCCAGCAGGAAAATCTTTTAAAACCGGAGAGCATGCGGCGACAATGACTTTAGGTAAGCCAGGTATTATTCATGGCTTTAAGTGTTATACCTTACAAGATGAAAATGGCGAACCAGCGCCAGTACATTCTATTGCCAGTGGCCTAGACTACCCCGGTGTTGGTCCTGAACATAGTATGTTGAAAGACTTAAATAAAGTGACTTACGACAGTATTACCGATAAAGAGTGTATTGATGCTTTTTATGAGTTGAGCCGATTAGAAGGAATTATTCCTGCCTTAGAAAGTGCGCATGCAGTGGCTTATGCGATAAAGCTTGCGAAGAAGTATCCACAAAAATCAGTACTGGTAAATTTAAGTGGTCGTGGAGATAAAGATCTCGATTACGTTGTCGATACCTTTGGTTTACCTGACTAAAATCACGATAGAATAACAGGTGATTTTACCTGTTATTCTTAATTATATCGTTGTAAAACCGTAATAACTGACTTTTATGTGATTAAGTTTCTGTTTAGTTGTTATAAAAGCTCTATAATCACCGCTTGATTTTTAGTTAACCATAATTGATAAGACCACACCTATGATGAATACCAAAATATACAAGCGAGTGCTTTCACTTACTGGTAGCTTAATGACGGCTGCACAAGAAAAAAATCAAGCGAAATTTGATGGTTATTATTCAGAATTGAAACAACTCTGTGAAGAAAATGAAAATACGGAAAAAGACCATCCGGTACAGTGGGAAACACTTGCTGATTTTACCGATGATCTAGCGTTGGCCGTTATTATTTATCAGCAAGCGTTAGTGAAGGCTGAAGCGATTAACTCTAAAGATTTTCGTTCATCTATTGGCTTTTCAATTGCGGCACTAAAAGTCGAGTTAGGTGATGAAACAGGTGCTATTGAGCACCTAGAGCAAGCTAAAATCAGTAGTAATAAAATTGTTGATAAAGAATTAAAAGCTGAAATTCATGATTTATTGGAAAAATTAACCAGTTAAAATTTAAAAAATCACGATAGTTTTAGTTATTGAGCATAGCGCTATAAATAAACCGATATTGCTCTGCTAATGAGGTAGGGCCGCTAGCAATAAAATGTTCTAAGCGGCTTGACTAAAACACATGTCAGAAAATTAAAATTTGTCAGTTGCCCCCCGAAGCTTAAAAGCTTCCACCGATCTTTTTATTAACTTAACCCATGGGTCTAGTATTTATATTACTCTACTATCACATTTGAAAATCTGCAGACAAATCTACAAGATTTTCGCTAATTAAATTAAAGTAAGTAGCGCTTTCTAACTTAGTGCATGGCTGTCTGGCTTCTTTATGGAGTAATCGTCTCAAGATGCTGTTTTCTTTTTTATGTTTTATTAAATAAGAGACTAATTCAAATGCACTTGCATACAAATGAGACCTTTGCCCAGAATCCCATTCATTTTCTAAAAATACTAAGTCAGTAATAGCTAGAGGAGGGGAGCTATGAACAGATCTATCAAAGTTAAAAGAATACACATAGCGCTTTTCTTCCATGTGAAATTCAATTTTTTTAAAATATTCAGCTAGGCCTTCCGTTAACCAACGGGAGCTATAACCAATAAGGTAAAAATTAAGTGCATGCACCAGTTCATGAATAATGGTTTGCTCTAGTTGTTGTTCGGTTCGATAAGCGGCAAAAGCAAAGTTGCTATTCGCCCAAAATAAACCTTGGCTATTTGGGCTGTCTATCGACAAGGTGGCAATAACATCAGAATAACTTTCCAAACTAGGCAATAACACCAAATTCATGGTCATTTGTTCTTTCAAAGCTAAGCCGAACCATTCTTCATAAAGCAGGAGAATTAATTTAATTTTTTCATTTATTGTTTGATGAAAATTAATGGGCAGCTCAGGGGAAATTACCCTAATTGCTAATAATTCATTTATTTGGTGTGTTTTTATGTTTAACGGCATCTCATAGCTATACAGCTCTAAAGTTTGTCTAACTTGCTCTACAAGGCTTTCATCAACTGTCGTATCACACTTGAAAATTTGTTTTAATGGAAATTTTCCGAGCATTTGCGTGTTAACTACGACATTATTAGCTTGCTTAGTTTTTTTTAAAACTGGCGCTATTACCGTTTTAGCACTGATGTTTTTACTAGGAATAGGCAATATTATCGTTTTAGTAGGTGGGCTAGATATCGTCGAACTATCCAGGCTATTTTCTCGGTAAAGCTTGCTAGAGACAAACACAAGCAACAAAATAATCACAATCACTATATGCTTAAGATGTCGATTTTTACCGCTCATATAACTCCCTAGAAATAAATGGCTTGTCATTACTTTGAATTATTCATCATACCTGAGTTATACCCAAGAAATAACACAGCTACTTTATCAATAAATAACTAGGATCCCCATACTTTATTGAAAAATAAAGATGAAAGTACTGGTGTTAAAGCGGATGTAAAGACTGATGCAATTTAACACCCCGGTAACTAGCGGCGTTATACTTATGGTTCAGTGATAGCTAAATTAGGCTAATTAGCAAATGCTATTGCGGCACGTTGCACTAATTCATCAGTTAATTCCGCTATGGCTTTGTATGACTTACTGTTTTGCTCTTTTTGTAGATCGGCCGCATTAGTAACGATAAACAATGCGGTATTTTTCTCGGGAAATATTTTTATATTCGCTAGCCACTTAGTGTTGCTACCATTGTGGGAAATAGTGCTGTCAGAAATAGCCCAGCCTAATGCATAATCTGAATTACCTGTAGCGGTGTGCAATTTACTGAACTCTGCTGCGGTTAATAAACCGGTAACATCATTGCCACGAGCCCCCATTAAGTGGGCAATAATATAATTACCCATATCTTCAAGACTACTATGAACAACACCTGCAGGCCCCATAACAGCTGGATTATCGGTGTTGTTAGCATTCCAGCCAGAGCCTTGAGATAAATGTCCAACGGGCTGAGATAAATTATCTAGAACATCAGGAATACCGAAGCCACTGTTGGTCATCGCCAGGCTGGTAAACAAATGGCTCTCTAACAAGGCTTCCCAACTTGTACTGGTAACTCGTTCCATCATTGCCCCTGCAACCATATAGCCCAAGTTACTATAAAGAAACTCCCCTGATTCTACTTCAGGATTGAGAATCAATGCTTCTTCAACCATTTTTTGACGTTGAGCCTCAATATCAAGTGGGCTAGTTTGATAACTATTTACTGTTGGCAGGTTTGCTCTCATGCCTGATGTGTGTGACAACAATTGCTCAAGTTGTACGTTTTCATATTTGCTATTCATTACTCCAGATAACTCAGGATATACCTCAGCAATGGTGGTATTCCAATGGATCACTCCTTGCTTCACTAGCATTGCTGCCAGTGTTGAAGTCATTGATTTTGTTAATGAGCCAAGATGCCACTTGTCTTCGATAGTGACATTAATGTTACTGTTTATTTTACGGAATCCCGTGGCAGCCATTTCGACAATCTGCCCATTATGTACCAAAGCCGCCGCTAAAGCCGGCAAACCAGCGTCAATTCGAATATAGTCTACAATATGTCGCAAGTTGCCATCACCGGCCACACCCGTTAATGGTTTTTCAGGTAATGGCGCTGATATTTTTTTACCGTCATCTGCACCGCACCCTGTCAATAAAAGCAGACTAAAAAGAAATAACGTTACTATGGGCGAAGTTCGAAATGCTAAAATCATACTGTTCATTTTATTCTCATTTTATTGTTAAGGTAATGATAGCCAAATAATAAATATTTCAGCTGATAGTATCTATTACTTAAAGGTCTATTAAAGGTAAAAAAGTGTATTTTCATCTACATTGAGCTCTCGATAGCCGATAGTCTCTAACGAACAGTTTCAAATCGAACCGTTGTAAATTACCGGCATTTGGTTTTTCCATTTATTCCATGTGTTGTTGCAAATCACCAACTGTGACATGAAGTGTGCAACGTTAATTCTACTGGTTTTACCGGCATTAAAAATAGCGCTGCGTATAGGCGATGCATAAGCTTGATATTCTGTAACAGAATCCTTATTAATTAAACTATCTGGGCGTACTGCCACCCATTCAATTATTTTTTGATGACTACCAAAACGGGATTGTAAATATTCGGCGGCTGCTTCGTTGTCGGCATGTGGTGGTAATAACAACCTGAGCAAGCCAATGACAAGTGTCTGTGTCATTGAAATTTTTTCACCTGCTTGCATATTTTGATTGCCCGTCGTATTCATTAAGATAAATTTAACGGGAGTTTTTGGCCTACTTGGTGTTGTTGCTTCAATTGCGTAGCATAAACGCTGAACTGCGTCTGTTACCAAACGACGAGGGTGGCCAAACATCCCTTTAACGTTTAAATTGTGCCCAAGGCAGGAAGCGACAGCATGACAACCTTGAATCAAATCTTTCAATTGTGCATGGGTCATATCCAACAAGTTTGCTTCTGTAATGCTTAATCGATCGCTTTGTTTTATTGCATTAGGCAAGGTATCAATTGAACGCACAATTATTTTTACTTTTTCACCTTTGGCAAGTAACTGCTCAACCAACAAACGGCCGGTTGCACCACTTGCGCCAACAACTAGGGTTGTCATCGCTTTACTCCATTTAGCTCTTCAGTGGGTGCTACTTTACCTATACGCAAATGAAATATATACTGTGTTATTTGTATTTTAGGTATACATATACGTATGAATTGGACCTCAGTAAATTTTGATTGGAATCACATTCGTGCATTTTTAGTGACCGCTGAAGAAGGCACTCTTTCAGCGGCGGCTAAATCGCTAGGCTTAACACAACCAACATTAAGCCGGCAAGTTTGTGCACTTGAGGCTGAACTCAGTCTGATGTTATTTGAACGAGTAGGGCAGCGGCTAGTATTGACTAGTAGTGGCTTGGAGTTATTAGCACATGCCCGAGAAATGGGTAATGCTGCGTTAGGGCTTTCATTAGCGGCTACAGGGCAGTCTCAACAAATTGAAGGCTCTGTCATTATTTCTGCCAGTGAATTAACCGCGGCTTATATGTTACCTAAAATAATTGCAAAATTACGTAGAGAAGAGCCCCGTATTGAAATTGAAGTGGTGGTGACAAATGAAGCTAGCGATCTGAAACGGCGCGAAGCTGATATTGCTATTCGTAGCTTTCATCCAAAGCAGAATGATTTGATCGCTAAAAAATTGGGTGAGGAAGTTATCTGGTTTTACGGTACGCTGGAATATTTAGATCAACTACCCCCGATTACGGAGTATTCTGAACTTAAAGAGTTACAAATAATCGGCTTTGATCGGAGCAACTCAGTGATTGATTTACTCAATAAACAAGGTTGGAAGCTATCGAAAGATAATTTTTCGCTGCTTACATCATGTCAATTATTACAGCTAGCACTTTGTAAAGAAGGGCAAGGGGTGATTTTCTTTCCTGAACAAATGGGCGATCAAGAGCCAAGCTTAGTTCGTGCATTTGAACACCTGGGCCCTATTATGCGGCTACCTATTTGGTTAGTATGTCATCAAGAGCTACGCACTAGCCGTAGAGTTCGCAGAGTATTTGACTTTATCGCGACTGAATTTCAAGAGTATTGGTGAGTAAATAAGCTAGACGCATAAACCCATCCATGGGGCTCTGCACAAGCATCCATGCTTGTGCAGCTCGCTTTTATCACACCACCAACACTCACCATAAAGTCAATACGTTACGCTTTGACCAACACTTAACTACAATACAGCCTAACTATTAGTTTTACACATTAAAACAAGTTTACGAATTTGATTGGGAGTGAATTGCTAAGTCTATTAAAAAACCTGCAACCGAGCGCGGCGCAGAGTTACCGATTTCTAAGGTCAAGGTAATAATTGACCTATACTTACTGCAAGGAAGCACAATTTATTATTGTAAGTATTTTACGGATGATGAAAATGGTAGCTACTTAGATGCGATCCTATGAGGTATTCACTATGAATAATAATCTCCTCCCCGACCATAAAACACTAAGGGAATTGGCTGAAAACTCACCCGATAAACTTGAACTCATTCTTAGGGCAAATATTGCCACACTCATCGATAAATCATCAGGAAGCCAGCGGCGACGTTTACAAGGATTGCAATTTCAGATAGATGTACAAAGGAAGCTGGCCAAAAATCCTGTCGATTCCTGTGTTCGAATATCGCGAATGATGCATGATTCTTTTATTGAATTGAATAGAGCATTAATAAATTTTACTAAAAACAAGCCAATGTGCGATAAATAAAAGGATTCTATATCATCTGCTTAATGGATAGAGAATGACATCCTGCTCCTTAAAATGTGTTTAAACGTAAGCGCGCATTTAAGCAGTGCGCTTAACTATTATCGAAGTCTAGCTGCACATTCCACGGCACGTCATGACGATACTATTATGTTGTTACGCTCCTTTAAATATTATCTATACTTACTTTAGGTTTTTTTACACGGGTATTTATTATGTATCGTTTTTTATTACTTACTATTTGGGCTATTTCTGCATTTAGTTATGCTGAAGAAGATAAATTTAAAATAAAAATCGGTGTTTTTTCTTCACTATCTGATAGTGGAATGGAAGCATCTGTTCCGTGGGAAGCTTCTCCTTACGAAATTGATTTTGAAGATGATCTTAATTTAGATAAACGTAGCATATTACCTTTAGTAGAGCTCTTATATCAGCTTAATGAGCGCCATAGTTTTTTTATTGACTGGCGACGATTACACAGAAAGTCCTCACCCTCCGATGTTAGTAAACCATTTGAATTTGAGTTAGACGATGAATTCTATTCAATTGAAGTAGACGCGAACATTGTAACTACTTTTAACGTTGATATTTCACGGATAGGTTACGGTTATAATTTTTATCAAAATGAAAAGTGGGATATAAAAGCTTTAATAGGTTTGCATGTGATGCAATTTGAATTACGGTTTTCAGGTGACATTGCGGTTTGTAATACACAAGAATGTGATCCTATTGATAATACTAGGACAGACTCTATTTTTACCGACATCACCACCCCTTTACCTAATTTTGGAATATCAGCAGGATATGATATTTCTGATGACTGGACGATATTCACTAAAGTACAATACTTTTATATTCATTTAGATCAAATTACGGGTGAATTAGTTGATTTAAGTATCAGTGCAGACTATTCAATAACAGATTCAGCTGCCGTTTCGTTGTCGTATGAATATTACAATATCAGTGTGGATGCATCTGGTGATAATGCTTCACTGGATGTTCGTTATGGCTTTAAAGGACCAATGTTAGCTCTGATTTATTCATTTTAATCGAGGTATATGATTAGTGATTTGGCTATATTTTGGTACGCTTTGCGCCATAGTAGTCTGAAATTTATGCCTGCTATCCGGTCAAAAACTTTACTGATTGGAAAAGTAATCAGAGATAAATATGATTAAATCGATTTAATATGCTATATTCATGCCAAATAATCTCTAGATAAAAGTTTTTTATAGAAAAAGTTACTTAATGTTCTAAAATTTCCCCATAGTAAATTAACAACATTAAAATAACTCAACTCGATAACACTACCAGCAACTTGCTCACTCTTTTGATTAAATACCCGAAAAACCATTTAATTCATAATGAGAGCCATCCATGCTAACAGTAGAAACAGATAATAATCCGTCGACCACCACCCCTTCGATATTATCACTTGCCTTTGATTTACCTAATATTTGTTCTTTGTTCGGACTGTTTTCAGCCTTATTAGCACTGTACTTTGCCATGATCGGCATTTACCCTGCGGCAATGATAGGATTAATTTGGGCGGTGTTCTTTGATTGGAATGATGGCAAAATTGCCAGAAAAATGAAAAATAGAACGGCAATGCAAGGTCAAATTGGTGGACAAGTAGACTCACTCATCGATGTTGTTAGTTTTGGTATTTGCCCAGCAGTTATCTTATTAAGCTATGGCAATTTTCATCCTGCGTTTCTCCCCGGTGCTTTTATTATTGTTGCCGCTTGCGTCTTACGATTAAGTTATTTTAATGTTTACGGTTTAGATGGAAAATCGAGCTATCAAGGTCTTGCCTCTGATAATAATGCCATTATTCTTGTTTTTGTTTTTCTGCTAGAAAGTCTTATCTCTACCACAGCGTTCACAGTCGTACTTTATATTACCATCCTTGGTTTAGCCGCATTCAATGTCGCGCCGATAAAAACACCAAAACTCAGTGGTAGTTGGTATTATGTGCTCGCCCTATACACGCTAGTTATCACGTTAGCCTATAGCTGGTTACTGTTCTAGAATATTTGCATTTGATAAAACTATTTACCGTTAACTAGCACTCAGATAACAATGATACCGCATGATATCTAAAGTCATGGTTATCCAATAAACAAGCATCCTAAGTTACCTGACAGCCTGTGGTTGACTTACCACAGACCGTAGTAAAGTAAGCACGCTTAGCTGTTGATATGGACATTTAAAGAAGCGAACTATTTTTTTATCCGCTGTAATTTCACCAAAGAGTGAGTTTGTGGCGAGGTAGATTTTAATAAAACATATAGCGAAAATCATTTGTTATATGTTCGATATGTATAGGAGTAATAAAGATGATAAGAGTATACACCAGTGGCGTATTTGATTTATTTCACGTAGGACATTTATCTGTTATACAAAAAGCAAAAGAGTTTGGCGACTTCCTTATTGTTGGCGTACATTCAGACGAAGACGTTGAATCTTATAAACGCTCCCCTATTATTTCTTGCGAACAACGCTGTGAAATAATTCGGAATATTAAGGGTGTCGATGAGGTGATTGTTGCCCCGCTTACACCGAATAACGATGAGAATTTTTACCTACTACATCGTATTGATATTCATGTAGCAGGCAATAATATGGAACATATGTATGAGTTACCTCACAAGATGGGTATTATGCGCTATGTACCGAGAAGCCCTTTAATTGATTCTTCATCAATCATAAAAAAGCTTAAAGTTGATTAATATTTTAAGAGGTTTATCAGCAGTAAGTAGCCTAATTTTTTAGCTCTGCTTATGCACAATCTGCCGATAAGAAAAACAAAACCTTATAAAAAATAGTATTCCTCACTTCTTATGTGATTAAAGTGAATCTTGAATTTAAAGTCCAACCGTCTGCTGTTGGAGCCAAAGCAGTCCTCTAGTGACTGCTTTTTTATATCAAAAAAGGGTCGTATTTGTAGCACATGTGCTACAAATAAAACTACACACTTACGATGATTTCCTTTTACATATTGATTTATGTGTGTAGTTTTGTGATGAATAATTATATCTGGTGGCACAATCGGCAATGAATAAAGTAATATCCGTAGTGGTTTTTTTAGTGAATAATCATTACCCTTCTAATATAAGTTGCAAGAGATTACTCCTTGAGGATAAAGAATGACTATAACTAGAGCACTACCCATGCGCTTTTTTATCGTGGCTGCACTGTTTTTTCTGTCTGGCTGCGCCACCATGAATCTAGACTACGAAGAGCCCAGTGTCGAATTGGTTTCTTTTAAGGCTTTGCCAGCTAATGGTTTCGAACAAAATTTTGAAATAGGCTTGAAGTTAATCAACCCCAATAATTTTGAATTGCCGTTTAATGGTATTAGCTATCAACTGAGTGTGGCAGGAGAGATATTAGCCTATGGTGTTTCCGCGGATATCCCCACCGTAGGAGCTTACGGTGAATCACGTTTTGTAGTTCCGGTTTCAGCTAGTTTACTAGGGGGGATCAAGGTGATAAAAGCGCTAATGGATAGTCAAGGACAGGATATCAGCTATCAACTGAAGGCCAAATTAGATATCGATATTCCCTTTGTGCCAAAATTAACCTTCACTGAAGATGGGATGATCCCCCTCGGTCAGAAGCCTCTATAGCGAGTGTATATAGGCTTTATTGATTGGGCAGCGTTTGTTTGATAGTGACCACTTTACCGTTATAAAACATTGACTTGGTTAAGTGGCCACTTTTTTCAGCGAATTATCATCTCATTTTTCAACTCTTTTTTGAGTCTTGGTCTTACATTGCTTACGCTTTAGATTGTATGTAGTTTTCAATACCAATATTTTGTATAAGGTATTGCTGTTCATTAATCCAATCAAGCTGTTCTTCAACATTGCCCAGTATTTTTTGAGCTAAATTTCTGCTTATATAATCTTGTTCTTGTTCACTTCTATCTATTAATTCTTTGATTGCTTGATGTGAAACCTGCTCTAAATTATAGTTAGATTGTAACATTTCAGCGGTGTTCTCACCGATGTGAAGTCGACCTAAGTCTTGTAAATTTGGTAAACCTTCTAAAAACAAAATACGCTCAATAATATCGTCTGCTTGTTTCATTTTCAAAATAGACATCTTATAGTCCGCCTTATTTAGGCGTTCTAATCCCCAGTTTTTGTACATACGTGCATGCAAAAAATACTGGTTAATTGCCACTAACTCAATAGCCAATGCTTTATTGAGTAATATTAAAATTTCTTTATTTCCCTGCATAATGCTCTCCTTAACCTGCTAGGTGGTTACCCATGTGCGATTGAATATAATTTTGTAAACCCATTTTACTGATTAAGCCAAGCTGTTTTTCTAGCCAATAAATGTGATCTTCTTCAGTATCTTCCAACAGTTTTAATAGCATTTCTCTGGTCTGATAGTCTTTTTCATTTTCGGCTAAGAGAATTGATTCTTTCAGTGCGGTTACTACTTCCATTTCAAGTATTAAATCGTTTTTAAGCATGGAAGGAACATCGTCCCCAATAATTAAATCTCGACGACTGGTTAAATTAGGTCGACCTTCGAGAAATAATATACGTTTTATGATGGCATCTGCATGGGTGATTTCCTCTTGCATTTCATGATCTAGTTGCTGATATAATTTATCGAGCCCCCAGTCTTGATACATACGTGAATGGATGAAATATTGATCAATTGCGGCTAGTTCATTGTGTAATAAGCCGTTTAAGGAATCTATGACTTTTGTGTTGCCTTTCATTTATATATATCACTTTTAATTTCGTTTTAATAATTTCCAAATATAGCTTAACTGAAAGAGAAATAAAAGGCGTAAATTAAAATAACATATTGTCTTTAAAGGAATAATAACGAGAATTATTTTTATTTAAATGCTTTTTTGTGTTTTTTATCGACACTTATTATTCAAATAAATATAAATAACTATAGGCAACAATTATGGCAGGAATAGCTGAGTAAAGTGTGGCAATTAATGCCATTTTAGGGGCAAGAGCAATGGCTGGAAACAATGCGTCACCGTCATTACTAATGGCATTGCCCAGTTGAGCAGAAAGCGGAATTGAGCCGGATAAGTACAAACTAGTTGTGATTATTTGTGGTCCACAGCCAGGTAATAAACCGATAATTACGGCAATTAAAGGAGTAAAAACACCCCACTGGGTAAATATTTTTGCTAAGTCTATTCCTGAAAAGTGTATTGATAACTCAAAAATTAAGAACGCTACGATTACCCAACTTGCGACAAAATTAGTATCTTGAGCAACTTTTTGAAACAAATTACGGGTATTCACCTTTGAATCTTCAGAAACAATTGCTTGGTAATTGGTTACTTCACCAGAGCATGCCCAAAGTGTTATCGCTACTACTACGATTACAGCGCCTATAACGTCGATAGTGCCAGAAGATAAGTGAAAAATTTGGTCTACATTAATTTGAAAGGAAAATAAAATAGCGATAAACACTGAAGGTAGTAATAACCATTGCCAAAGCATTCCTTGCCACTTGATATAAAGGGAAAATTTATTCTCCGGCTGGTCATTACAGCAGGTAAGAGAGAGAGATTTTTTTTGATCGGGCCTCATGAATTTATTTCCATGAATAGCATCGACAACTATGCCGGATATTAGTCCAACAATAATGCCGATACCCATGACAAATAATCCTGTACTAGGGCGTGAGGCTAATAGTAAAAAAGCAGCGTCGCCCATGGTTGCAGTGAGTACAGCGACAACTGCACCGAATGAAAACTTTCCTTGTACGAACTGGGTTATCACAATGATAGCACCACCACAGCCGGGCATAGCGCCCATCAAGCTGGCAAAAATGATTTGATATTTGCTGTTATCAGTTGGAATATTAAGTAACCATTGATAGCGACTAAATAAACTTGCAAGGTAGTGATATATAGCTAGGCTGGCAGCAACATAGGCAGAAACCTGCCAAAAGGCATCAGATAATACCTTGAGTGTAATAAAACGAGTGGTATCAGTGAATAACAATGCGACAATAACTATGGGTAAAAGTAAGCGTTTATAAGATAGATAAACACTTTGGAATAGATACTTTTTACTGACGCTTTGTTGACTGAGTTCCATCTGATAAATACCATTAATGTTGTTAGTTTAGTACTGGTTATTTGAATGTTAAATATTATCATTTGTATTTGCAAGTTATTTATTGTCACACTAAGGCCATTTAATAATCACTGATACTGATTTTGCTAGGGTAATGCTACTTGTGCCATATGCTCAGGAATACCTGCTATTTGACTGAAATGATCTGTTTGCATGAACTTTTCTGGGCGCGCAAGTTATGTAAGTATATGTACCTAACTATTGTTAGATTCGTTTATAATCATTTTGTCATTCTCAATAAAAGAATAAAAAAGTGAAAAAAATAATCGGTTTAACCCTAATTGTTTCAGTTGTATTAAGTGCTTGTGGTACTAAACATGATGTTAAAAGCAATACAGCGGCAGACTTTACTGCTAGCTATAACAGCATTAATAAAGAACAACTTATTGGGCATATTAAAGTGCTTGCATCAGATGAGTTTGAAGGGCGTGCGCCATCAAGCAAGGGTGAAGAGTTGACGCTTGACTATTTAACTAAACAATTAACCGCGCTTGGTTTTAAACCTGGCAACGGTGACAGCTTTTTACAAGCCGTACCTATGGTGTCAATTGAGGCATCGCCAGATATGACACTATCAATTGGCGGTAAAGACTATCAGTATGGACACGACATGGTTATGAGCTCTAGCCGCATTAGTGACTTTGAGCAACTTAAAGATTCCGAGTTAGTCTTTGTTGGTTATGGTGTTAATGCACCAGAGTACAACTGGAATGATTACCAAGGCTTAGATGTTAAAGGTAAAACGGTTGTTATCTTGGTCAATGATCCTGGTTTTGCAACTCAAGATCCTACGCTATTTAATGGTAATGCGATGACCTATTACGGCCGTTGGACATACAAATACGAAGAGGCTAGCCGTCAAGGCGCTGAAGGTGCAATTATTATTCATGAAACCGCGCCGGCATCATACAACTGGTCTGTGGTTGAGCACTCTTGGACGGGCCCACAATTTGGCTTTGTTCGTGATGATTTCAATAAAGGACGTGTTGCCGTTGAAGGCTGGGTAAATAGTGATGTGGCAAAAGAGTTGTTTGCTAAGGCAGGCTTGAACTTCGAGCAAGCCAAGGCTGAGGCAGCAAAGGGCAGTTATCATATCGATATGGGTAATTTAACCGCGTCGATTACCGTGAAAAACACGGTGAAAGAGTCAGTTTCATATAACTTTATCGCGACTTTACCTGGTAGTACTAAGCCAGATGAGCATATTATTTACACTGCACATTGGGATCACTTGGGCAAAGATACCAGTTTAACTGGTGACCAAATTTATAATGGCGCAGTAGACAATGCATCAGGTACTGGCGCGCTGATCGAAGTCGCTGAAGCATTTGCTCAGTTGCCCATTGCACCGATGCGTTCTATTACCATTATGGCGGTAACAGCAGAAGAGCAGGGGCTATTAGGCTCTAAATTTTATGCGGCTAATCCAATTATTCCTGCGGCTAAAACGGTAGCCAATATTAATATGGATGCATTGGGTGTTGATGGCAGAAGTAGCGATGTCTCAGTTTATGGCCTAGGTCAGTCGGAGCTAGATAATTTTCTTAAAGCGGCGGTGAATAAACAAGGTCGTGTAATTGCCGGCGATCCTCGTCCTGCAGCAGGTATCTATTATCGCTCAGATCATTTCGCTTTTGCTAATATTGGTATTCCAGCGCTATACGCAAAAACAGGTAAAACACCGGTTGATGAAGCGACAAAAGTATTGCGTGCGCAGTTAAAAGATAGTTTAGGTAAGTGTTATCACAACCTGTGTGATGAATATAATGAAGCTTGGGATATGTCTGGTGCCGTACAAGACATGCAAGCTTTCTTTGAGATTGGTTACCAATTATCCAAAGAAAATGTTTGGCCACAATGGAGCCAAACATCAGAGTTTAAGCGCTAAAAGCTAAAGTCTGGTTCAGCGAGCAATAAGTTATTGCTTTAATAATTACTTTGCTCGCAACGCTTGAGCAATGAAGTAGGTAAGTTACTGGCGATTGAACTTCTCTTAACGGGTCGAACAATCAGCAGTTTACCCATATAACTAAAAATAGATAGGAGTTGATATGTCCACTCAAGTTATTCTGCCGCGTATTATGCAGATAGGTGAAAATGCTGTTCTGCAAATACCCAACATATTAGTTAGCCTTGGCTGTAAGCGGCCTTTGATTATTACCGACAAAATGATGGTAGCACTGGGCTATGCTCGTGATATTCAAGTTAATTTAGGCGGGCAAAACATTTGTGCTCATATTTTTGACGATACAGAGCCAGAGCCTACGGTAAAATCCATTCAAGCGGGTGTTGAGAAGGCACGAAAGGGTAATTACGATTGTATTATTGCTTTGGGCGGCGGCAGCCCAATTGACAGTGCCAAAGCGATCGCGATTTTGGCCAAACATGGTGGCGTGATGCAAGACTATCGTTTTCCACGCATGGTTACAGAGCAAGGTTTACCTGTCATTGCCGTACCTACTACAGCGGGTACTGGTTCTGAAGTCACTAGATTTACCATCATCACAGACGAAACCAACGACGAGAAAATGCTCTGTGTCGGCATTGGTTTTATGCCAATTGCGGCATTGGTCGATTATACGTTAACCATAAGCCTGCCTCCCCGAATCACCGCCGATACCGGAATTGATGCCTTAACCCATGCCATTGAAGCGTATGTAAGTAAAAAAGCTAATCCATACAGTGATAGCCAAGCGATTGCGGCGATAAAACTGATTGGACCAAATTTGAGAAAAGCCTATAACAACGGTGCAGACCAAAGTGCTCGCGAAGCAATGATGCTTGGCTCAACCTTAGCAGGTGTTGCATTTTCTAACGCCTCTGTGGCCTTAGTGCATGGTATGAGCCGTCCTATAGGTGCCTTTTTTCATGTGCCTCATGGTCTCTCAAATGCGATGCTATTACCAAGTGTTACAGCTTATTCAATTCCTGCCGCGCCAGCACGCTATGCCGATTGTGCACGAGCGATGGGTATCGCAACTGAGCAAGACAGCAATGATATTGCTAACCAGAAATTATTAATTGAACTTCGTGCATTAAATGATGAGTTAGCGGTGCCAACACCACAGGAATTTGGTATTAAGCGCGATGATTTTTTTCAGGTATGTCAAGCTATGGCTGAGCAAGCCTTGGCCTCAGGATCCCCGGGCAACAACCCTATTGAACCGTCTATCAGCGACATGGTTACTATTTACCAAGGGCTTTGGGATTAATCCCGCAAGGGGTCAAGTGATTAGACAAGGGAAACTTGTTTCTGTTGATGTGCTGTTGCCTACGTGGTGCCCATCAAAGATCAGGATGGTAAGTTGTTTGCCTGTCTTTTCACCCATGCTCCCGTGACCCGCAAAAGTTTAAAGGTTTATCGGCATAATTTATGGTGATATTTATCTCCTGAAAAGCACATCAATATAACCAATACTTATTTATCACTAATTACTTTTTGAGAAACATACCTCAACCTCGTTAATTTGTCTAAATTTACCTATAGTGGGTGAATTTTATACTTATAAGCTTTTATTTCTATAATCTCTTCTTAAATTTCCTAGATAGAAAGTATTAGTGCTAAAGGCCTAATACTTTCTATTTAATACCTATTATCGATTGTTAGTCGTTACTTTATTAGTGATATTTGTTACGGAAATATCACTAAGCTTAAAGTTTATGGCTAAACTTTCTGGTAAGGTGGAATCATTAGCATTTAAGCAATTAGAAGATGACGGTAAAGTTATCGATGGCCTGACAACATTGTCATAAATTAAACTTTGGAGTATTAACTTATTAAGATTTTGTCTAACTTGAGTATTAAATTTCGATTAATTGTAATGTCGACCGTTCTGATCAGTATTGTTTTAATTACTAAAGGGGTATATGACTATAGAGTTGTCAAGTCGTCTTTATTAGCTGAAGCAAATAAAAGTATTACCTTAGTGTCAGAAAGATTAAAACTGAACTTACCTGCGGCTATATGGATGGATTTATCTGAACAGATAGTCAAAATAGGTTCATCAGAATTAGAAACCCCCTATGTTTACGGTATTGAAATAAAAACAGTAGATGGCGAAATTAAATATACCAAACATAATCAAGGGATAAAGGGAGCAGAGATAAAGCAACCTCTTGTTCATATTGATTATGACGAAGAAACGATTGTGGGTGATATTGTAATTAGTCTTGATCAACAAGCGATCAATACAAAAATTCATGCGGCATTAATACAAATCATCATCGGTGTGGTGTTAGTGGATGTTTTGCTTGTGCTTATCTTATTTATGCTCACTGGTGTCATTGTCACTAACCCGTTAAAAAAAGTTATTTTTGCTGTGACAGATATTGCACACGGTGATGGTGACTTAACGAAAAGGTTAGAAATAAACACCCAAGATGAAATGGGTGAATTAGCGGGACAAATTAATCATTTTTTTGATAAAACTCAGGCTATGATTAATACCATTATCACCACTACCCAAGTTATAAGTGATACATCAAGTGCAGTAAAATCAGATGTCAGTGAGGCTAACGTATTATTTGAAAAGCAATATATTGAAATTGATATGTTAGCGACAGCTATCACAGAAATGGCAGCCAGTACAAAAGATATTTCGTTAACCTCTCAGCAATCATCACAGTCAGCATTTGAAGCAAAAGAGCAAGCCAATGAAGTTGGTCTAGTGGTCAACAAATCGATGTCATCAGTAAATGAACTTTCTTCTGACCTAGATAATGCCAGCCAAGTAATAAGTGTGCTCGCCACAACGGTTGATCAAATGGTTAGTGTTATCGACGTTATTAAAGCCATTGCAGAGCAAACTAATTTGTTAGCGCTTAATGCCGCTATTGAAGCGGCCCGAGCCGGAGAGCAAGGGCGTGGTTTTGCGGTAGTTGCTGATGAAGTAAGAGCTTTAGCTAGCCGAACTCAGCAAAGCACCGAAGAAATTAGCCAAATGATTACGGAGTTAAAACAAGGAACAAGCTCAGCGGTAATGGTTGTACAAAACAGCAAAAGCAAAGGAGAAGAGACGGCTAAAATGATGCAGCATTCAGTTGAATATATTACAAAAATCATTTCAGCAAGTGATGATATCAGTGATACATCATTACAAATTTCCACCAGTGTGCAAGAACAAAGTAATGTGACCTCTTCTTTAGACGTTAATATCAATGGTATTGTCAGCAGTGGTCAAGAAAGTAATGAACTTATCAATCAAATAAAAATTAAGGCCAATCAGCTAGACGACCATGTGAATAATTTACAAACATTAACAAGCCAATTCAAAGTTTAACTGTTATAAATTAATCGTATGCATGATAATATTCATGCATACTTTTGGTGCTAATATTAGTACTTTTTGTAGTACACAATTAGCGCACAGTTTACCCTAATAGACTGAAAAGGTTAGGGGGTTTTAGCTCTAATTATAGTCGATTATTTTATTATAATTAGGCAAGTTTAAGCGTTATAATAATTATAGGTTATTTAATGAATTTCATAGAACACGGTTTATTTGAGGTCAAAATTGAAGGTAAATTATTATTAGTTGATGCAACAGGCCCTTTTAATGAAGAATTGCTAATACGATATGAGAATGCCCTAGAGTCATGTATCCAAAATTTAGAAATATCGGAGTGGAACCAAGTAATCACACTACATCAATTAAGCTTATTTACTCCTGAAGCAGAACAAGTACTAACTAATACATTGATAAATCGAAGTTCAAGAGGGCTAATAGCATGTGCGATTGTATTGAACGATGTAGAAGGCGAGTCTTTAATAAAAGCTCAAATGAGTCGCTGCTATAATCGAGCGGGCGTCAAACATAATTTCATTACTTCAATTCATGATGCCAATAAATGGCTTGCAACGGTATAAAATAGCAGTTAAATAAATATAAGCTTAGATTAACCTTAGTCTTTTAAATGGTCTCTATTGGTACAAGTTGTGTGAAAGTAGTCGCATCGAAACTTTATGTATCGCTAGGTAAATTAAACTGCTGGTGCCATTCAACTTCACTGATCAAGTCTTTCGTCGACTCTAATTGGTCAATAAAAGTTAAGCCGTTCAAATGGTCTAATTCATGTTGAAAAATACGGGCAATAAACCCCGTTAATTCTTTTTGCTGCTTATTACCTTGTTGGTCAAAATAACCTACAGTGATTTGACTATGCCTTGGCACTAAACCGCGCATACTAGGCACGCTTAAACAACCTTCCCAGCCTTTTACTTTCTCATTCGAATAATGCAATATTTCAGGGTTAATGATCGCTGTTGGTACCATTAAGGGCGCGTCGGGATAACGGGCATTAGGTTTAGAGCACATAATGAAAATGCGGACACTGTGATGAATTTGTGGGGCGGCAATACCAACACCGCCGGCTTGTGATACTACCAACATTAGTTGATTAATTAATTGCTGGCATTCATCGGCAAGTATATTTTCAACTTCAACCGCTCTTAATTTTAATACTGCATTACCTAATTGAGCGATGGGATATGTATTGTTCTTAGTTTGATTCATTTAGTTGTATACCCATGATATTTCAAGATCCCCAAAGGGCTGGTTTAGAAACGCTTTATGCTACGTTATTGATTTCGACAAGGAGAGTAACCATTCTCTTCAATCAATGCCTTACCTAAAGACGTTTCTAATTCCAGCTGAATCCGGCATCTTGAGGTAACATGGGTATAGAGCTTTATTTTACTAACTTAAAGTAGAATGACAGCCCTAACAGGTAAAGGAAAATTATCTTATTACTAATAAAAAGATCACTGCTTTCTAGTATACCTTGTTTAATCAATTGATTTAAAATAACAACACATTTATCTTTGATCGTATCTCTTAATAGTCGTATTGCCGGGGTAGTGGATTACCTACTAGGGCAAACAAGTCAACACCCAAAGCGGCTTCAACTCGTTTTATTGCTGCACTCGCTGTTGCGGTTTTCATATCAATACTTGCTGCAGCTCTAGTAATGCTTTTAAATTCTGCTACTTTAAGAATTATGTGTAGATTTTCTAATAACATATTGTCAAATAATCATTCAATCATTATGCTGTCATCTTTATTAAATCAAGATCTATCATTACCCTTAGTCATTACCAACTAAATTTATTAAACTGAACCCAATTAACGGAGAGAATGTATGAAAGCAATTGGTTATAAAAAGTCTTTACCTATTAATGAAGCAGAATCATTAATCAACATTGAATTACCACAACCGACAGCCACAGGGCACGATATATTAGTTAAAATCAGTGCAATTTCTGTTAACCCTGTTGATTGTAAAATTAGAAAAAAAATGGTCGCCGAAAATGGACAGTACAAAGTACTCGGCTGGGATGCAGTTGGTGAAGTTGTTGCTTTGGGAGAGCTTACAACGCAATTTAAACTTGGCGATATGGTTTATTATGCAGGTGATCTTAATCGACAAGGGACTAATGCTGAATATCAATTAGTTGACGAACGAATTGTTGGCTTTAAACCAAAAAGTTTGTCAGATGTAGAAGCTGCAGCACTACCGTTAACGACAATTACGGCCTATGAATTACTATTTGAACACCTAGCTATGAATATGCTAAGCCCAACTTCAAATGAAAAATCGGATGAAGTTATTTTAGTGGTTGGTGCTGCAGGTGGCGTTGGTTCTATTTTAGTGCAACTTGCCAAAGCAATAACAGGAGCAACAATTATTGCGACAGCATCACGAGAGAGTTCACAAGCGTGGGTAAAAAAACTTGGGGCACATCATGTGGTAGATCACACTAAACCATTGAAACCCCAAATTGATGCGCTGAATATTAGGCAAGTTACACACGTTGCCAGCCTTAACCGCACAGATAGCTATTTCGACACCTACATTGAGCTATTAGCGCCATTTGGCAAAATAGCAATGATTGATGATCCTGAACAAAGCTTAGATATAATGAAAATGAAATTTAAAAGCTTGTCGTTACATATTGAATTTATGTTTGCCCGCTCAATGTTTAATGCTAAAGATATTGAAGAGCAAAGTCACTTATTAAACAGAGTTGCTGATTTGGTAGACCGTGGATATATTCAAACCACTGTTGGTAAAGAACTCGGTACTATTAACGCTGAAAACTTGAAATTGGCTCATCAACAATTGGAATCAGGCAAGTCGATTGGAAAAATAGTATTGCAGGGTTTTTAACTAATCTAATTGCTAAAATGAATAGAGGTTAATTCATTTAGGTAGGTACCTTCTTTATGAAAGTTAACAACATCCACTTAATAGGTGGGTGTAATATTTACCAATAACAGCAAAACACTTATCGTAAATTTTATAGATCCTTCCCGCGAAAAATAACTATTTATTCAAAAGAAAGAATACTTTCGGTGAATGCAACACATTGTCAATGAAACGGTGCAACTACCTCAACGCACGGCGACAGTAAGAGACGTAGGTTTACTTTAAACTTAATGCGAATGATTCTCAATGATATTAAGTCATTGTTTGTATTCAAATACTCTGAATATATATTCACAAAATGATTGACTCAGAGCCCATTTACGGGTAATTTTGCCGACCGCTTAGGTTGATGGTTTTCATTAATGAAACAGCGTCAGATAAAACTCAATAGAAGTTAGACGTTCGATGTTCAAAAAAACCGAAAAAAAATATTCTGAAGGATCAGTTACATACACTTTAAGCATTGAAAACATATGGCTTAATTAGCGTTGAAAATATATATCTGAATTAGCAAGCTAAAAATAGCTAATAGAGATAGTTTGATGAAATAGGAATTAGCAATGAATGATATGAGTAAAAAATCCCAAGGCCTTTATCGCGCCGAGTTTGAACATGACAGTTGTGGCATTGGTTTTGTTGCCAACCTAAAGGGTAAAAAATCTCACGATATTATTGAAAATGCACTCACCATGTTGAGCTGTATGGAGCATAGAGGTGGTACTGGTTTTGACGTCAAAAGTGGTGACGGTGCCGGCATTCTTATTCAAATCCCTCACGATTTTTTAAGCCAAGAAACAGCAGCCCTAGGGTTTAGCTTACCAGATGCCGGAAATTACGGCGTAGGCATGATTTTCTTTCCCCGTGACCAAGAGCAACGCGAAGCGTGCCGTGATATTTTAAACCAAAATATTACTGAATTGGGCTTAACCCTAATAGGCTACCGTGATGTCCCCGGTGATAACTCTATGTTAGGTGCTGCTTCACTTGACAGTGAACCGAACATTGAACAAGTGTTTATTGCCAAGCCAGCTGAATTAACAGCACAAGAGCTTGAGCGTAAGCTGTTTGTTTTACGTAAGTATACCTCGCATAAAATTAATGCCAGTATTGCCAAAGAACGTGACGAGTTTTATATTACCTCAATGTCGTCCACTAAAATTGTTTATAAAGGACAGTTTACCACTGAGCAAGTTCGTCAATATTATCTTGATTTACAAGACGAGCGTACCGTCTCAGGTATGGCGATGTTCCATTCTCGTTTTTCAACCAACACCTTCCCAGCTTGGCGTCGTGCGCAACCATTTCGTTATATCGCCCATAACGGTGAAATTAATACCGTCCGTGGTAACATTAATTGGATGAATGCCCGTGAAGCATTGTTCAGTTCAGTTAACTTTAGTGATGCTGAATTGAAAATGTTAAATCCGGTTTGTAATAACGATAATTCAGATTCTGCCAACCTTGATATGGCCATTGAATTATTGGTACTAAGCGGACGTTCGTTAGCGCAAGTAATGATGATGATGGTACCAGAAGCGTGGCAAACCCAAGCTGATATGGATGCCACCAAACGCGCATTTTATGAGTACTATGCTTGTATTATGGAGCCGTGGGATGGTCCAGCCTCGTTATCATTTACCGATGGTAATATTATCGGCGCCACACTCGATCGTAATGGTTTACGTCCTTCTCGTTACTTGTTAACTGAAGATGGCACTTTAATCATGGGTTCTGAAACGGGTGCCTTGTGTGTTGACCAATCAACAGTTGTTGAAAAAGGTCGTTTGCAGCCGGGTAAAATATTTATTGCTGATTTAAAGCAAGGTCGTATCATCAGTGATGACGAAGTAAAGCAGCAAGTGAGCGCTTCACAGCCTTATGGTCAGTGGCTAGCAGAAAACAAAATTGAATTAGAGCAACTACCGGTACCAACCGCTTCTATTGCGCAACCACCGGTAAAGGAATTGCGTAAAATACAAAAAGCTTTTGGTTACACTAGTGAAGATCTTAACTTAGTACTTGCTGGCATGGTTGGTACGTCAAAAGAGCCACTAGGCGCTATGGGTACAGATACGCCATTGGCAGTATTGTCTGATCGTCCACAACAGTTATCACATTATTTTAAGCAGTTGTTCGCTCAGGTGACTAACCCGCCAATCGATCCAATTCGTGAAGAGTTGGTGATGTCGTTACGTGGTTATATCGGTAAGTCACTTAACTTACTTGATGAAACAGCGGCCCATTGTCATAAGGTTGAAATTGATCAACCAGTATTAACCAACGAGCAATTACGAAAATTACAACATATTGATAATGATCATCTACAGTCAAAGACTATTGCTATTACCTTTAAAGCTAGCGGTGAAGCTGGTGCACTTAAAAAGGCGCTAGACCGTGTATGTTTTAACGCAAAAAATGCCGTTGAAGATGGCTATGCCATATTAATATTAAGTGATCGTGAAGTAGACAGCGACCATGTTGCTATCCCTTCAGTACTCGCTACTGCAGCGGTTCACCATTATTTAATTCGTGAAAAATTACGCTCTTACGCTGATATTATTCTTGAATCGGCTGATATTCGCGAAACTCACCATTTTGCCACGGTTATTGGTTATGGCGCAGCGGCGGTAAACCCATACTTAGCATTAGAAAGTATGTATGGCTTACGTGATGAAGGCGTACTGGATAGCGAATTATCAGATCAACAAATTACTGAAAAATACACTAAAGCGGTAGGCAGTGGTTTACTGAAAACCTTCTCTAAGATGGGCATTTCAACGTTACAATCATACTTAGGCGCACAAATTTTTGAAGCCTTAGGCATTAACTCTGACGTTATTGACCAGTACTTTACTGGCACCGTTAGTCGTATCCAAGGGTTAAGCCTAGATCAAATCGCTCAAGAAGCGCTTTTACGTCATCGTGAGGGTTTCCCTGAAGCGAGCCGTATTGCCATTGAAAACTTATTACCAACAGGTGGCGAGTATTCATGGCGTCATGATGGCGAACGTCATTTATTTAGCCCTACGGTTATTCGTTTATTACAGCACTCAACGGCTAGTAACGATACTAACCAATTTAAACAGTACACCAAAACAGTTGATGATCAGAGTAAAGAGGCCTTTACACTACGTGGATTACTTGAACTGAGTAGTGATCGTCCTTCAATTCCATTGAGTGAAGTTGAACCGATTGAAAACATTTTTAAACGTTTTGCTTCGGGGGCAATGTCATTTGGCTCAATCTCGTGGGAAGCGCATACTACGTTAGCAATTGCTATGAACCGTATTGGCGGCAAGAGTAACAGCGGTGAAGGCGGTGAAGATCCAATACGCTTTACGCCACTAGAAAATGGCGATTCAATGAACTCGCGCATTAAGCAAGTTGCATCAGGTCGTTTTGGTGTAACTAGTCATTACTTAGCCAATGCAGATGAATTACAAATTAAAATGGCGCAGGGCGCTAAACCGGGTGAGGGTGGTCAACTTCCTGGCGATAAAGTAGATGCTTGGATTGGTAAAACGCGTGGCTCCACACCAGGTGTTGGTTTGATTTCTCCGCCACCACATCATGATATTTATTCTATTGAAGATTTATCTCAGCTTATTTTTGATCTTAAAAACGCCAACCGTGAAGCACGTGTTAACGTTAAGTTAGTTTCAGAAGCAGGTGTCGGTACTATCGCATCAGGTGTTTGTAAAGCCTATGCTGACGTGGTACTGATTGCTGGTCATGACGGCGGTACCGGTGCCTCACCCTTAAGTTCAATTAAACACACTGGTTTGCCGTGGGAACTTGGTTTGGCTGAAACCCATCAAACTTTGGTACGTAATAAGCTACGTAGCCGCATTACCGTACAAACTGATGGTCAACTGAAAACACCACGCGATTTAGCGATTGCCACGCTACTAGGCGCCGAAGAATACGGTATGGCGACAACAGCGCTAGTGGTTGAAGGTTGTATTATGATGCGTAAGTGTCATTTAAATACTTGTCCCGTTGGTATTGCTACCCAAGATAAAGGTTTACGTGATCGTTTTACTGGACGTGCCGATATTTTAGTTAACTTCTTTACTATGATGGCTGAAGGTTTACGCGAAATTATGGCTGAGCTTGGCTTTAATAGCATAGAACAGATGGTTGGTCAGACTCAGTGTCTTAAACAACGTAAAGATGTAGATCATTGGAAATACAAAGGTGTTGATTTAAGCCCGTTATTACACAAAGAAGAATGTGCTGACGGCGAAACACTGTATCAATCAATTAGTCAAAAACACCTGATTGACGACATCATTGATCGCCAGATGATAAAAGATGCGCAAGTAGCGCTTGCTAGTCAACAAAGCGTTGAACTTGAATATGATGTGGTTAATACCGACCGTTCCATTGGTGCGATGATTTCGAATGAAATTTCTAAGAAGTACCAAGCAGAAGGGCTACCAGAAAATACTATCAAGGTTAAGTTCAACGGCTCTGCCGGTCAAAGTTTTGGTTGTTTCTCAGCCAAAGGCTTACATTTTGAACTTGAAGGCGATGCCAATGATTACTTTGGTAAAGGCCTTTCTGGCGCAAACCTTGTGGTATATCCAAGTAAATTAGCTAAGTTCTCACCAAGGGAAAATATCCTCATTGGTAATGTTGCCTTCTTTGGTGCAACCTCAGGTAGTGCCTTTATTCGTGGTGTTGCTGGCGAACGTTTCTGTGTACGTAACTCTGGAGCAACGGCGGTTGTTGAAGGGGTTGGTGATCACGGTTGTGAATACATGACTGGTGGTAAAGTGGTTATTTTGGGCGAAACTGGTCGTAACTTTGCTGCTGGTATGTCTGGTGGTGTTGCGTACGTACTTGATAATAACAGTGACTTTGCGCCAAAATGCAACATGGAAATGGTCGCACTTGAAACTGTTGATAGCGATGAAGAGAGCCTTGAATTAAAAGCATTAATAACTCAACATTTTGCCGCAACAGGATCTGATGTCGCCAGCGAACTATTAAGTGATTGGGATAACAGCGTTAAGCGTTTCGTTAAAGTAATGCCGGTTGATTACAAACGAATGCAAGGTTATATGAATGACGTGCGCACTAGCGGAAAATTTGACTCGGAATATGATATTGCCGTTGAAGCTTTTGATATCCATTTAAACAACATAGCTAGCGCTAAAGCCTAAGCTGCCAAGGAGAATATATTATGGGAAATCCAACAGGATTTATCAACGTAGGTCGTGCCTTGCCAACTGAACGCCACGCAGGTGAGCGCTTAATTGACTGGCTTGAAGTATATGAAGAAATGCCACTAAAAGACATTGAGCAACAAGCTTCTCGATGTATGGACTGTGGTGTGCCATTTTGTCAATCGGCAAAATCAGAGTTTGCTCCTGTCGTTGCTGGTTGCCCGGTTAACAATGTAATTCCTGAGTGGAACGACTTGATTTACCGAGGACGTTGGCAAGACGCAATAGAGTTGTTACATAAAACCAATAACTTCCCGGAATTTACTGGCCGAGTTTGTCCAGCGCCTTGTGAAGGTGCTTGTGTACTGGGTATCAATGCCGATCCGGTAGCGATTAAGCTTCATGAAAAAGAAATTATTGATCATGCTTTTAAAGAAGGTTGGGTGGTTGCACAATTGCCTTCAAGTCGCACCGGTAAAAACGTTGCGGTAATTGGCTCTGGCCCTGCTGGTCTTGCTGCGGCAGCACAGCTTAATAAAGCCGGTCATATGGTTACTGTCTATGAGCGCGCCGATCGAATCGGCGGTTTGTTAATGTACGGTATTCCCAACATGAAATTGCAAAAAGAATTAGTACAACGCCGTGTTGATATTTTAGCGGAAGAGGGCATTGTTTTTGTCACTAACACTGAAGTGGGCAGTGATATTAGTGTTGAACAGCTTGAAACAGATTTTGATGCCGTAGTGTTATGTATTGGCGCCACGGTACCACGAGATTTACCTGTTGCCGGCCGTGAACTTAATGGTGTTCATTTTGCTATGGACTTCCTAAAAGCCAATACAAAAAGCTTACTTGATAGCGAACATAAAGATGGCCAGTACATTAATGCCCAAGGCAAAAATGTAGTGGTTATTGGTGGTGGTGATACCGGTACTGACTGTATTGGTACCTCATTACGTCATCAATGTGAAAGCGCAATTCAACTAGAAATTATGCCACGTCCGCCAGAAAAACGTCAAGAAAATAACAACCCTTGGCCACAATGGCCAAAACGTTTGTTAGTTGATTATGGCCAAAAGGAAGCGATTGAGATTCAAGGTCAAGATCCACGCCAATATTTGGTGATGACTAAGAAAATTGAAAGTGATGGACAAGGTAATGTTAAAGCAGTGCACACTGTTGGTATTACTTGGCAACGTAACGACAAAGGTCAAATGATCCCGCAGGAAATTGCTGGTAGTGAAAAAGTACTTCCAGCCGATATCGTCCTTATCGCCATGGGCTTTATGGGCCCTGAAGGTGGATTAATTGAGCAGTTTGGTCTTGAGCAAGACAATCGCTCTAACATAGCCGCAGAATACGATAAGTTTGCTACTAGCAAAGATGGTGTGTTTGCTGCTGGTGATGGTCGTCGTGGTCAAAGCTTAATTGTTTGGGCAATTGATGAAGGCCGTCGTTGTGCACGCGAAGTAGACAGCTATCTAATGGGTAGTAGTTACTTACCTTAAATAATTAGCAATTAGCGCTTTACTCGTTAAAGCCAACTTTACTTAAAAAGCCCTTGCATATTGAATATGGAAGGGCTTTTTTTATAGTAGACTAATTAACCTCAACTCGGCTTAAGAAAAACTATCTCATTAAACTATAACTGCATAATTTGATTTTAATAAAATCATGCAAAATTAATGGCAAATATATATTTCAGATCAAATGGACCGAACAGTAATGTAATTACTGTTCGGTCACTCGAGCTTTAAACTACATTACCTTATAGTCAAAATGATAAATGACGCCAATCGACAATGCTGAAGGGTCATCACTTAATAAAGGCATAACTTTGTCGCCATGTCCTTTACCGTTGATACTAAAATTAACATTGTCATCATTGTTCATTAATGCATAAGCAATATAAATAACGGTATGCTGTGCAAGTTTATAATCATAGCCAATAGCAAACTGAGTCGCATCTGATTGTTCGATGTCGCTGCTGCTGTTGGCCACTTGAAACTTTAACTTACCTTTTCTACCAATATTTAGGCTAGCGCCTAAAGTAAAACTAGTACGGTCGTTATTGCTTATGCCGTTAACTTCATTTTCTTGTTGAAAGCCTCCACCTACGCTATAAGTATCATCATAATAACCAATGGTTAACGCGTATCCAGTTTGTTCTTTGTTAGATAAACCTGTTTTACCTAGGTTGGTATAGGCTAAGCCTAATTTTAACTTGTCGTTTGTGTAACTTCCTTTAACAAGGTAGTAATCTGCATCGTTTATGCCTTCTTCTGGCACATAAGAAGCGCTTACGCTCATGCCTGAATAATCAGGGGATTTATAATAAATGACATTATCAGCGCGACCAGGAATACCCGAGGCTTCCCATAGGTTTCCTAAGTCGCCAATTTGATCGGCAAAAAGGTTATAGTCATTTGCCCATTGATCTAAAAAAGGCATATGGCCAATTAAGGCTTTACCAAATTCACCTTGAAAGCCAATATATGATGGCCGAGTTTTAGTGAATAATTGACCCGATGATTCTGCGCCACCATTACCGTCATTACCTCCTTGCCCAGTTAAATCAATACCACTTTCATACTGAAAGATAACATTTAAATTATCGTCTATGGTAAATTCCCCGTTAATGCCTAAACGAGAAGAGTTACTAGTAACATAAACACTAGACGTTAGACCATTATCAACATTATCAGCTGATAAATGCCCTAAACCGTATATGTTCACTTCGTTTGCTTGCAGGTAAGAGCAGCATAATATATAACTACTTGCTGTAATTACGTTTAATTTATTCATTTGTTCACTCTCTATAAAATCTTTCTTTAAAAGTATTTATGCCTGCAACTTAAATCGTGTCAGCATTTGTTGTAATTGTACGGCTTGATGAGACAATTCCTCAGCGGCAGCAGCACTGCCTTGAGCAGCATCATTGTTTTGTTGAGTAACCGTATCAATCTCTGCTACCCCTTCATTAATAACATTGGCACCAATGGCTTGTTCACTACTTGCTTCAGCAATTAATTCAACTAGTTCAGATGCTTTACTAATACTTTCAGAAACATTTTTTAAGCTTTCTGCTGTTTGAGACGCTATGGCGCTACCAATTTTAGTTTTTTCTACAGCACCTGATATCAATAGGGCGGTTTCAGCCGCAGCTTCAGTACTTCTAGCAGCCAAGTTACGTACCTCATCAGCGACAACGGCAAAGCCACGTCCTTGCTCACCTGCTCTGGCAGCTTCAATGGCGGCATTTAAGGCAAGTAAATTAGTTTGAGCGGCAATTTCATCAATGGTAGTAATGAATTGTGAAATACTTTGACTGGAAGAGGAAATATCTGCCATGGCAACAATCATCTCTTCCATTTTAGCACTGCCTACATTGGTTTCTTTTTGTGCTGTTAAGGTAAGATCTTTCGCTTGCGTAGCATTTTCCGCATTGATATTTATTTGGGTAGACAATTGATTCAAAGATGATGATATATTCTCAAGACTGTTCGCTTGACTTGACGCACCAGCAGATAAGGCATTGCTGCTTGATGAAACGCTACCACTGGCATCTGCTATTTCTATGCTCGCTTGCTGTGTTTGTCCTAACACATCATTTAAGTTGCGGATCATTTCTTGAAAAGCAATACCTAAAGAGTCCTCTTTAGAGCTTAGAGTCACTTTAAGGGCAAGGTTACCAGAAGCGATTTGTTGCGCTAAATGGGTTTTGTCTTGTAGCGTTGCAACCATGCTTTTCATTGCGGCATATATACCTTGCTCTGCTTCGTCCTTTTTAAAATCAATGGATAAATCACCGGAGGCAACTTGTTTGGCCATTTGAGCAATAAAACTAGGCTCACCGCCTAATAAATTCATCACGTGACGTGTTAACCAAAACGCGATAAAAATACCTAAAGAAATAGCGACAATGGTACCTAAAATGGTTGAATTAATGACTGCAACCTCGGTACTGGCCAGTTCATCATTTCTTACTTTCATTAAGCTGCTTTCTCGCTCTTTAAAGGTTTTTATTTGCGCCCTAAATTTATCAAAATAGACTTTACCTTTTGCCTCTGCAACTAAATCAGCCATATCATCCATAGTTTTTGAATTGCCAATTTCGCGACGCAAGTCAATTTGATTAGTAACCACCAAATCTATCCAGTCATCAATAGTCGATTTGCTGTCTGAAAGTAGGGTGACCTGTGCGGAGTTATCTGCTACGGTTTGTGATAACTCATTGATTAATTGGTAGAAAGATTCTTTACCATTGACATAGGGTTCTAGGAACTCCTCTTGCCCGGCGAGAAGAAAACCACGCATACCCGTTTCCATATCTACTGCTGAGGCAATAATTGCTTGCGCTGTCGCAATGACTTGGTAAGTATGATCAACCCAAGCGGTCAATTTTTTTAATTCTTTTATATTATTGCTGTTTTTAGCTTGGCGTTTACGTTTATCCATTAACACTTTTTCTCTTTGAATAAAGGTTGCCAGTTGCTTTCTAAATTTGTCGAAATACTGTTTACCTTTTGCTTCAGAAATTAAAGTAGACATATCATTCATGGTTTTCGCATTGCCAATTTCCCGTCTTAATTGAATAACTGGCTCAGTAACATTTTTTTGCCATAAGGTAATGGTTTTTGTTATTTCGTCCAATAACTGCACTTGAGCAGGGTTATCAGCAACGGTGTTGCTGAGTGAGGCAGTTAAACTTTTAAAGGTTTTGTTACCACTTTTATAGGGGTCTAAAAATCCTTCTTTGCCGGCAAGTAAATAGCCGCGCATTCCCGTTTCCATATCAACTGCAGATGCTTCAATCTGGGACGCTTTTGCTAGCACTTTGTAGGTGTGATCGACCCAGCCAAAATTACTTGTTAGTGACTTAACACTAATAAATACCACGATAGCAATGATTAACATTAAAAATAAAATCACCCCATAACCAGCAAGTAATTTGCTTTTAAATTTTAAATTTTAAATTATCAAACATGTTAATTAACCTCTTCTAATCAGGAAATTTGAGGTTAAATCAATTAAGTTGTCACGGCAACAATATAATAAATAAAGTTATAATAAATAAATTAATAGCATAAATAATATTCAAATTAAGGAATAATTGCCTTGGTTTGAACGTTAAATGAGCATTACATTTTTGAAACACATTGATAATTTATAAATTCGTTTGAGTTTACGAAATATTTGCAATTTACCACGATAAAAAGTGAAATTTAGCAAAAGTTTATTAAAATAACCATTACCGATGGCTTTTTAAGGTAACATCTCCTCGATAAAGTGCAATGTCTTCACCTTGCTCTATTTAAACAATTATTAGTTACCTGGAAAATATCCATCATGCGCGTAGCCGTTTGTCAGTTTACCACCTCCTTAAATGCTCAAGAAAACCTAGCAACTTGTATTCGTATGATAAATGAGACTGCAGCGTGCAAGCCTGCTGTGCTCGTTCTGCCAGAATTTTGTAATACCCTTTTTTGTCATGCCCAGCCTTGGTACGTTGATCACAACCAGGCATGGAATGAGGCCTTATCTATTGACGGCGATTTTTTACACGCTATTGCGGCGCAAGCGAAAAAGCATGACTGTTATATTGTGGCTAATGTAACATTACAACGAGATCTGTGCCGCGATCATCAAAACGGTACAATTAAATCAAATATAAGTGTTACTTCATGCTTATTTTCACCCATTGGCAAGATTATTCAGCAAGTGGATAAACACACGTTGACGGGTCATGAAAATGATTTTTTTATTAGCGCTAGTAGCGTTGCTGAGGTGGTAACAACCCCGTTTGGAAAACTAGGGCTGTTGGCAGGTAGTGACAGTATGACTTTTGCAGCACCACGTAGACTAGCGTTAAGTGGTGCCCACTTATTGTGTAACTCTATTAATACCTTCGCCATAGATCAAAGTAATTTACATGATCCTGCACGAGCGTGTGAAAACAGGGTGTTTGTAGCAACGGCCAATAAAATTGGCTCGCTTGTACCCAATAACAAGCTACAAGCAAAAACACTTAATGAAATTATTTCAGCGCCAAGCGCTGTCCCTCAAGCATATTTTATGGCTGTTGGCCTAAGCCAAATAGTTTCCCCTGATGGTAAAGTACTAGCCAAGCTAACGACTAATGAAGAAGGTTTTATTTTTGCTGATATAGATGTTTCTGGAACAGAGGTCGGCTTTAATAATAAATTACGCCCTGATGGCACTGAACTGATTCAGCAAAGACGTCCTGAACTTTATCAAGGGCTAACTGCAGCGATAAAGCAGAAAGCTCCTACCAATAAAACAGTTTCTACCAATAAAACAGTTTCTATCAATAAAGTATTCCAGCATGAACAGGCACTTGAACATAATAGTCAGGTGGCAACAACGGCTAATGTTGCAATATTTGCTACATACAAGTCTAACGAGCAAGCCATTGAAGATGTTTGCCATTATATTGAAAACAACCTTAGTGATATTATTCAATTACCTGAATTGTTCTTTGTCGCAGATAAAGCGCTCACCAATGATGCAAAGCAACTTGCTCAAATTGCAGAGCTGAGCAAACAGTTAATTGACCAAGTTAGCTCAGTGCTAAGGCCTTTTCAATATCTGTGCACCAGTTTAGTGATTGAGGGAATACATCAGGCGGTGCTAATAAGTAAGCATGGTTTATTGGCAACACAACAGCAATTACATTTTTGTAAACGCTATCAGTGGACTGCACTAGGCGATGAGTTAAATATTATAGAATTGCCTTTAGAGCAAGGGAATATTAGCCTTGCTATGCTAACAGCCGATGATGCTAACATTGCTGAAATTGTCAAAGTTGCCGCGTTAAGTGGCATTCATTTGTTATTGGTGCCTTTTGATATTCAAGAGGCGTGCGAAGTTGAGTATAGCTTGTTATCTCGCGCGGCTGAAAATAGGATTTGTATCGTTGCCGCAAGTCGCGAAAAAAGCTTTGTCAATGATTTACCTAACGAAAATGCGAATAACAATACCGCGAATAACAACAAGATAAAAGCGCATAAGTCTACGGGGTTAATTGCCAATTTAACTACAGATTTTTCTTTTTTACCCCAGTGGCAAGCACCAAAGTTTACTGGCTATATCAACCAACCTCTGGTCAAATACCAGTATGGCAAAATCACCAAAGCGGTGATTCATCCTTTTGCGGCTGATAATAAACTTATGGCGAAAATTAAGTAGCAATAATCAGTTGGACGCTTTAAACGATACTATTAAGCCTACGTAGTTAGAAACAACATTATAATTCCATCGAAAGTTGTATTGAAATTAATAAACAATGATGAGAAATTACTGTCACCATGGGCACTTAATGTAATTCATAAGATGTTTTTTTCATTAAAGATAGGGGAGGAAGTATGCGGTTAAGTACTTCATTTTTCTCTCATTTAGCTATTATATGCTTCATTAAAAATAAACTGCGCTTTTCTTCCCTCTATAAAACAGAAAATAGGTGGGCTATTTTATTAGGCATTTTAGTACTAATTCCTTTTTTAAGTATTTCAACGTTAGGTTTACACAGCTACAATATAATGGGATCTGCACGTACTATTGAACGTTTTGAAAGGTCTGAAATTGAAATTAAAATGTTTCAACAACAACTCTCTCAACAATTAACTAAATTAACACAGTATTTTAATAAAATAGTATTCACTACGCATACTGATAATGGCTTTGATGGCATACGTCATTTAGCGAATAATGAACCGTTATTTGCGCTGATAGCACCATTTTCAAAAGATTCACCAGTACTTTTCAATAGTGAACAAACCATTAGCCATGTTGAAAAAGCCATACTTACCGACACTATGACCGAGATAATATGGGCACAAGATTATTTACTTCAGCAGCAAGCCAATAGCGTTTGGTCACCAGTACGCTCTATTATTGGTAACGCTTACTTATATTGTTGGCGACAGCAAATTAACAGTGGTTTCTGCATATTATTGCCTACCGTAGAATTATATAAAAAATTATGGCAAAGCCAACAGTTACAACAAGCCAATCAAAACATTCATATTCAAGATAGTTTTATGCAAAATGTTGGCGTTAATCAAGCAATCAAACGAAATCAGTCAAGTACCATGATTAACATTGATGGTTTTATCCTTAATTTATCGGCATCGTTAGAAAAAGGGCAGCATGAATCAACATCAGAGCTTTGGTTAATTTTGGCAATGACTTTACCGTTATTAGGGTTAGCTATTGCCATTGCTTGGATGATTTTTATCAGCCATAGCAAACAAGCTAGAATGGCGAAAAAGTTACTCCATGGCACGCAAGAAATTGCCCACGAATTACGAACACCACTGAGTAATGTAAGTTTATACATTGGCTTAATTTTACACAAAAACTCAACCAAACAACAATTGGAACACGGTGAAATAATTAACAGCGAAATGCAGCGTATTACCCGAATAATTGACAACGCTACCTCACTAATGAGAGGTAACCAACCTGAACAGTATGAATATGGTAATCCCTCTGGTTTATTGAATGAACTGGCTAACCAGTATCGTTTATCACTGGCACAGTCAGGTTGTATTTTAACGGTGCAATGTACAATTACCTTGAACTATTTCTATCCCAAACGTGCGGTAGAGCATGTGTTACTAAACTTACTTAATAATGCAAAAAAATATGCACCCGGGCAGCAGGTAATACTAGGCCTAGCATGTCAAAATAATATGTTGTCAGTTTGGGTTGAGAATCACGTGGTGAATGTCTCGTCTTTAGACGCTAATAAAACTCATCTTAAACAGTTGTCTGGCTTAGGATTAGGCTTGATGAGTTGTAAACGATTAGTGAGAAGTTTAGGGGGGGATTTTGAATGTACCATTAATAAAAAGGGTCGCTGTTACCGTGCAAATTTTCCACTAAGAGAAGAAAGTAACCCATGCTTAAATTAATGATTATTGAGGATGATAAATATGCAAGGCTTGGTTTACATCAATTATTTGAACAAGAAGCTTATCATACACAAAGTTACCAAGATGGAGAGACTGCTTGGGCTGCTTGTCAGCAAGTTAAGCCAGATATTTGTATTTTAGACCGCGCATTGCCTAAAATGTCAGGTGAAGAATTATGCGTTTTATTACGGGAAAAATGGCCAAGTTTACCCATTTTGTTTTTATCCGGAAAAGGGGCTGAATCTGAACAGATAGAAGGCTTAGAATTAGGGGCAGATGACTACATAACTAAACCATTTAGCGTAAAAGAGTTATTGGCCAGAGTGAATGCTATGTGTAGACGTATCCCTTTATTTTCAAGTTCTGTCGCTGATGCAAACTTTGAAATGGACGATTTATTTATTGACACCAAACAGATGATAGCAACGCGTGGAAACGAGCGAATTGAGCTCACCGCACGCGAGATTAGTATTCTAACCTTGCTCTATAAGATGACAGGAAAAATGGTCAGCAGAGATGAATTATTTAATGAATGCTGGGGTAGGGATTATTTTGCTAATAGTCGTTCACTTGATCAATACATTTCCTGTTTACGTGCGAAAATAGAACGTGATCCTAAAAAACCACTTATTGTGAAAACTGCCCGCGGCGTGGGCTATTGGTACGGGTAATGATCATTCAGCGATGATTAAAAGCATTAAAGGTAAGGTTAAATGTTTATCGAAGGTGATTACATTAATAAATAGGTGATTAAACGGTAACTGATAACATATTAATACTATGGTATTAGTGATATTAGCTGAAATAACTCATGTCTATTTATTTGTTTTATAATAAGTATTATAATATTCTTTGACTTACATCAGGTATGGTGTTTAGATTCTATTGAACTTTGTGGCCGTGTCTAAAACTGAGATAACATATACGGTCTATCATTTTACATAATGTGAATTATTATTTAATTATAAGGTGTTTGCCATGCTTCAGTCAGTTGACCTGCGTGATTATATGATTACTAACCCGATCAAAGTGAAGGAAGATGCCAACTTATTAGATACGATGAAAATCATCATAGATAATAAGGTATCAGGGGTTTGCGTGATAAATGAAAATAAAAGCCTAGTGGGTGTTCTTTCGGAAATGGATTGTTTAGCAGCCGTACTCAAAGCCAACTACAATGACGTTGGTGTTGGTTTGGTAAATGAATATATGACCAAAGATGTAGTTGTTGCTCATCCTAGCGATGGCATTATTAATGTCGCTCAAGACATGTTACTCAAAAAACAACGTCGTCGACCTGTTGTAGAAAATGGTCAGTTGGTTGGACAAGTTTCTTGTCGACAATTACTAGCAGCGGTTAGTAAATTTAGCAAATAGACTCTATTCCACCTATATTTTCATTCCACCTATATCTGCAAAAAACATAGGTGGAATAACACATTTTTCGTGACTTATCCCCTTGTCATAGGGTTCGGATTTTTTCGAATATTTATTGATGAATATCAATGAGACTGCCCTCTTATTGGTGCTACCTAGTCCCCGTTTTTTCTTCAATAATTTTTAACCATGGTGAGCGGAAAATAGCATCTGATGCCATGATTGGTTTACCTCCTTTAGCTTAGATCATGATCCGCTCAGGCATCCTGAAACTCGTATCTTGAAGTATCATGGGTATATACTTCAGGCGCATCTAAAATGCCTTTCTCCATAGGGATACTTGCACCTACCAATTTAAAGAAACATAGCCATTCATCATTTCATTTAATATTACTCCTTTCTTACATAAATCTGACACAAGCTACATTTAATCCAGTTACTGTAAATAAAATAATAAGGAGTCATTAAATGTCAGATTCAAATACTAATATTAGCCGCCGTAAAGCAATGGGGGCCATCGCAGGTATAGCTGCTTGCGTACCGTGTGCAGCTGCATTTTCAGTAACAAAAAATCAATCGAGTGTTAAACAATCAGAAAACTTTCATCAACGAATAGGTGAGTTGGTTGAAAAAGCATCTGCGGACATTGTACGTTCAGTGAACTTTTCTATCACGCCAAATGATCTGCCTTGGTCTCAGCAGTTAGGAAAAATAGAAGCGGGTCAGTCAGTAACGTTTTTACTGTCAGGTCGGTGGTGGATATTAAAAGAACATAATTATTGGGTTGATCCTGGGGTGGCTTTTTATGCACGTATATCAGGTGGAACGCTGTACAATGCGGCAAATAATACCGGTACCATGTTAGCTGATCGTGATGGTACCCTCGAAATAGCTCGAACAGTAGGGCAATTTAAAAATGCCAAAGGCGAGCTTTTTCCATCTGAAGAACAATACAAAGCAGCAGAAGGGCTAATTGAAGGTATTGCGATTATCTGGCAGGCAGACGCATTAGATGGTTTAAGCCAACTTTCAGCAGCAGGAGATGTTGACGGCTTAATTTTAGCTGAACTTAACCGGATAAATTATCAAAAATTATTACCTGCAGGTTGGCATTATATGTATATGTTTGGCGATAGTGGCATTTTTAGTGAAGGTAGTAATGGCGAATTACAATGTAATACCCATAAAAATGTCGGAATTTTACAATATGCTATCAATGCTCCCCTAACAGCAGATCTTAAACTTGATTGGCAATGGTTAGTCGATAAGTTACCTTCTCAAGTGGCAGAAGATCAAATTTTAACCCATGACTACTTATCAATTGCCGTTGAATTTGATGATGGTAAAGATATTACCTATATGTGGAGCGCAGAACTTCCAGAAGGTAGTGTTTTTCAATGTCCGTTACCACGCTGGGCAGAACATGAAACTCATATAGTGCAACGTAGCGGCAAGAAATTTATGGGCAAAAAAGTTAAAGAGTCTCGTAACATCTATAATGATTACCAAGAACATATAGGTGGCTCAGCGAACAATATCACCCGGATCTGGTTAATTGCCAACACGGTATTTATGCGTGGTACTGGCCGCTGTTCATATAGCGATATATTATTAACTCAAAATGGTCAGAAGACCAAAATAATCTAATAATGACAGCTCTCAATATTTAGCTTTTGTCTGGAACTAAAAACTAGGGGAATTACCGAATGAAAAAAAATGTAATATTATTTATATCCACGATTATATTTCTGCCAATGGCATTAAGCGCGAATGAACTAAGTTATACCGCCTTTATAGATTCCAATAAACGTATTAAGTGTTTGTATGGTTATGCTGCAGATAAAACCGGTGATCACCAAGCAGCGATTCAAATATTTGAAGATTGTATTTCACGTTGGAACGATGTCTATTCAATGATTTGGCTTGCTCAAATTTATGAGACTGGTGTGGCGGTACCAAAAAATTATACTTATGCGACGAGTTTAATGAAAAGGGGCGCTTTACTAAACGATGAAGCCGGATATTCTAGTTTGGCTAGATACCATTATGGCGTTGCACTATATAAAGGCCAAGGTACTAAAGTCGACCATAAAGCAGCTAAAATATGGCTGCAAAAAGCATATAGTGAAGGTATTGAAGAAGCAGCTGACTACTTAAAGTTAATAAATGCCCAGTAATAATTATCCTCCCTTTTTAAGGGATTATTTATAGGATCAAAATTTATATAAATCTAGTCTACTCTTCCTTAATTTTCCTGATGCGCTCAGTGATCACACTCAATGTTAGGTGCTAGTCATCGACAATATCGTCGTAAGCATCTGACATTGCATCATAAAAGTACTTGTATCTTACCGCGCTGTCTCTTGTTTAAACTTTATGATGTCTTTTGAAGGCTAACTTCGATAAAAAATAGCACTAATAACCAGACTTTAGTCTGATTTGAACAATCATTATTACCAGATATAGTAGTTTATGAATTTTCTACTCGTTGCGAAAATTGCTGTTTAATAGAAATGATAGTTAAACAAGATTTAAGCGATAGCCATTGCCTTAAGTAAATTTCATTCAATTTTTATAAATAGATTATTTTCAAGTAGGCTAAAACACCGTTGCGTTTAGAATTAATATAAATATAAAGGATGCTATAAATATGAGTTCAAAAATAATTTACACATATACCGATGAGGCACCATTATTAGCGACCTGCTCGCTATTGCCGATTATCAAAATTTTTGCAGCTTCAGCAGATATAGAAATAGAACTAAAGGATATTTCTCTTGCGTCTAGGGTTTTATCTGTCTTCTCAGATATTTTGCCCGCAGAGCAACAAGTACCTGATGCATTAGCTGAGCTAGGCGCCTTAACCCAAAATCCTGATACTAATATCATCAAACTACCCAATATCAGTGCTTCAATTCCTCAACTCAAAGATGTTATTAGTGAATTGCAGGGAAAAGGTTACGCTATTCCGGACTATCCTGAAGATCCGAAAACAGATGAAGAGATAAGTAACCATAAAAAATACTCAACAACTTTAGGCAGTGCGGTAAACCCGATATTGCGTGAAGGTAACTCCGACCGCCGTGCCCCGCCAGCGGTAAAAGATTTTGCCAGAAAAAACCCCCATTCCATGGGTAAGTGGAGCCAAGCATCAAGAACCCACGTTTCGCATATGCATGAAGGCGATTTTTATGCCAGTGAAAAATGTCTGACTATGAATAAAGCCGGTAATGTCAAAATTGAATTTGTTGCTAAAGAAGACGGTGCAGTGACAGTATTAAAAGAAAAAACATCATTGCAGGCAGGTGAAATCATTGACAGTATGTTTATGAGTAAAAAAGCACTATGTGAATTTTTAGAACAAGAAATGAACGATGCGAAAGAAACTGGCGTGATGTTTTCATTCCATGTCAAAGCCACTATGATGAAGGTTTCGCATCCTATTGTATTTGGTCATGCAGTAAAAATTTATTATAAAGACTTATTCGCTAAGCATGCTGAAACCTTTGAAAAAATTGGGGTTAATGCCAATGATGGGGTTAGTAGTATTTATGACAAAATAAAACAGCTTCCTGAATCTAGGCGTGAAGAAATATTGGCCGACTTACATGCCTGTTATGAAACACGTCCTGAATTAGCCATGGTCGATTCAGCCAAAGGTATTTCAAATTTCCATACGCCAAATGAAGTTATTGTTGATGCCTCAATGCCCGCCATGATTAGATCTGGCGGTAAAATGTGGGGACCTGATGGTAAATTAAAAGACACTAAAGCGGTTATGCCTGAAAGTACCTTTGCAAGAATTTACCAAGAAATAATCAACTTCTGTAAAACTCACGGAGCATTTGATCCTACTACCATGGGCAGTGTGCCAAATGTAGGATTGATGGCACAAAAAGCAGAAGAGTATGGTTCACATGATAAAACGTTTGAAGTACAGGCTGATGGCTGTATTCGCATTGTTGATGAAGAAGGCAATGCTTTATTAACAATGGATGTTGAAGAAGGTGATATTTGGCGGATGTGCCAAGTTAAAGATGCACCAATACAAGATTGGGTTAAATTAGCGGTTACCCGTGCTAGGTTATCTGCTACCCCAGCGGTATTCTGGTTAGATGAATACCGTCCCCATGAAGCTGAATTAATTAAAAAAGTTAAACTTTATCTTAAAGATCATGATTTGACCGGATTAGACATTCAAATAATGTCACAAACAAGAGCGATGCGTTATACGCTAGAGCGTATTTTGCGTGGCGGTGATACCATTTCCGTGACTGGTAATATTCTCCGCGATTATTTAACCGACTTATTTCCTATTCTAGAATTAGGTACCAGCGCAAAAATGCTATCGATAGTGCCATTAATGGCGGGTGGCGGTTTATTTGAAACTGGGGCCGGTGGGTCAGCACCTAAGCATGTTAAGCAGTTAGTTGAAGAAAATCATTTACGTTGGGACTCTCTTGGTGAGTTCCTGGCGCTAAGTGCTTCGCTTGAAGACTTGGGTATCAAACAAGACAGCGCTAAAGCGACATTGCTGGCAAAAACATTAGATCTAGCGACGGCCGAATTATTGGACAATGGTAAATCGCCATCACGTAAAACTGGTGAACTTGATAATCGCGGCAGTCATTTCTACTTGGCGCTTTACTGGGCAAAAGCATTAGCAGCGCAAACTGAAGATGCTGAGCTGAAAAATCACTTTGCGCCATTAGCGCAATCATTAGCCGAAAATGAGTCCACTATCATTAGTGATTTAACAACAAAGCAGTGGCATGCTGTTGATATTGGTGGTTACTACAAAGCAGATGCGAAAAAGACAATTGAAATAATGCGACCCTCTAAATGCTTTAATGATTTATTAACCGCGTTTAAATAAGTCAAATAAATATAAAGGCTAAGCCTGAAATCAATAGGGGTTTCGGGTTTTTTTTTGCCGTAATCAAAGTATCTGCTAGCTTATTTTATTTGCTATAAGGTGATTATAGCAAATATGTGGTCTTCAAATAAAGTGAGAATTCTTGTTTAACGGTTTTCTGGGCTGTAGCTACATTGAGGTAAATTAATTGGAGATTTTATATCACAAATCGTAAAAAACTTCACCAATCGCTAGAAAATAAAGGCAGGTAAGTGCGCATTGATCTTGCCCCATAAAAATGGACAGTTAATTTAGCACTTTTGTCTTTTTATCGAAGTCTATTGGACTTTTGAAATTAAGATAACTGTGCAGCCTCTTTTTATTATAGAAGCATTCAATGTAATCGAATATATCTAATTGAGCTTCTTGCCTTGTTCGGTACTTATAACGACAGTTTGCCCTGAAGTGCCAATGTTGACCAAGTGCAACTGAAATAGTCGCAAGTCTTCAGCGGTAGCATTCAGGGGAG
>JABSOW010000028.1 GCA_013215465.1 Colwellia sp. | reverse complement strand
TCAACTTCTTCTCGTTCAAAATGTTCCGCCAGTGTTTGTTTGCCTTTTTTATGATGCTTCGGTGGCTCAGTCTTTTTGTGTTGCTCAGCTTCATTGAAGGTACCTCGTGGGGATTTTTCACTTTTCCTGCCGTATTTTTGTGATTTACTTAACTTTAATTCGGCGAGTAGGTGGTCAATACGCGTTTGCATTTCGACTTTATCTTCTTTGAACGCTTCTTTTTCTGTTTGCCATGACTGTTTTTCTGTTTCTAAAGCATCAATCTGTGCTTGCATCTGGGCAAGTTGATTTTGTAGGGTGAGAAGTTGTGTGTCATCTGTCATGTTTATAGCATGACACACTGGCCAGATCGGTCAAGAGGGTAGCAATGATCGTAATGGATCACATCACAGATAAGCCTGATAAGGTAAGGTGCCTGGTCTGACTCGTCACGGGTAAGCCGGATAACAACCATTGGAGTTGGCGTTGCTCAATGCTCATTGCCGCGGGTACTTCGCCGGATTTTGGCCATTGAAATCGCCCTTGCTCTAAGCGACGATAATAAAGCCAAAAACCATTGGTATCCCAAAATAATATTTTTAATTTATCGCGCTGTTTATTATAAAAAACAAACCAAGCTTGACTCAGAGGATCGAGCGATAAGATCTCACTGACAATAATGCTAAGGCCATTGATTGATTTTCTCATATCAGTGAAGCCAGTGACCAAGTAGACTTGGCTAGGTGAATGCATTATTACACACTCAATAATTGCGCTAAGGTTTGATGTTTTAGCGTCGACTCAAAATTTAATTGATAGCGACTTGGCGTGGTGAGTTTAATCATGGAAGACTGAGCATGAATAACAAGGGGGATCACCTGTTGCTGTTTCACGGGTAGCGCTTTATCAGAGAGGCGTTTACGCCAAGCATAGAAGGTAGACACGTTAACGTTATTGACGCGGCAAAATTGGATGATAGTTAAATCGCTACGTTGTTGCTGTGCAAAGATGTTTTTCCAGTGTTTGATTTTTTGTTGTTTATTCATCATTACCTCATGTTAATTTGCTGAGATAATTATGCGCAGGCTTGATTAATATTGGTATGTGGGGCTAATTACGCGCTTACATTTATACCAATTATATTAAGTTAGTTCCGAGTCAGAGCTTGAGAACAAATAGAATTTTTATATAGTCATTCTCTTCAATCAATGCTTGCCGCTAAGGCTTTTAAATCTCGCGTAGTGTGAATGAATTGATTAGAATTAATGATATTACATTATTTATGAAGAGCACAGATATAAGACAGAATGATATTGTCAAAGTGACCGGCTTAAGGGCACGCCGCTCACTTGAATACACTATTAATGTTTGTTAACTCAGGTAGCTATTATGTCAAGTATTAAGTTAAATTGTTGATGGCTCTATGAGTAAATATTCGTGGGGATCCTTTTAGTTTGAGTATATAATCACGCTATTAGAATTTAGTATCTTTTGTTTTTAATTAGGAATGACTATGGCAACCGAACAAGCATTGCAACAACGAAGTAATAACAGCTGTGAGCTTTGCACAGCAACGATAAATTTATCAGTATTTCCTGTGCCACCTACAAGTGACTTAAGCGCACAGCAATGTGTGTATATTTGTCAAACATGCCAGTCTCAAATTGAAGGTAATGAAGACTTAGATATAAATCATTGGCGCTGCTTAAATGATAGTATGTGGAATCAAGAGTCGGCGGTACAAGTAATGTCTTATCGTATGTTAAATAAACTCTCAACAGAGAGTTGGGCGCAAGACGCACTTGAAATTATTTATCTAGAAGATGAAGTCAGAACTTGGGCGGAGCAGGGTATCGCCGCTGAGCAAACAAATGGTCCAACTAGGGATAGTAATGGTGCAGAGTTACAAGATGGCGATAACGTTACTTTGATCAAAGATTTAAAAGTAAAAGGTGCTAACTTCACTGCTAAGCAAGGCACTATGGTGCGTGGTATTTCATTAACCGATAACCCAGAACACATCGAAGGTAAAGTTAACGGAACACGCATTGTTTTAGTTTCAGCTTATTTGAAAAAAGCATAGCGCTAACTTGTAACATCAGGCCACTTGTACGGCTAATAATTTTTCATTTATAACCAACGTCGTACTTTTTGGCTGTAGATCTGGTAATCTGTGGGGAAAAGCTTATTAAGCATCTCTTCTTCTGGCTTTATTTGGTAACGAGTAATGTACCAGATAAATAATGGCATTACGGCAAAGCAAGCGATGTTTTTCAAGTAAATAGCTAAAGCGAATAAGATTAACGCTAATGCTAAATACATAGGGTTTCGAGAGTGGGCGTATATACCAGAATCTACTACTTTGCGGGTTTTTTCTGGGGTATGGGGGTGAAAAGTAGTTTTGTGTTTACGAAAGTCATATAAAGCTAACGTGCCTATAATACTTGCTAGGACTATTAAAAATATAATGAGAGGGAAGCTAAGTGCTAAAGTAAAACTATATTGAGGGCAATAATAGGCTAAAGCAAACATCAAACTTGCACAAATAACAAGCTGCACAGGTGGTATGACTTTTAACTCAAGGTTCATAGTCTATTCTACCATTACTTAGTTACATCCTTGTAACATCAGTTTTAAACATCGCTGGAATAACGGTGTTTGTTAATTTCTCACTTATTGCTGATAGATTACCTAGGCAAGTATCGTTTATAAGTGTTTTATTCGGAATTTTTCACAAGCAACTTCATCTTCACACTCGCCATATAAATATAAGCTATGGTTGGTCAGCGTGATTTTATGAGATTTAGCAATGTCTGACTGTCTTTGTTCAATGACGTCATCTTCAAACTCAACTACCTTGCCACATTTTAAACAAACTAAATGATCATGATGCTTTTTATGAGCAAGTTCAAATACTGATTTTCCACCTTCAAAATGGTGGCGGGTAACAATACCGGCATCATCAAATTGGTTTAATACCCGGTAAACTGTTGCTAAACCAATTTCTTCATGTTGCTCTAATAGTATTTTATAAACATCTTCAGCGCTAATATGCTGATTATTTGGGTTTTGAAGAATGGTTAATATTTTAATACGTGGCAAGGTGATTTTTAATCCGGCTCTTTTAAGTTCTTCGTTTTGATCTGCCATGTAAATAAGTTCTCTAAAGGTGATTATACTCAAAAGTATATGAGGTAATTGATTAAGGATAAAGGCTTAGTTGTATTTACTTAAGCTTTTTTAGTTTTTAATAGCAAAAAAGCTCATTTGTTGAGCTTTTTGTGAAAAATAGCGGCGGTTAAAACCCCATAAAAAATAAGGTTTAAGCAAGTTCAGCTAAGCACATTTCATCATTGAGTTGGTTAACCCACTTACTAACACGTGCATCAGTTAATTCAGGCTGCCTGTCTTCATCAATACATAAACCAATAAAGGTATTTTCATTAATTAATGCTTTTGATGCTTCAAATTCGTAACCTTCAGTAGGCCAACTACCGACCACAATAGCGCCTTTACTTTCAACAATATCACGTAATGGCTCCATTGCATCGCAAAAGTATTCTGAGTAATCTTCTTGATCACCTAAACCAAAAATGGCTACTAGCTTGTCAGTAAAATCGATTTCTTCAAGATCAGGAAGGAAGTCATCCCAATCACATTGGTTTTCACCGTAGTACCAAGTTGGTATACCTAAAATTAGCATATCAAACTCTGAAATTTCTTCTTTTGTGCTTTTCGCGATGTCTTTAACATCGATCATTTTTTTGCCCAGTTTTTTCTGGATCATTTTACTAATTGCTTCAGTGTTGCCGGTATCACTACCGAAGAATAAACCTACGATTGCCATGGATATTTACCTTTTATACTTCAATTAAATTTGTTTTAAGTGCTAGTGATTTAATCAATAGCGACTCAATTAATTCGCTGCGGCTAATGTCTTTATCTTTAGCCAGTTCTTCTAACTGTTCAAATAAGCTATGGTGTATTTTAAATTCAACCCGCTTTAAGCCTTTAGTTTTATCTCGTTTGACTTGATTACGTTTATTTATTCTAATTTGTACTTTTCGTGGGTGTGGGCTCGTTTTTGGTCGCCCTGGACGCTTATCATTACTAAATAAGTCAATGGTAGTTAAATCAGTTAACTCTTTTGCCATTAGCCAACACCCTGACTTTCCCAGACAAATTGAATAATGCCTTTGGCAATAAAACCGAAACAACCTAAAAATAATACTAAATAAACGACTACTTTCCCCATTTTAGGTACATCGTTTTTATTCATCACATCGTGAATGGATAAACCAATAAAACCAAAAATGAAAAGAAAAAATAAATTAAGGCCTATCGCCTCAATAAGTTCTAAATGTTCCGCTAGCATGTGTGATCTTATACTATGAAAAATACATCAAGTGATGTAAGCCAAAAAATTGGCGGCATCATAGCATGTAATGTCATTAAACACATTTACTTTCACCGTACTTAGGGGTAAAAACTCTAACTTATCTGCCAAGTTAATTTGTTGATCTTCATCAAGCTAACATTACTCTACTCTGGATAAAAAGTAGAGAATGATGTTAGTTTGATAAAAAATTGCCCACTATTTTATTGAAGGCTACGGGTTTTTCTGCATGTAACCAATGACCAGCACCTTGAATTACTTTCGCTTTAGCTTTAGGGAAAAGTAGCGAGATGGCACTTTGATGTTCAGGTAAAATGTAATCTGAGTTAGCGCCTTTAATAAACAAAGTTTCACCGGTAAACTGTTGCTCAGTTTGGCCAGTAATACTTTGCATTATTTGTTGATAACCTTGTTCAATATAATGCAAGTTACATTTAAATTGAAATTCTCCTTGCTCGTTTAGGGCAAGGTTTCGCAGTAAAAATTGTCTTATGCCAGTCTCGGTGACATATTTAGCTAATTGAATATCAGCATCTTTGCGTTTATGCACTTGTGTTAAGTCGATTGCTTGTAAGCCTTCAATAATTGTTAAATGATGGGCTGGATATTTAACCGGGGCAATATCGGCAACAATTAATTTATTAACACGCTCTGGAAATGAAAGTGCAATTTTCATGGCAATTTTCCCACCCATTGAATGACCTAAAACATCGCAATGCGCTATCGCTAATTCATCCAATAAGTTAATTACATCTTGTGCTAGCACTTGATAGTCCATATCTTTTTGGTGAAAAGAATTTCCATGGTTTCTGACATCTATGCTAGTAACGCAATAATGTTGACTGAGATATTTTGCTACCATGTTTAAATTTTCTAAATTACCAAATAAACCATGAATTAGCACAATATGCTTACCTTCACCTAGCTGTCGATAATTTAGCTGCTTAGCGTGTTGTTGTGTTGGTTGCTTTAAATTTGTCATTTTATTCATTTATTTATTTTTAATTTATGGCAATTTTATCATGAAATAACCCTGAATTTGAGTATAATCTCGCGGTACTTAAAAATTTATAGAAGTTAGTGATAAATGAAAAATATTGAAATAGACGATGAGCTTTATCTGCATATTGTTTCGAATACACAATATATTGGTGAGAGTGCTTCAAGTATTTTGCGTCGTTTACTCCAACTAGGAGACACTAATCAGTTGTTAGCCCCGCCATCCACGCTAGTGTCAGCACTCAACGATGATGATACTAAACAAGATGCACTATCTCAAAATACCGATGAGATTGATGCTAATATTATTGATAGTGATTGTAGCGATGTAAAAAATTTTTCTAGCTCCGAAAGTGTTTTTGATTTTATCAATAAAGAAGAGCTTGCCATGCAGCGAGGTGCGGTAGGTCGTTTTTTATTAATTCTTGCTGCTTTATATAGAGCGCACCCAAAGACCTTTAATATAGTGACTAATATAGGGCCTAAAGTGAGCGCTAGAAAAACTAAACGCTTATATTTTGCTTTGAGTGAAGAAATATTAACGGCCAGTGGTAGTAGTACTAAACCGAAACAAGTTCCTCAAAGCCCGTTTTGGGTTATTACTAATTCAAATACCACCCGTAAAAAAATGATGCTAACGGAAGCCGCGAGTTTATTAGGTTATGATGATAGTGATGTGATAAAAATTCGTGAATTACTCTAATAGCCGCTTTAAGCCACCAATAGTGTTCTGATAAAAAGAAAGTAAAAAGGAATAATATGTCTGTTCATCCGCATGCTGGTAAGCCAGTTCGTCCAGAAGATAGAGTTAATCTTGGTCAATTAGTCAGTGAATATTACCTCAAGAGCCCCGATGTAGATATTATCGCGCAACAAGTAAGTTTTGGTACCTCTGGCCACCGAGGCAGCGCGGCTAAAACTAGTTTTAATGAGCACCATATACTTGCTATTTGTCAGGCAGTTGCTGAGTACCGTATAGCACAAAATATTACCGGACCACTGTTTTTGGGCAAGGATACTCATGCGTTGTCTGAGCCTGCTTTTGCCAGTGCAATTTCAGTGTTGATTGCCAATGGTGTGCAGGTTGTTATTCAAGATGATGTTTTATCAAGGTCTCAAACGAATGCTGGTTTTACGCCGACGCCGGTGATTTCACGCCTTATTATCTCACATAATAAAACTCACGATGAGTACTCTATTGCTGATGGTATTATTATTACCCCTTCACATAATCCGCCTACTGATGGTGGTATTAAGTATAACCCACCACATGGTGGGCCTGCAGAAGGCGGCATCACGCAGCAAATAGAGCAAAGAGCAAATGAGCTTATTAAAGCAGGCTTAGTTGATGTTAAACAACTCCCTTATGCACAAGCGCTAGAGTCTGAACTGTTAACGCAACAAGACTTTATTGATCACTATGTTAGTCAACTTGAACAAGTTGTTGATATGCAAGCGATAGCTAAATCCGGCGTGACTATTGGTGTCGACCCTCTTGGTGGCTCAGGTATTGCTTATTGGCCAGCTATCGCTAAAAAATATGGTATAAATATTACTATTGTAAATCCGGTTGTTGATGCTAGCTTTGCTTTTATGCCGCTTGATAAAGATGGCAAAATTCGCATGGATTGTTCATCTCCTTATGCCATGGCTGGTCTTATTGCGATGAAAGATGATTTCGACATCAGTGTCGGTAATGATCCAGACTTTGATCGACACGGAATAGTGACTAAAAGCGGCGGTTTAATGAACCCGAATCATTACTTAGCCGTTGCTATTAACTATTTGATGACACACAGAGATTGGCCACAAGAGTGTAAAATAGGCAAAACGCTCGTTTCTAGTTCACTCATTGATCGCGTAGCGAAAAATATTAATAGACCATTATCAGAAGTACCTGTAGGTTTTAAATGGTTTGTTGATGGCTTATGCGATTCAAGCTACGCATTTGGCGGTGAAGAAAGTGCCGGCGCTACCTTTATCGCTCGTGATGGCAGTACTTGGACTACCGATAAAGACGGTTTTATTATGGCGTTATTGGCGGCTGAAATATTGGCGGTTACTGGTAATGATCCACATCAGCATTACCTTGAATTGGTGAGTGAATTAGGCGAGCCTTGTTATGGTCGTGTTGAAGCGGTTGCCTCATTTGAACAGAAAAAAGTATTAACAGCATTATCGAGTAATGATGTCACTGCTGATATGTTAGCAGGTGAAAAAATAGTGCAAATTCTTTCCCATGCTCCGGGAAATAATGCCGCTATTGGCGGTATTAAAGTAGTCACTGATAATGGTTGGTTTGCTGCTCGTCCATCGGGTACGGAAGAAATTTACAAAATATATGCGGAAAGCTTTATTGATGAACAACATTTACAAAGCATTATAAAAGAAGCTCAAGATATTGTCAGTACTGCCTTTAAAGCGGCAGGGCTGTAATAAAGAAAGTAAATAGAAATCAGTTGCAAAGATAAAGCATAAAAGAAAGCAGAGAAAAATTATAAAGGTTAACTATGGCATATCCACAAGCACAATTATCGGCACCACAGTTGCAAGCCGAACTCCAAAAAAAAGGTGACTTTTTACAGTTAACACGTAGCCATGAAGTTTCGATGGCTGCGTTTAATTTTGAAGTTGAATGCACAAACAATTCATCAAAAGCTAAAGTATCGGTACTTGATACCGGCATTATAATTTTTGAACCTCTAAGCCATATCTCAAGTAAAGATATCGTTTTATCTAGTGCGGTTCACGGTAATGAAACCGCACCCATTGAAATATGTAATGAGCTAATCAAACAGCTAATCTTAGGTGAGTTACACCTTGAAAACAGAACGCTATTTTTATTTGGTAATCCGCCTGCTATTAATATCGGACAACGTTTTGTTGAAGAAAACCTAAATAGGTTATTCAGTGGTGCTCATTCACAAGGTTGTTCACTAAGTAAAGGACTAGGTAAAGGGCAAGATAAGGGACAGGGTGAAGGTTTGATTAACCAAGAACGTCATCGTGCTTTGTTATTAGAAAATACCGTCAAAGCTTTTTATGAAAATAATGGTTATAAAAATAAAGATCATGAAGAAGGTTACACTGAAGATAAGTGTCAGCGTTTTCATTATGATCTACACACGGCAATTCGAGGCTCTAAAAATGATAAATTTGCCGTTTATCCTTATCGACATACTAAACCTTGGGTAAAAGAACAGTTACAATTTATGCTTGCCTGCGGCGTAAACACCATCTTATTTTCTAATTCACCAACCACCACCTTCAGCTATTTCTCGTCAAATGAATTTGGTGCGCATGCTTTCACGGTGGAACTTGGCAAGGTGAAGCCTTTTGGCGAAAATGATATGGCAAATTTTGCGGGTGTTAGAGCCAGTTTAAAAGCATTGATTTCAGGACAAGCATTAACGTTAGCCAAATATAATAAAGATAATTTTAGTTTTTTTGAAATAGACCAAATTATTGATAGACACCAGCAAAAATTTTCACTGCACTTTAGTGATGAAGTAGAAAATTTCACTGATTTTCCCATAGGTACAGTTATCGCGACTGATGGCAGTAAAGAAATTAAAACCCAAAAGGAAGGAGAGGCTATTATTTTCCCTAATGCCAATGTTGCTATTGGCCAACGTGCGCTATTAACTGTAGTACCTGTAGACATTATTCCAGAATAATATTCCACTTATCTTTACGGTATTTGAAGTAGTGCAATACTACTTCAAATACTTGCTTATTTTTAACCTCTTTATCTACATTTTTTTCCTACTGTAAACATTCCTGCTCACTTTTCACTTAAACCTGTGTATTTCATTGTTCAACAATCTTGAGAATCAGTTAACGTAAAGGTAAAGTTTTGCGCGGTTATTGCAAATTATTGGCTATACTCAAAAGCAGTTAACGTCAGTATAAAACAAGCATAAAATAATAAGTGCCAAAGAATAAAAGTTATGCACCCACTTTGTTTAGCCAATTTATTATCAATTAAATAGTGCGAACAATTAAAATAAGAGAATGTTATGAGTAGTGAACTTTATAATGATGGTCCCGTTGTCCATAAACCTACCTTTATTGACGGTACCAGTATTGAAATTCCAGAATTAAAAATTTTAAAACAAGATGGTAGCACCTATGAAGGCGCGGAACTGCCAGATATGGATGAAACCTTAGCGCTAAAGGTATACAAAACACTCGCTTTTCATCGCGTACTCGATGAGCGCATGGTGGCATCTCAACGACAAGGTCGTTTAAGTTTTTATATGGCAGCGTTAGGTGAAGAAGCTGCCAGCGTTGGCGGCGCAGCAGGGTTAAAGCCTCAAGATATGATCATGAGCCAATATCGTGAGCAAGGCGCCTTAATGTTTCGTGGCTTTAGCCTAGAAAACTTTATGAACCAAATGTTTTCTAATGAAAAAGATTTAGGCAAAGGCCGACAAATGCCAATTCACTATGGTTCAAGTGAGTTGAATTATATGACAATTTCATCTCCATTAGGCACGCAAATACCACAAGCAACGGGTTATGCCTATGGTCAAAAGCTGCAAGGCTTAGACGAGGTTACTTTGTGTTATTTCGGTGAAGGTGCAGCTTCAGAAGGCGATTTCCATGCCGGTTTAAATATGGCAGCGGTGCAAGAAGCACCAGTGATCTTTTTCTGTCGTAATAATGGTTATGCTATTTCAACGCCGTCAGATGAACAATTTAGAGGCAATGGTATAGCATCGCGTGGTGTTGGTTATGGTATTAAAACCTTGCGGATAGATGGTAATGATATTTTGGCGGTAATTAAAGCCACCCAAATAGCACGTAAGTATGCGTTAAAAGAAAATGCTCCGGTATTAATTGAGGCGATGTCATATCGTTTAGGGGCACATTCAACCTCTGATGATCCATCCGGTTATCGTACCCGTGAAGAAGAAGCAAAATGGCAGGCGAATGATCCAATTTTAAGAATGAAAAATTGGCTGTTAGCACAAAATTGGTGGGATGAAGAGCAAGAAAAAGCACTGTTTGAAAAACTTCGTGAAAAGATCTTAGCAGCCGTTAAAGTATCCGAAAAAATTAGTAAACCTCATATTGATACCTTAATTACTGATGTTTATGATGTACCTTCAATACAATTGAAAGCACAACTAGAGCAAGTGAAAGTGCACGTTAATAAATATCCAGAAGCCTATCCATTTACTGCGGGGAAATTTTAGTTATGGCAAAAATGAATATGTTACAGGCCATTAATAATGCGCTTGATATCGCCATGGGCGAAGATGATACTACCTTATGTTTTGGTGAAGATGTCGGTCATTTTGGTGGCGTTTTCCGTGCAACGAACGGCTTACAAGATAAATATGGAAAATTACGTTGTTTCAATACCCCATTAGTTGAGCAAGGTATAATTGGTTTTGCCAATGGTTTAGCGGCACAAGGCTCTCGCCCAATTGCTGAAATTCAATTTGCAGATTATATTTTTCCTGCCTTTGATCAAATTGTTAATGAAGCGGCTAAATTTCGCTACCGTAGTGGTAATGAATTTGATGTGGGTAAGCTCACTATTCGAGCACCTTATGGCGGCGGCATTGCGGGTGGCTTATACCACAGTCAATCGCCCGAAGCTTACTTTGCTCATACTCCCGGTTTAAAAGTGGTTATTCCACGTAACCCCTATCAAGCCAAAGGCCTGTTACTTGCCTCTATCCGTGATGATAATCCAGTGATATTTTTTGAGCCTAAACGTTTATATCGAGCATCAACGGGTGAAGTACCGATAGAAGATTATCAACTACCTATTGGTAAAGCTGAAGTATTACAAGCGGGCAGTGATATCACTTTACTTGCTTGGGGTGCACAAATGGAAGTTTTACAAAAAGCGGCAGATCTAGCGGCTAATGATGGAATTTCTTGTGAAGTAATTGATTTAAGAAGCATATTACCTTGGGATATAGAAACAATAGCAAACTCGGTAGTAAAAACGGGTCGTTTATTGGTTACCCAAGAAGCACCATTAACGGCTGGTTTTGCCAGTGAGATTGCGGCAACTATTCAACAAGAATGTTTTTTACATTTAGAGTCGCCAGTGGAACGTGTTTGTGGTTTAGATACACCTTACCCATTGGCACTAGAAAAAGAATATGTAAGCGATCATTTAAAAATATATGAAGCAATTAAGCGCAGTATTAATTATTAATACATTTACTGATAAGAATTACTAGGAAAAAGATATGAGTATTGATTTTATATTACCTGATATTGGTGAAGGTATCGTTGAGTGTGAACTTGTTGAATGGTTAGTTAAAGAAGGCGAAACGGTTGTTGAAGATCAACCTATTGCCGATGTAATGACAGATAAAGCACTAGTACAAATTCCTGCCATGCATTCAGGTGTAATAGAAAAACTTTTTTATAAACAAGGTGAAATAGCCAAAGTACATGCACCGCTTTTTTCAATTATTGTTGATGAAGTTAATAGTGGCGAGTCAACAGAAAAAGTGGCGTTAGCGGATGAGCCTGTTGAGACCAATAGGCAAGAAGTGACAAAACCAGTATCGAGTGACTCGTTAGAAGAACAAGCAATATTGAGTAACGCACAAACTAATATCAAAGGTAAAACAAACGATAAAGCGATTGCTAGCCCAGCTGTGCGTCGTGTTGCTCGTGAGTTGGATATTAATATTAGCGATGTGACAGGATCAGGTAAAAAAGGTCGTGTGTATAAAGAAGACATTGTCTCATTCGAACAAGGTGGTAATACTGTTGCTGTTCAAACTCTGACTCCTTCTACACGTGTTGAACCCATTCGTGGTATTAAAGCAATAATGGCAAAAGCGATGGTTAATTCGGTTAGCACCATTCCTCACTTTACTTATTGTGAAGAAATCGACATGACAGAATTAATTAAGTTACGTTTAGAGCTTAAAGAGGTGTATGCAAAGCAAAATATTAAGCTAACCATGATGCCATTTTTTATGAAAGCGATGTCGTTAGCATTAAAAGAGTTTCCGATAATAAACAGCCAAGTAAATGAGGACTGTACCGAGCTAACGTATTTTAATGATCATAATATAGGTATGGCGGTCGATTCAAAAGTAGGTTTATTAGTCCCTAATGTAAAACAAGTACAAAATAAATCAATCTTGGACTTGGCCGCTGATATTACGCGTTTAACGACTGATGCGCGTAGTGGCAGGGTGCAAGCGGCTGATTTAAAGGGCGGTACTATAACAATATCTAATATTGGTGCTATTGGTGGCACGGTGGCAACACCTATTATTAACAAGCCAGAAGCGGCTATTGTTGCGCTGGGTAAGTTACAAACGTTACCAAGGTTTAACGAACAAGGTATTGTTGAAGCCCGTAGCATAATGCAAGTGAGTTGGTCTGGTGATCATCGAATTATTGATGGTGGCAGCATTGCCCGTTTTTGTAATTTATGGAAATCATTTTTGGAAAAACCAAGTAACATGCTAGTGCATATGAGCTAGGGCTTACGGGGTAGTTTTAAAACAAATTTTCTTTATAAGTTATTCATTTAAAATGCACTCAAATTGGGTGCATTTTTTTGCCTGAAAATTATTTATTATTATTAATAACAGGTAAAATGATTATTTCGTTAACTGTTATTTTATAGAATAGGTTACCTTTGTGACAGCAAACCAATTTGAAAAGAATACTGAACAAAAACTCCAACATTTCTATATTGCTGAAGAGCAATCTATTTACTTGCTCAATCATAAAGATGCGACGAAATTAAAGCAGTGGGTCGACCTTTGTCAGCAACAATTAAAACACCTTGGTTATAAAAATATCGCCTTACTTGGTAAAGGGGCATATGGCTTTGTCTTCTGTGCTAATAACAGTGTTGGTGATGATGTGGTGTTTAAATTTTCCAGACTGAATTTACCACAACATGTGCAAGACAGGCTCAGTGAAGAAGCGGATATTCAAGGACAGTTAAGCCATGTTCAAATTCCTCATGTTATTGACTATCAAAAAATAAAGCGACAATCTATTTTGCAAATGAGTCGCGCACCAGGTATCGATTTAGAGCGATTTTCACAGCAACAAGGGCCTCTGTCGCCAGAGCTTGTGGTGAGCATTACTATTCAGTTAGCCGAAATATTAATTTATTTACGTGATATAAATGCTCACAAAAACAATAAACCCTATGTACATGGTGATATAAAGCCTTCTAACGTGGTTTTTGATAAAAAAACAGGTTTAGTGCAGTTAATTGATTGGGGCTCGTCGGTTGTTGCTCAGCTAGATGTTGAGGGACAAAGTACCAGTAACAATATTATGGATTTAATGAGCAGTGATTTACAGCACAGTAATGCTAGGTTAGGCGATGTTTACTTTATTGGCCCAGAACAAATCAATGGCGGGTTATCGTCGCCGCGCTTTGATGAACAAGGTTTAGCGGCAACACTGTATGCGATAGCCTCAGGGCAGTCATGTCGTTATGGTACAAAAATCATCACGCCTAATTCGTTAGGTTTGCCAAAAATGTTGGCAAAAGTGCTTACGGCTATGCTCAGTGATGATGAACAACAGCGTTGCCAAGCTGGTGATTATTTTTTTAATAATTTATCTTATTTAAAACAATTAGTTTTATCAGTTAAACCGACGGTTATAAAAATTGAACCGCTAATTCCTGTGTGGACCAAACCTAAAAGAGAAGAAATTGATACCGTAGTATATGGCTCTCGCAAGTCTTTTTTACGAGAAGAGTCTAATGGTGAAAGCTTAGAAGATATCGATGATGTACAGCTAGAGAAATATTATAAAAACTACTTAATGGGCATGGGCGATAATGAAAAAGCCTTTATTGCAGCATTAAGCCGTTTAGGTAATTTTCCTGTCGTTGGTGGTTTGGCTATTCGTTGGGCGAAAGAGGGAGTTTATATAGATTCTAATTTAACCTTGTTTGAACCTAGTTTAAAAACCTCTTTTGAAAGTGCCGTGAATAATATGATCCATTTGGCACAAGGAATATTTCGCATTGGTGTGTTTAAAAGCTGTTTGTTTAATGCCCGTAATACTTTACATGTGGAACGAGAACATCAAACTAGCCCTTTTATTGCTCAATCTGATCAGCAGATAGCTTTTGAGGTGAGTGATGTTGCTGACATTGATGATATAACACGGTTACATTCTTATTTTGAGGATGGTAAAGATCCGGATGAATATTTGTACTTACCTGATGGATTAATGGCGGTACTGGCAAGGTTAAACCTTATTCACCATACCGGTTGTATTATTTTTGAAGTGTTACCTACGCATTTGAAAATTCATAGTTACTTAATGCTGTTAAATCATGATAAAGAAGATGAGTTTAGCCAATGTTTAGCGGAAATTATCACGCTATTACCGACCATTAATGGTATTGGTATTTCTGGTTTTATGAAACTCCCTTATAAAGACACTCGCTTTTTTGAACATATCAGTAGTTTGCCAGAGCGTTTTTATCCTAAAAACCCTAAGCTAGTATAATGAGCTTTAATTCAGCTGATTTATCTTTATTTTTTTAGCTGTTTAATGAGTTTTTTTATAACCGAGTAAATAAAAAGCCAGCAAATAATGCTGGCTTGTAGTTTAAAACTTTATTTTACGAGGTTACTCATAGCTAAAAGCTAAAAGTTATAAGAGGCTCTTACGTAATATTCACGGCCAGCAAGTGAAAATGGAAAGCTTGACCAACCATATTTAAAACCAATTTGTGGGAAAATACCGCCCTTTGTGCCCCATTCATCAGGGTATTCATCTGTTAGATTTAAAATACCACCGCTAATGTCTAGCTCATCAGTTACATGCCATTGCGCAGTTAAGTCAAATAAGCTTTTCGCGTCCCACGTTTTACGTTCCGTACCATAAGCTGCAGTAGATACTTCCCCGTAATGCGTCATGCGACCCGTGACTGTCCAACTATCTAAATCCAACATGGCAGAAACACTTAATCGGTCTTGCGGCTGGCCTTTCTCAATGAGTAGTTCCTGAGATTTATCAAAAACAACCCTATCAGGGACTATTGTTGAAGAAGTATTAATATTAGTGACTCTAGTTTCGTTGTGATGATAAGCAAGTACGTAGACAATGCTACCAAAATTTTCAATTTCTTGAGTATATTCGTTTACCCAATCAAGACCAAAGGTTTCAGTATCAATGGCATTGGTAAATATTGAAGTATTCTTCACCCCATCTAATGCCTCATCAGTGCCAGAATGACGATCAAAGAAGTCATCGATTTCAGTATTAATGCCACGGGTGATATTGCCTGAATAAGCGATGCGATCATCAATGTTTATCATATAAATATCAAGGGTAGATGAGAAAGCGTCTCTGTTGTATACCAAACCACCAGAAATACTGGTTGAAGTTTCTTCTTTAAGCTCTTTAAACTCAAGCTCTTGTGCAAGTGCATCATTTGGACGTAAAGTGACTAAATCAGCTAACTTACCATTATCCAATGAAATAGAGCGTTGGGTAAAGTTATTTTGCTGCATACCCGGTGCTCGGTAACCTGTCGAAGCAGAACCACGAAGTGAAAAGTTGTCGGTTAAGGTTAAATGCGTTGATAATTTACCAATAACGGTGCTACCAAAGTCATCGTAGTCTTCATAGCGAACTGCTACGGCAACTAACAGCTCTTCAGTCAAGTATGTTTCAGTATCTAAATAAAGCGCAAAACTTTTTCTATCGGTATCTATCGCCATTGCAGGGCTGTAACCTTGGAAGCCTTGCATACCAGGTGCAGTAATATCTCCACCACTACATGATGTAAATAATGGATCACCAGTTGGGTTGACAGATTCAGCACATAACGTATCACCACGGTCATAAGTAACAGCATCCCCCGCTTCTTGCTCATAACCATCTATTCTATATTCTACGCCTATAGCGATAGAAGTTTCATCGTAAAACCCTAAATCAACAGCGGTAACAGCATCTACATTAAAGGTTGTTTGAGTAAATACCAGCGCGCCATCATAAGCAGAGGTTGGGCTATCTGGACCATAACTGGCATTAAGAGAGTTAGTATTGCTGAATTCAAAACGGTTTTCACCAGTAACGACACTTGCATCAACTTCCCAATCACCCACTTCGGTTCTATAACCTAACGCAAATGAGGAATCTTCAGATTTAGTTCCTAATCCTGGCGTTATGCCTTCTGGAAATAATTCGCTCCAAACGCGGTTATCCGATGCACCACGGTAAAAACCTAGTGATTCGCCTTCTTTAGAAGTAAAACCACCAAAGGCGTATAATTGACTACCTTCACCTAAATCATAAGAAAAGTTTGCCCATAGGCTAGTCATTTTTGTTTCAGCTTCACCAACAAGTAATAATTTTTTAGGCTCAGGGATAGAGCCAAACCATGTTGTTGGTGTTGCTCTGTTCATTTCCCCATTATCAGCATATTCAAAGGTAAGGTTTAACATGCCTTTGTCGCCAATTTCAAAACCGTAATTAGCGCCTAGTTCATAGCTTTCACCGTCACCTTCGCTTGTTTCGCCGTATTGTGTCCAAACTGTACCACCACCATTATTTTTAAGAACAATGTTAATAACACCAGCAATAGCATCAGAGCCATATTGAGCAGCTGCACCATCGCGCAATATTTCAATGTGAGAAATAGCTGTCATTGGAATTGAGCTAAGGTCGGTACCAGCACTACCACGTCCAACATTTTCTTGTACAGCAACAACGGCTTGTTGATGACGACGCTTACCATTGATTAATACTAATACTTGATCTGGTCCTAAACTTCTTAGTGACGCTGGTCGCATCAAATCTTGACCATCAGAAGTAGTGGTATTATTCATATTAAATGAAGGGGCAAGTTTTCGAAGCATATCAGGAGTACTAGTTGCACCTGAATTTCTAATTGCTTCAGCTGAAATGATATCAATAGGTGCCGGGCTGTCGGCCACTGTACGGTTAGACATGCGTGTACCAACGGTGACTATACGCTCAATATCAGAGTTTTCAGCGCCATCAGCAGCATTTGCTTGGGCTATTGATGAAGTGCTAGCCAACGATAAACACACTGCTAATGCAAGTGTACTATGCTTAAATTTTACTTTCATGTTTCGTTATCCTTTAGTTATTATTTTCTTGTTATAATAAATTATCGCGCCTATGTAAACACTCAAAATGTAATGGTTATAGTTACTATATAGCACTGATTGTAATAATTGACCTTATTTCTAGTAGAAAAATTAAAACACTGTATTTACCATTCGTTACCAGTTTGTCATTAATTGCATAGGTATGTAATTTATTTGAGTGACAAGACTTGCATATAAGGTATCTAAAACTCAAGGTGGCTATGTAATTATTTACGTTTTCTTTAGTTGTTAGTGTACATAATTGTTTGCGATAAAACGTGAGTCGGTTAAAGAATCAGCATGTTTTTCCTAAATGCTTTACGCGATGGGCTACAAGAGCATTAGTAAGGAGGGTAATCTGTAGTTAGTAAAGCTTAATTGTTATGATGAACTATGTGCCATATCAAAAAATTTGTAATTAAACTGGAGGGGTGTTTTTTATTGAGCAATTATTGATTTAGAATAAAATAAATATAACAATTTTCAGCTAGTTGAAATGGCGTTTATATTTGCGAGTAAAAAATAAAAACAAGGATGTTGACATTAGTGGGTTGAAGAGGTGGTGCGCATTAAAAAGTAAAGAAATAACTTTAAGGTTTTTCCTTGTTATTGGAGTAACATTCTGTTTTCTTATTAATTATCAACGCCTTATCAAGATAATAACTATTTGTATGAGCATCATTTTGTGGTTTTGAATTATTAACGTTATTGACAGCAACAGTGTATAAAGAAATATGTGAAAATGTTTATTAGATATGACAACCTAATCCGGCAGCATACTTCAAATGGTAATTATACCCGTTCCACTTGAAGATGCTCGTTTCAGGAAGACTGAGCGATTAATAATCAAGGCACATTTTTTTATTAAGGGAATAGCCATTAATAAAAAGATACGTTTTGGCATTCTGAGGTGGTTTGGGTATAGATAACGTATTTTTTTGCTCAATATTTTTCGTAAAGTATTTATTCCAAGACCTGCTGATAAAGGTAAATAGCGATGTTATTTATTAGTCTCGTTCGGTTTTTTTTCCGATATTACTTTCTTTACGACCACAATCACTGGGGCAATATCTTTAACTGCCGTCAACGCACTCTCGTAATTTGGGTGTTGTGATATGTTGGCGACTAATTCTTTATATTTTACTATTCCTTGGCTATCTATGATGAAAATGGCGCGTGTCAATAAGCCCATATCTTTAATTATTAGGCCATAATTTTCACCAAAGTTACGCCAAACTGAATCGGATAATACTTTTATTTGATCTACATTTTCAACTTTGCAAAAACGTTTTTGCGCAAAAGGTAAGTCATTGCTAATCGTTAAGATAGTGATGTTTTTTGGTAATTTGGCCGCTTCTTCATTAAAACGTTTTGTTTGTAATGAACACACACCAGTATCTAAACTTGGCACAACCGAAATGAGTAATGTTTGATTTTTAAAATCAGACAGGTGTACTGGAGCAAAGTTTTTATCTACTACTTTAAAGTTTGGCGCTTTATCGCCGATATTGAGCTGAGTACCAAGCAAAGTAACGTATTTATCGTTCGCTTTAACTAAATTTTGTGTTTGTGCAAGTGCGGATTGATTTACTGGTTTTGCATGAGCATTGAACATGAATACACTTGGGATAAAAAATAATATAAATAAAAGTTTACTTAGGGTAGATAATTTCATCATTAGTTGGAATAATTGCTAGTATAGTATAAGTTTACCGTTTTTCTCATTGAGTTTCTTGATTATTTTTCGATAAACTTCTGTTAAAGGTGTGAGTAAATGTCCTATTGTTATGCTTGAGATAAAGATATTAATATATATAAACGGGAAGTTTTTGATTCAATGGTATTTTTATTTTTTAAAGGTGATGCGCTATTATGCCAACTAAGCTACTAATTTGTGATGATTCTAATATGGCGCGTAAACAACTTGCTCGTTCATTACCTGAAGGTTGGGATGTTGATGTTAGTTTTGCTAGCAACGGCGTAGAAGGAATAGAGGCAATTAAAGCCGGTAAGGGTGATGTACTCTTACTTGATTTGAATATGCCAGAAATGGATGGTTATCAAGTACTTGAAGCCATTCTAGAACAAGATTTACCCACCTTAACTATTGTTGTTTCTGGAGATATTCAACCGGAAGCACATAAAAGAGTTACCGGTTTAGGGGCATTGGATTTTATTCAAAAACCAGTAAATAAAGAAAAACTGACGGAAGTACTACTGTCTTATGGTGTTTTCACTAAAGAAGAACAGAACGTAGTTCAACCGGCGATAACTCCTAGCACAGATATTCAAAAAACTATTGTTCAAGAAAAAAGAAAAACTAGTGCCACTCCACCATTAAAGGTAGTGGCTGTTGATACCTCTTCTTCGGTTAGCGATGTTGAATTAACGTTGTCTGCTGAATTGAGAGATTGTTATCAAGAAGTTGCTAATGTCGCCATGGGGCGGGCAGGGGACTTACTAGCGCGGCTGTTAGATGTTTTTGTTAAATTACCTATACCAAATGTTAACTTTATTGAAGTCAGCGAATTGAGTATGGCGCTTGAGGCTGTAGAGGCAAGTGAAAGCACTTCTGGTATTTGCCAAGGTTTTATTAGTGCAGGTATTTCTGGTGAAGCTTTATTAATTTTAAATGATTCAAGTTTTAAAGATGTTGCTTCACTGATGAATTATCAATATGACCAAGACGAAGGTACGGAGTTAGAGTTATTAATGGATTTAGCCAATGTACTCATTGGTGCTTGCTTAAAAGGCATATCTGAACAGCTGGATATTAATTTTAGTCAAGGTCACCCTATTGTTTTAGGCCAGCATAGAAAAATATCTGAATTAATTGTAAATAATACTAAATGGAAAAAAACACTGGCAATAGAGATTAGTTATGGTATTGAAAATTATCCAATAAAGTGTGATTTACTGTTGTTGTTTACTGAACAGTCGATGCAAACATTGAATAATAAGTTATCTTATTTACTCGATTAAATTTTTGTATTGTAACCCATAATGCTTATATCAAAATAACGTAGACTTAAAGGGAATGGGATTGGCCATGCCGTTAGAAACCTCACAATTAAATGAATTACACTGGTTAATGGAAATGCTTCATAACATTGATGTTGGCTTAGTGGTTTTAGATAAAAATTATAAAGTACAAATTTTTAATGGTTTTATGGAAAACCACAGTGGTTTGTTACCTAGAGAAGTTAAAGGTAAGTCGTTATTCGATTTATTTGATGAAATTCCTCAAGATTGGTTTGAACGTAAAGCTGAATCAGTTTTTTTATTAAAAAATAAAGCTTTTACTATTTGGGAACAAAGGCCCTATTTATTTAAGTTTAATAGTTACCGTCCTGTTACCGGTAGCTCTGATTTTATGTATCAAAATAGCACCTTTATTCCACTGCTCTCTTCAATGGGGGAGGTGAGTCATTTATGTTTGCTTATCTATGATGTAACGGATAATGCTATACATAAAATGAGTTTAGAAAAAGCCAATAAAGAATTAGCAATATTAAGCCAAACGGATGGCTTAACTCAGCTGTTCAATCGTAGCCATTGGGAAAATTGTTTACAGGCTGAGTATAAACGTTGGACTCGTAGTCAACACTCAAGTTCTTTAGTTATGCTTGATATTGATCACTTTAAAAATGTCAATGATACTTATGGTCATGTGGTTGGCGATGAAGTTATTCGCCATCTTTCCAAATTAATTAGAGAACACGCTAGAGAAACGGATGTTTCTGGCCGTTATGGTGGAGAAGAATTTGCTATTTTACTAGCAGATACGCCACTGAAAAATGCGTATGTTTTTGCTGAACGTTTACGTAGAGAAGTAGAAGCAACAACTATTAAATATAATGATATTGATCTTAAATACACTATTAGTATTGGGGTTGCTGAAATTGAGCCGACCATTAAAAGTTATGAAGCGTGGATTGAATGTGCAGATGCGGCGCTTTATCATTCAAAAAATAATGGTCGAAATAAAGTGAGCATGCACCCTAAATCAGCCTAAAAGTAATGGGTAAGCGCTAGTTTTTTTTTCGAGCTTGTAAAAGGAAAATAATAATTAACGGTATGATAATAATCACTAATAAAATCAAACGTGGCCACTGGCTATAAGGCGTTTCACCTGTTACTAGCGCCACTTCAGTTGTTAATACCGCTTCTTCAAATTGTGGAATGCGCGCGATAAAGTTACCTTGATGATCAACAACTGCGGTTATACCGTTGTTGGTTGAGCGAAGCAAGGGACGGCCAAATTCTAAAGCGCGCATACGGGCTATTTCCATGTGTTGATGTGGCCCGTGTGAGTCACCAAACCATGCGTCATTACTCACCGTTAATAATAAACTCGTTTGTTTAGTTAAATTAGCGGCTAATTGATGAGGAAAGACTATTTCAAAGCAAAGTAGCGGTAATATATGCAAGTTTTTTGCTACAAGGTTGTGCTGTACATAATCTCCCCGGCTAAAAGAAGACATCGGCAAATTAAACAGCGGCGCTATAGGGCGTAAAAACTCTTGAAATGGCACAAACTCACCAATGGGTAACAGATGGTTTTTTGAGTAACGATTACTATGGTTATAGTAATAACCTTGCTCATCATCATCTTGCTTTCTACCTAAAACAATTAAACTATTAAAGTATTCTTTGCTTTCAAAGTTGTAATTTAAAATTCCGGTAATAATGGCACTATTATTTAATGATGCGGACCGGTTTACTGTCCTTAAATAGTCTTGTACTGCTGGCTCCATTGCAGGAATAGCAGACTCAGGCCAGATAATAATATCTGCATCGTAATTGATACGAGTAAGATCTAAATATTTGAGCATCGTTGGCCATTCTTGCTCAGGTGCCCATTTTATTGATTGGGCAATATTACCTTGAACTAGGGCAACCTTCGTTGTTTTACCTGTGGTTTGAACCCAGTTTACGTTAGCTAAACCATAAGTTAATGTAGTAATTATAACGAGCAGTGCGCTAGGGAAAATTAGCAATTTTTTGCTGCTTTGCATCAATATAGAGGCTATTTTCACTAGGCAAATGTTTATTAAAATGATCAATGCGGTGATGCCTACTTCACCTATTAGTGGTGCGAAGTTAGCTAATGGGCTATCTATTTGGCTATATCCCAGTGAGAGCCAAGGGAAGCCTGTTAACACTACACTACGCAAATACTCGCTAATTAACCAAAAAGGTAATAATAGCCATAAATTAAGCTGCTTTTTATTAGAAAAATATGCGGTTAAGTAGGCAGCAAGGGCTGGAAATAATGCTAAATATAAACAAAGTAATAGCATTAACCCTAAAGAAAATATAAGAGGTAAACCACCAAATTGGTCGATACTAACGTGAACCCAACTGATACCACTAGCAAACCAACCAAAGGCAAATATAAACATCAGTTTAGCTGATTTTTTAGGGGCTTGTTTAGTTAAGTGATAGAAAACAATAGCAGGAATACAAAGACTTAAATACCACTGAGCATAAGGAGCGTAAGCAAAAACTAAACTTAAGCCTGAGATAAAGCATAGCCAATATTGTTTGTTTACTAAGGAGTACTTCAATGACGATAAAAGTGTTTGAGTGCTGGTGTTAATCACTCAGTTTACCGTTTATCTTATGTTCTTTAGCAACGGTTACTTGTAGCATTTGCATACGTCTTGTATCAGCGGAAAGTACTTTAAAGTCAAAATATTCAAGGGTAAGTTGCTCACCTTTTTGTGGCATATGGTTTAATTCTTGTAAAACTATGCCAGCAATGGTGTCGGCTGATTTTACATCAAATTTGCAGTTAAAGTATTCGTTAAAATCGGAAAGTTCAGTCAATGCTCGCACTAAATACACATTGCCAGCGAGTAATTTAATATCCTCTTCAATATCTTCATCGGTTTCATCTCCAATTTCTCCGACTATTTGTTCAAGAATATCTTCAATTGTTATTACCCCTGAAATACCGCCATATTCATCAGCAACTAGCGCCATATGATAGCGATTAGAGCGAAATTCATTTAATAGCGGTTCTACTTTTTTACTTTCGGGAACAATGATGGCAGGGCGAATAACATTATGTAAACTAAATTTTTCAGTAGAGTTATTAAAACCAAAGGCGAGTAAGTCTTTGGCTAATAAAATGCCATCTACATGATCTATATCTTCATTTACAACAGGGAAACGGGAGTGACCTGAGTCTAAAATTATCGGTAAAAACTCATCTAATTTCTGATTTCTATCGATAGTAATCATTTGTGAACGAGGTATCATGATGTCGCGAACACGCATTTCTGATACTTCTAATACCGCTTCAATCATTTGCTTAGTTTCAGGGTTTATTAGTTCACGGCTTTGCGCTTCAGTTATTACATCAACTAAATCGTTTTTATTTTTCGGCTCAGGTCTAAATAATTGAATAATTTTTTTCAATATTGATTTTTTCTTTGAGCCGTTACTCGAGTGGGGGTTATCATCGCTCATGGAGCTTATTTTTTCCTATTGTAAGTTTGTTTAGCTATTATTAGCTTTCATAAGGATTATTAATTGATAATTCAGCTAAAATTTTTATTTCTAAGGCTTCCATTTCATCCGCATCAATATCGTTTATATGATCATACCCTAATAAATGCAAGCATCCATGAATAATCATGTGCGCCCAATGATCAAAAAGTATCTTGTTTTGCTCTTTTGCTTCCTGCTCAACAACTTGTGCACAAACTACTAAATCACCTAGCAAATTCAGTTCAATACCATCGGGGACTTCAAATGGAAAAGACAATACATTAGTTGGTTTATCTTTTTTTCGATACTGATTATTTAGTTGCTGGCTTTCTTCAATATTAACTAACCGAATAGTTAATTCAAACTCTTGCTTGGTTACAGCAGTTAATGCTATGTCTGCCCAACGTTGAAAAAGCTCAAACGATGGTAACTCTGTTGCTTTACAGGCAAGTTGTAGATCAATATGATTACTCATTGTTTGGTAAATTTGCCTTTGCTTGTTGTTCTTTTTGCTGTTTTATCTTGTTTTCTTTTTGCTCAAAAGATTCGTAAGCTTCCACTATTCTAGCGACTACTTGATGACGTACCACATCCTTCGCTTGAAAGAAGTTAAAACTGATCCCTTGAATATCTTGTAAAACTTCAATAGCGTGGCGCAAACCCGATTTTTGATGTTTAGGTAAATCAACTTGGGTTATATCGCCGGTAATAACGGCACGTGAATTAAAACCAATGCGTGTTAAAAACATTTTCATTTGCTCAACGGTAGTATTTTGGCTTTCATCTAAAATAATAAAGGCATCATTTAGCGTTCTCCCACGCATATACGCCAGTGGTGCAATTTCGATGACATTACGCTCAATTAGTTTCTCTACTCGTTCAAAGCCTAACATTTCAAATAAAGCATCATAAAGTGGTCTTAAATAAGGGTCTATCTTTTGTGATATATCACCGGGTAAAAAGCCAAGTTTTTCTCCGGCTTCAACAGCTGGACGAGTCAATAAAATACGGCGTACTTCTTGTCGTTCTAACGCATCTACTGCGCAAGCAACGGCAAGGTAGGTTTTACCCGTTCCTGCTACGCCAACGCCAAAACTAATGTCATTGGTTATAATGTTTTGCACATAAGATTGCTGATTACCATTGCGTGGCTTTACTATGCCACGTTTTGTTTTAATGGTAAGCATTTTTTCATAGTTAGCGCCTAATTCAACCGACTCTTTACTTTGTGTCGGGCTATTGGCATTACCTTGTTCTAATACATTTGCTTCGAGAATTGCTAAATGCACCATCTCACTGGTAATTGTTTTGTTAATACCTTTTACGGGTGCCGTTTCTATATAAAGGTTTTTTAATAATAAGATAACCGCTTGGCAGTTTTTTTCTTTGCCGAGTACTTTAAATTGATTACCACGATAACTAATTTCTACCCCTAAACGGCGTTCTATCGTTTTTAGGTGATCATCCATAGGACCACATAACTCAGCTTGGCGTATGTTATCAACTGGTGTTAAGTCCAACTGATGATTTTTTGCTGAGTTGATGTTGCTATTTTTTTCAGCGTTCAAAGTATTATCCATTAATGGCTACTAACTGGTGAAGGAGTATAAGTACCAACACCTAAATCATCTAGATGACTGACTTTAGGTGATTTATGATGATTATTAGCTAATATATCAGCGGGTGAATGAGCAATTCGTAGTCCCATCTCACTCTCTTGACGAATCAACTCGCCTCGTAATGAATTGGCATAGACGTCAGTAATTTTTACATCAACAAATTGACCAATAACCGAATGTGGAGCGACAAAATTAACGGTACGATTATTTTCTGTTTTACCCCGTAGTTCCATTGGGTTTTTCTTTGATGGACCTTCAACCAAAACACGTTGTTCGGTGTTCAACATTTGCCTAGCAATACGTAAGGCTTGTTGAGTAATTTTGTCTTGCAACATTTTTAAACGTTGTTTTTTAGTTTTATCACTTATATCGTCAGGTAAATCAGCTGCAGGTGTACCGGGGCGAGCGCTATAGATAAAACTAAAACTTAAGTCAAAATTAACCGCTTCAATTAACGTCATAGTTGCCATGAAATCTTCATCAGTTTCACCGGGGAAACCAATAATAAAATCTGATGACATGGAAAGTTCAGGACGAACTTTTTTTAATTTTCGAATTTGAGATTTATATTCAAGTGCAGTATGACCACGCTTCATTTGCGTTAAAATGCGATCACTACCACTTTGTACTGGAAGATGAAGGTGATTTACTAATTCAGGAATATCTGCGTATGCTTCAATAATGTCATTAGTAAATTCAACCGGATGTGACGTGGTATAACGAATACGGTCAATCCCATCAATGGTGGCAACTAAACGAACTAAATCGGCAAAGCGACAAATGCTGCCATCATGCATTTCACCGCGATAGGCGTTAACGTTTTGGCCAAGTAAATTAACTTCACGTACATCTTGCTCAGCAAGTTGAGCAATTTCATATAAAACGTCATCAAGTGGCCGGCTGACCTCTTCGCCACGAGTATAAGGTACAACACAAAAAGTACAGTACTTGCTACAGCCTTCCATAATGGAAACAAAAGCGCTAGGACCATCGGCTTTAGGCTCAGGTAAGCGGTCGAATTTTTCAATTTCAGGAAAACTTACATCGACGATAGGACTGTTGCTGTGCTGTAATTGATTTAACATTTCAGGTAAGCGATGTAGGGTTTGTGGGCCAAAAACCATGTCAACAAAAGGTGCGCGTCGACGAATAGCATCACCTTCTTGTGAGGCAACACAGCCACCAACACCAATAAGTAAATCTGGTTTGTGGTCTTTTAATTTTTTCCAGCGTCCAAGTTGATGAAAAACTTTTTCTTGGGCTTTTTCACGAATAGAGCAAGTGTTTAGCAGAATTACATCGGCATCTTCCGCTTCTTGCGCTAGTTCAAAACCATGGGTTGATTCTAATAGTTCTGCCATTTTCTGCGAGTCATACTCGTTCATTTGACAGCCCCAAGTTTTGATATATAGCTTTTTACTCATTTCTTTACTCTTACGTATGCATTAACATCGATATTGTTTAACCCAACACTTGCTGAGGCATCGACAAAAGGAGGCATATTTTATACCAAATTAATCGAAATTTCGAGGTGTAAGACGATTATTAATTTTTACCTATGATTGGCAAGCTTAATACGAGCTGGCTACCGTTGCCATGTTCATTAAAGGTGTTGATAGAACCTTTATGCTTATTAGCAATTTGGCGAATATAATACATAGAAAGATCAATGTTGATTTTACTATTGAAATTAATGAAACTTTGGCTGTCATCACTGATATTTAGCCATATTTTATTTTTAAATTTTTGAATCACTACTTTGAAATTTCGACCACTACCCTTGAGTATGGCCGAGGTGATTGCTTCAAAAATAACTCGATAAAGATCAGCTCGTAACTCATATGCAAGCTCACTTTCTTTTATATCAAATTGAAAAGATAATTTTGTTTGATATTTACTTTGTAAATATTCGGCTAAGAAAGGAATGGCAACAACTAACAAATTACCATTTAATGAATTTGGCTCTGGCGATTTTTGCTGTTCATTTAATTCGTCAACACATTGCTGTAGTAAATATTTACTTTTGTTAATTTCATTTTCAGTCAATAAGGCAAGGGCGACCGTTAAGTTACGCTTAACTTGCATACTGGTTTTGTCATAATTATTAATATCATATTGTAAAATATTATGAATATGACGGATAGATTTACTACGTAAATAAAGTAACCAAGCACAAAGAAATACGATACATAATATAACTACTGTGTAGACTAATCGTATTTGCGGGGTCCAATACCAAGGAAAAGCAACACTAATTTCTGTATAGGCTTTATAATTACTCCACTGCCCTAAACTATTAGTGGCCATTATTTCAATGTAATAACGTCCAGAGGCTAAGCCTGTTAAGGTTAATTGGTTGCCGCTAATTTGATGCCAGGTGTTGCCATTTAGAGTATAGCGATATTGTTTAGTAACCCCTGGGCGATAATCTAAACTTGCTAAATCTAGTGTGATTACATCATTACCACTGGTAATCTTTATGGTCTTATTCAATAGATATGACTTACCAGATACGGTTGTTTTACTGATATAAACTTTAGGGTGAAAGGGGACTTCAGTTGCTTTTGGTAATTGTAATATACCTGTGCTATTAGCTATTAAGAGTGAATTATTATAGGACAGAGGAGCATCAGTAAATGAATATTTTTCAGTATTTGTGATCATTGATATTTGATAGTTTTCAGGATTAATTTTATAAAGCCCTGGTTTCGCTGAGGCTAAGATGTGGTCATCTATTAAGGACATATAGCTAAAGTTTATGCCTTTAGCAAAGTGAGTTAATAGTTGTCCTTGCTGATTGTATACAAAAATACCATCACCTTTGGTTGCTGCAAAAATTTTACCGTCAGCTAAGGTGAGGGATTGAAATTTAGCGCTTGTTTGGCTAATAACTTTTTTAACGGTTTTGGTGTTGCTTCTGAGAACATCAATACCAGAAGCGGTAGCAAGCCAAATATGGCCGCTGGCTAAAGGTAAAATATCAATCACCTCCCCTGAACTTAAGCCTAATGTTGTATCTATGTGTTTAAGGACGGACTTATTATTAATATCGTAAATAATAAGTCCTTGTTGATCTGTCGCTATATAAAGTAGGTTATTTACATGAACTAATTTAAGTAAAATTAAATTGCTCAAATCAGTGTTTTTGAAGAATAAATTGATTTTTTGTGTTTGTTGTTTTTTTGTATTATATCGCCACAAGCCATCAAAAGTAGCGATGAATAACGCATTATCAATAGCGAGTAAGTCGGTAATTCTCAATGCTTTGCTTGACAATTTTTCATTGATGTCGTTAACCGCCTTAACTTGGCCATTGTTGAAGGGAAATAAGGTATAAACTCCTTTGCCATAGCTGCCAATATATAATTGCTCCTGATAAACTTCGGCTTCGAGTGAGCTATATTTAGTATCAAAAATCGCAAAGTGATTTTTTACGGTATTTTCAGTTAATAGCTGCACGCCTCTATTATTTACTAACCATAAAATACCTGAGCTATCATGCAGTAAAACTTGGTATCTCGATTTTTCAACGGCTGGAAAAGTATTATGTTGCTTTGTTAATGTGGTTAATTCACGCTTTATAATTGTGCCAGAAAGATCTACAGTAAAGAAATTTTGGCTATTATTACTTAGGGCTATTGCAGTGATGGGAGAAAATATTTTTTCTTTGGTAATGATAGTACTGGTATTATTGAGTTTGTATAAAAAATTATTGCTAGCGACTATAAGGGTATCGTCAGTACTCGTTGCTGCGACTATGCTTTCATCAATATCATTAATAAAATGTATTTTTTGGTCAGTATCGGTGCTGTCAATGTAATATAACTTTTCTTTATCATTAAAATAAACCCTATTTTCGGTAGATAGCAAGGTGTTATTTTTAATATCTTTCATCAATATTGTTGTTTCGCCAGTAGCTATTTCATACCGATATAAATGCTGTGGTGCTTTACTAATAGCAAAAAAGTTATTTTTATGGTGAATTACTTCATAGAATGTGTTGGATTCTGACTTGAGTTCGATTGGGACTGTGTTACCAGTATTGGTGTTAAACAACCACAAACCTTTAGTTTCAGTTGCTAATATAAGTTGTTCATCTTTTATTGATAAACCATTTATCCAATTAAATGGCATGGGCCAATCTTTTTTATTATTCGAAAAGTTAATGATTTGTGAGCCATCAAATCGATATAAGCCATTTTGACCGGATAACCAAATGAAATCTTTTTTATCCTGCACAATAGAATAAATGTTAGCGGTATTCTCAAATGAGGCACTCTGTTTAGCAGAAGATGAAAAAGAAGTTAATAGAGTGAATATAAATAAGAAAAAAAGCAACGGGTTAAGTTGCTTAATAAAATTTGTGCAATGAAAGCTATTTAATTGAATTAAATAGTTAAACAATACTTTCTGGGGCAATATCTGGCTCATGTCTACGCCCACCACATATAGCAAATACTTGTGGAGTATCTCCAGTGGTGATTGGTTTTTGTACCAGTAAGTAAGTTGGTTTACGTGGATCATCTTGTTGTTGTTTTTCAGCCCATGCTTTACGCACTTTATCGGCATCTTCCTTTGAATATTTTGACTCAAACGCGGTAGCGATCATTTCGACACCAAAATCATCCATTACCATAATTGCATTGTTATGGTAGCCACTTGTGCTATCAAAATCTATATCAACAGTAAGAATATTATTTTCAGGTAACACAAGATCGGCACGAATATTGGCGATTACGGCCCTATCTTTGTGGGCTTTTAAGTTAGTTCTGTTTGGTTTCTCTGTCATGTCATATACAATTTTAATATCGTTATGAACGACCAATTCTTCTTTTTTTGTTGCTGTCATAATCTTTCCTTTTACCATGTAAAGTGATTGAATATTGAAACGTTTAAAATAAAGCCACTTTAATATAACTGAATAGCCCACATAATCAACAATGTTTTATTGAATTACTAAAGTATTTTATAGGTTTAACTTCATCTCTTGGTTACAATAAGCTGTTTGAGTCTTTAGTGGAAGTTAATGCAGGATGAAACATTTTGATTGTGTGGTTGTTGGCGGTGGCATGGTTGGTGCTGCAAGTGCCTTAACTTTGGCGCAGTTAGGTTTACGTGTTGCTTTAATTGAGCAGTTTGAACCAGAGCCGTATTCAGCAGAGCAAAGTATAGATTTACGGGTGTCTGCTATATCACTGGCTTCACAGCATTTATTAGAACAACTGGGTGCTTGGTCGCAAGTAATTGAGTGGCGAGCTTGCCCTTATAAGCGGCTAGGTGTTTGGGAGCAAGAATATGCTTATGCTGAATTTAATGCCCAGGATATTAAGCAGCAGCAGTTAGGCCACATTGTTGAAAACCGCCTTTTGCAATTAGCTTTATGGCAGGAAATTAAAGCTCAAACGAATATTGTATTATTTTGTCCTTATCATTTGACTAACTTATCTCAAAATGGGTCAAAGGTAAGTTTAACTTTAAAAAATAATACATTATTAACCGAAACAAATATTAGCGCCAAGTTGGTGATTGCTGCTGATGGTGCTAATTCGCAGGTCAGAAAAATGGTGGATATTGGTATTACTGCATGGGACTACCAACAATCAGCCATGTTAATCAATGTTAAAACCGAAAAGCCTCAGCAAGATATAACCTGGCAACAGTTCTTGCCAACAGGCCCGGTTGCCTTCTTACCATTAACGAGAGTACCGTTAGCGAAAGCTGTTTTAGCAAACGAACCTACTGCTAATCCTGTTGAGCAGGGCGGTTATGCGTCATTGGTTTGGTATCATCAACGAGATGAAATAAAACGACTATCAAGTTTGTCTAACCAACAATTACAACAAGAAATTATTACCGCTTTTCCAAAACGCTTAGGGCAAGTTGAAGTGATCGATAAAGGCGCTTTTCCATTAACTCGTCGCCATGCAAATAGTTATCAAAGTGGGCGTGTTTTACTACTAGGTGATGCCGCACATACGATTAACCCTATGGCAGGTCAGGGCGTAAATTTGGGCTTTAAAGATGTCAAAGCGCTACAAGCCGTTATAGCCTGTGCTATTGGTAATGGTGAATGTTGGCATGATATTAAGGTGTTAAGTCGTTATGAAACTATGAGGCGAAAAGATAATTTATTGATGATGTCGACTATGGATGCTTTATATCATAGTTTTAGTCACCCATCATCAATAGCAAAAATACTAAGGAATGTAAGTTTATTGGCAATAAGTAAGGTTTCTTTTATTAATACGACAGTAAAAAACAAAGCTTTGGCATATGCCTGTGGAATATAGTTTAATTGTCATTTGATTAATTGTTAGTTAATAAATCAGTGGTTTAAGTAGTATTTTGCTTGGTTAGCGTCAGCAAGGGCTGTTTTTATCGCGCAGGCCATGCGTTGTTTAGGCATGCCGGCTTCCATAAAAACGGCGCCAACAGGATAGAAGTGATGCAGGGAAAAGTAGGAGACACTTTCTAGAGGGCTATAGATATAAACTTCATTGAGTAATAGTTCTTCAGCAATACGAAATAAACCTTGGATAATGACTTTATCAAGAGATGCTTGGCGAAACTCCATCACTACGGCAATACGGCTTATTTCACCGGTCGAAGAAATACGGCCAGTGGCGATTGGTTTTTGCGAATTATCATCACAAACAAGCATATGAAATGCAGAATTGTCATTACGATCAAATTCTATTTTTTTAGGTATACGTCTTTCACAAATAAAAACCTTCTCTCGAATATCTTTTAGTAAAGGTGCAGCTTGTTGCCATTGCACTCGACTGACACTGTAGGACATTTTAATTTAACTATTCTATTAATTATTTAACTTAACACCTGAGCTCAAGAGTAATGTTCAAATTAACTTTATTTGGTAAAACAATTATGTGAACGGTTATTGTTGTTGCTTGCACTGTTAAAATCTCAGAACTGACTTAAGCGTAGTTAATGATGGATGTTTTTTCAATTAATAAAACAGATTTATGGAAAAATTAACCGTAGAAAATAAAAAAGAAGACCGAAGTCTTCTTTTTGATATCTTGATAATTATAATCAATTGTAATTACATAGTTCTTTAATATGAATAATTAATCTAGTTCATCAATAAATGCTACGGCACGACCAATATAACTTGCCGGTGTTAATAAGCACAGCTCGGCTTTTACCGCTTCAGGTAATTCTAAGGTGTTGATGAAATCACGCATTGAATCAGCATTTACGCGTTTACCACGAGTTAACTCTTTTAGTTTTTCGTATGGCTTTTCAATGCCATAACGACGCATTACTGTTTGTACTGGCTCGGCTAATACTTCCCAGTTTTTGTCTAACTCGTTAGCAAGATTAGCTTCATTAACTTGTAGTTTGCTAATACCTTTCAACGTTGATTGATAAGCGATAATAGCGTGACCAAAGCCGACACCTAAATTACGTAATACTGTTGAATCAGTTAAATCACGTTGCCAACGAGAAATCGGTAATTTTTGGGCTAGGTGATTAAATAGTGCGTTAGCAATACCTAAATTACCTTCTGAATTTTCAAAGTCAATTGGGTTAACTTTATGAGGCATAGTTGATGAGCCAATTTCACCGGCAATAGTTTTTTGCTTAAAGTGACCTAAGGCGATGTAGCCCCAAATGTCGCGGTCAAAATCAATTAAAATGGTATTGAAACGTGCTATCGCGTCAAATAATTCAGCAATGTAATCATGTGGCTCAATTTGAGTAGTTAAAGGGTTAAAAGTTAGCCCTAAATCATTAACAAACTCATCAGCAAATTGATGCCAGTTTATTTCAGGATATGCGCTTAGGTGGGCATTGTAGTTACCTACTGCGCCATTAATTTTACCCAGTAATTCAACTTCGCTAATTTGTTTACGTTGACGCTTTAAACGTACATAAACATTAGCCATCTCTTTACCTAAGGTACTAGGGGATGCTGGTTGTCCATGCGTACGGCACATCATAGGAATAGTCTTGTATTCAACAGCTAGGCCTTTGATTTTTGATAAAATTTCATCAATAGCAGGTAATAGTATTAATTCACGACATTCTTTTAACATTAAGCCATGTGAAAGGTTGTTAATGTCTTCTGAAGTACAGGCAAAGTGAATAAATTCAGTAACGGCGTGTAATTCAGCATTATCACTAATTTTTTCTTTTAAGAAGTACTCAACGGCTTTTACATCATGATTGGTTGTTGCTTCAATTTTTTTTATGCGTAAGGCATCTTGTTCACTAAAATCGCTAACAATTTTGTTTAATGCTTCGTTTGCAGCATCACTAAAAGCAGGAACTTCTTCAATGGCTTTAGTTGCGCTTAATTTTTGTAACCAACGCACTTCAACAGTGACACGATATTTAATTAAACCAAATTCACTAAAAATAGGGCGTAAGTCACTTGTTTTGCTACCATATCTGCCATCTACAGGCGATATTGCCGTTAACGCTGAAAGTTCCATAATATGTTCCTAGGTTAAAATATAATTTTTAAAAATGATTAAGTTGTTTTAAATGTTTATTTTTACGAATATTTATATTTGTTCGAGTAATTTTTTGGCTGTTTTTACTAATTTACTACGGCTAAATAATATTGTTCGGCGCTTACCACCCACTTGTCGCCATAATACAGTTGATCTTATACCTGCTAGTAATAATGCTCTAATTTTATGTTGGCTAGCCGTTTGCTTTAATATATTTGGCTCTCCTGTTACTTGAATACGAGCACCAAGTGGGCTAATAATATCACTGTAAATACTAGCAAAACTTGCGATTAGTGTTTCACTGGTTATTTCATAATGCGCTAGTTGTCTTTTAGTCGCATCAATACGTTCACCAAGCTGTGCTAGCTGTTTAGGCTGTTTTGTTAGGCGACGTTCTAAATTAATTAAACTAATAATATAACGAGTAAATTCAGGATCTTTTACTTTATTTTGTTTACCGTTTGAGCCCGAAGAATCACCTAAATGATTAATTAACAACTCAAGACCTTGCTTAACATTGGCTAACTCACCGCCATAAACAGCTAATGTATTTTCTGGTGATGTTGTGATTATGCTATTGAGTAGTATTTCAAACTCATTATCATTAACTTGGCCATTACGGGATACTTGTTGTACAAGGTGCGCTACTTGGCATATAGCGGCAAAAGTTATGGTTTGGTCTTTCATGTATTCTCTAAACAGTTTTTTAGTGAGAGTTAATGGTTAATCAATGAACGCTGTATTTAACGGATCAGTTTATTAATAATACCACCACCTAGACATATATCATCCTGATAAAACACCACTGATTGCCCCGGCGTTACCGAACTTTGTGGCTCAACAAAGTCTATTTGATATTCAAGGGTCTCTGCTGCATTGTTATTTGACTTTGTTGCTAATGGAGTGACAGTACAGGCGACATCTTCTTGGCGATAGCGCGTTTTTACTGTGCACTTGATAGGCGCAGTTAACTCTTGACGATCAACCCAGTGTAATTGATTAGCAATTAATCCTTTGGAAAATAAACGAGGGTGGTTATGCCCTTGGCCAACAATTAGCACGTTGCGAAGTAAGTCTTTTTCTACTACGTACCAAGGCGCTTCGCCCGCATTGGCTAAACCGCCAATGCGGAGACCTTTGCGCTGTCCTAGGGTGTGATACATTAAACCATCATGATGGCCAACCGCGACACCTTCAGCTGATTCAATTATGCCTGGTTGAGCGGGTAAGTATTGCCCTAAAAAGTCTTTAAATTTTCGTTCACCAATAAAACAGATACCGGTGCTGTCTTTTTTATTATGGGTAACTAAACCTGCTTTTTCAGCAATAGCGCGAACTTGTGGCTTTTCAATATGACCAACCGGGAATAATGTATGTGCGAGTTGTTGCTCATTTAAGGTATATAAAAAATAGCTTTGATCTTTATTGTTGTCTAAACCACGCACCATAGTCCAATGGTCATTGGTATAGCGCCGTTGTACGTAATGGCCGGTTGCGATGTAATCTGCGCCTAAGTCTTCACAAGCAAACTCTAAAAAGGCTTTAAATTTTATTTCTTTATTGCACATGATATCCGGGTTTGGTGTTCGACCTGCTTTATATTCAGCTAAAAAATATTCAAATACGTTATCCCAATACTCAGTGGCAAAGTTGATGGTATGCAGCTTGATGTCTAATTTATCACAAATAGCTTGAGCATCTGTTAAGTCTTGCGCAGCGGCACAATACTCGTCGGTATCATCTTCTTCCCAATTTTTCATGAATAGGCCTTCAACTTGATAACCTTGTTCTTTTAATAAATAAGCAGAAACAGAAGAGTCGACACCACCGGACATACCCACAATAACTTTTGTTTGTTGTGGCGTTTTTTGCTTTGGTAATTTATTTTCTTGGCTTGTAAGCTTGATAGACATTTAAAACTCGTGATATTAAAAATACATGTACTAGATAAAAAGGCGTAGAATTATAACATGACAGTTATCGTGATTAAATAGCCATATTTCAGATCAACTATTATGCTCTTATTTTATTATTTTATATGCACCATTATCAATGTTAGTTATCGTCCATTGACCAATAGCATAACGAATCAAACGTAACGTTGGGAAACCTATATTTGCAGTCATACGCCGTACCTGTCGGTTACGCCCTTCGGTAATAATTATTTCAAGCCAAGTTGTTATAATATTGGCTCGTTCTCTAATGGGAGGAGTGCGAGGCCAAATTTGTGGCTCGATCATACGGTTTACTTTAGCAGGTAAGGTCATGCCATCTTTAAGTTTGACTCCATTACGTAGTTTAGCTAAATCATTGTCAGTTGGATTACCTTCTACTTGCACCCAGTAGGTTTTCGCTGTTTTCTTTTTTGGATTAGCAATTTTATGTTGTAATTGCCCATCATTAGTTAGTAGTAATAATCCTTCGCTGTCTCGATCAAGTCGCCCGGCAGCATAAATATCTTTTATTGGGATAAAATCTTTTAAGGTTTGACGCCTTTGCTTGCCAATATGCTTCTCATCGGTAAATTGGCATAAAACATCAAAAGGTTTATTAAAAAGCACTACTTTAGTACCACCTTTCTCTGGTCGTACCTCTTTGGGTTGTTTAGCTCTACGTCTTGTATTGTCTTTGATGTTGTTCATTTGTGTTTGGCTTTAATAAAGAAAAACTATTAGGGCTCATGCTCGGCTATATTAATATGTCTTGAATTATTATAATATACTGCGCGAAAAATAAATGTTAAATATTAACGATTATTCGAGGGTCTGTTGATATTTTATGCTGAAAAAACGATCAGTAAAGTTCGATCAACCCTAATGTAATTTAATCGATTAAAGCTAAATAAATGTAAGCTTATCCAATAAAATAGGAAACTCATGAGCACTGATAACTCAAAAATTATTTATACTATTACCGATGAGGCACCCGCCTTAGCAACGTATTCTTTATTACCTATTATCCAAGCCTATACCGCATCTTCGGGTATTAATATTGAAACTCGTGATATTTCTTTAGCAGGTCGAGTTTTAGCTAATTTCCCAAAATATTTAACTAAAGAACAGCGTGTTGATGATGCGTTAGTTGAATTAGGTGAGATGGTTACTAACCCTAATGCTAATATTATTAAATTACCAAATATCAGTGCTTCTGTACCGCAATTGCATGCAGTGATAAAAGAACTACAGGCTAAGGGCTATGAAGTGCCTAATTACCCTGAAGAGGCACAAAATGATGCAGAAAAGTCAATTAAGTATACTTATGATAAAATTAAAGGTAGTGCGGTAAACCCTGTTTTACGCGAAGGTAACTCAGATAGGCGTGCTCCAGCTTCAGTTAAACAATATGCTCGTAATAACCCTCACTCAATGGGGGTTTGGTCAAATGAATCAAAATCTCATGTCGCGAGTATGAGTGGTGGTGATTTTTATGAGTCTGAGCAATCAGTAACGGTTAATTACGCAACTAATGTAAAAATTGAATTTGTTGCACAAAATGGCAGCGTTAAGGTGTTAAAAGATAACTTGCCGCTATTAACGGGTGAAATAATAGATTCATCGTTATTAAGTAAATCAGCTTTAATTGAGTTTTATCAACAATCAATTGCTGACGCCCAAACAGAAGATGTTTTATTGTCGTTACATTTAAAAGCGACCATGATGAAAGTATCTGATCCGGTTATTTTTGGTTACGCAGTTAAAGTTTTCTATGCTGATGTATTTGAAAAACATAGTGAAACATTTGAACAATTAGGTGTCGATGCCAATAATGGTATTGGTGATGTTTATAGTAAAATTGGTCGTTTACCTAGCGATAAAAAAGCAGAAATTGAAGCTGATCTAGCGGCTGTTTTTGCTAACCGTCCTGAACTTGCCATGGTTGATTCAGATAAAGGGATTACTAACTTACACGTACCTAGTGATGTCATTGTTGATGCTTCTATGCCAGCAACGTTACGTTCTTCTGGTAAAATGTGGGGGCCAGATGGCCAGTTAAAAGATACTAAAGCGATGATCCCTGACAGATGCTATGCTGGTGTTTATCAAACCGTTTTTGATTTCTGTAAAGAACATGGTGCTTTTGATCCAACCACGATGGGCACAGTGCCTAATGTAGGCTTAATGGCGCAAAAAGCTGAAGAGTATGGCTCTCATGACAAAACCTTTATCATTAGTGAAGCAGGTAGCGTACGTGTTGTTGATGCTCTTGGTACCATTTTACTTGAGCACAGTGTTGAGGAAGGTGATTTATGGCGCATGTGTCAAGCTAAAGATTTACCTATTCAAGATTGGGTTAAACTAACAATTACTCGTGCTAAAGCATCTGGTATGCCTGCGGTATTCTGGTTAGATGAAAACCGAGCGCACGATAGAGAGATGATGAAAAAGGTAAATGCTTATTTAGCGAACTATGATACTAGCGGTTTAAATATTCAAACTCTTAACCCTGTTGACGCATGTAAATTTACTTTGGCACGTATTATTAAGGGTGAAGATACTATTTCTGTTACTGGCAATGTACTACGTGATTACTTAACAGATTTATTTCCAATTTTAGAACTAGGTACCAGTGCTAAGATGTTATCGGTTGTGCCGCTAATGAATGGTGGTGGTTTATTTGAAACTGGCGCTGGTGGTAGTGCACCTAAGCATGTTCAGCAGTTTGAAAAAGAAAATCACTTACGTTGGGATTCTTTAGGTGAGTTTTTAGCGCTAGCGGCTTCTTTGGAACATTTAAGTGTCACTACTGGTAATACTAAAGCACAAGTGCTTGCTGATACCTTAGATAAAGCCACAGGTGAGTTTTTAGATCGCAATAAGTCGCCATCACGTAAAGTGGGCGAATTAGACAACCGTGGTAGTCATTTTTACCTTGCTATGTATTGGGCAAAAGCACTAGCTGAGCAAACTAGTGATGGTGAGCTTAAAACAAGCTTTACTGGCGTAGCGCAAGCGTTGGCTAAGCAGGAAGATAAAATTGTTGCAGAACTCAATGTAGCACAAGGCCCAGCCATGAATATTGGTGGCTACTATTTTGCTGATGCTGCACAAGCAGAAAAAGCTATGCGACCAAGTGAAACGTTAAATACAATTTTATCAGCATTGTTATAAATGCAAGTAAAGTAATGAGTTAAACAGGGGGTAAGTGATACCTGTTACCCTTTGTTTAACCTTTAATGATATTCAGTAAAACAATAATCGCTATCAGTATTAAGTGATTGGTGTGATTACTCTTTTTACTCGGTTTTAGGTTAAACTGAGATATACGACATTACGTTGACGACCTTAAGTAAAGTTAAGAAAATTGCTATTTATTATTAATATCGATTGATTTATCGTTTTGTTTATTTTATATATTTTATAGGCATTGTTCGATGTCCATTCTTCCAATTAGGAGAGCGCTTTATGACAAGTAAAATCTCAATTCCCAGTATCGGTGATAAAATTACTGTATCGAATGGTAAATTATTAGTACCAAACAATCCTATCATTCCTTTTATTGAAGGTGATGGTATTGGTGTTGATGTAACACCACCTATGATTAAAGTAGTTGATGCAGCTGTTAATAAAGCTTATGGCAATGATAAGAAAATTGCCTGGATGGAAGTCTATGCTGGTGAAAAAGCAACTCAAGTATATGATTCTGAAACATGGTTGCCAGATGAAACGTTGGAAATGTTCAAAGAGTACAAGGTTGGTATTAAAGGGCCTTTAACCACACCAGTTGGTGGTGGTATGCGTTCGTTGAATGTAGCCTTACGCCAAATTTTAGATTTGTATGTTTGTCAGCGTCCGGTGCAGTGGTTTACCGGTGTACCAAGCCCAGTTAAAAAGCCTTATGAAGTTGACATGGTTATTTTTCGTGAAAATACTGAAGATATTTATGCCGGTATTGAATATCAGGCAGGCACCGATGACGCTAAAAAAATCATTTCTTTTTTACAAGATGAAATGGGCGTAACTAAAATTCGCTTTACTGAGGATTGTGGTATTGGTATTAAACCTGTATCCAAAGAAGGTACTCAGCGATTAGTACGCCAAGCAATACAATATGCTATTGATCATAATAGAGATTCTGTAACGCTAGTGCACAAAGGTAATATTATGAAATTTACCGAAGGCGCTTTTAAAGATTGGGGTTATGAACTAGCCTGCGAAGAATTCGGTGCCGAGTTAATTGACGGTGGGCCTTGGTGTCGTGTTAAAAACCCTAAAACAGGTCAAGAAATCATAATTAAAGATGTTATTGCTGATGCTATGCTACAACAAATTTTGCTTCGTCCGGCAGAATACAGTGTTATAGCAACACTTAATTTAAATGGTGATTACTTGTCTGATGCATTAGCGGCACAAGTAGGCGGTATTGGTATTGCCCCCGGTGCTAATTTAAATGATGAAATGGCTATATTTGAAGCTACTCATGGAACAGCCCCCAAATATGCCGGTAAAAATAAAGTAAATCCAGGCTCTGTGATTTTATCAGCAGAAATGATGTTACGACATATGGGTTGGGTTGAGGCTGCTGATTTACTGTTAAAAGGAATGTCAGGGGCTATTGGCGCTAAAACAGTTACTTATGATTTTGAACGATTAATGGATGATGCTACGCTTGTTACTTGTTCTCAATTTGGTGATTGTATTATTGAGCATATGTAAGTTTAGTTACGGGCAGCGAGTTTCCAGTTTCAAAGATAAGATACCGATATAATGGTGTTTTAGTCACTCGGAACTTTTCTTACTTGTAACTGCTTTACCTGTTATTGACTTCAAGTTATAGACATAAAAACACAGCCTATCCGCTGTGTTTTTTTATTGTGCAGGTAACACAATGTTAGTCTATTTCTTCATCTGTTGGCTTTATGCTTGCCGCATGGTGTCCCTTAGCCCCTTCATTTAGTTCGTAATTTACATCCTGACCGGCTTTTAATGTTCGGTATCCATCCATCTCAATCGTTGAGTAGTGAGCAAAAATATCTTCTCCGCCATTATCTGGACGAATAAAGCCAAACCCCTTCGCATTATTAAACCATTTTACTGTACCATGAGCCATACATCTACTTCCTCTATATCCTTCAGTATTATAGGTATGCTTAAATCAATTATTTATATTTATATTTAATTTTAGTCTCATTAAAATAGATATATAATTAAGCACATATACATGTAATTATGCGGCTAAAAAATAGCCACTTATTGAATCGTAGATAAAATATCAAATTAGTCAAGTAAAACACCTGAATTTTACTGGTTTTTTTAATGTTTATTAACATAAAAGTTACAGCAAAAGTTAACAGTAGAGACTAATATAAATATATGAGTAATTGGAAAGAGCTAATTGACAGTCATGAGCTTGTTGAAGAAGATGTAAAAAATGAAGTAGAAAAGCCAGCTAAATATCATGTTTTATTACTTAACGATGATTTTACGCCGATGGATTTTGTGGTGGATGTTTTATGTAAGTTTTTTAATAAAACATCAGATCAGGCGACCGATATAATGTTAACTATTCATTATAAAGGTAAAGCGCTTTGTGGCACATATACGGCTGATATTGCAGAAACTAAAGTAGATCATGTTGCTCGTTTTTCATTAGAGCATCAACACCCATTAAAGTGTGTGTTAGAAAAAGTTTGATGATAAATAATGTATTACTCAAAAGAGAAAAGTTCGCAAGGTTTAAATTGGAGTACCTATGCTAAATAAAGACTTAGAAATTTCGCTTAACTTAGCTTTTCGACAAGCTAAAGAATCTCGTCATGAGTTTATGACAGTGGAACATTTACTGTTAGCGCTTTTAGATAACCCATCCGCCATTGAAGTATTGGGAGCATGTGGTGCAGACTTAAATAAAATTAGAACAAGCCTCCTTGAGTTTATTCAAGAAACGACCCCTGTTATTCCTATTGAAGAGGAAGAACGAGAAACCCAGCCTACACTCGGATTTCAGCGTGTGTTACAGCGAGCCGTTTTTCACGTGCAGTCATCAGGTAAAAGTGAAGTAAGCGGCTCTAATGTTCTAGTAGCTATTTTTAGTGAACAAGAGTCACAAGCAGCTTATATATTGAAAAAAGCAGATGTTAGTCGATTAGATATCGTTAATTACATCTCTCATGGCATAGCTAAGATTGAAGGCGGCTCTAACAACTCTTCCGTTGAAGAGGGTCAACAAGTTAGTGAAGAAGAGCCAAGAACAATTGAGAATTTTTCTGTTAATTTAAATGAAGAAGCGCTTAAAGGTAATATTGACCCACTAATTGGTAGAGATAGTGAGTTAGAAAGAACCTTACAGGTATTAAGTCGCCGTCGTAAAAATAACCCTTTATTTGTTGGTGAGGCAGGAGTTGGTAAAACGGCAATTGCAGAAGGTTTAGCTAATTTAATTGTTGATGGAAAAGTACCTGAATTTTTGAAAGATGCCACTATTTATTCTTTGGATATGGGCGCTTTACTTGCTGGCACTAAATACCGAGGCGACTTTGAAAAACGTTTTAAAGCGTTATTAAAAGATCTTGAATCAGACGATAATGCAATTCTATTTATTGATGAAATTCATACTATTATTGGTGCTGGCGCTGCATCTGGCGGAATGTTGGATGCATCTAACCTTATCAAACCGTTGCTTTCAGCGGGTAAACTTCGCTGTTTAGGATCTACAACTTATCAAGAATATCAAAGTATTTTTGAAAAAGACCGTGCATTAGCAAGACGTTTTCAGAAAATTGATATTCTTGAACCAAGTGTTGAAGATACCACTAAAATACTGCATGGATTAAAAGAAAAGTACGAATCACATCATGGTATTCGTTATACCAATGCAGCTTTACGTGCAGCTGCACAACTCTCTGCCAAGTACATTAATGAACGTTTTCTACCTGATAAAGCCATTGATGTTATTGATGAGGCAGGTGCAAGGCAACAACTTGTCGTGGCTTCTAAACGCAAAAAGACGATTAGTAATACTGATATTGAGGCTATTGTGGCAAAAATGGCCAGAATACCAGAAAAATCAGTATCCTCATCGGAAAAAGATAGTCTGAAAAACCTTGATCGTAATTTAAAACTCGTGGTGTTTGGTCAAGATAGCGCGGTAGAACAATTAACCTCTGTTATTCGCTTATCACGAGCAGGGCTTGGTAGTGAAGAAAAGCCAGTTGGTTCATTCTTATTTGCTGGCCCTACCGGGGTAGGTAAAACAGAAATAACACAGCAACTGGCTAAAATATTAGGCGTTGAACTCTTGCGGTTTGATATGTCAGAGTACATGGAAAAACATGCTGTTAGCCGACTAATAGGCGCGCCTCCAGGCTATGTGGGTTATGAGCAGGGCGGCTTATTAACTGATGCTGTTTTGAAGCACCCATATGCAGTCGTTTTACTCGATGAAATCGAAAAGGCTCATGAAGACGTTTATAATATTCTACTACAAGTGATGGATCATGGTACGTTAACGGATAATAATGGACGTAAGGCCGATTTTAGAAATATTATTTTAGTATTAACTACGAACGCGGGTGTTCAAGAAACCGTACGTCAATCAATCGGCTTTAAGCAACAAGATCATAGCTTAGATGCGATGAGTGAAATAAATAAGGTTTTTTCACCAGAGTTTAGAAATCGCCTAGATAATATTGTTTGGTTTAATCACCTTGATAATGAAGTAATTCAACAAGTAGTTGATAAGTTTATTGTTGAATTACAAGTACAGCTCGATGAAAAAGGGGTTTCATTAGAACTTACACGTGATGCGAAGAAGTGGCTAGCAGAGCATGGTTATGATAAAACCATGGGAGCTCGACCTATGTCCCGGTTAATTCAAGAGCAGCTTAAGAAAGAATTAGCTAATGAACTCCTTTTTGGCGAGTTAGCCAATGGTGGCGTAGCTAAGGTTGATGTGAAAAAAGATAAGCTTGTGATTTCTTATGAAAATAAACAGGAGCTGATAGCAGAAAAATAAAGCTTAAGAAATCGCGTATTATATTAGTCTGTTAGTGTAGATTGATTTGTTATAGACCTTATTGTCCTAGTGATGATAAGGTCTTTTTTTTATATTAAATATAATAAATGGATAACGCCAATGAAAATCAAAGTACGGTTTATCAATGCTTTTACCGATGTGCTTTTTAAGGGTAATTCAGCAGCAGTCGTTATTATTGATGATTGATTAAGCGACTCTGTTATGAAATTAATAGCGGCAGGAAATAGTCTATCAGAAACTGCTTTTATAAAACCACTACGGCTTAAAAATATCAAATACGTTGGTTTTCACCAGTAACAGAAATTGATTTTTGCGGGCATGCAACACTGGCTGCATCATTTGTTATTTTTGCAAATGATAACGCATTAAAGACACTTATTTTTTTAATGAAAAATGTCGGTGATTTAACGGTAATTGAAGAAGGAAATGGTTATATCCAAATGAGCTTTCCAAATTTACAGCCAAAGGAACTAGTAGATGTTCCTGATTCTCTACTACAAGGCTTATCAATAGCGCCTAAGGAAGTATTATTGAGTGAGCAAGCCTATTTTGTTATTTATAACTCTGAAAATGATGTGCATAATGTTAATTACAAGAGTTATCTATTAAAACAACTCGCCACTTTTGATATGGTTGTAACCGCGCGTTCAGATCAGTATGACTTTGTCTCTCGTTATTTTTGGCCAGCCAATGGCGGTGATGAAGATCCTGTTACAGGTTCAATACATGCAGGGTTAGCTCCGTATTGGTCTGAAAAGCTCAATAAGAGCAATCTTAGCGCTTTTCAAGCTTAGGTTACGAGGTGGCGAGCTAAAGTGCACAGTTGATGATAGGGTCTATGTTTCAGGTAAAGCGGTTCAATATTTGGAAGGGGAGATATTGGTATAACGTTTTTTAAAGGTACAGCTTAATTTTAAGCAATAAAAAAGGCTACGATTTCTCGTAGCCTTTTTTATTATGTGGCTCCCCAAACTGGGCTCGAACCAGTGACACATGGATTAACAGTCCATCGCTCTACCAACTGAGCTATTGGGGAATTGCTTTTCTTTCGATTAGCTTGTTAACCTGCTTGGCTAACGGGGCGGAATAATAAAGACCTGTGGGCTTAGTGTCAACACAAAAATAAAAAAAATTCATTTATTAGTTTGTTTGCTCAAATTGCGTTCAGTAAAATTAGTTTATCGGCTTTTATTGGTAGTTTTATAGCCATTGGCTAAAATTTATTTTTCTATAGGATAAAATTGGTAGTTATCCACCAAAGCTGTGGATAACTATGTGAGTTAATTCGTAAGAACTCGTTACATTATCGTTTTACTTAGCTTGTAGTCAAGTCAATACTTTCTTTTGAATATATTTAAATTCATTTAATTCAATTGGTTACTGTTGTCTTGTTGTTTTTTCAACTGTTTAGTGTGATTTTTGAGCAAAGAGGTATTTCACAGCATTTGCTGTGCATTTCTTTTAGATTTGATTACAATGGCTAAACAGCTCAAATAGCTTATGAGCACTCTACCTTTATTAAAATTTATTAATGACATCAAATAAAATAGCCATGAGTAAGAAACAACCAGTAAACTTACTAAAAGATCCTGTTGCGAACACATTAAAAAGAATGACTATTCCGATGATTTACGGCATGGTTTTATTGATGACGTTTAATTTAATTGATACATTTTTTGTTAGCTTATTAGGTACTCAGCCTTTAGCTGCTATCAGTTTTACTTTTCCGGTTACTTTTACTGTTATTAGCTTGATGATCGGTTTAGGAATAGGCACTTCGGCAGTTATTGCAAAATTTTTAGGGAGTAATGAGCACGAGTCGGCTAAAAATTCTGCTACAGCGGCTTTATATCTAGCAGCCATCATTGTCATTGCTCTATCTTTTTTAGGTTATTTATTTACTGATGAATTATTTACTTTATTAGGCGCTCAAGCATCCCTGTTACCTTTAATTCATCAGTATATGGATATTTGGTATATAGGGAGTGTTTGTCTAATTGGACCGATGATTGGTAACGCTATACTCCGTGCATCGGGCGATACTAAAACACCAAGCATGATTATGGGCAGTGCCGGACTCATCAACGCAATTCTTGACCCTATCTTTATTTTTGGTTTTGGTCCTGTTCCTGCTATGGGAATTCAAGGTGCTGCGATAGCGACACTTCTTTCTTGGTTATTTGGTTTTGCTTTTATATTGGTTATATTAACAAAACAAAAAAACTTAATTCATACCCATTTATTAACACTCAAGCAGTTAATTTCATCCTGTCGTATTATTTTAAAAATAGGTTTACCTGCAGCAGGCGCAAACATGTTAACCCCTATTGCTGCCGCTATTATGACAGCTATTGCCGCAAGTTATGGTGAGTCAGTGGTCGCAGGCTTTGGTGTCGGCTCTAGAATTGAATCTATTGCCTGTTTAGTTGTTTTAGCTTTGTCGATGACGTTGCCGCCCTTTATTAGCCAGAATTTTGGTGCGGGTCAGATGCAAAGAGTTAAGCATGCCTATAAAACGTCAATTAAGTTTGTTTTGTTCTGGCAAGTAATTATCTATGTTGTATTAATTATTGCCGCTCCTTGGATTGCCTCCGTTTTTGCAAAAGAGCAAAAGGTTGCTGATATCATAGTACTGTTTATTTTGATTTTGCCATTAGGTTATGGTTTACAGGGCGTTATTATTTTAACTAACTCTTCTTTTAATGCTTTGCATAAGCCGATAGTGGCACTGGGATTAAGCTTTATTCGGTTATTTATTTGTTATGTGCCGTTGGCCTCTCTAGGGAGCTATTTTTATGGCTTACATGGTTTTTTTATTGGTGCGTTAATGGGAAACGTGGTCATGGCCGCTATTTCTTATCGACTGTTTTCTAAGCAATTTAACAATGACGAATTTACTGTGAGTGAAGCAGCTCAGGAACAATTACCTTGAAAAAGAATAACGTGAACGAGACAAGTGTAAAAGAATTTACCTTAAAGTCAGATTATACACCAGCAGGCGATCAGCCTAGTGCAATCAAACAATTACTTGAAGGTATTGATTCTGGTTTAGCACATCAAACTTTGCTCGGTGTTACTGGCTCGGGTAAGACTTTCACAATTGCTAAGGTTATTGAAAAGCTGAACCGTCCAACGATGATGTTAGCGCCAAATAAAACCTTAGCCGCGCAGCTTTACGGTGAAATGAAAGAGTTTTTTCCTAACAATGCCGTTGAGTATTTTGTCTCTTATTACGATTATTACCAACCAGAGGCTTATGTACCCACAACAGACACCTTTATTGAAAAAGATGCATCAGTTAATGAACATATAGAACAAATGCGCTTATCTGCCACTAAGGCGCTGCTAGAACGACGTGATGTAATCATTATTGCTTCTGTTTCTGCTATTTATGGATTAGGTGATCCTGATTCATATTTGAAAATGATGCTACATATCAGCCAAGGGGATATCATTAACCAACGTGATATTTTACGTCGGTTAGCTGAGCTGCAATACATCCGTAATGATGTTGCTTTTGCCCGGGCCACGTATCGAGTACGTGGCGACGTTATTGATATCTTCCCTGCAGAATCTGACCGGCTAGCACTGAGAATAGAGCTCTTCGATGAAGAAGTTGAACGTATTAGTCAATTTGATCCGTTAACAGGGCAGGTTGAGCGTAAATTAGCACGAGTTACTGTTTATCCAAAAACACATTATGCAACGCCTAGAGATAAAATTTTAGCCGCTGTTGATAAAATCAAAATAGAGTTAGAAGAAAGATCACAATACCTTAAAGACAATAATCGTTTAGTTGAAGAGCAGCGCCTCATGCAGCGAACTCAATTTGATATTGAAATGATGACCGAGCTTGGTTATTGCTCTGGCATTGAAAACTATTCTCGTTATTTATCAGGTCGTGGCTCAGGTGAAGCACCGCCAACGTTATTTGATTATCTGCCTGATGATGGTTTACTTATCATTGATGAATCTCATGTAACTGTGCCGCAAATTGGCGCAATGTACAAAGGTGACCGATCACGAAAAGAAAACTTAGTAGAGTACGGTTTTAGATTGCCTTCGGCACTTGATAATCGGCCGATGAAGTTTGAAGAGTTTGAAGCGCTTTCGCCACAAACTATCTATGTGTCAGCAACGCCAAGTAACTATGAAATTGAAAAATCAGCGGGTGATATCGCTGAGCAAGTTGTGCGTCCCACTGGTTTGTTAGATCCACAAATAGAAGTTCGCCCGGTAGAAACACAAGTTGACGATTTACTCTCTGAAATTAATAAACGATTGCCATTAGACGAACGGGTATTAGCGACCACCTTAACCAAGCGAATGGCGGAAGATTTAACTGATTACTTAGATGAGCATGGCATTAAAGCGCGTTATTTGCACTCAGATATTGATACCGTAGAAAGAGTAGAGATTATTCGGGATTTTCGTTTAGGTAAATTTGATGTTTTAGTGGGTATTAACTTATTGCGAGAAGGGTTAGATATGCCCGAAGTGTCTCTTGTCGCTATACTCGATGCAGACAAAGAGGGGTTTTTACGCTCCGAGCGTTCACTTATTCAAACTATTGGTAGAGCGGCACGTAATATTAATGGTAGAGCTATTTTATATGCCGGCAGGATCACTAAATCCATGCGTAAAGCCATTGATGAAACCGATCGACGCAGAGAGAAGCAGCATCAAAATAATATAGACAATAATATTACCCCTAGAGGCGTAGTGAGAAAAATTACTGATGTTATGGATGTTGGTGGTTTTAGCAAGTCTAAGGAGCTGGATAAAATTGCAGAACAACATGCAAATTATCAGCTATTAACGACTAAAGAAATTGATGATAAAATTGAGCAACTTGAAAAAGACATGTACTCACATGCACAGAATCTAGAATTTGAACAAGCTGCTACAATTCGTGATGATATTGCTAAACTTAGAGCTCAACAACTTTCGACTTAATACCAATTCATATGTAGGTACATAAGCCTGTTTTTTGAACAGCACTCAAATATCCACCAGTGAAATCACCCCAAATTGATAGA
>JABSOW010000027.1 GCA_013215465.1 Colwellia sp. | reverse complement strand
AACGAAGAACATGGTTTGCTCAAACATCCCCGTGGGCTGGTTTAGAAACGCTTTATGCTACGTTATTGATTTCGACAGGGAACAACCATTCTCTTCAATCAATGCCTTTTCTAAAGACGTTTCTAATTCCAGCTGAATCCTGCATATTGAGGTGACATGGGTATATACTCCTCGTTATTCAAGTTTAAGCTTAATCGCCACCCAGACTCATAACCTTCAGGAAAATATACCATATGCTTAATATTCGGCGCATTACTCACTCATCAGATCCGACATGGCGACAATGTGTCGCAATTTATCGTGATGTTTTTCCGAGTGATGAGCGAGAACCCGAAGCGATATTATGTGATTGTATTGATAGTGGCGAGTACCATTTATGGATTGCAGAGCAGCAAGGCAAGGTTGTTGGTTTCTATATCTTAAGCCTTTATCCTGACTTTAATTATGTCTTATTTTCTTACTTAGCGGTTGCTGCGAATAAGCAGGGGCATGGGATTGGTCGGGACTTGTGTCGTCATGCGATTACCACTGGGCAATCGTCGGTCAACGTCAAATGGTTGCTGGTTGAAGCGCAGGCACGACAAGCCATTTATTATGGTCAGTTAGGGTTCTTGATGCTGCAATATTGCTATTTAGCACCAAGTTTTGACAGCACTGACAGTATCCCGATGTCATTGATGGCTATTTCATCAGATAATCAAATCAAACATATTGAAATAAATGAACTTAATGCTATTGTTAGCCATTTATTTACGGTCGGCTATCAATTAGCGCCTTCAGATCAGAGACTTGAACAACAGTTGTCTCGTCAGCAAACGCCCATTGCCCTTATCGCATGGGGGTAACCACGGAAATTATTGTATGTCCATTGCCCTACAAAGCCTTCTGCCACACCAGGTATTATCTCAATTTCTTAGTTTTTTAAGTGATGAATCATTTATTGATGGTCAGTGTTGGGCGTTAGACCAACTTCGAGAGCGGTCGGTTGAATTATATCGAGAAATATCATTATTTGATCATAATCAGTCTCAGCCATTAGCGGCGGATCTTGATGATGAAACACTATTGCTAATTTATAGTGCTCAATATTTCAATGCCCGAATCACCATTGAGAATAGCTACAATTATCGTGATGCTAATAAAATGATAAAACTCAGTTGTGTCGCACTAGCCCAAGTAAGTGAAGGGATTGATAAGAAATTACTGAACATACTTGCTTGTTTTAGTCAGTTGCAGCATTGGCTCTGTGAAATTGACCGCGGCATCTATAATAGTTTTGCCACGTCAGTGGTAATGGCCAGTGAGCAATTGATTGGGCAAGCGCAACAAGTTAAGCAATCGAGCGATGGGCTAGATCCCGAGTCGGAGCAGCTGTTTAATCTGCACTTAGCTGGCTTGCTTGATGGTTATGTCCATTATGCTCACGCGATTAATTATATTGCTCAGCTGGATTTATTAAAATGGGATGATCTGGCGGTGTTTTCTGAAAAACTTATCCAAACTAAACCATTATTCGACCAGCACGTTCGGGCGTTGGAGGCGATGGGGCAGGATATATTGGCTGGTGATCTCTGTCCTCACTTTCCCGCTTTGCAACAATTTTTGAGCCAAAGAACAGTCAAAGAAGGTCGCTTAACCGTTAGTAAAGGCACCGTGACGATCAATTACTTTGCGCGCTTAGGTTATGATTTAATTTTATCTTTCGAGCAGTTTTTATCTGCTCAGCAACAACTCGATGGTGGTCGAAAGCTAGCGATAGAATTATTGCATAGCGATACTCCCGAATGGGCACCGATGTCGGATATTTGGTCTGGACTTGCCGCTAATGGCATTGTCGATACCTTTTGCTGGCACTTGCCGCCATTAATGATCGATTTTCGTTCTCAACCGCTAAGTTGTGCGGTTGAGCTTAAATATTTCAGTACTGGCATGTTTAATTTAAGTATCACTGTGCCGATTGAAAATCAGTGTATTAGTGCGGTTCGACATGCTACTAGCTTGGGTACCTCATTTGCGCTTGATCAGGATATGTTGTGGCGTGATCAGCAGCATTTTAATTTTGTCGCCGAATTTGCCAGTGATGTATTTTCAAAACTCGACCGTTTCGTTAAGCAATCGATCCAGAGCGATTGTCAGTCCTCTACTGCTTTAATATATTATAACGTTGAGAATAATCGCTTTGTGCAATTACAGGTTGACCAAGTTATTCACCGAATTAACAACCAAACTCACTATCTCAACAGTGAGGAACTATTGCAGCATTGCGCGTTTGCGGCGTTGATTTTACCGCAGCGAGAGGTTCGCAGCGCGATTGATGATTGGATTTCGTATGATACCAGTGGAATTAAAGCCACTAATTTAGGGGCTATTCGCTATAACAAAAACGATTTGCTCTATTGTAACCAATTTGAATCGGTCATTGCGTTAATCGAGCAACCCATGTGGGTAACAGAGCAAGCAGCCGAGTCATTAAACATTGCGGCAATGGTAATTAATTTGCTGCAAAGTGCCAATACTCAATTTAACCAGCAACTCAAACTTACTGAGCTTAATCATCGTGCAACGAATAAGAGCACAAAAAAACAGCTTGTTGCTCTGAGGAAGGACTTAGTGACACAGCTGGCTAACTTGGTTCATTTTGAAGATAAAATTAAATGGTTATTTGAAATAATTGGTGCGGGCAGCATGATGACTTACCCTGATCACACCAAATTGATGGAAAAAATATTTAGTAATATGCAATTTGAGCTGTTGCATCAGCGCAGTGTCCATTTGCTTGAACATATTGCCAATCAACACCAGCAAACGGTATTAGAAATAGAGAACGTCGACAGTTTACTCAAAAGTAAAGCAACACAACGGCTTAACACTATTTTATCAGGGGCCATGTTGCTGATCTCCGTCGGGGCACTGAAAGATCTGTTTGATATGTTTAATGATGCTCAGGTTGGCTTTGTTTTATCTGGTTTTTCAAAGCTGTGCATTACGATTAGCGCGTTGTTATTTGTATTGATTGTTATAATTAAAGGTGCCGATACGAAAGACTAATCATCTCGACAAATTTATTAGGCCACCCATAATAACTTGTGTATATTTTAATCAACAAACTAAGCTTAATTTACCTTTGTTAAGTTTGGTGGTTATTATGCCTAAGCCTCGTTCACAACAGATTAGTTTATTAGATACGCCGTATTATCACATTTGCAGCCGCACATGGATTGAAAAGCGTATTTTTCAATTGTCGAAAGTGTTTTCTATTGATATTTGCGCTCATGCTGTGATGCATAATCATCTACATCTGGTGTTACAGGTAGATGTAGAGCAAGTTAAAAAGTGGTCAACTGGTGAGGTTCTGGAGCGTTGGCACCAGTTATTCAAAGGAACATTTCTTACTCAAAAATATTCTAATCAGCAGAATAATCAAACGCTAGATAAACTTCAACTGGCGATGGTTGAAAGCACGGCTGACATTTACAAACAGCGATTAATGGATATTAGCTGGTTTATGCGTTCATTGAACGAGCCAATAGCCCGACAAGCAAACCGAGAAGACAACTGTACAGGACACTTTTGGGAAGGGCGCTTTAAATCTCAGGCACTGCTTGATGAAGGTGCTTTACTGTCGTGCATGGCTTATGTTGATTTAAATTCTATACGGGCGGGTATTGCCTCAACGCCAGAGCAGTCAAATTTCACTAGTATTCAACTACGCATCAAAGCAGCAATTAAAGGTGAGCAACCAACCTCGTTGTTACACTTTACGGGTAATGAACACCAAAAAAAACCAACCGGTATTCGCTTCAGCTTAAAAGACTATTTAACATTGGTTGATAAAACCGGACGTATCCTGCGTGATGGCAAACGTGGTGCTATCAAAAGTAAAACTGCAAATATTCTAACCAGACTTTACATCAGTGATGAAAACTGGCTGAAACTGACCATGGATTTTGAATGTATCTTCACAGGCGCCGTAGGTACAGCTGAACACTTATGTGAGTTTAGTGAGCATGTTGGTTTACAGCGCACTGGTTTAGCCAATGCTCAAGCCTGTTTGAATAGCGCATAACGTCGCTCATAATTAATCCCCTACTTGAGGTTATTATTTAATAACGGATTTAATTCGACTAAAATTCAATGTTTCACAAATATAAGTGGCAAGCTATAACGCATTTACGTTATCCGTGGGCTTTTTAGTCAACTTAAAAGGCAATCATTAGTCTGCCAATGGCGTGAGTCATTATCATGGGTGGCATAGTTAAGTAGTTAGCTTGATAATATAAAATCAGAAATGATGTACCGAGAGCTTTAAGTACTATATGTTAGGTACATTAGCATTCTAAGATTGAAAAAGCGTATGGCGTTAAAAGCAGATTTAAGTCATTTTCTTGATGAAGAAGGTAACGAACTAGAGCTTACTGAACAAGCAAAAGCGGTTTTCAAATTTCTGACCAAGATTGTGTCGTCGGTTTCTGAGAATATCGAGCAACCACTAATTGATGTTGATTTGAAATGCAACACCCGAGCGGAGGGACTGTCTTGTGAAGGAGACATTGAAGCAATGTGTATCGCAATTGGCATAATTGAGTGGCATTGCGACACATGTGAAGCCTCCGGATCGATATCTAATTGGCAAGAAAGTATGTGGGATAAGCAAGAACGTACAATCCATTAGTTCACAAATCAGTCCTAACATCTGAAATAGCACAACAAAATTGGCAATGATATAAATTAAAAACAAAAACTCAAATTAGGCATGCATATACCTGTAGATAATTAACTAGGACACCCACTGTTAATGATAATTAACTAGGACACGCAAGGTTAATTGTTATTCTAACATCAGCTTCTCCGACTATGAGGACTCTTTATTAACAGAAGTATCTGACTTTAGGTGTGTTCATATCAATAATTGTTTGTTATTTTAACGTAGTATGTCATCAGGTTGGCTTACTAGGTTATGGCCGAATAAAGCCCTCTAAGCCACCAAAAAACAAATTAAATTGGGAGAACAAACAATGGTAAACATGTTAATTGCATATCAACTTAATGACGGTGATGTTATTGAAATTAATCATCCAGAGGAGTTTGAGTTTAGAGATTTAGATGGAAACAGTTTAGGGAATGCTGAGATTATCAAGCGTCATAATAATGATCTAATATTAGCTGAAGCCGCATTTGTAATCTCAGCCGAACATGAGAAAGTAATTATACCAAGCGATGCTGCATTCATGGAATCAAAAGCAGGGGTAAAACAACCGTTTGACTTTAATGGCCTTGTAAAACTCTGTGGTTTTTCTTCTGTTAAATATAAATTTGATAGAAAAGGTGATGAGAGCTCTGATTGGGTTGTCGCCTATCCTCAGTAATAATTCTGGGCAGAGTAAAGTTAGTAGAAAGGACTAACCTTTGCTATCAATGATTATATTGAATTAATCGATGTAACGGGCCGTTGCATTCGTGCAGATAAATGTGGTTATATTGAAATAAATCAACCTAATATCCTTAGTAGATTAAATATCAGCGGTGAGAACTGGTTAACTTTAACTACGCAATTTACTAACAATTTCCATGGGGCAGTAGGGCATGCCGATGTACTGAATGACTTTTGTTACACCGGCGAACGACCTTATCAGCTTGCAATAAGTTACTTGCTTAAGAAAAAAGTAAACGACACTTTGATTCTTTTAGTTAACGCTAATGCTTACCTATGTTAAAAATTAAGAGAAAGTACGTTAAAAGTCTATTTATTAGCGTTACACACATTATTCATTTTTGTATGTTAGTAAGCCATTACATATCGTGAATATTTAAAGTGTAATTATGCTTGATGTTAATAGCTTTAGATTTCAGTAGAAATGGTACTATACTTCCTATACTCGGTTAACTTTAATCAAAAAGACTTTATGATAAAAGCTCTTTTATTATTAATATTACTCTCGTTAAATGTTTCATCCAGTGAGTACCAAATAGATTTAGGTTACTCGAAGGTTGAACATTCTTGGCGTGGTCCAGATAACTACGCTAAGTACGAGACAGGAATGGAAAGCTTAGGGTTAACTTACATCACCGATATAGGGATTGCTTTTCGGGCTGGTTATGGTGTTTTAAGTGACTCTAAAACCAAAGGTAAATATGAAGATTTAGTTCTTGAAATGAATTATATATTTTCCTTGGAATTAACTTATCGATATAGCTTTGATTTGGTAACGGTTTACGCGGGGATCGGAAAATACACCATACCCACTTCAGTTAGCGCCACCTCATCAGATTATTACGATCATGATTATGATAACGATGAAGGTTATTTGATCGGCATAGAATACATGATTGATGAAGATGTGAGTATAGGATACAGATATAACATGATGTCACGAATAACATCAGATCCATACGACGAATGGACAAAAAGCCACGGTATATATTTATCTTACCGCTTTTAGTGTTGACGACGGCGCTCCGATCAAGGTTTATTTGTCTCGCACATCATATCTTGGTAAGTATTCTGTGAAAGTCCGTTAAGTCTTGCTCTGACTTAATGCCTTTGGCTGCTTGCTTAGCAAATGCTTCTAGTTCTTTCTTATTCATAGTTTTTTTATCCTAAACCCTGTATGGGTATTAATGATAGGCAGTTACACAGATTTTGTTACAGGGTCCCATAAGACAACCTTGGATTTGATTGGCTAATTTTTCATTAAACCACTTCACAGTATTTTCTTTTTTGACGCCTTGATCAGGATCGTTAAAATAAACTTTTCCTTGGCTTACACCTGTAAGTACAATTATATGCCCAGCACCAAACCAATAACCAGCGCTCCAAATGGGGCCACCAGCTCTTAGGTATTTGAAAAGGTCTCCCTCTGTGTGTTGATTTTTTACCGGAAGTTTGTAATGAGTGGTTTTATTAGCGTTACACACATTATTCATTTTGTATGTTAGTAACCCATTACATATCGTGAATATTTAAAGTGTAATTATGCTTGATGTTTTAATAGTGGCTGTCTTTGATATTTTTATTGATATTTTTACAGTTACAGGGCGTAGTGTTAATGTTAGCTACTGGTTGTTCTTTAGGTCAACTGATCGCTAACAGGGGAAATTTGATCCTATTTAGTATTATTATCCATAAAAAAATTCACATTATTTAATCCAATAAGATAGTCACGTTCAACCTGTTTATTTTCAGCTAGTTTATCTAAATCACCAATTAACGTCATGAGTTTTTTATGAGAATGGTGATTTGTTTTGTTAAAATCTTCTGGTTTTCCTTCGTTAGCGATACGCTCTTTTTTATCCATAGTATGGCTACTTTCTGTGTTTTCAAGCCAAATATTGTTAATAAGGCGAATGTTGCTCTCATTCTCAATCTTTTCATTAAATGCCATTTGCAGTTCATATTGATTCGTCTCAGGGTTAAACTGATAAGTTTCTTTACTAACATCCACTTGGTGTTTCTGATCAAGACCAACCAATGCTTGATTTTGGACGGCAGTACCAATGTTGTAGCTTTCTGTTTTATCATAGTAATCAGGCCGAGTAAGTTGATAATCGAAATGAGTAGCTACCGTTTTACTTTGGGTTACCCCAGTTAATTTTCCTGATTTGTGTTGCTGAGTTACTTGCGCTAACTCAACACTGATTTTAGGGTGTAGACTTCGGCCTTGTGGCTCTTTCGAAAATGAAAATTCAGCGTCAAAATCTGCTAATTTAGAAACTCCCGCACCCAAGGTGTTATTTGTTTCGCTGCCAAGGCCTTGATAGCGAGGATCATTGGTGATCATGTTATCAACTAACTCTGCGACCATTGCTCGGCCATCAGTGAATTGTTGTGCTGCGACTGACTCTATATTGCTATAATGCTGCGCTGCCGATGACATACTAGCAAAAGCCCCTTTAAAAATAGCAAAACCTTGTTGTATTTTTAAATCGTCTTTTTTACCAAATGCTGATGTTTTATTTTCGCCTTTACTATTGTAACGGCTAGCTTCGAGGTTTTTATCTAAGGTGGCTATGTATTGCTGCATTTGCTTTACGTCTTTACCGCCAAAAGTAGACATATCTAACGAGAAATCTATTTCATTAACACCCGCTTGAGAGTTAAACGTAAGCGCTTGTTGGTTTAACTCTTGATCGACGTGGTAACTTAGATCGAGATTATTTTCCGGAGAGCCAAATTGTTGATTTTCAGTGGTCGAAAAAGATACATCAAAACCCGATAACTGTTGATGATTAAAAGCAGCCAAAAAATCGACGTTAAAATCGGATTGACCTGCTGGAACATATTTACTGTATGAGTTTTGGCTTACCTTAAAAAATTCATCAGCCATTTGTCCAATCCCCGACAATACCTCGGTTAATGCCTGATGTTCAGCTTCAGACAAGTCCCCCTCAACTTGATAGCTGAGACCAAAACCATCAACTGTTTTACCCGTGTTTTCGTCATAACCTTGCGATGAATTAAAGGTGATATTGATAATGTCGCCTTCCTTAGTCTTTACTGTTAGTTCAAAACTGTAGTTATCGTTATCTTCATTATTTGTTCGATTGATACTTTCCATATAAGTACCTAGCGCTCGTTCTACACGCTGTTCACTCGAGGCTAGAAATGATTTTTGCTCATGACCCAATTGCCCTAAACTAGCTAATATATCACTAGTATTGGCGTAAGCTCCGTGAATGTCTTGTACCGATTTATTCAAACGTTTCATGAGCTCATCGCTATTTTCATTGTTGAGTAAACCGTTTTGTTGACTGCTTATCACGATGCGTAAAGCTAATTCTTTGTCTGAATGTTGATAATTGAAGACTGTCGGCTGACTTGATACAGTGATGAGTGAGGCAAATTGTTGCTGAAGTAATTGTTCCACTCTTTCTTCATCAAACTGGCTCAATAGCTCTTGAACCATTTCTGGCGCAATATTATTAAGTTCATCGGTGAGTGTATGGGGTTGCTGATTGACTGGTAGGGCAAGGGATGAAATTAAGTCAGCACGGCTGTGTAATACATTGTTAATCATGAATGTCCTTAATCATAAAGCCACATTAAGTATATATCGGAAATAAAACTAAATACTTTAATTTTTTAAATGGGAGTGAACTATTGTCCATATGGGGGGCGCTGCCACTGTGACGTCAAGCAGAGAGGTAAGTAGAAAGGCAAGCTCCAAGCAATAGAGCAGGAGTTGCCAACGGTTAATAATTATATAGCGTTTTTCTTGAGCATTAACAGTTGCTCACTAGTTACTTTATTTAAAATACTTTCATTAAAATCAATCAACTCAATACGGCTATCTTTTGAATGAGTGACTTTATTACAGCTAAAATCACTTCCTGCTTTATTAAAGGAATAATTTCCTTTGTTGGTACGTACCACGCCTTTAACCCGTGTAACGTTCAGTGAGGTTATCAGTGCCATCAACTGTTGGTAATCAAACATATATTTTCCTGAAAAAATCCAACCTTTACTAAAATAGCCCTCACCCTGATTATTTAACTCAATAAAGCCATCTTGCGCTAACCTAGTTTGTAGGGCTTGGTTTAGCTTCAGTTCATTTTGATAACTTAGCGCATTTTGAAAACTAGGCTGAATGTCGTGTGAATTTTTTTGTGAAAAGGGAACAGCAATACCAATCATTGGTTTGGCGGCTATTGCGGTATTTTGCTCTTGCGTTAACCAACTAGGATCAACGTTACCATGCTGTATTAGGTGCAATGTTTTTTCTGACAGGTCATTCTTAGCAATAAATGCAGATAAATTCTCTTCATCTTGCGCTGAATATTTATCTGCTTTTGCCGCTAGAATGATATCTGCCACTTTAAGTTGTTGCACAAATGATGGGTGCTCTGTATAGCGTTTATCGCTAAGGTTTCTAGCATCGACTAAACAGAATATTGATTGTAGCGAAATTATTTCTTGATATTTGCCACTAGTTAACACCTCAACTACTTCTTTGGGGTGTCCTAAGCCAGTTGGCTCTATAATTAGCCTATCAGGTTTCGATTTAGCAATAAGTTGATTTAATGCTACCTGCATAGGCACACCAGAAGCGCAGCACATACAGCCGCCGGGTACTTCACGAATAAACACTCCTTTTTCATTACTATTACCAGCGAGTAGCGCAGAGTCTATTCCTACTTCGCCAAACTCATTCACTAATACCGCCCAGTTTTCATTTTTTGGTTTATTGGCAAGTAACTGCAATATAGCGGTGGTTTTTCCTACACCTAAAAAACCGGTAATAAGGCTAGTAGGAATGGCTGAAATTTTTGCTGTTATTAAGGTGAACATCTAAATTGTACTCGGCTTAGGCAATGGCTAGCGAAGAAATAATTAACTTAGATAGCCAGTGTTAATTTAACCTAAATAAAAATAATAGCACAAGCTTATCATTCCTTAATGTCGGCGTGAAACTTATTAGGCCAGTCATTAGCTTGATGTTTATGTTTCACTGAGCGGGCGCCACCGCACCACTAAACAGTTCAATAGACAGCAAGTGTTAATGGGGAAAAAATAAAATCATATGGTCATAATACTGTCATTTTTTTGTAAAAAAATCGTCATATAGATTTATTACATTGAAGTGAACCATTGATATGAGAAATTATTATGCAAAATAACATTTGGCAAGATTTTGATTTTGACGAATTTGAAGAACAACATGAAAAAAAGAAAAGCAAAAGGCAAAGCAAACGTAAATGGCGTGAAATAGAAGAGTTTAAAGATAGACAAATAGAGAGAAAGGTAATGGATATTAACGATCACTATTACTCAATGTAAATACTGTGAGCGGGCATCAGAGCATATGGTGCTGATGGCAAAGACTGCCATTAATGTTGAGTGTGACATTGATATTCTGGTTTCTTTAATAATGTGTATGTGAAGAAAATACCGTAGATGGCGGTAAAAAATATGCCTGGAATAATAGTTAAAATTAGGTTAGGTGTTTGATTAAGGTAGTTAATAAAGTAAACCGTTGTTGATTGCATTAGTAATGGCGGAATGATAACCAGATAAGGGTGATCGTGGCATTTCATTTTACCTATTGTCCATCTCAGCAGCGTGGTGAACGTTAACGTCATAAAGGCACTGTATGAACTTTGAATTAGCGCACATCGTAATAACAAAGCAACATCATCTGTTACTCGGCTGTTGGCATACCAGGTCCAGGTAAAGTAAAAAATAAAACTAATCAGTACTGACAATATTGTTTGTGTTTTTGCGGTCATAAAGCTGCTAATTTCATAAAAATAGTATCACCGTGATCTATTTATTTTTCTTACCAATAACTAGACCACTAAAGAGAAAAAATATTTTGCTTATTCTTACAATTTCTCACACTAGTCATACATTTCATCGACAAAATGCATAAGGAAACGAACGCGACAAGGTTTTATTATGATCCCATAAATAACAAAACACTAAATCTAGGGATTCACTATTATGAACAAATCACTTATTAGCATTGCATTACTTTTTGCCTCATCTACTGTTGTTGCCGAAACCGAATATCCTCAAAACCCAGTATTAAGACCGCTTACATTAACAGATGGTACTGTTTCACTTAGTGGCGCTTTAGCGTGGGGAGAAGAGAATGATGACAACCGTGGTGAGCTTAATTTAAATGCCGCCTACGGTTTAACTGATAATTTAATGCTTGGATTGGGTGGCATTAATTATCGAGTTTTAGCTCGTCCTGATAATAAGACCGGTTTGGAACTAACGGTAGGCTTAGGTTTAAGAGGTTATCAAGATTCAAAATTAAACGGGCATTCAGTTGGTTATGGTACTGATTTAAATGGTAAATATGTTTTTAATGAAAATATTGCGATGATTTTTTCTTTAGGCTATGTAAAATGGGATGAAAAGAAGCTAAAAAATAAAGGTGAATACCGTTATTCTGTAGGCGTACAAGGCAATATAGCAAAAGATCTTACAGCAACGGCTAGTTATACTTACCGTGATTTGAAAGATTTTAGCCAAAATGATGCGCATGAGGTCAACGTTGGTTTGAATTACGCCTACAGCAAGAATACTGATATCGGTGTGTTTACGGGCTATTCAAGTTTTGATGCACAAGAAAATGGTTATAAACTTGATAATAGTTTTGATCGTGTTGCGGGTATTTACGCCGCATATCGTTTTTAAATAAACTCTAAGTTGGTCGATTCATTATTTCAATTAATGGTATAACGCCTTCAAGAAAAGCAAAGCAGTTTTTCTTGAAGGCGTTTTATTATTTGATTATCGCTTAGTATTTTAAAGGTTTAGCCATCAGCATTAATGGTAGAAATTAGCTCAGCAAGACAAGCTTCACTTTGATCATGTGGAACTTGACAGGTGCCTGCACCATTATGTCCACCGCCATTGTATTTAAGCATTAATTCACCAATATTAGTTGTTGAACTACGATCAAAAATAGATTTTCCTGTCGCAAAAACCGTGTTTTGTTTTTTAAGTCCCCACATAATATGAATTGAAATATTACATTGTGGAAATAATGCGTAAATAACAAAACGATTACCGGAGTAAATAATTTCTTCTTCTCTTAAATCCAGCACAACTAAGTTACCGTGAACCGTTGCACAGCGCTTAATTTGTTCTTTAAATTGTTCTTCGTGCTCAAAGTAAAGATCGGTTCGTTCTTTAATATCAGGCAGTGTTAATAATTGATCAATGCTGTGATCTTTACCAAAATCTATTAGCTCCATCATGAGTTCATAGTTTGAAATACGAAAATCTCGAAAACGACCTAAACCTGTTCGAGAATCCATTATGAAATTAAGTAGTTCCCAGCGTTTAGCATGTAAAACTTCTTCTTTATTGAATTGTGCCGAGTCACCTTTATCTACCGCTTTCATCATGCTTTGCCAACTAGCAGGGAAAGTTTTTTCTCCACCGTAATAATCGTAAACAACGCGAGCAGCCGAAGGAGCATCAGGATCGATAATATGATTATCTCGTTTTTCATTACGAAGTGTTTCACTATGATGATGATCAAAGGCGAGATGAATTCCGTCAACATAAGGTAAGTTAGTGGAAATATCATCTGGACCTACTTCAATAATACCGTCTTGCATATCTTTGGGATGAACAAAGAGAATGTCGTCAACTAAATTAATATTTTTGAGTAAAATGGCACAAACTAATCCATCAAAATCACTACGAGTTACTAAACGGTATTTTTTATTATCTGACATTTATCATCTCCATTAGATATGTTTTTTAATTATTTAACACTAGATTCTTTATTAAAACATACTATAAGTAGCTTAATTAAGGTAGAACAATTTACAATTAAAATAAAAGTTTTACTGTATTAATTTTTGTTTCATCAATATGTTGGAGCAATATCGTCGAATTTTTTATGTTAGTCAAAATGGATGGCTAACGCATTTTTTTGAATAAAACTGTCCTTGATAAATTATTAATATTCTACTGATGTTAAGTGCTCAAGGGTTACCGTTGTTCATGGACGAATATTGTCAGATAGTGATTGTAAATTTAATGTGATTTCGTTACCGCTACGCCAAGTGAGTGAGTCAACATCAACCATTTTTGTTTTATTACTTTTCAATCCATTAATGTAAATCAAATGTTGAAATTAGAAATGGTGTTAGGATTTTCCAATTAATAAAATTAAACGGTAGTAGTAAGGTGAAATTGTGATAAATGAAGTAAATGTTAAACAAAAAATTCGAGTGCGAATCCTTTCTTATGCGTTGCTTTTTTTTTCAACGTTAGTGATATATTCAATTGCACAAGCGATAAGCTTGTTGCTTAAAAATTATGAATTAAGTTCAATGTATATTTCATTTTGTGCTGGCTTTATCTTATTCACTCCTTTGGTTAGTTTATTATTACACCCATTAATTTTTACCGATATGTTGAATAAAGGCCGCTTACAATTGTCAATATTGATGGCAAATTTTGGCTTAGTATTCGTTGTGCAATGCCTGTTTTTCTTAATATGGATAACAGATGCGATTGTAGTTTATAGTCTTTATGTCGACCAAAATTCATTTTTAGCTAAATCATTCTCTATTGCTAATGAAAGCCATGGCAATTTGAGTGTCGAATTTTATTGGGCAAACTTATTTTTAGCTTGGTTTTTTGCTTTTTTATCTTTAATTTTAGGGGTAATGCCGTGTTTAATCGCCCGAATAGATAACCAAGGTGTGGTCAATAATTTTGTGGCAAGTTGTACTTTTGCTAAGCAGTGTAAAGTACCGTTTTCTTTGGCTGCATTGTGCCTTGCTATGGGGGTTGTAATACCTTTGCTTTATACGGAATATATGTTTTTGTTGGTTTTTCCTCTTGTTTTAGTCAGTGTGTTTTTATACTTGTCTAATTTATATTTATCACATAAATGATAAAACTAATCGGTTTGCTTGGCTACTTATTGTATTCAAGCTTTTCACGTTCGACACCTAATCGTTGCTCCACTATTTTTTGCATCATTTCACTAAAGCGATTATCAATGGCAGTTTTTTCTACAGCAGAGTCATCGTTAGTATAATTTGCTACTTCACTTTGCGCTAATAAAGATCTTGCTGTTTCTAGCCTCGCAATAGCTGGCTATTTGGATTGAAAGCAACGATGTTATTGGATATTTAGACCATTTAAAAAGATCACTTAGTTAGTGGAATTGGTATTAGAAATACATGTCAAGTTATAATACACAATAAGCGTGAGTTGATTAACTGTGAATGACAGGTTTTGTTACTAGACGGCAGTTTAATGCCTAAAATACGAGATAAGTAATAATGGGGGTAAGTAAGCTTTAATACTCATTATCAGGCTGCTCACTATTTAGCTTTACCACTGTTGCGCCAAACAGGAGTAAATTTTAGTGCAACAGTTTCATTATCTATAGGGATTTTATAGCTAAGTTAGTTTTTTCTTTTAAGGCGAGCGCTTTTTGTTCGGCTTATTTTCTAGCTTGGGTCTGTAAAGCCAATGCTTTTTCAGCGATAAGTCTATTTTCTATTTGTGTAACAGCTTCTTTGTATGCTTCTAAGCGAATTACCTCAATATTTTTACTTTGTACTTCCTTATTTAGCGCAGAATTTTCAATAACTAAGGCATCATATTTCTCATTTAAATTGAGTAACTGGCTTTTAAATTCAGCTCTAAGACTCACTATCGCTGCTGATGATTTACTGCTATCACTTTGTAAGGCTAACATTGTAGCATTGGCGGTAGTTAACTTGTCTTTTAGCGTTCTGGCTTGCAATGCTATCGACTTTAGTTGTTTTGTTAATGCTAAATCACGAACATCATCGATTGCTAAAGACTCACTTACTGCGTGTAATAGTGCTTCTTTAGTCAGTAAATATTGTTCATAAGACTTATCATTAGTCTTCTGAAGGATATTTACTTCTTTCGCTATATGGTAAAGGTGAGCAAGTTCAAACTCGGCTAATATTACTGCAGTTTTTATTTCAGCGGTGGCGCGAGGATTAACCGTAATGATGGCATTGGCATTACTTCGAGCTGCTAATAATTGCTGGTGGCTAATAGGTACATATTTCGCGAGGCGTTTTTTCTTGATATGGGCAATGTCGTTGTCAAGCTGACTTAATGCATTTTTACGTACGGTGCGTACTTCTAAGGCATGCATATCAGCAAGTAACTCAGGTTGTTTTTCTTGTGCTTTACTGACTTTACCATCATCTATATATTCAACGAGATCATCAATTCGACTGTTAATTTTTTTATAATCGTTGGCATATATTTGAGGCGCGTTAATATTTTGCAATAGCTTCTTTTGAGTAAAGGTTTTAGCTAATGTACTTTCTGCTGTTTCTTTGATGCTGTATGCAAATTTTAGTTTTTGATTGGCAAGGGCAATATAATTAATAATCTCTTGTTTAGCTTGTTTGTATTGCTCGGTATCACTTTGAAAAATATTTAAAGAGGAGGCGCCATTTTGCCCTATATCCATATATTCTTCCGTGGCATTATCAAATTCAGCAATTGCTTGCTTAAAGGTATTAGGGGCAAAATAAGCGAGTTGCTCTTCTCTACCTTGGCTAATATCCTTCTTTAACTTATCAAGCGAAATTTTCGCTTCAATAAAATATTTAGTTTGTTGATTAACCTCCATATTTTTAGTAAACGCTGGTTTATTAGTTGATTGACATGCAGTTAAAAGCGATAGTCCTATACAAGCAAAACATAAGGTTATGGATTTCATTAAGGGTCCTTTTAGGGAGGTTCCGTACAAAAAAATATAATATTTTACCGATTATAGCGCGAATGTAATTCAGCTATCAAAAAACAATAGTGTTTCTTTGATTTTAAAGGATATTTATGATGACGATGAGAGCAAAGCTGAACAGGAAAATAGTAAAGTTTCCGGTTGGACTTGACCAGAACAACTTATACTTAGTCAGAGTAAAGTAATGAAGGCTTTGTTGAGGCCTTCAATATTTGTGGCTATGGTGAATTATTGGAACGACAGTTAATGGGTGAGTTCACTACTAAAGCGTAGATGCCTGCTGTTTGCTGCTATTTTTTTGTAATCTTCATGACTGATACGTAATAATTTGCGATGATCACCTGCTTCAATATAGATATAATCTAACTGATCTAAAACTTCATCGCAGATCATGTGCATGTTAAAAGCATCACCAACAGGTGGAATAGCACCATGTTCACAATCACTAAACATTTTATAGACTTCTTGTTCTTTAAGTAATTGATAGCTGCCCATCAAGTTATCATTAATTGCTGAAAAACTAATCTTATTTTTAGCGGGTAAAACAGCCATTAGCTTTCTACCTTCATGATCTTTTAATATGACAGCTTTCGCTATTTGGTTTAAGGGAATTTTTGCCATGATTGCACTACCAATAGAGCTGGCGCTGTGATCATGTTCAATGACTTGATATGGAATATTGTTCGTAGTTAAGTATGAGTCAAGCCGAGTAGAAATAGACATGATAACCTCCACGTTATATTTTGCCCATCTACAGTATAGTGCTTACACGGCTTTTAACCAGTTAATTAGTGAAAGAGAATAATCATCAATAAGCTAAAGAGTAAATCGAAGTCACTGTGATTATCCATTGATATTAATCACAGTGGAATTAAGCTTCATTAATTACGGACTTTTCTTCAGTAAAAAAATTATCGACAAAGTACTTTAATCCTTCTTGAACTTGCTCATAAGTACTATCAATATCTGTGGCAATTTTACCATCAAGTACTGATAAGCTTTCAAGAATATCACGGGCATCTTTAAAGCCTTTGTCTATACCGCCACTAATAACAGACATGAACTTATTTAGCGATTCTTCGGGGGCTAGATTTGGGTTCTGTTGTTGAAAAGCGTGATAAAAGCCAGTTGCTAAACTTACAATTCTTGTCGCTGTCGCTTCTGGAGAGACATCGATTTGGTTGTCATAACTGGTTTTTATTGGCTTCGTTTCTCGTGTTGGATCAAGCGCTTCATTAATTGCACTTAACGCTGTTTTATAGAGTAAAGCCATTGGCTCATTACCCATTTTTAAGCTAACTTCCATTTGTGAACGAACAATAGCGCTATTTTGCTCTTTTTTAGTTTTAGTTTGATCATAAACCACATCGGTCTGTTTAGACTGTAGCGATGGTGTTAATTGCGTGCTTTCATTTATATTAGTGATAGGCATAACGTACCTCTTTTTACTAACTATGAGTATAACAATAGTTAACTATGCTGATAATTGATATTAATAGAGAATAAAGAAAGGTTTCCCATTATTTAATCTTTTAAATGATGAAAGTCTATTTCTTCAATTTTACTACCAGCATTCTCATCTAAAAATATATCATTATCAAACTGCTGTTCAGACTTAGCAACGATAATACTTACCATGCTGTCTCCGGTTACATTAACCGCAGTGCGAGTCATATCAAGTAATCTATCAACACCGATAATTAAGGCAATACCTTCCACAGGTAAGCCAACTTGATCTAATACCATTGCTAGCATAATTAAACCAACACCAGGAACACCGGCGGTACCAATAGAGGCAAGTGTTGCTGTGAGTACAACGGTTAAATAATCAGCTAATGTTAAGTCTTGGCTGAAAACTTGGGCGATAAATACCGTAGCGACACCTTGCATAATTGCCGTGCCGTCCATATTAATGGTGGCACCTAATGGTACAGTAAATGATGCTATAGAATTTTTAACACCCATTTTTTTTGTTGCTGTTTCTAACGTCACAGGAATAGTGGCATTTGAGCTAGCGGTTGAAAATGCAAAAATTGCGGCGTCACGCATTTTTTTTAAGAAAATAATAGGGCTCAAACCTGTGAGCAATTTCAACATGATAGGGTAAGTTACTAGGGCGTGAATAAATAAAACCGCAAGCACTACTAAAAAGTAGACGATTAAATTACCAAAGGTTTCAAGTGACACTGTGGTAAATAAGGTAGCGAGTAAAGCAAATACACCATATGGCGCTAAATTCATTAAAATAGCCACTAAGCGCATAATCACTTCACTTAGGTCTGTAAATAAACTTGCTACGCGTTCCCCCGCTTTTCCTGATAAAGCGATAGCAATGCCGAAGAGCAAAGCAAAGACAATTATTTGCAGCATTTTACCTTGTGCAAAAGCTTCAAAAGGGTTGGTGGGAAACATTTGAATAATAACTTGCGCAAGAGATGGTGCTTCTCTGGAGCTAAAGCTGGTGCTAGCTGTCATGCCCACGCCTTCACCGGGGCCAACAATTATTGCGATAAATATTGCAAAACTGATTGCGATAGCAGTCGTTACTAAATACAAGCCTATAGCTTTACCGCCAATACGCCCTAATTTAGTGGTGTCTTGTAATGAACAAACACCACAAACAAGTGAGACAAAAACTAAAGGTACAACAAGCATTCGTAAACTTGCCATAAATACTTGGCCAATAATCTCAAGTACACCATCCACTAAAAAGTTCTGTAGTGATAATTCAAATAAAAATAAATTGATGACAAAATCACGGCCATTAGGCATAAGCCACTGTAAAAATGTACCAAGGACAATACCTGAAATCATGCCGATAACAATTCGGGTGGTCAAACTACTTTTTGTTGGTTTTGCGCTAGTTTCTGTTGATGTCATATGCAATGAATGGATGCTGTTAATATTAATATATTTGTAAGGTTAGCAATAAACTGAGTGATAAAATACAGTTTTGCTAGTTTTACGCCAAAATATCAGTATTTCTAGTTAACTTACTTGATGATTAAGCTTTTTTTTAATTAGGGTATTAAGTTGTACTTTTTTACTATTTATCAGTTAACATGATTAATTCAGCATATAAATATTAATCAAAAGACATATAGGAATACCCTTATGGAGTTACTTCGACGCTTTAGTTTTACTCTGTTATTAATAACGTTAAGCACATTGGTAGCATGTGGTGGCGGTGATGGAGATTTAACCGGTGGTAATAATGGCGGTGATGGTACAGACGCTCTTTCTATTTCAATTTCTGATAGTAGTGTTACTGAACAAAGCCCAGCTACAATTTCAGTTAAAGTATTCATTGGCGGACAAGTTGCAGTTGGTGAAGTTGTTACCTTTACCACCTCACTTGGCAGCTTCTTACCAGAAATAGGTACTGCATTAACAGGAGTCGATGGTATTGCCACTATCGTATTAAATAGTGGGGATGTATCAGGTGCTGGAACAGTAACAGCAGGGGTTTCTTCAGGTGAGAGTGCTTCAGTTGGTTTTACTACTCAAGCTCCTAGTGCCAGTGTTTTAAGAATAGGCAGCGGCACCCCATTTACTGAAGGAAATATAAGTATAAGCTTCTCACCCCTTTCAGCTGGTGGCACAAGTGTTATTTCTGCAAGTTTGGTTGATGAACAAGAACTATTGTATTCAGAGTCGGCTGAATTTACCTTTACTTCGTTATGTGCGGCACAAGGAACTCCCAAAGCTTCTTTAGACAGTCCTGTGCTTACTTCAAGTGGTAAAGCTGAAAGTATCTATTTTGCTAAAGGCTGTGTTGGAAATGATCCTATTACAGTCAATGTGGTTGTTAATGGTCAAAACCTCTCAGCTACAGGTTCCATTGAAGTATTATCTGCAGACATTGGTAGCATTCAATTTGTTTCAGCTACTCCTGAACATATAGCGATTAAAGGTGTAGGTAATGATGAACGCCCGGAAAGTGCAACGGTAATTTTTAAAGTATTAGATACGAATAGTATTCCGCTCAGCAACAAGAACGTCAGTTTTTCATTAAGTAATACTATCGGTGGAATTGTATTAAATCCAATTAATGCGACAACTAGTAATGAAGGTCTAGTCCAGACTGTAGTAAGTTCAGGAACTGTAGCCAGAACGGTAAGAGTGCTTGCTAGTGTTGATGATAGTGATCCTGTTATTCAAACTCAATCGAGTGAATTAAAAATATCTACGGGTATTCCCGATCAAGACAGCATGAGTATTTCTGCTACCAATTTAGCGCCTAGAGCATGGAACCATGATGGTGTTGAAGTGACACTTACCGCGAGATTGGCAGATGCCTTTAATAATCCACCGCCAGCAACGGCAGTTCACTTTACTACTGAAGGTGGCTCTATTGAAAACCTAGGTGCTAGTTGTACCACTGGCGATGATGGGTCATGTAGTGTTATTTGGCGTAGCCAATTCCCTCGTCCTGAAGGTCATATATTAGGTGATGTTAACAATCCTAATCAAGTTCCTACACCACCTTTAGCGAATAACAAAGGTGCTATGGGACAAAAATATGGCGGTAGAGTCACTATTTTAGCAACCACCATAGGTGAGGAATCTTTTCCTGATTTAAATGGTAATGGTCGATTTGATGTTTGTGAAGTACCTGCTTTTCTTGGTACTAAAATTTATAATGAAATTTATAATAAAACGGGTAACGGTAAACCTTGTCTAGGAGATGGTAGTTTTGATGACTCAGTCGTTGATATTACTTTCTCTTATTCTGGTAATGATATCAGTGGTCGTCCATATGATATTGGTGAAGCTTATGCAGATTACAATGAAGACGGTTTTTTTAATCAAGGAACGGGCTCTGAAGCTGGCGGTGAATTAGAAGAACTAGTTGATTTTAATCAAAATGGTGTTTATGACGTTAAAGACGGAAAATATAATGGTATTTTATGTGCCATTCCTGCACACAGTGCCTGTGCTGAAGAAACGTCTTTAGATATCAATGCACAAATAGTTATCGTAATGTCTGGTGATACACCGTATATATGTATTAATTCTTCTGTGGATAATGCTATTAATGATGATCCTATTGACGACAATGAGACGATTCCAGATCCAGATAAACCTGGTGATTTTAAGGATAATCCAGATTATAATCTTACTAATGATGAAGATAAATTTACAGATTATTTAGTTACCTCTAGACAATTTTGTGAAAATAAAACCGATACGTTTTTTACAACTAAGCAGCACCGAGATAATGATAACAAGCTGTTTTTAAGCCCAAAATCATCAGGAAGTCTTGTTATTACTATGGCGGACTTACATAACCAACCTATGCCAACAGGCACTACCGTGTCATTTAAGAGCTCTGTTGGCTCTGTAACATCAGGGACGTCAGACTGGGAGGGGAATGCAAACGGCGGTAGTCAGTTTTCTGTAATCGTTAAAGCAGGTGATGATGTTGAGTCAGGGACATTAGATGTTATATTAACGTTTGAAGATGGCGGTACAGTTACTGTGAATGTTGCAGATGTAATTATTCAATAATTCTAATCTACGATCAAAAAATGCTTACCAGCGTTTTTTGATCGTATATGTTATCTAAAGTAAAAATAAATCACTTTGCTATTTCTTCCAATAAAAATGCAGAAATATCACCAGCTACTTTTAAGGTTTTTTCTCTACTTTCAAGGCCAAGCCCTGAACTGTCAGTAAAAGGGGCTATTTCCATCATATCTGCCCCAGTAATCGGGTATTTCGCCGCAATAGCGTGTAATATTTGCATCGCTTCTTCTGGCATCAATCCATCGGGCTCAGGTGTCCCGGTTGCGCTAGCAAAACTTTCATCAATGGCATCAATATCAAAGCTGACATATAGCTCATCAACGTTTTGCTGTGCTAGTTGCGCTAAAATATTTCCAATCACTTTTTCAACACCTAATTCTTTAATTTCTTTAGCCCAGTGTTGTTTAACGCCAAAGGTACTTTCCCAATGTTGCTTAGATTTCCCTGTTGAGCGAATGCCTATTTGAATTAAGTGTTCTGGTGCGGGTAAATCGTCTAAAATATGAGTACACCAAGAGCCAAAACATAAATCGATGCCTAAGCGTTCTACCAATAAATCGGTGTGGGCATCAAAATGAATGATAGCAGTACGCTTGCCTTGATTCTTTTTTGCTTGTAAATAAGCTTTAGTGAGTGGGTAGCTAACACTGTGATCGCCACCTAAGCCAAAAATACCTTTGTCGGGAAATTGAGCATAAAAATCATGTAAAACATCTTCGGTGATACTTAATGGACTAACGCAATAATTACTTTTGTCATCTTGATAAAGTGCTTTTCGACAATTTGCCAAGGTTGCTTCATTCAAATATTTGTCTGATAGTAAGTGCGGAATAACCCTAATATCACCTAAGTCAAACACGTTTAAGTTGGGGTGTTGTTCTAATAATGTTGTGCGGATAAATAATGGCCCCCAATTGGCGCCACGTAAAATTCCGCCACCACAATCGGATGCTATACCTAAAATAACGGCACGAGAGGCATCAGGAAGCTTATTTAGAGAGGTTTTCCATAAATCATCAACATTGGTAGTCTGACCAAAAATTGTTTGATGTAACTGCTCTTTACGCTCTTTGGCGGTGTTAACGGTAAAAACACCATTGCCGGGTGGACATAAGCATTGCGCTAACTTTTCTTTTAATTGGGCTGTTAATTGTGGCATTTTGTATCTCTGTAAACGATTTGAATAATAGTAAGCGATATCATCAATTTTAATATTTTTAGGATTTAGCTCTTATTTTTTCTGGCAAAGTCGATTATGATTGCGCAGAAAATAGTGTTTTCTTTTTTAGAAACCACTATAGACAAGCATTATAGCCAAAAGCATTAAGTAGTTATATATCTCAAATTGATTCAAAAAATTAATGCTTGTCAATTTGCATATTTATAGATATATCTATAAATAGGTATGCAACTATACTTTTTAAAGTAAAACAGTTTTTAACGTTATTTGAGTGAGACTAAAGAGCATGCTCGCACTTTTTCACGCAAATATTGAATGAATAAAAAGACAAAAATAAATTTATCTTTTCAACTAGATAAATTGTCGAATTAGCAGGATTATAAATTTTTATGGCAAAATCACTAGTTATTGTCGAGTCGCCAGCCAAAGCGAAAACAATTAACAAATATTTAGGTAAAGACTTCATTGTAAAGTCTAGTGTTGGTCATGTACGTGATTTACCTCATAGTAGTACTGGTAAAAAAGTTGCCACTAAATCACCGGCTGAAGTGCGAAAAATGGCACCTGAAGCAAAGGCTAAATATAAAGCGAAGCGCGATAAACAAGCACTTGTTAATCGTATGGGCATAGATCCAGATAAAAACTGGGCGGCTAATTATCAAATTCTTCCTGGGAAAGAGAAAGTTGTTACCGAGCTTAAGAAGCTTGCAGAGAAAGCTGACATTATCTATCTCGCAACCGATTTGGATCGCGAGGGAGAGGCGATTGCTTGGCATTTAAAAGAAATAATTGGTGGCGATGATGATAAATTTCGTCGGGTAGTTTTTAATGAAATTACCGAAAGCTCAATTCAACAAGCTTTTGCTACCCCGGGTGAATTGAGTATGCCTGGCGTTAATGCCCAACAAGCACGCCGTTTTCTTGATAGAGTGGTTGGCTTTATGGTTAGCCCGCTGTTATGGAAAAAAGTAGCCCGTGGTTTATCCGCAGGACGGGTACAATCAGTTGCGGTTAAGCTAGTCGTTGAAAAAGAACGTGAAATAAAAGCGTTTGATCCAAAAGAGTTTTGGGAAGTAAGTGCCGACACTCATGCAACGTCTGCTGAAAGTAAAGGAGCAGCGTTAGCACTTGATGTTACTCATAACAACGGCAAGGCGTTTAAACCGACTAATAAAGCCGATACTGATAAAGCATTAGCGGTATTAGAGTCGGCGGATTATGCGGTAAGTAAACGTGAAGATAGGCCGTCAAAAAGTACACCGTCAGCACCTTTTATTACCTCTACATTACAACAGGCGGCAAGTACTAAATTAGGCTATGGCGTTAAACGTACTATGGGCTTAGCTCAACGTTTATATGAAGCGGGTCACATTACTTATATGCGTACCGACTCAACTAATTTAAGTAAAGATGCCGTTGAAATGTGTCGCGATTATATTGCTAAAAGCTTTGGTGAAAACTACTTGCCTGAAAAGCCAAAAGCTTATGGTTCAAAAGCAGGGGCTCAAGAGGCGCATGAAGCGATTCGTCCATCAAATGTAAAAGTTGAATCTGCCTTTATGGAAGGTATCGATGCCGATGCTAAAAAACTTTATGATTTAATTTGGCGTCAATTTGTTGCTTGTCAAATGACTGCGGCGCGTTACACCGTCAGTACGTTAACAATTAGCGCAGCTGGATTTGATTTAAAAGCCAAAGGCCGCGTTATGCAGTTTGATGGCTGGACTAAAGTGCACCCGCAATTATCAAAAGGTGATGACAAACACTTACCTGATTTAGCTGTTGGTGAAGTGTTAGTCTTAGATAATTTAGACGCAACTCAGCACTTTACTAAGCCACCAGCACGTTTTGGTGAAGCGTCTTTAGTGAAAGAGTTAGAAAAACGTTCTATTGGCCGCCCATCTACTTATGCGTCAATCATTTCTACTATTCAAGATAGAGGCTATGTCCGTTTAGATAAAAAACGTTTTTATGCCGAGAAAATGGGTGAAATAGTTACTAACAGTTTATCTGGCAGCTTTGAAAAGTTAATGAGCTACGAGTTTACCTCGAATATGGAACAAGAGCTTGATGAAATTGCAGCTGGTACTGCTGATTGGAAAGGTGTATTAGACGAGTTTTATAAAAACTTTACTAAACAATTATCAAAAGCTGACCAACCATCTGAAGATGGTGGTATGCAAACGAATGAGCCGGTATTAACGGATATAGATTGTCCTACTTGTAACCGTAAAATGGGTATTCGAACAGCTCAAACGGGCGTGTTTTTAGGTTGCTCTGGTTACGCTTTACCACCTAAAGAGCGCTGTACTAAAACCATGAACTTAACGTCGGGTGAAGAAGCGGTAAGTATTTTAGCTGAAGATGCAGAAACAGAAGCCCTTATGGCAATGCGCCGTTGTGACAAATGTGGCACCGCGATGGACAATTACCTTATTGACGAAACACGTAAATTACATGTTTGTGGTAATAACCCTGTCTGTGATGGCATTGAAGTTGAAGAGGGCGAATTTAAAATTAAGGGTTACGATGGACCTATTTTAGATTGTGATCGTTGTGAATCACCAATGGAGCTGAAGTCAGGTCGTTTTGGTAAATATTTCGATTGTACTAATGAGGAATGTAAAAATACTCGTAAGTTGTTAGCTAGCGGCGAAGCTGCGCCGCCAAAAGAAGATCCAGTGCAATTGCCTGAGCTTGAATGTGAAAAATCTGAAGCACATTTTGTACTGCGTGATGGCGCTGCGGGTATTTTCTTAGCGGCGAATACTTTCCCTCGTTCACGGGAGACTCGTGCACCAAAAGTTGCTGAGTTACAACGCTTTAGAGATAGAATATCGAGTAAATTCTATTATCTGGCTGATGCGCCCTCAGAAGATAATGAAGGCAATTTATCGGTAGTACGTTACAGTCGTAAAACGAAAGAACAGTACGTAATGACCGAAATCCCAACAGAGGACGGGAAGCCAAAAGCAACTGGTTGGACTGCTAAATATATTGACGGTAAATGGGTTGAAGATATTCCTAAACCTAAGAAAAAGCCGGCTAAAAAGAAAGCAGCCACTAAAAAAGCGACAGATAAAACAAAGTAATATTGTTTTGTAAACTCCGTATATACCCATGATACTTCAAGATACGAGTTTCAGGATGACTGAGCGATTCATGATCAAGGCGCATCTTTTTATTAATGGTTGTTCCATTAAAAATAGATGCAACGAAGACTATGGATTGCTCAGACATCCCCGTAGGGCTGGTTTAGAAACGTTTTATGCTACGTTATTGATTTCGACAAGGGAACAACCATTCTCTTCAATAAATAATTTGCCTAAAGACGTTTCTAATTCCAGCTGAATCCGGCATCTTGAGGTAACATGGGTATACAAATCCTTCAACTATCCTATTATTCTCAATAGCTTAGTTGAAGGTGATAAATAAGTCCTATCTTTAACTAATCTAACGCATACTATTTTAGATCAGGTTTACCTCAATAAAATCTATTTCCCCTTTTTTTTAAAAAAACTGTTATGGTATTCTTTTATATTAAGTTGCTTAAATTTTAGCTAGGCAAAAGCTTAATTCTAGTCTAAAAAATATTTTTTGGGAGAACACATATGACAGACGTTGTTTCAGTAGAGAGTAACCTTGATATAAGGGCAACTTACTTGAGTGCAGAAGAATTAAAGCTTGCTGCATCTTTACTCTTTCAGGCCTATCATGATGATCCTGTTTTTTTAGAAATATTTAACAGTAAAAAAGAAGGCTACGAACAAAGGTTAAGAGCGTCAATTAGAGAAGAGCTAAGTGCTTTTTGGCAAGCTAAACAACCTATGGTTGGTTTATTTCTTGGCGACTCAATGGTGGGGGTTGCGTGTTTAAATAGCCCAGATGATAGTGTAGGTAGTAATAGATTTTGGCACTGGCGTCTTAAAATGTTACTTACCGCTGGCTATTTTAGTACTAAGCAGATGATAGAAAAAGAGCAAAACGTTATTGCAGCAGTGCCGTTAAAAAAATTCCATATGTTATCTTTTATTGCTATTCACCCATTACACCAACACCATGGCTTTGGTCAATATTTAATGGCTGCCGTTGACACCGTATTAAAAGAGCATAGCGATAGTGAAGGTGTTGCTGTTTATGCCACCTCGGGTAAGTTTAAAGCTTTTTTTGAAGACTCCAACTACGAATTTATTAAAGAGGTATCTGTCGGTAAAGTATCAGGTGCCTTGATGGTGCATTATCGTGATAAGTAATACATAAGTAATTTTGGGCTTATATCAATAATTAACTCGCTCAACTTTGTTTTATCGCTATGCAGTATACTCAGGAGGGTATCAGTCACATTATCTTTTTAATACATTGTTCAATACTTCTTGTTTTTTAGCTTGTATTTAGGAAAATAAACTATAGTTCCTCGAATAAGTGACTCTCTGTTACGGCAATACAAACATTACTAGCGTTCACTCTTCGTCACATATAAATTAATCATGTAGTCATTTGCTACATTTTTTGTAAGACATGTCTTACATGAGTGTGAGATATATTGTCTTTAATGATAGGAATTATTACTGATTTAAGATTAAGTGTATGAATTTCAATGTTATTAATTCATAGCCAACAACTTACCAGCGAAATGTTTTTTTTATACATCCTTCGAAATTTTAGTTTTAAGTGTAATATTAAACATGTCAGGAAGACACAGAGCAGGAAGCTCTTTAATGAACTTTATTAACGTAATAGGTTATTAAGGTAAAAATACTAAAGTACGGAGTACTAAGGTATATGAGGGAGGCTTAAGGATTAAGTCGAGTAATTAGGATATTACTAAAGGATGAAATGAACAAGGATGTGAGCCAATAAGGATTTTGGCGTCAGGAAGACAATGTCTAGGAGACAGTTTGCGTTGTAAATGGAATTTATACAAAGGAATTTTTCAAGGATGATAGCAAGGATATACAAGGATGCAATGCTAAAGGACAATAAGTAGGTATTACTTAAAGGATATACTAAGGACAGTGATCATGGATGAACTGAGAACACTAAATAAAAGTGCAGGATGCACATAAGCTAGTTATAAAGTGCAGCTCTTAGAGCTGCATTTTTTTATGCCTGATATTAAGTTAATTTAACCTATAACAGTAGTTTGTTGACGTAGTATAAAAAGAAAAGACGACTGTGTTCAACATAGTCGCCTTTGAATTAATTTAACTTTGTCAAAACTAACTTGTTAGCTTATTACCCTGTTCAACTAACTTTTCTAATAATGGCGCTACTTGCCAATAAGTATTGCCAGCTTGGCGTTGAAACTTTTTAATTGTAGCGACTACTTTTTCTAAACCAATTTCATCGGCATAACACATAGGACCACCTAAATAGCGTGGAAATCCATAACCGTTCAGCCAAATTGCGTCGATATCACTGGCGCGGCTAGCGATGTTTTGTTCAAGTATATAGGCGCCTTCGTTGATCAATGCAAAAATTAGTCGTTGTTGAATTTCTTCATCGGTGATGTCATTGCGTTGGGTGATAGCTAACTTAGCCGCGTGATCTTTAATAAGGTTATTGGCGATATCGTCTGAACTACGTTTATTGGTTTTTTCATCATATTGATAAAAACCAGCGTGAGTTTTTTGACCTAATCGGCCAGCTTCTACTAGCATGTCAGCGGCAGCAAAGTAGCAAGGATCGTCTGGACGGTCAGTATTTGCTTGTCGTGCTTTATAGCCAATATCTATGCCTGACATATCGTTAACCGCTAATGGCCCCATGGCCATTCCCCATTGCACCATGGCATTATCTATTTGTTGTGGTGTAGCACCTTCTAGTAATAACATGTTGGCTTCGCGCCCATAACAAGCATACATGCGATTGCCAACAAAACCGTAGCAAACTTTGACAGCTACGCTTACTTTACCCATTTTTTTACCTAAGTTCATCGCAGTAGTAAGTGTTTGGGCATCGGTAGATTTAGTGGCAACTACTTCCAATAACTTCATGATATTGGCAGGACTAAAAAAGTGCATACCAACCACTTTTTCTGGTCGTGTGGTTGCTTTGGCTATTTCATCAATATCTAAGTAGGAGGTATTACTCGCGAGAATAGCATCACTCTTACAAACACTATCTAGTTGAGAAAATATTTCTTTTTTGACCGCCATGGTTTCAAAGGCGGCTTCTACAACGAGATCAACTTGCGCTAAATCTTGATAGTCACAAGTGCCAGTAATTAACGCCATACATTGATTAACTTGTTCTTTATTAATAATGCCACGTGTTTGGGCTTGGTGATAACGTTTAGCAATCGCATTAATGCCCTTGGCTAAATTACTTTGACTCATTTCTAGCAGGGTGACATTAATGCCGGCATTAGCAAAACACATAGCAATACCACCACCCATAGTGCCAGCACCAATAACGGCAACTGACTTTATTTCACTAGGGGTTGGTTTTGAATCACTAGCAAGCATTACTTTAGCCGCAGTTTTTTCAGCAAAAAATGCGTGGCGCATTGCACGAGATTGCGCAGAGCCTCTACAGGCGACAAAATATTCTCGCTCTTTCGCCATGGCTTCATTTAAAGGTAAAGTAAATGCATTTTCTATTGAGTTAATGGCGCTTTGTGGTGCTTGCTGACCACGTGATTTTTTAGCCAGTTTGTCTCTAAATTGCTGACATAACGCTAACGCAGCTTGTTTTTCTTTACTATTAAGTGACATTGGCTGTTGAGTGATTACTTTACTTGTTTGTTCTTGTGCAAGTAGCGCTTTAGTAAAGGTAATGGTTTGGGTAAGCAAATGATCTTTATTACTATTATCAACACTGATAAGTAGATCAATAATGCCATAGCCATCAAGTTGCTCTACTTTTTGAGGTTTTCCTGAGGTGATCATTGTTAGCGCTAATTCAACACCGGCAATTCTTGGTAATAACTGTGTACCGCCAGCACCAGGAATTAGCCCAAGAGTAACTTCAGGTAAGCCAAGTTTTGTGCCTTTAACAGCAACGCGATAATGACAGGCAAGCGCTAATTCAAAGCCGCCACCTAATACGCTACCAAAAAGTGCCGCAACGATAGGTTTTTTACATTGGTTGATACGTTGTAAAACATCGGGTAAATGTGGCTCTTTTGGCGTTTTACCAAATTCTTTAATATCAGCCCCGGCAATAAAAGTTTTACCTTGGCAATAGATAACAATAGCCGCAATATTTTCATTCTGTTCTGCTTCAGTAATAGCATCTACTACCCCTTGGCGAACGGCATGAGATAGCGCATTTACTGGTGGATTATCAATATTGATGATAGCAATGTTATCAGCTTGTGATGTTGTTGGTATTAATTGTATAGGGTTAGTCATATTTTTATTTTATCCTAGTGCAGTTATCACTATTTAGTTGGCTATAGATTACTATTTGTATTTCCCTTTGTTATCCTGAGCTTGTCGAAGGGTTAATACCAATTGAATTAATGAATGCACCACTTAGCGATAATTAAAAGGCTTAGAGGCAAGGCATTGATTGAAGATAATGGTTATTCCCTTGTCAAAATCAATAACGCTGCATATAAGCCTTTTAAACTCGCCCTTCGGGAGTTTCGTAGCAAACTGATAACATCACAAAATGAATGAAATATAGAATAACTATGTTTAACTCATTTTGTTTGTTCTAAGCTCGCTACGTAACTCTAAGCTGGTCGATTCATTATTTCAATTGGTATAAGACACAAATCGCTGATAAAACTTATTACTTGCTTGAGGTAGCTTTCCTTGAGCATTATTCATATTTTCTTCTATATAAATTGTAGAAGGCTCTGCGAGTACTTTATACATTCTTTTTACTAAATCATGTGCCTCATATCCTACCCAGCCTTGTGCTAACATGGCCTGTGGAAAGTCAGGATCGCGTAATAAAACTCGGCGATAATCGTGAATTAATATTGCTCTTAATAAAAAGCAATCTGTGGTACTCAGTTGCTCAGGTTTTTCTTGTTTGTTTAACAGTTGTTGGCAAAGGGGGCGATAAAAATTAAGAAAATTACGATAACTTGTTTCTAACTCTGATAATCGCCAACGATCTTTTATCAGTGTTTTAATAACGCTTTGTGAGTTTAAATCAGCGACACTACCGTTAAGTATAATAACATTGCTTGCTAATCCTAGCTCATGAATAGCTTCATCTAAAGATGAGGTATCGCAAGAAGGATGTGCATAAAGGCCTGACACTAAGGTATTAAATCCTTGCCACAGTAAGCTTTTTCTAAATTCTTCTTTTTTTTCGTCCGGCACTGAAATAGGTAAAACTAAAATCCAGTTTTTATTCCAGTCCGCTTGGTCGGCGGCATAAATTCTTCTTGCTGCTTTTTCGTAGTGCGCCATGGCAAAATCGGTAAAACAGTAATAGCTACACCGGCCAACCTTATTACCTTGTAACCAGTTGCTTTGTACTAAGCGATAAACAGACGTTCGTACTTGACGTTCATTAAAGCCTAAAGGTTCAAGTGCTTTTATTAAGCTTGATAGCCACAACCAGCCACCATGTTGAGAAACAATATCACCAAATATAGTGACCACCATTGAGGTACAACTAATACTACTTTTTTTTATATGCTGTTTAACAGTAAGATTAAGTTTACTGGTTTTCGTCATGTTTTTTCCTGTAATTTGCTTATACTTAGTTGGTATAGTGCTGCTTACTTAATTGTAATAAATTTAGTAAGCAGCTAGCAACTAGGAAATACCTTTAAAGCTAATATTTAGCAAGGCAATGACCTCACTCCTCGAAAAATTTACCTCTCATCGAAGCTAACAACGACTTCAGCTGAAATAGGATGCGATTGACAGGTAAGAATGTAACCGGCGTCAATTTCGTGTTGCTCAAGGCCATGATTGATATCCATGTCTACTTGCCCTTTGATCAACTTAGCTTTACAGGTTGAGCATACTCCGGCTTTACAGGAGTAGGGTAGTTCCACGCCATTGGCCATACCAGCATCTAAAATATTGGCGCCTACTGCGGCTAAATCGAAGTTATTACTGCGTCCATCAGCAATTATCGTTACTTTACTGGTACGTTTTTCACCATATTCATGAACACGATTTTTAGCTTTCTCTAATACCAGTTGTGCGTCTTCAGACGAGCTGGCAAATAATTCATAATGAATTTGTTCTTCTGCTAAGCCTTCAATTCTAAAACCGCGAGATACTTCAGAAATCATTGATTCAGGCCCACAAATAAAAGCTTCATCTGTGGTGTTTATATCAATAAGCTTTTGTTTTTGTAATTGATAACCTTTCTTGTTATCAATTCTACCATTGAGTATATCAGCACCTTGATCTTCTTGACTCATGATATTGACCCAATTAAAGCGCGTTAAATAACGGTTTTTAATAAAGCTCAGCTCTTCTTTGAACATCATGGTAAGGGTTTTTTGGTTACCATAAACTAAGGTGATTTGTGAATTTGGCTCACGGCCTAAAATTGATTTAATTAGCGATAAAATAGGAGTAATACCACTACCTGCAGCTAATAACATGTAGTTTTTACTAGGCTGGTTATTTAACTCAGTGGTCGCCATGTTTAAAGTAAAATCACCTTGAGGAGGCATTACTTCAATGCTATCACCTACTTTGAAATTATCATTAGCGAAGTTAGAGAATACACCATTATCGACGCGTTTTATCGCCACCGATAGTTGCGCTTCATCAATACCAGAACAAATAGAGTAACAACGACGAATGGCTTCTCCGTCAATAGATACTTGCAGTGTTAAAAATTGTCCGGGAGTAAAGGTAAAAGTTTTTTTTAATTCCTTTGGGATGTTTAAACTCAAGCAAATTGCCGAGTCGGTTTCAGGCCTAATATTAGCGATAGTAAGAGAATAAAATTTTGTCATGTCGCACCTTCTTATTTACTTGTTGCGATTAAATATGTTTAAAAAGATCGAATGGTTCGTAGCAGCTATTGCACTGAAACAAGGCTTTACATGCAGTAGAGCCATATTCGCTTAGTAACTTAGTGTCAGCACTGCCACATTGTGGGCAAAGTACTTGGCTGTCACTATTAAGGGGCTGCTCATGATCACCTATCACATCATTTGGCGGAGCAATACCATAGTCTCTTAGCTGATTTCGACCTTTATCTGTCATCCAGTCAGTTGTCCAAGCAGGTGATAACTCGGTGATTATCACCGTTTTTTCAATGCCAAGTGCTTTAAACGCTATTGTTATATCTTCAGCAATAGCGTCCATAGCGGGACAGCCTGAGTAAGTAGGGGTAATGGTTACTGATGCTTGATCACCTTGACGTTTAATATCTTTTAAAATACCTATATCCCATAAAGATAACGCAGGAATTTCTGGATCTTTAACCTGATCTAAACATTGCCATAACTCAGGAAAGGCTGAGTTACGACGAAATTGTTCGCGCTCAAATTGTGTTGGGGATTTTGTCGGGATAACTTGCATCATAGTCTCCATAAAACTACCACTTGGCACCAGGGTGTGAACGGTGCACAAATTGCATTTCAGTTAATAAATGCCCTAAGTGTTCAGTGTGATACCCTTGTCGGCCACCGCTAACCACCCAATCTTGATCTGGAACCGTTAAGGTTGCTTCCTCAATAATTGCGGTTACTTCTTTAAGCCAATCAGCTTTTAACAGTGTGCAATCAACCGCAATACCAGCATCAACAAGACGTTGCTCTAACTCATCCACTTCAAATAACTCATGGCTATAACCCCATATATCATTTAAGGCAAGTTGCATTCTTTCGTGGCTTTCGCTGGTACCATCACCTAATCGTAAGGTCCAATCTTTTGAGCGACGACAATGATACTTAGTCTCTTTTGCTGCTTTTACGGCAATAGCAGCAAGAGTTTCATCGCTTGAATTTTTTAATTGCTCAAGAAAATACTTGTTATAAACATCAATTAATAATTGGCGTGCAGTTGAATAGGCGAAATCACCTTTGTGTAACTCATGTAATAAATGGTTTTGAAATTGTCTTTCATCACGTAAATAAGCAAAGTTATCTTCGGTGATATCATTGGTGCCATTTTGTTCATTGCTAAGTTTTGCCGCATAGGTGTAATACATGCGTGCATGACCAAGGAAGTCGAGTGCAACATTACCTAAGGCAATATCTTCTTCAACAAAAGGGGCTTTTGACACCCACTCTGAAAGACGGTGACCAATAACAATCGCGTCGTCACCAAGGCGTGCAGCATAATCAATAGTATCTTGTTTGCTCACTATTTCTGTAGAACTAGTCATCTTTTACTCCTGATTACATTGCGCCAACTTCTTTGGGAATATCATAGTAAGTGGCATGACGATAAGGTTTATCATCAGAGGGATCGAAAAAGCTTTCACTGTCATCTTCTTGAGATGCGCAAATGTCACTTGATTTTACTACCCAAATACTTACTCCTTCACTACGACGAGTATAAACATCGCGCGCATATTCTAAGGCTTGTTCTTTATCTTCGGCATGCAAGCTACCGGCATGTTTATGATCTAATCCGCGTTTTGAACGAAGGAATACTTCAAATAATTCTAATTTTTCTAAGCTCATCTTCTTTCTCCTCAATACTAATTTTATAACAACTTTACTAACAACATTGATGGTTATGGTTGTTAGGCTGCTGTTTCAGCGTTAACTTTTCGTTGTAATTTTTTTTGTTGGTATGCTGACATCGCATCACGTACCCAAGCACCTTCTTCATGAGCTTTTACGTGATGCTGAATACGCTGACGATTACTATGGCCGTTGCCATTAATTACCGCGTAAAATTCATCCCAATCAATTTCACCGCTGTCATGTTGACCTTTTTCTTCGTTCCAAACTAAATCTTTATCTGGGTGTTCTAACCCTAAATAAGCTATTTGTGGCACCGTTTGGTCAATAAACTTTTGACGTAAATCATCATTAGTTTCGCGTTTGATTTTCCATTTCATTGATTTTGCGCTATGTGCTGATTCAGAATCATGAGGGCCAAACATCATTAATGAAGGCCAGTAAAAACGATTGAGTGAATCTTGCGCCATTTGTTTTTGTGCTGGTGTGCCTTTAGCAAGCTCCATCATGATCACGTAACCTTGACGCTGATGAAAACTCTCTTCTTTACAAATGCGAACCATGCCACGTGAATAAGGGCCATAAGAGGTACGTTGTAGTGATACCTGATTAACAATAGCGGCGCCATCAACTAACCAACCAATAGCACCCATATCACCCCATGTTTGTGCCGGGTAATTGAAAATAGAGGCGTACTTGGCTTGACCACTTTGTAAGGCGGCAATTAATTCACTGCGCGCAATGCCTAAGGTTTCAGTGGCACTATACAAATATAAACCGTGACCACCTTCATCTTGAACTTTAGACAGCAATACTGTTTTACGGCGTAAAGAAGGTGCACGTGTTATCCAATTGCCCTCTGGCTGCATACCTATAATTTCTGAATGAGCATGTTGTGACATTTGACGGATTAAATTTTTACGATAGGCTGCTGGCATCCAATCTTTTGGTTCGATTTTTTGCTCGCTATCTATTTTTTGTTGGAAAACAGCTTCTAGCTCTGCTTCGCTTTTATTATATTCGGCCATATCTTCTCCTGTCGTTAATATGTTAACTAGTTTAATGATACGATTTTTTTTGATTATGTCAATGCAATGTATCGTATTAAATCGTATTATTTTAAATCACTATAGTTTCTAGTGAGTTGTATGATGGTTAAACTCTTTCAATAATGATGGCAATGCCCTGACCAACGCCAATACACATGGTGCATAATGCATAACGACCTTGTGTGCGCTCAAGTTGATACATGGCAGCAGTCACTAATCTAGCGCCACTAGCACCTAATGGATGCCCTAATGCAATAGCGCCACCGTTTGGATTTACCTGTGCAGCATCGTCTGGTAAACCTAAAGCGCGTAATACTGCTAACCCTTGTGCGGCAAATGCTTCGTTTAATTCTATAACGTCCATTTGATCTAGCGTTAAACCCGCTTTATCTAGTACTTTATTGGTGGCAGCAACGGGTCCATAACCCATAATACGTGGTGCTAAACCTGCCGTTGCCATCGCTACTACGCGTGCTCTTGGGGTTAAATTATTGGCTTTAATTGCTTTATCTGAAGCAAGTAATAAGGCACAAGCGCCATCATTTACGCCAGACGCATTACCAGCGGTAACCGTACCATTTTCTTTAAAAGGCGTGGCTAATTTTGCTAATGTTTCGATTGAACTTAACCGTAAGTGTTCGTCATCGGCAAAGATTATATCGTCGCCTTTACGTTGTTTAATATGAACAGGTACAATTTCATGGCTAAAAAGGCCAGCTTGTTGTGCCGCTAACGCTTTTGTTTGGCTATTGAAGGCAAAGGTATCTTGATCTTCACGGCTGATGTTAAATTGCTCAGCAACATTTTCTGCCGTTTCTGGCATAGAATCTACGCCATATTCTTTTGCCATTAACTTGTTAACAAAGCGCCAGCCGATAGTGGTATCAAAAATTTCAGCTTGACGACTAAAAGCACTGGTGGCTTTAGGCATAACGAAAGGAGCTCTCGACATGGATTCAACACCGCCAGCAATAATCAAATCGGTTTCGCCACTGGCTATCGCCCGTGCGCCCGTGCCTATAGCATCAATACCTGAGCCACATAAACGGTTTAGTGTTACTCCAGGAACATCAATAGGTAGGCCGGCAAGTAAGCCACACATACGAGCAACATTACGGTTATCTTCACCGGCTTGGTTGGCACAACCGTAGAAAACATCATCAACACTAGCCCAGTCTACTTGTGGGTTACGTTTGATTAATTCTCTGATCGGAATAGCACCTAAATCATCGGCTCTTACGGTCGATAGTGCGCCACCATAGCGACCAAATGGGGTTCTAATTGCATCGCAAATGTAAGTATTGTTCATAATAATTTCCTTGGCTACTTTTCTTTAGGTAACGCACTTTCTTCAGGTAATACACTGCGCTTTATGCGAGCAGAATTACCTTTAAAAATTGCAATAAGTTGTTGGTTTTGATTGGTGATTTTCACTTGATAAACACCGCTCCGTCCGCCTTGATGTAACGCTTCAGCGGTTGCGGTTAGTATGTCGTCTTTAAAAGCAGGATGAATAAAGTCAATGGTGCAGCTTAACGCTACAGCGGCTTGATTTTGTGAATTACAGGCGAAAGCAAAAGCGGAATCAGCTAATGAAAATATTAGCCCGCCATGACAAGTTTTATGACCATTAAGCATGCTGTCTTTTACGTTCATAACCGCAATTGCGCCACCACAGTTTACTTGTATTAATTTAATCCCTAAGGCTTGAGAGGCGGTATCATCTTCATACATATGTTGGGCACAGCGCTGGGCTAGTTGATCTGCTGCACTGATGTTCAGACTATCTGCTTCTTTTACTGATAAGGTTGAAGCTAAACTTGTCACAATTATTCTCCAGTGAATGTTGGTTGACGTTTCTCCATAAAAGCACTGACGCCTTCACGGTAATCACTGGTGCGGCCTAGTTCACGCATTGCATATTTTTCTAGCTCTAATTGTTGATGCATAGGCGTAGAAAAAGAATTATTCATCAGTTCTTTTATTTTCGCTAAACCTTTGGTTGGTTGTGTTGCTAAATGAAGCGCTAATGTCATGGTTTCATCCATTAATTTTTCATCGTCAACACATTGCCAGATCATGCCCCAGCTCTGCGCTTGCTCGGCTGATAACTTGTCACCAAGTAAAGCTAACGCTTTGGCTCTTGGTAAGCCTAAAGCACGTACTAAATTAAAGGTTCCGCCTGAGTCAGGTACTAAACCTATTTTACAAAAAGCTTGAATAAATTTAGCGCTTTTAGCGGCTAAAACAATATCGCAAGCTAAAGCAATACTGGCACCTGCACCAGCGGCAACACCATTAACAGCACATAGCACTGGTTTTTCCATGGTCATAATATTACGAATAAGAGGATTGTAATTTTTTTCAACTGATTCACCTAAATCTGGCGCTTCATCAGTAACCTTTACTGCGCGATCGCTTAGGTCTTGTCCTGCACAAAAGCCGCGACCTGTGCCAGTGATAACCAAACAACGAACACTTTTGTTGTCGCGGGCATCTTTCATTGCTTCGCGTACTTCGTCATGCATTTGGCTATTAAAACTATTGAGTGAGGCAGGGCGGTTTAAGGTTAAAACAGCTACGCCTTGATCTATTTGATAACTAATGGTGGAAAAACTCATTTTTACTCTCCGCTTTTTCGTTATGGTTTGTTAACTGTAGTGTTCATTTCAGTAGACACTATGTGGTAGATCAGTAACACTAGTTAACCTATTAAGTATCTGTTTATTCTGTAACTCTTTAAGGAATTTTTTTATGCCTAGTTATGCCATTGAAAACCTTGTACCTGTGGTTGACCCACTTGCTTATGTTCATCCAACGGCGGTATTAATTGGTGATGTCATTATCGACAAGCACTGTTACATTGGCCCCAATGCCGTTTTACGTGGCGATTTTGGCCGTATCATTGTTAAACAAGGTGCAAACGTACAAGACACTTGCGTTATTCATAGTTTTCCTGGAAAAGACTGCATTATTGAAGAAAATGGTCATATAGGTCATGGTGCTATTCTTCATGGTTGTCATATTGGCGAAAATGCTTTAGTTGGCATGAACGCGGTTATCATGGACGATGCAGTTATTGGCGCTGAATCTTTAGTTGCCGCAACTGCCTTTGTTAAATCTGCGTTTGAATGCCCACCAAGAAGTTTATTAGCGGGCAGTCCGGCAACAATTAAACGACAGTTGAGTGATAAAGAAGTTGCTTGGAAAACCAATGGTACCAAGCAATATCACCAGCTAACCCAGCGTTGCCTACAAAGCTTGCAACAAGTTGAACCCTTAACTGCAGTTCAAAATGACCGACCTCGCTTTACTGATAGTAGCTATAAACCTAAACATTCGTAGGCACTGTCAGACGTCTTTATCATTTAGCTGATAATTCAACTTTACGCTGTATGGTTCAAGTTAAAGGAAAAAGCACGGAGTTGACGCGAGTCAATAAGTACTTTTGACACCTAAATTGAACTTTACAGCAACAAGTTAAGCTTCTTTTCTTTCTACTAAGGTTAATATGTCGTATAAAGCGACAATAACACCGTGTTGATTAGTCACTTCAACATCCCATACCACCACACCTGTTGCTCTTTCTTCTTCTGGGCGTTTGTCTTTTTTGATTTTCTTTTTAACGGTTATTTTTACTTGAATGGTATCGCCAATAGGCACGGGTTCAATAAAGCGTAAATTTTCCAAACCGTAGTTGGCTAATACTGGTCCTGGCGCTGGGTCAACAAACATGCCGGCAGCAGCAGAAATAATAAAGTAACCATGAGCAACACGTTGGCCAAACATAGAGTCTTTCGCTGCTATTTCATCAAAATGAGCATAGAAATGATCACCAGATACCGCGCCAAAGCTAACAATATCGGCTTCGGTAACGGTACGTCTATGGGTGGTTAAGCTTTCACCCACTTGTAGTTCTTCAAAATATTTTCTAAACGGATGTTTATCGTTACCCGATGTTTTGGCACCCGCTATATATTCTTTGGTGATCGCCATTAACGTGGTTGGTGAGCCTTGAATAGCAGTACGTTGCATATAATGCTTAACCGCACGTGAACCCCCTAATTCTTCACCGCCACCCGCACGACCAGGTCCACCGTGAACCAGTGTTGGTAATGGTGAGCCATGACCCGTTGATTCTTTAGCACAATCTCTATTAAGTACTAACATACGACCATGGAAAGCTGCAGCAGCAAGTACTATTTTAGCGGCTTCATCATCATCATAAGTGACTATCGAAGCAACTAAACTACCTTTGCCTAAACGCGCAATTTCAATGGCTTCATCGATAGAGTTATATGGCATAAGCGTACTTACTGGGCCAAACGCTTCTATACTATGAGGTGCGTCAGTTTCTAGTGGTTTATCACAATAAAGTAATGTAGGTGGATAAAAAGCCTCTGTATTAAGATTATCGCCAGTGAGTTCAAGTTTGCTTAAGTCACCACCGTAAACCACGTCACAAAAATCACTCAGTTGCGCGACTTTACTTTCAACATCTAACCGTTGGCTTTTACCCACTAAAGGTCCCATGCGAACACCTTTAATACTAGGGTCGCCTAAGGTCACTTTACTCAAGCGAGCAATTAAGGCTTCTTGTACTGCTGATACTTTACTTTGTGGCACAATAATACGGCGAATAGCAGTACATTTTTGTCCTGCTTTTACCGTCATTTCATTAGTGACTTCTTTGATGAATAATTGAAATTCTTCATCTTCAACGGCAACGCTTTCACCTAAAATACAGCTATTTAATGAATCAGCTTCCATGGTAAACGGAATGCTTTTAGCAACGATGTTTTCGTGGCTACGTAATTTTTGGCCTGTGTAAGCAGAGCCAGTAAAAGTAACTACATCTTGCTCATTTAATCGAGCAAGTAAATCACCAACACTACCACAAATTAATTGAATAGAGCCTTCTGGTAAAATGCCACAAGCAATAATTTCTTCTACCATGGCTTGGGTTAAATAAGCAGAGGCAGTGCCTGGTTTAACAATAACGGGCATACCGGCAATTAAACTAGGGGCAATTTTTTCTAACATGCCCCAACAAGGAAAGTTAAAGGCATTTATATGAACGGCAACACCAGGCTTTGATGTTAAAATATGACGAGCGACAAAGGTACCTTTTGCGGAAAGTATTTCTGCGGGGCCTTCAACAATAAATTTTTCATTAGCAAATTCTCTACGTGCTATACCAGAGTAGCTAAACATTGTGGCTAAACCGCCTTCAATATCTACCCAGCTATCAACTTTAGTCGCACCAGTTTTAGCTGATACCGCATAGAAGTGCTCTTTTTTTGACATTAAATGCTTAGCAACATTCTTAATAGCATTAGCTCGGTCATGGATAGTCATTTCGCGTAGTGCTTTACCACCAACGTTGCGACCATATTCAAGCATTTTGTTGAAATCTATACCGTTACTACTAACCTCACAAACTTCACTACCATTAAGTGCATTGTAAACCTTAACACCTTGACCTTGGCCTTCAAACCAAGTTCCGTAACAATAACTTTTTGATATCATTAACTAATCCTCATTAACCGACTGATGGTTTTTTGTTTTTATAGCTGCTTTTATTAAATAATTATAAAGCTAAATTTAAAAAGTGATACATTTTTATTGATTTGTATCAAAGAAGTGTTTTATATTATCAGCAATTACTTAATATCGAAAGTATTTTTTTAGGGGAATAAAATGTCATCGAAAAAGGTTGGTTACGAAGCAATAGAAACAGCAAGTGTGGATGAATTACGGGATTTACAGTTTAGTCGTCTTAAAACGACACTGAACAATGCTTACAATAATTCACCAGTATATACAAAGAAATTTGATGATCATGGTGTTCATCCTGATGACTTAACGTGTCTTGAAGATTTAAGTAAATTTCCTTTCACTACTAAGGCCGATATGCGTGATAGCTACCCTTTTGGCATGTTTGCTTTACCAATGGAAAAAATAGTTCGTGTACATGCATCAAGCGGCACTACGGGTAAACCAACGGTAGTTGGTTATAGTCAAAATGATATTGATACTTGGGCTAATGTGGTTGCTCGCTCTATTTATGCTGCAGGCGGTAGACCCAAAGATAAAGTGCATATTGCTTATGGCTACGGTTTATTTACCGGTGGTTTTGGTGCCCATTATGGCGCTGAACGTTTAGGTTGTACGGTTATTCCTATGGGCGGTGGCCAAACCGAGAAGCAAGTACAGCTGCTACAAGATTTTGATCCCGATATCATCATGGTTACCCCTTCTTATATGCTCAATATTGCCGATGAAATTATTCGTCAAGGTATAGACCCTGAAAAAATGGCACTACGTACCGGTATTTTTGGTGCAGAGCCTTGGACAGAGGGGATGCGTACAGATTTACAAGCACGCATGTCAATGGATGCGGTAGACATTTATGGTTTATCAGAGATGATGGGCCCTGGTGTTGCACAAGAATGTATTGAAACGATGGACGGACCAACCATTTGGGAAGATCATTTTTATCCTGAGATTATTAACCCTGAAACAGGTGAAGTGGTCGCTGAAGGTGAAGAGGGTGAATTAGTTTTCACTAGCTTAACCAAAGAAGCAATGCCAATGATCCGATATCGTACCCGTGATTTAACACGTTTGTTACCGGGAACGGCGAGAACTATGCGCCGTATGGATAAAATAACCGGCCGTAGTGACGACATGTTAATTATTCGCGGCGTTAATGTTTTTCCAACCCAAATAGAAACTCAAATTTGCGCCATTGAAGGCTTAACGCCGCATTACCAAATAGAAGTGGATAAAAAAGGTAATATGGACACCATTAAAGTGCAGGTTGAACTTGCGCCGGATTATGTGTCAGCTGATCATAATGAAATCATGAAAAAACTGAATCATAAAATTAAAACCTTTATCGGTATATCATGTGCAATCGAATTGAAACTGCCTAATGAACTACCGCGCTCGCAAGGTAAGGCACAACGCGTTATTGATAAGCGTAAAGCGAAATAGATACTATAAGAACAAAATAAAGCATGATATTTACACACCCTTTAGACGAATTTGTTTAGGGGTGTGAATATTGCGTTTAAAAGCAGTAGTTAACACATAATAAATTACCCTTGACCACACTAAAGTAAAGCTCTTTGCTCATTAAAACTCATCTAACTTGAATCTACGCTATTAATAAATAGCGGTATACCGTCGATATTTTGATCCTAAATCGCTCAGGAATTCTAAAAATTCAATCTTGAAATATAATGGATGTTTATATGAAATATACGATATTAATCAATTGTTTTCTTATGTAGTTAATATATATTATTGTTAAGCATGAATTAGCATTTGGTATACGGATATGTCAAAAGAAAACCACGCAAGATTTAACTTTATTGAAAGTGTTGTTAGCTGGGAAGGGCAAATAAATGCGACTCATTTAGCGACTAAATTTCAATTGTCACGCCAAGCCGCAAGCACTGTTTTACAACAATACCGAGACAAGTTCCCCAAAAACCTGCTTTACAACCAATCAAATAAAGCTTTTATAGCAACAGTTGAGTTTGATACTAATACACAATTAACTGACTTTTCTGATTATTTAGCTGCCGTCTCTATTTCACATCAACCAACTAAAGGCCTAAAACAAAGCGTTGATGCTTGTGTATTTGAAGTTGAAGCGCCACTTCGAAACATTAACCCCATACAAGTTAGACCAATACTACGTGCCATACGTGAAAAACTTGCCATAGATATTGGCTACATTTCTCTTTCAAGCCCCGACTATTTAGACCGAATTATTCAACCACATGCCCTGATATTTGACGGCTTACGTTGGCATGTAAGAGCATACTGCAACAAAAACCAACAATTTAGAGACTTCACCTTATCGCGTTTTAATGGTGAAGCAGTGTTTGAAGGTAAGGCGACCCATTCATCAGCGCTAGATGAAAATTGGCAAACCATGGTTGAGGTAGTAATTGAAGCTGATCCACGGTTTAACGAACAGCAAAAACGGATAATAGAGCAAGACTTTCAAATGGAAAACGGGCAAAAAACCATCACCACCCGGGCTGCGCTAGTGAACTATTTATTACGCCGTTTACATATCGACAGCTATAAAAACACCCCAGAAGAACAGCAAATTGTACTTACCTACAACAGTCGAAAGTGCATCGCACCTTATTTGCCACAACCTGTATAGTTTCTTTACGTGTGAAAAATTACAGTGTTTCGCAAAGTAGCTTTGTTAATTAATATATAGGCTATTCAAGTAATTAAAATTAGTAAACTGAAGGGATAACTAGGTACAGTATGGAAAACTTAAAACCGTCTGATTTAAAAAGTATATTACATTCTAAGCGCGCTAATATGTATTACCTCGAATATTGTCGAGTAATGCAAAAAGATGGGCGCGTTTTGTATCTCACCGAAGCGCTATCTACCGGTAAGAACAGCGAAAACCAGTATTTTAATATTCCTATTGCTAACACTACCGTAATACTACTAGGAAATGGTACATCTATCACTCAAGCCGCTATGCGTATGCTAGCCCAAGCTGGCGTACTAGTTGGTTTTAGTGGTGGCGGCGGAACGCCGCTATATATGGCAAATGATGTTGAGCAGCCCATAGAATGGATGACGCCACAAAGTGAATACCGACCTACGGAATATTTTCAAGGTTGGATGACATTTTGGTTTGATGACAAAAAACGCTTAACTGCGGCCAAACAACTACAACAAGCACGCATAACCTTTTTAAAGCAGGTTTGGCAAAAAGACAAAGAATTAAAAATTGAAGGCTTTAATTTTGACGATAAAACCATACAAAACGCGCTAGACACTTTTTATACTCGCACTGACCAAGCAAAAAAACAGTCTGATTTACTATTAACCGAAGCGCAGCTTACCAAAGTGCTATACAAGTATGCGGCTAATAACACCCAAACTAAAGACTTTACTCGGCAACATCAATCAACCGATAAAGCCAACGACTTTTTAAACCATGGTAACTATTTAGCCTATGGTTTAGCGGCTAGCGCTTTATGGGTATTAGGCATTCCGCATGGTTTTGCGGTAATGCATGGCAAAACCCGCCGAGGTGCATTGGTATTTGATGTGGCTGATATTATTAAAGACGCCATAGTACTGCCATGGGCCTTTATATGCGCCAAAGAAAATGCCACAGAGCAAGAGTTTAGGCAGCAAGTATTACAAGCCTTTACTGATCATAAAGTATTAGATTATATGTTTAACACCATAAAAGGCATTGCCTTGTCTAATGATCCTGAAAAAGAAACGATAAAAGAGCCTACAACAAAGCAAGGTAATAACAACTTATGATGGTTACCTTTGTTAGTCAGTGCGAAAAAAATTCCTTAAAGAAAACTCGCAGAGTACTCGATGCCTTTGCTAACCGCATAGGTGATAACACGTGGCAAACACTGATCACCGAAGATGGCTTGATCACGGTTAAAAAAATGCTACGCCAAACAGCGAGCAAAAGTACCGCAGTGAGCTGTCATTGGATTAGGACAAGAGCACGTAGTCAGTTTTTGTGGGTGGTGGGTTCAAAATCAAAATTTAATGAACAGGGTATTGTGCCTGTTAATACAACAGCAAAAGAGATTATTATGGATGTGAAGCAGTTAAAGCCAATAAAGGGGGAGATTTATGCAAATACCCATTTACAAAAGTTAGAAGAACACTTGTTCGCAGTCGGTTTTTTTGCGGAACAATTGTATTTGCACTTTTATCCAGAAAAGAAAAAGCAAGCGAATGCAGCATTTATCGCTGGTTGTATTCACGATATTGGAAAATTAGATCCATCCTTCCAAGGTTGGGTAATTAAACCAAAAAATAAAACATACAAAGCAGAAGATGGTCAACATATTGATGACACCAAATTTAGTTTTGAAAAGCACCCTAGGCATAATGAAATTTCAGCACTGATTTTTCAATGCTTATCAAATAATGCTAAAGGAATAAGCTCAATCAAGCCGTCGATTAAGCACGCTATTTATTGGCATCATGCTAGGCCATTTAGAGTAAAAGAAAAAGATGGATTTGATACCTACGGCAAAATTTTCAATAAATTAAAAGCGAATCTTGGGGATAAAGCTCAAGCTCTACTATCTAAGAAATCTATCAATATGTTAAATACTGTATGTGAAATAGATAAAAAGTATCGAGGAGAAGAAATTAGTCTTCTTACTAAATCATACTGCCAAGAGTTTGATAATGATGTATTAGTAAATTATGAATATACGCCATTGCCTTTTTATAAAGAATATCCACTTTCAGAAAATCTCAATGATTATCAAAGCAAGATATTAACTAATGCACACAACAATGAAGTACGTGCGTGTTTGATCACCGCTGACCGTTGGGTTTCATCATTATCGGCTAATGACTTATCTTCATATATTAAAAACCATAAACTGAGCGAGTTTGTAGAAGCGCAACTAGTCAATAATATTTTAATAGAAAGTAATCTAAAATCGCATATTCAGTCGTGTATAAGTTGCTTTCCTGATAGCTCCCGTAGTCAAAAACAGTCATTGGTTGCAGCTAAACTTGCAGAAGATAGTGAACATGTAAAAGTACTTGCTGGTGCGGCAGGGTGTGGAAAAACGAAAATAGCCTTGGAATGGGCTGGGTTAAGAGATGCTCAACAAATTATTTGGGTGTGCCCTCGAGTACAAATATGCCAAGGTATGTTTACAGAATTAAAAGCATCAGATAACCCATATCTGCAAGATGCAACGGTAGAAATTTTTACGGGTGAATTTAAGTTCACTAATAATTTTGAAACACCTACACCTGAAAATGAACAATTAACCGCGGATATCGTCATCACAACAATTGACCAGTTACTTAGCGGAATAATTAGCCATACAAAAGCAGACCGGTTACTTAATTACCTTAGTGCACATATTATTTTTGATGAATTTCATGAATACATCAATATGCCAGCATTTAATTTATTATTTGCAGAGCTAGTTACCTCAAGAAACCAGTTAAATAACGGCAGCAATATACTCTTAGTATCAGCGACACCTAATTATTTTTATTTAACAAACCTTCTTAACCTTGATGTTGATTATGATGTTGTTGAAATGCCATCTTTTAATAATAAAAAATATCAATTTGATTTTTCACAATATGATGAAACTAAGGAAGATGAAAGTAATCCACTGTACCAAACACAATCCTTAACCACCTTTACTATCAGTAATACTGCTACAACAGCGCAAAAAAGTTTTATCAATAACTTAACGGATGAGAATGCAATTCTATTGCACTCAAAATACAAAAAGAGCGATAAGCAGCAATTGTTTGATAGCGTATTTGAATCTTTTAAGCGTGATGGTAATGGTATGTTTACGCAGCTTCGCAGTGGTCCGATTGTTCAAGCATCACTCAATATTAGTTGTGATTATATGATCTCAGAAATTACCACGGCTGAAAACTGCCTACAAAGAATGGGACGCTTAGATAGGTTTGGCCAAAATGATGATGTTAATCGTTATACCATTGTCGTGCCAGAAAGCATTCATTCAAATAAAGGAACCGGAGCAGTTGCAAGATTTCTTTCGACTTCTAGTTCATTATTGTCAACGAAAGCATGGTATCAATTTCTAATTGAGTATACCGACAATGGTAATAAAGTACTCACCATTGCTGAAATATATCAGCTATATAAAGATTTTTATCAATTGCCTTCTGCGGTAGATTTAATTGAACAAGATTCAATTAGCGCTATGAAAAAAAGCGCAATGCTTATTACAGCTAAAGTAAGTGAGCCTCAGACGATGATCTCTCGTAAAAAGCAACAAACTCAGCGAGCCAAAATTAGTAATAATTCATTACGTGGTGATAGCCGGTTTGTACAAATGGCAGTCTGTAATCTAGATAATAAAAACTCACCCGTTGTTATGGAAAAGTACGCTTATACAGTTTCAGTTGATGAACTGGAGAGTGTTGATAATTTAACTGTCTCGTCAGAACTTATTCAAGGTTATGGCGATAGTACAAATAACTTACTGACTTATATGGTGAAGAAGCATCACAACATTATGGGAGGAACAAAGCCATACAAAGACTTTATTCTACTTAATGATGCAAAAGACCCTGAGTTCCCAGTTTACTTGAGTTATACCCCAAATGATTTACTCGCTGTTGGCGGTGAGTCGGCAAGGCATAACTCAGCAATTTATTATGGTGTATGTGAAAAACAAGCCATAGGCGCAATTTCAAATAAAAATTTAACTTGTAAAAAGGATTGAACATGAAAAAAGTAACAGGTATTAAAAGCGTTGATTTTAAAATTACAGCAGTAGGACACGGTGTTGTGAATTGGAATGGTCCAACTTCCTTGAAGGTTCAAGATGATAGTAAACTAGGAAAGAATAACCATACAATGCCGAAGTTAAGAGGGTATACAAATCTTACAGGTGAGGTAAGTGAAAAAGGCTATAAATATGTAAAAGAGCCTACCGATATAGATTTCAAAAAAACGCCTTTATACATCAGTCAAAACTGTATTCGTCATCATTTATTTAGAGATCAAGCGTTTGATGTTCATTACGCAAATAAAAGTAAAGTAGAAAATTTAACACAAATGTTAGCCTCTATTACAGGACTTGTACGTGGTTATGTTGTGCCTTCAAGTCAAAATAAACGCACAAGTCCATTGTTGATAGAAGATTTTGTTGATCAATTAGGCAACGGTAATTTTGAACAATTTGGTCAAGCCGGTGAAAGAGATAACTCTTCTTTCTTTTCAAAAACAACATTTGGTGACACTGAATATATTGCTTATGGCTCAATCAGTATTGAGCAATTGCAATTCATTTCATTAGATAAAAAATTCGATCGTGAAGCGATGGGAATTAAAGTAGGTCAAGGGGAAGAAGTTGCACAAGCAGTACAAGACTTCATTCAATCACTTAATCCTAGTTTGAATCCTACAGCGACATTCCATGAAAACTATGTTCGCAGTGGGACAATCTTCGAAGAAGGTGAGGTTGGTATTTTATTAGATCAAGACGCAATAAAAGCGCTTATTGATTACACAATAGAACTCATTAGTGAATTGACTATTCGTCAAGCCAAATCATATATGTATGTAGATGACGTAGTTGTTGATTATAACGACAGTAATAAAATGATGCGTATAAAGCGTGATGAAAATAGCATATCACCTGAGCCTGAAAAAGAGTATGCAACCTACTTTTACCAAAAATAAAGAAGGTTAAAATAATGAAAATTGAAATTAAATATGAGTCGAGTTGGCGAAACTCATTTCTTGATGGCTCTAACGATGAACCTTTACCTAAAACTGGACGAAAGTTTATTGGCTCAATGAAAAGTCTTAAAAAAGAGGGGAATTATATTCCCCGCAGCGTTAGTCATAATACGGTGATGGGGTTGCTAAATCGTTTGATCGGCGATCAACGAAAGCTATATCAATCAAGACAAAGTGACATTTATTATTTTAAAGAGTTGGAGTCATTGGTTACATTTGAAGATAAGCCAAGTTATGTGAACCAAGAAATGACTTATGTGCGAAATATATCAGGTAGTGAAGATCAGAACTCTTATACAGGCATGATTCAAGTGGATGATCCTATATTTACATCAGATTATTCAAAGCAGTTGTGGGGGGTGTTACAACTGGATTTAAACGAACTGTGCGAGTTTATATTAGAGAATAAAAAGGTATTTAAAACGATTGCACATAATCCGCTAGTAATTATTGCACGGCTTGAGGAATTATTTAAGCTCAAACCTATTCCCAATGAAGCTAACATAAATGAAGCTTTTAATTATTTAAGAAGTAATTTTGAAAAATTTAATGGCTTAAATCGAAAAGAAGAAGTGCTGCCTATTAGTTTATATTGCTCTGCTTTATATTTACAACTTGAACGATTGAGTGATGACTTTGTTGTTTCATCAGCAAAAACTAAAGCTGGAGGGCTAAGCGGCATCTCTAATAATGGTTTTACAAAAAAGGACTTTATGAGTCGCTACACCTCAGGTGACAAAAAGAAAATATGGGGTAACCCCTATATTCGTAAAGAAAAAATTAAAGGCATTGGAGAGGTGACCTCTTTAATGTCAAAAGCAGGCGGCACGTTGAATATAAATATTAATGTTGATCGTTCTACCGCCAAAAGTCTTTTAGAAGTAATTGAAAATGCGGGTGTTTCTAGTTTTTATTTAGGTAAAAAAGGTTTGGCTTACGTTTCTAATATTAGAATTTAGGAGAGAAAATGAAATATTATCTCGATATTACTTTATTGCCAGAGGCTGACATTACCTTAGGGTTTATCTGGCAAAAGGTTTACCAGCAAGTGCATATTGCGTTAGTTGATAATAAAGTAGGGAAGAATGAGTCAGTAATTGCTGTTGCCTTTCCACTTTATGGGGAACACACCTTTCCATTAGGCAACCAATTAAGGTTATTGGCTGAGGATGAATCACAATTAACGAAGTTAAATATTAATCGTTGGTTAAATCGTCTTGAAGATTACGTGCATATCAAAACGATTAAACCAGTACCCAAAAAAGTGACACAAGTCTGTTTTGTCAGGCAGCATGTAAAAGGTCAAGAGAGAATAGAAAAAGACATGCAAAGTAAGGCTAAACATTGGTCTGAAAAGTCAGGACAATCTATTGATATTTGTTTAGCTGAGCTTGAAAAAAGCAAGCCCAAAGCTATCAACCCTTTACCTTTTATTTGGTTAGAAAGCCAAGAAACTAAGCAACGGAGTGAGGGTAGTAGCAGTAATTTTCCATTGTTTATCAAAAAGGTAGATGTTCTTGATCAACAAGTAGGCGTATTTAATTGCTATGGTTTAAGTGCAAACCATAGTAATAAAGGAAAGCTGGTAAGTATTCCCCAGTTTTAACCTTTATTTTTGCTCTTTAAAAACTTGGAAGTAAAACAATAAGTTATAACTAACGATTAAAAAAAGGGTAAAAAGCATATTTTATCCTAATCGCTTGTTGTAACTTATTTTTATGCTGTTATTCTCTTGTTCACTGCCACGCAGGCAGCTTAGAAAAGTATTAGAGTTGATCGCACCACTTAAAAACTGTTCACTGCCACGCAGGCAGCTTAGAAATATCACAAAACGCCTCAGCCGATGCGAATGCAGTTCACTGCCACGCAGGCAGCTTAGAAAACTAATTCAGCTAATTGTTGTTTATCGCCCGTGTTCACTGCCACGCAGGCAGCTTAGAAATGTTATGACGTATGGTTGATGCCATCCTGTTTGTTCACTGCCACGCAGGCAGCTTAGAAATAACGGGACAACACCAACCATAGCTGAATACTGTTCACTGCCACGCAGGCAGCTTAGAAATAAGATTACAACATCAATTGCAGCCGAGGTTTGTTCACTGCCACGCAGGCAGCTTAGAAATAATAGCGAAGCTGAAAGAAGCTTAACTAAATGTTCACTGCCACGCAGGCAGCGTAGAAAGAA